>CAZDOK010000011.1:0-29039 GCA_964507025.1 uncultured Anaerolineaceae bacterium
CCTCCGCCACCAGGTCCACCATGGAAAAGCTGCTGGCGGCCATCGCCACCGCCGACATGGACGGGATCAAGGAGCAGACCCACGAAAAGGCCACCGTCATCGATGGCGTCTTCGGCATCGCCACCGGCGTGGAGACCCTGGTCGACCTCATCGCTTCCCGGCCCGCACCCTCGTTCGGTACCGAGCGCGTCACCAGGCTGCTCGCGGGCGAGCACGATGCGCTCATGGAACTGGCGATCGACCCCTCGCGGCCTCGCCTGGCGCAGTGGTTCAGGCTGGTCGATGGCAAGGTACGCGTCGTCGAGGCGTACTGGATGCTGAGGGAGATCGGCGTCAATCCCTACGAGAACTACGCCGGCGACCGCCACGCCCGCCGGGCCATTCTGCCGATCTAACCCTGGCCGTCCAGGCCAAACATCCGCACCAATTTCAGAAGGGGGCGCTTTCAGCGCCCCCTTCTTCTTGCGTACAGCCGGCCGCCCTCGCCGCTACTCGACGAAGATGTCCACCGTCGGCCGCAGCTTCGCGCATTCGGCCAGCACCTTGTGGATATCGTGCGTCTTGAACCGATCCACCAGTCCGGCCTCCAGCGGATCCTTCTCGTCCAGCGCGGGGTACGCCTGTTCCGTCAGCACATAGTCGAACCGCGGCGCCCACTTGCGCGACCCCAGCCGTGCCGTTGTCGAGCAGTTGTCGACCATGTACGAGACCCCGCGCGCGTGCATGTAGGGATTGAGCGAGTCCACCGCTTCGATGACCGACTCGTTCGCGACCTCCGAAAGGGGATGGCCGTTTGCCATCAGGACATCGATCTGCGCCATCATCGTCGCGATGTACACACCTGCGGTGAACGGGTCGAGCGGGATCTCGTCTTCCTTCCGCGCTGCTCGCACACGCTTGCCCGTCTGCCACGTCTCCGTCCGGTCGATGATGCCCATGGGGCGCTTCTTCAGGCGCTCCCCGGCGAGGATCACGCTGCGAATCTCGTTCCCGCTGGAGACCTCGTCGTAGATTTCGGAGAGGATCTCGTGCGCCGCCGGGTAGGCGGCCGCATAGGCCGACTCGAACTGCGGGCGCCCGTCGGCGCCGATCGCCTCGTACACGCCGAGCATTCCCTGGCGTGAGATGATCCGGGAGATCGGCCCGGTGATCGCCTCGGCCGAATGCCGGAACGCGTCCTCGTGGCTCATGCCGTCGTTGATATACCGCCGGTACAGGCTCTCGATGATGCCGTGCACAGCCCCCAGCAGGATTCCCCGCTCGCCATAGATGTCCGACTTGAACTCTGACTCGAGCGTGGTCTGGAACGTATACGGAGAGCCGAGTGCCACCGACCATCCAAGCGCGATGTCCGTCGCGCGGCCGTCGATGTCCTGCTGCACCGCGAAGCTGCTGTTGATCCCGGCGCCGTTGACCGTGGCACCCTGGACGTACAAGCGGCGGACCGAGGGCCCCATCCCCTTGGGGCAGACCGCGATGACGTTGATGTTCGCGGGGAACTTGGCACCGACGTTCTTCATGTGGCCGACGAGGAAGCCGTGGGACAGCCCCAGGGTGGAGCCGGGCCGCAGCTTCGCGAACACCTGCTGGAACACCTCGGCCTGCGCCGCATCGGAGATGAGCAGGATCACGAGGTCGGACTCGGCGACGACCGCGAACATCTCGCCGAGCGTGCCGTTCTCCTCGGTGAAGCCGGCGGCTCGCGCTTCATCCATCGAGCTCGAGCCGGCCCGCAGGCCGACTTTCACGATGATGCCCGTGCCGTCGAGCGAGTCGCGCAGGTTCTGGGCCTGGGCCGGCCCCTGCGAGCCCCAGCCGATGACGCCGATCTGCTTGGTGCCCTCGAACGCCTTCGAAAGGAGGGGGAAGAGGTGCCGCCCGCCTTTGACGATCTGCTCCTTGCGGTCCGCCAGTTGAATCGTGTCGACCTGAAAGACCTTCGAAGTGAAGCCGAGAGAGAGCGGCATCGTGGAACCCCCGCGCGTGATGAACCTGGGAAACAGGAAAGTGCTCCCGAGTATAGCGGAGCCCGCCCTAACGGCCTTGCCACGCAGTGCGATCCGGGTGATGGCGCATGCGTGCCGCCGAAGTACCCTTGCGCGCGTGGATATCGACGCCTCCGACCTCATAGGGGTTCTCGACCGGGCAGGCATCGTTGCATTCGCCTTCTCGGGGGTCGAAGTCGGCGTCAGGCGCAAGCTCGATATCTTCGGCCTGCTGGTCATGGGCTCGGTGACCGCCACGGGCGGAGGACTGATGCGCGACGTCGTGCTGGGCAGGCTCCCCCTGGTGCTCGACCGCCCGGACTACCTCCTGTGGGCGCTCGGCGCCTCGCTCGTCGCTTCCATGCTCATCTGGCGGCGGCGGCGGTACCCGCGCTTTCTCCTGGCGATCGCCGATGCGGCCGGTCTCGGTGCGTTTGCCACCGCAGGCGCGCTGGCGGGCATCCAGGCCGACCTTTCCATCCTCGCGGTCTTGCTCCTCGCCATCCTCACGGCCACGGGCGGGGGAGTGGTGCGCGACCTCCTGGCCGACCGCGTGCCGCTCGTGCTCCGTTCCGAGGTGAACGCGACGGCAGCGGCCGCCGGCGGGCTCGCTGTCTGGTTCGCCGAACCCGTCTCTTCGGGTGGCGCCGCGCTGCTTGGAGTCTCCGTCACCGCGCTGGTGCGTGTCGCGGGCCTCGCCTTCAACCTTCACCTGCCACACCCGGGGACGGGAGAAGGGCACCAGGGCCGCCTCCTTTGAGGCGCCTTTTCTTTGACGCCCCGTGCCGGGCGAGAGTAGGATCCATGGCATCCATTAAGGGTTTCTCACGCCCCCCATGGCGTCACTCGTGCCATCTCAACTGACTTTCCTGGAGACGTTACATGCTGGCGATAGCCGTTATCGTCGGCCTCGTGGGTTTGCTGGCAGGTGCTGGAGCGGGCTTCCTGGTTCGCCGCCGCGCCGAAGGAACATCACTGCAACAGGCAGAGGAGCAGGCCAGCCGGATCCTCGCTGAGGCCGAAACACGTCAAAAAGAGCTCCTGCTGGAGGCGAAGGAAGAAACGCTCTCCCTCCGCAACGCGCTCGAAGCCGAACTCAAAGAGCGCCGTGCCGAGTCCGCGCGCATCGAGCAGCGCCTCACCCAGAAGGAAGAAAACCTCGATCGCAAGATCGAAACCCTGGAACGCCGCGAACAATCCGTCCGCGACCGCGAAGCGCAGATCGAAACGCTCCGGGCAGAGGCCGAGGAACTGCGCCAGCGCCAGGCCACGGAGCTCGAACGCGTCGCCAATCTCACCGTCGACGAAGCTCGCCAGCAGCTACTCGCCGCCATCGAGGTCGAAATCCGCGATGAAGCGAGCCGCCGCGTCCGCGAGATCGAAAAGGAAGTAGAGGCCACCGCAGGGCAACGCGCCCGCAAGATCCTCGCCACGGCCATCCAGCGCTACACGTCCGAAGTCACCGCCGAGACCACCGTCTCGGTGGTGCCGATCCCGAGCGACGACATGAAGGGCCGGATCATCGGCCGCGAAGGCCGCAATATCCGTGCCATCGAAGCCGCGACCGGCGTCGACCTCATCATCGACGACACCCCGGATGCCGTGACGGTGAGCGCGTTCGACCCCGTCCGCCGCGAAATCGCCCGGCAGGCCCTGAGCATGCTCGTGCAGGACGGCCGCATCCACCCAACCCGCATCGAGGAGGCCGTGAACAAGGCCCGCCGCGATGTCGAAGCGACGATGCAGGAAGCCGCCGAAGCCGCCGCCGTCGAAGGCGGTGTGCTCAATCTCCACCCCGAGGTGCTCAAGGTCTTTGGTCGCCTGCGCTACCGCACCAGCTACGGCCAGAACGTCATGCGCCACAGCATCGAAACCGGCCACATCGCCGCCATGATCGCCCGGGAGATCGGTGCCGATGTCGAGATCGCGCGCGCCGGCGGCTTCCTCCACGACCTCGGCAAGGCCGTCGACCACGAGGTCGAGGGCACCCACGCCATCATCGGCGCCGAAATCGCCCGACGCTTCAAAGTGAAGGACGCCATCGCCCACTGCATCGAGGCGCACCACGAGGAAGTCGAGCCGCGCACGGTCGAAGCGGTCATCGTCATGATGGCCGATGCCATCTCAGGTGGCCGTCCCGGCGCCCGCCGCGAATCCCTCGAGGCGTACATCAAGCGACTCGAAACCCTCGAGAGCATCGCCCGGAGCTACAAGGGGGTCGAAGCTGCGTTCGCCATCCAGGCCGGCCGCGAAATCCGCGTCATCGTCAAGCCCGAAATCATCGACGACCTCGAAGCCATGCGCATCGCCCGCGACGTCAGCCAGAAGATCGAGGAGACCATGGAGTACCCGGGCCAGATCAAGGTGACCGTGGTCCGCGAAACGCGCGCCACCGAGTACGCGCGTTAGCCCGATGCGATTGCTCTTCCTCGGCGACATCGTCGGCAACGCCGGCCGCGAGGCCGTCGTCACCATGGTCCCCACCCTGCGCCGCGAGCTCGCCCTCGATTATGTCGTGGCCAACGGCGAGAACTGCTCCGGCGGCAAGGGCCTCACCCCGAAGCACGCCGACGAGCTCCTCGACTGCGGCATCGATGTCATCACCGGCGGAAACCACACCTTCCAGCACCGCGAGCTCTATCCGTACCTGGAGAGCACTCCCGTCGTCCTCCGGCCGCACAACTACCCGCCCGGGGCGCCCGGCACCGGGATCGCGCAGGTCGGCGATCTTGTGGTTCTCAACCTGATCGGCCGGGTGTTCATGCCGGCCGACTACGAAGACCCGTTCCGGGCGGCCGACGAAGCGCTGAAGGCACTCCCTGCCAACCGTTTCGTCCTGGTCGACCTCCACGCCGAGGCCACAAGCGAGAAGCAGGCCATGGGCTGGCACCTGGATGGGCGCGCGACCGCTGTCGTCGGTACCCATACCCACGTCCCCACCGCCGATAACCGCGTCCTTCCCGGCGGAACCGCGTTCTGTAGCGACGCTGGCATGTGCGGGGCGCGGGATTCCATCATCGGCGACGATGTCCAGGCGGTACTGCACCGCTTTCTCACCCAGATGCCGACGCGGCTGGCGCCCGCCACCGGGACCGCCGTCATCAACGGCCTCCTCATCGAAGCCGACGACGTGACCAGGCGCGCCACAAGCATCGTCCGCTACGACCGGGTCTGCTGCTGATGGCGAAAGGTGACTTCCACCTCCACAGCACGGCTTCCGACGGAGTCCATTCACCCTCGTGGGTCATGGAAACCGCCGCCGCGAAGGGAGTGCGGGCGCTCTCGCTCACGGACCACGACACCACTGAGGGGCTGGCCGAGGCCAGGGCGGCCGCTGATCGCGTGGGCCTCCAGCTCGTGCCCGGGATTGAGCTCAGCACCGACCTGGGCAAGGCCGATGTCCACCTGCTCGCCTACGGATTCGATGTCGAGGCCAGGCCCCTCCAGGACTTCCTTCGCTGGCAACGCGAGGGCCGCCTCTCCCGGGTGCAGACCATCGTCGGCATCCTCCGCGAGAACGGCATGCCCATCGAAGTTGACCGCGTCCTCCAGATCGCTGGCGAGGCCACCGTCGGGCGCCCCCACGTGGCCCGCGCACTCCTCGAAAAGGGCTATGTCGCCAGTGTCCAGGAAGCATTCGACCTCTGGCTCGGCAACGGCAAGCCCGCCGACGTGAACCGCGAAAAGCTCATCCCAATGGACGCGATCAGGTTGATCCACGACCACGGCGGCGTCGTCTTCGTCGCCCACGCGGTGTTCATCGGCGATGACTACCCGGAGGCGGTCGAGCAGCTCGCCCGCTGGGGTCTCGACGGGATCGAGACTTACTACAAGCACTATGACGCCGAGACCATCCGCGCCCACGAACGCATTGCCGCGCGCCTGGGCCTTGCGATGTCCGGCGGCAGCGACTATCACGGCCTCGGCAATCCCGATGACCGCGAAATCGGCGACATTCCGTTCCCCGACGAGCACGTCGACGCGTTTCTCGACTACCTCGAACGCCAGGGTGTCAACACCGGAAAGAAGGTGCACTGATGCTGGAAGCCGACCAGATCGAGCAGATCATCCCACACCGGTACCCGTTCCTCCTCGTCGACCGCATCATCGAGCTCGAGGAAGGGAAACACGGAGTCGGCATCAAGAACGTGACCGCCAACGAGTGGTTTTTCGAAGGCCACTTCCCCGGCAAGAAAGTGATGCCCGGGGTCCTCATCGTCGAAGCACTCGCGCAGGTGGCCGCCGTCACGCTCCTCAAGGGCGTCGACATGGCCGGCAAGTCCCCGCTTTTCGGGGGCATCGACAACATGCGCTTCCGGAAGCCGGTGCTCCCCGGCGACCAGCTCCGGCTGGAGTTCACCCTCGAAAAGATGCGCGGCCCGATCGGCAAGGGGCACGTCCGCGCCACCGTCGATGGTAAGCTGGCGGCCGAGGGCACCATCTCCTTCGCGCTCGTCGACTTCAGCGCTGAATCGGCGGAGTAGCGTCTCGCTGCCCTGCCCCTTTACCTCTCCGGAGATAGGATCGTTAAGTACCCTATGAGCGCTCCGAACACGTCCACCGACTATTACGAGGTCCTCCAGGTCTCCCCCTCGGCCAGTCCCGAGGTCATCGAGGCGGCCTACCGCGGGCTGATGCGCAAGTACGGTGAGGACCCCGACCCGGCCGTCCGCGAACTCCGCCGGCACGTCGAGGCAGCCTTCGCGGTGCTCTCCGATGCCCAGAAGCGCTCCGCCTACGACGCTGCCCGAAATGGTGCTGATGAAGCGCCCACCCCTCCTGCCGAGCCCGAGCCCTACACCTTCCGCCCGGCAACCGTCGTCGAGTGCCCTCGCGACCCCGGCGTCGAAACGGCCCTGCGCTGTAGCCGCTGCGAAACCCCCATCTGTCCCAGGTGCCTCATCCAGAGCCCTGTTGGGGCGCGGTGCCGCGACTGTGCCAGGATCGTGAAGTCGCCGATCTACACGCTCTCATCCGCTGGCATCGCCCGCGCCGCTGGCGCATCGCTGATTGGCGGCGTGGTGATGGGGCTCATCTGGGGCCTGGTCCTCCTGCCGTTCACCTTCGGCTTCTTCTCGATCTTCCTCGGGGCAGGGCTCGGTTACGCCTTCACTCGTGCACTCGAAGTGGCCACCGGCCGCAAGCGCGGCCCCATCGTGGTTTCCTTCGCCATCGCCGGCATTTGCGTTGCCTGGGGCATGACGCTGCTCTTCATCCCCATGCGCATCGCATTCTATGGCCTGGTCGCGGCCGGCATCGCCGCATACCTCGCCTATCAGAACCTGCGTTAGAGGGGAAAACGGGGTCCGGCTACCAGCCGGAGCTTTGCACCACGAAGCTCATCCCCACGATGAATCCGATGGACCCCACGCCGACGACGAGGATCGTCAACAGGTCCTTTTTCACGTGGCTGTAGTCCTTCGTCACGTGGTGCTCGCGGTGATGAGCGGGAGCCCCCCGGCGCGCGGTGCGTGCGACTCCCTGCCCCTCGGCCTCTCCCCCCACCACGGGACGGGGAAGCGCGGCGGCCGGTGCGGCGACGCGGCGGCGGGAACGGCGAGGCTGGCGTGCGGTCATCACCCGCATGGTAGCGACGGCGGCCCGAACGGTACAGCAATCGCGCCGCCCGGGAACCTCGGCCGGCTACACTTCCTTCACGGCGATGTCGATCGTGAACTCGCCGAAGCTCACCAGGAGCGGGATCACCAGTCTGGTCAGGTTTAGCGTCGCGATCGAGCTGCCGCGGCCCAGCAACAGCACCGGCGGCGACATATCGCTCGGGTAACCGTTCTTCTCCAGCCCGATGCCGGCCTGCCCTGTGATGATGTTCGCCAGCTCGGCGATCGCGCTCTGCCCGAGCGCATCCAGCTCCGCGACCGGGTCGCCGATCATCTTCGAGGCGAACCCGAGTGCGGTTTCCATCGACATCGAGTAGATCACCAGCCCTGCGACGCCGCCGGTGATGGCGATCAGCGCGCTGACTTCGTTGCTAGTCTGGGGCGACCGCACGCGATGGAGTTGTCCGCGGCTCACCGTCTCGTGGCATTCCTGCTGGATGACCCGCGCCGCCGCCTCAACGAACGGACTGATGAGCTCGAGCCGCGCGCGCTCTGGCGCCTCGGCCGCCGCCCTGGCAGCCTCGTCAACGGTGATCTTCGCCAGCATCTGCTCCTCCATGGTCCGCCGAACGTATCGACCGGTGAATGAAATTCGGTTTGCGGCCGGTCAGCTCACCTGGAGCGTCCGCCCAAGGTCGGTGGCATACGCCCCGAAGTCGTCGATATCCCGCGAAGTGATCGTCAGCGTCCCGGGCAGCTGTCCCTGCTCCTGCAGCCGCATCGCGATCTCCCAGCGGGCCCAGATCTTGAGCAGCGCCGTCTTCTCCACCGCCGGAAACCGGGCCCGAGACATCTGCTGCACGATCTTCCGGTGAGCGTCTTGGGAGATGAGCACCGTCACGTTCGACATGCCGGCCCGCCCCCCATCAACCTTGAACACGAGGCGATGGAATCCGGAGCCGCCGTTCATGATCTCCGACGACATGAGTACGGCGCGTATCGGAATGACGTTACTCATCGGCTTCTTCTCCGAATGTCCTCACCAATCCATCATCGTCAACCAGTCCCGAAACCTGTAGCGCAAGCTTTCGCCCGCTTGTCCCGGTAAACCCCGCGAATCGCTCGCAATTGCCGACGAAAATCCGCAATGGGTCCGAAACCATCTGGTCGAGGACGATGACGTCGCCAGGCGCGAGCTCGGCAAGGTCGCGCGCTTCCACACGTGCCCCACCCAGCATCGCCCGCAGCAACACGGAGGCCGGCATCAGCTGGTCTTCCCTGACACGGGCCTCGGCCCTGGCCGTCCGCGATGGCCGGTTGTCGAACAGGCTCTGTCCGGTCAGCTTGGGCAGGATCTGCTCCAGGATTGTCAACGGGAAACAGAGCGAAAGCCCGCCCGTCTGCTCGGCCAGCCGGACTTCGTACCACGCAGTGATCACAAACTCCGATGGCTGGATCGCATGCATCACCTGGGGACCCAGCGCCAGCTCCGATACGTCTGGCGTCAGCTCAACCACGCGCATCCACGGGTCCACCAACGACCGCGCGATGTCCATCCCGATGTGCCGGATGAGCGCGATCTCGATGTCCGTCAGGTCGCGGTTCATTACGCGAGCGGCGCGCTTTCCCTTGCCACCCAGCAGGCGGTCGATGATGCCGAAGGCGACATCGAGCCCGAACGATGTCACCGCGTACCCCTGCAGCGGCGACATGTCGATGATGATGACCACCGCCGAGGTCCCGATCTGGTTGACATACTCCTCGTAGATGCCCCGCTCGAGGGCACTCAGCCGCGCTTCGACCGGCGCACGCAGCCGCCCGGAAAAGTTCGCCGCGATGGCGCCCGCCACACCCTGCTGGATGATCTGCAGCCCGCGAATCTGCTCCTTCGAGAGCTTCTCGGGATGGCGGAAGTCGTAGAGCTTGATGCGCTTCGCCGCATCCTTGCTGGCAGGCGGCGGCAGCGCCACCACCGCGTCAGACTCGAGCTGACTGACGTCGGCGCTGAGCAGGGCATCGATCTCGCGCTGGCTGAGGACGGCGTTTTCTGATGCCACAGGCACTTCCTCTCGGCGCACAGTCTCCCTGCATTGACTATCGGCCGGGTATACGAGAACTCCCTAGTGGTCTCGTGGTGTCACCCTCGTAGCCGCCAACTCGCATCAGGGATATCCCCGCCAGCTTTGGGGGCGCCGCCGAATGCCGCCAGCGCACCGTTCGCTCGTAGCTTTAGGAACCAGCCCGGCTCCACCTGCCGGCACTTCGAGGAGGAATGTCCCGTGGCCACCAAGACGGAACCCACCGCAGAAACACCCGTACCGCTGAGCACCGAGGAACACGTTGTCATCTTCCGCCTCGGCGATGAGTACTACGCACTCGATATCCAGACGGTCCAGGAAATCGTCCGCATGCAGACGATCACCTCTATCCCGGGGTCCGATTTCTGGGTCGAAGGCATCACCAACCTCCGCGGCCGTGTTGTCCCCGTCATCGATCTGCGCAAGCGCTGTGGCATCGATGCCGGCGAGTACACGAGCGAGACGCGCATCGTCGTCGTCTCCAGCGCCGGAGGTATGGTTGGACTCATCGTCGATGCGGTATCCGAGGTCATGCGCATCCCGGGTGAGCAGGTCGAACCGCCGAGCTCCATCGTCTCGGTTCCCGAAAACACCTACCTGCGCGGCATCGCCAAGCTCGAAGAACGGCTCGTGTCGCTCATGGACCTCGAAGGCGTCCTGCCGGCCAGCCTCGAAGACGACCTCGCCCTTGGCGCATCGCGCGCCGCCTGACCCCCTCGCAAGGTCCCGTCCCGTTTCCCCACTCGTCCACCAGGAGTGCCGCCGCATGGCAAGCACCAAAAGCCAACGCCTGCAGTTCGATCTCGATGACGAAGACCTGAAGCTCTTCTGTGAAGAGGCCGACGAGCAAATCGAGCTCCTCGACACCTCACTGGTGCAGCTCGAAGGCGAACCCGACCCTGACCTCGTCCAGCAGATCTTCCGGGCCGCGCACACCCTCAAGGGATCGAGCGCCACGATCGGCCACAAGAAGATGGCCAGCCTCACCCACGCCATGGAAACGGTGCTCGACGCCGTCCGGCAGGGGCGGCGCCGGCCCACCTCCGACGTGGTCGATGCCCTCCTCGCCGGACTCGATGCACTCCGCGTGCTCGCTAATGAGGTCGTGACCCGCATTGACTCCGGCATCGAAACCGCCCGGCTCGAAGGCGACCTCCACGCCGTTCTCGAAGCACCGGATGCCGATGCCGATGATGGCGCGCCCGTCGCCGAAAGCGGATTCACCTACCAGCTCAACCCGGCCCAGGTCGAAGCCGCATTGGCCGGGATGGACAACGGCACCTCGCTCTACCTGGTCGAAGTCGCCATCTCGGGCGACTGTCAGCTGCCCTCCATCCGCAGCTTCCAGATCCTCCAGGAACTCGATGCGCTGGGCCAGGTGCTGGTCTCCTGGCCAGAACGCGAACTCATCGAAGCAGGCGCCGGCGAGTTCTCACTCGCTTGCTTCCTGCTCTCAAGCCAGTCCGACGAACAACTCCAGGCGGCCATCGAGGCAGTCTCCGACGTGGGGTCGGTCCATGCCCGGTCGATCGCCCCAGAAGACTCGGCCAGGCCACAGGCTCCTGCGGCAAGTGCGGTTCACGCTGCCACGCCGGCAGACCGGCCACAGCTCACCCTGGTGGAGGATGGCTCCCCCGCTGAGAACCCCCGTGGTGCATCGCGCAAGGCGACCCAATCCGTCCGCATCGATGTCGAACGCCTCGATGGGCTGATGAACCTCGTCGGCGAGCTGGTGATCGACCGGACACGCCTCCAGCAGATCCGCGAACAGCTCAGCGCTGTCCTCAAGGACGCCAACCTCAACGAGCTCACCGAGAACTTCGAGGAGACCACCTCTCACCTCGCGCGCGTCACCGATGAGCTGCAGGAACAGATCATGCGGAGCCGGATGCTCCCGGTCCGTTCGGTGCTCACGCGCCTTCCGCGCCTGGTGCGCGATGTCGCCGCCAAGTGCGGAAAGAAGGTGGAGCTCGTCACCGCCGGTGAGGAAACCGAGCTCGACCGTTCCGTCATCGAGGAGATCTCCGACCCGCTCGTGCACATCCTCCGCAACGCCGTCGATCACGGTATCGAGACGCCGGAGGACCGGCGCGCCGCGGGCAAGCCCGAAACCGGTCTCGTCACCGTCACCGCCTGGAACCAGGAAACGTACATCTATCTCTCGGTGAAGGACGACGGCAAGGGCATTGATACCGCCGCCCTCCGCCGCAAGGTCGTCGAAAAAGGGCTCATGTCACGCGATGCCGCCGAATCGGCAACAGAAGAGCAGGCGGTCCAGTGGATCTTCCTCCCGGGCCTCTCCACCGCGAAGCAGATCTCCGATGTCTCCGGCCGCGGCGTGGGCATGGACATCGTCCGCACCAACATCGAGCGGCTCAACGGCCAGATTACGCTGCACAGCACGCCCGGCAAGGGCTCCGAAGTCATCATCCAGCTGCCGCTCACCCTGGCAACAACGAAGGCCCTGATGGTGGTCGCCAACGGCACCGTCTATGCCATCCCCCTCGTCTCGGTCACCGAGGCGCTCGCAGACCACGAGGCCGACATCCACACGGTGAATGCCCGCAAGACACTGCGTCTGCGCCATCGCCTCCTTCCGATGATTGACCTCGCCCGCGCCCTCGGCGACACCCGTCCGCGTCAGATGGAAGCCGGGAAATTCGTGGTGGCCGCACGGCACGGTGAGCGGCAGGTCGCGTTCATGGTCGATCGCTTGCTCGGCGAGCAGGATGTTGTCGTGAAGTCGCTCGGCGACCTTGTCGGCAACCGCAGAGGGCTCACCGGCGCCACTATCCTCGGCGATGGGACGCTCGGACTGATCGTCGATACCGCCAGCCTGGTCACCGAACAGGCTGCGCTCGCAACTCCGGCCTGAGCGGACCGGACCAAGGGGAGGGACTTCATGGCACAGGATGCACTGCTTCAGAAGCTCACACTGGTCGCCCGCGATGGCGCTGTCCGCGCGGGCCGTGGCCTGAGCGGCCTCATGGGACAACAGATCTCCATCCACGTCCCGAACGTCCGGGTCGGCACGAAGAGCGACGCCTGCGATGCGGTCGGTGGCGAAGAGAGCATCGTGCTTGGCGCGTACCTCTCGATCTCCGGTGACATCACGGGCCATGTCATGCTGCTCTTCCCCGTTCTGAGGGCGCTGGAGTGCGTGGACCTGATGTGCGGCCAGGCGCCCGGAACCACCACCGAACCAGACGAGCTCGCGCAATCGGCCGTGGGCGAACTGGGGAACATCGTGGGCTCCGCATTCGTCAACGCCCTGGCCGACGACGTGAACCTCATCCTCCACCCCAGTCCCCCCACCATCATCCACGACATGGCCATCGCGCTGGTTGAGTCGGTCTATGCCGAGGTCCTCTCCCAGGGCGGTGAGGTGGTGATGATGGACGCTGTCTTCGAGGATGAGAAGGGCCGCACGGCCGGCCTGCTCATCGTGGCGCCCGACCCGCTCTCTCTGGAACGGCTGGAGAGGGTGGCCGCATGACAGCCCCGCCTTCCGAAGCCCGCCGTGTGTCGGTCGGGATCGGGCAACTCGCAATCAGCAGGGACCCCAAAGAGGTCCTTGTCGCGTATGGGCTCGGTTCCTGCATCGGCATCAGTTGTTTCGACCCCCAGAGTCGCGTGGGCGGCCTGGCCCATGTCCTCCTGCCGAGCTCCGATGGCAAACGCGCCGATGACCGCGAACCGGCGAGGTTCGCCGATACCGGCATCGACCTGCTCCTCAAGCGCCTGGCCGAGGCTGGCGCATCGCCTCGCCGCATGGTTGTGCGCATCGCAGGTGGCGCCGCCGTCCTCGGCCCTTCCAACGCCGAAAAATTCAAGATCGGCGAACGAAATGCCGAAGCGATCAGGGAACGGTTGAAGCACCACGGTATCTCGCTCGCTGCCACGGACGTGGGCGGCACCAAAGGCCGCACCCTCGAGGTTCACGTCGCAACCGGCAAGACATTCGTGAGAACGGCCGCTTCTCCGGCCATCGAACTGTAGGAGTCCAACCATGGCAACAATTCTTGTGGTCGATGATGCAGCCTTCATGCGGATGCGCATGTCCAAGATCCTCACCGAGGCCGGCTACGTCGTCGTCCAGGCCGAAAACGGCCTCGAGGCAGTCGAGAAGTACCAGTCCGAAAAGCCCGATGCCGTCCTCATGGATATCACCATGCCCGAGATGGACGGGCTCACCGCCCTCAAGGAGATTCGGTCGCTCGACCCGGCCGCCCGCGTCGCTATGGTCACCGCCCTCGGACAGCAACAGATCGTCCTCGAAGCCGTGAAGAGCGGCGCGAAGGACTTCCTCGTGAAGCCCTGCGAAGGTGACCGCGTCCTCGCCGCCGTCAACAAACTCTGCGCATAGGAGGGACCACCGTGGCCTTCCCGGCCCCTTCCCACGGTCGCCAGATCCGGGTCCTCGTCGTCGATGATTCGGCATTCATGCGTCGCGCCATCGAACGTCTCCTCTCCCAGGACCCGCGCGTCACCGTCGTCGGCAGCGCCTCCGATGGCATGGAGGGCGTCAAGCGTGCCCTCGAACTCCGGCCCGACGTCATCACCATGGATGTCGAGATGCCGCGCATGGACGGTGTCACCGCCGTCGGCGAAATCATGCAATCGGTCCCTACGCCAATCGTCATGGTCTCTACCCTCACCACCGAGGGCACGGCGACCGCCATCCGTGCGCTCGAAGCAGGAGCGGTCGAGTGCATCGGCAAGCCGAGCGGTCTGAGCGCCGACCTCGTCAACGTCGGCGAAAAGCTCATTGAAGCCGTCGAGCGCGCAAGCGTCGCCCGCGTCCACCGGCACCGGCCCGTCGCGATCACTCCTCGGCTTGCAGCGCCCGCGGCTCCGCCGAAGGCGCCTGGCCTCACGGGCGGGCGCCTGCCCGCGCACAACGTGCTCGTCATTGGCTCATCCACCGGCGGCCCGCCCGCGCTCACCCGCGTGGTCCCACGGCTCCCTGGCGACCTCATGGCGGCGGTCATCGTCGTGCAGCACATGCCTGCCGGCTTCACCGGGGCCCTCGCCCGGCGGCTCGACTCCCTCTCCCCGCTCACTGTCGCCGAAGCCATCGAAGGCGAGCCCGTCATCAACGGCCGCGTCTACCTCGCACCCGGCGACTATCACCTCACGGTGACGAAGGACAAACGCATCCACCTCGACCAGTCGCCGACAGTCCATGGCGTGCGCCCGAGCGTCGATATCACGCTCTTCTCCGTCGCCGAGGTCTTCGGACGCGCCGCCAGCGTGGCCATCCTCACCGGGATGGGCAAGGACGGGGCCGACGGTGCTGCCAGGCTCGAGGCAGCCGGTGGCAAGGTCATCGCCCAGGACGAAGCAACCTGCGTCGTCTACGGGATGCCCCGTGTCACGATGGAGCGTTCCCAACACCCCATCCAGGTGCCCCTCGACGATGTGGCCCCTGCCCTGGTGAAGACCCTACCCGCATCGAGGCTCGCGCGATGAACATGGAGCAACCCGAAGACCCCTCATGGCTGGCATTCCGCCGCTCGCTCGAACGCGCCATCGGCGTGCCGCTCGGGCAGTACAAGGAGCCGCAAATGAAGCGCCGCCTGGCGAGCATCATGACTCGCCGCGGCCTGGACGGCTGGCCCTCCTTCGAACAGGCAATCGCCGCCGATCCGAAGTTGCTAGGCGACGTGCGCGACACCCTCACCATCAACGTGAGCGAGTTCTTTCGCCAGGCAGACCGCTTCCAGGAGCTCCAGGGGAAGTGGATCCCGAAGATGCTCAAGGAGCGCCGCCAGCTGAAAATCTGGAGCGCCGGCTGCTCCATCGGCTGCGAGCCCTACACGCTTGCGATGATCCTGAGCGAGGTCGACCCGCGCGGGAATCACACCATCCTCGCAACCGATGTCGACATGCCCATCCTCTCCCGCGCCCGCGAGGGCAACGGATATCTTCCCTCCGAGGTCCGCGCAGTCCCGGCCCCATTACTGAAGAAGTACTTCATCAACGAAGGCCAGACCTACCGCGTGTCCGACGACATCCGCCGAAAGGTCAACTTCCGCCGCCACGACCTGCTGAGCGACCCCTACCCGGCCGACCTGGACATGATCCTCTGCCGCAACGTCGTCATCTACTTCACCGATGAAGCGAAACAGCACATCTACCAGGGGTTCGCGAAGGCGCTCCGGCCGGCTGGCCTGCTCTTCATAGGCGGCAGCGAAATGATCATGCGCTCGGGAGAGATCGGCTTCCGCACCGCAGGCACCAGCATGTACCAGAAGGCAGCCTAGGCTCGCTCCCGCACGACGCGTGCTGGCAAGCGGCGGGCCACCAACCACAGGATCGCCGCGCACACCATCCCCACTGCGAGGTCGGCCAGGTAATGCTCGCCCAGGTACATCAGCGCCGCCCCCATGGCCACGCTGTAACCGAGCAGCCACGGTGCAAGCCTCCGTTCGTGATCGCGCGCCCAGAGGTACATCGCAAAGGTCACGCCCTGGTGCAGCGAAGGCATCGCCGCAACCGAGTTCGGTTCGCCCAGCGAGGCATAAAACGACTCGTAGGTCTCGGGGTTCACGCTCCCCCCGACAAAGTCCATCACCCGGAACACGCCGGGGAGCGCGCCCGTCTGCGCGGCGAGCCATGGGGGGCTTGTGGGCAGGAGGAAGAACAGCACCAGCGCCAGGTACATCGTCCCGGCGATCATCACCACGTACTTGGGGAACAGCGTCCGCCTGTAAAGAAACACCAGGACCGCGCCCAGGTGGGGAGCGATGAAGAACGACCAGTGCACCCCCACCGAAAGGTAGTCGTGCAATCCCAGCGAAAGCGGATCGAAGTACCGCTGCTGCAGCCAGACGATCGGGTCGGTGCCCAGGAAGACCGACTGGTCGATGTTGATCACGTACGCGGTGCGCACCGGTATCCCGGTCTCATCGGCGTACGCGCGCAAGAGCGTGTAGACGAAAATGCCCGCCACGTAGGCGAACCACCACACTCGCTCGCGCCGCCACCGCACCTCGGGCGACCACACCGCCAGCGTCAGACCCACCAGAACGAAGCCAAACCAGATGTGGTCCTGCCACACCCTGGTCGCGACTGTCCCTGCCATCAGCAGGAGCGCGGCTACCTGCACCCCAAGCAACAGCCGCCCGCCAGGGCCTGGAATTGCGCCCGCTCGCGGTCCACGGGCGGCGACCCGCTCCGCCACCGGCGGTTCGGCGATACTCACGCACTCCAGCGTATCGTTCGCCCGCCGCTGACGGAAGTAAGATTCTGTGGCACGCTGTGCATCGAGAAGGACAACAGGAGAGCATGCGCCGTTTTCTCGCAGGCTTGCTGATAACCGGTGCCTCCGGCGCTTTGCTCTTCAGGCTCATCCCCTGGTCCAGCACGCGCGCCGCTCTCGAGGCCGCCAACCCCGGGTTTATCGCCCTCGCCGTGTCCTGCCTCGTCCTCTCGCTCATCGCCAAGACGGTCCGCTGGCGCCTCCTCCTCCCCGAAGGTTCCGGCGTGTCCACGCGCGGCCTCTACCGCATCCTCCACATCAGCTTTCTTCTCAACAACGTGCTGCCCGCCCGCCTTGGCGATGTCGCCCGCGTGACCATGACGACACGCCAACCCGGCGTCCGCTTCGGCCACGTCGTCTCATCGATGCTCACCGAGCGCGTGACCGATACAGTCACCCTCCTGTTCGGCTTCGTGCTCGTCAGCCCCTTCCTGCCGGTCCCGCGCCGCTACGAGGGTTGGCTCCACACCGCCTGGGCCGTGCTGGTGCTCCTGTTCGTCGCGGCGATCCTTCTGGCCATATTCCATTCCCGCTTCGAACGGCTGGGAAGAAACCGCCTTCTCGCGCGACTGGTCCCCGCAAATCAGCGCCTGCGCGATGAAGCGCGCTCCTTCTCTGAAGGGCTCCGCCAGCTGTTCCGGCGCGACCACGCCGTCGGCATCTGGGGCTGGTCGTGGACCGCGTGGGTCACGGCCTTCGCCATCAACTACATGCTCATGCGCGCGCTCAACATCGATGCCCCGATGCCGGTGGCGGTGCTGCTCACCTGCACCACGAATCTCTCCATGCTTATCCCCTCGTCACCCGGATACATCGGGGTGTTCCACCTCGCCGCGACCGCTTCGCTCCTCCCCTTCGGGGTCGCCGAGAGCCGCGCTTTCAGCTTCGCCATCCTCGCCCACCTGGTGAACGTGGTACCCGTCAGCCTCATTGGCGCGGCGCTCCTCCTCGCGAGCCGCGAAAGCCTCACGTTCAACCTGCGCGGCGCGCGTGTGATTGAAACGGGCGACGGTCAGCTCTAGAAAGCCATGGGGCCCGGCGATTGCCGGGCCCCCACGGGTCCCATTGTTCTTTCCCCGAGGGGTTAGAGCTTGCCCCAGAGCTCCTCGGCCTCCCGGCGAAGCTCCGCGCGGAAGTCCGGGTGCGCAATCGCAATGAGCTCGTTGGCGCGCTGGCGGTGGTTCTTGTCGAGCAACCTGGCAATGCCAAACTCGGTGATCACGGTATCGGCCAGGTATCGGGGGATCGTGACCATCGTGCCGGACTCATGCTTGGCGACCACCTTCGAGATGGTCCCTTCCATCGCCGTCGAGCGCATCACCGTAATCGCCCGGCCGTTGCGGCACAGCGCCGCCGAGATGTGCGTGTCCGGCTGGCCACCCGTGCCGTTCACCATGTGGCCGCCGAAGCGGTCCTCGCTCGCAATCTGGCCAAGCAGATCCACCGCGATCGCGCTGTTGACCGAGGTCATCTGGTGATTCTGCGACATCACCGCAGGGTTCAGGATGTTCTCTGGCATGTGCAGCTCGAACGCAGGATTGTTCGCGATGATCTGGTAATCCTCGCCGTCGCACCCCGTCCACGCGACAGCCACAGCCTTCCCGGGGAACAGCGTCTTCCGCGAACCGTCGATGATGCCCTTCCTCCAGAGCTTGGCCAGGCCGGGCGACCCCAGCTCCGTGTGCACGCCGAGGTGCTTCGCGTCGTCGAATGCACCGGCCAGGAACATCAGTGAGCTCGGCTGGCCGACGCCAACCTGGATCGTGTCACCATCGCGGATGATCTGGCGCAAGTTGTCGGCGATGCCCTGTGCCGCCGGGTCAACCTCCACTGCCCCCAGGGCGTTCGCCAGCATCGCCGGCGGGAACGCATGGAACATCGACTCGACCAGCGCCAGCTGCTCGGGACTTGCCTTCCGCAGGATCTCGAGCAGTGCGGGCCGGTCGGCCTCGTTCGACATCGTGTTGATCCGCTCCTCGATCGCGGGGACGTCGACCGGCTTGATCGCACCCTCGATGAAGGTGTCGATCTCGCTCACGTGCATCCACACGTCCCCGAAAACCGGCGACATGTTGGGGTCCACGATCGCGATGGTCTTCTTGCAGCGCTTCGCGTACGACTTGCGCTGCCACATGTGCGGGCCGAAGTGCACATAGCCCTGCTCGTTCGGTGTACTACACGGCGTCAGGAATACGTCCGGCATGCGCGCTTCCTCGCGACCCGCATCGAACGCCTTCATCCCCAGCATGAAGGTGTTGGGCAGATAGGTCGCGACCTTCGAGTCGTGGGCCGGCCGCATCGCATCGCCGATGAAGATCTCAATCTCCTTCTCGCCCTTTATCGCCTCGGGGTTGAAGAGTTCGGGGTTGCCCGGCGCCAGCGTACGGAAGTCCACCCGCCCCAGCCTCTTTGCCCGTTCCACGAACGCCGTGACCAGCGGGGCGGGGCAGAGAATGGTGATCGAGACGAGGTCTCCCTCCTTGATCGCCTCAACAGCCTGGTCGGGAGTCTTCAGGCGCGACTGGTATTCGTCGCGCCAGTTTTCATAGCGAGCGGCCAATGCTCCACCTCGGTGTGTTCTGTCCCGGGATTCTACCGGGCGGCGAAGGAACCTGCCCGTATGCACGGGCAGCCCATCCTCTGCTAGAGTTCCGCCACACTTTCGGGCCGGTCGCCACGGCCCGCGCGGAGGTGCGTATGCAGGCACTCGACGATCTCACCATCCTGGACCTGACTCACCACATCGCCGGCCCCTACGCCACAAAGCTGCTGGCCGACTTCGGCGCCAACGTCATCAAGGTCGAACCACCCGGCGGCGACATCGCCCGCGAGATCGGGCCGTTCCAGGGCGATGAGCCCCACCCTGAAAAGAGCGGCACCTTCTTCTTCCTCAACACCAACAAGCGCTCCGTCGTGCTCGACCTCAAGACGTCCGCCGGGCGAGATGCGCTTGCCGCACTCGCGCGCAAGGCCGATCTCGTGGTCGAGAGCTTCGCACCCGGCACGCTGGATCGTCTTGGCGTCGGCTACGACTTCTTCAGGGCGATCAACCCGGCGCTCCCGCTCGTTTCCATTTCGAACTTCGGCCAGACGGGACCCTATCGCGATTACCGGCTGACCGACCTGACGCTATACGCCTTCGCTGGCGAGATGTACTCGATGGGCGAAACAGACCGCGAACCAGTGAAAATGGCCGGGACGGCCGCGCTGTTCGAATCCGGCGCCGCCGCCGCTGTCGCCATGATGGGCGCCATCTTCGCCTCGAAGCGTCACGGCATCGGCCAGCACGTCGACATCTCCCTGGCCGAGACCCACTTCGGCGGGGTCGACCGCCGCCACGCGACCGCCATCGCCTACCAGTTCAGCGGCCGCAAGACCCTCCGCGTCGCGAGCCACGGCGGCGGCATGCCCGGCGGCATCTATCCCTGCGCCGATGGCTACGTCGACTTCACCAACGCCGGCCTCTACCCGGACCGCGTGCGCGACATGGTCGGCAACCCGGAATGGATGGACGACCCGCGGTACAGCGACCCCGCGCAGCGCCTCAATCCCATCGTCATCGAGGAGTGGAACGCCAACTTCATCGTCTGGTGCCTGGAACGTACCAAGCGCGAGATCTGGGCCGAAGCGCGGCGCGCCCGCGTCCTCTGCGGGCCCATGTTCACCATGGAAGACCTCTTCACCGACCCCCACTTCCGCCAGCGGGGTTTCTGGGCGACCGCGAGCCACCAGGCGATGGGCGAGGTCACCCTGCCTGGGAGACCCCTGGTCATGGAGAGAGGAGGCTGGCAGCTACGCCGGGCCGCGCCACTCCTCGGTCAGCACACAGCGGAAGTCCTGGCCGAGGTGGGCTTCGACCCCGCCGCGGCGGCCGCCGCCACCGGAGGTGCGGCATGAGCCCGAAGCCCCTCGAAGGCATCCGCGTCATCGATCTCTGCGTTGTCTGGGCAGGTCCGTTCGGCACCATGCTCCTGGGAGACCTCGGCGCCGAGATCATCAAGCCAGAAAACCCGTTCGTCTTCCAGCCCATGACCCGCGGCGCCATGGCCCGCCCGCCGCAGATGCTGGCCGACAATGCCATCGCCTGGTCCGGGGGCGTGCCCGGCGGCAAGGTCGGCGACCGCCCGTGGGACTACAGCCCCACCTTCGTTAGCCTCTACCGCAACAAGAAAAGCTTCACCGTCGACCTCCGGCGCCCCGAGGGTCTCGACGTCCTTCGCCGCCTCGTTGCCGTCTCCGACATCGTCTACGAGAACAACGCCACCGGGACGATGGAGAAGCTGGGCATCACCTACGAGTGGCTCAAGGAAGCCAACCCGAAGATCATCTTCATCCGCGTGCCCGCCTACGGCAGCACCGGCCCGTACTTCGAGGCGCGGGCCCTGGGCGTCCACCTCGAGGCCGTCATGGGGCACAGCCTCCTCCGCGGCTACAGCGACGCCGACCCCTCATCGAACACCGCCATCTACTCCGGCGACTACCTCGCCGGCGCCCAGGGCGCCTTCGCGGCGATGGCGGCCATCTGGCACCGCGACCGGACGGGCGAGGGCCAGCTCATCGAGATCGGTCAGGCCGAAAACGCCGCCGCCATGTTCACCCAGGCGATCATGGACTACAGCCTGAACGGGAACGTCCAGGGGGCGATCACCAACCGCGACGTCCATGGTCGCGCCATCCAGGGCGTCTACCCCACGAAATCCCCCGGCACGTCCGCGACCATGGACGACCGCTGGATCGCGATCTCCATCGAAGGCGACGACGAATGGCGCGCCTTCGCAGGCGCCATCGGTGACCCCGAATGGACCCGCGACCCGCGCTTCGCGACGCACGCAGGGCGCATGGCCAGCCACGACGAGATCGACGCCCGCATCGCGGAGTACACCGCCGAACAGGATGACTACGAGCTCATGCACCGGCTCCAGTCCGCGGGGCTCGCCGCGACCCCAGTCCTCGAAGCCTCGCGGATGTTCGACGACCCCCACCTGCGGGCGCGCGACTTCTTCCGCACGCAGACGCAGAAAGCCTCGGGTACGTACGAGTACGTTGGGCCGCTCTGGCAGTCCCCGGAGACGCCGGTCGAGTTCTACCAGCCACCCGTTATGTTCGGCGAGCACAACGAGTACGTGTACCGCGAGGTGCTGAAGGTCTCCGAGGACGAATACCGGTCGCTGCTTGCCGGCGGCCACATCGCCGACGCCTACGACCCGAGCGTGCCATGACCGAACGCCCGCGGATGTACCACGAGATGGCGGGGTGGTTCCACCTCATCACCGCCCCCTCGGACTACGCGGAAGAGGCGGCCTACTACCTGCAGGTGATGCAGAACATCATCGGCCACGTGCCGGCCACCCTCCTCGAGCTCGGCTCGGGCGGCGGCAACACCGCCTCGCACTACAAGGCGCACATCCCCGATGTCGTCCTCAGCGACCTCTCCGCGGAGATGCTCGGGCTCAGCCGGACGATCAACCCCGAACTCCCGCACATCCAGGGCGACATGCGCACGGTCCGCGTCGGCCGCCAGTTCGAGGCGGTCTTCGTCCACGACGCCTGCTCCTACCTCACCACCGAAGAGGACATCCGGCAGCTCGCGGCCACCGCGTTCGAGCACTGCCTTCCCGGCGGCGTGGCCGTCTTCTGCCCCGACCACACCGCCGAGAACCTGGTGTACGAAACCGACCATGGCGGCCACGACGGCGACGGCCGCGCGCTCCGCTACCTGGAATGGACTTATCCCGGCCCGCCGGGAACGCACGCGTTTTATGTGGATTATGTGTACGTCCTCCACGAGGACGGCCGCGGTCCGCGCGTGGTCTACGACCGCCACATCAACGGCGCGCTCCCTCGCGACCTCTGGCTGCAAGCGATCCGCGATGCCGGTTTCGAACCCGGTGCCGTCCCGCTCGTCCACAGCGAGGTTCCGGAGGGCCACAGCGAGATCTTCACAGGCTGGCGCCCCCGCTGAGGTATCACGCGCCAGCCGGTAGAATGCCGCCTCAGAGATCACCACAGGCCGCCGCGGCGGCGGCTTCCCGGAGGCATTGCGATGGCTGAAGTCGGACTCCCCGTCGACGAGAAATATGCGCCCCCCGCGCGGGTGAGCGAGGGCGCGCTCGTCGCCTCCATGGCCGAGTACGAGGCTCTCTACCGCCGCAGCGTCGACGACCGCGACGCCTTCTGGAGCGAGATGGCGGACAAGCACCTGACCTGGATGGCCCCGTTCACCTCCGTCTGCCAGGAAGACCTCCACACGGGCGAAGTCCGCTGGTTCGACGGAGGCAAGCTCAACGTCGCCGTCAACTGTCTTGACCGCCACCTGGCCACGCACGGCGACAAGACCGCCATCATTATGGAGGGCGACGAACCCGGCACGAACCGCAGCCTCACCTACCGCGAACTCCACGCCGAGGTCGGCCGCCTCGCCAACGCCCTCCGCAAGCGCGGTGCGAAAAAGGGCGACCGCGTCGCTATCTACATGGGCATGGTCCCCGAGCTCGCCGCTGCCATGCTCGCCTGCGCCCGCATCGGCGCCATCCACTCGGTCATCTTCGGCGGCTTCAGCCCGCGCTCCATCCGCGACCGCATCGATGATTCGACCTGCAAAGCGATCATCACCCAGGACGAGGGCCGCCGCGGCGGTCGCCTGGTCCCGCTGAAGGCGAACGTCGACGAGGCCCTCAAGGAGCCCGGCCACTCGATCGAGTTCACGATCGTCTTCCGCCACACCGGCAATCCCGTGAACATGCAGGCCGGGCGCGACGTCTGGTGGCACGACGCCCTCGCCGGCGAACCGTCCGAGGCCGAACCCGAAGCCATGGAGAGCGAGGACCCCCTCTTCATCCTCTATACCTCCGGCTCCACCGGGAAGCCCAAGGGCGTGCTCCACACCCAGGCCGGCTACCTGCTCCACACGATGCTCAGTCATCGTTATGTCTTTGACCTGCGCGACGACGACATCTACTGCTGCGCCGCCGATGTCGGCTGGGTCACCGGACACAGCTACATCGTCTATGGCCCGCTCGCAAACGCCGCCACATCGGTCATGTTCGAATCGGTGCCCACCTACCCCGACGCAGGACGCTACTGGGACATGGTCGACCGGCTGGGCATCACCATTCTCTACACCGCGCCGACCGCCATCCGCGCCATCGCCCGCGAAGGCGACGAGTTTCCGAAGAAGTACAGCCGGAGGTCGCTGCGTGTCCTCGGTTCCGTGGGCGAGCCCATCAACCCCGAGGCCTGGCGCTGGTACTACAACGTCGTCGGCGAAGGCCGCTGCGCCATCGTCGATACCTACTGGCAGACCGAGACCGGCGGCCACATGATTACCGGCTTCGCCGGCGCCACCATCATGAAGCCGGGCTCCGGCTCACTCCCGTTCTTCGGCGTCCAGCCCTGCGTGGTCGACGAAGTTGGCGAAGAGCTCACCGGCAACAACGTCACCGGCCGGCTCTGCATGAAGGCATCCTGGCCCGGCATGATGCGCACCGTCTACGGCGACCACGAACGCTTCGTCCAGACCTACCTGTCGATGTACCCGGGCAAGTACTTCACCGGCGATGGCTGCCTGCGCGACCAGGACGGCTACTACTGGATCACGGGCCGCGTCGACGACGTCCTCAACGTCGCCGGCCACCGCCTCGGCACCGCCGAGATCGAAGGCGCGCTCGTCGGGCACCCGGCCTGCGCCGAGGCCGCGGTCGTCGGCTTCCCGCACGATGTGAAGGGCACGGCCGTCTACGCCTACGTGCACCTGAACGCCGGCTACACCGGCTCACCGGAGCTCGCGAAGGAACTCCGCGACGCCGTCCGCAGGGACATCAGCGCCATCGCCACGCCCGACAAGATCCAGTTCGTCGAAGGGCTCCCGAAGACGCGCTCGGGCAAGATTATGCGCCGCATCCTCCGCAAGATCGCCGAGGGCGAACCGGAGAACGTCGGCGACGTCACGACCCTCGCCGACCCGGCGGTGGTCCAGGACATCATCGTGGGGGCGGCAAAGGCGGAGTGAAGATGTGCGGCGCCCGCGGGTCCCTCCAGCGGCGCTGCCTCAGTATCCCTCCGGAGTGCTGGACGTGTTCGACCGGATCAACGGGAATCGGGGACGAGAGGGATCCCTCCCTGGGCGGTCGTTCCGTCTGCGGCGAACCCCTGGCTCGTCATGATCTGGATGTACCCGCCCTTCCCCGAGGGATCCGGGAGAAAACCGCGGCGGGCATCTGGCGGGCAACCGGCCTCGATCCAATTCAGCGAGTCCCGGTACTCGAGATAGAACGCGGCCTTTGCGTTCGCAAGTTCCGGCGCAGCGAACCTTCCATTGGAATCCACCCGGGCAGCCTCCAACATTGAACGCGCCGCGGCACACTGGCGTTCGGTGAGCCGTTGGAGCCCGCTGGGAGGTTTCGCGCCCGGACTACCGTGGGCTTGATCACTGGTGAACCCAAACGCGCCGATTCCAACCAACAAGGCGCATGCGCCGATGGCTCCAGTCAGCCCCGCCCACCGCACGCGCTTACGCCGTCCAATAGTGCTCTCCATCGTGCGCTATACCTCGAAGTAGTAGAAAGAGTACGCGTAGCCAGGAAGGTGACCCGGAACTGACGCATAGTGGTAACCCTGCACCTGGAAGCTACCATAGCCAGTCGTGTAACTGGCGAAGGCAGCATCGTAGTAGCACGCTCCACACCCGCTATAGGTGGAGTTAAGGTTGAAGTATCCCCAGTCGTCCAGTTGATTAAGCCAAGAAGTTGTTGCAAGGACACCTGGGAGCGGACAGGAGGTGGTTGACCCATACGCATACTGCCCACCGAAGCTACCGATCGGGCAGATCACCACAGATTGGGCTCTTACGGAAGCCGCAACACCCCAGCTCGCAGCAAACACGAGTGCACAAGCCGCCAGCAACAACCCTGCCCGGAACCGGGTTTTCCGCCACCTCGACACGCAGCCGCTTCGCGACCTTCTCGCTGCATCCCAAAGCATCGCGTTCAGGCCCCCTCTACAAAGCTCGCGGTGACGACCGTTACGGATAAGACTATCGCTAGCGGTTGACCACGATCATGGTACCGGCGGTATCGTAATCATGACGCGAGGTCAGCTTCGGAGACCCCGGCCGCCGCCGCCAGTTCTCGCAGCCACGCCCCACGGTTTTCCCTCCACCACCGCTGCATCTCCCGCACCGAGCCGGCTCCCGTGATGCCCTTGAGATCGCGTACGTGGGACCGCAGGCCGTTCATGCTGAGTCCAAGGGCCGCTGCCGCCTCTGCCTCCGAGTCATGGCATTCCAGCTCCCGCAGGATTCGCGCCCGAGCCACGGTTATGCGCGTCAATACTTCAGCCGGCGCAGGACTCATCGCCGGCCCCGGCTCGGGTTCCATAGTTTCCCCTGGCATAGCCGCACCTCCACTCTGCCACGAGTCACTTCTCGTTCGAGCGTAGCAAACGCTGTCAAGGGAAGCCGGCCCAGGTCCGCTCCGCTTGTTCGCACCCCGCGAAATATCCTGTTACAATCCCGCCCGCAATACCGGTCGCCCGGGACTTTCCCGGGTCTCCGTGGCCACGCCCGGCGTGGCCGCCACTATGTGAAAGGGACACCCACTACATGGACCTCGGCCTCAGCGAAGAACAGGAACTGCTGAAAAACTCCGCCCGCGAATTCCTCGAGAAGGAGTGCCCCGAAGAGCACGTCCGCGCGATGGAAGAAGACGAAAAGGGCTATAGCCCCGCCCTCTGGAAGAAGATGGCGGACCTCGGCTGGCAGGGCCTCATGATCCCCGAGGAGCACGGCGGCGCCGGCTTCTCCTTCCTCGACCTCTGCGTCCTCGTCGAAGAGTTCGGCCGCGCCCTCGTCCCGGGCCCCTTCATCCCGAACGCCGTCTGCGCCAGCGAGCTCATCCTCGCCGGTAGCGATGCCCAGAAGGCGAAGTACCTCCCGAAGATCGCCGATGGCTCCGCCATCCACACCTACGCCATCACCGAGCCCAGCGGCCGCTGGGATCGCGAAGGCATCGAGATGAAGGCCGCCGCCAGCGGCTCCGACTTCGTCCTCAACGGCACGAAGCTCTTCGTCCCCGATGCCCACGTGGCTGACTACCTCCACGTCGTCGCCTGGAAGCCCGATGGCCGCCTGAGCACCTTCATCGTGCCGCGCGACCAGGCCGGCGTCTCCGTGACCGTCCTCAAGACCATCGCCGCCGACAAGCAGGCCGAAGTCACCTTCAAGGACGTGAAAGTCGCCGCCGATGACGTCATCGACATGGACGACAAGACCGCATCGCGCCTCCGCAACATGGCCACCAACCTCGAATGCGCCTATCTGGTCGGCCTCGCCCAGCGCGACTTCGAGATCTCGGTGAACTACGCCAAGGAGCGCGTCCAGTTCGGCCGCCCGATCGGCTCGTTCCAGGCCATCCAGCACAAGGCCGCCGACATGGTGACCGATGTCGATGGCATGCGGTTCATCATGTACAAGGCTGCCTGGGCGACCAGCGAGGACGAGTCCTCGGCGGATATGGACACCGCGATGGCGAAGGCCTGGTGCAGCGACGCCAGCCGCCGCGTGGTGGCTCACGGCCAGCAGATCCACGGTGGTATCGGCTTCACCAAGGACTACATCATCCAGCTGTTCTTCCGCCGCCAGAAGCGCGCCGAGCTCTTCTGGGGCGATGGCGATTTCCACCGCGAACGCGTCGCCGAGATGCTCGAGATCTAATCCTCGCTCCG
Source organism: uncultured Anaerolineaceae bacterium (assembly GCA_964507025.1). Classification (GTDB taxonomy): domain Bacteria; phylum Chloroflexota; class Dehalococcoidia; order Tepidiformales; family Tepidiformaceae; genus Amarobacter. The sequence goes on from CAZDOK010000011.1 coordinate 27,605, forward strand.
GCAGTTGCCGAAACACAGGGGGATGGCCATTCAGGCCATCCCCCTCGCCGTGCCCGAAGGGGGCTCGAATTGGCGCGTGCCGCTTCGAACCCACAGAATGCCTGAACGACGGGAAGCATAACAAGGAGAGGACATTGAACTTTCGCAAACTGGCCATCTGGGCGGGGATCGTCCCCGTCGCCCTCGGCGCCACCTTCCTAGCTGCGTGCGGCGGCGACGATGATGGCGGTTCGGGCGGCACCGGCAGCGATGAAGACTACGTCTCCGCCATCTGCAAGGCAGGCGTCGATTTCAGCAAGGCCCTCGAGGAAGTCTTCAAGGACCCCTCGGCGCTCACCGACGAGGATAAGGCCATCGAGAAGCTCTCCGAAGCGTTCGAGGACTTCGCCAACGACTTCGCGAAGGCCAAGCCCCCGGCCGACCTCAAGGAATGGCACAGCGAAGCCTCGAAGCAGCTCAAGGACGGCGTGAAGCAGTTGAAGGAGGGCGACCTCGAAGGCGGTATCTTCGCCGGCGACAGCCCCTTCCCCGAGCCCCCGGCCGAGGCGGGCGAGCGGCTGAGCAAGATCGCTGAGACCAACGAGGACTGCCAGGAAGCCGACTTCTCGTTCACCGACTAGCGGGCCGGCCAGCCATCACCACCAAAGAGGGGGACGCACGTCGTCCCCCTCTTCATTCCCGAACGTAAACGCCGCGTGCTCCACGGTGGCGCGCTGCGCGGAGAAACGCGAAGCTGAACTCCGATGTTCCACGGGCCGTCGCGCCGCCGCTTGCCGAAAGCCCCCTGGCTGGCCGCCACCGCCGGCCTCGCGCTCGTCGCCGCCGCGCTACTGGTGGGCGACCGTGGAGCCAACAACCGGGAACCTGGCGAGGGAGGATACGTGGTCATCCGCCACGTCCTCCTCGATGGCGACGTCATCAGCCGCCCCGAAGACGACGCACCCGGCTCGGTAACCGCCCAGTACACGGTCAACAAGCATCGCTGGGCCGCCACGTCCATGCCCATCTCGGTCGCCTACAACGCGACGGGCGCCCCGGAAGGCATCGATGCGGCCCCGCTCCTCCAGGATGCTGTCGCGAAGTGGAACGCCGTCGCGCCGCAGGCGTTTTCCTTCGCCTGGGCGGGCAACTCCACCGGCACGGGCGGCGCCTGCGGCGCCTCAGTCCAGCGCGACGGCGTGAACACGGTCACCTTCGCCGATGACCTGCCCTTCGGCACCCTCGGCCAGACCTGCACCGTCTGGTCGGTCTCCGGCGGTGCCAGCGCGCCGCTGGTCGAGTTCGACATGGAACTCAGCTCGAACGTGCAGTGGTCCACCGAAGAGACGACTCCGGCGAATCGCTACGACCTCTGGTCGACCATCCTGCACGAGGTGGGACACGCCGCCGGCCTCGGCCACACCCAGGACGGTTCGGCCGTCATGTACGCCTCGCT
>CAZDOK010000011.1:29139-114243 GCA_964507025.1 uncultured Anaerolineaceae bacterium
GCCCGCGACTAGAAATCGACGTCGTCGAATGAGTGGCTGTGGCTGTGCCCGCCCGGTCCATGGCTGTGCCCATGGCCGTGGTCATGGGAATGCCCGTGGTCCCCGCCGTCCTCGCCGCCGTCCGAATCCCACGGCGCCGGGCCGTCTTCGACGCCGGCCTGGGCCACGCCCACAACCGAGAACTGGCCGATTGCCTTTGATGCTTGCTTCCCGCACTTCGGGCAGGGGATGAACTGGACCACATCCGACATGGGCATGCGCTTCTCGGTGCGCGTGCCGCACCCCGGGCAAACGTATTCATAAAGTGCCATGCGGAAATCGTGCGCCCACGCGCGCCGGGTGGTCAACCTCCCTGGCGGGCCTCACGGTAGGCCCACCGCCGCCGCTCCCAGAGCGTCGGCGGCTCATCGCGCCACCGTGGGTGCAGGCGCGGCGTCGCCCAGTCCGGCGGCGGCTGCCACCGTTCCCAGCCGGCGGCAAACGGCGCCCGGCGATGTTCGATGTCCTCGATGACCCGGGCCGCCTCGGCGCGCACCGCTTCCCCGAACTCCGCCGAATAGGCGCCAGTGGCAACCAGCTGCTCGAACTCCTCCAGGTCCTTCCACGACCACGAAAGGTCCGGCTCCACCACGATGTCCAGCGCATGGTCATTCGTGTCGATGCCAATCGCCGTCCGGCGGAACGGCTCCTCCATGTTCACGTAGTACCGCGCGAACTGTCGTCCATCCCCCTCCCAGAAGCACCAGACCGAGTGCGCCTGTCCGGGGAACATCAGCCGGAGCATGTCCCGCCGCCACTCCCGCTCAACCAGCCGGCGGGGCTCCCCCGGGCTCTGCTGCCACGACATCACGGTCGTTCCACGGGGCACGTACAGGGCCAGCAACTCATCGTCGCGCACCACCTGTGCTGGCCACGTCATCCCGGCCACACCATCGACGCGCGTGATGTAGCGCAACACCACCTCTTCGCCAGGCTCCCAGCGCCGTTCCGTCACGATTCCATCGTTCGTCCGGCCGGGCCGTGCCGTCAACGGGGCCAGCCGTCTAGTACGCCCGTGGGAGCGGTGTCGGCGTGTTCTTCGGCGGGATCGGGGTCCGCGTCGGGGTTGGAGTCCGCGTTGGCGTCGGCGTGATCGTCGGCGTCGCGGTCGGCGGGCCCATCGTCGGTGTGTGCGTGGGCGTCGCCGTCGGCGGCGGCGGACCCGAGCCGCCAGACGACGGCGTCTTGGCCGCGGACGGTTTGGGTGTCGGCGTCTCAGTCGGCTCTTTCGTCGGTGTCACCGTCGGGGTCTGTGTCGGGGTCGGGGTCGGCGTCCACGGAATGACCTCCCGGCCCGGGATCTGGACGAAATCGGCCGGGTCGACCGGCACGCCGTTGTAGCGGATCTCGAAATGCAGGAATCCATCCGGCTCGCCCATCCCCACGACCGTCGACTTCGAAACGAGGTTCCCCTTCGCGACCCGCGTCGTCTGCAGCCAGCCGTACAGCGTCGAGAACCCGCTCCCGCAGTCGACGATCACGTGCAAGCCGTAGGCATCGCTCGTGCCGGTTTCGGCCACGCTCCCGTCACAGGCCGATTCGACCGTGATGGTCTTCAAGCCGACCAGCGAGAAGTCGACTCCCGCGTGCTTCAGGCCATCTCCGCGGTCGGTCCCAAAGTCGTCTTCAAGGCCCGCGTGGGCTGTCAGTGGCAGTTCGAACCGCTTCCCGCCCGCAATCAGGTACTCCTTGATGTCGGGTTTGGGGGGGTTCGCCGGGAGTTCGGCCGTCCCCTCGTGGCTGCCCCCGGCACGGTTTGCAGGGTTTCGCGTGGGCGCGATCGGGAACGGCGTGGAAGTCGGGGCTTCCGTTTCCACCCCGTCCGGCAGGGATGTTGTATCGGCCGGCTCGTGTCCTGAACCACCGCCGAGCACGGCCATGCCGACCCATGCGACGACGCCCAGCACGGGAAGGGCGGCAAGCAGATACAGCGGCGCCATCCGCCGCTCCCGCGATCCCCCCCGGGCCTTCTGGAAGTCACGCCCATAGAAGCCCTTGCCTGGCGGCATACCTCACCTCACCCCATGTCCACCGTGCGCGGCATCGCCGTGCACCGGCAGTTCCGCGCTCGCCCGGGAATCCTCGGTCACCGGCTCGAACACCAGCACGTCGCCGGGCTTCACGGGGTTCGCAGCCCCCGTGCCCAGCTCAACAACGCCCCACGTCCCCCGGCCTCCAAATGCCAGCCCGATCCACGGCCTAACATCGCGCGAGACTTTCGTCACCCGGAAGTCCCGGTCGTAGAACACCGCGTCGATGGCGAAGCGCATGAACATCATGTGGATCGACGAACAGGGCCGGATGTCGATCGCCTCGCCATCCGCGAGAGCGCCCCGGAGCATCAGCCCGCGCGTGCGAGACCACATCCGGTGGGCCGGGGCGACCCGCCGGGCAACGACAATGCCGGTTTCCTCGATGCGTATCTGGTGCATGGTTCGAACCGGGCGGAGCGCTGCTCCACCCATACCTATCTATCGGCGCCAGGACCCCCGATCACCAGCGCCTTGACCTTTCTCGGAGCTCCGTTGCACGTGGGGCCGCCGCCCTGAATAGTGCGGGTGCAAATACCAAGAGGATGCGCCGCACACATGCCCCGGCATCGCCCCCGCCTGGGCCAGGGTCTCGAGGCCCTGGTTTCACCCGTCCGTCACGACCCGTCAGACGAGCCAGCGGAGCTCTCACGCCTCGCCGACCCCACGCCCACCAGTCAACCACCCCGGCCAACCGCATGGGAGTACGCCCTTATCGCGCCAATCCGGCGGAAACGGCGGCGGGCCGCCTGCCGGATCACGGTCCTCTCCGGCGACCTCCTCCGTAAGCCAGAGAGCCATCGCCTTCGCGGCATCGGCCCGCTGGTCGCACTCGGCCTTCTTGGCGCCGGCGGGTGGGAGCTCGTCGCTCTCCACGGCCGCTCGTACATCCTGAAGCGCCCGGCGCGGGCGCTCCCCCCGCAAGCAGGTTTACGCCTACGGTATCTCGCGTAAACTTCGCGCGAAGCTAAGAATCTCGCGTGGACGCGCGCCAGGAGCAGGACTTGACCTACCGACCACACCGGATGCGCTTCGGCATCTTCCTCGCCCCCTTTCACCGGGTGGGCGAGAACCCGACGGTCGCCCTCGAGCGGGACCTCGAGCTGGCCGAGCACCTCGACCGCCTGGACTTCGACGAAGCCTGGTTCGGCGAGCACCACTCCGCCGGCTGGGAGCTCATTGCTTCGCCTGAACTGATGATCGCCGCCGCAGCGCAGCGCACCCGGACCATCCGTCTCGGGACCGGCGTCTCGTCGCTCCCCTACCACCATCCGTTCATGCTCGCCGACCGCATGGTGCAGCTCGACCACATGACGCGCGGACGCGCCATGTTCGGCGTCGGCCCGGGCGCCCTCACCTCCGATGCGTACATGCTTGGCATCGATGCGCTCACGCAGCGCCAGCGCATGGATGAGGCGCTCGGCGTCATCCTGCGCCTCTTTCGCGGCGAGACCGTCACCATGGAGACCGACTGGTTCACCCTGCGCGAAGCCAGGCTCCAGCTCGCCCCGTACACGTACCCCCACATGCCCGTCGCCGTCGCCAGCACGTTCTCCCCTGCGGGACCCGTCGCCGCCGGCAAGCATGGTGTTGGCATCCTCTCGGTTGCCGTTTCCCAGCCGGGCGGCCTCATCTCCCTCGCCAAGACCTGGGAGATGGCCCAGGACGCCGCCGACAAGGCAGGCCAGGCCATTAGCCGCGACGACTGGCGGCTCGTGATCCCCGTTCACCTCTCGGACTCTCGGGAGCAGGCCATCAGCGATGTCGCCGAAGGCGCCTTTCGCTACAACAGGGACTACTTCGAGAATACCCTCGGGCGCCCCGCCGACCCGAACAACCCCAACGACATCCGGGCCTCGACAGAACGCGGGGGCGCAATCATCGGCACACCCGACGACGCCATCGCCGCCATCGAGCGCATGCTCGAGATGTCAGGCGGGTTCGGCGCCATTCTTGGCCTGGCCCACGAATGGACGACCTGGGAGAAGACGAAGTACAGCTACGAACTCTGGGCCCGCTACGTTGCGCCTCACTTCCAGGGCCAGCTCGACCGCATCCGTGCCAGCCAGCAGTTTGTTTCCGAACACCGCGCCAGCATCTTCGGACCGAACGCCATGGCCATCGGCAAGGCATTCGTCGATGCGGGGGTCTCCCTCCCCGAAGAGATGGTCCGGCGGATGCAGCGGGGGAATACCTAACCGAAGCTCAAACTCCGGCCTTCGCCAGCCCGGCCAGCAGCTCCGCCGTACGCTGACCCACTCCCTGATCGCCGTCGATCGGGAAGATCGACGCGTTGAAGTCGGTCACGCCGGCTGCCGCCAGGGCACGCACCTGCGCCTCGACCTCCGCCTCGCTCCCGACGATGGCGATATCTGCCGGCCCCGGCGCGCCTTCGACATCCAGCACGGCCCTGTACGAAGGAAGCGCACCGTAGTTCGCGAAAACCTTCGCAGCCGCTTCTTTCGCCTCACCCACTTTCGCGGTGACCGCGACCGGAAAGCCGGACACGATCCGCGGCGCCGGGCGCCCTGCCTCGGCCGCCGCCGCACGGATCGCCGGGATGGCCGCTTCCTCAAGGTACTTCGGGCCACCCATCCAGGTGGCCGTGCCATCGGCCATCCTCCCGGCGAGCTTGAGCATCTGGGGCCCGAGGGCCGCGACGATCACCTGGGGCCGGGGGGCGTCGGGGACCGTCACGCGGGCCATCACCCGGTACTCCTCGCCGCGGTGCATCACCTGTTCTCCGCTCACCAGCGGAACGAGCACCGACAGGTACTCCCGCATGTGCCGCACCGGCTTCGAGTAATCGAGCCCGAGCATGTTCTCGATCACGACTTTGTGACTCAAACCTATCCCAAGCGTAAAGCGGCCCCCGGTCGCGGCTGACGCCGTCAACGCCTGCTGCGCCAACGCCACGGGATGGCGCGGGTAGGTCGGGACCACGAACGTCCCCAGTTCGAGCCTCTCGGTCACCCGTCCCGCCAGCGCCAGCACCATCACTGCGTCGAATCCAAAGATGTTCGGCATCCAGGCCGAATCGAACCCCGCCTGTTCCGCCCGCTCAAATGCCCTCATCAGCTGCGAGAGGTTGCCGTCCTCGCCGACCCCGGCGCCAATCCCCAGCCCGATCTTCACGTCCTCAACTCCTCCGTGGTGTGCAAGTCGGCAAGCCTACGCGGGCGCACGGCCTGCGGAAAGCGCCGCCGCCTGAGCCAGGCTCGCGCAGACGCTACACTTCCGATCATGCCCTATGCCCGAGTCAACGCAGCCCAGCTCTACTACGAACAGCACGGCAGCGGGCCCGACCTCGTCTTCCTCCATGGGGCTGGTGGCAACCACCTGAGCTGGTGGCAGCAGGTCGCCGAGTTCTCCCGCGACTACCGCTGCACCACCTTCGATGCCCGGGGGTGGGGCCTCTCACGCGGCAATATGGCCGTCGGGCGGTGGTCGCTCGGTACCGACCTGGTGGCGCTCCTCGAACACCTCGGCATCGAGCGCGCGCATATCGTCGCCCAGAGCATGGGTGGCCGGGCGGTCGCCGGGGTCGCTCGCCTGGCCCCTTCCCGCGTCCGATCGCTCGTGCTCGGCGGCACCACGGCCGGAGCCACCAACGACCGCGTCCGCGAGCTCCAGGACGAGCTGCGCGATGAGCGCGGCGATGCCAGCCTCCGCGAGCACGCGCTCGCGCCCGGCTTCGAAGCCGAGAATCCCGGCCTTGCCCTGCTCTACCGCCAGATCAACGCGCTCAACCCGCCCCGGCCCCGCGGTATGCTCGGCCGCCCACCCCCAACGTACCGGGGCAGCACCCACGAACTGATCGCCCGGCTCAATGTGCCGGTGCTCTACATCGTCGGGGAGCACGACCTGATCACGTCTCCCGAGATGATCCGCGAGGCACACGGACTCATTTCCGGGGCCGAATTCCTCGAGATCAAGGCGGCCGGCCACTCCTGCTACTTCGAACGGGCCGGAGAATGGAACCGCGCCGTGAGGGCTTTTCTCGCCGGGATCGATCGTTAAAGGCCGGTTGCCATTAGGGAAACGGCGGGGTTATCGTCTAGTCCCTATGTCATGGATGTTCCGCTGGCTCTCGGCCTTGCTCTCCCGCTTCCGGTTCGGGGGCGAGACCGATGCTGGCTGGGTCGAGCCCTCCAACGCCGTCACGCGCGCAGTCCTGGGCAGCAGCCCGCTCGAACTCCGCGGCACGGGCGTCGAGCCGGTCCACTCGCCGGCCCCGGTGCTGCCGCTCCCGCAGCGCGTCCAGCCAGCAACCCGGACCGCCCAGCGTACCCGCCGCCGCCGCGCCAGCCGCGCTGCCTGATGCCCGGGCGCCAGCTATACTCGGCCCATGGCCATCTACGAGTACTACTGCCCCACCTGTCGTGAGAAGTTCGAAGCGCGCCGCCCGATGGCCGAGGCTTCGGCAGCCGCCAGTTGCCGGAAGGGCCACCGCGCCGAGCGCACCATCTCTGCATTCGCCGCGCCGCGATCCGGTGGGGATGTTGCGCTCGCCGAAATCCCCGCAGGCGGTGGCTGCTGCGGTGGCGGCGGCTGCGCCTGCGCGAACTAGGATTCGACCGCTTGCGCTTCCATCGACGGTGCTGCGCGCCTCAGCGGCTGGTCGTCGTCTCGCCCCCGACTGAACACGAGGTAGGCCAGGCTCGCCGCCACCACCAGCGTCGCCTCCGCCAGCGTTAGCCCGCCCACGATGAACGTTGCCTCCTGCCAGAACTCCTCCGGGAACATCTGGATCAGCCGGTCTGTATCGGGGTCGAGCCGCCAGAGGTCGTTGCGGAAGGCAATCTCGTGGAATGCCGTCCACGCCTGGTCGAAGCCGGTGAGCGCGAAGGCGCCCACCACACCAACCACCGCCAGCCCGAATGCCACGCCCGCCAGCGACAAGCGCGCCAGGCCGGCAACGCTCCGCTCGCCCGCCCAGAGGATCGCGCAGCCGATGTAGGTCAGCACGATCGCCAGGGAAATCTCGTTCAGACGGTAAACCGCGCGAATCAGCGTTTTCACGTCACGCATGTGGTCCGTCTCCTTCGCGTTGAACAGCGAAGTCTCCTGGCCGTCGATGGTCACCAGGATGCGCAGGGTCTCGGCGTCATCCTCGAAGTACTCGATGATCTCCTCGCCTGCCCGGTCCAGGTCAGCAAGTGGTAACCCCGTGCGGCCACTCGAATCGAATTCACGGAAGCCGTGCCTGTAGTACGCGATGTCGCTCGCAAGAAAGCGCACGTTCGCCGTCACCAGGAAGACCGGCAACGCGACAACGAACAGGGCTGCGGCAAGGCGTGAAAGGATCATCATGGGGGCGGTGCAGTCCCGTGAGCCTGCCGGAGGATCGTGGTCCGGCTGGCCCGGTCGGTCAAACCGCTTACCAGACTCAGCCCGGCTCCTCTGGTAAACTCAACATTCCCGGCCCGGCCGGGTTTTCGTGCGCCATGAACCACCCGGAGAAGCGACCATGACCGCCCCTGCTCAGGCCCCCGAACTCGACTACATCTTTCACCCGCGCTCGATCGCCATCGCCGGCGTCTCGGCAAAGGAGACAGCCGTGTTCGGCGGCGGCGGTTTCGTCTCCTCGCTGCAGGAAATCGGCTTTCGCGGCCCTATCTACCTCATTCACCCCACCGCTCCCGCCATCCGCGGTATCAAGTGCTACCCGAGCCTGCGCGACATCCCTGATACCGTGGATTATGTCATCTCCTCGGTGAACGCTCGGTTTGTGCCCGGGCTCCTCGAAGACTGCATCGCCAAGGGCGTCCGTGTGCTGCACCTGTTCACCGCCGGCTTCACCGAAACCGGCGATGCCGAGCGCGCGAAGATGGAACAGGCGGTCGTCGCGCGCGCCCGCGAAGCCGGCATCCGCCTCATCGGCCCCAACTGCATGGGCCTCTACGTACCCGAATCGCGCCTCGCCATGATGAACGGGCAGATCCCGGAGGCGGGCCCTGTCGGGATGGTCTCGCAATCGGGCATGAACGCCGGCGAGTTCATCCGCTACGCCACACCCCGTGGCATCCGCTGCTCCAAGGTGATCTCCTTCGGTAACGGCGCCGACCTCAAGGCCGCCGACTTCTTCGATTACCTGGCCGACGACCCGAAGACGGAGATCGTCGCCGCCTACCTCGAAGGCATCCAGGACGGGCCCCGCCTTGCCCGCGCGATCCGCAAGGTCGGTGCCCGCAAGCCCCTCGTCATCCTCAAGAGCGGCCGCACGGAGGCGGGCTCCCGCGCCGCGAACTCTCACACCGCATCGCTCGCCGGGTCACTCCAGATCTTCGATGCCCTGTGCAAGCAGGCCGGCGCCCTTCGTGTCGAAAGCCTCGAGGAGCTGGTCGATATGGCCGTCACGTTCCAGTTTGTCAAGCGCCTTACAGGCCCGAACGTGGTGGTGGTCGGCGGGGGCGGCGGCGCGAGCGTCCTGGCCGCCGATGACCTTGCCGCGGCTGGCCTCAACCTGCCGCCGCTGCTGCCCGAGACCCAGGAAGCTCTCGCAAAGGTGACGCACGAAGCCGGAACGAGCATCCGCAACCCGATCGATACCACCAGCCTCTGGGAAGACCAGGGCTTCGAGGCCACCCTCATGCCCTGCGCCCAGGCCCCGAACATCGACCTGCTCCTCTACCACACCAGCTTCGGTGGCGGCGGACCCAGCGCCCGCTTCGTCGGCATGCGCGACCGTATGCGGCGCCAGGCCGAAACGCTCGCTCGCATCCAGCAGGAGTCGGGCAAGCCGGTCGTCGTTTGCATCCGGCCATCCACAACGGCCGATGCCTTCGAACAGGCCGCCGACTTCCAGGAACTCTGCTGGCGTGCGGGTCTGGCCACCTACCCGAGCATCGCGCGGGCGGGCGTCGCCCTCGGGAAGCTCCTCCAGTGGCAGCGTCTGCACACGTAGGTCTTTCCTTTTCTCATATAAGTTGATAGACTCAGTCAACTTTATGCGGCTGGCTGACACCCTGGCTGCCTTTCGCGTGTGCGCCTGGCGTACCGTCTCGTTCCGGGCGGCCGACATGGCGGCCGTACGCGCCGCCGTGGATGCCGCCCACGGGGACGACGCCATCGTGACAAGCTGCCAGCGGCTCGAGGCCTTCGGCTTCGGGGACTGCGACTGCGATGCACCGGTACAGCACCGCGGCGTCGAGGCCCTCCAGCGGCTCGCCGCGGTAGCGGCCGGCCTCGATTCCGTCGTCCTCGGCGAAGACCAGATCACCGGGCAGGTCCGCGCTGCGTTCGCCCAGACCAGCGTCGAGCTCCGCCAGTGCGGCGACCTGGCGATCAGCGCGGCTCGCGCCCTGCGCACCGCAACCCGTTTCGGCAGCCACGCCGGTCACCTTCTCGACCGTGCGCTGAGCCTTTCAGCGGTCGAACCAGGAAGCGGCACGCTGCTCGTCCTCGGCGCGGGCGCGATGGGAAGACTCATCGCAACCCGCGGCCACGAACTCGGTTTCGATGTAGTCGTCGCCGCCCGGAGCCAGCCAACCGGCCAGTTCCCCTGGCGCTTTGTCGAGCTCGGGGCCGCCATCGAACTCCGGCAGGTCGATGTCCTCTGTGGCTGTCTGGGCTCCGGAGCGGGCGAAATCGCGCTTCGCATGCTGCCCCAGGCTCGCCTGGTCATCGACCTCGGCACGCCCCGCAACTTCATCGAACCCGAGGGGCCCGGCCTCGTGACGATTGCGGCGCTGCTGGCATCCGAGGAGCGCCGGCCCCACGCCGTCGCCCGGCGCGCAGCGCTCCGCGAACGCCTGAACACCATCCTGGCCGAACGGCTTGCCAACGCTGCGACCGATAGCCGCACGGCGATCGGCCGCATGCGCATGGCAATCGAGGCGGTCCGCCGCCGCGAAGTGGCGCGAATCCAGCGCCTCCATCCCGACCTCCCGCCCGGAGTCGTCGACACGATTACGCGGTCGTTGCTCGACCAGGTCTTGCACGCGCCCACGGCACGCCTCCGCGAGTCGGGAGACGCCACACTTGCCACGACGGTCGCCGCTCTCTTCGCCGCCTCGGCCGATCAGCCCACGGCCACCCGCTGACTACCCAGGCCGGGGCTGGCGCCGGCGGTGCGGCGGCTCCATCTGTCCATCGACCGCCGGCTGGCACTTCGGGCACCACGCCGTCTGGCGGATATCCACTCCCTGGGGACCCGAACGCAGCCGCGTGAAGCAGCGCCTGCATGGCTGTCCGGCCCGCATGTAGACCCACATGTCGGGCCTCCGCGTCAGCCCGAGCTGGTTCGGCTTGCCGACGCTCGCCCGCAGAAGCGCCTGTGCCTTGAGCAGCAATCCGCGCAACTCATCGTCCGAGAGCTCGCGCACCCGCCGCCACGGGTTGATGCCGCAGTGGAACAACGACTCGTGCTTCCAGATGTTTCCCACGCCCGCGACTGCACGCTGGTCCATGATTGCGTCGCCGATGGTCAACTCCGCCCTGCCAGCGTCGCGCAGCCGCCGAAGCGCCTCGTCGATGTCGAACCCGTCATCCAGCAGGTCCGGCCCGAGTCCGGCGATGGGCCCATGGTGTTGCAGAGCGCGCTCCTCCAGCAGCTCGATCACCGGGGCGCTGAAGTTGACCACCAGCGCATCATCCACCTCCAGCACCAGCCGTGCCTCGCGTTCCGGCTTGCGCCACGGCTCGCCCGGCCGGTAGACGTGCCACGTGCCGTACATGCGCAGGTGTCCGCGCAGCACCAGACCGTTGTCGAAGCTGATGAGCAAGTTCTTTCCCGTCGAGCGGACGCCGGTGCAGGTTGCGCCAACCACGCGGTGAACCTGCGGCACGGGCCCGGGCCCATGACTCCGCGCGTTCCGTATCGCCTTCCCCTCGATCGCCGCGCCAACCGTTTGCGCGAACCGGAAGAGCGCGTCGCCCTCAGGCACGGGGACCGGCCTCGACCCGCGTGGGCCGGTACGTCAGCCCCCTGTACCCGGTCGCGAAGCCCACTGCCTTCAGGGGTCCGGCAAGCGGCGACTCCGCCGCTGGCTGTCCGTCGATTCGGTCGATCGTCAGGCCGCGCGACGCGCTCCTTGCGGCATCCGCAATGAGCGCCCCGAGCGCTAACTCCAGCGCCTCGTCGTCCTCGGCGCGTGGCAGGGAGACGATGCCTCGTCCGGAGCGCTCCACGTACAGCACGGGCTCGCCGCCAACGAGGAGCACCCTGGCGCCTGCGGCCCGCGCGAGTGGCCGCCGATCGTCGTCTTCACGGCGGGGCCATGGCACGGCGGCACCGTAGGGCTGGGCCGGGTCGCAAGCGGCCAGCAGGTTCACCACCGGTTGTTCGGGCGCCTCGCGCTCGGCCCGCAGCCGTTCGACCGCCCCCGGAAGGCCGAACTGCGCCGCACCCAGTCCCTCCACGAAGTAACCCCGCCGCACGCGGCCCGCCTCCTCCATGGCCTTCAGCACCGGATAGACCGATGAGAACCCGCCCGGCAGATCCTCCGCGTTGACACCCTCGCGCGTGACGATCCCCTGCCGTTCGAGCAGCGCCTGTGCAAGGGCATGCACCCGCGCCGTCGAGGCTGCCGCCCCCGGCGTTGCGGTGCCTCCGCGGACCAGCGACCACCGTCCTGCCGATTCCGGGGGAAGCCGCCCCAGGCGTCCGCGTGGTGCGGGCCCCGACCCCTTCCGTGGCCACGAGAGTGCCCGCACCGGTGCGAACGTGTCGTTCGTCACCACGCCCTGCCAGACCAGGTCCCAGAGCGCTTCCAGCACCTCGCCCAGCGGAGCGGATGCCGCGGCCACGAGGTCCGCGAAGAACAGGGCGCCCCGGGCGGTTAGTGCATCGACGATCGCCCCGTGCGTGGCTGTCGGTGTGTCCGGCTCGGCCCTGGGGGCAAAGTGGTCGAGCATCTCGCGCCGAACAAGCACGACCCGCCCGTCGTCGCGCCCGAGCCGCCCGGCCCCGAACCACGCAACCTCGCCACCCGCCCCGAGCTGGTCCAGCAGGGCCGGCTCATACCCTGAGACGCGCACCGGCAATACGTGCCGCTCCAGCACCGAGGCGGGGATGGGCAGCCCTTCGACCTGGAGCAGCACGTCCCGCAGCCGGTCGGTTCCGTGGCTCGCCGCCCCGATCGCGTGCCAGCGCTGCAGGAAGCGCGCATATGCAGCCCCGGTCACTGGCTCCACATCCCGGCGGATACGCGCGAGCGACCGTTGCTTCAGCATCCGTAACACGCCGGGGTCGCACCATTCGCGCTCGGTCCCACCGGGCCGGAAGTCGCCGTGCAGGAGGCTCCCGGCGGCGTCCAGCTCCTGCAGCGTCTCCCGCACCATCGACTCGGGGACTGCCCAGCGCCGCGCCGGCGCACGCGCCACGAACGGCCCGTGTGTCCGCGCATAGCGGCTCAGCAGGCCATCGAGCGCATCGGGCGAGGGCCGGAGAAACACCTCGGGCACTCCGGGGGGCGCGGCCACCCCGAGGCCATCCCGGTAACGCCCGGCGTCCTCCATGGGTATCCAGCGCTCCTCGCCCGCAATCCGGACGGCGCAGGCGCGGCGGCTCGCCTGCAGCACGCCCAGCCAGTCGCCCACCGCGTCCGGCTCCGTCACGCGGGCCGCCAGCTCCGCCTGATCGAGATCGCCGAGGCGCCGCAGCAGGTCGTGCAGCTGGTCCGGGTTTCGTGCCCTTCGGGCCGGCGCCAGGCACTGGAGCTCGAGCTCAACTTCCTCAACCGCGACCGCATCGAGCAGTTCGCGCAGCTCGGCCTCGCCAAGCAGGTCCCGCAACAGGTTCCTATCGAGCGTCAGCGCCTGCGCACGGCGCTCCGCAAGCGGAGCATCGCCTTCATACATGTACGCCGCCACGTAGTCGAACAGCAGGGACCGCGCGAAGGGCGAGGCCTCCCTGGTCTCCACCGGTCTGACCTCGATTTCGCGGCTCCGGATCGCGGCAAGGATTTCCACCAATCCGGGCATGTCGAACACGTCGCGCATGCACTCCCGGTAGGTCTCCAGGATTATCGGGAACGAACCGTAGCGGCTGGCCACGGCGAGCAAGTTCGCTGACCGTTGCCGCTGCGCCCAGAGCGGCGAGCGCGCACCCGGCCGCCGGCGGGGCAACAACAGTGCCCGGCCCGCGTTCTCGCGGAACCTGGCCGCGAACATTGCCGTGTTCGCCAGGCGCGAGACAACCAGCTCCTCCACCTCCTCTGGCGATGGGAACAGGGCCTCAGTTGTTGGCGGCTCGTCGCCGCTGGCAAACCTGACGGCGATACCGTCGTCGCTCCAGATGGTCTGAACATCGAACCCGGTTCGCTCGGCCAGCATCCCCTCTATTGCCTGCGCCCACGGTGCGTGCACTCGGCCCCCAAACGGCGTGAGAATGACCACGCGCCAGTCGCCGAGCTCATCGCGAAACCGTTGCACCACGATAGTCCGGTCCGTGGGCACAGCGCCGGTCGCTTCCTTCTCGTCTTCGAGGTAGGCCAGGAGGTTGCGGGCGCCGTTTTCGTCCAGGTCATGCTCTGCCACCAGGCGTTTAATCGCTGCCCCGGGGTCGCGGAACGCCAGCAGTTCGCGCGTGAACGCGCCGATCGCCCTGCCAAACTCCAGTGGCCGGCCGACGCCGTCGCCCTTCCAGAAGGGCATCTTTCCCGGTTCGCCGGCCGCGGGCGAGACGATCACCTGGTCGCGCGTGATCTGCTCGATTCGCCACGTGGTCGCACCCAGCAAGAACGTTTCCCCCGGCCGGCTCTCGTACACCATTTCCTCGTCGAGCTCGCCTACCCGCGGGCCACCCACCCCGAGGAACACGCCATACAGCCCGCGGTCGGGGATCGTGCCCGCATTCACCACCGCGACGGTCTTCGCATCCCTCCGGCTCGATAGCAGGTTGGTTTCACGGTCCCAGATGATGCGTGGCTTCAAGTCCGCGAACTCATCGGATGGATACTGCCCGGCCAGCATGCCGAGCACGCCTTCAAGCTGTTCGCGGCTGAGCGTCGCGAAGCTGTGCGTCCTTCGAACCATCGCCAGGAGTTCATCGACAGCCAGGTCCTCCATGGCGCACGCCGCCACGACCTGCTGCGCGAGCACGTCGAGCGGGTTTTTCGGGACCTCAGTCTTCTCGATCAACCCGGACCGCATCCGGCCGGTAACCACCGCGCACTCCAGCAGGTCACCACGGTACTTGGGGAAGATGCGGCCGGTGCTCGTGCCCCCTACCTGGTGCCCCGCGCGCCCGACGCGCTGAAGCCCCCGCGCCACCGACTTCGGCGACTCGACCTGGATCACGAGGTCGACAGCGCCCATGTCCACTCCAAGCTCCATGGAACTGGTGCAAACCAGTCCGGGCAGCATCCCGGCCTTCAGGCGCTCTTCTATCTCCAGCCGCTGCTCACGGGAGATGGAGCCGTGGTGCGCGCGCAGCAGTTCCTCGCCGGCGAGCTCGTTGATGCGCGCCGCCAGCCGCTCAGCCAGCCGACGGTTGTTCACGAAAATGAGCGTCGACCGGTGCGCTCGTACCAGATCCAGGAGCTCTGGATAGACCGCTGGCCAGATGGAGCTACGCTGCTCCGGGCCTGGCTCGGGCCCACCGCCCGCAAGATCGGCGGGGCGGGTCATGTCCTCCAGGGGGACCACGACCTTCAGGTCGAGGTCCCGTCGTGCGCCGGCGTCGGCGATCCGCACCGGTCGATCGCCACCCAGGTACTTCGCGACCTCCTCCAGGGGGCGCTGCGTCGCCGAGAGGCCGATGCGCTGGAGCGGGCGTCCCGTCAGGCGCTGGAGCCGTTCGAGCGAAAGGGCGAGATGCGCGCCGCGCTTCGTCGCCGCCATCGTATGGATCTCGTCGACGATGACCGTCTCTACGCTGGCCAGGACCTCCCGAGAGCGCGAGGTCAGCATCAGGTAGAGCGACTCGGGGGTGGTGATCAGGATATCCGGAGGACCTTTCCGGATGTCTTCACGCTCTCGCGTGGGCGTGTCTCCCGTCCTTGTCGCAACCGTTATGTCGGGTGGCGGCATTCCTTCTCGTGCCGCCGCGATGCGCAGTCCGGCGAGTGGCGCCCGCAGGTTCCGTTCGATGTCGTACGAAAGCGCCTTGATCGGCGAAACATAGACAACCGACACGCCGGCGCGAACGGTGCGGCCTCGTTTGTCGAGCGGCAGCGGCGGCCGCGCAGCGAGCCTGTCGAGGCACCAGAGAAACGCTGCCAGCGTCTTCCCCGACCCCGTCGGCGCCAGCAGCAACGTGTGTTCGCCTCGCGAGATGGCATCCCACCCCAGTTCCTGTGCGGAGGT
The DNA here is from genome assembly GCA_964507025.1 of uncultured Anaerolineaceae bacterium. Taxonomy (GTDB): domain Bacteria; phylum Chloroflexota; class Dehalococcoidia; order Tepidiformales; family Tepidiformaceae; genus Amarobacter. The sequence continues at coordinate 44,460 of CAZDOK010000011.1, forward strand.
AGGCGCCGCAAAGGTGTCGCGGAACCACGCTTGCGCGGCCGGGCTGAACCGATCGAGCGCCGAAGGCTTGGCTGGGGCTGTCATCCCCGTATTGTGCCAGAAGGCCACCGCACTAGCACAAGTGTTCGCCTACTCCGCGGGGGTCACATCCCGGGGCCCGGATAGCCCGGCAGTCCTCGCCTTTCGACGCGCCCGGGTGGGCCGCACGAACCCCAGGTGCCGGCGGTGCTCGTCGTCCTCCGGGTGGATCTCCACCCGGTAGATGGTCTGGTAGGGGATGAACACCTGGGTGGGGTGCGTGTGTTCTGGCCGTGCCGTCTGCAACGCCACCCAGGCATCCGAAAGTCCACTGATGCCATTCACATAGTGCGTGACGCCATCCACGGTGCTCACCTCCACCACCGGCACGTCGCAATGTGTCTGCTGGCAGAAGCCCGCGATCGAGGGCGGCAGGATGTGCTCGAAGAAGTTGCGGTCGAACGGGATGCCCGACGGCGTGCCCGTGGGCTGGGTGGGTGCGGGCGCCGAGGCGACGACGCCCGGCGGGAGATAGATGACACGTGAGGGCTGAGTCATGCGCCGAGCGTACTCCGAGCTCATTGACGGGGCCAGAAACCGAGGGAATACCCGGCATAGACGAGCGGCCGGGGCGTCGCTATGATTTCCATAGTGATTGCGGTCGCTCACGGTCGCATCACGGAGTTCGCCACCAAAAACCCGCCGTGGAGGCTGCACATGACGATCGATTCCGAAGCGAGCGTGACCCTGGTCAACATCACCGATAAGGCCGCCGAGAAGGCCAAAGCCCTCCTCGAAGCTCGCGAACTGCCCGATGGCGCGCTCCGCGTTTTCGTTGCTGGTGGCGGCTGCTCCGGCTACCAGTACGGCATGGCCCTCGCCCGCTCGTCCGAGGATGATGACATCGTCATCGAGAAGTTCGGCGTCCGCATCGTTGTCGACCCCGAGAGCGCGCAGTACCTCGAGGGCGCCGAGATCGACTATGTCGACGACATCATGAAAAGCGGCTTCAGCATCTACAACCCGAATGCCGTGAAGTCGTGCGCCTGCGGCTCGAGTTTCCAGACGGGCGATGGCAGCGGCCAGCCGCGCGCCTGCTGCTAGCTCACGCCGCCAGGCAGCGAAACAACACAGGGCTGGTCTTGCCGACCAGCCCTTCGCATTTGACGGCTGTCCACCGGTTCGCCCGCTACATCAGGTTCCTCATGAGCTGCGTCTCGCTGGTCAGGAAGACCATGGAGGCACGCGTCGCCGCCCGCAGCCGTCCGAATTCCGCGTCCGTCACGGCCATCTCATCGAACTTCTCGAGCTCCGCCAGCGAATCGAACTCGGCCACGATCGAGACTCCGCTCGTGTGCCCGGTCAACGCCGACCAGACGCTCGTGTGGGCATCAATGCCGCGCTGCTTTTGGTACTCGAGTGCCTGCGAGACCGAGAGCACGAAGTCCCGGTGATGCCCCGGCTGTACCTCACCCTTCAGCACTCGCATGTACTTGCGCGGCGCGGTCGCATCCTCGGAGGTCATCAGTCCCTCCGAATGGTAGGCCAGCCGGTGAATCGAAACCTTTGAGTCCTCGTACACCATGTGGGTCCGGACCGCCCTGCGCACGACGGCAAACCGCGAGTCCTCGGTTGCCATGTCGGTCCACTTCTCGAGGTCGTCCAGGGTGTTGAAGTCCGCCGCAATGACGACCGAGTTGTTCTGGCCCGTCATGGCGCCCCAGATGGCCGTGCGCGCGCGGATTCCCCGCCCCAGCTGGTATTCGTTGGCTTCGCGCATGGCGGCCAGGAAGTCCCTGGTCTTTCCCTGGCCCACAATGCCAGCGAGGATTCGTCGATACATCGGCAGCTCCCGGATCACCGGGGTCACGGCCCGGCGCGGGCCACAGTCTAGCAGAAGCCGCCTCTTCGGCCCGACAGCCGACACGATATAATCCCGCGCATGCCGCTCTACGTGGCCTACTTCCACTTCAAGCCTGGCACGAACGTGCTCCAGGGCCTCGCCGCGTTTGAGCGCCGCAAGACGTTCGAGCACCCACAGCACGCGACCGTCCTCGGCGAGTACTGGGTGAACGCGCCCGAGGGGATGCCCCAGGTGGTCCTGGCCTGGGAAGCCGATGATGAAGGGCCCGGGGACTACTATGAAGCTGCCTGGGGCGACCTCTTCGATATCACCGTCTCGCTCGCAACGAAGCCGGTGAGCGAAATCCCCGACGACCTGCCCGAAAGCCTCAAGAACCGGATGTAACCCGATGCCCTCGATCGATGAGCCACAGCTCGCGCTCGGCCGGCGCATCATCGTGGTCGGTCCCAGTTGTTCCGGGAAGACGACGCTCGCGGCCGAGCTCGCTCGGCGCATCGGCTGCCCGTTTGTCGAGCTGGATGCCCTCTTCTGGAAGCCCGGCTGGACGCCGCCACCCGACGATGAATTCCGCGAGAGCCTGGTGAAGGCCCACTCGGGTGATACCTGGGTGAGCGCCGGCAACTACCTCCGCCACACCCAACACCTGACCTGGCCGCTCGCCGACACGATCATCTGGCTGGACTTCCCGCTCCATGTCACGATCACCCGCGTGCTTGCGCGTTCCTGGAGGCGCTGGCGGTCGCGTGAGCTGCTCTGGGGCACCAACTACGAGCGGTTCTGGGACCAGCTCAGACTCTGGAGCCCGAACGACTCGCTCATCGCCTACAACGTCTCGCGGCACTGGCGCAACCGCGCGCTTTTCGAATCGGCCGCCGAAGAAGCGAGAGCCGCAGGCAAGCGATTCGTGCGGCTCCGTTCGGCTCGCGGGGTGGCGCGACTGCTGCTGCAGCTCAGCACGAACCCCCGTCTCACCGCCCCTTGAACTGCGGCTCTCGGCGCTCCGCGAACGCCGAGAGACCCTCCTTGAAGTCGTCGCTCTGGAACAGGGGCAGCAACTGCAGGTAAATGTGGTCGACCGCCGCCTCGAATGTCTCGTCTTGCCCGAGGCGCATCATCCGCTTCGTCGACTGCACGCTCAGGGGTGCGTTGTTCGCAATCTGGTTCGCCCACTTGCGCGTCTCGGCCATGAGCTGGTCGTGGGGCACGACCTTGTTCACGAGCCCCAGTTCCAGGCTCCGGTTTGCATCGAGTACATCGCCCAGGAAGGCAACCTCGGCCGCCTTTGCCCATCCCAGCAAGCGCGGCAGGTACCAACAGCCGCCACTTTCCGGCAGCACGCCGCGCTTCGCGAAGACCGCGCCGAGCTTGGCGTTCTCACTGGCGATGCGGATATCGCAGCCGAGGGCGAGGTCCATTCCATAACCGGCCGCGGCGCCGTTCAGGGCGCAAATCATCGGCTTATCCATCCGGTTGATGACGATCGGCGGCGAGTTGTGCAGGTCGAACAGCTGGTACGCCGCCCGGCCCGGACGCACGGCGCCATCGCCGTCGCCCCCGGAAGTCTGATCCTTGAGGTCGAGCCCCGAGCAGAAGCCGCGCCCGGCACCAGTCAGGATCACGACGCGCACATCGCGGTCGGTGTTCGCCGCTTGCAGGGTTGAGGAGAGCGCGTTCAGCATCGGGCCGCTGATCGCGTTCAGGCGGTCCGGCCGGTTCAACGTGATCGTCAGGATGTGGTCAGAATGCTCGACCAACAGTTCTTCGGTCGGTGATGCGGGTACCAATGCGTTCCTCCGGAGTCCGTTGAAGGACGTTCGCGGGGAGTGTTGCATCGCCGTTATCACCCGGCAACTGGCCTTATCGGAGCAGGTACTCCCGCAGCGTCAGCCCGCTGGACTGGACCTCCGCCGCCACGTCCTTCCCGACGTAGCGCACGTGCCATGGCTCATAGGCGTACCCGGTCACGTCTTCCTTGCCCTCCGGGTAGCTCACGATGAAGCCGTACTTCCACGCATTCTCAGCCAGCCACGTGGCTTCCGCGGTTCCGATAAACGCTTCCAGGTAGAGCCCGCGCGCGCCGACATCGGCCGTCGTGCCGAGCTGGTGTTCGCTATGACCGGGACGCGCGCTCGTGCGATCGGCCTGTTCCTTCCCGTAGGTCTGAACCCAATAGTTGTAGGTGTCGGCCTGCGTCTGGTAACTCCGGTACGAAGAGTTCACCACGAGGAAGAACCCCTGTTGCTCCCTGGCGGCATCGAACATCTCGCGGAGCGCGGCGAGTGTCTCGCTCCGCAGGTACTGCGCGCCCTGCGCCGAAATCTCCGCCGGGAGCTCCACCAGGTCGCCGGGCATGCAGTCGGCAGGCACGCGATGCTGCTTGTCGAGCGGCGCCAGCATGTCGCCGCAAGCGACCAGAATCGAGCCGTCGGGCCCGGGCTCGTTCGTTGGTGTGGCAGTCGGCTCACCACCACCCGGAGTCCTCGTGGCTGGCGTGTTCGTTGCCGTTTCGTCGGCCGCGGTTGCCGGCGGCTCAACCCCAGGCCCGGCGGCTCCGCCACCGCTACCGCCCAGGCTATCGGCCGCGACGATCAGGAAAACGATGAAGCTTACGGCGACCGCAAGCACCGCCCACACGAAGTACGTTGGCCACGCGCCTGCGCTTTCCCGTCCGCCGACAGTCGTCCGCCGTTGCTGCCGGGGCCGGGACTTCGCCATTGGCCCAACCTTACCGCTCATGGCGGTTCCGGCCCACCCGTATCGGTTCAGTTGCTGGAAACCCGCGGGTCACGCGCGATGTCATCGAGAAACGCTCGCAGGAGTGCGTTGGTGATCGCCGGCTGTTCGAGCTGGAAGAAGTGCCCGGTCCCGGCTATCGGTTCCTGCCGCACGAACATCGTTACGTCGCGCAGCCACGCCGGATCACCCAGTGGTGCTCCGGACCAGATGGCCATGAATGGTTTGCGGTCCGCGAGCTGAACGAGCTCCTTGAATCGTGCCGCCACCGCATCGAAGCCATCGAGCATTCCTGCTGCGACATCCGGCTGGCACGACATCAGCACTTTGCCGTAGGCGCGCACGGCCGAGGGAGTCTGGTCATTCCAGAAGCGCTCCACCATCCGGGCTGCCGGCTCCATCGAGCCAGCCTCGCGGATGCGCTGGGGCAGGCCCGGACCGCGGCTCTCCGCCATCGCCGGAGACACGGGCGAATCGCCGATCACCGTCCCGAGCACCAGTTCCGGGTGCCGCTCATTCAACACGAGGGCCACCACCCCACCGAGGCTGTGGCCCACGACCACGGCCGGCCCAATATCCAGCTCGCGGATTACGGAGGCGACGTCGTCGGCCGCGGTCACCACATCGAAAGGCGGTACCGCTGCGGATTCGCCGCGGCCGCGCAGGTCGATGTTGATGCAACGGTGGTCACGGCTGAGGTCCGCCACCTGGGGCGCCCATGCCTGGCGGTCACACGCAAAACCGTGGACGAATACGAACGCCGGGCTGCCGGCGCCCACATCCTCGAACGAAAGTGTGGCCCCGTTGACCGTCAGTTGCGCCACCGCATCACCCGGTGATGCTTGCGCTGGCGCCGATGGGCGAGCCGGTTGGCCAGCTTCATCGCTGCCCCGCCGGCATGACGGCTACGCGAGAGTGCCGAGGTGCTCCGCTGCCTGACAACCTTCGTGTCCACGCGCTGCGCGGCCCCCCGTAATACCTCGGGCGCATGGCGCGATGTCTCTGAAAGCAGCGCCAGGGCTTCCTGCGCGGCATGGCGCGCACTTTCGAGGTCTACCTCGCTGAGCGACTTCTTCGCACGCCGGGTGCTCGTCGCCCCAACGGCGCCCAGACGTGCCACCACCTCTGCCGCCCGCTCCCTGGCCTGATCGACGTCCACGGCGTGGAACGCGGGCACATGGCTCGCCGCGACGGCGGCGCGAGCGCGAACAGTCTTGTTCTGCCTTCTCTTCTGCGCGCTTCGCCGCACAACGTAGCCGGCACCTGCAAGGGCGAACACGGCGCCTATCCCGGCCAGCACGAGCGTCGTGGTGCTCGGTCCGCGGCGGCGTGCGGCCGTGTGCTCTTCCACGAGTTGTTGAAGGGGCGGACCCTCGGGCACGGGCTCGAACTGGCCGCTCTCAACGTCGGCCAGGAACTCCCGCACCGCCTCGGTGAAGGCATCCGGGTTGTCCCCGGGAACGCTGTGGCCCGCTCCGGAAACCAGCACCAGCCGCGACCTCTTGATCTCCCGGGTGCACCTTTCGGCAACCTCCGGCGTGAGAACGTCGCTCTCCGCGCCGCGAATCATGAGCGTGGGCACGCTGATGTTCCGGAACAGCTGCCACGATTCGTCGTTACTCAGGCTGCTGCCGATCTTCAACCCGCTATCGGGCTGGCGGAAGCGCTTGTCGAACTTCCAGGTCCACTTACCGCTTTCGGTGGGTTTCAGCCGGTGGCGCATCCGCTCGCGGATGTTCTCAAGCGTGCGCCGCTGGTTGAAGCGGTGCGCCATCTCCACGAACTCTTCGAACTCGAGTTCATCCGGGCCGCGGGTGAAGCGCACGATGTTATCGACGCCTTCCTTCGCGGCCTCAGGACCCACATCGACCAGCACGAGCGCCCGCACGTGCTGCGGATAGGCGTTCGTGTAGGCGACTGAGTTGAGTCCACCCATGCTGTGCCCGATGAGAATGAAGCGATCGAGGCCGAGCGCCTTCCGAAGACCTTCGACATCGGACACGAAGGCATCGCGCGAATAGTCGCCATCCTCCGACCAATCGCTATCGCCGTGGCCGCGCTGGTCAATCGCCAGCAGCCGGTAGCGGTCCTGCATCCGCTCGGCAAACTCATCGAACATGTGCCCCGAAACGCCGAAGCCGTGGAGCATCACGATCGGCGGTGCGGTGGGGCTCCCCCACTCCTGGTAGGCCAGCTTTAGCCCATCGACGGAGACGCTTCGCTCAAGGTATCCGGCGGTCACCATCGGGGTCACCTCCCATCGTTTATCGCCATCGCGAAGAACGATCATACCACCCCGGCCCCAGCCCCATGGATGCCACGCTGAAACTTACGTGAGTTCCAGCAGCCCCTGCTCGGCCAGCAGGCGATTATAGGTGCGCACCAGCGCGTCGCCCTGGTAGGCGAATCCGCCACCAGGGTTGAACGAGTAGTTGTAGGCGGCCCTCACGGCATATTCGCCGGTGTAGCCCGCCCGCTCGCCAGCGTGCCAGGCCTCCGCAAGCCCGCGCGCGGCTCTGTCAGCATTCGCATCAGGGTCGAACCGGAGATCGCCCATCCCGTGTCCGTAGCCCTGGTCGTGCAGTTGGAACAGCCCAACCGAGTGGCCGGCGTCGCCGATGGCGTCGGGCCTGCCGCCGCTCTCAATGAGCATCACCGCCTTCAAGAAGAGCGGTGGCACGTTGTACTTCTGGCCGAGCCTGTTGAGCATGCCGTCCCACTGGTCCGGGTCGGCGGGAGCGTTCGAGCTGATCGGAGTGTGCGGCTCCACGTCCCTCGTCGAAGCCGCGGTGCCGGGCGTGGCCGGGCGCGCAGGCGCGCGCGGGACGCTGCGGACGGGCCCCGGCTCGCCGGAAGGAGTAAGCAACCCGGAGAACGCTGCCGCGCCGGCAACTCCCCGGTTGCGAGCAAGCACTCCGGCCTCGTGCAACGAGACGTGCGCCCCTGAAGGGGCACCCGCGGCAGTCGGATCGATGGCCATTCCCTTTCGAGCCTAGTACCGTTGCAGCCACCTGGCGCATCGGCACCCGGACCGATTCGCGCCCGGCGAATCCCCGATCCCGGCGGTTCCCAGATGGCCGAACAGCGAATTCCCGACCCCACCCTCATGGCACGCCTCCAGCTCAGCGTGAAAGGCGTCGACTGGGCCGCGTCGCTCGTCGCGCACAGGCAGCACGAACAGGTCGATGGCGAGTGGTCGGCACACCAGCACGTTGCCCATCTCATCGCGGTCGAGACCCACGTCTTTCAACCGCGCATTCGGGGGATGATCGACCAGGATCGGCCTGTCTTCGAACCCTGGGACGAAGAGGGCTTCATGGCGCACGTGTACCGTCCCGACGGTGAAATCGCAGACCTCGCCGACGAATTCATGCGCCAGCGTGAAGCGACCGTCGAGCTGTTCAAGTCACTCGCGCCGGAACAGTGGAAGCGCACCGGCGTCTGGCCCGCCGGCGAAGTCGACCTCGCGTGGGCGGCCGAGAAGTGCGTCGCCCACGCGCTGGAACACTTCGTCGCGCTCCTGAACATCCACCAGGACACCGAACACCTGCAGGCGCGGCGGTGGTTCGGCGAGGCGTGAGCATCCTGACCGTTCAGCGGATTCCGACCAAGGAGGTGCTCTCGAATGGAGAACTCGCGGCCGGAATCTTGTGCCGCCATAGCGTACCACCCCGACTCATCCGCTCACACGGCTCGGGAAGGATCCGCGGGCGAGCAACAATCGCGATGGAGTGCGTACCATGCCCCTATAAGATGCGGATCCCTCTTGTGTCCCCATGCGCACTCGATCGCATCGCCCAATCGCTCCAACTCTCGATACACTGAACTCCGGCTACGACACGCCAGTGAGGCAATGTCGGCGACACTGCTCCCGGAGCACCGGAGTTCGAGAAGCTGCCAACTGACGCCAGGGAGGTTTTGGAGGTGAGCTTCGCGAAGAGCTTCGAACGCGCCGTCACCAGCGATCAACTTCTTGTTTCCACCTTTCCACTCCTGCTATCCGCTGATGATGAACCAGAACCCTCCGGACCATTCGGAGGCCCACGCATCGCGGCCAACGCCAGTTCAACACGTCTATACCATATCATCTGGCGGCATACAACACCCCACCGGGGGCGCATACACATGGGACGTAGGGAAGAATTCCGGGACAGATTCTTGGAGTTTGGCACTTCGCGAAACCCGTGCCAAGCCTTAGCTTGGCACGGGCGCGCAAGACCCAAACAAGAGGGCCTCCATCGCGGTGGCGGACGGGCCAGAAGACGGCCCGGAGGCACGAAGCGAGAGGCCATCCGAAGTGAAGCTAATGATCGATTCCCGCTTAAACGCCAACAACGCGACGGCGAACGAAGAACGCGGACCCGTCACGGCATTCGGGGGCTATGGCAATCGCACCTTCTCAGCGTCAGGATGCAGCCCGTTCAACTCCCAGGCTTGCCACTCCTTCAACACCGGCATCTACACATGGGACAGCTGGTGGCCCCCGTCCGATCACATGCGCGTCGAGTCCGGCGTCTCGAGACCTCGATGGTACGGAAGTACCCCGTGGAATCCTTATCTTATCCAGCTGCACACTACATTCAGTTGTAGCGGTCAATTTGTAAACATCAGCGTCCCGCCATCCCGGAGTTATTTCGGCACGTCAGCAACATACTATAATCCACCGGTGTACAACATTTGGAATCCGGATTTCTATTACCCGTATAATGTGTTTAGTTGTAGCGGATTTCAACTGAGTAGCGTGCAACAAAGTGATCAGGCGTACGTTCAGTTGTATTCCAATACTAGCGCAATCCTCATCGCGCTAAGCGACTCAGAAGGGGTTGGTGCCTTCTGATAGGCTCACGAAAGATCAGTCTCGGCCTTGCAGTGATGGCGCTGAGCGCCATCACTGCAAGTGTTATCGCGGGTCGCTGCGCTCCGTCGGCACCCCTGAGTAAAGCTCTGCCTGAGCCCGACTATGCCTCCTTGCTAATCTACCTCGAGGCTCTCCGAACGCCATCGGGCGGCTATTCGTCGTCACCCCCTGTTCCGCTGCTGGACGTTCCATCGCTTCAAGAGACCTACTACGGCGCCCAGATTCTTTCGAGGACGTTGACCCCAGATGAAAGAACAACTCTCGGTTCGTTCGTGCTGCAGCATCGCGGCGACGATGGATGCTTCACCTCCAGGGCGGACGCCGGAGACCCCTCCCTCTTCGCGACGGCGACGCTGACAGCCCTCGGGCAAAACGACGGGAAAACCGATCTCGCTCAGTGTCTCTCCGACGTTCCCTTGGGACCATACCCCGTCGAAGCCCCCTTGCGCAGACTGCAGATCAGTGCCGCGATGGGCCTGGACGCCTCGTCGGCGGATGTGGCCGCCGTGGCTGCGGACGTGACTGCCCGAGCCTATTCTGACGAGGCCGTCGTCTTCGCCGGTTCGCTGGCTCGCACGAGCGCGTGGTGCCCAGATGATGGCGGAACTCTCCTGGGACGGGCCACTGCAGAATTCGACCAAGCACTGCACGTTGGCAACCCCGTGACTAGCGGGCTCTGGGCGGAGGCATGGCGCCCCTTATTCATCTGTGCCGGACGCCCCGCCGATGCCATTCCACCCGCGCTGACGGCCAACGCCGATCGTCTTGCCTCCTTTCCGCAAGGGCTTCAGTTAGTGTCGGAACTGTGGCTGGCAAACATCGCGTACCCTTCGCGCCTACAGATTGAGAAAGTTGCGCGAAGCCGAATGCTCCCGTCAGGCGGATTTGCTACAGTATGGCCGGACCAGGCAGACCTCTCCGCGACATATCACTCAGTGCTTATTCGGTCGGCTTTACAAGATCCCGGACTTCTTACCGACGTGCGCTTGCAGGATTACTCTACCAGGCTACTTGTCAGGCTACTCGGCAGTCTCCAAACATCATCTGCTTCAGAAGTATATATGGGGAGCGTCCTGGCGAGTATAAGCGGTACGACTTTTGCCATTTCAGAATCCACGCTTTTAGAAGCATTTCTTCCTCGTTTATCATCTTTATCTGCTGTCGACTTGCTAATGTTAGATCACATCGTTCGAAGGTTCTTCGGCCATAGTGTAAGTTCCATTGAGGCGGCTCTGGCTGACTCTGTGTCCGGTATATCCAATGACTGTACCGAGACTTTTGCGCTAATCCGTCGCGTTGTTCAAGAATTACACAATGAGCATCATGAACAGTGCCGAACCGCGTGGTCTGGGGATTCAAATTACTCTGCAGAAATCTTCTACTATCTGAGCTTAGTCGATGAGTTGAACTACCACGGTGGGCAATGGGTAAAGTTCGCGGCCTTACACTCAGGTGCTTTCGGAGCACTTACGGCGCGTTCTGGTGCACTCATTCCTGACTTGGTCAACACTTGCATAATGCTACAAATCACTCAGCCCGCAACTCAGGCCAAACCCAAAGCTCCGCTGGATGCGGGTCTATGCCAACACTGATCCTGATTTCCAGCCCCTTTTGGCGGAAGTAGTGGCATGGCGGCGCCACGCATGTGGCGTACCACGGCCGTCCGGCCGCCGAACCCTCAGCCTCGTGGTCGTTTCCAATCGCGTGCCCGGTCGCCCATGATGGGATACCAACTTCATTCCGGGGAGGCCGCACGATGACCGACGAACTCTTTGGTGAGAGGGGTCGCGCCCTTGAGGAGGAGTTTTTCAAGCGGCAGAACGCGGAGCTCCTCGCCGCAATGCGGGCCAAGCTCGAGACCGAGCACCGGAAGGCAGAGCTCCGGAAGAACACTGGCATCGAAGACGACCGCGTCCTCCAGCACCTCATCGACAGCGGCATGACGCCCGCGACCCTCACCGCCACCGCGCTCGTGCCGCTCGTCGCCGTCGCCTGGGCGGATGGCCGCCTCGAAGAGGTCGAGCGTACTCACGTCCTCCGCTATGCACGCACGCTCGACATGAGCGAGGAGGCGAACAGCCTGCTCGCCCACTGGCTGGAAACTCGGCCTGGACCGGGCCTGTTCGATACCTGGGCGGAGTACGTGAAGAGCATCCTCCCGGTCCTCGACCCCGCCGCCCGCGAACAGCTCCGGTCCAGCACGCGCACCCGCGCCGAGGCCGTCGCCGATGCGGCGGCCGGCGAGCCCTACGGTGTCGGCCGCCGCATCTCGGACGAAGAGCGGAAGGTGCTCGACCTCATCGAGGCTGCGTTCAGGAGTTAGGCGTCGCGACCGATAGCCTCCGCGGCACCGGAGGTATGCTGCGGACAACGCCCCGACTCGCAGCCGAGACCCGTTCTTCGCCAATCGGTTGACCCCCTCCCGCCACCGGCCCAGAATCGCCCCGTGCTCGCGAAGGTCCTCAGTTGCGCGGTTGTGGGGCTCGATGGCGAACTCGTCGATGTCGAAGTCGACATCTCGCGCACGCAGCTTCCGTCCACGACGGTGGTGGGCCTGCCCGATACCGCCGTACAGGAGTCCCGCGAGCGCGTCCGCTCCGCCATCCGCAATAGCGGGCTCACCTGGCCGGTCAACAGCCGGGTGACTATCAACCTCGCCCCGGCCGACCTCCGCAAGGAGGGCCCCGCCTATGACCTGCCCATCGCGACCGGCATCCTCCTCGCCTCGGGACAGGTTGTCGCCGATGTCGAAGACGCGGTCTTCATCGGCGAGCTCGCCCTCACGGGCGACGTCCGGCCGGTCCGCGGGCTCTTGCCGATGGTGATGCTGGCGCGCGACCGGGGCATCAGGCGGGCATTCGTGCCGGTCGAGAACGCCGCCGAGGCCAGTCTCGTTCGGGACATCGCGGTCTACCCTGTCCCGAGTCTCGCCGCGCTGGCGGCTCACCTCCTCGGGGCAGTTCCCCTCGATCGCCGTGAAACCGCACCGCAAGCACAACCCGACGACGTCAGCGGTGGGCTGACCGACTTCGCCGACATCGTCGGGCAAGAGCATGTGAAGCGCGCGCTCGAGGTCGCCGCTGCGGGTGGTCACAACGTAGTGATGAAGGGGCCGCCAGGCAGCGGCAAGACCCTGCTGGCGCGCGCCGTGCCGTCGATCCTCCCTCCGCTCACGAGCGAGGAAGCCATGGAAGTGACACGGATCTACAGCGTCGCCGGGCTCCTTGGCAGCGGGCCCGGCCTGGTCACCACGCGGCCGTTCCGGGCGCCCCACCATACGATCTCGAACGCCGGGCTGGTTGGCGGCGGCTCGGTCCCACGCCCTGGAGAAATCACTCTCGCCCACCGCGGGGTCCTTTTCCTCGACGAACTGCTCGAGTTCGATCCGCGCGTCCTCGAAATGCTGCGCCAGCCCCTCGAAGACAAGACGGTGACCATCAGCCGGGCAAAACAGGCGGTCACCTTCCCGGCGAGCTTCATCCTCTGTGCCGCCCTCAACCCGTGCCCGTGCGGCTTTTATGGCGACCCCGAGCGCGACTGCGTCTGCCCACCTGCCCATGTGAGCCGTTACCAGCGCCGCCTCTCGGGCCCGCTCATCGACCGCATCGACCTGTTCACCGACGTGCCCCGGGTGCCGTTCGAGAAGCTCGCGAGCGTTGCGCGCGGCGAGCCCTCCGAGGCGGTGCGCGCCCGCGTCGCCCGGGCACGGGCGGTCCAGGCCGAGCGCTTTGCGAACAGTGCCACCCAGGTCAACGGCGAGATGACGCCGCCGGAGGTCCGCGACCACGCGCAGAAGCAGCTCGCCGATGGCGCGGCCGATGTCCTCAAGCTTGCGGTCGACCGCCTGAACCTGTCGGCACGGGCGTTCCACCGGCTCCTCAAGGTCGCGCGAACGATTGCCGACCTCGACGGGAGCGAGCGAATCGAGACGGCCCACATGGGCGAAAGCATCCAGTACCGGGCTCGCATCGAGTGACCGGAGACGAGGAGATCCTGCGCTGGCTGCGCGACGTCGCCGGTGTTCTCGAACCGCGCCGGGTGGTCCGCCGCTCGGCCTCGTCCATCCTCGTCTCGAAGTTCGACGAGGGGTTCGCGGCGAGGCTGCACGAAACGGTCGACCGCCTGCCCGTGATGTTCGACTCCGACGCGGTGGCGGCGCGCTTCGCGGAGCTGGTTGGTGACGACCCCGCGCTGACGCGCGCGGAGGCCTGGCGCCTGGCGATCACGGCGCTCATCCGAGAGGCAGCCGAACGCCAGGGCCTCCACCCCGACGCCGTGGCAGAGGTCCGCGCCGGAGTGGACTCCGTCGCGGCGCTGGTCGATACGATCCTCTGGACCAGCCCCTCCGGGCCCGAGCCGAGCCCGCCGGAGCCATCGGAGCTGGAAGCCTACCGGGACACCCGCGCACGGATGGACGCGGAACGGGGGATCTTCACGCGCTACTACGGCAGCTTCGAGGGCGTGCCGGTGGAGAACCACTGCCCGGGCTCGCAAGTTGCCCGGCGGTTGCTCGCGCAGGCGTGGGCCATCTGCACGGGCGAGGAGCCGGCCTAGCGGCCCGCGGCACGGGCCACCTCGGCGAGGATGGCGATGCCCTGGCGGATATCGTCCACGGTCAGGCTCGAATACCCCATCAGGAAGGTGGCACCAGGCGGCGGTTCGGTCATGAAGTAGGGCCGGGCGTTGTAGATGCCGACGCGCCGATCGCGCGCCTGTTCGACGAAGGTGCCGGCATCGCGGACCCCGGCCAGGTTGACCAGCACGTGCATCCCGCTCTCGCTCCCAGAGACGAGGGCCTGGTTGCCGAAGTGCAGATCGAACGCCTCCATGAGCGCCGACCGGCGCTGTTCGTACACCTTGCGCATGCGCCGCAGGTGGCGCTCGAAATGGCCCTCATCGATGAAGAGCGCGAGGACCGCCTGGTAGAGCAGGGCGACGTGGCGGTCGGTGAGCCACTTCGCGCCGGCGATGGCGGGCTGGAGGGCGGGAGGGGCGACCATGTAGCCGAGGCGCAGCGCTGGCAGGAGGACCTTCGAGAGCGTGCCGGTGTAGATGACGCGCCCGGCTTCGTCGAGTCCCTGGAGGGCGGCGAGCGGCCGGCCCTCGTAGCGGAACTCGCTGTCATAGTCGTCTTCGATGACGTAGGCGCCGCGACGCGCGGCCCACTCGAGCAGCTCGAGCCGCCGCGTTGCTGACATGACCGCGCCCGAGGGGAACTGGTGCGAGGGGGTGACGTAGACCAGCTTCGCCGCGCCGGGCAGGTCGCCAACGCGTATGCCCTCGCGGTCGACGGCGACTGGCACGAGCCGGGCACCGGCCGCGGCGAACACAGCGCGAGCCCCCGGATAGCCCGGCTCCTCCATGGCGACCACATCGCCGGCGTCGATGAGCACGCGCGCGGCGAGGTCGAGGGCCTGCTGCGAGCCGTTGACCACGAGCACCTGGCCGGCGTTGCAGCGAACGCCGCGGGAGCGCTGGAGGTAGCGGGCGAGCGATTCGCGGAGCTGGGGCAGCCCCTCTGTCGGGCCGTAGCCGAGGAGGTCGCGCGGCGGATAATCGAGCACGCGCTTGGTCAGGGTGCGCCAGGCGTCCATGGGGAACTCATCGAACGAGGGGGTGCCATAGCGGAACTCGTAGGCACTCTGGCGCGAGCGGTCCTCGGCGATCTGGGCGGGGATTTCGCCTTCGAGGACGCGCCGGCCGAAGGCGCCGAGCCCGGGTATCGCGGCATCGGGGACGGCCGCCGGGGGCGTGAGGGCTTCGGCCCGGAAGGCGCGGTCGGGCAGGTCGGGCGCGACGAATGTGCCGGAGCCGTGCCGCGCGGCCAGGTAACCCTCGGCGATGAGCTGTTCGTAGGCTTCGAGGACCGTGTTGCGGGCGAGGCCGAGGTTGCGCGCGAGGGTGCGGGTGGGGGGCAGCCGCTCGCCCGGGCGGAACCTGCCGCCGAGGATGCCCTCGCGGATGGCTTCGGCCAGCCGCTGGTAGGCGGGACGGCCCGAACCGGATGGAAGGTCGATGACGACGTCCAAGGCCCAACTTTACCAGCACGAATTGGCTCTGTTGAAGTGCCAGTTTCGGGCGCAGCCGCGATCCATGGGCGCCGCGTGGTCATCGGACTCCCGGGTGATCCCGGCGGACGCGCTGGTCGCGCCGGGATTGTGCTGACTGTCTCGGGGATCGGTGAGTCACAGTCGATGCGACGGGACGGGCCGAGGCACCGTGGCGGAAGGACAGGCAAGCGATGGTCGGCCCAGGTACGTGTCCCCTCCCTGACGGGTCGGGGCTCGCAGGCGGTCGCCATCGCGACGAGCAGCGCTCCGGCGCGCCACGTCGACCCGTGCGGTGAGGCCGAAAGAAATCCCAGCATGGATCCGCATTCCACCGCATGCCACCGCACGTGCGGTGACGTGCGGTCGCTCGCCGGATGCATGCGTCGCCGGGCAAAACTTTTTCACCTTGTTGACGCATTCCGACGCATGGCTGACGCATGGCGACGCACGTGCGTCGGCATGCGTGCATGGGAGCGGGGGCGCGCCGGGTGGGGTGGTGGATGGCGCTGGTCATGCGCCGAGGGTTACCACCGCCCGGTTGGAGCGCCAACGGGCGGATGGCAGCGGGAGGGGGCCCGGCGACGGAATGGCGGCGCCCCGCGGGACCCGCACACCGTCCCAGGCACTCGAGTGATGAACACTAAGAGGAGTTCGTTGGTCGAGATCGCCGACGTCACGAAACGCCGCCGTTTTCGGAAGCTTCGGATTGCTCGGAGACACTCCCGGGTGCCTTCGTTGCTTGTCGGGCGGATCACCCGACTTACCCTCACCCCGACAAGTTAGCCGTAAGGGCTCATTTCACGCCTTCGGAATACAGTCGCCTCTCGCCCATCGCACGGGTCGACAGCTTCCATGGCCGCACTTCCAGCTCCACGGGTTCCCAGACCTGGCGTATGTCAGCTTCATACTGGTTCCCATTGGGCAAGTGGGCGGTTTCAAGAATGGCGCACGAGCATTTACGCGGCGGAGGTAGCCCTTCGGGCAGAGCGATTGATCCTCTTCATGGTTCAAGCATCCAAGCTTCACCGGCTGTAGGTCGCGCGAGCCGAATTGACCGCGGGTCTCCCGCTGATTCACGACGACTAGCCTCCCTCGGCAGTTGGGGCACTTCGACGATTGAGGGTCCTCGGCGCCGTAAGCTTGGGTGATGGGTTCGAGCTGCAGCATTCTTTCGACGAGCATCGCCATGTCCTTGCTCTCGAACCGCCACATATGTTCGTAGCTCGCCACCTGGCTCGCCCAGTTTAGGCTGCCCTCGTAGACGATCTCACTATCGATCACAATCGTTTTCGCGTGGACGCCGGACATTGGGACAAGATGCACTCCCATAGCCTCAAGACCCGAAAAGACCGCATGACCGAACGCTGGATCTCCGTTCCGCCACTCCGGGTCGGAGGGAGGCTTGTGAAGTAGGTAGACATCAACATCGCGGCTACGAAGATCCGCAATGAACGGCTCAATCTCTGGCCATCGCCGCTTGCCGATGAACGGGGTGTAGAGGACCACGCGGTGCCTCGCGCTGAACAAATCTCCGACGAAGGCCGGATAGAAGTCCTTCTCAGTGTAGAACGCGCTCTTGTTTGCCTGAGAGACGTCCCATCCTCGAATCTCGGAGGCCGACTTCGCGACCCGAGCGCGAAACCCGTCGCCCACGATGTCCGCCGCATCGAGATGTTGCCCTGTGGCTTCCAACACTCCCCAGAGCTTCCCGAAGCCCGACGTTGCCTTTGCATGCTTCTTCAACCATCGGGCGTCGCCAACGAACACGAACTGATGTCGAGCGCGCGTGACCGCAACGTTCAGGTCCCTTCGTACTTCTTGGAAGCTTGTGGGATTGGTGAACCTCGCAGTCCAATGCGGCTCACCGAGGACACTGTCAAAGATGATGACGTCGCACTCGTTCCCTTGGAACGTGTGCACCGTGCCGGCCATCACCCAACGCTCGAGCTTGAGGGACTGGATCAGTTTGTTCAGGAACCGCCTCTGCGCTGCATAAGGTGTGACGATTCCGATCCGTGGGGGGTCCTTTTCTTCCGGCGCCGGGACGGCGGCGGCGTAAAGAGACGCGATCTCGACGGCGACCTGGGCCGAGATGAAGTTGAATCGGCTGAGACTGCCAGGAAGCTTTCCCGACCACGGCCCGAACTTGCTGATATCCACCGTTACAAGAGGCGCGGTGGAGCCGATAGCTCCGACCATTGCCGGCGTCGCTCTGCTCGATACTTCCGGGCCATCCTCCAGATCTCGATATCCTTCAATCAGCTTCCGTGACACGGTGGCGATGTCGCGATGCATCCTCCGCTGGACAAATAGCTTGGCGAGTTGGTCGACGCTCCGATGTTCATCGACAGCCTTGGTGATGCCGCGCAACTCGAAGATGTCGGTACCTAACAACGCAGCTGGACCGTCCCCATCGCTTCGGACGATTGGAGGCAGCTGAAACATGTCCCCGACCACGACGATGCGTTTCTTAGCCCTCGAAGCCGCATAGGCGACCAGGGGTGGCATCGCCATCGACGCCTCGTCGATCACCACCGTGTCCCAGGAGAGTTCATTGAGGAGACTCCGGTCCATGTACAACTTGGTAAGCGTTGCGAAAACTGCAACGGCATCCAAGACGAGTTGCTTGGCGTCCTCATCAGCGGAGGCCTGGAGCGACTGGATACCATCTCGCAAGTCCTCAAGACGCTCCTGCCGTTGGCTTCGCTCCTCCTCCAAAGTCTCCCTTGAACGAAAGCCTTCGGTCCGCCGCCGGGCGTCAACCAGCTTCGCGAGCGGCTCCGCCATCGTCGTGCGGGTTCGAATGCCCACGGCCTCGGCAGCTCCCACTGCCGCGTCTGCCGCCTGGAGTTGACTGCGTCGTCTGGCCTCCTCGATCTGCGCCTTTTGCACGCGGCCGCCGCGACCGAACAGGAACGAGTGGCGCGCCTGTTTCAAACCAGCGATGGCAAGCTCATGTGCCAGCCGCGCGGATGCCCTTGTCTCCTTCCTCCGCTCAAGGTCTGCCAGCGCTCGTTGGTTTGCCAGGACAGCCGCGTCATACGAACGTTCGGCGTCAGCAACCTCAGCCCATGAATCGAGTTCATCGGCCAGCCGACCTACCTCGTCAGAGAGGCGGACGGCCTCCTCTCGAAGTATCTGGATGGCCTCCGCCCGTTCGGTCGCCTTCTGTTCTAGGTACTTCTCGAGGCAGACCTTGGCAGGGATCTTGTCTGACTGGGGCACGCCAACTTTCAGGATCCGACCGTTCTCGATGAGGTCGGTCCCGTAAAGGTAGCCGCTCCGGCGATCGCGAACCGGAGGCTCAACGAGGGCCCACAAAGCCTGCTCGACCGCAGCATGCGTGTGCGATGTCACAAGTACCGTTTCACCGAGTTCGGCCAGACACGCAACGAGCGCTGCAATTGTGAAAGTCTTCCCAGTGCCCGGTGGCCCCCAGAGAAACGTGACATCGGAGCCGATGCATTGAGCGAGTGCGGCCTCGGTTTGACCTGCGATCCGATCGTCCAACTTCGGCGGAGACTGGCGGCCGACCTTGGCTGCCTCCTCACCGAAGACCTTGGGTCCAAGGCCGAATCGACCGATCGACGAGAGTTCTTCGACTTTCTCCTTGAGCTTTCGGAGCAATTCGGTCTCGTTGACGACCAACTTGGCAATGGGCATGAACGTCGGCATTTCGTCGCTCGACTCCAGAAGGAGCCAGACGCGGTTTCCCTCCTGGGAAACCACCATCGCACGGTAGTCCTTCCCATCCACGCGGAGGTTCCCGGAAGCATCCTCAGGAAGTCTCAGCGCGTCCGCCAAGACAAACACGTAGAGAGCCCCTGTCGCCTTCTCTTCCCGCTGACCGGACAACAACTCATAGCTCTGCTCGCCGCCCTCTTTGTCGATGAAGGTGATCTCCGCCTCGATTGCTGAAACACAGTCGCTCAGGAAGTCGTGCATGTCGGTGATGGGCATGATAAAGGTTCGTGAGCCCCTCGATGACGACCCTGGTGGGGGCACGCATCCCACCCTTCGCCGCCCCTGCCACCCGCCCCTTGGCGCTCCCACGGCCCGGCGCCACCCTCGACACATGAAGCTGCCCGCCCTCGCGATATCCCTCGCACCACCACTCCCGCGAACGCTTCGCGAACGCACGTGCGTTCGGATGCGTTCACCATGGGTTCGAATGCGTCCCCAAGCTGTATTTTTTTCGCCCGCAACGCACGCGTGGCGGCACCGGGACGGCGAGCTTCCGCGGGCGCTTGCCACGCCGCACCCTCCGTGACCGTCGGGGCTCGCCGTTCCGTGGTGAGCCCCGACGGTCCGCACGAGCGCGGTTCCTTACGGCTCGCCGATCCGCTCCTCGATCCAGGGCACGATCATGTCGATGAGCCGCTCGCGCGGGTCCGCCAGCTTCGCGCCCTCTTCACCGACCGGGTGCAGGTAGTGGTCGGCCCAGGGCAGGATGCGCAGGAGCTTGTCGTCGGCGCCGCTCTTCTCCAGCAGCTCCTCCTGCTCGGCCGGGAAGATGTCGCAGTCGCCGTCGGCGTACACGATGAGCGTCGGCACGGTCACGTGGTGGATGGTATTCGGCAGGTCGGCTTGCGAACTCGTGCCGCTCCAGGTGCTCAGCCAGCCGCGGGGCGTCATCACCCGGGCCAGCCCGCCCGGGCCGTAGTTCCCGATGATCGGGTCGCCCGGCGAAAAGATGCTGCCGAGCGGCCGGTTGCTCGGGTCGAGCGTCGGGTCGAGATAGGCGGGGTTCGCCAGCGTCCGGTAGATGACCATGTACCGCCCGAGCCGTGCCCTTCGCGCCACCAGCGACCGCGTCGCGTCCGGCAGCTCGCCATAACGTGGCGAACGCAGCTCTCCCCGGAAGTAGGCGTGCTCCGCCAGGTACTCGCGGGCGATGGCGTCCAGCCGCCGCGACCGCTCGTACTGCAGTTCACGGTAGGCCGCGAGCCAGCTTCGCTCGTACGAACTCGGCGCGGGGAAGGGGCGGTAGCCGTTCGCCGGGTTGTACATGTCCCAGGCAGGGTCGTAGCTGGTTGGGTCGGCTTCGCTGGTCACGCTGGGGTCGAGCACGTTCAGCATGAAGCGGCCCTCGCCCAGGTGCGCGGCGACCACGATATAGAGGTCGCCCTCGGGCATGAGCTCGTGGGCGAGGCCGATTGGTTCGCCGCCCGGGGTGGACGTGAGGCGGTTGTGCGGGAGGCGGGAGGCCTGCGACTGGTAGAAGCCAAGGAGCGATCCGCCGCCACTATTGCCGAGGAGGACGATGCGTTCGAAACCCTGGTCCTTGAGCCAGCGCATGCCGGCGGCGATGTCGAGCAGGAGCCGCTCGTGGACCATGTCGGTGTCGTTGTTCAGGTAGCGGCTGTTCTGGCCGAAGACGGCATAGCCGCGGGCGGCCAGGCCGGGGACCACGTAGTGGCGGGTGAATTCGCCGCGGGGGTGCATGAGGTATACGACGGTCTTCGGGTCGCGTCCGGCGGGGCGGTAGAGGATGCCGAAGCCCTGGGCGGTGTCGGTGGCTTCGAGGTAGGCGACATCGCGCCGGACGGAGGGGTCGAGGGAGGTGAAGGCGAACGGCAACCTGCGGGCGCGTTCTTCGGTGGGGTGGGACATCGGGCACTCCTGCGGGTGGCGCGGCGCGGATTCTACGCCAGCGGCAGGCTCGCCGTGCCGGGACCCAGAACCGCTCAGCTGCGCTCCTTCGAGACCTGCTCCGCGATGTCCTTGCGCGTTTCGGCGGCGGCCTGCTGGTCGTTGCCGATGACGTAGACGATGACGACGGCGCGGCCGAAGCGATAGGCATCGGTGTAGACGAGGTTGCCCTGGCCGTCGGGCTTCGTGGTCACGTAGCTACGGGACTGGTCGCCCTGGAAGACCGCCTGGTTATCGGCCTGGGTGGCATTGGGCCCGAAGAGGTCCGGGGGCGGGTTGCGGAGGGCCTCGGCGATGGTGTTGAACTGGTCGGTGGCGGCGTCGGGGGTGGGGTGCATGTTCACTTCGACGCGGGCCTGGCTGACGGCGCTCTGCCTGGCGTAGATGGCGAAGTTGGCGTCCTGGCTTTCGGCGGCGCCGGGCACGCGCCCGGACTGCACGAGCGAGAAGCCGCTGCCGGAGAGGTCGGGCAGGAGGTCGGCGGCGGTGAGAGCGGGGGCGGCACCATTCGCTGTATCGTCATCGTCACCGCCGCCACAGGCGACCGCGCCGAAGAGGGCGAGCAATGCGAGCAGGGCTAGCGCAACTCGGCCACGCGCGCGATGACTTCGGCGCACTGTTCCGGCTTGAGAAGATCGGTGCTGATGCAGAGGTCGTAGGTGCTTGGGGTGAGCCATCCGGTTTCGTAGAAGCGGCGGAAGTAGTCCAGCCGTTCGTTGTCGGTCCTTTCGATGATCTTGAGGGCTTCCTTTTCCTCGATGCCCATGCCGGCGCGGATGCGGCGCACGCGGTGGGGCGTGGAGCCAGTGACCAGCACGCGTACCGTATCGAATCGGTCGCGAAGGATCACCTGAGCGGCGTGGCCGACGATGACGCAGCCGCCCTGGTCGGCGAGGTCGCGGATGACGTCCTCGACGAACTTGCGGTAGTCGGCCGAGGTGAAGAGCGGGCTGGCGGCGAGAGGGACCGGGTCGGCCCAGGCGGCGACGGGCATGCTGGGGTTGCGGGCGAGGGCTTCGAGGAGGCGGGTGAGGAGGGAGGGCGTGTGCTCGGCCTCGCTGACGGTTTCGGGCGAGACGCCGGCATCCTCGGCGGCGCGCTGGATGACCTGGTAGTCGATGAACCGGAGTCCGAGGCGTCTTGCAACGGCCTGGGCGACTTCCTCGCCCCCTGTGCCAACCTGGCGGGAAATCGAGATGACGCGCGTGTTCAACAGGGCCCCCTCTGGCGGTTCTGGACGGATTGTAGAGGAGATCAGGTGCGGCTGACGTGGGAGGGGCGGTGGGAGCGCTCACACGAAGAAGGCCCGCGTGTGCGGGCCTTCCTCGAAGCGGGTGGTGCCTGGGTTGCGTGGGCGGGATGGCTGCCCGCCGTCAGGCCTCGAACGGGTAGGCGACGCCTTCGAAGCGCGCCAGCAGGTAGGGGTCGAAACGGGTGCCACCGAGGCCGCGCATCACTTCGACGGCATCGGCCTGGGACATGGCGCGGCGGTAGGGTCGCTCGCTGGTGAGGGCATCGAACGCTTCGGCCATGCCGATGATCTGGGCTTCGGCGGGGACCTCGGGGCCTTCGAGCATGCCGGGGTAGCCCTTGCCGTCGATGCGCTCGTGGTGGCAGCCGACCCACCAGGCGGCGGCGCCGAGACCGGGGATTTCGCTCAGGATGTCGCGGGCGTAGACGGGGTGGAGCTGGACAGCCGCCATCTCGTCGACGCTGAGGATGTCGGGTTTGCAGAGGTAGTGGGCGGGGACGCCGAGGGTGCCGACATCCTGGAGGAGCGCGGCGACCTTCACGAGGTCGGCGCGGCGTTCGGTCATATCGCAAGCGAGGGCGACCCGGCGGGCGAGGTCGGCCACGCGCCGGCCCCTGCCTTGCTCGCGGCCGTTGCGGCCATCGACGACATCGCTGATCACGGCGAGGAAGTCGAAGAGTTCCTCCCGGCTCATGATCCCGCCATAGTTCAGCGACATGAGCGCAGCGGGCAGGTCGTTGTCGTAGAAGCCAAGCCAAAAGTCGTCGCGGGCAGCGATGACAGCCATCTTCGCGGCGAGGTCGGGGTCGAGTTCGCTACCGCCCATTTCCTTGACGAGGGCGGGGCCGCGCCGGCGGACCATTAGCGGCGAGCCTTCGGCGTCGATCATGGACTCGACGCGGTCGGCGAGGGCGACGATGCGAGCGACGATGGGGGCGCGCTCGCCGGGGGCGGCGCCGGGACGGCCGGAGCCGTCCCAGCAATCATGGTGGGCGGCGACTGCGCCGGCGACGGCTTCGCCGAGGCCCATCTTGCGCACGATCCTGGCGCCGAGGTCGCAGTGCTGGGCGATCGCCTCGACGACCTGGGTCCAGCCGCCATGCGGGACCTGTGCGAGGACGTCGGCGGCGCCCGAGGCGCCGGCGATGATCCTTGCGCCGCGCGTGGCATCGACCTTTGGACCATGGCCGCTGGCGGCCATGCCAACATCGTGCAAGAGGCAACCGAAGAAGACGTCCTCGACCTTCTGGGGATCGAGGCCGAGCTCGCTAGCGAGGAAGACGCCGACGTAGGCCACGCGCTGGGCATGGCCGGGGCGCCGGCCCTCGGCGAGGTCGAACGCACGGCTGAGTGCAGCGAGCACGGTGCCGCGGGAGAGCCTGGGAACACCGGAGAGTCCGGCGTCGTCATAGAGGGACGGGTCCAGGAAGTCCGCTTTGACAGTCTGAATTTGCGCTTTCGAAGCCATAGGCTGCCCTACATCCCAGGGAGGGACCGTATCCGGAATATCGGCCGCGTTCTGGTGGCACTGCAGAGACAAGGCGGTGACGGGAGGCAGAAATAGGGAAGAGTCGTAGGGCCTATCGGTGGGGGAAGGGAGGAAGGGGGCATGGAGGCAGGGTGGTGGGGTGAAGGAGCCTGCACGAATGGCGGCGAAGGCGTACACTGGGCGCAAAGCGCGTTGCGCAGGCCCGGCCTGCTCCAGCCCGCCGAAACCGCCCAGGCGAATGAACAGGACTCATGGATCGCTCCCGGCTCAGCCGGTTCGTTAATCAACGACTTCAGGAGCTGCCGCTCGTCGAGCCAGCGATCGTTTCGCCATTTACGTCAGTCAGAACCGCCGTGGAGATGATGCGAGAGGGCGCCGGGTCGTGCGTGCTCGCGGTGGATGATGGCCAGCTCGCGGGGATCTTCACGGAGCGGGACGTTCTGACGAAGTGCATGGGGGAAGGTTTCGACTGGGGCCAGCCGCTCGAGACAGCGGTGCTCACGAAAGCGCCTCGCACGATTGAGGCCACGAGGACGGTGGCCGAAGCAATCGCGACGATGCAGCAGCACCACTACCGCACGCTGCCCGTGGTGGAGGGAGAGCGAGTGGTCGGTCTTGTGCGGCTCGGAGATCTCCTGAAGGACCTCGCTGAAGCGTACCCGGAAGACGTCCTCAACCTGCCTCCACGCCCTCACCAGGTGATGGAGAGACCAGAGGGTGGATAGCAGAGGCTCATGACCACAGAAACGGAACTCAAGCCCGAGCACATTGTCGAAGAGCTCGACCGTGTGACGATTCGCTTCGCCGGAGACTCGGGGGACGGCATGCAGCTCACGGGAACGCAGTTCACCAGGACGGCGGCCGTTTTCGGGAACGACCTGGCGACGCTGCCGGACTTCCCCGCCGAAATCCGCGCTCCCACGGGGTCGCTGCCCGGGGTCTCGGGCTTCCAGCTCTCGTTCTCCAGCAACGACATCCACACTCCGGGCGACCGGCCGGACGTGCTGGTGGCGATGAACCCGGCGGCCCTGAAGACAAACATCGGCGACCTCCGACCCGGCGGCCTTCTCATCGTCGACGAGGACGAGTTCAACGCGGTGAACCTGAAGAAGGCGGCATACCCGACGAACCCGCTCGAAGACGGGACGCTGTCGCAGTACCAGGTGGTGCCCATCGCCATCACCCGCTTCAACGAGCTGGCGCTCGAGGGTCTGCCGCTGAATGCGAAGGACAAGTTCCGATCGAGGAACTTCTATGCGCTCGGGCTCATCCTGTGGCTGTACGGGCGCTCGATGGAGACGACCATCAAGTGGGCGACCGAACAGTTCAAGCGCCGGCCGGACATCCTGGATGCGAACCTGCGGGCGCTGCGGGCAGGCTACAACTTCGGCGAAACGACGGAGCTTTTCCGCGTTCAGTACAAGGTTGCGCCGGCCAAGGTGGAGCCGGGCACCTACCGCCACATCAGCGGAAACGAGGCGACGGCGCTGGGGTGCGTGGCGGCATCGGTGCTGAGCGGTCTCCCGTTGTTCTACGGGAGCTATCCGATCACGCCGGCCTCCGATGTGCTCCACGAGCTCTCGAAGCTCAAGGCGTTCGGGGTGAAGACCTTCCAGGCGGAGGACGAGATCGCGGCGATAGGCGCGGCGATAGGGGCTGCCTACGGTGGGCACCTCGGCCTGACGGGCACGAGCGGACCGGGCCTCGCCCTCAAGAGCGAAGCGCTGAACCTGGCGGTGATGACCGAGCTCCCGCTCGTGGTGATCGACGTGCAGCGCGCCGGGCCGAGCACGGGCATGCCGACGAAGACGGAGCAGGCCGACCTGCTGCAGGCGATGTTCGGGCGGAACGGCGATAGCTACGTGGCCATCGTTGCGCCGTGCACACCATCGGACTGCTTCCTGATGGCGATCGAGGCGTTCCGGATCGCGCTGAAGTACATGGTGCCGGTCATCTTCTTGAGCGACGGGTATCTTGGGAACGGCTCAGAGCCGTGGCGCATCCCGGACATGGCAAGCCTGCCAAAGATCGAATGGACGTACGCAGCTGAGCAGGATGGCGAATTCAATCCGTATGAGCGCGACCCGAAGACGCTGGCCCGCCCGTGGGCGGTACCGGGGCAGAAGGGCCTGACGCACCGGATCGGAGGCCTGGAGAAGTCGGGACAGACCGGCGACATCAGCTACGACCCGCGGAACCACCACGAGATGACGCTTGCCCGCAAGGGCCGTGTGGATCGGATCGTGCAGGATATCCCGGACCTGGAGGTCACAGGGCCCGAGACGGGAGATCTGCTGGTGCTCGGCTGGGGCGGCACGTATGGCGCGATCACGAGCGCGACGGAGAATGCGCGGAAGCGCGGCCTCAGCGTTGCCTCGGCGCACCTGCGCTACCTCAACCCGTTCCCGGGGAACCTGGAGACGGTGCTGAAGCGCTACAAGAAGGTGCTCATTCCCGAGCTGAACACGGGCCAGCTTGCCCTGCTCATCCGCGGGAGGTTCATGGTCGATGCCATCCCCTTCAACAAGATCTCCGGGCAGCCGTTCAAGATCGCCGAAATCGAAGGGAAGATCGACGAAGCACTCGGGCTCCGAGGCCCGTACACCATCGAGTTCGGGCAATCGTCCGTCCTGAGTGGAGGTTAATCCGTGACTGCTCCAACCGTACCCAATAGCGGCGTCATCCCGGCTGACCTCCCGGTTCTCACCCGGAAGGACTTTGTCTCGGACCAGGAAGTGCGCTGGTGTCCCGGCTGTGGCGACTACTCGATCCTGGCGCAGATGCAGAAGATGCTGCCGGAGCTCCGCATCGCAAAGGAGAACCTGGTATTCATCAGCGGCATCGGGTGCTCGAGCCGGTTCCCGTACTACGTGGAAACGTATGGCTTCCACAGCATCCACGGTCGAGCGCTGACGCTGGCAACCGGCCTGAAGACGGCGCGCCCGGAGCTGAAGGTGTTCGTCATCACGGGTGACGGCGATGGATTGAGCATTGGCGGCAACCACCTGCTGCACGCCATGCGGCGGAACGTCGACCTGACGGTAGTGCTCTTCAACAACCGCATCTACGGGCTCACGAAGGGCCAGTATTCGCCGACATCGGAGTTCGGGAAGGTGACCAAGTCGTCGCCGTATGGGACGACGGAGCGGCCGCTGAACCCGATTCGGATCGCGCTGGCGGCAGGGGCGACGTTCGTGGCCCGGTCGATCGACCGCGACACGAAGCACCTGGAGGAGACGCTCTACCAGGCAGCCCAGCACCACGGGATCTCGTTCGTCGAGGTCTACCAGAACTGCAACATCTTCAACGACGGCGCGTTCGCAGCGTTCGCGGAGAAGGAAGTGCGGCAGGACCGGATGGTCTACCTGGAGCACGGCAAGCCGTTGCGCTTTGGGAAGGACAGCCAGCACGGCATCAGGCTCGATGGTTTTACGCCGGAGGTTGTGGAGAACGCTGGTTCGGACGAGGGGCTGCTCATCCACGACGCGCACAACGAGAACATCTCGCTGGCAAACATCCTCGTGGGCATGGACTACCCGGAGTTCCCGGTGCCGATTGGCGTCTTCCGCGACATCGATGCGCCGGTGTACGACGACCTGGTCCAGCAGCAGGTGGAGGAGGCGATGGCCAAGGGGCCGGGCGACCTCTCGGCGGTGCTGCACAGCGGCGAAACCTGGGTGGTGGACTAAAGGCGGTCCATCCACCAGCAGACACGAATCTGGTACAGTCTTGGCTCCCTCCGGGGAGCCTTGCTGTTTCGAGCGGGAGGAGGAGCCGGTATGTCGGTCGAACAACGCAATGTGGTGGTGTGTCCCAGTTGCGGGACCGAGAACATTGAGGGAGTGGACACGTGCGAGCACTGCCTGATGGACCTTCGCAGCATCGACGTGCCGGAATCGGCCCAGGTGGTGCCGGAGAGCGACCTGACGTTGCCGGTCTCGATGGCGCGGATGACGCGGCCGAGGACGGTTTCGCCGGACCAGACGGTGAGGCATGCCGTCGATGAGATGCGCAACGATCCTACGGGGGCGGTGGTGGTGATGGAGCAGGGCAGGGTCGTCGGCATCTTCACGGACCGCGATGTGCTGCAGCGGGTGGCTGGCGTTCCGGGTGTGATGGACCAGCCGATCGCCGGCTACATGACCCCGGACCCGGTGGTGCTTCGCGAGGACGACATGATGGCCATCGCGCTCAACAAGATGGGCGACGGTGGCTTTCGGCACATGCCCGTGGTACGCGAGGGGGAGCTGGTGGGGATGGTGACAGTGCGAGACATCATGAACTGGGTGCTGGGCCGGTATTTCGACTGAGCCACGCTCTACCCGGTTACATTGATGGATGCCAAGCCCTAGCCTATGGCTGATCAAGGCAGTATGGTTGGACACATAGCGACGCCCTATCGCTCGCGGGTGAGCCATCCATGGAACTGGCCCAACTAGATGCCTTCATCGCGGCCGCGGATTGCGGGAGCTTCAGCCGCGCGGCTGAACTGCTGAACGTCGCCCAGCCCTCGCTGAGCAACCGGATCCAGTCGCTCGAGCGGGAGGTGGGACAGGCGTTATTCGAGCGGATGGGCCGGGGCGTGAAACTGACCGACGCGGGCCGCTCGTTCCTGCCGTATGCCCAGCGTGTACTGCGCACGCTGAACGATGGGCTCATGGTGCTGGAAGGCACAAGGGACGGTACGGCGGGACGGCTGATGATCGGCACGGCGCCGGCGGTCGGGACCTACGTTTTGCCGCGGTTGCTGAAGGTGTTCCGTGACAACCATGCAGGGGTCGATGTGCTGGTCCGGACGGGGCACAGCGACGAGGTGCTCCAGATGGTGCTGGACGACGACGTGCAGGTAGGGATCGGCCGGCCGATCAATCACCCGGACGTGCGGACGGTGACGTTGTACCACGACGAGCTGGTGCTGGTGGTGTCGTCGCAGCACCGGTATGCCAAGCGGGGATCGGTGAAGGTGGAAGACCTGGCAGACGACTCGCTCATCCTGTTCGACCGGGACTCGGGGTACTACGGAATGATCCTGGGACTGTTCCGCGACCTGGGCGTGATGCCGCAACAGCAGATGCAGCTGGATTCGATTGAGGCAACCAAGAAGATGGTGGAGGCGAACCTGGGCATTGCCCTCCTGCCCGAAGTGTCGGTGGAGCGGGAGATCCGGCTGGGAACGCTGCACAAGGTGCACATCGAGGCGGCGGAGCCGGTAGAACGCGACATCGCGGTGATGTACCGGCGGAACAAGCCGCAATCGGGCCCGATGGCTGCCTTCCTCGACCTACTCGGCGAAATCTACGGCGTAAAGCTGCCGCGGTAGCCCGGGACCTGTGCTCATCGACCTGCACTGCCACACGCTGCCGTTGAGCACCTGCAGCGCGCTTGAGCCGGAGACGCTTGTGCGGCTCGCCCGGGAGCGCGGTCTGGACGGGGTGTGCCTGACCGAACACGACCGGGCGTGGCCCGAGGAGGAACTGGAGGCGTTGCGACGGCGCACCGCCTTCCCGGTGTTCTCGGCCGTGGAGCTGACCACCGACCAAGGGCATGTGCTCGCCTTCGGGCTCGACGGGCCGCGGTCGTTCTCGGCGATCGCGCGTGAGGTGCATGATGCGGCGAAACGGAGCGAGGGCATCCTGTTCCTGGCGCACCCGGCGCGCGATGGGCTGTTGAAGGTGACGCACGACACGGTCGAGTTTTTCGCGTCGGTGGAAGCCATCAATGGTTCGGACACGCGCTTGCAGAACATGGCTGCGTCGGGGCTTGCGCATGGCTTCCGGCTTCCGGGGATAGGCGGATCGGACGCGCACACGCCAGCGGAGGTTGGCCGGGCGGCGACCCGCTTCCATCGCCGGATTGAAACGCAGGCGGACTTGCTGGCGGCGCTTCGGGCGGGGGATTACGAAGCGGTGGCGCTGGAGTGACGAGCCGCGATCGCGACAAACGCTGACGACTTTAGAACAGATGTGTTGACATGCGAACGCATGTGCGGGTAGTGTTCACGCACTACGAACGGATGTGCTAACGATGGTCAACCCGGTCCTGACGATCCTTTTCGACCTGTTCCTCATCGGGAGCGCGCTGGCGCTCATCTCCGCGATGACGACCGAATACCTGGCGAGCCGCCAGCCCCATGTTGGTTCGACGCGGGCAGCGCGACCGCAACGGCCACGGACTGCCGCGCGGCGCCGGGCGGAAACGCTGGAAATCCGGGTGGTGCGCCGGAAGGCGGCCTGAATCAGGGGGCGGCCCGGCGCAACGGCGCGGGCTCGGCAGGGCGCGCTCGACGCCGGTCCTGGTTTCGCTCGACGGAGCGGACACCACGAATGATCTCGATGCGCGAGAGCAGGCGGGAGAGCTGCTCGACGCCCGTGGTCTCGAGGGTGGCGAGGATGCTGACGGAGCCATCGCCGTTTTCGATAGTGCGGACCCCGACCATGTTGACCTTGTCCTCGGTTACGACGGTGGTGATATCGCGGAGGAGGCCAACGCGGTCCCAGGCCTCGATGCGGACGGAGACGGGGTAGAGCTTGGTCACAGTGCCCCACTCGACCTCGACGATGCGCTCGTGCTCTTCCTCGTTGAGGATGTTATGGCAATCGGCGCGATGGACCGTGACGCCCCGGGTGCGGGTGACGTAGCCGACGATCTGGTCACCGGGGACGGGGTTGCAGCAGCGGGCCATGGTGGTGAGCAGGTTGCCCACGCCAAGGACGCGCATGCCGGGGCTGCCGAGCTGCGCTGGCGCCTGTTTTTGCGGGAGTGCGGGCGGTGGTTCCTCGGCGGCCTCTTCCTCGGCGAGGAGGGCGCCCATGCGGCGGGCGATGGAGTTGGTGCTCACGCCCCCATAGCCGAGGGCGGCAAGGAAGTCGTCCCAGTTGGTGAAGTTGAAGATTTGGAGCAGCTGTTCCTGGCGGTCGGAGATCTCGACACCGAGGCGCCGCATTTCGCGTTCGAGGAGATTACGGCCCACTTCGATGTTCTGTGCGCGCTCCTGCTTGCGGAACCACTGGCGGATTTTTTCCTTGGAGTGGGTGGTGCGCACATAGCCGAGGTTGCTGTTGAGCCAGTCGCGCGAGGGGCCCTTGCTGGTGCGGCTGCGCATGATCTCGATGACGTCCCCATTTTTGACGGTCGAGTTCAGGGCAACCATGCGGCCGTTGACCTTGGCGCCGACGGTCTGATGGCCGAGGTCGGTGTGAATCCGGTAGGCGAAGTCGAGGGGAGTCGCGCCGGCGGGGAGGTCGAGGACGTCGCCCTTGGGCGTGTAGACGAAGACCTGGTCGTGGAAGATGTCGGTCTTGACGCTTTCGACGAATTCGTCGGCGCCGGCGAGGTCGCGCTGCCATTCGAGCAGCTGGCGGAGCCAGGCGATGCGTTCCTCGTCCTTGCCCTGTGCCTTGCCACGTTCCTTGTAGCGCCAGTGGGCCGCGACGCCGTACTCGGCGACGCGGTGCATTTCGTAGGTGCGGATCTGGATTTCGAGCGGCCTGCCCCCGGGCCCCACGACGGTGGTGTGGAGCGACTGGTACATGCTGTCCTTGGGGTTGCCGATATAGTCGTCGAACTGGCCGGGGATGGGGCGCCAGAGTGCGTGGATGACGCCGAGGGCGTGGTAGCACTCGGTGATGCTATCGACGAAGACGCGGATGGCGAGGAGGTCGTAGATCTGATCGAAGGACTTGGACTGGGCCGAATAGCGAGCCATTTTGTGGTAGATGCTGGCGATGTGCTTCGCGCGGCCGGTGATTTCGGCCTGGATACCGGCGGCCTCGAGGTTTTCGCGGAGGACATCGGAGGCCTCGGCGATGACACGCTCACGGGTGGCACGCTTTGAGGCGAGGAGGTCGGCGATTTCGCGGTACTTCTCGGGTTCGAGGTAGCGGAATGCCAAGTCTTCGAGTTCCCACTTAATCTGCCAGACACCGAGGCGGTTGGCGAGCGGGGCGAAGATCTCCTGGGTCTCGAGGGCGATGCGCTTCTGCTTTTCGGGCGGGAACGCCCAGAGGGTGCGCATGTTGTGGAGGCGGTCGCAGAGCTTGATGAGGACGACGGAGATGTCCTCGGCCATGGCGAGGAACATCTTGCGGAGGTTCTGGGCCTGCATGGTGCCGCGGGCGGGGTCGATCGTACCGACGTTCATGGGGAGCTTATCGAGCTTGGTCAGGCCATCGACGAGCCTGGCGACGCGGGCGCCGAACTTCTCGGCGAGGACTTCGTTGGGAATGCCACAGTCTTCCTGGACGTCGTGCAACAGGGCTGCGGCGATGGCGAGATGGTCGAGTTCGAGGTTGGCGACGAGTTCGGCGACGGCGACTGGGTGGGTGATGTAGGGGTCACCCGACTTACGGACCTGTCCCTCATGGCATTCGCGGGCGAATTCGAAGGCATCGCGGATGATGCCGAGACGCTCTTCGGGGAGGTACTGAGCGGCACGCTGGAGCAGAGCGTCGATGGTGACGGTGGAAGAAGCTTGCTCCTGGGTGGGCACCGCCAAGCGGGTTACCTCTATGCCGGGTGGGACTGTGAATCTATCCTACCATGCATCCAAGACGCTGGAAGTGCTCTGAACCCATGACCACGCGATACCAGGCCCCGCGCGGCACGCAAGACGTGCTCCCGGACATGCAACCCTACTGGGACGCTGTCCTCGACGGCATCCGCGAAGTCACGAGGCTGCACGGGTTCCGGCGCATCGACACCCCCGCGTTCGAATACGCGGGGGTCTTTGAGAAGGGAAGCGGCGACACGACGGACATCGTGGAGAAGGAGATGTACGTCTTCGAGGACCGAGGGGGCGAGAAGTTTGCGCTCTCCCCGGAAGGCACCCCTGCGGTCTGCCGGGCCTACCTCGAACATGGGATGGCCAGCTGGCCGCAGCCGGTACGCCTCTATATGACACACGCCATGTTCCGCTATGACCGGCCCCAGAAGGGGCGCTACCGCCAGCACACGCAGTTTGCCTGCGAAGTACTCGGGTCAGCCGATGCGCTCGTCGATGCGGAAGTCATCGCGGTCCTCTGGCGGCTGTACGAGCGGCTTGGCATCCGGAACGTGACGGTGAGGCTCGGGTCGCTGGACGACTGGGAGCCGCGGCGGGCGTACATCGAGCGGCTGAAGGACTACTACCGGCCACACCTGGAGAAGCTCTCGGAAGACAGCCAGCGCCGGTTCGCGCGGAATCCGCTGCGCTTGCTGGATAGCAAGGATGAGCGTGACCTGCCCTTCAAGGAGGGCGCGCCGAAGCTCGTGGAACAGTTGAGCGCGGCGGCGCAGGGCCATCACGAAGCCGTGACTGGCGCGCTGGCAGCGGCGGGCATCGCGTACGCCATCGATCCGCTGCTGGTGCGGGGGCTGGACTACTACAACCGGACGGTATTCGAAATCGTCCCGAACGACGACGAGCGCGCACAGGGGACGCTCGGTGGAGGCGGGCGATACGACGGCTTGATGGAGTTGCTGGGCGGGCCGCCAACACCGGGCATGGGCTTTGGGAGCGGTATCGAGCGGCTCATCCTGGAGATGCAAAAGAACGGCGTCGCGTTCGATGACGGTTCGACGGCGGCGGTGTACATCGTCCACCGTGCCGAGGGCGCGGGGGCGCGCGTGTTCGCGCTGGCATCCGGACTGCGGGACCTTGGCCTCGCCACGCTCATCGGCGAGAGCGGGAAGTCGATGAAGGCGCAGATGCGGGGTGCCAACCACTCCGGCGCGCGCTTTGCCATCATCATCGGCGAGGACGAATTGGCAACCGGCCAGGCCGTGGTGAAGGACCTGGCAGGGGAGGGCGAGCAAGAATCCGTCGCGCTCGAGCGAGTGGCTGCCGTGGTGAGGGGGCGCATCGGGGGCTGAGCCCGGGCGATCGGGTGCTATACTCGAATCAAGCTCCTGGAGCGCACCAGACGGTCCGCCCTGCGCGGGCCGTTTCTTCTCACCTATGGACGACAACATTCTTACCCGGTGGCAACGGATCCGTGAGCGCTATGACGAGCTGACGAACGACATGGCGCGGCCGGAAGTGGCAGCGGACTTTGAACAGCTGAACAAGCTGGCTCGCGAACGTGCCGAGATCGAGCGTGTTGTGGAGCTATTCCGCGAGTTCGAGTCGGCGAGCAGCGCCGCCACCGACGCCACCGCGCTGATGGCCGAATCGGACCCGGAGATGAAGGCGCTGGCGGAGGCCGAGCTGGCGGAGACCCAGGCGCGGATGGATGAGCTGACGGAGCTCATCCGGCGGGAATTGCTGCCAAAGGACCCGCGCGATTCGCGGAACGTGATCGTTGAGATCCGGGCGGGCGCTGGCGGCGAAGAGGCGGCGCTGTTCGCGTTCGAGCTCTACCGCGCCTATGCGCGCTACGCCGAGCGGAAGCGGTGGCAGACCGAAATCCTGAGCGCCTCGGAATCGGAGAAGGGCGGCTTCAAGGAAGTCGTTTTCGAGGTTCGCGGCGACGGTGCGTATTCGCGGCTGAAGTATGAAAGCGGGGTGCATCGCGTCCAGCGTGTGCCCGAGACCGAGGCGCAGGGCCGCATCCACACGTCGACGGCCACCGTTGCCGTACTCCCCGAGGCCGAGGAGGTCGACATCGATGTGGATGAGAAGGACCTGCGCATCGATATCTTCCACTCCTCTGGAGCGGGCGGGCAGAACGTGAACAAGGTGGCGACGGCGGTCCGGCTGACTCACCTCCCCACCGGGATCGTGGTGGTCTGCCAGGACGAGCGCTCGCAGATGAAGAACCGGGTGAAGGCAATGACGGTGCTGCGCTCGCGCCTGCTGGATATGGAGGTCACGCGCCAGGAAGCGGAGCTGAGCGCGCAACGGAAGACGCAGGTGGGAACCGGTGACCGGAGCGAAAAGATCCGGACGTACAACTTCCCGCAGGACCGGATCACGGACCATCGCGTGGGGCTGACGGTGCACAACATCCCGGACCGGATGGACGGGAACCTGGACGACATCATCGACGCGGTCGCCACGGCGGTCGAAGCCGGGCGGCTCGAGAGCCTGGAATGAACGCGCGGCGGGCGGCGATGGAAGCCTCTGGAAGGCTGGCCGCCGCCGGGATTGAGGACGCTCGCTTCGAGGCGGAACTCCTGGCGCGGGAAGCTGCCGGCGTTTCGCGGGCAGCGTATTTCGCCGGGAGCGGGCTGGACGCAGCGGAAGCGGAGCGCTTCGCCGAATGGGTGGAGCGGAGGGCCCAGCGCGAGCCGACGGCGTACATCACGGGCCACCGTGAGTTCTTCGGTCGCGATTTCGGCGTTGGCGCTGGTGTGCTCATTCCGCGACCGGAGACTGAGTTGTTGGTGGAGCTGGCGCTGGGAGAACTCGACCGCGACCCGGGGGCGGTGGTAGTCGAGGCGGGCACAGGCAGCGGCGCGGTTGCGGTTTCGATTGCGGCGGAGCGGCCGAAGGCGCGGGTCGTGGCCACGGAGATCAGCCCCGACGCCATGAGGTTCGCGAAGGCCAACGCCGCAGTCCATGCGCCGGGAACGGAGCTGGTGCTGGGGGACCTGCTCTCGGCAGTGGCCCGGGCGGACGTGGTGCTGGCGAACCTGCCATACATCCCGGCATGGGAGATCGAAGCGCTGGAGCCGGAGGTCAGCCGGTGGGAGCCGCGCGTGGCGCTCGACGGTGGGAAAGACGGTTACGAGCTCATCAACCGGCTCATCGAGGATTGCGCGACGCGGCTGCGCCCGCGCCTGCTTGCGCTGGAAGTGGGCTACGGGCAGGCAGCGGACGTTGGCACGCTCCTGGTGCGCCGCGGCATCGAGGCGTGGGCGGTCAAGGACCTTGCCGGGATCGACCGGATTGTGTGCGGGCGATGGGCGTGAGGCTGGTCGCCCTCGACATCGACGGCACGTTGATCGAGCCGGCGCATTACGGGCACGACCACGTGCCGACAGCGCGTCTTTCGCGGGCGGTGACCTCGCTGCGCGAGCGAGGGATCGCGGTGGTGCTCGCCTCGGGCCGGATGTTCCCGGGGACGGCGAAGATTGCGAGGCACCTGGGGCTACCCGGGCCGGTGATCTGCCAGCAGGGGTGCTCCGTGCATCTCCTCGACGGGACGATGACGCACGAATTCCCCATTGCCCGGCATACGGCACTGGAAATCATCGACTATGCGCGCGGGATCGAACGCGACTACGAATGGTTCAACCCCCTGCGGTACATCGCCTCCCGGCGCACGGAGGCGACCGAGCACTACGGCGTGGTTTCGGGGATCACGCCGGAGTACCGGGCGGACCCGGAGCACTCCGGGGTGGCGCCGACGGGCGTGGGCGTGATTTCGTCGACCGTCGAGTCGAACGGCATTCACCGGGCGCTTGTTTCGCACCACGGCGAAGCGCTGCACGTACTCGACTTCCCGGGGGTCACGGTGGCGGTGGCTCCGGAGGCGAACAAGGGACATGCGCTGTCGCTGGTCTGCAGCGACCTGGGCATCGATCGGCACGACGTGGTGGCGATCGGCGACAGCGTGAACGACGCAGCGATGCTGGCGTGGGCGGGACTGGGGGTGGCGATGCCGCACAGCGACGCGTATGCGCTGGATGCCGCGCGGATGGTGCTCGAGGAGCGCGAGGAGACGCTGGCGGAGTTCCTTGAGCGGCTGGGGCGCTAGCTCGGGTCGATCCGGTGCCAGGTGCGCATGAGCACGAGTCCGATGCCGAACACGATGAGCAGCACCGCGCCAATGGGCAGCACGGTGCTGCGCCAGTCGATGCCGGCGACTTCGCCCGCGTCTGCTGCCGGAACAACGTACTGGCCAGTGATGGTTCGGACGGAGTTGACGCGCGCGAACTCGGGGCCCTCACCGAATCCCAGGTCCTCCTGCTGAATGGCCAGGCCGTCCCGGAGGTCGAATGTCTGCGAGGCGCCGGGCCATTCCGGACGGCCGTCGACCACGGAAAGGAACAGGAGAGCACGCGACCCATCCTCGAGCGTGGCGAGCGCGCAGGGGGCCTCACCTTCGTGGACCGAGAGCGTGACGTTCGTGCCGGGGACCGAACCCTTGAGGATGACTTCCGGTTCGAGTTCCACAGGGCCCGCCGCGGATTGGCGGTGGACTTTCGCCACGAGGATGAGGCCGCTGGCTTCCACGGCCTGGGTCAGCCCATCGGAAGTGACGGAGATGCAGGTGAGGGAGGCAACGCTATCGGCAGAGGCCGAAACAGCGGCCCCCGGGAAGAGAGCCGCTGTCACGAGGATGAGAAGCGCCGAAGACCTAAGCCTGCGACTGGGCAAACTGGTAGATCTTTCCTTCGGTCTTGATCGCGGGGGCGATGACCATTTCGGCCTGCTGGAATTCGCGGATGGTGCGGGCGCCGCACATGCCCATGGCGGTTCGGAGCGCGCCGACAAGGTTCTCGGTGCCGTCGGTGCGGCTGGTAGGGCCGTAGAGGGCCTTCTGCAGCGTGGTGTTGACGCCGACTGCCACGCGAGTGCCGCGGGGGAGGTTGGCGTGCGGGGTGGCCATGCCCCAGTGGTAACCGCGTCCGGGGGCCTCGGTGGTGGCGGCGAAGGGCGAGCCCATCATGACGGCGTCGGCGCCCGAGGCGAAGCACTTGCAGACATCGCCGCCGGTACGGATGCCGCCATCAGTGATGATGGGGACGTAGCGGCCGCTCTCCTTGAGGTAGAAGTCTCGGGCGGCGGCGCAATCGATGGTAGCAGTGACCTGGGGCACGCCGATGCCCAGCACTTCGCGGCTGGTGCAGGCCGCGCCGGGCCCGACGCCGACGAGCACGCCGGCGACGCCGGTGCGCATGATTTCGAGGGTCGCCTTGAAGCCGACGGTATTGCCGACAACGACGGGGATGTGGATTTCCTTGAACAGCCTGTCGAAGCGCAGGCCCTCGATGCTCGTGGATTCGTGGCGGGCAGTGGTAACGGTGCTCTGAACGACGAGGATGTCGGCGCCGGCTTCCTGGATGAGTGCGGCGTACTTCTTGGTGTTCATGGGCGTCACGGAGACTGCGGCGACGGCACCGCCGTCCTTGATCTCGCGGATGCGCTTGGCGATGAATTCCTCGCGGATTGGCTGCTGGTAGGCCTCCTGGAGGATGGCGGTCGCCTCATCACGGCTGGCCGCAGCAGTCGCCTGGAGGATCGACGAAGGGTCGTCGTACTTGGTCCAGACGCCTTCGAGATTGAGGACGGCAAGGCCGCCGGCCCTGTGCATGGCGATGGCGAAGTTGGGGTCGACGACGGCATCCATCGCCGAGGCGAGGAAGGGGATGGCAAAATGGTGCGAGCCGATATCGAGGCCCAGCTGGGTCAGCTCGGGGTTGATGGTCACATCGCCGGGGACGATGGCGACCTCATCGAACCCGTAGGCGCGGCGAAGCTGCTTGAACGTTGGGGCGGCGACGTCATTCTCGGTAAACGGCGCGAGGCCGCTCTCCGGCGAATCGGAGGCGGCGGAGGAGAGGTTGGCAACGGTACTCAAGTCAGCGCATTCCCGGGGAAGGAGTCACGGCCCTGGAAGTCGGCCGCGGTGTTGGATCGAGTGTAGAAGCGGTGCTCCCAACGGGTCAACACAAATCGGTTTCACGGATTCAGTTATGTGCAATACCGGCTATCGGCCTCTCCAATGACTCAGTGGCATGCCGGGCTGTATGTGGTGGCGACGCCGATCGGGAACATGGGGGACCTCTCGCCCCGAGCCGCCGAGGCGCTCTGCCAGGCAACGATCGTGGCCGCGGAGGACACGCGGACCTCGGGTGTGCTGGTGCGGCGGGCGGGGAGTCGCGCGCGGCTGGTTAGCCTGACGGAGCACAACGTGGAAGCACGCATCCCGGAGCTGTTGCCAGCGGCACGCGCGGGCCTCGTGGCGCTTGTGAGCGATGCCGGGACGCCAGCGATTGCCGACCCGGGCGCGAGGCTCGTGGCCGCGGCGCATCGCGAGAGGGTGGCGGTATTCGCGGTGCCAGGTCCCTCGGCGCTGGCGGCTGCACTTTCGGTGAGCGGGTTCGATGGGCCGGACGCACACTTCCTCGGGTTCCTTCCGCGGCAGCACGGAGCACGGACGGAGCTGCTGAGACGCGCGGCGACGGCGGCCAATACCCTCGTGTTCTTCGAGAGCCCGGGAAGGCTGGCAAAGACGCTGGGTGAGCTCGCTGAACTGCATGGCGACCCGGAGACCGTTGTTTGCCGCGAGTTGACGAAACTGCACGAGGAAGTTGTGCGGGGACGTGCGAGCACTCTCGCGGAACGGTTCTCGGGAGCGAGGGGGGAGTGTGTGGTGGTGGTGGAGGTACCGCCCCGGCCGGGCGAGGCGGAGGGGATGCGGAGCCTGCTCGGGGCGATGAAGCGGGCTGGCGCCCGGCGAGCCGGGGCGGCGGCCGAGGTGGCGAAGCTGGCGGGGTGCACCCGGGACGAGGCCTATGCCGCCTGGGACTCGGTCTGAGGGCCCTGAAGGGGGGCCTGTGGTAGACTCAAGCGCATCCTCCCACCCAGGTGCCTTTGTGCCCGAACGGATCCTCGTCTGCGTAGCATGGCCCTACGCGAACTACCTCTTGCACGTCGGCCAGGCCGCAGGGGCGTACCTGCCGGCCGACATCTTCGCGCGGTTTCAGCGGCTGCGGGGGAACGAGGTATTGATGGTCTCGGGATCGGATTGCCACGGCACGCCCATTACTGTCGCGGCGGACCGGGAAGGCGTGGAACCGCAGGTGATCGTAGACCGGTATCACCCGCGAATCCTGGAGGTGTGGGAGCGGTTTGGCATCTCGTTCGACCTGTTCACCACGACTCTTACCGAGAACCATTACGCCGTCACGCAGGACATGTTCCTGAAGCTGCTCGAACACGGTTTGCTGTACCCGCAGACGGCGGAGTACCTGTACGACCCGGAGGCGGAGCGCTTCCTGCCCGACCGCTACGTGGAGGGGACATGTCCGCACTGCGGGTACACGGAGGCTCGCGGGGACCAGTGCGACAGTTGCGGCAAGACGCTGGACGCGGTGGAACTCATCAACCCGCGGAGCAAGATCAGCGGCGCGACGCCTGTGCTGCGACCTTCGGAGCACTTCTTCCTTCGGCTTTCGGCGCTCGAGGAGCGGCTGAAGGAGTGGGTGAGCGGGAAGACGCACTGGCGGAAGAACGTGCTGAACTTCACGCTCGGGATGCTCAACGAAGGCCTGAAGGACCGGGGCATCACGCGTGACATTAGCTGGGGCGTGCCAGTGCCCGTGAGGGGCTACGAAAACAAGCGCATCTACGTGTGGTTCGACGCGGTGATTGGGTACCTGAGCGCCTCGAAGGAGTGGGCGCAGCTGCGCGGAACGCCGGACGCGTGGAGGCCGTACTGGGAGGATCCGTCGACGCGTTCGTACTACTTCATTGGCAAGGACAACATCCCGTTCCATACCGTTATCTGGCCGGCGATGCTGATGGGGTACGAAGGGCTGAACCTCCCCTACGACGTGCCCGCGAACCAGTACGTGAACTTCTCAGCGGGCCAGAAGCAGAGCAAATCGAAGGGCACCGGGACGTGGATGCTGGACCTGCTGGACGCGTACGCGCCGGACGTGGTGCGGTTCTACCTGACGACAGTGCTGCCGGAGACCAACGACACCGAGTTCCGCGAAGAGGAGCTCATCCGGGCGAACAACGACGTGCTGATTGCCACGTGGGGCAACCTGGCGAACCGCGTCATCTCGATGATTCACCGGAACTTCGATGGGATCGTGCCGGCCACGGGTGCGCTCGCGCCGGAGAGCCAGGCACTGCTCGACGAGGCGAAAGCGGCGTTCGCGGCAGCCGGGGCGGAATACGACGGGTGCCACTTCCGGGCGGCACTGCAGGAAGCGCTGCGGCTGGCCCAGACCGCCAACAAGTACCTGGACGAGCGCGCGCCATGGAAGGCGGTGAAGCAGGAAAAGGAGCATGCGGCAGAGACCCTTGCAGTCGCGCTCGACGTGATCAACGCGCTGAAGACCCTGCTGCATCCGGTCGTGCCGTTCTCGACCTCGCAGCTACACGGCGACCTGGGACTCGAGGGCGACCTGGTCGCGGGTGGCTGGGCGTTCAAGCCGGTGCCTCGCGGAACGAAGCTGGGGCCGGCGCGCCCGCTGTACGCCAAGATCGAAACGGCTGCCGAGGGGGCCGCAGGCTGATGGCGATGGCGTTCGACACCCACAGCCATTTGCAGGACCGCAAGATTCGCGCGGACTTCGCCGGGATCCTCGCTCGCGCCGAGGACGCGGGGGTTGGGGGCATCGCACTCTGCGGCTACGACGCGCCCTCGAACGAGGCGGCGATCGCGATGGCGGCCGGCAGGCCAGGCGTCTTTCCGACGGTTGGATTCCACCCGCACGAGGCCGATGACGTGACCCGGACGATGCTCGATGAGCTTGAAGAGCTGGCAGCGTTGCCGGACGTGGTTGCCGTGGGGGAGATCGGGCTCGACTTCTACCGGGGGCTCGCCGAAGAGATGAACCAGCGGAGACTTATCGACGCGCAACTGGAAATCGCGCTGCGGGTGCGCAAGCCAGTGAGCGTGCACAGCAGGAGTGCCGAAGACGCCGCCTACGATCACCTGGCCCCGTACGCCGCCCATGCGCGTGAAGCGGGGATCGAAACACCGGGCGTGATGCACTGCTTCGGAGGGACGCTGGAGCAGGCCCTTCGTTACGTCGAGATCGGCTTCATGGTGTCCATCGCGGGGCCCATCACGTACCCGAAGAACGACGAGGCACGCCGGCTGGCGGCCGGGTTGCCAGCGCGCTCACTTGTGATCGAGACCGACAGCCCGTACCTTCCGCCTCAGGTCATGCGGGGAAAGCTCAACGAACCATCTCTCATCCTGCACACGGCGCGGGCCGTGGCGGCCGCGCGCGGCGAGCGGGTGGACGACGTCCTGGATTTCACCACGGCGAACGCCGAGCGGCTCTTTGGCGTCCGGGTGCCATCGCGGGCGGGTGCGGCGTGACGCAGCTGCAGAACAAGTCGCTGTACGGGCCGGTTGCCGAGGACATGATCCTCGTCGAGGACCTGCTGGAATCGACCAAGAACGTGGACCTGCCGCCACTGAAGCGGATGCTGGACCATGCGCTGGAAGCGAAGGGCAAGCGGATGCGTCCTGGCCTGGTGCTCCTCGCCGGGAGCCTGGGGGACTACAACCTGAACAGGCTCGTGCCGCTGGGTGCGGCGATCGAGCTGCTCCACACTGCCAGCCTGGTGCACGACGACGTAGTGGATGGGGCCATGAGCCGGCGCGGCCGGCCCACGGCGAATGCGGTGTTCGACAACGCACTGACGGTGCTGCTGGGCGACTACATGTTCGCGAACGCCGCGGAGATGGTGACCCGCACGGGCAGTCTCGCAGTGACCCGGTTGTTCGCGCTGGCATTGATGAAGATGACCAGCGGGGAACTCGACCAGGATGCGGCAGCGTTCGACGTGGGCAAGGACGTGCAGCAGTACTTCTGGCGGATCGGCGGGAAGACGGCGGCGCTTTTCGCCAACGCGACCGAAGGCGGCGCGATGCTCGGGAATTGCGACGAGCGCACCGTGGACGCAATGCGGACCTATGGTTACAGCCTGGGCATGGCGTTCCAGATCGTCGACGACGTGCTGGACTTCAACGGCGACGAGGCTCTGATGGGGAAGCCCGTGGGCAGCGATCTGCTCGAAGGCACCATCACGCTGCCGGGCCTGCTCTTCCTGGAGCGCTACCCCCAGGACAACCCGATCAAGCGGTTCATCCTGGCAAAGCGGGACCGCGATGCGCGGTTGCGCGAGGCGCTGGATGCGATCGTGAACTCGGAAGTGCTGGACGACTCGCTGGGCTTCGCCCGCGATTATGTGAAGCGGGCAAATGAGGCGATCCAGTTCCTGCCGGAGAGCGACACGAAACGCTGCCTGATCGATCTCGGCGAATACGTCTTGATGCGGAAGAGCTAGGCGAGGGGGCTAGAGCCCGCGCGGGGTCCCCTGCTTCACGATGCGCCCTTCGTCGTAGAGCTTCGTGACTTCCGATGGCTTCACCTGGTTGCCGTAGAGGTCGGTGAGCTCGTTGCGGCGGGCAGCCGCGCGCATGTCGCGCAGTTCCTGGAGTTCGCCCTTGCTGCGCTTACGCTTCGGCTCGGGCTTGTTGATCTCCGGGTGTTCGTTGGGGCGGGCGCTCTTCACGAGCTTCGAGACCTTCTTACCCAGGTGGTAGTACGTACCGTCGTCGGGGATGCGACGGGGGTAGCCTTCACGGAAGGTGAAGGCAGCGAAGGAGGTCGGCATGATGCGCCTGGCGTCCTTGTAACACTGGGGGCAGGGCACCGGGTCGGAAGCCTCGCGGATGGGCCGAAGCTCTTCGAAGATGCCGTTGCAGGGCTCGCAGTAGTACTCGTAGAGGGGCATTCAAAGCTCCGGGGTATCGTTGGTGGGTTTGTCTGATTGTACATGGTTGGCGGAAAGAGCCGGGATGCGGCTGGCCCGATCCAGTTCGTCCAGGTAGCGCGAGGTGTTCAGCTCCCGATCGACCACCTGGTGGATGAGGCCGGCGAGCGCCGCC
Organism: uncultured Anaerolineaceae bacterium; assembly: GCA_964507025.1. Taxonomy (GTDB): domain Bacteria; phylum Chloroflexota; class Dehalococcoidia; order Tepidiformales; family Tepidiformaceae; genus Amarobacter. The sequence goes on from CAZDOK010000011.1 coordinate 87,884, forward strand.
TGCAACTCGTGGGCGAGGGCATCGCCGACGCGGAGGCTATCGAATTGCGCGATGGAGGCGGTGCGGGCGAAGCGCAGGACCTTGATGGCGCGCACGCTCAGGATGCGGCCCGACGTGGCCGACGGCCGGCATGCCCGGCAGACCAACCCGCCGGCCGGCCCGGAGAACAGCGTCTCTTCCTCGGGGAGCTTCTGGCGGCAAATCGCGCAGGCATCGACCTGGGCTTCGTAGCCGGTGATTGCAAGGAGGTGGGCCTCGAAGTAGCGGGCGGCGAGGGCGGAGGCGCCACTGTCGAGGGCTTTGAGTACATCGACGAGGAGTTCGTAGATGGGGCGCTGCTCGACGCGGTCGATGGTGAAGCGATCGGCGAGCTCGGCGCAGTAGAGGGCGAGATTCACGCGGTCGAGGTCGGATTTCAGCGCGCGGTGGGCCTCGATGGACTCCGCCTGGGTGAACACATCGAGGGAACGGCCCCTGGCGACGTGGACCTGGACGCGAGTGAGCGGTTCGAGGTGGCCGCGCATGCGGCTCGTTGGCTTGCGTACGCCCCTGGCGACGGCATCGAACTTGCCGTGGTGGAGGCTAAAGATGGTGAGGATCGAGTCAGCTTCTCCGAGGTTGCGGCGCCGAATCACCACGCCCTCGGTGGTATAGCTCCGGGGCCGATCGGTCATCTCAGAGCTCCTGGCGGCCCTCAAGGGCGCGAGCGAGGGTCACGTCGTCGGTGTATTCGAGGTCGGCACCGCTGGGGAGGCCCCGGGCGAGGCGAGTGACCTTCACGCCGGCGGGGCCGATGAGCCGCTGGATGTACATGGCGGTCGCCTCGCCTTCGAGGCTGGGATTCGTGGCCATGATGACTTCCTGGATTTCGCCGGCCTGGAGCCGGACGACGAGCTCTCGCACATGGATGTGCTCGGGGCCGATGCCATCCATGGGGTTCAGGACGCCGTGGAGGACGTGGTAGAGCCCCCGGTAGCCACCCGAGCGCTCGATGGCGAGGACATCGAGCGGCTGCTCGACCACGCAGACGACGCCGCGGTCGCGGCGAGGGTCCTGGCAGAACGCGCAGGGGTCGGTCTCGGTGATGTTCATGCACTGGGAGCAGAGGCGGATGCGCTCTTTCACATCGAGGATGGCACGCGCGAGGCCACCGGCCTCTTGTTCGCTGGTCCTGAGGATGTGGTAGGCGAGGCGCTGGGCGGACTTTGGCCCGATGCCGGGGAGGCGATGAAACGCCTCGACCAGGCGTTGGATTGGCTCAGGGGTAGATGAGCCTTCGGCCACGGATGTGCCTAACCGATGCCAAGACCGGGCAGGCCGAGGCCGCCCGTGATGGCGCCGAAGGATTGCTGTTGGAGCTCGTTCGCCTTGTCGGTCGCGTCGGAGATGGCGGCCATGATCAGGTCTTCGAGCATCTCGACATCGTCGGGGTCGACGACATCTGGCGAGAGCTTGATGCCGGTGATCTTCTGTTCGCCGGACATGGTGACGCGGACGGCACCTCCACCGGCGGAGCCTTCGACAGATGAGGCAGCGAGCTCGGCCTGGGCCTTCGCGAGCATTTCCTGGGCCTGGGCGAGCGCGTTGGGATTGGCCCCGCCCATGGAACTGCGGCCGGGGAGGCCGCCACCACCACGCCGGAGGTATCGGTTGTTGCCGCTGCTTTTCGCCATGTCAGTCCTTCCCGATGGGAGTCGCGCCCATGGCCTTCGCGGCCTCAGCGAGGTGGCCGCGGCGCGGCTCCCGGCGGGGCTGGGCGCTCCCGTCGATCAACGTCACTTTCAAGGTTACCGGGCGGCCGAGAATCACGGCAGCCTGTTGCTCGACCATCGCTCTGCAAACGGTGTTCACCTTGTCCATGGGCATCTGGCGCTGGAACCCGAGGGTGAGCTCTTCGCCATCCATGTCGAGGACTTCGAACGAGCCGTTGAGCCACATGGCGTGGGAGGGGTTGACCATCTTGCAGTGCTCGTAGAGGTCACGAGAGAGCTTCTCCTCGCGAGAGAGCGGTGCGTTGCTGGAGACCGGGGCGGGGCCGCCAGCCGGTGGCCTGGCAGCAGGCTGAGCAGCGCCTGCGGCGGCAGCAGCCATCGCTGGTTGCGATTGGGGGACGGGCAGACCGCCGGAAAGGATGACGGCGGCGCAGGCGACTTCGAGCGGGATGGGGCTCGCGGGGTCGAGGCGGAAGTCCGCTTTCGCTAGCTCGGCGATAGCGGCTGCCAGGAGCCGGACACCATCGGCCCGGGCTCGCGCGGTCGAAATCAGCTGAGCGAGGGGATGTTCGGCGGAGCTCTCGCGCTTCAACGCCTCGGGGATGATCTCCCGTATGAGGTCGATAGCCGCGCGGGTGAAGCGGGCGATATCGATGCCATCGTCGGCGACGGAGCGGGCGATTTCGAGGGCCGCACCCAGGTCGTCGGCGAGGATGGCGCCAACGAGGCCGGCGACGCGGGCATCGCTCACCTGTCCCATCGCGGCAAGGACGTCGTCGACCGAGGGGTTGGAGCCGTAGCGGGCGACAACCTGTTCCATGAGCGTGATAGCATCCCGCAGACCGCCGCGGGACTGGACCGCGATGGCGGCCAGGGCTTCGCGCGGGAAGTCGAACCCTTCTTGGTTCGCGATGAACTCCAAGCGCGCGACGCTCGCCTCGTTGTTGATGCGGTGGAAGTCGTAGCGCTGGCAGCGCGAGATAATCGTCGCGGGCATCTTGTGGAGCTCGGTTGTGGCGAGGATGAAGACGGCATGGGGCGGCGGTTCCTCGAGCGTCTTCAGGAGCGCGTTGAAGGCGCCATCGGTGAGCATGTGGACCTCGTCGAGGAGGTAGACCTTTTTCGCGAGGTCGGAGGGGGCGAAGGCGATCTTCTCGCGGAGCTCGCGGATGTCCTCGATCCCGCGGTTGCTGGCTGCGTCCATCTCAATGAGATCGAGTGCGGAGCCATTGAGGATGGCGCGGCAGGCAGCGCACTCGTTGCAGGGGTCGCCGTTCTGGAGGTTTTCGCAGTTCAGCGCACGAGCGAGGATGCGGGCGGTGGTCGTTTTCCCGGTGCCGCGGGGGCCGCTGAAGAGGTAGGCGTGGGCGACCTGGCCGGTCGCCAGGGCGTTTCGCAACGTCCGCACAATATGGTCCTGGCCGTGGACCTCATCAAATCCGCGTGGCCGCCACTTCCCGTAAAGCACAAGCACCCCCGGGGGGAATGAGTACCCCGAGTATAGAACAAATGTACCGCCCGGACAGCGGGCGCGCCCGTTGAGCGTTACAGCAGCACACCCTCGGCGAGGAGGTCGGCGACTTCGTCCATGTTCAGGCCGATGATGCGCTCGCAGACGTCCATGGTGTGCTCCCCCATCAGCGGGGCGGGGCCAGCGATGTAACCGGGCGTTTCGCTGAGGTGGAAGGCGGGGCCGTCGTGGGCCTCGCGGCCGGCCTCGGGGTGTTCGACGTACTGGTAGTAGTTGCGGCCGCGGATGTGCTCGTCCTTATCGAGGAGGTCCTGGGCATTCTGGACGACGCCAGCGGGCACCGCAGCGGCCTGCAGCAAGGCGCATGCCTCTTCGGCCTTCAGGTTCCGGGTCCACGAGCTGATGAGCGCCTCGAGATCGTCTTCGTTCTGCTTGCGGGCGGCGAAGGTGGCGAACTTCGTGTCGCTGGCTGCCTCGGGGTGGCCGAGGGCGGTTGCCGCACGCTGCCACTCCGCGTCGTCGCGGCAGGCGATCACGATCCAGCGGTCGAGCGAGGCGACGGACGATGGGTCGTCGGCGCAGCGGAAGGCGCCGTGGGGGGCAGCGTTGGGGTTGCGGTTGCCGGTGCGCGAGGGGTTGGTGCCGTTCGCGAGCTGCTCAACGACGGCGGTGCCAAGCGTGTTGACCACCGATTCGAGCTGGGGGAGTTCGATGCACTGGCCCTTGCCGGTGCGGTTGCGGTAGCGGAGGGCGGCAATCATCGCGGTAACGGTGTGGCCCGGGTTGATGACGTAGTCGGGGTAATTGGTGCCGACGCCGAAGGGTGGCCGGTGGGGGAAGCCGGACATTTCGCTGATCCCGGTGACGGGGGTAAGGACGGCTCCGAATCCCAGGTAGTCGCGATGCGGGCCATCCATGCCCTGCATCGGCGCGTAGGCAGCGATGATGCGGGGGTTCACCTTCGAAATCTGGTGGTAGTGGAGGTTCCACTTATCAATCACGCGGGGCGTGAAGTTGGTCAAGAAGAAGTCGCACTTCTCGATGAGGCGGTAGGCGATCTCCTGCCCCTTCTCGGTGTTGAGGTTGAGCTGCATGGAGAGCTTGCCGGCGTTGAAGTTGTTGAAGTAGCCGGAGACGTTGTAGCCGCCCTTGAACGTGCCGTCAGGGTTCATGGCGAAAGGGTGGACGCGGCGGAGCGAGTCGACCTTGGTCTCCGATTCGACGCGGATGACTTCGGCGCCGAACGTTGAGAGCGTGTTGCCGGCAATGGGGCCGGCACCGAACCAGGAGAAGTCGGCGACGCGCAGACCTTCGAGCGGTCGTTTGGCCATGATGGACCTCCTAAGCAAGCGCGCCGAGGACGGCGGCGGTGTGTTCGCCCAGGCGGGGCGGGCGGCTGATGACGGCTGGGGTTTGCGAGAGGCGGTAGGGCGGTCCCGGGAAATCGACGGACTTGCCCGCAGGCGCCTCGGACAGGTTTACGTACCAGTTGCGATCGCGAAGCTGGCGGTTCTCAGCCAGATCCTTCGGGGTCGAGACGATGCCGACCAGGAGGCGGCGTTCCTGGCCCTCTTCGTAGGCCTGTCGTGCGGTCTTCTCCGCAAAGAACGTGGAAATGAGCTCGTTGACCCGGGGGAGGAGGGGGATGTACTTCGCTGCGTCCTCCGGCGTGCTCATGAGCTGGGTGAGCCAGCCCATGTTGAGGTTGGCGATGAGCGTCTTAAAGGGCTCCTGATCGAGTTCCCCGGCCTTGCCTTCCTCGCGCATCCAATCGACGAGGTCGGGGAGGTCGCCGCCGGCGGGGGCGATGATGTACAGGACGATGTAGCCGTCCTTGACCTTCAGGGTGCCGGAGCCCGGGATGGCGATGGGGAGGCCACCGGCGCCACCCATTCGGACACGGTTCTTCTTCTGGAAGTCCCAGGTTTGCATGGCGGTTTCCTGGGACATGGAGATCGCTTCCTGGGCCGAGACGTCGACGAGCTGGCCCTCTCCGGTCGCCTCGGCATGGAGGAGGGCGATGAGGGTACCCTGGGCGGCCTGAATGCTCGCGGAGACATCGGCCTGGTGGCCGTAGATCATGTTTGGCGGGTCGGCAGGCTCGCCGGCGAGGGTCATGATGCCACCCACGGCCTGACCAACGATGTCGCTATAGGCCCAGCTTGAGTGAGGGCCGGTCTGGCCGAAGCCGGTGACCGACGTATAGACGAGCGAGGGCTTTGCCGCGTGCAGTTCGGCATAGCCGAGGCCGCGGGCGGCGAGGTAGCCGACGGGATTGTCTTCGATGAGGATGTCGGCGGTGAGCGCCAGCTTGCGGGCTGCCACGCGGCCATCATCCGATTCGAGGTCGAGCACCACTGACTTCTTCGAGGTGTTGTGGACCCAGAAGGCCAGGCTGGCATCGGGATTGCCTTCATAGCCGGCGAGGAAGGGCGCGGAATTGCGCTGGCGGCCGCCTCCCGGGGGTTCGACCTTGATCACGTCAGCGCCGAGGTCGGCGAGGAGCCGGCCGCAGTAGGAGCCGATTTCGTCGGTGAACTCCACGACGCGGACGCCCGCGAGTGCCTGTTCGGTCATGAGCTTAGTCTCCGGGAACGGCGGTGACGCGGGCCTGGAGCCCCCCGCCGATGATGTCGGCGGCCTGGGCCACCATGTCGTGGAGGATATCGGCGGCCGGGCGGACGCGGTTGAGCATGCCGGAGACCTGACCGGCGGCGTTCATCAGCAGGTCTTCCCGTCCGGCTTTGCGGATGGAGAAGACGAGGTCCTGGATGAGTAGCCCCTGGAGGCCCATCGGGAGCGCCTGGAGGCCGGAGGCCTCCCACGCCTCGATAAGCGGGTTGTTGATGTTGCGCATGGTCTTGCCGCTGTAGAGGCGGGTGATCTTGGTGTCCTCATCGCCGGCGGCGAGGACGCGCTCCTTTTGCGTTTCGGGCTGGTTCGCTTCTTCGGCGACGAGGAAGGCGGTGCCACACCACACGCCGACAGCACCGAGGGCGAGCGCGGCGGCGATGCCACGCCCGTCGGCGATGCCGCCGGCGGCGATCACGGGCGTTGGCGCGACGGCATCGACGACCTGTGGGATGAGGGCGAGGGTTGCGATCCGGCCGGTGTGGCCGCCGGCCTCGGTACCCTGGGCGACGACGACATCGGCGCCCGAGGCGGCGACGCGCTTCGCATTCTTCACATTGCCGACGAGGCAGAGGACCTTCGTGCCGTTGGCCTTGAGGCGGTCCATCCACTGCGCGGGGCTGCCGAGGCCGCTCGCGAAGACGGCGACCTTTTCCTCGATGACGACTTCCATCTGCTCGTCGGACATGCCGCCGGAGCGGGGCCGGGTGGCCACGGGGCGAGGATCGCGGGGGGCTTCTTGCCAGGAGACTCCGAGGCCTTCGGCGATCTTGCGGAGGCCGGCGCGGGTTTCAGCGGGGATGAGTTCGCGGGGGTCGGGGGGCATCTCGCCACTGGCAGCGCCACCCATGAAGTTCGATGGCAGGAGCAGGTCGACGCCGAATGGCTTGTCGGTCATCGAGCGGACCTTCTGGATTTCCTCGCGGAGGCGTTCGGCACTGAAGCCCGCGCCACCGATGACGCCGAGGCCACCGGCATTGGAAACGGCCGCCACGAGCGGGGCGGTGGCCACGGGCCCGCTGATACCGCCGGCTACGGGTCCCATGCCCGCCAGGACGACGGGATATTCGATTCCGAGCATGTCGCAAAGCGCAGTGCGCAACACAGGTCGAGCCATGTCGATACTCCCAGGGGGGTCGGGGCCCGAGTATACGTGAGTCGGGCGAAGGCGACAGGGAAAATGCCCCGTTTCAGACACAATCCGATGGGGCCGCACGCCCACCATGACGGCGCGGGAGTAGACCCGCGGCGGCGGCACCGCGAAACTGGATGCAATGAACACGCCCGTAACGCCCTATGTCCTCGCGGGGCGCATCTTCTCGATCATTGGCATGGCTTTCACGGCCGCCTGCGCCATCCTGCTGTTCATCATCCCGGAGTGGTGGTGGGGGCTGGCGGCGACGCTCGCGTTCTTCCCGTTCTTCGGGCTGATCGTGCTGGTGGAGCGATACCAGGCAAAGCACGGGATGATCGGGCCAGAAACCCCCACCGACAGTGGCGAAGACTAGGCTGGCCCTCGCGGCTGGCATCGTGGGAGTGGTGCTTGCTGGCTGTTCGGATGCGAGCGAGGCCGGCGACGCGGCGCTCGACCGGTACCTCTGCGAACAGGATGACCTTGACGGGCGGTTCCTCCAACTGGTTTCGGGGGCTTTTTCGGGCGACGACCTTGGTGGCCTGGGGCTGGACCCGGAGGAGCGGAAACGGGAGTACCGGTCGGCGGGCATGCAACGAGGACGGTTCGTTTTCTGGAAGCAGAGCCTGCCGAAGCCCCCGTTCGATCCGCCGGTGAATGTGGTTTGCCAGGTGCTGGTGTTCGAGACGGCAGAGCAGGCGGCCGGCTGGGTTGCCGGGCTCGACCCGGATGCATCGGATGTGGCGGCATCGGGCATCATCTGGCTCCCTGGCGAGGAACGAGAGGTAAAAGAGATTGAGCCCATTGGGGGAGGGCGGGCGTTCCAGGTAACCGCCGAGGAGGGGCCAGCACGCGTGGCGCTCATCGCCACCTATGAAGCCGAGGGGAACATCGTCCGGAGCGTGTTCGCCGGCGACCGGGATGGAACCGTGACCGAGGAGTACGTGCAAGCGATCCGCGAGCGACAGGAACGGCGCCTAGGCGGAAAGTGAAACAGGCCGGCATGGGCCGGCCTGTTGAAGGCACACGTCCGTTGGGCTGAGCCCTACTTGGGCTCTTCCTTGACTTCGACGTCGGTGATGGTCACCGCATCGATGGGCTTGTCGCCGGCGCCGGTGGGCACCTTGCCGATGGCATCGACAATATCCTGGCCGCTGACGACCTTGCCAAACGGGTAGTACTTGTTCACGGTCGGGTTGTCGAAGTCGAGCGAAGGGTTGTCCTTCAGGTTGATGAAGAACTGGCTGCCGAAGACGGACTGGCCGCCGACCTTGGCCATGGAAATGGTGTACTTGAGGTTGCGCTCCTCGTTGGGCTCGTCGGCGGTCTGGTAGCCGGGGCCGCCGCCGCCGGTGCCGGTGGGGTCGCCGCCCTGGATGACGAAGTTGTCGATGACGCGGTGGAAGGTGATGCCATCGAAGTAGTCCTGCTGGGCGAGGAAGACGAAGCTGTTGACGGTGTTGGGCGCCTTGTCGGCGTCGAGCTCGATCACGAAGTCGCCCTTGCTGGTCTTGACAGTGGCCGAGTACTTCTTCGTGGTGGCGTCGATGACGGTCTCGGCCTTTTCGAACGACTTCACGGTGGTGGTCGGGCTGGCAGTGGCGGAGCCGTCGGCGGTGGCCGAACTGGTGGGAGTGTTCGTCGGCAGGGAATCGGGGTCGCCCTGGTCGAGGTTGCTGGTGGTGAGGAGCGCACCGCCGACCATGAGCACGGCGACGACGACGCCGACAATCGCGAAGAACTTCACGTTGCCGAGGAGGTTCATGGGGAAGCCGGGCTTGTAGATTTCGCTTGGGGCGGTGCTCCCGAGCTGGTAATTCTTGCGGCGAGATGGCTCTTGCCGCAGGTGCTGCAGCTCGCGTCGTTTTCGCTTAGGCACGGGTGAAACCTCGTATGGGGGAAGGGCGCTCGGATGGCCTACTGGCAAGCAGTATACGAACGGGCCGAATAGCGTCCAAACGCGGCAGGAAACGCGCGAGAAAGGGGAGCCTACGCGGGGCGGAAGCCGAGGCGGGCGAGCTCCTCGCGGGCGACGTCGCGGTCGTCCCAGGGGCGAGATTCGGCGCCGTAGACGATGGACCGTTCGTGGCCCTTGCCGGCGATCACGACGGTATCGCCAGCGGCCGCGCGGCGGAAGGCCTCGGCGATAGCCTCGCGGCGGTCTTCGATCTCGAGGAAGTCGCTCCCGCGCACGCGGCCGGCACCCTCGGCGTGGCGGCCGATTTCCTGGACGATGGCGGCCGGGTCCTCGGAGCGGGGGTCTTCACTCGTGAAGACGGCGAAGTCGGCGCCTTCGGCGGCGGCACGGCCGACGCCAAAGCGGCGGCCGGGGTCGCGTTCGCCCGCGGCACCGACGACGATGATGAGGCGGCCTCTGCAGACTTCGCGCATGACATCGAGGACTTTACGCACGGCGTCGCCGGTGTGTGCGTAGTCGACGATGACCTCGAAGGGCTGTCCCTGGACGATGCGTTCCATCCGGCCGGGTACGCCGGGGCAGCTGGCAAGGCCCCGGGCGATGTCGCCGGGCTCGGCGCCGCAAGCGAGCCCGACCGAGGCCGCGGCGAGGGCGTTCAGCACGTTGAACACCGCCGGGAGCTGGATCGACGTGGACGCGGCGCCGCGTGGAGTGACGAGGGTGAAGCTGGTGCCATCGGGCCGAAGGACGATGTCTTCGGCGGTAACCATGGCATCGCGCGATTCGAGACCGAAGGAGAGCGGTTCGGCGCGCGAGCGTTCGAGCATGTAGTTGGCCGATGGGTCATCGGCGTTGACCACGGCGGTCTTCGCGATGCCCTTGTGCACGGCGGTATCGAGCGCTTCGAAGAGGAGGCCCTTCGCCTCGCGGTAGGCCTCGAAGGTCCTGTGAAAATCGAGGTGGTCGCCGGTGATGTTGGTGAAGGCGGCGATGTCATATTCCACGTGGTCGAGCCTGTTGAGGGCGAGGCCATGGCTGGTTGACTCGACGATGGCGAACTGGCATCCGGCATCGGCCATGCGGCGGAGCAGGCGCTGGACCTCGTTGGCTTCCGGGGTGGTCATGCGGTCGGTGACCTTGCCCGACTCTCCGGGGAAGTAGGTATCGACCGTGCCAAGGCGGCCAGCCCTGCCGCCAGCGGCCTCGAGCACATAGGTGAGCAGGTGCGAGGTAGTGGTCTTGCCATCGGTACCGGTGATGCCGGCGACCACCATGTCGCGGCCGGGGTGGCCGTAGAACCAGGCGGAAGCGGCAGCGAGGGCTGGGCGCGTGCGCGGGACTTCGATCAGGGCGAGGCCTTCACCCACTCCGGAGGGGATGGGGTGCCCGGCTTCGACGATTGCGGCAGCAGCGCCCCCGTTGGAGGCCTGGGGCAGGAAAACGTGTCCATCGACGGTGAACCCGGGGATCGCGACGAACAGGGTACCGGGCTGCGCGCGACGGGAATCGTGCTCGACGCCGGACACGGTTGCTGCGGCATCGCCCCGCAACAGCCGGGCGCCGGGCAGTTCGTGGAGCAGCGATGCGAGGGTACGGCGCGGTTCGGACTCAGTCATGGGGCCATCGTAGGGGGAAGGTGGCTCACTGTCCCTGTTCAGAGCGCCTGCATGATATCGAGGAAGTTGCCCAGCATGCGCGCCGTTGCGCCCCAGATCAGATCGTCGCCGAACTGGTAGGACTGGAAGACGTACTCGCGGCCGTTGATCACGCGGCGGTCGGGGATGTGATTGCGAGGGTCGAGCAGGTGTTCGATCGGCACCTCGAGGAGATAGGCGACCTCGTGTGAACTGAAGCGCCATTCGTAGGGGTAGCGGTCCAGCCAGCCGACGTAGGGCGTTACGAGGAAGTTCGAGATGGTCACCATGTCGTCGAGCTGTCCAAGGACGTCGACATGGCCGGGGTCGACGCCAATTTCCTCATGCGTCTCGCGCAAGGCGGTGTGGAGGACATGGGGATCGCCGGGGTCCATGGCACCGCCGGGGAAACTGATCTGGCCCTTGTGGTCGCGGACGCTTTCGGTGCGCTTCTGGAAGATGACATGTGGCCCGCCGGGGCGCTCGTGGAGAAGGAGGAGCACTCCGGCTGGAGGCGGAAGCGGGTCGGGCTGCTGGGTCTGGGGCACGTACGCCGCGAGGAGGCGGCGGAGGTCGTCTCTCATATGAGGCGGTTCTTGAACTCCCTCCGGCGGGTGGATTCGATGAGCTCCGCCCAGATGCGCTCATCGAGCGAGCGGGCCCCGGGCGAGGGCAGGTGCTCGAGGGCCGCCTGGAGCGCGATCAAACCTTCCCGCAGCCGGTCGTTTTCCGCAAGGAGGGACGAGACGCGGAAGTCTGGCGCGGCTGGGGTAGCGATCGCCGCATTTACCGCCGGGGCGGTCCGGCCGTCGACAAGCGCGAGGCCCTCGGCGAGGAGCGCGCGGACGATGCGGTTCTCGGTAACGAGGCGATCGGCGGCGCGATCGAACTCCTCGCCGGCCATCATGGCGAGCGAGCCGGCGATGCCGACGGTCTGCTGACCAAAGGGTGTGCGGATCTCCTGCATCACATTGGTCAGGAGGTTGACGGCGACGCCTTGCAGAACGCGTCCGGGGTCTGGCCTCATGCGATCCTCCCCATGGTGCGAAGCAGGTACTGGTCCTGCGAGTTAATGAGGGTGTAGGCGACAAGGGGCAGGATGAGCTCGTTGGTGCGGCCTTCCTGGAAGGAACGGGCGCCGGTGAGCCAGATGCCCTGGCACTTGACGTGACCGAAAACCTCCCACCAATGGAGCGCGGCGCGGTCGGCCTGGAGGCCGCTGGCGCGTTCCCAGTGTGCGATGGCGGTCTCGCGGTCGACGATGCCGCCGGGGCGGCCGTCCTTGGCCCACTGCCAGGACTCGTTGAACGACCATGCCAGGTCTTCGAGCGGGTCGCCGAGGTGGGCCATTTCCCAGTCGACGATGCCATGGATGGAGCCATCGGCCTGGTAGAGGAAGTTGCCGACGCGGTAGTCGCCGTGGACGACGCTGATGCGCTGGGCGGGGGGCGGGGGGTTGGCGCGGAGCCAGCGGATGGCGGCGCGCATGATGGGCTGGGGGCTGAGCTCCTGTTCGGAGATGATGCGCTCCCAGTGGTCGAGCTCTTTCCGCCAGGCGGTCTCGGCGGTGGGGGCCTCGGCGACGCGGGCAGCCGGTGTGCCGTGCCATTCGAAGGTGGCGATGACGGCGAGTATTTCGTACATATTCCGCGCAATCTCGGGCTGCACGGCGGTGAACGGTGGCGCGATGATGACCCGGGTGGCGGATTCGCAGCCGAGGATGCGGTCCATGATGAAGAAGGGGCCGCCAAGGATGTTCGGGTCGGGTTCGAGCCAGCGCATGCGAGGGACCGGCACCTTCGAGCCCCAGAAGGTGGAGTAGAAGGCGTACTCGGCCTCGCGGTCGGTCTCGAGGAGGCTGGCCGGGGGGTCCTTGCGGAGGACGAAGGCCTCGACCTTCTCTTCGGAGCCTTCGTGCCAGGAGGCATCGAACATCCAGGTTTCGCGCGAGGCGCCTCCAGGGATGCGGAAGAGGTTGCTCACGCTGACGTGTTGGGCGGGGAGCTTGGCTTCGAGGTAACGGGCGATCTGCGCTTCCATGGGGCCCGAATCGTGTCGCCGCCAATCGAGAGTGTCAAACGGGCGGAGGCAGACGGGCGGAGAGGGCGGCAAACCACCTGATCGCGGTCATCACACCCACGATGCGAAGCGTGAATGGGAGCTACAGCGTGCCCTTCGTGCTGGGAATATCGCCACCGCGGCGCGGGTCGATGCGAACGGCGGCATCGAGCGCGCGTGCCATGGCCTTGAAGGCGGCCTCGATCTTGTGGTGGTCGTTGACCCCGGCGAGCACCGAGAGGTGCAGGTTGAGCTTCGCGGCGAAGGCGAAGGACTCGAGGAAGTGGTTGAAGAGGTCGGGTGGCATGCCTCCGAGCTCACGGCCAAGGAGGCGGAGATCGAGCACTGCGTAGGGGCGGCCGCTCAGGTCAACGGCGGCACGGGCAAGTGCCTCATCGAGGGGCATGTAGGCGAAGCCGGCGCGGACGAGGCCGGCCTTGTCGCCGATGGCCTGGACGAACGCTTCGCCGAGGGCGATGCCGATGTCCTCGACGGTGTGGTGCTGGTCAATCCAGAGGTCGCCGGTACAGCGCACTTCGAGGTCGAAGACACCGTGCTTGGCGATGTGGCTGAGCATGTGGTCGAGGAAGCCGACGCCTGTTTCGGTGACGAACTTGCCGGAGCCGTCGAGGTTCAGTGAAATGTCGATGCTGGTCTCGGCGGTGCGGCGCGAAACGGAGGCGGTGCGAGCGGTCATGGCGTTGTTATGGGGCATGGCGGGTTGTGTGTCGAGTCGAACGGCCTACAGCGCGTTCAGTGCAGCGAGCAGGGCCTCGGTGTCTTCGGGGCGGCCGGCACTGATGCGGACGTAGTTCGCCAGGTCGGGGCGGTCGTAGTAGCGGACGAGCACACCGCGGCTGCGGAGCGCGGCCGCGACATCTTTCGCCGGGCGTCCTTCGACCGCGAAGAGGACAAAGTTCGCCTGCGACGGGAACGGTTTGAGCCAGCCGAGCCCGGCGCACAGGCGAGCCATCCGGTCGCGTTCGGCGACGATGCTGGCGATGGTTTCGGAGATTTCGGGCCAGTGCGCGACGGCGGCGCGAGCCCCGGCATCGGCCGCCACGTTGACGTTGTAGGGCTGTTTGAGCGACATCATGTGACGCGCGAGCTCGGGGTGGCTCACGGAGTAGCCGACCCGGAGGCCCGCGAGGCCTGCCCATTTGCTGAAGGTGCGGAGGACGACCAGGTTCGGGTGTTCGGCGATGAGTGGTACGACGGACTGGCCGCCGAATTCAACGTAAGCCTCATCGACGACGATGAGGGCATCGAGCGAACAGAGTGCCTCGAGCTCGGCGAGGTTCACGGGGTTGCCGGTCGGGTTGTTCGGCGAGGTGAGGAATACGATACCGGCGCCAGCGTGCACCGCGTGGCGGAGGGCGACGACATCGAGGTCGAAGTTGGGGCGCCGGGGCACCTCGACCGGGGCGGCGCGGGAGATTTTCGCGAGGAAGCGGTACATCCCGAAGGTCGGGGTGGCAATCGCGACAGATTTCGGCATCACCAGGCGGATGAGGATGTCGATGAGGTCATCGGCGCCGGTGCCCGCGACGATGTTCTCGGCGCCGGCGCCGACGAAGCGGGCAATGGCCTCGCGAAGCGCCTCCTGTCCTGGGTCGGGGTAGATGTGGAACGGCGCCTCGCGGATGGCGGCGAGGACCTCAGGGTGGGGGCCGTAGAGGTTTTCGTTGGCGTCGAGCTTCACCACGCGCTCGACGGGCACACCGATCTCGGCCGCGAGGACGTCGAGCGGCTTCACGGGGACATACTCCTCGAGGTCGTCGAGGTCGTGGCGGAGGAGACGGCGGAGGTCCACGGTTAGCGCCCCTGGAGCCGCCGCTCGACCGCGTGGGCGTGACCGGTGAGGCCCTCGGCGCGGGCGATGATGGCGGCGTGGTGGTTCAGCTCTTCCATGTCGTCTTCGGGCAGGTTGACCACGGCCATGCGCTTCAGGAAGTCGCCAACCCCGAGCGGGCCGCTCCAGCGGGCGCTGCCGCCGGTGGGCATGGTGTGGCTGGGGCCGGCGGTGTAGTCGCCGACTGCCTCGGGGGAGGCTTCGCCGAGGAAGAGCCCCCCAGCGTTGCGGACCTTCATGGCGTAGGCGGTTGGGTTTTCGACGCAGAGGCAGAGGTGCTCGGGCGCGTAGAAGTTGGCCAGTTCGATGGCGTGGTCGATGTCGTTCACGAGGATGCAGCCGCCGCGGTTGTCGAGGGCGGCGCGGGCGATCTTCGCGCGTTCGAGGTCGCGCAGCTGGCGCTCGATGCAGCGGGCCACCTCGTCGGCGAGGTAGTGGGAGGGGGTGAGCAGGATGGGGCTGGCGAGGGCATCGTGCTCGGCCTGGGCGATGAGGTCGGCGGCGACGAATTCGGGGTTAGCGGATTCGTCGGCGATGATGACGGTCTCGGTGGGGCCGTAGATGCTGTCGATGCCGACATCACCGAAGACCTGCTTCTTGGCGATGGTGACGAAGAGGCCGCCCGGGCCAGCGATCTTGTCGACGCGCGGGATGGTCTCGGTACCGTAGGCGAAGGCGGCGACGCCCTGGGCGCCACCCGCCTTAAAGACGCCATCAACTCCGGCGATGTCGGCGGCAACGAGCTTGACGGGGGGCACTGTGCCGTCGGGGAGGACGGGGCTGGCGAGGTAGACCTCATCGACGCCGGCGACGCGCGCCGGGATGGCGCACATGAGGACGGTGCTGGGGAGCGGCGCGCGCGTGCCGGGCACGTAGATGGCCGCCTTCTGGAGCGGGCGGGTCATCTGGCCGAGGCCGTTGTTCTGGAAGTCGAGCATGGCGCCACGGAGCTGCTGTTCGTGGTAGTTGCGGACGCGCTTCGCGGCGAAGTTCAGTGCCTCGACCAGGTCGGATTCGAGCGTGTTGTAGGCGGCGGCAATCTCGTCGCGGCTGACCTTCAGGTCGCCGACCGTGGCGCCGTCGAGGCGGGAATTGTAGTAGCGGACGGCATTGTCGCCATCCTCACGGACGTCGCGGATGATGCGGCGAACGACTTCGTCGGGGCTGAGCTCCTGGCCGAAGGTGCGGAAGGTGGTCTCCCGGATTTCCATGGGGAGCTCTTCGACATCGAGCGGGCGGCGGGAGAGCAGGAGCTGCCTGCCCTCTTCGGCATTGCGGATTATCCGCATCCCAGGTACCTCTCTACGGCTTCGCGCGCGGCAGCGGTGGAGCGCTGGACGAAGGCGTCGACTTCAGCGCTTGTGATGTGGGCGATTGTCTCATCCAGCAGTTCGGGAAGCGAATCGAGGAAGGAAGTAAGCGTCTCGCCTTCTTCGAGCCCGGCGTAACGCAGGTGATTCGCGATCATCCCGCGGGCACGGTCCCAATCCATGTTGCGGGCCGCCATATCGATGGAGACCTGGCGCCAGCGGTCGAGGGTTTCGGAATCGAGGAAGCCCGCCTCGATGTCTGAAACGGTGCAACCGAGCGCGGTGCAGATGGACGCCTTGAGTTCGGGGTCGCTGCCGTACTGGCGGTCGAGATCGAACTGGAGGAGGCGATCCATGACGTTGGCGCGGATGGTGCCGCCGAGCTCGTCGTGGCGGGCGAAGTGGCGGCGGTAGACCTCGGTGATGTACTGCTCGTCCATGACGAGGTGGCTGATATAGCCGGCTGCCCAGGCGCGGGTCTCGGGGTTGAGGTTTTCGGGCCGGGCGAGCTTCCCATAGACGCGCAGGAAGCCCTCGACGGAGTCCTGGTGGTTGTGCTCGTTGAGGTCGAAAAAGTGGGTGCTGAAGCGGTCCTGGCGGGTGATGACGCGGATATCGGGGGTGGTGGCGCCGAGCAGGTAGTGGCCGGAGTCAGCCGGGACGTCCGCGTGGGAGAGGTCGAGTGCGATCTGGCGGGCGAGCACCATGTGGAGGGTGATCGGGGGCATGAACCGATCCTACGACAGGAGGCGGGTTCGGTGGCGGGCTAGGGGGCGATCGAGTAGCCCCCGACGACCGGCCCTTCGGCGCCGCCCCAGGCGATGAGGGAGATTGTTTCGGCGTCGCAGAGCGTTCCATTGAGCATGTCCTGCTCCAGCTGCACTTCGAACGACCGGCCGTCCGGGAGCCACGGTGGGTTGACCTTCACCAGGGGAGGGCGACCGGGAGTGCCGAACGTGTGCTGTATGCCTCGAACTCCGGGAACAAGCCAGACCTCCGCGATGGACTCCTTGCCCGGCTCGGTGCTCCGCGCTTCCAGTAAGTTGAGCGTCAGCGTGGCGGGGCACTCTCCGAATGCGGGCTCAACCGTCACGCTGCTGATTTCCGGCGGTGCCAGGAGCCAGCGGCGGGGGACATCGTGTTCTGGGTCGGGGAGGTAGTCTCCTCGCCAGGGAAAGAACCATCCCGGACCAACTGCGTCATCAACGAAGGGGAGTCCGCCCCGGTGGGACGCGATAACCCCCGGCTTTCCAAGCGCATCGCCCATCTGGAGCCCAACCAGCCGTAGTCCCTCCGACCGCCGCTCGACCACGAGGTTCGTGCTCGGGAGCGACATGGAGAGATAGACGATGAACCGCTCGGTGCAATCAGCACTTCCGGAAACGATCGGGCAATGAATCCCGACCACATGTGGCTCCACGTAGTACCCAAGGTACTGGTCGGCATCATCAAGGATGGCCATACGAAGCTGTGGGAGCAGGCTTCGCTCGACCGTTCCGCCGTCGGACTGAAGCCTCCTAACACGGACCCCCTGCCTGACCTCGCCTTCGCGGGCGCCATCGCACAGCGGGAACGGCCCTCCGGCCCCTGGTTCGACGCCGGGGCAGACGAAGTCGGACGGCTGCACTAGCGCACCCAGCGCCTCCACGTCTGCCGTGGAGATGAGCCGCTGCAACCCTGCGGCGAAGTCGCAAATCTCAACGGCGACCGGGCACGGATCGGAGCCGACGGTCGGTGACGCGGCCGCCTGGGGCGGTGCCGTTGCCGTTGTGGTCGCCTGGTCGTCCAACGGGTCGTCCCGGCACGCAGCCAACGCCATGCCAGCGAGGAAGACGAGGGCTATCGAGGCAGCCACCCTCAGCATGTGCCGTGCCTCCGATCGACGAGCTATTCAATCCAACGCTCGGTGCGACGTGGAAGTTCCGGCCCGCCGTCCTAGATCCGGGCGCTCTCGATGGTGGTGAGGAGGATGCCCCTGCAGCCCATCCGCGAGAGGGTGTCCATGATGCGGTGCGCTTCTTTGCGCGGGACCATGGCCTTCACCGAGTACCAGCCCTCGCGCTGCAGGCGAGTGACGGTGGGCGACTCGATGCCGGGGGTGACGATGCAGGCATCGGCGAGGATTTCGCCCGGGCAGTCGTATTCGACCATCATGAACTCGATGGCGACGAGCTTGCCTTCGACGCGCGCCAGGAGGACCTCGACCTCGGGCTCGCTTGCCCGGTCGGGATTGGCGTACAGGGCAGCGTTCGACTGGAAGAGCGGCTCGCCGACGACGCGGAGCCCGGCCTGCTTGAGCGTGGAGCCGGTGTCGACGACATCGACGACGGCCTCGGCGATGCCCAGGCGAACCGAGATCTCGACTGCCCCTTCGAGTTCGACGACATCGATCTGCTGGCCTGAGAAGTAGCGGCGGACGATGTTGGGGAGGGAGGTAGCGATGCGGAGGCCCGCGATTTCCTCGAGGGTGGTGACCTTTGAGTCTTCCGGGACGGCCGCGCAGAGGCGCGAGTGTCCGTAGTTGAGATCGCGCAGGAGGGTGGGCGCGACGCACTTTTCAGCGACGAAATCGCGGCCGGTGATGCCCGCATCGAGGATGCCGTTTGAGATGTAGAGCGGGATATCTCCCGGGCGGAGGAAGTAGAACTCGACGTTGTTTTCCGGGTCGATGGAGGAAAGGTTGCTGCCCGCTTTGGAGACGCGATAGCCGCAGGAGTTGAGAAGGTCCAGCGTGGGCTCGAAGAGGGCGCCCTTATTCGGAAGTGCGACTTTGATCATAGCTGGCGGTACACATCATCCAGCGAGAGGCCCTTTTCCGCCATCATGCAGGCGACGTAGTAGAGGACCTGTGCGAGCTCGCCGGCGAGTTCGTCGTTGCTTTCGAAGCGTGCGGCCATCCAGCTCTCGGCAGCCTCCTCGACGAGCTTCTTGCCTATGCCGTGCGGGCCTCGCAGAAAGAGCTCGGCGGTGGACGAGCCCGGCGGCATTTCGCGCTTGCGGCTCACGGCCAGCTCGTACATCTCGTCGAAGGTCATGTCCGCACGATAGCCGATCCAGTGGCTCGAATCACATCAGTCGGCGGGGCGCACGGAGACATCGGCCGCGGTGACTACTTCGGTCGTGCCATCGAGGCGTTCGACCACGAGCGAGCCGTCGTCCTCGATGGCGACGGCGGTACCCTCGAACGGGCCGCCGCCTACGGGGGACACCAGGACACCCCGCCCCAGGGTGGAGCTGCGCGAGCGGTATTCCTGGAGCAGGTGACCGCCAGTGGCCTGGAGAAGGGGCTCGAGTTCGTTACAGACGCGCGCGAGCAGTGGTTCGCGGGCAACTTCGCGGCCGAGCTCGCGGGCGAGGGACGTGGCGATCTCGCGGAGCTCGGGGACCACGGTGGGATCAGCGTTCACATTGATGCCGATGCCGGGGAGGGCGACCGCGCCGGCGGACGTGAGTTCGCCATCGATGAGCATGCCGGCCGCCTTGCGGTCGCCAATCCAGATGTCGTTCGGCCACTTGATGCGAGCGGAGGGCAGCTCCGCCTGGATGGCGGTACAGACGGCGACGGGGACGATGAGGGGCAGGCGGCGGTGCACCTCGACGGGGCAGCGGAGGACGAGGGTGAAGTAGAGGTTTTTACCGGCGGGGCTGTAGAAGGAGCGTCCCCGGCGGCCGCGGCCGGCGGTCTGCTCCTCGGCGAGAACGACGGTGCCGTGGGGCGCGCCTTCATGGGCCTCACGAGACGCGAGGTCCATGGTGGAGGGTGTGACCGGGCGGTAGAGCAGAAAACGGCCGATGGAAGTCGTGGTGAGCGCGGCCTGGAAGATCGAGGGATCGAAAGGGGTGTTGGTGAGCATGGGTCTCGCGGGGCAGAGAAAAGGGCCCCGGGAAGTCTTCCGGGGCCCTGGCGTAGCTAAGACCGGAGTCTTAGGAGGGCAGGTGGTTCCTCTTCGGTCGCCCTAGGAGGAGGTCACCTCCAGCGCTAAGGTCAGGCCGTAACTACGACTGTGATAGTCCATGCGCATCACCTCCTTCCTTAGCGTGAAACGCTACCGATTGGCGGTGGGGCCTGTCAAGGGGAAATGTTGCGGAGGTGAGTGATTTGGGACGTGAGGGATGGATTCGTTTACCGAGGTGGGGCGCGCTGGTATCATGGGCGGGTTGCGTGTATAGGCGGCGCCGTGGCTCGCGAGGGCCAAATCTATGACGCCGCACGTTGGAGGCACCCCTGGTTACGCCCGTCAGTATGAAGCAATTGCTGGAGGCCGGCGTTCATTTCGGCCACCAGACCCGACGCTGGAACCCGAAGATGCGCCAGTTCATCTTCACCGAGCGGAACGGCATCCACATCATCGACCTGCAGCAAACCGTCACGCGGCTGGACGCGGCGATCAACTTCATCCGCGACGTGGTTGCGGGCGGTTCGGACGTGCTCATCATCGGGACGAAGAAGCAGGCGCGCGAGACGGTGGAGGCAGAAGCGAGGCGGGCCACCCTGCCGTACGTGAACAACCGCTGGCTCGGCGGCACGCTCACGAACTTCCGGACGATCCAGAGCCGCATCAAGCACCTCCACAACCTCGAAACCTCGATGGAGCGGGGCGACTTTTCGCGGCTGACCAAGAAGGAACAGCTCGACATCTCGAACGAGATCGAGCGGATGAACCGGTATTTCGGCGGCATCAAGAATATGGAGCGGCTCCCGGCGGCGGTGTTCATCATCGACACGGTGAAGGAAGCGATCGCGGTGGCGGAGTGCCAGCGGTTGAACATCCCGATCGTTTCGCTGGTGGATACGAACTGCGACCCGGACCCGGTGGCCTACCCGATCCCCAGTAACGACGACGCGATCCGGGCGATCAAGCTGATTCTCGGCAAGGTGGCCGATGCGGCCATCGAGGGGCGGGCGGCCGCGGAATCCGGGGCGGGCGCAGGGACGCACGCCGACGAGTTCGCGAAGGCAGCCGAGGCGGGGATCGAATCGGGCAGTTTCAGCGCGAGCCCGGAGGACGAGGGTGCAGCCGAGAGCGGCCCCAGCGTCACCGTCATCTCGGCCACCGCCCAGGCCGCCAGCACAGAAGCACCGCAGGAGTAGGAACACTCGTGGCAGTAACGACTGAGATGATCAAGGCCCTCCGCGAGGAGACCGGCGCGGGCGTGATGGATGCCAAGCGGGCGCTCGAGGAGGCCGGTGGCGACAGCGCGAAGGCGCGGGCCATCCTCCGCGAGAAGGGCATTGCCGCGGCGGCCAAGCGCGCCGAACGGGAGACCTCGAACGGTGTGGTGGAGAGCTATATCCATGCTGGCGGGCGCATCGGCGTGCTCGTCGAGGTGAACTGCGAGACAGACTTCGTGGCGAACACGGCGGACTTTCGCGAACTTGCGCGGAACATCGCGATGCAGGTTGCGGCGATGAACCCGCAGGTGATCTCGGCGGACGACCCGGGGCGCGGGGCGATTGAGGGCAGCGACGAGGAGGTGTGCCTCCTCAGCCAGCCGTTCATCCGCGACGGAAGCAAGACGATCGCGAACCTGATCCAGGACACGATAGCCAAGACGGGCGAGAACGTGCGGGTACGCCGCTTCGTCCGCTTCGAACTGGGCCGATAGCCCGGGATGGCGCGCTACCGCAGGGCACTGGTGAAGCTGAGCGGCGAGGCCCTGATGGGCGACCGCCCGTTCGGCATCGATCCCGTGACGCTCAACGACCTTGCGCGCCAGATAAGCATGGCCGTGGATGAGGGAGTGGAAGTTGCCGTCTCGATCGGGGGCGGCAACTTCTGGCGTGGAGCGACCGTCGCGGAGACCGGGATGGACCGGGCCACGGCGGACTACGCCGGCATGCTGGGGACGATCATGAACGCGCTGGCGCTCCAGGACGCGCTGGAGAAGGCAGGCGTGGTAGTGCGAACGCAGACGGCGCTGCCCATCTCCCAGGTGGCTGAGCCGTACATCCGGCGGCGGGCGATCCGCCACCTCGAGAAGCAGCGGGTGGTCATCTTCGCGGCGGGGACGGGCAATCCGTTCATGACGACGGATACGGCGGGTGCCCTGCGCGCCATCGAAACGGATTGCGAAGCATTGTTGATGGCGAAGAACGGTGTGGACGGGGTGTACAACGCCGACCCGGCCAAGGACCCAACGGCGGTGAAGTACGAGCACGTAACCTACCTGGAGGCGATCCAGCGCCGGCTACAGGTGATGGACATCACGGCGCTGAGCATGTGCATGGAGCACCACCTGCCGATCGTGGTCTTTGACGTTGCGGCGCGCGATGCCGTGTTTCACGCGCTCCGGGGCGATAGGATTGGATCACTGGTGTCGTCGCAACCCGAAGGGGAGCCCGCGGCCCAGCACTGAACGCAGGAGGGAACACGGAATGGCAGACCCCGATGAGATCCTGCTGACCGCAGACGAGAAGATGGATAGCGCGATCACGGCGTTCCGGCGCGAGCTGAACGGCATTCGGACGGGACGCGCGCACCCGAGCCTGATCGAAACGCTCCCGGTGGACTACTACGGGTCAATCACGCCTCTCAAGCAGCTGGGCACGATCAACGCGCCGGAAGCGCGGCTACTGACGGTCCAGGTGTGGGACCGCGGTGCGGTGTCCGCCGTCCAGAAAGCGATCCAGAGTTCGGACCTGGGGCTGAACCCGGCTATCGACGGGCAGACGCTGCGGCTGCCGATTCCTCCACTCACCGAGCAGCGGCGCAAGGAGTTCGTGAAGCTCCTGCACCACAAGGCCGAGGATGCGCGGGTGGCGGTCCGGAATGTCCGCCGGCATGCGCACGAGGACCTCCGCAAGGCGGAAAAGGAGGGGGCGGTCTCGCAAGACGACCTGAAGCGGCACGAAGAGGAGCTGCAGAAGCTCACGGACCGCCACATCGCCACGATCGACGCGGAGAGCAAGAAGAAAGAGGCGGAACTCCTTGAAGCCTGATGCGGCCGCGGGCAGCCCGGCAGGGCAGAGCGGCGAGGCGGAGTTCCTGGGCGACCTGATCTCGCCGATTTCGGGCGGGCGCGTGCCGCGGCACGTGGCGATCATCATGGATGGCAACGGCCGGTGGGCGACACAGCGCGGCCTGCCGCGAGTAGCGGGGCACCGGGCGGGTACGGAGAACATTCGGCGCGTCATCGAGCGGTTCGCCGACCATGGCGTGAAGTACCTGACGCTCTACGCATTCAGCACGGAGAACTGGCAACGGCCTCAACCGGAGGTACGGGCGCTCATCCGGCTGCTGCACTTCTTCATCCGGCGCGAGCTGGCCAACCTCCACAAGAACAACGTGCGGCTGCAGATGCTGGGCCACATGGAGACGCTGCCCGACTGGCTCCAGCGGCGAGTGCGGAACGCGATGGAGCTCACCAGGGCCAACACGGGCATGGTGCTCAACATCTGCTTCAGTTACGGCGGACGCGACGACATCGTAATGGCGGTCCGGCGGGTCATCCAGGAAGAGATCCCGGCGACCGAGGTGACCGAGGAGGTGCTGGGCCGCTACCTTTCGACGGGCACGATGCCGGACCCCGATCTGGTGATCCGGACGGCGGGCGACCTGCGCATCTCGAATTTTCTGCTGTGGCAGTCGGCCTACGCCGAGCTGTACTTCACGGACGCGTTCTGGCCGGACTTTGGGCGCGAGGACATCGACATCGCGCTGGCCGAGTACGGGCGGCGCAAGCGGAAGTTCGGTGGGCTGCTTCCCGAGGACATCGAGGCGTTCAAGAAGTCCTGAAGCGATGCGTTTCGCCCGTTGAAGGCGGCCCGCCTACACTCGGGCAGGTGGCGCGCTCCAACCTCCAGCTGCGATTCATGACCGCCGCGGCGGGCCTGCCACTCGTCGCGATCGTCGCGTGGATAGGCGAGTGGCCGTTCGCGCTGGTGCTGGCAGGGATCGCGCTGCTCGCCTCGGCGGAGTTCGTGCACGGGTGGCTCATCCCGTCGATGCCCATCCGGCAGGTGATCGGCCAGGGGCCGACGATGGCTATCCCGGCAGTGCTCGTCGCCGGGGTGCACGTCGACACGCGCTTCCTGTGGATGGGGGCCGGGTTCGCAGTCCTCTTCGCCATCCTCGGCTATGCGCCAACGAACGCCTTCGGGCCTCGCAAACCCTTTCGCGTGTACTGCTGGCTGGTGCTGTACCTGGGGCTGATGCTCTCGACGCTCATGCTGGTGCGCGATGTCGACGACGGGCGGAAGTGGTTCTTCCTGGGGCTCCTTTCGACATTCGCGGTGGACACAGGCGCCTACGCTGTCGGGCGTGCGATAGGCCGGCACAAGATGGCACCGAAGATCAGCCCGAAGAAAACGTGGGAGGGGGCGGTTGGCGGTGCGGTGGCGGGCGCGGCCGCGGTGTTCGCGCTGAATAGCCTGTTCGATACCGGGGTGGGCGCGGGGGCCATCTGGCACCTGGCCGTGGCCGTACCGCCCGCGGCGATCCTTGGGGACCTGCTGGAGAGCTGGATGAAGCGGCGGATGGGCGTGAAGGACGCCTCGGGCCTGCTCCCGGGGCACGGCGGCTTCATGGACCGGCTGGACTCGGTGCTGGTGGTGTTCCCGCTGCTGTACCTGTTCCTGCAGATCCGCGTGCTTTGATAGGCTGGATGTATTCCGCTCGCCCGAGGCCAGCATGACAACGGCAATCGAGGGCACCGACCTCCAGCACCGGTACGCAGACATCAACGGCATCCGCATGCACTACGTGGAGGCGGGGTCGGGCGAGCTGGTAGTCCTGCTCCATGGCTTCCCGGAGTTCTGGTACTCGTGGCGGCATCAGATCCTGGCACTCGCGCCGCATTGCCGGGTGATCGTGCCCGACCTGCGCGGGTACAACGAGACGGAGAACACCGGCCCGTACGACATCGAAACGCTCCAGGAGGACGTGGCCGCGCTGATCCGGGAGGCGGGCGAAGAGAGCGCGCACATTGTGGGACACGACTGGGGCGGGGCGGTGGCATGGATGCTGGCGATCCAGTGCCCGGAACGGGTGCGATCGCTGGTGGTCTGCAACCTGCCGCATCCGGCAGTGTTCCTCAACGGCGTACGGCACCCGCGGCAGATGCTCCGCAGCTGGTACATGGGTTTCTTCCAGCTTCCATGGCTGCCCGAGAAGGCGCTGGCGGCGGACCGCTACCACCGCCTGGCCCGTAAGTTGATCCGCGATTGCCGTCCGGGCACATTCACGCGGGAAGACGTGAAGGCGTATCTCGAGGCGTGGCGCAGGCAGGGGCTCGGCGGGGGCATCAACTGGTACCGCGCGCTCGCGCGGAACCGGCCGAAGCTTCCCGACCCGACACCGCTGGTGGTGGCCCCCACGACGTTGATCTGGGGCGACGGCGATGCCTACCTGGGGAAAGAGCTGACGGAAGGCACGGAGCGCCATGTCGCCGACCTGACCGTGCACCACCTCCCGGGGGTCTCGCACTGGGTGCAGCAGGAGGCGCCGGCGGAAGTGAACACGTACCTGCTCCAGCATCTCGAACGGGTGCGAGCGCTTGACTGACGACACCGAGGCGAAACTGGAGGCGATGATCTTCCAGGCGGAGGAGACGCCGCTCCTGCTCCGGAAGAAGGTGGTCGGTGGGATCGTCCTTGCATTTCTGCTGACGGCGGTCGTGTACGTGGTCACCACCGAGTATTTCGGGCTTTCGTACAGGATAGACGCCGAACCGTTCCAGGAGTGGGTGGAAGAGCGGGGCGTGCTGGCGCCGATCGTGTTCATCCTGGTGATGGCGCTCTCCGTGCTGTTCGCTCCCGTGCCGAACGCGCCCATCTACATCGCCGCAGGGATTGTCTGGGGGCCGGTGCTGGGGACGGCGTATTGCATGGCGGGCCTGACACTCGGTTCGGCGCTGGCGTTCTGGATCGCGCGCCGGGTGGGCCGGAAGCACCTCCCCAGGCTCATCGGGCACAGGATGGCCAACCGGCTCGACACGCTGGTCGAAGACATGGGCGGCCGAGTGGTGTTCTGGTCGCGCATGATCCCGGCGGTGAACTTCGACTGGGTCAGCTTCGTCGCGGGGATGACGGCGGTGCCCTTCCGCGTGTTCATCATCTACAGCTTCCTCGGGATGCTCTTCCCGACGGGGCTGACGGTAGTAGCCGGGGACGGGCTCGGACGTGACCCGCGGATCACGCTGGTTGCGGGGGGCATCTGGGTGGGGGTGATCCTGGCGAGCGCAGGGTACTTCTGGGCGCGCCGCAAGCACCTGATGGGCGAGGGCGGGCGCGGGCCAGATCCGGGGGCAGTCACTCCCGCCGAATTGGGGACGCCGGCGGCGGTGGTAGGGGAACGGCCTATCTCCGGCGCCGATGAGACGTAGGACAATCCCGCCAACACGCATGGCGGTCCTCTCATGGCGGTCACCCGCTTCCCTTCGCACCTCAGGCTCGTAGGCACAGGCCATCCGCACGGGGCATCCGCCGCGGCGCCGACACGCATCCATCCCGAGCTGCTGGTACACGATGAGTGAAACCACGGCGAGCACCGCGGAGCCGGCCACGAAAACCAGCACGAATCCGAGCGCACGGACGAAGTCGAATCGCCTTTTTGGCTTGATGAAGACAGGTGTCGGCGTGGGTCTCGAGTCTTGCGAGCTCGTCTGTGAGCTCACTTGACTGCTCAATCCAGCGGGCGTCCAC
>CAZDOK010000012.1:0-103623 GCA_964507025.1 uncultured Anaerolineaceae bacterium
CTGGGCGTAGTAGACGCTGCCCCTGTACACGCCGCGGAGGTCGTCTTCGACGTAGCCGCGGGTCAGGGCGGCGCCGCCGAGAACGACGGGGAAATGGAAGAGCTCGCGGGCGTTGAGCTCCTCGAGGTCCTCGCGCATGACGACGGTGCTCTTCACGAGCAGGCCCGAGAGGCCGATGGCGTCGGCCTGCACTTCCTCGGCCTTTTCGATGATGTTCTGGATCGGCTGCTTGATGCCAAGGTTGTAGGTCGTGTAGCCGTTATTGCTGAGGATGATATCGACCAGGTTCTTGCCGATGTCGTGGACATCGCCGCGGACCGTGGCGAGGACGATACGGCCCTTCGTCTGTCCCTCGACACGCTCCATGTGGGGTTCGAGGTAGGCGACGGCGGTCTTCATGGTTTCGGCGGACTGGAGGACGAAGGGGAGCTGCATCTTGCCGGAGCCGAAGAGTTCGCCGACGACGCGCATACCATCGAGCAGGTGCTCGTTGATGATCATGAGGGGGTCGAAGTGGCTCAGCGCCTCTTCGAGGTCATCAGCGATGCCGCGACGGTCGCCGTCGATGATGCGCTGCTTGAGGCGCGTCTCGACGGGGAGGGCTGAGCGGTCGGACTTCGCTTCTTTGGCCGCCTCGACGTTTTCGAAGAGGCTGATGAAGTGGTGGAGCGGGTCGTAACCTTCGCGGCGGCGGTCGTAGATGAGGTCGCGGGCGGTCTCGAGCTGCTCTTCGGGGATGCGGTTGAGGGGCAGGATCTGCTTCGCGTTGACGATGGCGGCATCGAGGCCGTGCTCGATGGCCTCGTAGAGGAAGACCGAGTTGAGGACGCGGCGGGCGGCGGGCTTGAGCCCGAAGGAGCAGTTCGAGACGCCGAGGACGGTGTGGACGCCGGGGAGCTCGGCCTTGAGCTGGCGGATGGCGTCGAGCGTCTCCATGGCGTCGCGGCGGAGGTCTTCCTGGCCGCCGGAGAGGGGGAAGGTGAGGCAGTCGAAGAGAAGGTCACCGGGTTCCATGCCGTAACGGTTTACGGCGATGTCGTAGATGCGCTTCGCGACGCGCAGCTTCCACTCGGCCGTGCGGGCCTGGCCCTCCTCGTCGATGGTCAGGGCGATGGCGGCGGCGCCGTGGCGGCGGATGAGGGGGAGGAGGCGGGTGATCTTGCGTTCGCCGTCTTCGAGGTTGATGGAGTTCACGATGGGTTTACCGCCGTAGAGCTTGAGGGCGGCCTCGACCACGGCAACCTCGGTGCTGTCGAACACCAGGGGGAGGGTGGACTGGGTGCGGAAGGCGCCGACGACACGCTCGACATCGGGCACGCCGTCGCGACCGACGTAATCGACCATCACATCGATGACGTGGGCACCCTCGGCGGCCTGTTCGCGGGCGAGCGCGACCATGCCGTCGAGGTCTTCGGCAAGGAGGAGGTCGCGGAAGGCGCGGGAGCCGGTC
Source organism: uncultured Anaerolineaceae bacterium (assembly GCA_964507025.1). Lineage (GTDB taxonomy): Bacteria > Chloroflexota > Dehalococcoidia > Tepidiformales > Tepidiformaceae > Amarobacter. The sequence goes on from CAZDOK010000012.1 coordinate 1,451, forward strand.
GCGTTCGTGCGCTCGCCGACGACGAGGAAGGAGGTCTCCTGCTCGATGGAGACGCTGGTGTAGATGGAGGAGACGTTCGCTTCGTAGGGGGCCGGCGGGCCACCGAAGAAGGCGCTCGCGGCCGGGCGGTGCTTCGGCGGCCGGTTGCGGCCGACCTTCGCGATCGCGGCCTCGAACATGGCGGGGGTGGTGCCGCAGCAGCCACCGACGATGTTCGTGCCGAACTCGTTCACGAAGATGTCGTGGTAGCGGGCGAACTCGTCGGGCGTGAGGGTGTAGCAGGCCTGGCCATCGATGACTTCGGGGAGGCCCGCGTTGGGCGCGATAAAAACCGGGCGCCGCGAGTGTTCGGCGAGGTAGCGGACGTGCTCGACCATCTGTTCGGGGCCGGTCGCGCAGTTGATGCCGACGATGTCGACGAAGTCGAGCGGGTCGAGGGCGGTGAGGGCCGCGCCGATATCGGAACCGAGGAGCATGGTGCCGGTGGTCTCGATGGTGACGCTGGCGATGACGGGGATGCGCTTGCCCGTTGCTTCGAAGGCTTCGGCGGCGCCGGCGATGGCAGCCTTGGTCTGGAGGAGGTCCTGGCAGGTCTCGATCTTGAGGACGTCGATGCCGCCTTCGATGAGGCCGATGCACTGTTCGCGGGCGCCGCGGACGAGCTCGTCCCAGGTGATGTGGCCAAGGCTGGGGAGCTTCGTGCCGGGCCCAATGGTGCCGAAGGCGTAGCGGGGCCATTCGGGGGTGCTGTGGCGATCGCGGACGCGGCCAATGACCTGGGCGGCGAGGCGGTTCAGTTCGCGCGTGCGGTCGGCCAGGCCGAACTCGGCGAGGACTACCTCGTTCGCGCCGAAGGAGCAGGAATCGACCGCATCGAGGCCGGCTGCATAGAACATGTCGTAGATGCGCTCGAGGGTTTCGGGGCTGGAGACGTTGAGCCACTCGGGGCAGCCATCGTGGGCTTCGCCGTCAGGGGCGACATAGGCTTCGGGGCCGAGGTTGAACGAGAGCAGCGTGGAGCCGATGGGCCCGGCGGCGTAAAGCACCTGGCCCCGCAGGCGGTTGAGCAGCGGGTGATCGAGCGGCCGGTACATGTGCGTGCAACCAGCGTACATGGTGGCTGCGGCTTGCAGCCATCGGGGGTGACGTGTCAGGGCTGGATGGAAAGCGCGTCGATGTCTTCGCCGACGACGGCGGTGTAGTCCTCGCAGGTTGCGCCACAGGCGGGCTGCGCCTGGCTCCAGGCGTACCAGACAGCGAAGAGCGCGAAACCCCAGACGATGAATCCAGTGAGCACGCCCAGGGCGGCGGCGCGTGAAGGTTGGAGCTCGATGCGGAATCGGTAGCCGGCGGCGGCGACGATGGCGAGTGCGGCTAGTAGCACGAGCGCGAGATCGTCCCGCATGGAGCCCTCCGGTTGATGGCCGCATGGTAGCATCCAGTCGCCAGCGCATCGATACCTGGTTCGCTGCAGCATCTCCACAGCGAGGCCAGCGGATGCTGAAGATCCGGCCCTACCACCAACGCGACGCCGAGCGGGTCGGCGTAGTGATTGCCGACACCTACGCTGCCTTCAATCTCGATGAGCTTGCCGTTGAACAGCGGGAGCTGATGCTTGGTCCATTCCTTCACGCGCGCTCGGCTGAAGAATCGCACCAGCGTGCGATTGCGACGGCCATCCGGGCACCCACCGTGCTGGTGGCGGAGGAAGCCGGGAACATCGTGGGCGTACTGCGGGGCGGGAGGGTGGATGAGCTCCGCAGGACCGTCCTCCAGAGTCTATTCGTGAGCGGGAGCCACCATCGCCGGGGAATCGGGCGAGCGCTGGTGGAGGAGTTCGAACGCGAGTACACGGCGCAGGGCGTCACCGTCTTCAAGCTGCTGGCGACGTTGTACGCAGTCCCGTTCTATCTCGCCCAGGGTTACCACAAGTCAACAGGAGTGCGGAATATCCGCAGCTTCGATGGAGTTGGATTGCCCTCGCAACCAATGAAGAAGCTCATCAAATGACAACGGCCTGGCGGGCCGGTTGGTCAGGTCACGCGGCCATCAGCGCCACCGCCTGGCCGCCCTTGTAAGAATTCCGGGCCGCCGCGGTCTTCTCCACAGAACCCCACACAACGGAGAGGACCCATGGATTCGAGCAGTTCACTTCAGGCAAGTCCACGCCAGCGCGTATCGCGCTCGGTGGCGGCAATCGCGGTCGCGGCCGCGAGCATCTTCGGCATCGGCACCGTCACGTCGGCGGCCGCCGGGCCCGCCTCTGGCGTACGGTATCAGGCAAGCATCGCCGCTTCCACGCGGGCCTCGCCCATCAGTCGTATCCTTCACGCATGAAGCGCACCAGGCGCGAGCCGGAGGGAGAACCGGGGCCCGGCGCAGCGCCATTCTGGGCGATTCCGGAGGTGGGGCTCTTCGAGCCGCTGGGCTCATCGCCGGCAGGACTGAGTGGGGAAGAGGCAGCCCGGCGGCTCGCCTCGCAACCGGCAGACCGGCGCCGCAGACCTCATTCCGACGCGAGCCTGTTCCTTCGCCAGTTTCGAAACCCGATCGTCCTGTTGTTGCTGTTCGCGGCCGTGCTTTCGATGGCGCTGCGGGATGTCGCTGACGCGGTGATCATCCTTGCGATCGTGTTCGGCAGTGGACTGCTGGGGTTCATCCAGGAGCGCGGGGCCATCCACGCAGTAGACGCATTGCGGTCGCAGGTGCAGGTGCGCTCCGAGGTGCTGCGCGACGGGACGATCCAATCGGTGGATCTCCGGGACGTCGTACCGGGGGACGTCGTGCATTTGCGCGCGGGTGACGTGGTCCCGGCGGATTGCCGCGTCCTTTCGGCCGATCAGCTGCGCGCGAACGAAGCTGCGCTGACCGGGGAGTCGTACCCTCGGGTCAAGTCTCCGGGGCTGGTGTCATCGACGGCGCCGCAGAGCGAGCGAACGAACTCCCTGTTCTTTGGGACGCACGTGGTCAGCGGCTCAGGGACCGCCCTGGCCGTCGCCACGGGCAATACGACGGTGTTCGGGGGCATTTCACGGCGGCTCGCGCTACAACATGTGCCAACGAGCTTCGAGCGGGGGGTGACGCGGTTCGGATACCTGTTAATCCGGGCGACCGCGGTGCTCGTTGCGGCGATCCTTGCGGTGAACGTCGGGCTAGGGCGGCCGTGGATTGAGTCGGTCCTGTTCTCGTTGGCGCTGGCCGTTGGGCTGACACCGCAGATGCTTCCGGCGATCGTGACGTTGAGCCTCTCGCTCGGGGCGCGAGCGATGGCACGGCGCCGGGTGATCGTGAAGCGGCTGGACGCAATCGAGGACATCGGCGAAGTCGACACCCTGCTCACTGACAAGACGGGGACGATCACGGTGGGCGTCGTGCAGCTCGATGGCGCCATGGATATCGCAGGGGTTCCGAGCGAACGGGTGCGCCACCTCGGATGGCTCAACGCTGCCGGGCAGCGGGCGTTTGGGAATCCCATCGATGGGGCGATCATCGCGGATGGGCGCGAGCGGTTCGGGAGCGAGGCGCCGGCCGCGCTGGGCGAGGTGCCTTACGACTTCACACGGAAGCGGCTTTCGGTCGCGGTGGAAATCGAGGGGATTCCGGTTCTCGTCACGAAGGGAGCCGTCGGGCCAGTGCTGGCATGCTGCGCGGGTGCAAGAACGGGGGATGGCTCGCTCCTGCCCATCGGGGAGGCTCGACCCGGGGTGGAAGCACTCGTGGCGGGACTCTCGGGTGCGGGGTACCGGGTGATCGCGGTGGCGCACCGCAACCTTGGGCGTACGGGACCGGTCGGGATAGATGACGAGGCCGAGCTCGAGCTAGACGGGCTGTTGACGTTTGCCGACCCGCCGAAGCCCGGGGCCATGGAGGCGATCCGCGACCTCCAGGAGCTCGGGATCGGCGTGCGCATTGTCACTGGCGACAACCGGCTGGCCGCTTCGCACATTGCCGGTGCGATGGGGCTCAGCGGGGCGGGAGTGATGTCGGGGGAGGAACTGGCATCCCTCTCCGATGTCGAACTCGCGAGGGAGGTCGAGCGGGTGGACGTGTTCGCCGAGGTGGACCCGCTCCAGAAGGAGCGCATCGTGAGGGCCTACCGGGCCGCAGGCCGCGTGGTGGGATACATGGGCGATGGCATCAACGATGCGCCGGCCCTGCATGTGGCCGACGTCGGGATATCCGTCCAGAGCGCCGTGGATGTGGCGAAGGAGAGCGCAGACCTGGTGTTGCTCGAGAAGGACCTCGCGGTGTTGCGGAACGGCATCGACGAAGGGCGGCGGGTCTTCGCGAATACCATGAAGTACGTCTTCGTCACGACGAGCGCGAACTTTGGCAACATGCTCTCGATGGCGGCGGCCACGGCATTCCTGCCGTTCCTGCCGCTGCTGCCGCGCCAGATACTCCTGCTGAACTTCATGTCGGACATTCCGGGCACGACGATCGCGACCGACAACGTGGACGAGACGCAAGTCCGGCAACCACGGGCGTGGGACGTGAAGCAGGTCCGGGAGTTCATGATCGTGTTCGGACTCATCAGTTCGCTCTTCGATATCCTGACCTTCGTTCTCCTGCGCCGGGTGATGAACGCTGACACCGAAACGTTCCGCACGGCGTGGTTCATCGAGTCAACGGCGACCGAGCTGGCGGTCATGCTGGTCCTGCGCACGCCGCGATTGTTCTTCCAGAGCCTGCCGGGGCGTGGATTGCTGTGGTCGTCAGCCGTGGTTGCCGTGGCGGCGGTTGCGGTGCCTTACAGCCCGGTGGCGGGCCCCCTGGGGATGGATGCCCTCGAGTGGCGATTCCTCGTCGCGCTTGCCGGAATCACAGCGGGATACATCGCGGCCACCGAGCTGGGAAAACGCACGTTTCCGCACTTGCTCAGATAGCGGACGCCGCGCCGCAGTCAGCCAGTTCCCACCGCGGACGAGTGCCATTCGACAGGTTGTAAGAATTCCGGGCCGCCGCGGTCTTCTCCACAGAACCCCACACAACGGAGAGGACCCATGGATTCGAGCAGTTCACTTCAGGCAAGTCCACGCCAGCGCGTATCGCGCTCGGTGGCGGCAATCGCGGTCGCGGCCGCGAGCATCTTCGGCATCGGCACCGTCACGTCGGCGGCGGCCGGGCCCGCCTACACATGCAACGGGCACGCCGCGACCATCGTTGGGAGCGAAGGGAGCGAGACGATCCACGGGACCGCCGGCAATGACGTGATCGTCGCACTCGGTGGGAACGACACCATCTACGCGCTTGGCGGCGACGACATCATCTGCGGCGGTGCCGGTGATGACATGATCTACGGGGGGCTGGGGAGCGACAAGGTGTACGCCGAGGATGGCAACGACACGATCTACGGTTACGACGGCAACGACTTCATGTACGGCGGCGGCGGCAACGACACCATCTGGGGCCAGGCGGGCAACGACTATGCGGCTGGCGGCGACGGCCACGACTCGATCTGGGGCCATGAAGGGAACGACACCCTGATGGGCGGCAACGGCGACGACGCGATCGACGGTGGGTCCGGCAACGACTTCATCAACGGCGATGCGGACAACGACACTCTCGACGGTGGCGATGGCGACGATTCGGTCCACGGCGAAGGCGGGAACGACACGATCAAGGGCGGCGACGGCCACGACAAGCTCCGCGGCAGCTACGGCAACGACGGGCTTCACGGAGACGCGGGCGACGACGACCTGGCCGGCGGCGATGGCGACGACCAGCTGTACGGCGGGACCGGGAACGACTGGATGTCGGGCGGGGATGGCGCGGACAAGCTGTATGGAGAGGCCGGCGCGGACGTGGTGGGCGGCGGCAACGGCAACGACATCGTGAAGGGCGGCTTCGATGGCGTGCCCATGGACTCGAACGTCCCGGGGTACGAGGGCGACGCAGCGGACATCCTCAACGGGGACGCGGGCGACGACCACCTGGACGGCTGGGATGGCAACGACACGCTGGACGGGGGCACGGGCCACGACAAGCTCTACGGGATGTTCGGGAACGACCTGCTGAAGGGGGGCGAAGGCAACGACACGCTGGTCGGGGGGACAGGTGACGACCTCCTCCATGGCCAGGCGGGCGACGATGAGTTGCGTGGCGATTCGGGCGACGACCAGCTGTTCGGCGGCGATGGCAACGACACCCTCAAGGGCGGATACGACGACGACACGCTCTGGGGCGGAAACGGGAACGACACCCTGCTGGGCGAGGATGGAGCGGACGTGATGCGGGGCGAGGCTGGCGCGGACAGCCTGTCCGGCGGCGCCAGCAAGGACGACATGGATGGCGGTGCCGACAACGATGTCATCTATGCCTCCGGCGACGGCGCCAGCGACAAAGTGCACGGCGGGACAGGCAGCGATAAGGCGTTCGTGAACAGCCTGCTCTTCGCCGACATCTGGACCAGCATCGAGACGCCAGTATTCGTTCTCTAGCTCGACGCGGACACAGCGCGCGGCACGGCGCCCCTCCGGCAGCGGAGGGGCGCTTCCGTGTTCTCGAGGAGTGTCCAACAGCGTTTCGTGGGCCGGTTCACACTGCGGGGCGCGGAGCCTGTAAGAGACCGGCACCGTGGCGGTCTTACAGATAGGACGCTGAATCCAGGAGCTCTGCCTTGACGCACCACACTCGCACTGCCAACAACCTGACCCCCCGCCGCACGAGGTTGTTCGCGGCGATGTCGCTCGCTGCCGGCCTTGCGGCAGCGGCCGGCGTGATTGCCTCGTTCGGCTTCGCCGAGGGAGCAGAACTCGGCACCGCTGGTGATATCCACATCTGCGACGGGCGCGTCGCGACGATCGTTGGCACCGAAGGGGATGACCGGATGATGGGGACCGAGGCGCCGGACGTGATCGTGGGCCTCGGCGGTGACGACGTGATCGACGGGCTGGATGGCAACGACATCGTGTGCGCCGGCGAAGGGAACGACACGGTGGATGGTGGGGGCGGGCACGACCGGGTGTTCGGCGAGCATGGCGATGACGAGCTGTATGGCGGCGAAGGGCATGACCTTCTCCGCGGCGGAGCGGGCGACGATCGGATGGAGGGTGGCAATGGCGATGATGACCTCGCCGGCGGGCAGGGCGCTGACGCGCTTATCGGAAATGCTGGCGACGACTTCCTCGCCGGGCATGAGGGCGATGATCGGCTTGCGGGGAACGACGGCAGCGACCACCTGTGGGGCGGGCCTGGCAACGACGTGGTCTCCGGCGGCGCGGGCCCGGACGAGATCACGGGTGACGCGGGGGACGACATCATCCAGAGCGGGGCCGGGGACCTGGTAGACGACGTGGCCTGATTGGACGCGAGGCACCAAACGAAAGCCCCCTCCCGGGCTGCGGAAGGGGGCGTAACTGCGCGGCGTGGATGACCCGGGTCTAGAAGCCGATGTAGAGGCGCGGGTCGACGGGGCCGCCGAAGTAGCGGATTTCGAAGTGGAGGTGATGGCCGGTGGTGTAGCCGGTGAGGCCGGAGAGGCCGAGGACCGTGCCCGCGCTGACCGCCTGGCCGGGGCTGACGTGGATTTCGCTCATGTGGGCATGGAGCGTGGTCCAGCCTTCGCCACAGTCGACGACCACGTAGTAGCCGTAGCTGTAGGTCAGGTACTCGACGCGGGTGACGACGCCATCGCAGACGGAGAAGAGCGGCGACGGGCCGAAGCCGTAGAGGTCGAGGTCGATGCCTTCGTGGATGCGGCCGGGTCCGCGGTAGGTGCCGAACTCGTCGCTGACGCCGTGCCAGGCAGCGACCGGGAAGGCGGAGAATCGGCCCCCGGAGGCAATCGGCGCGCTGCCGCCGGCAGACGGGCCGTTCGGGCTGGAGGCCGGGGCTGGAGGCGGCGGTGGTGGCGGTGGTGGCGGCTTGGGGGTCGCGCCAACGAGGAGCAGGTACTTGCCGGCCTCGAGGTTCGAGGGGTCGGAGATACCGTTCGGCTTGTATTCGACGACTGTGGAAGAGCTGATGTTGTCGTACTGGGAGACGATGGAGTCGACGGTTTCGCCGTAGCCAACCTTGTGGAGGATGCCGTCCTTGCGCGGGATCACGAGGACCATGTCGCGGGGGATGAGGTTGGCGTTGGTAACGGTTTTGTTGTTGTCGAGGAGCGTCTGGACGCTGACGCCGAACTTGTTAGCGACGCCGGAGATGGTGTCGCCGGCCTGGGTCTTGTATTCAACGATGGGACTGCGGGGATCGATGATTTCGGCGAGGGGCTTGAGGCCGGCGCCGACTTCGCCGGAAGTGACGGCGGCGGCGGTAACGCCGGAGGAGAGCGAGAGGGTGGGGGAGACGCCGCCGACGGCGCGGAGGCTGGCTGTTTCGGAGCGGAGGGAGATGGCTGCAACGGAGCCGAGGGTCTGGGTACCTGCGCCGGGCCGGAAGTAGGTTGCGGCCTTCGCATGGGAGCCGCCTGCGAGGCCGGAGAGGCTAAACGAGGGAGTGGTGGAGATGGTTGAGGCTTCGGAGGAGTTGGGGAAGCGGGCTGCGCCGAAGACCGCGCAAACGGCCAGCATCACGATGAGCACGTGAACCGTGAGTCGCCCGTGGCGCCCTGCATGCGCGTGGGATCGTGCGCGTGTTCCCTCGATACCCATACACCGTCCGGTCAGGTTGTGGCGGTGGAGCGAACCATCACCACAGGCTGAGCACTGCCTAACCTTGCTCGCATTCTCCTTTACGCGCTATCCCCGCTGCCTCTGATTGCGGGGATGCCTGGCCCCTAGGGGGTTTGGCCCTAGAGGTCCGTCCTCAAGCTGGCGAGGAACTCCTCATTGGAATTGGTTCTCGCGATCCGTTCGAGCAGCCGTTCGGTTGCTTCGAGCTGGTTCGGCGAGTTCTGCGAAATCATAGCCGTCATGCGGCGGACGAGCCAGACACCTTTCAGCGTCTTTTCATCAAGCAATAGCTCTTCACGTCGCGTGCTACTTCCCTGGACATCGATGGCGGGGTAGAAGCGGCGCTCGGCGAGCTTGCGGTCGAGGCGCAGCTCGAGGTTACCGGTGCCCTTGAACTCCTCGAAGACGACTTCGTCCATGCGGGAGCCGGTATCGACGAGGCAGGTCGCGAGGATCGTGAGCGAGCCGCCTTCCTCGCACTTCCGGGCCGCGCCGAAGAGGCGCTTGGGCGGGTAGAGCGCGATGGGGTCGACACCGCCGGAGAGTGTGCGGCCGCTGGGCGGTAGGGCCAGGTTGTAGGCGCGGGTGAGCCGGGTGATGGAGTCGAGGAGGATGACGACATCCTTGCCGCCTTCAACCAGGCGCTTGGCGCGTTCGAGGGCCATTTCAGCGACGCGGGTGTGGTCTTCGACGGGCTCATCGAAGGTACTGCTGACGACCTCGCCGCGGACGCTGCGTTGCATGTCGGTGACTTCCTCGGGGCGTTCGCCGATGAGGAGGACGATGAGATGAACGTCCGGGTAGTTCGTTGAAATGCCGTTGGCGATGTTCTTGAGGAGCATCGTCTTCCCGGCCTTCGGGGGAGAGACGATGAGGCCGCGCTGGCCGCGCCCGATGGGGGCGATGAGGTCGATGATGCGGTGGGTGAGGTTATCGGGGGTGGTTTCGAGCTTGAGCTGCTGGTTGGGGAAGATGGCGGTGAGGTTTTCGAAGTAGGGGCGGCGCTTGGCGGTCTCGGGGTCCATGCCGTTGACGGCTTCGACCTTGAGGAGGCCGTAGTACTTCTCATTGTCCTTGGGGTGGCGGACCTGGCCGGTGACATAGTCACCGGGGCGGAGGGCAAAGCGGCGGAGCTGGGACTGCGAGACGTAGATGTCGTGGGGGCCGGGGAGCATGGACTCGCCGCGGAGGAAGCCGTAGTTGCCATCGTCGCTGACTTCGAGGAAACCGCCGGAGAAGACGTTGCCGCGGGCTTCGGCCTGGGCCTGGAGGAGGCGGAAGATGAGGTCGGACTTACGGAGGACGCCAGCATCTTCGAGGCCCATCTGGGCGGCAATTTCGATGAGCTGTTCGCGGGACTTCTGTTCGAGCTCGGCAATGTTCAGTGGGGCCATCTGCCGCTGGCCCTCGCGTTCGGGGCGTTCGCCACGGTCACGATCCCTGTCACGGTCGCGGTCACCCCAGCGGCGCTCGCGGCCCTCGCGTGCCTCGCCACCTTCGCGGGCGCGCCACTGGCGCTCTTCGCGGGCGGGGCGATCTTCGCGGGATTCGGACTCGTCACGCTGGCGTTCCTCGCGACGGAACTGGCGCTCCTGGGGCTGTTGGGGTTGCTCCTGTTCGGGTTCCTCCCTCGTCTCGCGCGGTTCGCGGCGGAAGGCGCGGCGGGCCGGCTTACCGGGAGCGGCGGAATCCCCGTCCGGAGCAGGCGCGCCATCGACGGGAGGTGCGGGAGCCTCGGCGGTAGCACCATTCGGAGCGGTCGCCGTAGCGACATCCACGACGTCGCCCTCAGGGGGAGCTGTTTTCGTGGCGCGCGTGCGCCGGCGTGGGGCGGGAGGCGGCGTAGCCTTTTCGGGTGCGCCTGTTTCAGTGGTGGGGCCGGTCTGTTCGTGGAGGTCAGTTTCTTGCAATGGAGCTACCGTGTGCGTGCGTGTTGTGCCCGGGGGAGGGTTGGGCAGTGTGGCCGAATGGGGTGTTGGTCTTCAGCTCTTTGGGACGGAGAAGGGGGTGCTGGTGAACGCCGGGTACCGGCGCCGTCCTGTCCAGCTACATCAAAGATACGACGCGCGTGGAGCAGCGCGCAACTGGCCATGAGCGGAGTACCCGGGCAACCGGGCGGGGCGGCGGCCGGGAGACATACCGCCCGGCACGCCATGGCTGGCGTGCCTCGGACTTTCGGGGGCCGGGAACCCCGGCCGGATCAGGCCGGAACGGCCGCGCCGAGGAATTCCAGGATTGCGGCGTTGTACTCGTTGGGGAACTCCATTGCGCCGAGGTGGCCGCCGTCGAGCACCTGGAGCTTCGAGCCCGGGATGAGCTTGTTGAGCTTCTCGGAGTTGCGCGGGGGAACGAGGAGGTCTTCCTTGCCGACCATGACCAGGGTCTCGGCCTTGATGCCCCCGGCACGCGCGGAAGCATCCCAGGCGAGGATTGCATGGGCCTGGCGGAGGAAGGCGTGGTCCTGCTGGGCGTAGGGGTTGCTCACCGAGTTCTGGATGGAACGTTCGTAGCGCGCTTCGTCGTCGAGGAGGTTAGAGGTATAGAGGTAGGGGGCGCGGAAGCGAACGATGTGCTCGCGGCTCATGTTCGAGCGCTGGACATTGATCCAGTTGCCGAGGACGACGCGGCCGTAGCCATCGACGCTGGCGGCGGTGGCCAGGAGGATGAGGCGGTTCACGCGGGAGGGATATTTGAGGGCGAACTCCTGGGCCACGTAACCACCCATGCTGAAGCCGAGGATGTGGGCCTTGTCGATCTTGAGGGCATCGAGGAGGGCCGCGAGATCATCGGCCATACCGGCGATGGTGTAGGGCCGGTCAGGCGCGCTGGTGCGACCGGCGCCGCGGTTGTCGTAGGTGATGACGCGGAAGTGCCTGGCGAGGGCGGGAGCGGTGAGGGCCCAGCCCTGGAGGTCGCCACTGAGGCCCATGATGAGGACGAGCGGTTCGCCGGTGCCGGCTTCTTCGTAGTAGGTGATGATGTCGCGCGTCGGTACGTACGGCATGGGAGTTCCTTCAGTTCGAATGAGCGTGAGCCCGCGGGCGGCAAGGGGAGCGCGCGAACCGGCCCAATCCTACCGCGATCCTGCGCTTCGCGCCCGGCGGGCGTAGACTCGGCGGCGTGCCCTACCTGGAACGGCCGGCAGCGCGCGTCTACTACGAGGTCTCGGGGACCGGGCCGGGACTGGTGTTCGCGCACGGGCTCGGAGGGAACCATCTTTCCTGGTGGCAGCAGGTGCCCGCGTTCCAGGACCGGTACACGTGCGTGGTATTCGCGCACCGCGGGTTCGCGCCTTCTACTGAGGAGCCGGGCGGTGCGGGCGCGGCGGCGTTCGCGGACGACCTGGAAGCGCTCATCGACGAACTGGGGCTCGCCGAGGTGCGACTGGTGGCCCAATCGATGGGCGGCTGGACCTGCCTGGCCTACGCGCTGCGCCACCCGGAGCGGGTGAAGGCGCTGGTGATGTGCGACACGACGGGGACATTCGTCCACCCCGATTTCGCGGCCATCCATGCGGCGCGGCCGGCGGGCCGTGAGCAAGCGCTGTTCGAGCGCGGCATCCACCCGGCGGCGGGCGAGCGCATGGCGACCGAACAACCCGCGCTGCACTACCTCTACTGGGGCATCAACAACCTTGCCTCGGGCCTCGACAAGGAAGCGCTGCGGCGCCAGCTGGTCGAGCTGCGGACAACCACGCCAGCGGCACTGGGTGTGCTGAAGATGCCGGTGCTGTGCATCGCCGGGGGGGAAGACGTGGTGATCGCGCCGGATTCAGTCCGCTTGCTTGCGAAGGCCGTCCCCGACGGCGAGTTCATCCTGTTTCCTTCTGCCGGGCACTCGGTGTACTTCGAGGATGCGCCGACCTTCAATTGGGCTGTTGGAGCGTTCCTGGATCGGATCAAAGGAGACGAGGGCGAATGATCGGTGGTGCTGAACACGACGCTTTCGTGCGCTCGATGAAATGGTGCACGGTGACGACGCTGCGGCGGGACGGGAGCCCGGCGACATCGGTCCTGTTCTACGCGGTGGATGGCGACGAGTTGTTGCTGAGCACGACGAAGGACCGGTTGAAGGCAAAGACGCTGAGGCGGGACCCGCGCATCGTGGTGACGGTGCTCGACGAGGGTGCGCCGTACCGGTACGTGAGCGTGGAGGGCACGGCCCGGCTGGAAGATGACGACCTGGTGGCGGCGCACACCTTCATCAACCGGGCGATGCGGGGCGCGCCAGACTGGACGCCGCCGGAAGGGTTCGAAGAGCGGCTCCGCGGCGAGGGACGGGTAGTGATCCGGGTGACGCCGGCGCGAGTGGGCGGAGTGGTGCGGCGGGGCTGAGGCGGGCTACTGGACGCGGTCGGCGGTCTGGCGGTTGAACTGCTGGGCGCCCACGGCCAAACAGGCGAGCGAGAAGGCACCGAGCACCCCGAGTGAGACCAGGATGTCGCTATCCCAGCCCTTGATGATGGGCAGGCGCATGGCCTCGATGGCATAGGTCAGGGGATTCAAGCGGGCGACCACCTCCATCCAGCCCGGGAGGGCATCGACCGGGACGAAGGCGTTGCTCATTAACACGAGCGGCAGCGTGATGAATCCCGTGATGGCGAAGAATGTGCCATGGCCCGGCACCCAGTAGGCGAGGGCCGAGAAGGACGCCGTGACGGCAAGCGAGAGCAGGCCCGCGGTGGCCAGGATGACGAGAATCGCAGCCGGCCCCAACTCGAACGAAACTCCCGCGAGCAGGGCGACCAGCACCAGGGCGGCGACCTGGAACGAGGCCAGCACGAACTGGTAGACGAAGCGGCTGACGATGATCGAACTGCGGGAGATGGGCATGCTCATCAGCTTGTCGAGGTAACCGCCTTCCTTGTCCCACATGAGGGGCATGGCGGCGGCGACACCTCCACCAACCACGGTGAAAGCGACGATGCCCGGGAGGGTGAAACCGGTGTAGTCGCTCGTCCCGATGACGCCGCGGTCGACAGCGCGGCCGATGCCGCTGCCGAAGAAGATGAGCCAGATGGCGGGCTGGGCAACGCTGAAGACGAGGTTCAGGCGTTCGCGGCCGAGTTCGATGAACCAGCGTTTGGCCAGGGCTGCGACCTCCTGGGCCCAATCGGAGATGGCGGCGGCGGTGGAGTCGCGGGTGGCGGGTGTTTCGCGGGCAATGGCCTGTCCGGTCATGCGGTGACCTCCTCTTCGCGGAGTTCCCGGCCGGTGTGGAGGAGGAAGACATCGTCCAGGGTGGGCCGCGTGTAGGTGACGGTTTCGAGGGCAATGGAGCGCGCCGCGGCGATACCCATGAGGGCGGGCAGGGCCGCTGCGGCATCGGTCACGTGGGCGTGGAGCTCTCCGGACTCGGAGACGGTATGGCGCTGCAGCCACGGCTGGCTGGCAATGGCCTCAGCGAGAGGAGCTGGCTCGGCCGTGGTCACCTGGATGACGTCGGCACCGACGGCGCGTTTGAGTTCGGAAGGGGTGCCGGTCACGACGACGCGGCCGCGATCGATGATGGTGAGGCGGTCGCAGAGGCGGTCGGCCTCATCGAGGTAGTTCGTGGCGAGAAGGATGGTGACACCCTGGCGGCGAAGGTCGTGGATGTAGTCCCACACCTTGTGGCGGGACTGGACATCGAGGCCGAGGCTTGGCTCATCGAGGATGAGCAACTGGGGGCGGTGGAGGAGACCGCAAGCGAGGTCGAGGCGCTTCTGCATGCCGCCGGAGTACTGGCTGAAGAGCCGGTCGGCATGCGGGAGAAGGCCGACGAGGTCAAGGAGTGCTTCGGCCCGGGCGCGGACCTCGCGGCGGGGGACGTGGTAGAGGGAGGCCTCCATCTCGATGCACTGGCGACCGGTGAGCAGGTTGCGGGTGGGGGAGATTTTCTGCATGACGTAGCCGATGCGGCGGCGGATCTCCTGGGGGTGGGTCATCACGTCGAAACCGCAGACGCGGGCGGTCCCGCTGGAGGGAGCGAGGAGGGTAGCGAGGATCCGGATGGTGGTGGTCTTGCCGGCGCCGTTGGGACCGAGCAGGCCGAAGATTTCGCCGGATTCGACTTCGAGGTCGAGGTCGTCGACGGCACGTGTGGGGCCGAAGGCGCGGACCAGGGAACGGGCTTCGATCATGGCTGTCATGGCCGGACCCCGGCGGCGTTGAGCAGCGCGGCGAGGCGTTTCGGGGCGGTGGCGCGCCATGCCTCCGCAAGGAGAATCTCCACCTGGTTCCAGTCGACATCGGGCAGATCGACGCGGACGCCGATCCATCCCTTGTGGCCGACGTAAGGCGGCACGAAGAAACGGTGCGGGTCGGCGTCCACGAGGACGCCCTGAGTTCCGGGCATGCCTTTCATGACGAGTGCGATGCGGCCATCGCCGTGGTGGTTGTTGAGGAACCAGCAGAAGGTCTTGTCGCGCACCTTGAAGGCGGAGTGGGCGGGGTTGAGGTCGCTGTTCTCGGTTGTTTCGGGGAAGGCGAGGGCGAGCCGGCGGGCGCGTTCGCGGAGTTTTTCGGCCATTTACGAAGAATACTCGCAATGGCAAGCCTGCCAACTGAGGTCAGTCGGCTCCGGCGGGTACGGGATGGGTGGCAGGGGTGATGGCGCCAGCAGTGCGCAGGGCAGGACGGAGGGCGATCACGGAACCGGTGACGGCAAGGGTGGCCCAGGCAAGGACGGGGAAGACGCGCGGGAGGCCCCAGACTTCGCCGGCGGCACTGGCCGGGAAGCCGGCGAGCATGGAGAGGCCCATGGCGAGCGGGAAGAGGCCCATCACCCGGCCGCGCATCTCCTCGCTGACGGTCTGCTGGACGATGGTGGAGGAGGAGACCATGGTGGCGACCATGGCGAACCCAAGCCCGAAGTTGGCGGCCGCAGTGACGAGGACAACGCGCGAGTGGGCAAAGACGATGGCGCAGGAGGCGAAGAAGAGGACCGCCAGGCAGAGGCTGAGGCCGCGCGAGGCGAGGTCCTTCCTGAAGACGAAAAAGAACGAAGCGCAGAAGGTGCCGAGGCCCCATGTCATGGCCATGAAGCCGAACTGGGTGGTGCTGAGGCCGAGGACCTCGGTCATCCAGACGGGGCCGAGGGTGGCGGGGCCGGGCATGCCCAGGACCTGGAGCGAGATGACGAGGGCGATGACGGCGAAGATCGTGGCATCGCGGCGGGTGTAGAGCAGACCCTCGCGGATGTTGCCGAGGACGCCCGTCGCACGGTTGGCTTCGCCCCGGCTCTGGAAGCGGAGCATGGCGATGAGCGGGATGATCGCGAGCCAGGCGAGAAGCGTGAGCGCGTAGACGGTGCCGGCATCCATCTGGTCGTTGAGGAAGCCAACGAGCGGAAGGGCGAGGGGGAAGGTGACCTGCTGGGCGACCATCTGGAGGGTTATTGCGCTGGGGAGGTCCTGCATGCCGACGATGGCAGGGGTGGCGGCGGTGCGGGCGGGCTGATCGACAGCCATGTTTCCGGCAGCGAGGAAGGTAAGGACGAGGAGGATGGCGATGTTCGCCTGGCCGAGCGGTTCGAGGATCATCAACAGGGCGACGAGGGCGCCGAGCGCAAGCGAGACGAGCTGGCAGGCCATGAGGACGCGGCGGCGCTCGTAGCGGTCGGCGAAGGCGCCGCCGAGGAGCCCGAAGAGGAGCATGGCCGAGCCGCGGCTGGCGGCCAGGAGGCCGACGAAGAGGACGGAGTGGGCCGGGTAGCGGTCCTGGATCCAGAAGATCTGGGTGAGGAACTGCATGGGCATGACGAAGCTGACTGACACCGAACCGGCGAAGAGCAGGCGGAAATCGCGATGGCGCAGGGCTCCTCGCCTCATCGGCGGAGTATAGGGCGGGCGGGTTGGAGGTGGATCAGTCGCGTGCCAGGACGGGGAGATAGACGCCGTGGGAGAGTAGCGGGGGTTCTTCGACTTCGTAGTCGATCTGGCAGCCCATAACCTCGCAGCCGAGGAGGAGGTCGTCCAGGAGCTCGAGGTCGATCCGCGAGCCGTTGTTGAGGGTGCCGGAGGCGACGCCCTGTGTGTGAATTCCGACGACCTTCGCGAGATTCGGGCCATCGGCGAGTGACCAGATGGCGGAGCCGCTCTGACCCGGAGCGGTATCGATGTCGTAGAACAGGCGGAACGGTTCGACGATGGCGAAGGCGGAACGTGAGAGGCCCCACATGGTGCCGCGAGGCTTGTCGCCAGGGTAGCCGACGATCGCGGGCTCGAACGCCGGGTCGGTGAGGGTGGCATCACCGAGGACGGCTATGGGCATCCAGCCGGCATCGACGGAGAGAGAGTCGTCGGGGAGCTTGATGACGCCCCAGTCCCATTCGACGGAGCCAGTTTCGGCGTAGAGGTCTGGTACCCACCAATCCTCGGCGTAGTCCCAGCCGAACGGTTCGAAGTCGCCGTCCTTGCCGGGCACGAGGCGGTACCCTTCAGCGGCCCAGGTTCCGTAGGCGGCATCCCAGAGGCAGTGTCCGGCGGTGAGGACGGTATCGGGGCCGATGAAGGTCCCGCTGCAGGAGCCGACGGGTTCGCCGAAGCCATCGAGCAGCTCGACGAAGACCATGGCCGAGAAGGGGTAGAGCGTCGTATCGACGATCCGAATGCGTTCGTCCGGGCCGATGATGGTCTGTCCGGAGACGGGGACATCGCCATCGCGCGCGAAGGCGATGGCGGGGAGGAGTGCGAGGAGGGCAACGACGGGCCAGGCCGGGGGGCGAAACCAGGGCATGGCGCACAGTCTCGCGGGTGGGTCGCCAGAGCGCGAGGCCCGAACGGTTGGGTGAAGGCGAAGTAGCAGGATATCCGCTGAAACGGTCGCGTGCCGAACACCACGTTATGCGCATCGAGCACGCCGGGGAATCTGTGGCCGGCGGATTTTGGGGCAGGCAGGAGACCGCATCGGTGGAGGCTGCGAGGATCGCCGGACGGCTTGCGATGGGCCCGGATGGGGCGACTGCCCCGGCCGTGCTCCAGGCTGACACGGTGCGAATCTCGGCGGAGGCGCGGGCGGTGTTGCAGCGAGCAGCGCACGAGGCAGGGCGCGGGGCGCCAGCGCCGGGAGAGGTGATTGCCGCCGTGCGGGCAGTGGTGATGGCGGATTCGGCAGTAGAGGTGCGGACGGCCGTGGAGCGGCTCGGGGCGGTGTTGCGGCGTGCGAGAGTGGCCCCGCCGGGGCCGACCCGGGACGGTGTGCAAGCGGCACGGCTGCTTCGCCTGGCCAGTGTGAGTGCGGCCGCGATGGAAGCGTCGCGGGGTGGGAGTGCCACATGGAGCATGCGGGCTGCGAGCCTGGTCCGAGCGCTGACAGCGCCACAGCCAGGCGAGGCGATTGCCGGGGAGCGGTTGCTCGAGCGGGCAGGCGCAGCACTGTACCTGGCCGCGGGCCGGCTTGCGGTGGAGGCGGCCGGAACTGAACCCTTGATGGCGCAGGTGACCCCGGTGAAAGCGGGGGAGCTGCCGGCCGCGCTGCTGTCGCTGGCCGGGGCGCCGGAGCGGGGACGCCGCCGATTTGGCCGCCGGGAGCGGGACCATGTGCGGCGGGCGCGCCGCAGTGGTGACGATGGCGACGCTGGGACGCCCGGGCCGACGGAGGTAGACCGCGAGCCGCCACGGTTTGTATAGTCCCGCGGCGCGCCGGGATGGCGCCGGGGGGGAACATCGTGGACGTATCGTGGGACGAACTCGCGGCAGATTTTCACCGGATCACCGGGCGGGTGGTGTGGTGCACAGTGACGACAGTGGACCGGAAGGGGCGGCCGCGGGCACGCATTCTGCACCCAGTATGGGATGGCCAGACGGGCTGGATTGCGACGGGCAGAAACACCCTGAAAGCGAAGCACATCGCCAACAACCAGTACGTTTCGTGCAGTTACTGGGATCAGGAGCACGAGCAGGTGTATGCGGAGTGCAAGGCATCGTGGGATGACCGGCCGGAGACGAAGCGGTGGCTGTGGGAGTTGCTGAAGAACACGCCGCCGCCGGTGGGGTACGACCCGGGGATGTTCTGGCCGGGCGGGCCTGAGAGCGCGGAGTTCGGAGCGCTGAAGCTGGAGCCATGGCGGGTGGAGGTTTGGAACCTCCAGGAGATGGCGTCGGGCAAGCCCAGCAAGGTGTGGCGCGCCTGAGGCTGCCCGGGGGCTACTGCGTCGGCGTGGCGGCCGGGGTGGTCGCGGCAGGCGCGGTGGGCGATGGTACTTGCGAGCCCGGCAACTTCAGGACCTGGCCGATCTCGATCGAGTCGGCGTCTGCGAGGGCATTGAGTTCGACGATGGCGGCGATGGTCGTCTCGAAACGTTCGGCAATGTCCCAGAGGGTATCGCCGGCGACGACGGTGTAGGTCTCCGGGTTGGTGGCCGGGGTCGGGCTGGGGGACGGTTGCGGGGTTGTGGCGCCGCCCGCCGGGGTGGTTGCAGGGGCCGATGGAGCGGTGGGCGTTGCGGTCTCTTGCGGGCGCTGGCCGGGCGGCGTGTTGTTGCCGCCTCCGCAGGCAGCCGCGGCGGCCGCCAGGGTGGCGCATAGCAGGAAGGCGAGGCCTCGCACTCTGCCACCTCCTTTTCGACCGGAGGGTATGTGATTCCGCTATCGCCTGTAAATGTGGGTCTTAACCGTGAGCGGAGTGTTCGGCCGCTGGTTCAGCCCATTTTGCAGTCCAGGAATCGATGGCCGCGACGATTTGTTCGAGTTCGTGGCCTTTTTCGGTGAGGTGGTATTCGATGCGGACGGGGACCTCGGGGTAGACGGTGCGGGTGACGATGCCCGCGGCCTCGAGCTCGCGGAGGCGTTCGGAGAGGAGGCGGTCGGAGAGGCCGGGGACGCGGCTGAGGATCTCACCGAAGCGGACGGAGCCCGAGAGCATCGAGCGGATGATGGATCCGGACCATCGGCGGCCAATGAGCTCGACGGTGGCCTGGAAGGCGGGGCAATAGGCTGAAACCTCGGGATGTGGGGCAGTCTCGGTGCTCATGGATTGAGTTTATCACGCCGGTTGCTTCTCTTCTGTAGCCTGCTTGACAGTTCCAAGTTACTCCTTGTACATTAGCCATAGAGCATAGCCAACCTACATTTTATAAGAGGTAGAAACCGAGATGACCTGGAACCTGGACCCTGCCCACAGCGGCCTGCAGTTCGCCGTGAAGCACATGGTGATCGCCACCGTTCGCGGAGGCTTTCGCGAATACGCCGTAGAAGCGGAGATCGACGAAGCCGATGTGACGCGCTCGCGCGCGGTTGTGCGCATCGAGGCGGCGAGCATCGACACCGGCAACCCGGACCGCGACGCGCATCTCCGCTCGGCGGACTTTTTCGATGTGGAGGCGCACCCGGCGATCGTGTTCGTGACGCGAAGGATCGAGCGACGGGGCGGCGACGACTACCGGTTGGCCGGTGACCTGACGATCCGGGGCGTGACGCGGCCGATCACCCTGGACGCGGAGATCCGCGGTCCGGTGAAAGACCCCTGGGGTGGCACGCGAATGGGCCTGAGCGCGAACGGCAAGGTGAACCGCAAGGAGTTCGGACTGAACTGGAACGCCGCGCTCGAGGCCGGGGGTTTCCTGGTCGGCGACGATGTGAAGCTGACCGTCGAAGCCGAACTGGTGAAGGCGGCGGTGCCAGCCGTGGCGAGCGTCTGAGGGGTGGGACCCGGCGGTGGCCCTGTGCGCCGCCGGGTCACCTGTTGATGGTGGCGTCAACGACCTCGCGCAGAGTCGCGAGGTCGAATGGCTTCTGAAGGAAGCCCGTGGGTGGGGGTCCGTTGACCCCATCGATGGCGCTGCCGAGGGCGTAGCCGCTCATGAAGAGGACTGGGAGGGCGGCATTGAGTTCCCTGATACGGCGGTAGGTGGCTTCGCCACCCATTCCGGGCATGGTGAGATCGAGCAGCACGCAGGCGTAGGATGCCGGGTCGCGGGTGAGCTGTTCGAGGGCCGATTCACCGCTGGCAGCCGCCTCGACCGTGTAGCCCCAGAGTCCCAGGGCGCGGACGAGCACGCCGCGGACGGCATCTTCATCGTCGACGACGAGCACTCGTGGGCCTGCAGGCCCGGGCTGGCCGGCTCCCATAACTCATCGCAAGTATGCAGCCGATGGGGATGTGGTGCCATATGTTTCATGCTAAATGATTCGTGTGGTTTCGCCGGGGCCGCGGATGGGCCAGAATCGGGCGCAATACGTGTATCCGGGGGACCAGGTGGGCGACTGCATTGTTGAGCGAGATGGCGGTGTGACGGTGATCCGGTTCAACCGGCCGGACCGGTTGAATTCACTGGGCGGGACATTGATGGACGAGTTCAACGCCGCGCTGGACGAGGGGCGGACCGACGACCGCGTGCGGGCGTTCATCGTGACCGGTGAGGGGCGGGGCTGGTGCGCGGGGGCCGACCTGCAGGCCGCCGGGAGTGCGCAGCCGAATGAACACAGCAAGCGGTGGAATGCGCTCGACCCGATCGGACAGGTGGGGCGGACAATCGTGAACATCCACACGTGCGACAAGCCGATCATCGCTGCGGTGAACGGGGTGGCGGTTGGCGGGGGGTTCGGGTTTTGCTCGGCGATGGACGTGCGGATCGCGAGCGAACAGGCGCGATTCAGCACGGTGTTCATCAAGCGGGCGCTTGCGCCGGACTGCGGGCTCTCGTACTTCCTTCCGCGACTGGTTGGTCCGGAGCGGGCGGCGGAACTGTTTTATTCGGGGAGGATGGTGGATGCCCGGGAGGCGCTGGCGCTCGGGATCGTTTCGAAGGTCGTGCCGCACGAGCAGCTGATGGATGCGGCGATGGAGTTCGCGTGGGGGATTGCGAAGGCGCCGCCGTCGGCGATGACGTTTACGCGGCGAGCGCTGAAACACTCGCTCTCGGCGACGCTATCGGACCAGCTGGAGTTCGAGTGGGCGAACCAGAAGGCGTGCCTCGCGAGCCCGGAGTTCCGGGAGGGGGTGCAGGCGTTCCTGGAGAAGCGGGAGCCGGATTTCGGGAAGTTCTAAGAAAGTACGAAGTACGAAGGGCGAAGCTGCCGGCGGGCAAGGGGCGTGCGGCTCGCCATGACGGCGGCGCCACGGATGCGCCCGGGATGTTGGCGCGCTAGAGGAGCGGGCGGAGCTCGGCGGCACCGCCTTCGATAAGCGGGATGGCCTCGATGCCGTGGCGGCGCAGGTAGCTGGCTGCCATGGTGGAGCGCTGACCGCTGGCGCACACCACGAGGGCCGGGCCGGCTTCGATCTCCTGTGCCCAGACCTGGATCTCGTCGAACGGAAGCTGACGCGCACCGGGAATTGGCAGGTCGCGGTGTTCCTGCGTGTAACGGACGTCGAGGACGGGCAAGGAGCCGGTGCGGATGATGTCCGCGGCTTCGCGCACGCCGACCATGTGGAGCGACGCCGGGGGTTCGATGGCGCTGGCCGCGACGAACCCGCGGACGTCCTCGTAGCCGATGCGGAAGAGGTCGGTCGTCACGCGGTGGGCCTGAGCGGCGTCGTAGGAGACCAGGGCGATGGGTGCGTTGAACGGGATGAGCCACCCGGCGTAGGCGAGCATGCTGTTGCTCTCCTCGATCTCCAGGGTCCCGGGGAGGTGGCCCGCGGCGTAGTCCTGGCGGGCGCGAACATCAACGCGGTAGACATCGGGCCCGAGCGCACCGAACTGCCGAACGTCGAGTGTAGGTGGCCGGGGGACCGACCCGAAGACGCGGGGGCCCTTGCGGTTGAGGGGAGCCATGTAGCGGTAGTAGCCGGGGATGGGGGCAAGGCTGCCGAGCTGGATATCGTGGAAGAGTGCGAACGTGGCCGAGGAGAGCGCCGGGTTGCGCTGGAGTTCGGTGGCCATGGGGCCACGGCGGCCGAGGTCGGTGCCCGTAGTACTGCAGAAGGAGCCGGCGCCGTGGGTGGGGAGGACATCGGCGGCGGCGGGGACAAGCTTGCGCAGGTGCTGGGCGGTTTCCCACTGCAGGCGAGTGAGCTGCTCGGTGTGGTCGGGGCCGAGCAGGTCGGTGCGGCCGACGGCGCCCATGAGGAGGGCGCCGCCGGTGAATGCCCCGTGGGTGGCGCCGCTGGAGTCCTTCGCGAGGTAGGCGGTGTGTTCGTAGGTGTGGCCCGGGGCTTTCACGGCGACCACGCGCGCGTCGCCGACGGCGAGCACGGCGCCATCGGGCATGGGGCGGTGGGGGAATTCGAGGCCAGCATCGGCGGGTGCCAGGACTTCGGCGCCGAGGGCGGCAAGCTCGCGGCCACCGGAGACGTAGTCGTTGTGGACGTGGGTCTCGACGACGTAGCGGATGGTTGCGCCGTGAGCGGTGGCCGTCTTGACGAAGGGCTCGACGTCACGCTGGGGGTCGATGACCGCCGCTTCGCTGCCGCTCACCAGGAGGTACGAGGAATCGCCGAGGGATTCCGCGACGAACTGCTGGATCTTCATGTTCGGGGCACCTGTCCTGGGATCTATGCGTTGGGACTACCGGCAACGAGTGCGGCTTCGGCGAGGACGCGCTGGCGAATGCCGCCGCAGACAATGTCGCAGAGTTCGGGGACGCTGGGGTCGGCGACACTGTAGTAGGCGGAGGTGCCTTCGGCGCGGCGGCGGAGGACGCGGGCATCGAGGAGGACGCGGAGGTGCTTGCTCACGTTGGCCTGGGAGCAGCGGGTGGCCTCGACGATTTCGCCGACGGTGGCCTCGCCATGTTCCATGAGGTGGCGGAGGATGCGGAGGCGGTTGGAATCGCTGAGGACGCGGAAGCGGTCGGCGACGTAGTCGAGGAGTTCATCGGGGAGCCTGTTCATCTTCTCCAACTATATAACCACATACTCATGCAGTACAAGCACCCGCGACGGCCGACTGTGACACCTTTGTGACAGGTTCGCCGGACGTTGCGTTTGGGCGACCCGGTAGGTTGGACGGAGAACTGGAGCGGCCGAGGTGGGAGAATGCAGCAGACGAATCTTGTGATGGGCGCCAGTGCGGGCGCGAGAGGAGATGAGCGGATGACCAGCGGCGGGCCATCACTCCCGGGGAAATTCTTTGGCGTGGCGGGCCGGGGCCAGACATACTCCCGGCTGTTGTACGTGCTGGTGTCGTTCCCTATCGGGATAGCCGTCTTCGTGGCACTGGCGACGGTCCTGGCGGTGGGCGGAGGGATGGCCATCACGGTCGTCGGGATACCGATCCTGGTCGGGGCGATGTACGGCTGGTGCGCGCTTGCGGAGTTGGAGCGGGTGCTGGCGAACCTGATGCTCCGTTCGGGGATCCGGCCGCTGCCCTTTGCCGGGGAGAACGAAGCCCCGTGGGTGTGGCCGCGCCTGCGGCGACGGCTGGCGAACCCGTACACATGGCGGAGCCTGGCGTTCGCCGTGTTGCGGCTCCCCGTGGGCACGGCCGCATTCGTGATCGTGTTGTCGACGCTGGGAGTGGCCCTCAGCATGCTGACCGCGCCGGCGACCTACTGGATCGGCGAGGGCAACGAAATCATCGCGTGGCGGGTGGATACGCTCGGCGAGTCGATCGCTGCGGCAGCGATCGGGGCGCTGCTGATGGTCCCGGGTCTGCACGTGGCGAACCTGACGGGTTGGGCGATGGGCAGACTGAACGAGGCGCTCTTGCAGTCGCCGGAGGGGGCGGAACTCACGGGGTCGATCGAACGGACGGCGACCGCGACGTTGCTCTGGCCCGGGCTGGCGGAGGCGCGGCGCCACGATGCGCTGGCTCACGCTCGGGAACTCCAGTTCCGGGTGTGGGCCGTTCACGTGGGGCTGTACCTGGCAACCATGGCGGTGCTGGTACTCATCAACGGGGCGGCTTCGCCGGACAACTGGTGGGCATTGTGGCCCGCCTGGGGGTGGGGCATCGCGGTGGCACTCCACACGGGGTACTACCTTGGCGGCCACCTCGGTGGACACGTTGCGGCTTATGTCGTGAGTTGCGTGGGCTTCTTCGTCATCGACTCTCTGTACACAGACCGGACGTGGTTCTACTGGCCCGTCATCGGATGGGGGATCGTGGTGGCCGCTCACGTGTATGCGGTCAACGCCTTCAGCCGGGCCGGTTCGACACCATCCATCGCCCTGGTCGCGGCAGCTGCTGCTGGAGGCCCAATCACGGTCGACCCGGTGATGCGGACGGTGGCCATCGGCGCCGCGGTGGTTGACGTGACACCGAAGGAGTTCGAGCTGCTGACACTGCTGACGGCGCACCCTGGCCGTCCGTTCAGCCGGGAGGAGTTGCTCGACCGGATCTGGAAGGACGACCTGGAAGTCACTGACCGGACCATCGACACCCATGTGCAGCGGTTGCGGAAGAAGCTTGGCGACCGGGCTGACGCCATCCAGACGGTCTGGGGGATCGGGTACCGGTACCAGGCGTGAAACGGGGCGCCGGGTGGCGCCCGTCCGTATACTGCGGGCACGCCAGCCGGTCCCGGCGGCCGCGCAAGGAGCCCTGCATGAAGGCGATCGTGATCACGAGGCCGGGTGGCCCGGAAGTGCTCGAACTGCGGGAGGTACCGGACCCCGCCGCCGGACCGGACGACCTCCTGGTGAGGGTACGCGCGACGGCGCTCAACCGGGCGGACCTGCTCCAGCGGATGGGTGGCTATCCCCAGCCGGGCCGAAGGCCCGCGCACGATATCCCGGGGCTGGAGTTCGCGGGCGAGGTGGCCGCGGTGGGGGAACGGGTGGAGGGCTTCACGGAAGGCGACCGGGTGATGGGGCTGCTGGCCGGGGGCGGCTATGCCGAGCTGGTGACGACGCATCACCGGCTGGCGATGAAGGTGCCGGACAGGCTCTCCTGGGCCGAGGCCGGCGCGACGCCGGAGGTGTTCATCACTGCGCACGACGCGCTGATGCAATGCGGGATGGTGGCGGGGGAGACGGTGCTCATCCACGCGGCGGGGTCGGGCGTGGGTGTGGCGGCGATCCAGATTGCGAAGACGCTCGGTGCCGGGCTGGTGCTTGGGACGGCGGGGAGCGACGACAAGCTGGCGCGGGCACACGAGCTCGGGCTGGACGTGGGCATCAATTACCGGACACAGGACTTCGCCGAAGAGACATTGCGTGCGACGGGCGGGCGGGGCGCAGACGTGATCCTGGACGTCATCGGGGCGGACTACTGGGAACGGAACATGCGGGCCCTGGCACTCAAGGGCCGTATGGTGATTGTGGGGCTGATGGGCGGGAATAGCACGAACGCGAACATCGGCGTCTTGCTCCAGAAGCGGGCGCAGGTACGCGGGACCACGCTGCGAGCCCGCCCGCTGGAGGAGAAGGCGGTTGCGACCCGGGCGTTCGAGAAGAGCGTGCTCCCTCACATCGCGTCGGGGCGCATCACGGTGGTGGTGGACCGGGAGTTCGAGCTTGGCGATGCGGCCGGGGCGCACGAGCACATGGGCTCGAATGCGAACTTCGGGAAGGTAGTGCTGCGGGTGGGCTGAACGCGGATGCGAAACGGGACGGCTGACGCCGTCCCGCGGGAGGTGGAAACGGGCCCGTGCGCGCTATTCGGCGGCGACTGGCTGCGGGGCGGACTCCTCGGGTTCCTTCTTGACGCGCTCCATGTGTTCGAGACCGGCCATGCTGAAGCCGAGGTCGCCGAGTTCGCAGAGGAAGCTGCAGTAGGTGAGCCGGAGCGCGCTGGTGGACTTGGTGGGGAGGTAGGCGAGGTTGCAGCGCTTGCAGCGGGGCATGGCCACCAGTTCGCCATCGAGGGGGCGCGGTATCGGCATCGATTCGTCGCGGTCTTCGGTCATGGTACTCATGATTGATGGTCCTTCCGGTCCGATCTCCAGTATGCGCCTGGCGTGCAGTATGTGCGCGGATAACGGGCGGGATTCCTACTGCTATCCAACATTGTGAAGCGAGATAGGACGGAAGGCGAGCGCCAACCGGTTGCATCTGCCGGGACCATTCGGCCAAAGCCGCCTTGCAATCCCATGAAATTCGCAGGAAGGCGATTGCCCCGCGGGCGAGGGGTTGCTAGGGTGGTCTCTGAGGGATTCGTATACCGTGTATCGGGCTTCCCGGACGGTAGCGAAGGAGGGACAGGACCAGCCGTGGCCGTGGTGAAACCAGCCCCGGAGGAGAGCGAGCGGCGGCGCGTGGGAGCCATCCGTTGGCGCGTCGTGGCGGCCGAGATGGTTGGCACGGCTGTCATTCTGGTGCTGTATTTCCTCCTACGCGGGATCCGCCCCCCGGATGTCGAGGAATCGGTGAGCCGGAGCCTGCAGCTGATCCGGTTCGAGCAGCGGCTGGGGGTGTTCCAGGAGGTCCACTGGCAGGCATTCTGGCTCGACCACGGCTGGGCGATGCGGATCGCCAACGTGGTGTACGCATGGTTCCACTACCCGGTGATGCTCGTCATCGGGGTATGGCTCGTGTTGAAGGACCCGATACGGTTCCGGTTCGTGCGGAACGTGATGTTCGTTTCGGCGGCCGTGGGGGTGGTGAGCTACTGGGTGCTGCCGGCGGCACCGCCTCGCCTGATGGAAAGCTACGGCTACGACTACGGCTTCATCGACACCGTGCACGGGCCGGCGAGCAACGTGAACTACTTCCAGCCCGGGCCGTTCGTGAACGACCTGGCCGCGCTGCCGAGCTTCCACTTCGGCTGGATCCTGCTGTCGTCGATGGCGGTCTGGTACAACACGACGAGCCGGACGGTGCGGGGGTTCGCCATCCTGATGTCGGTGGTGATGTGGTGGGCGGTGACGGTGACCGGAAATCACTACTTCTTCGACATGGTGATGGGCGGCGTGGTGGTGGTGCTTTCGTGGATGTTCGTTTCGGGACTGGGCGATGTGCACCTGCGGGACGTGTGGGTGCAGGCGCGCCGCCTGACGTTGCGGCGGCAAACGCCTCCTTCTTTCGACTGATCGTTGCTTCCGAGGGCACCGGTGTGTGGCGCGGGCCATAGTGGCGCGTGGCTGAGGCTTCTACCTTCGAATGCGGCCCCGAAGCGCGGGCCACCAGGAGGAGAACTTCACCATGAGGACACGCCTTGAAGCGCGGCCCGGTGCAGGTGCTGGGATCATCCCGCTGCAACGGAGCCGGCTCGGCATCGCATTGCCGGCCAGCATGCATCCGCGGGCCCTTTCCGCATTGGCGCGGAAGGCCGAGGACATGGGCTACGACTCACTCTGGCTCGAGTACGAGCCGGGCGAGCGGACGGACGCCCTCTCGACGCTGGCATACCTGGCCGGGCGCACGACGGGGATTGCGCTCGCGACGCGCCTTGACCTGCCGGCGGGGTGCGCTCACTGGCACCTGCTCGAACGGCTCACCAGCGTAGCGAAGATAGCGGACGGGAGGCTCGTCGTCGGGGTCGAACACCCGGTGGACCTCGGCGACGGGAGCTTTGCGCAGTTGGCCCCGACACAGGTCGCGGGGGTGGTGCGCGACCCGGAGTCGGTGTCCGACGTGGTTGGCGCAACGATCGTGGCAGCGTGCAACGTGACGTATCAGCCCGTGGAGGGCACGCGCCCTGCGTTCCTCGGTACGTTCGAACAGCTGGCGGACGATGTGGCGCGGTACCGGCGCATGGGGGCGTACGAGGTGACCCTGGACCTGCGTCACTCGGCGTCAATCAGCTCGGTCGATGACTTCGGGTGGCACATTGAGCGGTTGCGCGAGGCCGTGGAGCCGGGCCTGGCGTTCCAGCGAGAGCTGGCCCAGGCGGACGACTCGTTCGATTCGATCACCTAGACGACGTGCGGCGCCCGCCCCTGGAAGCGGCAGGTGCCGCTCAGTCCTCTCCGCGGACGAGGTCTTCGGGGCGGGCGGCATCGCGGGAGCCGAGGTCGCGGCCGAGGAGCCGCAGCTCACGAGAGAAGCGGGTGGTGCGCTCGGCTATGCCGGCCATGTAGGTGCGGGCCGGGGTGACCTTCACCCAGAGGCGGCGGCGCGGCACGTAGAAGGTGACCGCGAGGCCGACCATCGCCATGGCGACCGCTATCCAGATGAACGTGTCGCCGGGGTCGCGGCGCACGCTCAGACCCGAGGCTTCGAGCTGGCCGCGGAAGGTGTAGGTATAGCCCTCTTCGTTTTCCACCGGAGCATCGAGGGTGAGGACGATGGGGTCATAGCTCACGCCGTTGACGAGCAGGTAGGGCCTGCCATCGCCCCCGGTGGGCATCTGGACGGTGACCTGGTCATCGACGGCGCCGGGCATGTCGCCGATGCTGAGGGCGGGGATGGCCTGGGCCTCGAGGAAATCGAAGCGATAGCCACCGGATGATGCGAACTGGCCGGGGGTGAGCGAGACCAGCGCAAGATCGGGGCCGCTGAGGCTGAGGCGCATTTCGCCGCCACGGAAGAACCAGGCGACGGCATAGGTCACGGCGTCCTCAGATCCGGGGCTTTCGGGGAAGACCAGGAGCGCCAGGGCAGAATCGTCGTCGCGGCCCGGGGTGAGGCCAGGGTCGGTGGCCATCTGGGGGACCTGCTGGTTGAACAGGACCTGCCCAGCGGGAGTGGTAACCCTGACGACCGGGACGGCAGCGGTCTGGCTGTCGAAGTCGAGAACGTCGTCGTAGAGGAGCTGTCCGTTGGGGGCTTCGATGCGAAGGCGGGCGATGTCGTTGAACCAGGCGGCCTGGTGGACCTTGTAGCCGAAGGCGTGGCAGGGGTCGTTCACTGTGGTCTTGCAGGTCTTCACTTCGTCGCCGCGACGGACCTCGACCATGCTGTGGTAATCGATGATGTTGCCGCCGTCATCGAGGCCGCGATGGGCATCGAGCATACGGATGAAGATCTGGCCTGGGCCGGGATCGGCGAAGACAGGTGCCGCGGGCGTGGTCTCGGCGATGACGAGGGTGCGGTCGAAGCCGGCCATGGTGGTAAGAAGCGCGCCGATGAGGAGCATGAGGAGCGCCAGGTGGCTGAGGAAGGTGCCGTACTGGCTCCAGGCGAAGCGGTCGGCGAAGAGGTAGACGGCGCCATCGCCCTCGGCGACGCGCTCAACGCGGTAGCGGCGGCGGCGCAGGAGGGCCTCGACGGCGGACAGGCCACCCTCATGGGTGAAGTCGGCCCGGTGGTGGGCACGCTCGAAGTAGGCCTCAGCGACGGTGCGCTGGGGGCGCTGGACGGCGCGCCAGGTGGGGCGAAAGCGGCTCACGGTGCAGACGGTGACGGCAACGATGATGAGGACCCAGAGTCCGTTGAACCAGGCGGAGTGGAAGACATCGAAAAGGTCGAGGGCGTCCATGGGCCCCGTGAGTGGGCCGTAGGTGTCGCGGCGGAGTTCGAGCCAGGCGGAGCGGGCGGGCGGGTTGGCGCGCATCGGGCCGGGAACCTGGGGGAGGACGACGCCGATGATGCCGGCGACGAGGGCGAGGCCCACGAGGAAGAGGGCGAACTTGACGTTGGTGAGGAGCTGCCATGCCCAGCGGAGCGGGTCGAGGCCACCGGGCTCGATGCGTGCGTGGCGTTCGCGGGCGCGCGAGGCGGATGTCACCGGAGGCGCTCCTCGAGCTCGGTGAGCTGTTCGAGCGTGATGCGGCCGTAGAAGACGCGTTCGACGACGCCGGTGGGGTCGATGAGGTAGGTGGCTGGCAGCCCGGGGAACTGGTAGGCGTTGCTCACTTCGCCGGACGAATCGAGGAGGATGGGATAGGTGACTCCGAACTCGTCGGCGAAGGCGCGGGCGGTCGTGGCCTGCTCCTGCTGGTTGACGCCGACGACGACGACGTTTGTTCCGGCGGGTCCCTGGTGGAAATCCTGGAGGTCGGGCGTTTCGCCGCGGCAGGGGCCGCACCAACTGGCCCAGAAGTTCAGGAGGACGTAGCCGCCGCGGTACTGGTCGAGCGTGTGAGTCTGGCCTTCGGGAGTCTGGAGTTTGAAGTTTGGTGCGGCGCGGCCCTCGCGGGCGGCCGGCGGGCGGCCCGTGGGGTTGAGGGCCTCGGGGAGAGCGATGATGCCGAGGCCGGGAGCGGAGGTGCCAGCGGCGCTGCCATCGTCGCGGAACTCGAACCACCAGATGGCGAGGCCGACGACGAGGATGACGAGGGCTGCGAGCCCGAGCGTGGAGCCCGGACCCGAGTACTCGCGGCGGCGCTGCGGCCGTTCGTCGGGGAGTGTTTCAGTCATGTGGGCGCTGTGGATGAGGGTAGCATCCGGGTGGTGAGGGGGAAGGGAAGAGCGGAAAGCTGAGGAAGTGGGCGCAGTCACGCGGGCGCTGGTAGGATGCCCTGGCGGTGATACCCACATACGACAAGATGATGTTGCCGATCCTTCGCGAACTGGCGGACGGTGCGCCAAGAAACACGGATGAGTGCGTTGCGGCCATCGTTCAACATTTTCAACTGACGGCGGAGGACCTGGCGCACCACCTTCCGTCCGGCCGCCAGACCACCGTGCGAAATCGCGTGGGATGGGCGCGGGTGCGACTGCGGAAGGCGGGGTTGATCGAGTCGACCAGCCGAGGAATCGACCGCATCACGGAAGCCGGGCGCGGAGTGCTGGAATCAGGAATTGAGGCCCTGAACGACGAGTACCTCATGCGCTTTCAGCCGTACCGGGCTTGGGTTGAGCAATTTTCTGACTCAAGTGCAGCACCGCTGACCAAGCCGGCTGAAGCTGAGGCTCTAACACCTGAGGAGGCCATAAGCGCCAGCTACGCGAGGCACCGTCAGGGCGTGCAGGACGATCTGCTCGCGAGGGTCCGTACGATGGACCCGTATGGGTTCGAGCGACTCGTGGTCGAACTGCTGGTGAAGCTCGGCTACGGAGGTGCACTTGGCGAGGGTCAAGCCATCGGCCGCAGCGGGGACGGTGGAGTGGACGGAGTCATCCGCGAGGACAAACTCGGGCTGGAGCTGGTGTACGTTCAGGCCAAACGTTGGGCCAACGGCGTGGGACGTCCTGAGGTGCAGGCGTTCATCGGGAGCCTGGAAGGATTGCGAGCTCGAAAGGGCGTATTCATCACAACCTCTACGTTCTCCAGAGATGCACGGGAGTACGTCGATCGCATCGAGAAACGCGTTGTCCTGATTGACGGTCAGGAACTCGCCCAACTCATGTTCGAGGCTGGTGTCGCCGTCACGGTTAGTGCCCGCTACGAGGTGAAGGCTGTCGACACCGACTTCTTCTTCGACGCGTAGCAACGCGCCGGCGCCAATCTACGGATCTCTTTCCCCCACCGCTCGTTAGTCTGCTCTTCCCTCTCTCCTCTTTCCTCTTTCCTCTTTCCTCTTTCCTCTTTCCTCTTTCCTCGGGTGTCGCCATAATCCGAACATCTGTGCGATTGGGGGCCGAGGATGGCCAAGCCGCCGCCCGCGTATCCTGTCCCGGCCGTGAGGCCGGTGCCGCCGGCGGTCATCGCCGAGAAGGTGGTGTCCGATCTCCAGGCGCGCCGGACCGAGACGACGGTGCGGCGGATCGACGAGCGGCCGCCGCGGTATGCGGAGTGGCCCGAGGGGCTGGACGGGCGGCTGGTCGAGGCGCTTCGAAAGCGGGGCATCGAGCGGCCGTACACGCACCAGGCGGCGGCCATTTCGAACGCGCTGGCGGGCACGAACAGCGTGGTCGTGACGCCCACAGCGAGCGGCAAGACGCTCTGCTACAACGTCCCGGTGCTCGATGCGATCCTGAAGGACAGCTCGACGCGGGCGCTCTACCTGTTCCCGACGAAGGCGCTGGCGCAGGACCAGCTGGACGAGCTGCACGGGCTGATCACGAGCATCGGCGAGGAGATCCGGACGTTCACGTATGACGGCGATACGCCCGCGGACGCGCGGCGGGCGGTGCGGACCGCGGGCCACATCGTGCTCACGAACCCGGACATGCTGCACGCGGCGATCCTGCCGCACCACACGAAGTGGATGCAGCTGTTCGAAAGCCTGGACTACGTGGTCATCGACGAGCTGCACACGTACCGGGGCGTGTTCGGGAGCCACCTGGCGAACGTGTTGCGGCGGTTGCGGCGAATCTGCCAGTTCTACGGCTCGGACCCCACGTTCGTCCTGTGTTCGGCGACGATTGCGAACCCGGACGAGCTGGCACGGGCGCTGGTGGGCGTCGAGGTGGAGCTCATCAACGACAACGGTGCGCCCTCAGGCGAGCGGGTGGTGGTGATCCACAACCCGCCGGTGGTGAACCGCGAGCTGGGGATCCGGCAGTCGTCGTTGAAGGCGGCACGCGATATCTCGGCACAGCTCATCCGGGCGGGGGTGCAGACGATCGTGTTCGCGCCGAGCCGGACACGCGTGGAATTACTGCTGACGTAC
The DNA here is from genome assembly GCA_964507025.1 of uncultured Anaerolineaceae bacterium. Classification (GTDB taxonomy): domain Bacteria; phylum Chloroflexota; class Dehalococcoidia; order Tepidiformales; family Tepidiformaceae; genus Amarobacter. The sequence continues at coordinate 34,253 of CAZDOK010000012.1, forward strand.
CTGCGCGAGTCACTGCGCAGCAAACCCGGCGACCCCGAGCGGGTGACCGGTTACCGGGGCGGCTACCTGCCGAACGAGCGCCGGGCGATCGAGCGGGGCCTGCGGGAGGGGTCGATCCGGGGGGTGGTGGCGACGAACGCTCTGGAGCTCGGCATCGATATCGGCGGGATGGGGGCAAGCGTGGTCACAGGCTACCCGGGGTCGCTGGCGAGCCTGTGGCAGCAGTTCGGCCGGGCGGGCCGGAGCCGGGAGGCGTCGCTCGCGGTGCTGGTGGCATCGTCGAACCCGCTGGACCAGTACGTGGCCGCCCACCCGGATTATGTCTTCGAGCGGGCGGTGGAGCGCGGGCTCATCGACCCGGACAACCTGTTCATCCTGGCGAGCCACCTGAAGTGTGCCGCATTCGAGCTGCCGTTCAGCGTGGGTGAGGTGTTCGGAGCGCACACGGACGAACTGCTGGACATCCTGGCCGAGGAGGGCGTCCTCCAGAAGGCGAACGGGCGGTACCACTGGATGAGCGAGGCCTACCCGGCGGAGCAAGTGAGCCTGCGTTCGGCGAGCACCGACAACTTCGTGATCATCGAGCAGGGCCCGGCGCCGCGGGTAATCGGCGAGTGTGACCGGCCGAGCGCGCCGTTGCTCATCCACGAAGACGCGATCTACATCCACCGGGGCCAGCAGTACCAGGTTGAATACCTGGACTGGGATGACAAGAAGGCGTTCGTGACGCCGGTGGCGGTGGACTACTACACAGACGCTCAGCTGGCGGTGGAACTGAAGGTGCTGGAAAGCTTCCGGCAGGAGGGGGCGGCGGCGGGCTCGTTTGAGATGGGCGAGGTCTCGATCACGTTCCTGGCGACGATCTTCAAGAAGGTGAAGCTGAACACGCACGAGAACGTCGGGTGGGGGAAGATCGCGATTCCCGAGGAGAACCTGCACACGACGGCAATGTGGATGAGCTTCGACGGGGCGGCGACGAAGGGGTTGGGGCGCGACGAGATTGCGAGCGGGCTGACGGGGGTCGGGCACCTGGCGCGCAACCTGGCGCCTATCTACTGCCTGTGCGACCCGGGAGACATCGGGGCGGACGCACAGGTGCGGTCACCCTACAACGAACTCCCGACGGTCTACCTGTACGACATGGTCCCGGGAGGCGTGGGGCTGGCGGAGAAACTGTTCGATGCACGGGAGGCGCTGATGGACGCGTGCCTGGCAGTGGTACGGGCGTGCCCGTGTGAGAACGGCTGCCCCGGGTGTGTCGGGCCACAGGTGGAGCCGAAGAGCGCGGCGAAGCGCGCGGCGGCTCTCATACTCGAACGCCTGGCCGGGTAAGGCCGAGCAAGCTCAGAGGGAGCCGGAGAGCATCGGCAGCAGTGCCGAGAGCAGCGCACCCAACTGGAGGCCATGGGCAACGGGACCGTTGAGGGTGGCGGCCACGTTGACCTCGTAGTGGTTGCGCCGGCCATGACGTTCGCGGGCGAGGTACCCGCCCTTTTCGAGGTCGGCGACGATGCGCTTGACGGCCCGCTCGCTGATGTTGACTTTTGCCGCGAGATCGCGGAGGCGGATATCCGGCTCCTCGGTGATGCAGAGCAGGACGTTTGCATGGTTTGTGAGCAGCGACCAGTCGGACATGGATACAGGCTAGCGACGGCACGTGATAGCTACTAGCGATCTTTAAGTGGTGAAACAAAATGCCTTTATCTGGTCCAAACCACACCGCCGGGCGCGAGACAACGGAGCTCCGCAGAGGTTGCTTGAGAGCGAGGCGCCTCGGCACCCGTGGGACTGTGGGGACGCGAGGCCGAGGGGATCGAGGGGGGCTTGCACCGGTGGCGTAGGATGCGGGCATCACGAACCGGAGGTGGGCATGGCTACCGCGGAATTCGCCGCACCCTACCCGGTCACGGTCGACGTTCAACCGGCGACCGGGCCACGCGACAAGATGACGATCGGGTTCCGGATCATCCTTGCGGTTCCGCACCTGCTGCTCGTCGGCGGGCTGGGGTTCGCGGGGAGTATCGGGGCCTGGTGGCTGACCTACGGGGGGTTGTTCTCGCTGGGTGTGCTCGGGGCGGTGGCGTCGGTGTGCGCGATCATTTCGTGGTTCGCGATCATGTTCGCGGAACAGCACCCGCCGGGGCTGAGGGACCTCTGCATGTACTACCTGCGCTGGCGGACGCGCGGGCTGGCATATGTGGCGCTCTTTCGTGATGAGTACCCGCCCTTTGGCGACGGGGAATACCCGGCCTCGATCAACGTGGTTCTCGCCGAGGGCCAGCGCGACAAGAAGTCGGTCGGGCTGCGCATCCTCTACCTGATCCCGCACGCGATCGTGCTGTGGGCACTATCGATCGCGTGGACGGTGACGAGCATCATCGCGTGGTTCAGCCTGCTGCTGAACGGGACGTACCCGGAGAGCCTGTACAACTTCGGGCTGGGGGTGATGCGGTGGTCGCTGCGGGTGGAGGCGTATGCGCTGTTGCTGGTGGACGAGTTCCCACCGTTCTCGCTGGAGTAGCCGGCAGCGGGCGGTTCGAGGACAGGCTCTGAGGCGCGCGAGGGCCGAGGTGCGCCTCAGAGCCGGGTTCGGCGGGAGTCCGCTGTTGGCAGAGGCTAGGCAGGGAGCCAGTAGAGCTTGCCGCCGCGCATGATCTTCGCGAGGCGGCCGGTTTCGAAGAGGTACTCCAGGTGGGCGATGGTCTCGCCGACTGCGGCGCGCTGCATGTGCGGTTCGAAATCGGCGAGGGCGCCGGTGGCCCACTTGACGCGGCCGGCAACTTCCCAGGCGGTTGAGCCACCCCGGTCGACGCAGTTCACCATCTCATCGAGGCGGATGTGGTGGTGGTCTTCGATTTCGCGGAGGCGCTTCTTGAGGTCGGAGATTTCGAACTCGTGGGCGGGGAGGACGATCTCGACATCGAGGTCCTCGAGGATTTCGAGTGATCGCATGTAGTCGCCGAGCGGGCTGCCGTGGGTCTGAGCGTGGATGCTCACGTTGGGCGTGATGGTTGGGAGGACATGGTCGCCGGTGAGGAGGATCTTGCGGTTGGGTTCGTAGAGGCAGATGTGACCCGGGGAGTGGCCGGGCGTCCAGATGATCTCGAAGTCGAAATCGCCGACTTTGAAGGTTTCACCGCCCTTGACCTCGGTATCGGCGGGGACGGGGGCGACGTTGCCGAGCATGCCCATGGAGCCGCGAGCCATGGTTGGCGAATCGAGGGCGGGGACGCCGTTGGTCTCCATGAACTTGCCCATCTCATCCGCGAGACCTTTCGGGGCGAAGTAGCGGTCCTTGATGACCTCGGCATCCTTTTCGTGGAGGACGATCTCGCAGCTGGAGAGCTGCTTGAGGCGGCCGGCCATGCCGTAGTGGTCGGGGTGGATGTGGGTGACGACGAGCTTGCTGATGTCGTTGGGGTGGGATCCGTGCTCCTTCATCCCCTCTTCGAGAGCCTGGTAGGCGCTATCGGTGTTCCAGCCGCAATCGACGAGGACGGTGTCGTCGCCGTCCTTGAGGAGGTAGGGGAGGACATAGGGCAGGCCCTTGGTGACGCGGGGGTGCTCCTGGAGGTCGCGGCGGAGTGCTTTTGCGTCTTCGATGGTGAACTGGGGGAACGGCGTGAGGAGCTGGTAGATGCCGTCGATGATGCGCATATGGGCGTGCCCTCGGGTTGGCTCGCCGTCCCGGGTCGGGGTTGGCGGCTGCCGCCGATACTACGCGAGGTTGTTCACGCGAGGCAAAACAACGTCAGTGGGATGAGACGGCGATGGTGAGGGCGAGCAGGAGGCCGAGCACGAGGTTGTAGCGGGCGGTCGACTTGAGTACGGGGTTGAGTTCGCGGCCGGAAGCGCCGGCGGTGATGGCGCGGAACGGCCTCGCCGCCCACGGGAGGCTGGCGATCGAAGCTGTCCACGCCCATTCGGCGGTGGAGAAGAGCGAGACTCCAACGGGAACCGCCAGCGCGGCCACCAGCAAGACCGTGAACCAGGCGCGGGTGCCGCGGTCGCCGAGGATGACGCCGAGGGTGGTCTTGCCGCTCTTCCGGTCGGTGGGGATGTCGCGGAGGTTGTTGACGACGAGGATCTGGGTGACGGTGCAGCCGACGGGGATGGAGGCGGCCACGGCGAGGGCGGCGACATCGCCGGCCTGGACGTAGTAGGTGCCGACAACGGCGACCACGCCGAAGAAGACGAACGTGAACAGGTCGCCGAGGGCGTGGTAGCCGATTGGCCATGGTCCGCCGGTATAGATGATGGCGGCGGCGATGCTGGTGAGGCCGACGGCCACGATCGGCCAACCGCCGACGTAGACCAGGTAGACGCCGATGAGCATGGCCAGGCCGAAGACCAGCCACATTCCGACCAGCATCTGCCCGGGACTGACGAAGCCCATCTGGGTCGCCCGGGGCGGGCCGAGGCGCTCGCTCGTATCGGCGCCTTTCTTGAAGTCGAAGACATCGTTGGCGAAGTTGGCGCCCACCTGGAGCAAGAGCGCCCCGGCGAGCGCGGCCATGGCCGGCAGGAGGTCGAAGACATCGAGGTGGATGGCGACGCCCGTGCCGACCGCAACGGGGGACATGGCGGCGGTAAGGGTCGGGAGGCGTGTCGCGAGCTTCCAGACCTGGAAGGTGGACGGGTGCGATGGGCTGGCGACGGTCATGCGCGCACCGCGCTGATGGACTGGATGGCGCCGAACATGGGCGAGCGGCGGGTGATGCGGGTGAACCCGGATGCTTCGATGATGCGGTCGAGTTCGGGGTCGGGGGGAAGGTAGGACGCCGACTGCGGGAGGTAGCGGTACGCCTTGCGGTCGGCGATGAGGCCGCCGACGACGGGGACGACGCGGTTGAAGTAGATGCCGTGACCGGCGGCGACGAGGCGGTTGCGGGGCCTATCGACTTCGAGGAGGCCGATGCGGCCGCCAGGCTGGAGAACGCGTGCGAGTTCTTCGAGCACTGGAGGGATGGCAACGAAGTTGCGCAGGGCGAAGCCGGACACGGCGGCCGTGAACGAACCATCGGCGAAAGGGAGCCGGAGCGCATCGCCCTGGACGAAGATGCCAAGGCCCGGGAAGCGGCGCCTTGCGGCGGTCAACATGCCACGGGAGAAGTCGAGGCCGACGGCTTCGGCTCCGGCCTTCCGGCAGATCTCGGCGAAGTCGCCGGTGCCGCAGGCGAGGTCGAGCACGCGGTCGCCCGGGCCGATCCGCAGGCGCCGGACAAGCTCGCGGCGCCAGCGCTGGTCGGCGTTGAAGGTCATGATCCGGTTGACGCGGTCGTACGTGGGCGAGATGCGGTCGAACATGTCGCGCACGGCTGCTGCTTTTTCTTCCGGTGGCGGGAGGACGGACATGGTTACATTCATACCCGATTTCGGGGCTACAGCCTGTGGGCTAGCCGGCAGCCGGGGGTCAGCCGACGCGTTCGGCGATCTTGCGGGGGTTGAAGATGCGGGTGAGGAGGAAGCTGACGAGGCTGATGATGACGGCGCCCCAGAAAGCGGGCCAGAAGCCATCGATATCGAAGCGGATGCTGTCGAACTTGCCGGCGATCCAGGCGGTCAGGGCGAGGAGGGCCGTGTTGATGAGGATGAGGAAGAGGCCGAGGGTCAGGACGAGCGCGGGGAGCGAGCCGAGGACGAGCAAGGGTTTCAGGTAGGCGTTGAGGAGGCCGAGGATGAGCGCGACGGCGAGGGTGCTGCCCCAGCCCTCCAGGTGGATGCCACCGAGGAGCTCGGCGGCAACCCAGACAGCGACGGCGGTGATGAGCCAGCGGACGACAAAAGCGAGGGCCTTGCCCGCGCCGGAAGGTTCTCGCTTGCGGCCACCAACGGTGACGACCACGAAGTCTGGCATGGGCGCCAGTTAACCACGGCGCGGTGGAAGCGGCGATCAGGCGGCCTGCTGGCGGAGCATGGCGAGCATGGTCTGCTGGAACCGAACGCGCTTTTCGGGGTCGCGGATTTCGGCGCTGATCCGTTCGGCGAGGGACGCGACGGCATCGCGGGGGAGGGTGGCGCGGGTGAATCCCAGATCCTCGACTGCGTCGTCGATGATGATCTCGGCGAGGGGGCCGAGGGCGGCAGCGACGGCCGTGGTGAGTGCCTGGAAGAAGCCCGGCCCGGCGAGCTGGCGGACAGGTGCGGGGGCAGCCTGCGGAGATGCGAGGTCGATGAGGCCGGAGAGGCGCAGCCGGTAGAGACGCCGAACCGCTTCGAAATCGTCGATGCCGAGCTCCGCTGCGATGGCGCCGGCTGTCGCTTCGCCATTGATGAGGGCCAGGACCTCCCAGTCGGCCGCCTCGATGGTAACGGAAGGGCCGGGGGCTTTTCGCACGAGCCGGGGGAGGGTATCCATGGAGGGGATAACGCGACGTATGGCCTCCCGTTCGCCGGCCGCGCGAGCAGATTCGGCGAGAAGGAGATCGAGCGAACGCTCGATGGTGCGGTCGGGGGGAGGGACGCCGGGCTCGAAGCGGAAGTGGCCGTTGGGCCAGCCGAAAAGGCGGAAGAGCGCCTGCTCGCCCCACTCGGGGCCGGATTCGGCGTGGACGACGGCGCCGGCAACAAGGAACACGTCGCCGGTATCGAGGCCAGAGGTGAGTTCGAGCCGACCGGTCTGGCCGCCGGCTCCCAGCATTTTGAGCAGGTCTCCCAGCGGCAGCTGGGCGAGGCTGCCGGTCAATCCTTCTGGCATGGTTGTACCTCCCGTGTCCCTCGAACGAGGGTGTTAGCTCCCGCGAGACTGGATGATGGCCCAGGAGTTCCACGAGCCGTGGTCGAGGGCGGTCTTGTTCACGAGCGACGAGCGCTCGGCGCGGTGACGCTGGAGCCGCTTCTGGGCAGCAGCACTCGTCTGCCAGCTTCCAATGGCGACATCGGCGCTCATGCGGACCATGGCCATATCGGTATCGGGCTGGCAGACGACGAAGAGGACGGCATCGCCGATATCGCGTGCGAGGAGCCGCCAACTGTTGTAGGCGAATTCGAGCCGGGGAGCTTTCTGGCCGGCCGTTTCGAGGGCGACGAACGCGCGTCCGACCTCGCGGCCGATGGTGTTCATGGTGACGGTGGCGAGCACGGCTGGATCGGAGCTCACGATGACATCGCCGCGGTTGTCGCAGAGGAACGACCCACCGACGCCGGGCACCGTGCTAATTTGCTCCAGTTCCTTTTCCATGCCGCCCCTCCGCTAGGCCACGAGCTCGGCGAAGTCATCGCGGAGAGCGAACCGGTCGACAACCGCGGCATGCTTCTGGCTCACGGTTTCGAGCTGTTCGCGGACGCGCGTTTCGAGGTCGGACCGCTTGAGCTGGAAGGCGAGCTTGGAGACGGTATCGCTGAGGCAATCACCGAGGGCCTTGCTGAACTCTTCGGGGAGTGGGCCGTCGAACGCTACCCTGGCGGCGCTGTATTCGAACTCCGCAGCAAACGGATCGAGGAACGGGTAGGTGCCAGCGCGCGCCACGAGGACCTCCTTGAAGGCAAGGAGGAAGCGGCCGGGCTTTGAGAACCCATCGGCGACCGATTCCACGGTGGCAACGACTTCTGACCAGAAGGCGAGGAGTGCCTCGCGGTGGGTCTCGGCTGTTGCAACGGGGGCGATGGGTGTGGCCGGACCGCCGGTCGCGGTGGTGCTTGACTCGATGAACACGTTGAACGAGCCGCCGGATGTGTTGACCAACTGGACGATGGCGTTGAGTGCCTCCTGGCCCACGGTGAGACCGGAACCCGCGGAGAGGACGCTTTCGATGGGCTCGCCGCCTGAGAGGTAGATGACACCCATCCCCTGTGCATCCGCGACCTGGACTTCGACGTAGCCGGTGAGGCCATCGGCGCGGAGCTTGGCGATCAGGCGATCGAGGCTGGTGAAGGCGCTGGTCAGGTCCCTGTAGAGGGGCCGGGCATCCATGAGGCGATGGAGGAGGAGGACGACATCGGGGAAGGCGGAGTAGACGTTGACGGTGCCATCTTTCTCGGTGGCGCGCGCACAGATGCTGCGGACGGCCGAAGCACCCGTGAGGCGTTCGCCGGCGGTCTCTTCGCAAGCGTTCACGATCTCGCCTTCGGCGGCGAGGAGGGTGCCCGTGTAGGAGGGGAACGTTACCTCGACGTAGCCGGTGAGGCGCCGGGACTGGAGGTCGGCGAGGAGGGCCTCGAAGGAGGTGAACGAGGTGTTCAGGTTTGCGTACAGGGTGCGGTCTCGCGGGAACATCATCGTGGTCAACTCCTCGAGGCGGGATTCGCGGCCAGCGCAAGCCGGCGCAGCAGCTGGGCCACGGATGGCAGGAGAACGGTGCTCCGGCCAGCATTGGCGACGAGCGAGAGGTAGGCGTGCCCATCGACCCGGCAGACCAGCGTTTCCAGGGGGCCAGGCCCGGCGATGAGGACGTGGTCGAGGCGGCTACCGGCGAGCTGACGGCCCATGCCGCGGAGGTCCCCATCGACGGGGAGGGCCTCGGCGCGGAGGGCGACGAAGCTGGCGAGGGCAGCCTCGCGGGTGGGCTCAGGGCACCCGGCTGACCCCAGTGCCGTGCCTTCGGTATCGCAAACCAGCGCCGATCGAACGCCTTCGATGGCGGCGGCCGCCGCGGCCAGGCGGCTGGCGAGGGCGGGGTCGAACGATGTGGATGGCATGGCCATGGTGGCGTCCTCGCGGGTCAGGCTGGATGGGCTCAGGCGGCGGCGCGGCGCTGGCGCAGCCGCTCGATGGCCGAGCGGAGGCTTGCCTGCATGCGGCGGAGCGATTCGGCGAGCTGGCCGACTTCGTTGCGGCCTTCGACGTCGATCTCGACATCGAGTTCGCCGAGGCTCATGCGGTCGGCGACTTCGGCGAGGTGCTTGAGCGGGCGGGTGATGGTGGCGGAGATGAAGACGGCGAGGGCGAGCGCGAGGAGCACGACGCCAAGGGCGGCACCGCCGTAGGTGTAGAACTCCTGCTGGGCCTGGCTGGTGCGTTCATCGAAGCGGGCGTCGAGGGTCTCCTGGGCAGCGGCGAGGAGCTGGTTCGAAAGGTCGATCGCGCTGCCACCAAGGAGGAAGTAGCCCTCGGCTCCGGTGGGTGAGAGCACGCCGGAATCGATGATGTTGTTGGATGTGGAGTCGGCGAAGACGTTGCGGGAAGTCTCGGCGCGGCGGGCGATCTGGCGGAGCGACTCGTCGAAGTCGGAATTGGCGGACATGGCGGTTTCGAGCGCGCGGGTGAGGGCATCGGCGTGGGCGGCGGCGAGGCTCATCTGGGCGATGAGGTAGGCCTTTTGTTCTTCGCTGGCTGGCTGGCCCTGGCGCGCGATGAGCGCGGCCGTGCCGAAGCTTCTCGCCTGGGAGAGCGCCTCGGTGAGGCGGGGGAGGGAGTCGGTAAGGGCGACGATGACGCTGCGGCTATCGAGGTCGGGATCGAGCACCAGCCGGGATTCCACGGCGACGGTGGAGAGCAGCGGGAGGATGCCCTGCTCGATGATGCGGGTGTGAGCGGCGTTGGATTCGGCGCTGGACTGCGACTCCTTCACCTGGGGCCACTCGGAATTGAGGAACTGGACGAGAGACTCCGTTTGGAAGGTGCCGCCGTGGCGGGCATTCATGTCGTTGATGACGGCGAGGGCAGCATCGGCAGCTGCGGCGGTGCGGAGCATGTTGTCGCGGGAGAACTCATCGCCGCTGAGAACGCGCTGAACAAGGCCACGATGAACCTGCACTTCGCGGAGGAAGGGAACGACAGCGGCGACGTAGTCGAGGCCATCGGACTCGGAGCTTGCCTGGTCCTGGGTATCGGTGCGCTGCTGGTACTGGACGAACAGGAGTGCGGCGACTGGCAGCGCAAGGACGAGGACGATGAGACCGAGCTTATTGGAGATCCCCAGATTGGCGATGGCGGAAAATCCGGGCAGGTGACGACGCATGCTCCCTCCAAGGTGACCCGGGCGAATTTGGAGTCGGGAATCCCGGGCAAGGCCAGGCCGATCGAGGGCCTGGCACTCCCTGCTATTTCCAGAATCGACGCCCGGCGTACACGGATAAGGTGGCAAGTGCGTGAAGCAGAGGGCTCAGGCGGGGAAAGGCCAGTGAAGGCTGCGAGCGGTACCGGCCCCCGGGGTAGTGCCGGGAGCAGCTTCGGCAGGCAGTGGATTCGATGGAGGAGGGAGAGGGTGCCCGCGGGGCGCAGCCATTGCTGGCGCATGGTGGATGGCGGGGTTTCGCATGAAAAATCCCAAGTTGCCCGTGGCCCCGGCTCAGTTGACCAGCGGGATGGTGCGGAGACGCATCAGATGTCGCCGGGCTCGACGGGTTCGAGGACGGAAGCGAGGTCGGATGCGCGGATGCGGAGCGCGCGCTGGCCAGCGAGGCGGCTCGCGCGGAGGCGGCCTGTGCGAATCCAGGCCCGGATCGTCTGGACGTGGACACCGAGGTAGGTAGCGGCCTCTTCGGGTGAATAGAGGCGCTCGGCCGGCACCGAGCCCTGGTCGCGGGCGAACGCCGTGACCTGTTCGGGCGTGACACCAAGTTCGCCGAAGACACGGGCGGGGAGCCCATCCTTCCAGCGCATGAAGGCGAGGAGATAGGCGAGTTCGTCGACGCGCCTTCGCCCGCTGCGCCGAACCTCGTCCATGAGCAGGCGGGAGAAGCGGACCATGTCGTCGCTCATGAGGGCGGCGGATTGGGAGCCCTGAACGATGCTCCGCTCGACAGCGTCTTCGATGAGGCGCACATCGATGGTGATCGGACCAAAGGAGAAGTAGCCGAAGCGGGCGAACTTGCGGAGGAAGACGAGCAGCTGGAGGTCGACGGTTATCTCGGATGCACCGAGGCGCGCCGCCTCCTGCGCGCATTCAAGCCCGAGCTCCTCGAGGAAGGGGTCGGGCGAATCGCCAGGCGAACAGGATTCCATCCACCGCAGCGCCTGTTCGCGAAGGTCAGACATCCGCGGCGAGTGTGACACGGGTCACGGTTCGAGGCAACGTTGAACAACGTTACACAACGTTAAATGCTTGAAAATGACGAAACCGGTGTTAGGGTATCGGCAGTTTCCACAGCAGGAGGAGAAACCATGACTGCCACCATGAGCCGGGATGTCCTGACCGAGGAGATGCTCGAGCACTTTGGGGCGAGAGCGGGGGCGTATGACCGGGAGAACCGGTTCTTCGCGGAGGACTTCGAGGAGCTGCGCGCAAGCGGCTACCTGAAGATGGCCATCCCGGAGGAGTTCGGGGGGCTGGGATACACGGTGGCGCAGGTGGCGCAAGAGCAGCGGCGGCTGGCGTATCGCGCCCCGGCCACGGCACTGGCGACGAACATGCACCTGTACTGGACAGGCGTCGCGGCGGACATGCGGAAGATGGGCGACGCGCGCCTGGAATGGCTGTTGCGCGAGGCGGCGGCGGGCGAAGTCTTTGCCGCCGGCCACGGCGAGGCAGGGAACGACATGCCGCTGTTCCTCTCGACCGCCCGGGCCGAGCGCGTGGATGGGGGCTACCGCTTCTCTGGGCGGAAGCAGTTCGGGAGCCTGACACCGGTATGGACCCGGCTGGGCATCCACGCGATGGATACCAGTGATCCGAACGCACCGAAGATCGTGCATGCGTTCATGCCGCGGGAGACGCAGGGATACCGCATCGAAGAGACGTGGGACACGCTGGGGATGCGGGCGACACGGAGCGACGACACGGTGCTGGATGGCGCGTTCGTGCCTGACCGCTATATCGCGAACGTGGTTGGCGCGGGACAGGCGGACCTGTTCGCGCTGTGCATCTTCGCGTGGGCCGAGCCGACGTTCGCGAGCATCTACCTGGGCATCGCGCGACGGGCGATCGACCTTGCGGTGAAGACGGCGCACCGGCGCACGTCGCTCGCGCTGACGCGGCCGATGGCCTACAACCCGGAGGTCCAGCACGCGGTGGCGGAGATGACGTTCGCCTTCGACGGGGCCGAGGCGCAGGTGGAGAAGACCGCGGACGAGTGGTCGCGCGGTGTGGACCACGGGCCGGCCTGGCCGGGGAAGCTGGTTTCGGCGAAACACAACGCGGTCGAGGCAGCGAAGCTGGTCGTCGATAAGGCGATGGCGATCTCCGGCGGGGCGGGGATGTTTGCGGGGAACGAGCTCGAGCGGCTCTACCGCGATGTGCGCTGCGGCGGGTTCCACCCGGCCAATAGCCTGCTGGCCCCGGAGATCGTGGGAAAGGTAACGCTGGGGATCGACCTGGGTGAGGCGCCTCGCTGGGGATGATCCCGAGCCGCGCTCGATGCTCCAGTGGTGGCCCTGCCGGTTCGCTGGCAGGGCCACCACTGGTTGCGCGGGCAAAGGGGCGCGCCCGGCGACTAGTCGACCCGGACCCAGAACGATTCCATGCCGCGGAAGCCCGGGAGGGCGCGATAGACGGGCTCGCGCCCGTCGGCCTTGCGGAGCCGCGGGAAGCGATCGACAAGTTGGGCAAGGGCGACCTGGGCTTCGAGCCGGGCGAGCGAGGCGCCCAGGCAGTAGTGAATACCGCCGCCGAAGGAGAGGTGGTCGACCTCCTGGCGGGTGACGTCGAACCGCTCAGGGTCGGGGAAGTGGCGCGGGTCGTGGTTGGCAGCGGCGAGCGAAGGGGCAATCGTCTGGCGCGCGGCGATGGCGTGCCCGCAAACCTCGACCGGCTCGGAGGAGGTGCGCCACGTCTCGATGACGGGCGGGTCGAAGCGGAGGATCTCCTCGACCGCGTTGGGAATCAGGGCGGGGTCGTCGCGGAGACGCTGGAGTTCGGCGGGGTGGTCGAGGAGTGTTTTCACACCGTTGCCAATGAGGTCGGTGGTGGTGACGTTGCCGGCAGTGAGCAGGAGGGAGAGCATGACCACCATCTCCGGCTCGGTGAGGGCGTCGTTTTCATCGTGGGCGGCGATGAGGCGCGAGACGAGGTCATCGCGGAGGGCGCGACGTCGTTCGGCGAGCGCCCGGCGGAAGTAGTCGCGGAGGGCGCCGCCGGCCTGCCCGGTGCGGGCGCGGTCCTCGGGCGAGAGGAACGGGTCGAGGCCGCGGACGGCGAGGTCGGACCAGGCCTTGAACTGCACGCGATCAGCGGGATCGACGCCGATCATTTCTGCGATGACGGTGGTGGGGTAGGGCTGGGCGAAGGCGGCCATGAGGTCGAATTCGGGCTGGCCGCTCAGTGCGTCGAGCAGTTCGGCGGCGATGGCGCCGGCACGGGGGCGGAGGGCTTCGACGGCGCGTGGCGTGAACGCCTTGTTCACGAGCTTGCGGAGGCGGGTGTGGCCGGGCTCATCCATCATCAGGATGCTCTGGGGCTCGTCCCGATGTTCGCCGCTGACGGCATGGATGAATCCCATCGAGGTGCCGGGGTCGGCGTTGGCGGGGTCGGCGGAGAGTTCGCGGTCGTAGAGGATGCGATAGACGTCGTCGTAGCGGGTGACGAACCACTGGGCACCGAGGAGATCGGTCCCAACGCCATGCCCTTCGCGAAGGGCATGCAGGGCGGGGTAGGGATCGGCGATGAACGCCGGGTCCATGAGACTGGGCGCGGCGGCGCCATGGTCTTGCATTGGGGCACTCCATTTACCGTCCGGTAGGAGTGGGCAGTATAGGCGCGTGCCCGCTCCGGCGCCTGTGGCGCGCACCACAAAGGAGTAGACTCGCGGCCGACGGAGGGCATCGATGCGAATCGCGATTGGATTTGGCGGCGGGCCAGACTGGGCCCGCGCGGCGGCATTCGTGCGGGAAGCGGAACAGCTTGGCGTGGACATCTGCTGGACGGCGGAGACGTGGGGGTTCGACGCGGCGACGCCGATCGGGTACCTGGCAGGGAAGACGGAGAAGATCCGGCTGGGAACAGGGATCATGCAGCTGGGATCGCGTTCGCCGGCGATGCTTGGGATGACGGCGCTCACGCTGAACTCGCTTTCGAACGGGCGATTCACGCTGGGGCTGGGTGCGAGCGGGCCGCAGGTGGTGGAGGGATGGCACGGCGTGCGGTTCGCGCGGACGCTGCCGCGCATCCGCGATGCGGTGAACATCGTGCGGATGGTGACGCGGGGCGAGCGGGTGGCCTACAAAGGCGACTACTACGAGCTGCCGCTCCCGGGCGGCGAGGGCAAGGCGCTCAAGAGCTCGGCGCCCCCGGCGCAGATCCCGGTGTACCTGGCGACTCTGAGCCCGAAATCGCTCGAATTGACGGGCGAGATTGCGGACGGGTGGATCGGGACTTCGTTCATGCCAGAGCACGCGGACATCTTCTTCGACTCGATCCGGCGAGGTGCGGAGCGGGCGGGACGGAGCCTGGCCGAAATCGACCTGCAGGCGGCCGGGGGCGTTGTGCAGTTCTCGGACGACCTGGAGCGGTTGGTCGCGCCGCGGAAGCCGGGGCTGGCGTTCACGCTGGGGGCGATGGGGTCGCGCCAGCACAACTTCTACAACGCGGCCTACCGGCGAGCGGGCTACGCCGATGAGGCGCTGGCCGTGCAGCGGCTCTGGCTCGAGGGGAAGCGGGAAGAGGCGGCCCAACTCGTGCCCGACGAGATGGTGCTGCAATCGAACCTGCTGGGCACGGAGGCGATGGTGCGCGAGCGCATCCGGAAGCACTGGGATGCGGGCGTGAACACCATCCGCGTTCAGCCGGAGGGCGCGACAATGGACGAGCGGCTGGAGACGCTCGCGCGGGTGGTGCGGATCATCCGGGAAGAGGCGCCGGAGCCGGGTTCGCCGTAGCTTCCGGGCATGCCGATCTGGAGCTTCACCCGGCGCCGGCCAGCTGTTCGCGGAGCGCCGCGAGCTGGGGGAGGTGGGTGAGTTCGTGGGAGGCGAAGTAGCTGGCCTGTTGCCTGAGCGAGACTTCGCCGAATTCCTCGTGGAGCCCGGTGCGCCACCAATCAGCGAGAGGCAGCGCTTCCAGCCGAGCGAGGATTTTCCGGCGGGTTGCCAGGTAGTCCTCGAAGATTTCCCGCGTGGCAGGTTGCCGTTCCTCCTCCCGGGTGGCCCATGTCCACACCGCCTTCGATGCCAGGACCGGATGCTCCTCGGCGGCGAACAGGTCGAGCCGGTAATCCAGCACTTCCTGCGCGTCACGGAGATGCGTGATGACGTTGCGGATGGCCCAGTTGCCCTCCCGGGGGTCCTGGTCCATGGCCTGCTCGGAGAGGGCTTCGAGGGCTGCGGCCACCTCCAGGGGTGTCTGACGTAACTTCTCGATGGCGGCGAAGGGGTCGAGTGCCTCGAACCAGTAGTTCGGAGCGAACCACTGGAACGTCGCCGGCCAGGCGCCGCACGAGGGGCAGTGTTCCTCCACGGGTCCAACGACGAGGTGGCCGCACGTGCGGCAGACGTAGGGGTGGGGCGTCTCAACGATGGAGGGGATGCGGTCCGCGGCGAGGGCGCCGGCACCGCGCTGCAGTGCCGCGAGCAGATCCCCGTTCGCCCCGAGCCGGCGCAGTGCACGGGTGACCTGCTCGATCTCTTCGACCAGTCCCTGCCCGGCGGCCGCACGCGCGGCCTCGTACGCGGCGCGACGCCCCATCGCGTCGGCTGCCGCCCGGGTCAGCTTGGCGACGTTGTAGTGCCCTTCATCCTCGAGCCGCGAGGCCAGGGTGAGGAGGCGGATGAGGGTGGCGGTCCATTCGTTGTTTTGAGCGTCCATGGCGATATCGGCTCCCGGGTGTCGCTGTAACTGGAGCTAGCTCCCCGCGAGAAAGCGGCGGGGGACTTGGCGCATCATGGTGTCGATGGTGGCCTCGGGGACGCCCTGGGCGATGAGCGCGGGGATGGCGACGTTGCTGACGAAGAGGTAGCGCGTGGGGCCGGGGTTCGCGGGCGCCTGCTGGCCGCGAATCACGGGCGAGGGCGCGTGGTCGTGGCCGAGCATGAGCCGGTTGGCCCAGCCGCGGTCGATGAGGGCTTTGACGGTGGCGTTGCGCTGTTCCCAATTGGGGCGACCGGCGGCACCGGGATAGCGGTCCATGGAAAGGTAGACGCCGGTCTGGAGGAGGTCCTCCAGGTAGCCGACATCGGTGGTGTCGGCGCTGTGACCGATGGCGATGCGGTCCATCGGCGCGCCCTCTTCCTGGAAGATCTGGACCTGGCGGCGGCCGACTTCCTCGGGCGCCCAGTGGTGGGTGCTGATCGGGCAACCGGTGCGCTTGAGGGCGCGGGCGGCGCCGCGGAGGATGCGCTCGCCTTCTGGGGAGACGCCGCCCATGTCGTTGGCGACCTTGATGCAGCCAGCCTTGATTCCGGAGTCGCCGATGCCGACTTCAATCTCGCGGACGAAGATGTCGGCGATTTCATCGATGTCGCGGGTCCAGAACGAGCGGGGGATGTCGCGCCAGATACCGGTGGCGACGACGATGTGCACGCCGGAAGCGCGCGAGACCTCGCGAACGAACTCGACATCGCGGCCGAGGTCGGGGGTGGTGAGGTCGATGAGGGTGTCGATGCCGCCGGCCTTCGCTTCGGAGAGTTCGCGGATGGCGTTGGCGCGGGAAGCCTCCCAATCGAAGCGCCAGGGGTAATGGCGGTTGTCTTCGCCCATGCTGACGAGGACGTGCTCGTGGCTAAGGACGGTGCCGAGGTGGTCGGCCGGGACGGGGCCGAGGGCGGTTTCGACGGTGGGCATGGCGGGTGCTCCGGAGGTGGGTGGTGTGATTCTGGGGGTGCGGCGTGAAGGCGTCGAGGATTTGCGGCAAGGTTTTGCAGACAACCGTCATCCGCCTGACAACGGTTCGACCGTGCGGTAGACTCCGGCGCACGCAGCCCGTGCCCGAGTCGGGCCGTTTGCTCATGGAGGTGCCCAATGCCTGAGTTTCCGTCTGTCGAGTGGTTCAAGACCGCAGCCGACCTGTTGAACAAGTCCGATAGCTTCAAGCGGCTCGGAACCTGCGACGCCGAGATGGGCGTGCAGGTGGACAACAAGTACTACGAAGTCGATTTCGAAGCGTTCGAAGTGAAGGACGTGAGGCAGATCGACGCGAGCCGGGCCGACGAGCTCGACTTCGTGCTGGTGCAGTCGCTGGACGCATGGAAAGCGATGCTGGACGACATCAAGGCGCATGGCCGGGCGACGCACGAGTACACGTTGAACTCGCTCGACCTGCGGAGCGCGGAGGAGTTCGCGCGGGGGAAGGACTACCACCGCCGGGACGCGTTCTACCGGTTCAACCAGACGTTCCAGGAGTACTTCGACATCTCGTCGCAGATGCAGACGACGTTCCCGGCGGCGGTCGCCTAGGGACGCGCAGCGACAGCTCAGCCAGCGGAGGCGCCGGGCCATCCCCGAAGGAGGTGACCCGGCGTTTCGCGTGCACGGAGATTCCGCCGCGGGAGACGCCTTCAGGTAGACTGCCGGGATGGTGGACCCGTCGATCGTGATTGAGGCGGCCGGCCGGGAGGTGACGATCACCAACCCGGAGAAGGTGTTCTTCCCGAAGGCCGGCTACACAAAGCTCGACCTGGTGCGGTACTACCTTGAGGTTGCGGACGGCGCGCTGCGCGGAGTGCGGGACCGGCCGATGGTGCTGAAGCGGTTCGTGAACGGGGTGGAGGAGGAGCCGTTCTTCCAGAAGCGCGCGCCTTCGAACCTGCCGCCGGGGATCGAGACGGCGCACGTGACCTTTCCGAGCGGACGCTCGGCGGACCTGTGTGTCATCGACGACGCGGCGGACCTGGCGTGGGTGATAAACCTGGGGTGCGTGGACCTGAACCCGTGGGCAGTGCGGGCAAACGACGTGGACCACCCGGACGAACTTCGGATCGACCTGGACCCGACGCCACAGGCGAACTTCGGGATGGTGCGGGACCTGGCGCTGGTGTGCCGGGAGGTGCTGGCGGATTATGGCTACACGGGCTACGCGAAGACCTCCGGGAGCCGGGGCATCCACATCAACGTGCGGATCGAGCCGAGGTGGACGTTCACGGAGGTGCGGCAGTGCGCGCTGGCGTTCGGGCGGGAGTGCGAGCGCCGCGCGCCGGGACTGGCGACGACGAAGTGGTGGAAGGAAGAGCGGCACGGCGTGTTCATCGACTACAACCAGAACGCGCGGGACCGGACGGTGGCCTCGGCGTATTCGGTACGGCCAACGCCGAACGCGCAGGTTTCGACGCCGCTGGAGTGGGACGAAGTGGGGAAGGTGGAGCTGGCGGATTTCACGATCGCGAACGTGCCGCGACGTTACGCGGAACGAGGCGACCCGGGAGCGGGTATCGACGACCGGGCGTTTTCGCTCGAGCCGCTGCTGGAGTTGAGCCTGAACCAGGCGGAGGCGGGGCTGGGCGATGCGCCGTATCCGCCGCACTACCCGAAGGCACCGGGGGAGCCGCGGCGCGTGCAGCCGAGCAAGGCGCGCAAGGATGGTGCCGCTGGCTCGCGGCGGGCACCTCGAAGCGCGCCACGCGAGCCGGAACCCTAGCGTACTTTACCCGCCGATCACCACGTTCCAATCGCGGATGCGGTGGGCGGTGACGAGGCCGTTGGCGACGTAGGGGTCGCGGGCGACGAAGTCCTCGGCTGCCTCGCGGGAGGTGAAGACGAAGACCGCACCATCGACGGGGTCGGCATAGGCGCCGGCGAGCTTGAGCTTTCCATCGGCGAGGAAGGCGCGGGCGAGGTCGAGGTGGGCCGGGCGGAAGGGGTCGCGCCGGGTAAGGACATCGGGCACGTAGTCGTAGAAGAGGAGGTAGTGCATGGGCCGGATCCTACGGGACGGCGGCCCATGCGGCGCGGGCTCACAGCCCGGCATACCTCCAGAGGTTCCAGAGCCGGCGGGCCATCGAGGCAGGGTCTTCTTCGAGGCCGACCTGGTGACGGGCGAAGTACTTGAGGACGTTGCGGAGGTCGCGCTCCAGGAGCTGCTGGGCGGAGGGGTTGGTGCGCGGGTCGACGGCCTGCGGGAAGTCGATGATGGTGAGGCGGCCGCCGGCGTAGAGGATGTTGAACGCGGAGAGGTCTGCCGGGGGCACGAAAACGGCCGCCATCGCAGGGCGGCCGGCCAACCGTCGGAACCAGGGGTCGGGTGCTAGCTGGCAGCTCCGCGAGAGCGCGTGGGTGCGGTGGTGGTCATTTGCACAGTCATCACGCGGCTCCTTCCGGGCGGGTGCCCATGTCGTTGGCGGGAACGATGCGGCATCGCTGCTGAGGTGTCAATGCGGAGGACGCGGCGAAGCGGAGGTCAGTCGCGGTCGAACACCTTCTGCAGTTCGTAGGGGACGGCGGCCTCGAACTGGTCGAACCTGCAATCTTGCGGGGACTTATCGGTGCGCCAGCGTTTGAAGGTGGCGGCGTGGCGGAAGCGGTTGCCCTGGAGGTAGTCGAAGGCGACTTCGCAGACGAGTTCAGGGCGGAGGCGCACCCAGGAGAGGTCCTTGCCGCCGGTCCAGCGGCTGGGGGCGCCGGGAGTGCGACCCTGGCCGAACGATTCGCCTTCGTCTTCAGAGCGGTAGGGCGCGAGGAAGGCCACCAGGTCGCGTTTCTCCCGGGCGCTGAAGCTGGAGGTGTGGCCGACGTGGTGGAAGACTCCGTCGTCGGTGTACAGGCCGAGGAGGAGCGAGCCGACAGAGTTGCCTTCTTCGCCACGGTTCCAGCGGAAGCCGCCGACGACGCAATCCGCGGTGCGGAGGTGCTTGATCTTGGCCATGACGCGTTTGCCCGGCTGGTAGGTATCGGTGAGCTTCTTGGCGATCACGCCATCGAAGCCGGCGCCTTCGAAGCGGTCGAACCAGTCGAGCGCGACCGCGCGGTCCGTGGTGGCGGGGGTGAGGTAGGCGGGCGGGGCCGCGCGTTCGAAGTAGCGTTCGAGGCGGGCCCGGCGTTCCCCAAAGGGTGCCCGCTGCAGGTCATCCGGCCCGTCGGCAAGCATGTCGAAGGCGACGAAGGAGGCCGGGGTCTCGCGGGCGAGCATGCGGACGCGGGATTCGGCCGGGTGGATGCGCATCTGCAGGGCATCGAAGTCGAGGCCGCGGGGGCCCATGATGACGATTTCGCCATCGAGGATTGCGGGACCGGGGAGGGCGGCGGCGAGGCCGTCGACGAGTTCGGGGAAGTAGCGTGCCAGGGGCTTGAGGTCACGCGACTGGAGGTAGGGCGGGGAGGCGCCATCGAAGGAGACGATGCAGCGGAAGCCATCCCACTTAGGCTCGAAGAGCCAGCCATCGCCAGCTGGGATTTCGGGCGTGAGTTTGGCGAGCATGGGTGGGATGGGGGATGCGGGAGGCGAGGCGAGCACGAGAGGATTGTGGCGCAGGCGGCTGGGAGTTGCGAGTTCCGCGTGAGCAGGAGGCCTGCCTGGATTAGCGGTCGGCGGAGATGGCAGGGAGGCGGAGGCAGTGCTCGCTCTTGCGGCAGAGGGGGACGGGCGGCTGGAGGTTGGGGTCGGGGGTGCACTGCGGGTCCCAGGTCTGGACGAAGACAGGTGTGATGACGGTGCCCTTGAGGGTGGGATCGAAGGCATCGACAAAGATGGTAGAGCCGCCGTTTTCGCTCTTGTACTCGTTGGAGGTTTCGCCGGGCTGGAGGACGCCGGTATCGAAGAACGGCGGTTCTTCGGGGAAGAGGGAGGGGATGATGATGCGGCGGGGCTCGTTGCCGACGTTCTTGAACCGAACGAACTCGCGATTCATGCGGCAGATGGGCGGGTTGAACCCGGCCTCGCTGACTTCAATGGTCTGCACCTCATAGGCGCGCGTGGCGTCGCGTGGCAGGAGTGCTGGAGCGAGCAGGCCCAGGGCGCCGAGGAGCGGGAGGATGCGGCGGATGGCGGACACGGGTTGCAGCCTACGGGGGGAAGGCGTTAGCGGCACGCCGGGAGGGTTGGCGTGGAGAAGCAAACAGGCCCCGGTTACTCGCGGGGCCTGTCGTTGTTGAACTCCTCCGCCGGGCACCGGGCGGTGCTTCGGTGGAGAGTGACCGCTGGTTGTGGTCTGGGCTCTTGCGTATCCAGTGCCGCTCCTTGGAGGAGCGATCCGGGTCGCGCCTGCTTCGTGCAGGGCTTGATGCGACCGGGCATCACCAGTGAGGACTCTTGGGATACGTGCCCTCAGCGGTCGCTGTGCCTGGCCTGCCAGATGCAGGCCCTATCTCTGCACAATCAGGACTCCGTAGACGGCATGCAGCTTGCTTCGCATACGCGTACCTCCGTCCAGAAAGCGACTTGCCCTGGTTCCGCTCCCTCTTCAGGAGCGGGGGTTCTGTCGCAGGTCTCACGAGTCACATTACTCCGGCGGGGAGGGTTGTCAAGAGGTTTTCGCGCAAGGTAAACGCAAGAAAATCGCAGGCCTAGCGGCGGATGGTTCGGAGGGTGAGGAGGTGGATCGAGACCGCGATGGCGATGGCGAAGAGGGTGAGGCGGACCCAGAGGCTTTCGATGAAGAAGTACTCCGTGACGCCGATGCCGAGCCAGAGGGAGCCAACAGAGTAGGCCTTGGCGACGACGGTTGCGCCCTTCTCCTCGCGGTAGTCGCGGAGGTGTTTGCCGAACCAGCGATTGGTGGTGAGCCAGCGATAGGCGCCCGGAGAGCTCTTTCCGTAGCAGCCTGCGGCGAGGAGGAAGAAGACGGTGGACGGGAGCAGGGGCAGGAAGATGCCGAGGATGCCAACGCCAACGAGGAGACTGCCCAGGGCGACGAACAGCCAGCGGAGGAGGCGATGCCGGCTCGGCGCCCGGAGCGCAAGGGAGGGTGAACTTCCCAATTCTTTCATTTCGGTGATGGAAGTCTCCGTCACGGCAGATTCAGTATGCCATGCTGGACCAGCGGATGCGAGCGCGGTTCGGGACCGGATGACGGAGCCGGGAGTGAGCCCGGGGCGTACAATCCGGGCATGACATACACGCTTGTGCTGCTCCGCCACGGCGAGAGCACGTGGAACCAGGAGAACCGGTTCACGGGCTGGACGGACGTCCCGTTGAACGAGAAAGGCCTCGCGGAGGCGCGTGAGGCGGGCAGGATGATGGCGGCGGAGGGCCTGCGCTTCGACGTGGTGCACACCTCGTTGCTCCGGCGAGCGATAGCGACCACACAGATCGCGCTGGACGTGATGGACCAGCACTGGTTGCCGGTGCGGCGCTCGTGGCGGCTGAACGAACGTCACTACGGAGCGCTGCAGGGGCTGAACAAGAAGGAGACCTCGGAGCGGTACGGGCCGGACCAGGTATTCGCGTGGCGGCGGGGGTACGACACGCCGCCGCCACCGCTGGATGCAGACGACGACCGGCACCCGCGGCACGAGGCGCGATATGCCGCGCTTGCTCCCGACGTTGTGCCGGCGACGGAATGCCTGAAGGACGTGGTCGAGCGGATGCTGCCGTACTGGTACGACGCCATCGTGCCCGACCTGCGCGCCGGGCAGCGCGTGCTGATTGGCGCGCACGGCAACAGTCTGCGCGCGCTGGTGAAGCACCTCGATGGGATCAGCGATGAAGAGATCCCGGAGTTGAACATCCCGACGGGGATCCCGCTGGTGTACGAGCTGGGGGACGACCTGAGGCCGGTGTCGTCGCGGTACCTGGGCGACCCGGAGGCGGCGAAGGCGGCGGCGGAGGCGGTGGCCCGGCAGGCAGGATAGGACGACCCGGGGCGGCAACAAAAAGCACGAAGGCCGGGATCAACCCGGCCTTCGTTTCGGTTCGTTGGTGGCCTGGTCAGCGAGCGGGGGTAGGGGTGGCCATGCCCATTCCCTGGCCCTGGCCCTGGCCCATGCCCTGACCGGAGCCTTCCATCATGCCGGTGTGCGGCTTCGCGGGGGCGGAGATGGTCACTTCGCCGGCCTTTTCGAAGGTGAGGGTGATCGTGATGACCTGGCCTTCGGTGAGGGGTTCCTTGAGGTCCATCATCATGATGTGGTAGGCGCCCGGACGGAGGGTCACTTCACCGTTTGCCGGGACGGGGAAGCCACCGACCTTCTCCTGCATCTTCGAAGTCGAGCCATCGGAGACGACTTCGTGGAGCTGGACGTTGGAGCTAATCGGCGAGGTGGCCTTGATGAGGGTATCGGCCTCGCCGGAGTTCTTGATGACCATGTAGGCGGCCGTGACCGTGTTGGCGGTGACCCGGACCCACTGGTCCTCGATTGTGAGCTTGCCAAACGTGACGGGGCCGGGCGCGGCGGCCATGGTCATGGTTGCCGCGGGAGTGTTGGTCGATCCGCCGCTCATGCCGTGCTGCATGCCGCCCATGTCGGGCGCGGCCTTCACAGGGGCGTCGATGGTGATTTCGCCGGCCTTTTCGAAAGTGAGGGTGAGGGTGACGGTTTCGCCCTCCTTGATGGGGGCGGCGAGGTCCATGAGCATGATGTGGAAGCCGCCGGGCTTGAGTTCGAGCATGCCATCGGCCGGGATGGGGAAGCCGCCGGGCTTTTCCTGCATCTTCGAGCTGGAGCCCTCGGTGATGACTTCGTGGAGCTGGACGGTGGTTGTGAGCGGAGTCGCCGCCTTGATGAGGGTATCGGCAGCGCCGGAGTTCTGAACGGTCAGGTAGGCGGCGGAGACTTCGTTGGTGGTGGGGCGGACCCACTGGCCGGAGATCGTCAAATCGCCGAGTTTGGTGCCGTCGGTGACGGCCGGGGTCGAGTCGGCACCCCCGTCGTCGTCATCGTCGTCGTCGCCACAGGCGACGGCGACGAGGGAGACGGAGAGTGCGAGGAGCATGAGGAGTGCGGCAAGCGGGCCGCGGCGAAGGAGGTGTTTCACTTTGGTTCGTATCCCTTGTTCACGAGGAGTGGAAGGTCGTTGAGCCATTCGGCCTGGCCCATGCCAGAGGGGTAGACCAGGTAGGCTATGCGGTCGGTGGTGAAGGCCATGACGTAGGCGGCATGGTTGACGGCGTAGTTGCCCCCGCCAAGGTCGGTGCGAGATGCGGGCTCGAGGCCGAGGGCGCGCTGGAAGTCATCCATGAGGTCGCGAGGGCCGGTGAGCCCGACGAAGTTCTCGTCGAAGGTGTCGAGGTACTTCTTGAGCACTTCGGAGGTGTCGCGTTCGGGGTCGGCCGTCGCGAAGACGACCTTGACCTTGCTGGAGACATCCTCGGGGAGCTTCTTGAGTGCCTCGCTCATTTCGTAGAGATGAGTTGGGCAGATGTCGGGGCAGTGGGTGTAGCCGACATAGAGGAGGGTGATGTAGCCCTCGGTCTCCTTCTGGAGGTCGAACTTTTCGCCGTTTTCATCGAGGAGGACCGCATCGGGCATCTGGATTGGGGGTGCGACAGTGGCACCCATGTAGGAGGCATCGTCGCCACCGGCGGTTGGGGCGCCGCTGTCATCGCCATCGTCGTCATCGCCGCCGCAGGCGGTCAGGGCGAAGGCGGTGAGGAGGGCGGCGAGGGCGACGGCCAGGTGGCGGGCGAGTTTGTACATGACTGACTCCAGGGGATGTGGCTGCCCGGGCGCGGGAGCCCGGGCGGCCGGTGGGAACCACCGCTCGTGATGATCTTCACAGATCATACGCCCGCGAGTGAGGGACGGATGGCCCCATTGAAGTGACCGGCTGGTACCGAGCACGTAGGGCCACCTGCGTCAATGGGTGTGACCATCGTCGTTGCCAAGACCCGCAGCCTCGTAGAGGTAATCCCACACCGCGCCAGAGAAGTCGTGCTGGGCGATGTGGACCTTCGTTGAGAGCTCGCTGACCCGGGCCATATCGGGGGATTCGGCATCGAGAACTTCGGCGAATTCGCCGAAGAGCCCCGCGAGCGTATCGGCCCGGGCCTCGAGGTCATCGTTGGGCCAGGAAGTAAGCTTGACCAGCGTCTGCATGCGGACCGTGGTGGTCCGGGCAGTCGCCGGGATCTTCTTTTCCTGTTGAATGGCATCGTCGATTTCGTGGAAACCCGCGTTATCGAGGATGTGGATTGCGGTGAGAACGGTCTCGTCGCCGGAGGGGGAATCACCGGCGTCGGCGTCATCGCCGCACGCAGCCAGTGCGAGCATGGCGATCGCGGAGAGAGCGGCGAACGCCATGAGCGCCAGCGGGCGCGAGAGGTTGGTGGTCATATCCATGTTCCCTGTGGAGCTGGGAGGCATAACTGCCTCGTGTGCGAGCGAATGATGCTCGCAGGGGCACATCAGCAAGCGCGGATGAGGGCTCGCGGCGGCTCCAGCTCGGGGGAAGGGGTGAAGCCTTCGCCTGGCTTCCACCAGCGAAGGGCGAGAAGTACAAAGAGGCCCGCAGCGCCGAAGAGCGCCAGGGATTCGTTCAGGAGTGCGAACGAGACGCCGGCCGCCGCCGGGACATCGCTACAGGATGCGGCATCGGCATGGCAGTGGCGGGAGTGATCGTGGCCGTCGCCCTCGACCGATGCCGGGGCGGCGCCGGGAAGCGCCAGGTAGTAGCCGGTACCGGGAATGGAGAGTTCCGCGGGCCAGTGGCCGAAGAACGTCAGGGTAGGAAGAAGCGCGAGGACCAGAATCCAGGAGGCCCGGCGACGGCCTGCCACAGAGGAAAGGCGAACTCCCACGGATCGAGGATAGCACTCCGCGGAGTTATGGCAGTGAAACAAAGGTCACACCACAGAGGGTTGCGCGGCTCCGCTACACTCGGCTGCCACAGGGCGACTGAACGAGGGTAGGCGAATGCGGGACTTGCGTGGCAGGACGGCGATCGTGACGGGCGCATCGCGGGGACTTGGTCCGTACATTGCGCGGGCCCTAGCGGCGGAGGGTGTGAACCTTTCGCTGGCGGCGCGTTCGGCTGGTGACCTTGAGCGCGTGGCCGAGGACATGCGGGCGCTTGGAGTTCGGGCGAAAGCGGTGGCGGGCGACGTGACGTTGGCCGGGGACCGGGCGCGGCTGGTGGAGGCGACGCTGGCGGAGTTCGGGCGGATCGACATCCTGGTGAACAACGCCGGGATCGAGGTGACCAGCCACTTCGAGCGGCAGGGCGAGGAGGAGCTCGTCCAGACGATCGACGTGAACCTGACCTCCGCGGTCCTGCTGACGCGGCAGGTAATCCCGGTGATGCTGGAACGGAAGGCGGGGCACGTCGTGAACATGGCCTCGCTGGCGGGGAAGGTGCCGGTGCCCTACAGCGTGCCGTACGCGGCATCGAAAGCCGGGCTGGTGGGCTTCACGGAATCGCTGCGGAACGAGTTCAGGAAGCGGGGCGTGAGCGCGAGCGTGGTGTGTCCGGGGCTCGTTTCCGAGGCGGGAATGTACGTGCAAATGCAACAGGATGCGGGGGTGAAGGAGAACTTCCTGGCGGGGACGGTGACCCCGAAGAAAGTGGCATCGGACGTGGTGAAGGCGATCCGGCGGGACCGGCCGGAGATGCTGGTGTATCGCGGGCCGGGCCGGCTGGTGAGCGCGTTTTCGGAGGCAGCTCCGGGAGTGTTCGAGCGGGTGTTCCCGCTGTTCGGCACGTTCACGCTGTTCAGGAAGATCGCCGATGCGAGGGAGAAGCAGGGGGAAAGGTCGGGGAGCTGAGGGGAACCGGGCGGCCGCCGGGTTCGTTTAGTCTGTAGGGATTGGTGGAGACCGGCGCGACGCGGCACGCTTCGGAAGATGCCGCTGATCGGACAGGGGAGGGCATGATGACACGTAGCCGAGCACGCGGATGGGTGGGGCTGCTGGCGGGGCTGGCGCTTCTCGCGCTGGGCGCATGCGGCGATGACGACGGGCTGAAGCCAACGCCGACGGCCGCTGCAACGGGAACACCGACCGGGGCGGCTTCGCCAACCGCGGAACCGACGCAGGGCGCGACGGCCACGCCTGCGCCAACGCTCGCGGTGCAGGTGTATTTCGCGCGGGATGAGCATATCGCGACAGTGGGGCGCACCGTGACGATCCCGGCTGTGGCCCGCGAAGCGATGGAGGCGCTGCTGGCAGGGCCAACGGATTACGAGAAGGGCCTGGGAATGACGAGTGCGGTCCCCACCGGGACCCGGCTCCTGGGCATCACGATCGAGAGCGGCACCGCGATCGTGGACCTCTCGCGGGAGTTCGAGTCGGGTGGCGGTTCGCTTTCCATGACCACGCGCGTCGCGCAGGTCGTGTATACGCTGACCCAGTTCGAGACGGTGGACCGGGTGACGATCCGGCTCGGCGGGCAGGATGTCGAGGCGATCGGCGGGGAGGGCGTGCCCGCGAAGGACCTGACACGGGACGACTTTCGCGACAACACGCCGCTGATCCTGGTGGAGTCGCCGCGGCCCGGAGACGAGGTCGGCACGGAGCTGATCGTCAGCGGCACGTCGAACACGTTTGAGGCGGCGCTTTCGTGGGAGGTGCGGGACAGCACGGGCAAGGTGATCCGGGAGGGCTTCGCGACCGCGACCTCGGGCACGGGGACGTGGGAGACCTTCGCGTTCGAGATCGACCTTTCGGGCGCGGCGACCGGGCCGATCACGCTGGTGGTGTTCGAACGCTCGGCGAAGGACGGGAGCCCCATCAACGTCTACGAGGTGCCGTTGAAAGAGGTCGCGAAGTGAGGGTTCAGGGGTCGCCGACGAGGGTGCTGGCGAACACCTGCCAGGCGAGCGCGGACTTCGCGGTCAGGCTGAGGAGGATGTAGACGGCCTCACCGAAGAGGTAGTCGCGCCAGGGGCCGGTGCGCCGGTACTGGAGGACCATGTTGAGTGCGAAGCAGTTGAAGAAGATGAAGAGCGAGACGAAGATGCCGACGACAAATCCGGGCGGCGAAGCGGCGAAGCCCGGGCTGGTGAAGTAGATGGCGATGGCGATCCATGGGACCGCCCCGGCGAGGCAGCCGAAGAGGAAGCTCATCCAGTTGGGGTTGCCGGGCTCTTCGTAGTGCTCCATGAGGAGGCCGAAGAGGATCATGGCGGCGTTGACGCCGAAGATGGCGACGAGGGCGGCGACGTCGCTGATGCCGGTGAACATCGCGATGAGGACAACCATGACCGACGAGCTGGCGGAGTATTCGATCCAGCGGGCGTAGTTGCGGGCGCGTTCGAGGTTGCGGGCGTACCAGCCATAGACGCCGGGGGCGGCGATGGTCCAGTGGGCGGCGGCGGAGATGAACACGAAGAGAGCCACACCCCAGGCGATGCGGACGTCGAAGAGGTCGCGCAGTTCGGGCGGGGCGGAGCCTGGCGGGCCCTCCATGAAGCTGGCGGTAACCGGGAGCGAGAAGTCGTTGGCGAGGGCGAGGATGGCGACCCCCTGGGCGGCGTGGAAGGCGCCCATGACCAGGTTGTAGAGGCGCAGGCGGCGCAACTGGCGCTCACGCTGCTGGTTTGAAGTGGTCACGAGGATGGCCTTTCTCCGGGTCTGCGGTGTGCCGCACATCATGAACGCCGGGCACGGATGAAACGATCAGGCGGCCGAGGTGATGCGGAGGACGACGTTGCCGGTTTTCTGGCCGGACTCGACGTAGCGGGTCGCCTCGACGACTTCGTCGAGCGCGTAGCTCCGGTCGATGACGGGGCGATACTTGCCCTCCTCGACGAGCTCTTTCACGAGGAGGAGATCCTCCTGGCGATAGCGGCCGATGCCCAAGGCGGCCCTCTTCTTTCCCGTGAACCGCGTGGCGAGGGCGAGGAGAGGCACGTGATACATGTACCCGAGGTCAACCGTGATAAAGATGCCGCCAGCCTTCAGTGAGCGCCGGCAGCGGCGGAATGAGTGCTTGCCGACGGCGTCGAAGATGACGTCATACGTCTTGCCGTTCCTGGTGAAGTCTTCGGCGAGGCGGTCAAGAACGTCGCCCGCGCCCAGCGAGCGCACAAGATCGAGGTCCCTGGTGTCGCACACGGCGGTCACTTCGGCCCCGAAGTGGTGCGCAAGCAGCTGGACGGCGGCAGTGCCAATGGAGCCGGCGGCGCCGTAGATGAGGACGCTCTTGCTGCGCAACGGGTTGGCCGGCTGGAGGCAAGACAGCGCGAGCAGCGACCCGTCCGGCACAGCCGCCGCTTCCTCGCAGGTCAGAGTCGCGGGCCTGGGCGCAATGACACCGGTCTCACGGACGGTCACGTACTCGGCGTGGGCGCCGCCAGCGACACCGAAGACCTCATCGCCCGGATGGAACCGGGTGACGGCCGCGCCGATGTCCTCGATGCGGCCGGCGAACTCCGTGCCCGCGACGGTCTGCCTGGGGCGGCGAATGCCGGTGAAGATCCGGCTGAACCTGTACTCGGTGCTGCGTACGCGCATGGCATCGCCGCGGGTAACCGTGGAGGCATGGACCCGCACCAGCACCTCGTCCGCCTTCGGGACGGGCATGGCGGCTTCGCCGACGCGAAGCACTTCTGGTGGGCCGTACCGATCGTGGATCACTGCTCTCATACCGGCTTCCTCTCGCGCGACCGGCGATCGGAGCGAGCCATGAGCCCCGATTTCGCGGACGCGACTGTAGCAGACGTGGAGGCCGCGGCGCACTGCGCGAGACGGTCGTTGCGGCGACCGTTAACCCGCGGGTGCCTTTCCGCGTTGTTGATTCGTGCAGCCGATGGGGACTATAGTCTGCGAGATGTACGAAAGGGGGCGCCGCCGATGACCACCATGAAGCCAATCGCTGGCGGCCGGCTGCGCCGCGGTGCGGCGCGCGCCAGAAGGGTGCCCATCGAGTAGGAACGGGACCAGGACGAACCGTTCGCAGCCGTGGGCGCCGACCACCAATCGCCCACGGTTTTTTGATCCCCGCCTTCGTGCCGGGTGAGAGATGCCGGGGGCACGCCGGCCTCGAGCCGCAGACGCTCACACCACGAGGAGGAGATCAGTGACGGTGGCGACCACAGAGCCAGAACAGTTTCGAGGGTTGCGGACCGCGGTTGACGCGCAGGCGCGCGCCCTCGAAGTCGACGATGTGACGAAAGTGTTCCGGCAGGGGCCAGGGCTCATCGGCCGGATGCGGGGGAAGCGCGAGGAGCGGAAACGCGTGGTAGCGGTCGACCACGTGAGTTTCGTGGTGGAGCGGGGCGAGATCTTCGGCGTGCTGGGACCGAACGGGACCGGGAAGAGCACGCTCATCCGGCTGATGTCGACGTTGCTGATGCCCGACACGGGACGAGTGCGGGTGTTCGGGCTGGACGTGGAGCGGGACGAGGCGCAGGTGAAGCGGCTGATCAACCGGGTTTCGGTGGAGGCGTCGTTCTTCAAGAAGCTCTCGCCGATGGAGAACCTGATGTACGGGGCGCGGCTGTACGGAGTTGAGCCCGCCTACGCGCGGCGGAAAGTCGTCGAGATCCTGACCCGGCTGGGGCTGGAGAACCGGTCGATCGGGGCATCGATGGAAGACATGTCGCGCGGGATGCAGCAGAAGGTGGCGATCGCGCGGGCGTTCCTGACTGCGCCGGTGCTGTTGCTGCTGGACGAGCCGACGACGGGGCTCGACCCGCATTCCAAGCGGGAAGTGCAGGCGGCCGTGCGGGAACTGCGCGACACCCACGAAGCCACGGTTGTGCTGACCACCCACGACATGCAGGAAGCGGACGAACTGTGCGACCGGATCGCGATCGTGGACAAGGGGCGCATCGTGGCGCTCGACACGCCGCCGGCCTTGAAGGAGATGGTCCGGCAGCCGGGAGAGGCGCCTCCGTCGCTGGAGGATGTCTTCCTTCGGCTGACGGGAAAAAAGCTCGAAGAGGCGGACAAGGAGGCAGAACAGTCATGACACTGGCGTATCACGAATTACGGGCGAGTTATGCGTTCGTCGAACGCAACATCAACCTGGTGAAGCGGTACTGGGGGTGGGAGCTGGTGTGGATGCTCTACACCATCGCGAACTCACTGGCGGTGGTGCTCATCGCGCGCGGGGCGAACACGGCCGTTGGCGGGCAGCCGTTGAGCCCGGCGCAGGTGGACACGCTCATCCTCTTCCTGGCGATTGGCGCGCTGGTGTGGCACTACCTGGCGGTGGTGTTCCAGACGGTGAGCGAGATGATCAGCTGGGAGCGCTGGGAGGGGACGATCGAGTACACGTTCATGGCGCCGGTGCGGCGGGGGACGCACATGGTGGGGACGGCGCTGTTCTCGCTGGTGTACGGGTTCGCGCACACGGCCGTGGTGCTGGTCATCGTGGTGCTCGTGTTCGACCTGAACATGGGCAACGCACACTATGTGTCGGCGAGCGCGGTGCTGATTGCGGGGAGCCTGTCGCTGGTGGGGATCGGGATCATGGGGGCGGTGCTGCCGCTGCTGTACCCGGAACGGGGCGCGGAGATGACGCACGTGATCCAGGCGGCGCTGGTGCTGATCTCCGGCGTGTACATCACCGCGAGCGAGATGCCGGAGCCCCTGGCGACGATCTCGATCTTCAGCCCGGCGACGTACGTCATCGAAGGGATCCGGTCGGCGCTCATCGACGGGGAGGGGTTCGGGGAACTCTGGCCGACGATGCTGGGGCTGGTTGCGAGCGGGTTCCTGATGATCCCATTGGGGGTGTACGTGTTCTCGCTGGGCGAGCGGTACGCGAAGCGGACGGGGCGGTTGAAGCGGAGCGGTTAGGAGGGAGACGGGAGGAGGGAGGAGGGCCCCGCCCCCACCGATTCACGATTCACGATTGGGGAGGGGGTTGCGGCCGATGACGAGGTCGGGGACTTCCTGGCCGTTTGCCAGGTGGTGTTCGATAACGCGTTCGAGGTTTTGGGGGGTGAGGGAGCCGTACCAGGTGCCCTCGGGGTAGACGACGGCGGTTGGGCCAGCTTCGCAGATCCGGAGGCAGCCGACCTTGGTGCGGTAAAGCCGGCCGCGGTCGGGGGAGCCGTTGATCCGTGCGGCGGCCTTCTTGAGCTGGCCCCAGGCGCGGTCGCCTTCTTCGGGGGTGCAACAGTCCGGGCCGATGCAGAGGAAGATGTGGCGGTCGTAGTGGCCGATGCCGCGCTTTTCGGCGGCGGCGCGGGCGGCTTCGAGATCTGGCATGGGGGGAGTGTAGAGGAAAGACGCTGATCCGAGCCCATGCTCGTTGCTGCTGGCGCTTTGCCGGGCCGGGGTCTCCGCGACGCGAACTGTGTGTAAATATTCCATGAAGTTATTGACTGCCCGCAAATGAAGACGCTAGTCTGGCGCCACTGCACGAGCGAGGGTGCCCCAATGCCTCGCCCAGGCGCGGAGGCGGGCATGTTAGGCTTGGATCGGCTATCCGACCGCGAGCTCGAGGTCCTAAAGCTTGTCAGCGAGCATTACACTAACCGCGAGATTGCCGACAGATTAGTTCTCGCAGAGTGCACCGTTGAGACGCACCTTCATCACATCTTGACAAAGCTCCGTGTCCGATCGCGGCACGCGGCAGCGCGTCTGTATTTGGATGCTGCGGGCAAGACACATTCGGCCTCACGGAGTGTCGAGACCACACCTCGGAGCTCGTGACCAAGAATCAATGGTCGTCATGGACGCCTCCCCTGCTATCGTCGCGGCCGGAAGTTTGCTAGCTCGCAAATCGATTCCGAGCTGGGGCCGAGAGAAGGAGGCAAGATTCCATGAAAACCACTCGGCGAAACATGCTACGGCTGATGACAGCGGGAACAGCATCGCTTGCTGCCACCGCCGTGGCCGTTCGGGGGTTTGCCGACCCATTTCGTTTGATGCAGCCCACTCGTGTTCTGGCCGTGCCGGGATTTGCCGCGGACGGAGAGATATTCCACGACTTTGTGCTCCTCCCGTTCGGTGCCACCGCCCCGCCTGCGACCACGAAGCCATCGGTGGTCGCCCCGGCGAGCGAAGGTAACGGCTCGCTCGGATCTGACGCGTTCCTGCCGGCTAGGGAAGCGGCACGGCAATTCCAGGTACCTGTGCCAGCACTGGACCCCGCGGCCCTTCCCATCGCTGCTCGCGGCCTGGTGGCTGCCGAGACATACGTTCGCGTGAATGCACAAGGCCAGCTGGTGTGGTGCTCCACCGAGTATCGACGGCAGGGAACGCCGGGGGATGCCCCGGTTCTTACGATGCGGCTCGATCGAGGCGTCGGGCGCCCCATTCCTGTCGCGCCGTCCGGTTCCCCTTCATCCGGCCTCATCCCGCCGGAAAAGGTGGGCTACCTCCCTGCGCCCGGGGTGCTGCTCTCACAGGGCACCGGATTCACGGCGCTCTGGACGGAGGGCGACGCGCTCTTCGTGGTCGAGTTTGATTCGACTCTACTGCCAGGTGTCTCGCTCGACCAACTGGCGCCGTCGTTCACCGTACTTGCCGGATGACGAGTCGAGAACACCCAGGAGGATAGAACCATGTCAACCTACCTCTACGCCCCAAAGAGCGGCAACGCGGGATCGTACTTCAGCGGCGGCTCCCCCTACTATTGCAGCGGGGGTTCGCATCCCAGCGTCCGTTGCTCTTCCCCCTGGGACATCTCGGGATACGGGGATGCCTATATCTACATCGACCCCGGCTGTCTCAGCATCAATACCTGGTATGTTGGCGAGGGAGCTTGTCGCGCCTGCACTGGGTGCGCCTCCTCTCCCTACACCACCGTGATCCAGGTAGACCTCTACACGGGGACCAATCAGAGCGGCACGCTCTTCGGCTCGGTGGTCTTCGCACACGTCACGTCTGTGAACTACGGCGGCCAAAACCTCTCAACTTACGGGTCGATAAAAAAGTCGCCCAACAAGATATTCACGACGCCATCCGGCTACTGCGGTGGAGACGATTGCGACGGCGATGGCAACGGCGACTATTGTTTCTACGGAGCACATGTCCACATCGAATGCTGCTCCGCCAACGGCGTAAACACAGGATGGGGCTGCAATTACATCTACGAAGCAAGCACATGGATGTACTACTGGTGATTCCCACGTACGCCCATTCGTCATTCAGAAGCAATAAGATTCCGTGAGAGGTGGGGGAGTCATGGTCGGCCTAATCGTGACGCTGTTCGCACTGGGCCTCGCGGGTGTCGTGGGGCTCGCCGGTATCATCAAGGGTCTGCGGTGGGCGCAATACCGGACA
The DNA here is from genome assembly GCA_964507025.1 of uncultured Anaerolineaceae bacterium. GTDB lineage: Bacteria > Chloroflexota > Dehalococcoidia > Tepidiformales > Tepidiformaceae > Amarobacter. Next base: position 68,047 of record CAZDOK010000012.1, read on the forward strand.
TCTGTCGCGTCGTGGGGCCTGCCGCGAAAGATGCAGCCTGCGGCCCTGGTGGGTCTGCCATCGTTGGAGGTCGTGATTCCGGCGCTCGTTTTCGCCACGGTCCTTGCCGACCGATGGCGCCTCGCCAGCATGTCGGCCCTGGGAGGTTTGGTAGCAGTCCTCTTCGTCGGGCAGGTAGCCATTTGGAGGTCCGCGAAGGAGGCTCGATGCGGGTGCTTCGGCAAGCCCTCCCGGGTTACCTTCGCGACCGTTTCGCGAACCGGCTTTATCTGTGCAGTGGCCGCGCTCCTGGTCGCGATGGAATCGCGAGCGGCGGTGCTTCAGTGATCGCGGCGGTTCGTCCGACCAAACATGGAAACATAAGCCAAGGAGGCGTTAGTTAGATGTCTCGCTCTGTGTCAGCGCTCCCCGTCCTGATCCCAGTCCGGTCGCAAGATGATGCAGCCCGAGGGTTGATTCTGGCCATCGTTTTGGACGATTGCCAGGCTGGGCTCGGCCTGGTAATTCATGACCTCGACTCGAACTGCTTACGGTCCGTTGACGCCGCTGAATGGAAGGTAGATCGTTTCCCTGGGCAGCAGAGTGTTGTGCTTCCCGGCCATGGCGCCCCGTTGCGGTTCGCGCCGAACGGGACTCCGGCTCCTGGACGAGGGTCCTGAAGGAGGACTGCCCCTGTGCGCAAGTGTCTGCTGTTCGCCGTGATCGCAAGTTCAGTGCTCACCTTCGGTGTGGCCTCCGCTCAATCACCCGGCCCATCCCCTACCCCCGCCGCCACTGCCACCGCGACGCCGCCGGCTGGCCCCATCTACAAGGGCCGCCCGTGCGGCGTCGGAACCCTCATCCACGACTTCCTGATCGTCCAGGAGCCGCCGCCCGGCCCGGTGGCAACGTGCCTGCAGCCCGTGACGAGCACCGCGCCCGAGCGCCTGTATCGTCTGCGGACGGTCCCGGATGGAATGCGCTTCGAGGGCGTGATACGGGATGATTCTCGCGGGCTGGTTTACGTTCTGTACAAGTCACTGGCGGATCCCGAGGGCGGGCCTCCTGTTCAGATTGAGCTGTCGCGGGTGTACAACGACCCGGACCCGGTCCTCCTTCGAGACGCGAGCGTTGCGAGTGCCGCCGACTTCCTGCCTGCTCCGGGCATCGCCCTCCGCGACGATCCGGTCCTGCGCGTCGCGGCGTGGCATGAGGCTGCCGGCGTTTATCACCTCATCATCGACCCTCGGAAGACAACGCTTACCCTGGAGGAGGCCGCGGCATTGCTCGAGCCATTTGCGCCGGGGCCGCCAAATACCGGTGATGGTCCGATTGCGCCCGGGAGCGAGGGCATGGCGTGGGGAGCCGTTTCCCTCGCCGGCGCAGTGCTGGCAGGGACGGCTGGCACCCTGTCTTTGCTTGTGGCGCGCAGGCGCCCGAGGACCGGGCCCTGACGCGGAGAGACGGTTGATGGGTGTTGAATGAACCACGTTCTGTCGTGGCGCTTTGCGGCGGGGATGATGGGCCACCTATACTGGTTGTGCCGTTAACGTCACCCAGCAGGAGGGCGACCAGGGTTTGATCCCCGACAGCGATAACCCGCGCGAGGCCTGTGGCGTCTTTGGGGTGTACAGCCCCGGGGATGACGTCGCAAGGCTGACGTTCTACGGGCTATATGCCCTCCAGCACCGGGGCCAGGAAAGCGCCGGCATCGCGACGAGCAACGGGAGCGACTTCAGCCTCCGGACGGGCATGGGATTGGTCTCTCAGGTCTTCGATGAGGAAGACCTCGCGTATCTGCGCGGACACATTTCGATTGGGCACACGCGTTACAGCACGTCGGGCGGGTCGGTTGCCTGCAACGCACAGCCGATCGTGGTGAACGACAGCCACAACGGCGAACCGATCGCGCTCGCGCACAACGGGAACCTGACCAACGTGGAGATCCTCCGGGAGGACCTGGAGGCGCAGGGCATCACGTTCGAATCGACGGCGGATAGCGAGGTCATCGCGCACCTGCTGGCGATGGCGCCGGCGGGCACGTGGGAAGAGCGCTTCCACTACGTGATGCGGCGGATCGAGGGCGCCTACAGCGTGGTGATCATGACCAAGGATCGCCTGTTCGCGATGCGCGACCCCATGGGTGTGCGGCCGCTGTGCATTGGACGGCTCGAGAACGGCTGGGTGGTGGCATCGGAGTCGTGCGCACTGGAACACCTTGGCGTGCCAATGGAGCGGGAAGTGCAGCCGGGCGAGGTTGTGCAGGTCGATGAGCACGGGATGGGGAGCTTCTTCCCGGTGGCTCCCGCCCGGAAGCGGGCGATCTGTACGTTTGAGTACACCTACTTTGCCCGCCCCGACAGCCGTCTCGGCGGGCAACTTGTTTACCCGGCGCGAGAAGCGATGGGCGCGCACCTGGCGATGGAACACCCCGTGGAGGCAGACCTCGTGATCGGCGTCCCCGACTCGGCGATCCCGGCCGCGATCGGGTATGCGCGGGCGGCGGGAATCCCATACCGCGAAGGGCTGGTGAAGAACCGCTACGTGGGCCGGACGTTCATCCAGCCGGACCAGCGAATCCGCGAGGCGGGCGTGAGCCTCAAGTTCAACGCGCTCTCGGACGTATTGCGAGGGAAGCGCGTGATCCTTGTGGACGACAGCATTGTTCGCGGGACGACAACGCCACGGGTGGTGAGCCTGGTGCGGAACGCGGGCGCGGCCGAGGTGCACATGCGGATCACCACGCCGCCGATCGTTTCGCCGTGCTTCCTTGGCGTGGATATGGCAACGAAGGCGGAGCTGATTGCGGCAAACCACAGCATCGAGGAGATCCGGGCCCACATCGGGGCCGACTCGCTCGGGTTCCTCAGCCTGGACGGCCTGAACGCCTCGACCGGCCAGGCGCCGGAAGACCTCTGCAACGCGTGCTTCACCGGCATCTACCCGCTGAACGTGCAGATGCAGATGGACCGGCTCGAGGCGCCGCGCGCTCGGGAGCCCGAGCTGGTTGCGGCGGAGAGCCTGAACCGGGCGGGGCGCCCGTAGACACTGCAGTGGACGCGCGGGCGGGAATCACGGCGGCGCACTTCATCCTGTATGTCCGAGACCAGGCGGCCGCGGCCGCGTTCTACCGGCGTGTCTTCGGTGAGCCAGCGCTCGACGTGCCCGGCATGACGGAGTTCGCCCTGGCGGAGGGCGTCGTGCTGGGCCTGATGCCGGAAGCGGGAATTGCGGCGCTCCTTGGCGATACACTGCCGGATCCTTCGGTGGCCAGTGGAGTGCCGAGGGTGGAACTCTACCTGAGGGTGGCGGACCCGGCGGGAATGCATGCCCGGGCAGTGCGGGCGGGGGCGCGCGAACTAAGCCCGCTGCTCCCGCGGGACTGGGGCGACGCGGCTGCGTATTGCCTCGACCCCGACGGGCACGTGCTGGCCTTCGCGCGAGCGATCGCGGGCTGAGGTCAGGTCAGGAACTCGGCGGACTCGAGATCGAGGACAGCTTCCCCGTAGCGGCTGAACATGCGGTCCATGAGCTCGCGGCCGCGGTCGTTCAGGGTCTCGGGGTCGACATCGGCGGCGCCGGTGACCATGTACCCGATGAGGACGAGAGCGGCCTTGCGGTAGTCGCGCCAGCAATCCTCGAACGAGTAGCCAATGACGCCCTGGCGGAGGAGCGCCTCGTGGTAGGAGCGAAGCAGATCCTCCTGGTTGGCGCGGCGCACCTCAGGGTCGAAGTTGCCGGCAAGGAAGTAGGCGATGTCCCACTGGGGGATGGAGCGGAAGGGGAGCTGCCAGTCGATGATGGCGATAGGAGGGTCCTCGGGGCGGTCGCCGAAGAGCATGTTGTCGAGGCGGTAGTCGCCATGGACGAGCGTGACGGCATCGTTCGCGAGGCTGGCGACGAGGTGCTGGTAGCTGTCAGCGTACGCATCGACGAGACGGCGGATCTCGGGGCCGACCAGGTCGCCGTAGATGGTGTTGAAGGCGGGGATGGCCTGGCGGAAGGCCATTTCGAGGAAGAGGAAGTAAGGGTCGCCTGCGCCGGGCAGCCAGGGGGCGAACTCATCGAGGCGTGGATTGTTCCACCAGGTTGCGTGGAGCCCTGCGGCGGCTTCGAGGGCAAGGCGGGCTTCGTCGATGGAGCAGGATGCAAGCTGATTGCCGGGGCGCATGGAGGCGAAGTCTTCGAGGAGGAGGGCGAAGGTTTCGGTCGCGGCGTCGCCATACTGGTAGTAGCAGGCGGGGATGCGCATGGGGGTTTCGGCAGCGGCGTGTGCGAAGAAGGCGTTCTCGCGCTGGTAGAGCCCCAGGTTGGTGCCAAGGCGGCGGAAGCCTTCGTTGGCGGTGGGGACCTTGGAGATCACGGACGGCGGGGCATCTGGCGCGGGACGGTCGTAGGAGAGCCGGAGCCGGGCGACTTCGCCCAGGAACCCGACGCCCTCACCGATCACCTGGATGTCGACGCCAACGACGCGCGCGCCATCCCGGGTGTCGTGATCGAGGGCGTCGTTGAGCCACTCGGCTGTGATCTCGCTGCTGGTACGCGGGATGGAAAGGGGCATGGTCGAAATCCTCCGGCGCGTGAGGGTGGGGCTAGCCGGAGCGAAATGGTAATGCGCGACGTCATATGCCGCGATGGGGGCGCCTTCGCGGGATCCGGCCACCGGCCTTCGCGAGGCGGCGGCCGAAACGCTCGGTCCACGTCGGGCGGCGGGCATCGAAGTGGCCGTTGATGGCGGCACGGTAGGGGCCCGCGGTGCGGACGGCATAGGCGCCGAAGCCCTCGTGGCGGAGGGGTTGCCAGTCTTCGCCATAAGGGGCGACCAGGTGGGTTCGGGTGACGTTGCGCGCGGAGGCGAGGAAGGCGAGGCCAACACCGCTGGAGACCTGCAGGAGGGAACGGTTCTCGATGCGGGCCGTGCGGACGAGGCCGTCGAGGAGCTGCGCCAGTTCCCCGGGGGTCGGCAGGCTGGCCGCATCGTCCCGGAGCTCGGCAAGAGACGTGCGAAGCTCGCGGAGTTCGAGCGGCGGGAGGTCGATGAGGTTGGCGGTGGTGCCGGTGGTCCCTTCGAGGGCGCCGAGGAGGGCATCGACCGACTGGAAGTGGGTGCCCTCGGCGAGGACACCGGCGTGGGCCAGCTCGGTTTCAAGCGCGCGAAGGTAGGTCTTCGAGCCGTTGAGGATGTCGCTCGCCGCAGCGAGGAGCCAGAGGGGAGAGAATCCGAAGGCGGCGATGGAGCCGAACTCGACAGCGTTGCCGGCAGCTTTCTTCACGGCCACGCGGCCGGCAGCTTGCTCGGGTGCGGTCCCGGCTGGTTGTTGTGCTTCGACGCCGCCGACGAGCTCGATGGCTATGCGGAGGAGGTTCTTCGCGGTGACCTCATAGAGGCGAGAGCGGCGGACCATGCGTGGCACGAGCAGGTGGGCTGTCTCGTGCACGGTGCCGAAGATGCCGGCGGAAAGCGCGCGAATGGCGCGTTCGGGGAGGGACGCGAGGAAGAGAAGTCGCTCTCTACGGGTCACAGGGGGCCAGCCATGGTTCGCGACACGATCGGATCGTAGCGGATTGGGCGGGATGGGCCCTGTCGTGGTCGCTAGTGGAGTGGTGGAGCATCGCGTAAGGTGGAGCACATGGGAGTGCTTCAGGAGATCCGGGCGGACATTCGGGCGGCGATGGATCGCGATCCAGCAGCGCGAAGCGCGCTCGAAGTTGCGCTGTTCTATCCGGGGTTTCACGCCCGGCTGGCGCACCGCCTGGCGAACGCTCTGCACCGGCGGGGGGTGCCGCTGCTGCCTCGCGGGATCATGCACACGGCGCGCTTTTTCACCGGGATCGAGATTCACCCGGGGGCGACCATCGGGCGGCGGTTCTTCATCGACCACGGCATGGGCGTGGTCATCGGCGAGACGGCCGAGATTGGCGATGACGTGATGCTCTACCAGGGAGTGACGCTGGGCGGGACGAGCACCCGCCGCGTGAAGCGGCACCCCACCTTGCGGGACCGCGTGGTCGTCGGTGCCGGGGCGAAGGTCATCGGCGCGATCGAGGTGGGCGAGAACGCACGTATCGGGGCCGGGAGCGTGGTGGTGACCAACGTGCCGGCGAATGCGACGGTGGTGGGCGTGCCGGGCCACATCGTGGCGTTCCACGACGATTCGAACGGAGCCATCCAGCGGTTGCCCGACCCGGAGTGGGAGCGGCTGAACGACCTGGATCGGCGGGTCAAGGAGTTGAATGACCTGGTGGCTCACCTGGAGGAGCACATTGGTGGGCTGCATTCGAACCACCATGCCGAACCTTCCCAGACTCGGGCCGACTGAAGCCCCCATGGAACGGTGGGAGCGAAGGGCGCAGAAACTGGACGCGAAGCGCCGGCGGATGCGGGTGACGGGCCGGGGCCTGGTCACGACCGAGCCGCTCGCGATCCAGAAGCGGCTGAAGAAGCTCAAGGAAGCTGCCGGGACGCGGCGCACCAGGCGAAAAAAGTAGGGCCGAGAACGTCGCGCGTTCCCGGCCCTCTCGTTGTCGAGGCGCCCTACTGGAGTGGGACGTTGACCCCACGGGTGGCGATGATCCAGTACCGCTGACCGGCGCGGAGTTCGGGGAGCGTCTGGAGTTTCGGGTCGATGCGGGGGCTCCAACGAAGCCAGGTGTCTGTCGCCTCATCCCAGGCGTAGACGACCGCGATCCAGTTCGAGACGCCACGGAAGGCTGCGGCTGGGCTCGCGACCGGGCCGTTCCACGTCACCAGATTGGAGCCCGTGGAGACCGAGAGGCTCGCGCTGGAGACGGACGGGGGTGGCGGGGCAGCGGGGGCCGGCCGGGCTGATGCCTGGACCACCGGGGTGGGTGGGGGCGGTGGGGCCGGCGTGGGCGTAGGCGGCACCGGCGTCGGCGTGGGCGCGGCGGGGGTATCGCCGCCGGGGTAGCCGAAGTCAGCGACCCAGTACCAGCCATAGCGGGAGCCTTCGGCGTAGATGCGGGCGATACCGATGGTGGTGAACTCGCGAGTCAGCATGACCTCTCGGTGCGATGGTGAGGCGATCCAGGCATCGAGGGCCCACTGCGCGTTGGAACGGTTGGTGCCGGCGGCCAGGTTCTCGCCGCCGGGGACGGAGTAGCCGCAATCGGGCATGCGCTGCCAGGGGGAGCGTCCGAGCGAGTCGTTGTGGGCGAGGCCGGAGCGCTTCGCCAGGTCGTACGCCATCCACGTGGCTGCACGATTCAGCGCCGGGGACGAGGTAAGCGCGGGCGCGTTGTTCCGGGCGCGATAGTCGTTGAGGAGGCGGATGAAGGCCTGCTCCTCGCTATCAACGGCCAGGTCGTCGACATCACAGTTCGCAAGGGCGTGGGCTGTGGTGGGCCGATCCACAGTCCACGAGATGGCGCTCAGCGCGACAACGGCAACGAGCGCCCATGAGAGTTTCCGCAACACTGCATCCTCCCGGGGGCCACCGAAATGACCCTAGGAGGGGGAGCAGGTTGGAACGACCGGGATATCCCCTATTTGTTGTAAACGGACGGCAAAAAGTTAGAGCTTCGTATGAGTCGGGGGAGCAGGAAGGGAGTGCTGGTCAGGTATCGAGGTGTTCGAAGGCGACCGCGGCCGCGCCGAGGAGGCCGGCATGGCCGCCGAGCTCGCTCAGGCGGATGAGGGTGCCAGCAGCGGGGCCGTAGGCGAGGGAGTACATGGCCTCGCGGGCTGGGCCGAGGAACATCTCGCCCATGGAGAGGAGGCCGCCGCTGAGGGTGACCAGATCGGGGTTGAGGACGTTGACCAGGCTGCCGAGGGCGAGACCAAGCAGGTGGCCGCCATGGCGGATCTCGGCCTCGCAGAGGGTATCGCCGCGGGCGGCGGCGGCAGCGAGGTGGGCGGCTGTGGGCGGACCCCCGGCGGCGATTTCGGCGAGGATGGGCGACTTGCCCTGCTGGATGAGCCGCCTGGCGCGTTCGGCGAAGGCGACGCCGCTGACCATGGCCTCGAGACAGCCGCGGGAGCCGCAGTTACAACGGGGACCGGCGGGGTTGAGGATGATGTGCCCGATTTCGCCGGCGAGGCCCCTGGCGCCGCGGTAGAGGCGACGATCGATGACGATGCCGCCGCCGATGCCTGTGCCCAGGGTGGCGTGGAGGAGATGGCGGGTTCCCCGGCCGGCGCCGAAGCGGAACTCGCCAAGGGCGGCGGCGCTGGCGTCGTTTTCGATGTAGGCGGGGATCCCGAGGCGCTCGGCAACCGGGACGGTGAGCACCAGGTTCCGGAAGCCCGGGATGTTGGGTGCGACGATGACCTTCCCTTCCTCGGCGTTGATGAGGCCAGCGGTGGCGATGCAGGCGGCTGCCGGGGATTCGCCCGAGGCGGCGACAGTGCCGGCCAGGAGCTCGATCACCCGGGTAACGATCGCCTGGGGCGTCGCCTCGGCGGGGGTGGGGTGGTCGTCGCGGTGGAGGATGGTCCCGTCTTCGGTGACGATGGCAGCGCGGAGGTGGGTGCCGCCGAAGTCGGCTCCGAGGACGGTACGCGTCATGCGCTCACTTTAGCGAAGGCGGGCGCCAAGACGAAGCGTGAGAGTTGCGAAGGCGGGCCGCGTCCGTCAGGCTCGCGGAGTGTTCGAACAGTGGCAGCGCTCATTGCTCGAGGAGTGCCGGGTGGGGCGACTGGGGACGATCGCCGGGGATGGGCGACCCCGGCTCGTCCCAGTGTGCTATGCCTTGAGTGGCGATTCGGTGGTGATGGCGGTCGATGAGAAGCCGAAGCGGGGCGGGAAACTCGCACGGCTGAGGGACATCGAGCGGGACCCACGGGTGACCCTGTTGGTCGACCGGTACGAGGATGAGTGGACGCGGCTCGCGTGGGTACGGATCGCGGGACTGGCGACGGTGCTGGAGCGTGGCGGAGAGCATCCAGTGGCGCTCGAAGCGCTACGCGCGCGGTACCCGCAGTACGGGAGCATGGGGCTGGAAGCGTTACCGCTGATCGTGATTACCCCGGAACGGGTGGTGGGCTGGCGGTGGGGCGGAGATGCGGGAACCTAGCGGGCGGGCATGGAGCGCCCGCGACTGGCCCGATACCACAGCCAGGCCAGCACAACGCTACCGGCGACGATGAGCGCCAGTTCGACTGACCCAAACGCCCCGAGCGCCGTTCCGACTATCGTCATCAGTACGACGAGCAGCACGACACGCCAGGCCACACTCAGGATTGCCATCAGGTCCCGACCGCCGCGCGGTAGCGTTCGAGGATGCGCTGGACCTCGGCTTCGGGGTCCCGGAACCAGGCGGGGGCGTGGACGCGGTGGACCTGCCAGCCCATGCGCTTGAGGACGCCGATATGGCCGAGGTCGCGGTCCCGGCAGGCGGGGGCGTTGAAGTACATGGGGCCGTCGCATTCGACGGCGAGCACGAAGCGTTCGGGGTCTTCCGGGTGGCGAACGGCGATATCGACGCGGTAGCCGCCGACGCCGACCTGGGTGGCGCACTGGAGGCCCCGGGCTTCGAGAGCGGCGCGGACGACGTGCTCGAAGGGGCGAGGGGGCGCCGCCGCGGTCACGGGTGTTGCGGGAAGAGCCGCGGGACCGCGTTCGGCGTAGTCGAGATAGTCGCGCAGGCGGAGGGTGCCGGTGGAGGAGGTACGGGCGGGGTCGATATCGCCGGAACGGATCGAGGAGACGACGACGGTCTTCCACTTGGCGCGGGTGACGGCGACGTTGAGGCGGCGCTCGCCCTTTTCCTGGCCGAGGGGACCAAAGTTGAGGATCATGCGGCCGTCGGCATCCTTGCCGTAGCCGACGCTGAGGATCATAACATCGGACTCGTCACCCTGGACGGTTTCGAGGTTGCGGACGAGTCCGCCGGAATCGAGCCAGCGGCGGACGGCCGCATCGCCGGAAGCAGCCTGTTCGAGCTGCTGGACGATCTCCTGCTGCTGGGCGATGGACATCGCGGTGATGGCGACCTGCTTCTGGAAGTCGGAGGCCTGCAGCTCCGCGCGGAGGACATCGAGCGCGCGGACGGCCTCGGCGGGATTGGAGCGGGTACCCCCGCGGCCATAGATGGCATCCGCGACAAGCTCGAAGCGGACGCCAGACTCGGGCCGGTCGCCCCAGGCATCGGGGAAGGCGATGAGCCGGCCATCGTAGAAGAAGACGTTGGAGAAGGCGATGAGGGACTCATCGCGAGAGCGGTAGTGGGCGCGGAGCATGGTGGAGGGAAGGAGCGGGGCAGCCTCATCGAGGATGCTCTCGAAGGTGATCTCCTCTTCCTCGGGGCCATCGGGGGCGAAGGCGGCGATCTCCTTGTTGAAGAAGTTGGTCGGGGGCATCTGGCGGGAGTCCCCCACGATGATGGCCTGGGGGGCAAGGCTGAGGGCCACGACCATATCGGGCGTGGGGATCATGCTCGCTTCATCGACGATGACCGCGTCGAACTGGTAGGTGTTGCCGTCTTCGTGGCAGAGGTACTGGGCGGCAGCGAGCGGGCTCATGAAGAGGGCTGGCTTGAGCGATTGGATGGCCTCGCGCGCGTTACCGAGCATGGTGCGCAGCGCGGGGCGGCGCTTCGCCCGGGCGTACTTGACCAGGGGGGCCATGATGGCGTTGTTGACGCTGCGGGGGCGGCGGGCGCGAACCTCGGCGAGGACGGCCGAGCGGGCCCAGCCGATCATCTCGCCATCGAGCCGTGCGAAGGAGTCAACCAGGCGCTGGTGCTGGTCGGGTGTGAGTCCGAGGTCGCCCTGGAGCGCATGGCGCGCCCAGGCTGCGTAGATGGACGCGCGCATGACAGCCTCGAGCTGGCCGTGGGTCGACGGATCGGCCAGCAGCGAGACGGCTGCGGCGCGCATGCCCAGCGGTTCGAGACGTGCGAGCACCGCGGCGATTTCGGTGGCGACCGGGAGGGCATCGATGTCCGCCAGGAGGGCGGTGGCCCAGGCGGAGATGTCGCCGATGGGAGCCGAGGACGGGGCGGCCGCGGCGAAGGCATCGGCGGCGATGGCGAAGGCTCCCGCGAGGGCGGCTTCGACGTCGTGGAGGGACGCCGCCGCGGTTGCCTCGGCGTGGGTCTCGCGGTACCCAGCCGCCAGGAACTGCTTCAGGTGGCCGCGGGCCGAATAGAAGGCGGGATCCAGGAAGCGGAGGAATGAGCCGGACTTCCTGCGGTAGATGGCGACCCGCTCCAGGTAGGCTGCGAGATCGCCGACAGCCGCAGGCGTGAGGGCAGCAGCGGGCGGGAGGGAGGGACCCAGGACAGGTCCCGCGATGGGTTCGAGGCGCGGGCTGGCGGAGGCGAGCGTCTCGAGGGCGGAACGGAGCCGGGCCTGCTGGTCCGGGTCGCAGGAAGTCCAGCGGAGGGCAGACCAGGGGCCGGCCATCAGGGCGAGTTCGGCGGGCTTGAATGCGTCGAGGGACTTCGCCTCATCGAGGACATCATCGAGCCAGAAGCGGCCGAGGTTGTCGATGGCCGGGATATCGGCGACATCCCGGCGGTTGGGCGCGAGCTGGATGGCGGTGCCGATGACATCGTACGTAGACGTCCAGCCGCTTTCGCCGAGGGGGCGGGAGAGAGCGGCGGCGTAGGCGTTCAGGCGCTGGCGGATTTCGCCGTAGCGCTGGGGCAACGCGGGGTCGGGCGGGGGGAGGGGAGAGCCAGCATCGAGGGTATCGATGATCTCCTTGATGACCTGGGCCTTGGCGTCGGCCCGGCTTTTCGCGCCGGCGTTGGCGGCGAGGTGGAGGCAGGCTTCGGCGAGGCCGGCCTTCGCGAGGTTTTCGAGGACGACCTCGCGGGCGACGCGTTTTTCGGCGACGAAGAGGACGCGGCGCCCCTGGGCCATGAGCTCCGCGATGATATTGGTGATGGTCTGGCTCTTGCCGGTGCCGGGAGGACCTTCGATGACGAAGCTCTGCCCCGCCGCGGCCATGCCGACGGCCTCGAGCTGGTAGGCATCGGCATCGACGACGAGGCGAAGGGAACCGGGCGGGTAGCGGAGGTCGACCGGCTGGGCGGCGGGCTCCGCGGCCGCGGGCGGGAGTGGCTCATCGCCGGCGATGGCATGGAGGAGGGGGTGGGCGGCGAGGCGGTGGAGCGATCGGTCGATCTCTTCGACCATGGCGAGCTTGGCGAAGGCGAAGACATCGACGACGGGGCCGTCCTCGTCGACGACCCATCCGTCCTGTTTGGCGACAGCGCTGCGAACGGCATCGAGGAAGGCTGGGAGGGACGCGTGAAGGGGCTCGTCCTCCGAATCTTCGAGCTCCGGGAGGCGGACGCCGTACTGGGCGTGAAGCAGGTAAGCGAGGGAAGGGTTGACCTCGGGCGGGTCATCGGCGGCGGCCTGGAGGATGAGCTCGCGCTCCTGGCGGTTGTAGGCAAGGTCGACGGGTACCAGGACGAGCGGAGAGCGGAGCTGGTGGCCTTCGTTGTCCTTCCAGCTGAGCCAGCCGAGGGCGGCGAACAGGACCTGGATTCCCTGTTCGCGGTCGGCGAGGCGGGCACGCTCGATGAGGCGGGTGGCGGAAGCGAAGGCTTCGATGGCGCGGTCGTCGGCGAGCGGCTGGGGGGCATCGGGCGCGAAGTTGCGGGCGGTCAGGGCGATGGCGCCCTCGTTGACGAGGAGGAGATCCCAGAGGTCGGCCGGGAGGGCGGGAAGGGCGAGGGTGGTGCGCGTGGGCCGGTGGTTGATACCGCGGTTGCGCCGGGTGACATCGAGGAGCTCGCGCTTCCAGCGTTCGATGCGGAGACGGAAGGCCTCGGAGAGGGGAGGGGGCGGGGCGGCGGGCGCGGCGGATGGCCGTCGCGAGCCAAAATCTACGATCGGGTCATCGGCCACGGGAACCGATTATAGGGGCGGGCGGTAACGGGAGCCCCTTCAGGGGCCGCCGGGAGGGGGGAGGTAGCGCTCCTCGGCGGGGGAGGGGGCGGCCGCCGTGCGCTCTTGCCACCAGAGCAACATGCCCAGCGTGAAGGCGCCGAGCGAATCGGAGACGAGGTCGTTGAACGTATCCCAGCGGCCCTGTGTGCGCGTGGTGTGGAACACGCGGTCGCCGAGGTATTCGTAGACCTCCCAGGCGATGCCGACGGCGATGCCGATCGCGACGGCGAGGTACAGGCGCTCGACGGCAGGGCGGGTTGAGCCACGGCGGGTCGCGAGTGCGTGGAGGACATCGTAGGCGGCGGCGGTGATGGCAGCGGTGCCCATGAAGTGGGTGAGCTTGTCGTACTCGTCGATGCGGGCGTAGAGGTTGCCATCGGTACCGAGCACATCGGCGTAGCTGCAGACGATGGCGATGCCGTGCGTCAGGGCGGAGAGGCCGCCCTGGCGGGAAAAGACGAACTCGCCGGCGAGGAGGAGGACAATCGAGGCACCGACCTGGAAGAAGAGGTAACCCCAGAAGTCGGTGAAGCCGGGGTCGAGGAGCTGGGCGACGCCGAGGTAGAGGAACAGGCCCCCGAGAGAAAGGACGGTGAAGCGGACTCGCCGGGCGCCGGCGGGGCCAGGCCGATGGGCTTCGAGCCAGGCCCGAGTATGACCGGGCGTGGCGCGGAGGAGATTCCAGTGCCGCAGGGCGAGTGCGGGCAGCACGGCGATGATGGTGCCAATGACGCCATCAACCCAGTAGTGATTGCCTGTGACGATGACGGTGGTCTGCATGGCGATCCCAGGCAGAAGGGCGATGGCCCAGAAGCGGCGGCCGCGGTAGGGGAGCGCGAGGATGTAACCGGTGAGCGAGAGCCAGCCGACGTGGAGGCTGGGGATGGCCGCGTACTCGTTGGCGAAGGCGTGCTCGCGGCCGAGGGAAACGACGGTATCGTCAATGCCAAGTTCGGGCATGAGGCGGGGCGGCGCCGTGGGGAACGCCATGATGAGCGCTAGGGCGAAGATGGTGGAGAGCCCGAGGGCGTTGCGGTAGAGGCGGTAGCGTTCCGGGCTGGCGAAGTAGAGCCAGACGATGGTGCCCGCGACGACGGCCAGGAAGCCGTGGGAGTAGAAGGCGTTGAAGGAGTGGGTGAGCCAGTCGGCGCGGGTGAGGAGCGATTGGAAGTCGGGCTCGACAAAGGTGCCGAGAGCGCGTTCGAAATCGACGACGCGGGTTGCGTTGCGCATGGCGGGTTGGGGTTCGGAGACGACCTGGAAGCGGGCGACTTCGTAGGCGAGGAACCCCGCCATGACGGTGGCGAGCTGGCGGGCGAAGGCGGACGCGCCGCGCGGGTCGATGGGGCGGTGGCGGAGGAGGAGCAGGCCGGCGAGGGCGACGGCCATGGAAATGGAGGGGTGGCCGGTTTGGATGAAGCCAGCGAGACCAGAGGCGGTCACCAGGAGCGCTATTGCGGTGGTGGTGGCGCTGCGGAAAGAGGCGAACACGACGGCGAGGGAGGCGACGAGCAATGCCGCCTCGAACGCGTTGCCGGGCGTGTTGAGCCGAATGGCCTCGATGAATTCGCTCACTGACGACCTCCGGCGGGTGGGGCGGTACCCCACCGGGGCTTTGAGAACGCGCAGCATATACGGCCGGACGCGGATTGCCATCACCCGAACGGATGAGGCGCGGGCGGCGACGGGCTGGCGGGCTCCCGGGTGCCTGCGAGCCGATGGCAGACCTCCGGGCATTCGGGTTGGCTATACTGTCGGTCCAGGCCCCGGGATGACCGGGCGGAAAGGGGCAACTCATGGGTGGACTCATCGTCCTCGGCGTCGTGGTGGTGCTGGGGCTCATCGTGCTGTTCTCGTCGCTTTTCACGGTGGGGCAACAGACGGCGGCGCTCGTCGAGCGGTTTGGGAAGTTCAAGCGCGTGGCGCGGCCCGGCCTGAACGTCAAGGTGCCAATCATCGACCGGGTGGCCGGGCGGGTGAACCTTCGGGTGCAACAGCTGGACGTGAACGTTGAGACGAAGACGCTGGACAACGTTTTCGTCCACACGATCGTTGCCGTGCAGTACATGGTGATCCCGGACCGGGTGTACGACGCGTTCTACAGGCTCGATCAGCCGACGGTGCAAATCACGGCGTACGTGTTCGACACGGTGCGGGCGCGAGTGCCCAAGATGGAGCTGGACGACGTGTTCGAGCGGAAGGACGAGGTCGCGATCGCCGTGAAGCAGGAACTTTCGGGCGAGATGGGAGAGTTCGGCTACCAGATCGTGCAGGCGCTGGTCACGGACATCGATCCAGACAAGAAGGTGAAGGAATCGATGAACGAGATCAACGCGGCGAAGCGGCTGCGCGAGGCGGCGCAGGAGCGCGGCGAGGCGGACAAGATCCTGAAGGTGAAAGCGGCGGAGGCGGAGGCAGAGAGCAAGGCGCTCCAGGGCCAGGGCATCGCGAACCAGCGGCGGGCGATCATCGATGGCCTGCGCGAATCGGTGGACCAGTTTGCCCAGAGCATCTCGGGAACGACGCCGGAGAGCATCATGCAGCTGGTGCTCATGACGCAGCATTACGACACGGTGAAGGAGATCGGCGCGTCGTCGCGGGCGAACACGATTTTCGTTCCGTATTCGCCGGGTGGGATGGCGGACCTTGCGGCGCAGATGCGTGATGCGCTCATCGGGGCGAATGCGGCGACGCAGAACATCGATGTGGACGCATCGCGTGATTCGTAGCTAGCGGCGGCGCTCGGCGCTGGGGACTTCGCCCTCCCAGCCGGCATCGCGGAGGATGCGTTCGATGAGGTCCGTCTTGCCTTCCTGGTAGGCCTGGCGGTCGCGGGCGTGGATCGCAGCCAGGCTGAGCTTCAAGCTGCCGTAGGCGTCGCGGTCCGGCGGGTTGGCGCGCAGGTGGTCGCGGAACAGCCGGTGTTTTCGGGCTTCGAGGCTGGTGTCTTCGAGCGCGTGGAGGTGGTGGGTGACGGCGCCGGCCGCGTCTTCCCTGATGAAGTAATGGCGGCGAAAATGCCGTTTTCGCCACAGTACCAGTAACCGAGCTCCTCGACCTGGCGGACGAGCGGGCGGGCAGCGTCGAAGTCCTCGATCACGAGCATCATGTCGATGATCGGCTTTGCAGCCAGGCCCGGGACCGCGGTGCTGCCAACGTGCTCAACGTCGAGGATGGCCTGGCCAAGGACCTCGCGGAGGCGGGCGGCTTCGCCTTCGAACTCACCAGGCCATGCGGGGTCGTACGGTGAGACTTCGACAGTATCCACGGGGAGACCGGCGATTGCGCGGTAGATGGGCCGGATGGCGGCTGTCTTGCCTCCGGTGTAGAGGAGGATGTCGTTCGGGTAGCGGGCGGCGAGGTCGCGTTTCGCGGCGGCGTAGGTCTCGCGGGCGGCAGGAGTGCGACGGAGGTAATCGCGGAAGGCGAGCAGGCGGGCGGCATCGTCGTGGCCTTCGGGGTACATGTGGAGATGGAAGATGTCGAGCTCTCCGGGCACCGGCGACGGGAGGTCGAAGTAGCGACGGCCAGGAATGCCCGCGATGCCATGGTAGACGTAGCCGAGTGAGCGGATGGGTTCGATCAATGCTTCGCCGGCTGCGAAGTCCGGCACGAAGAGGACCATATCGATGATCGGCTTGGCGGCGAGGCCGGGAACGGCGGTGCTGCCGACGTGCTCGATTCTGAAGGCATCACCGGGGAGCGCGGCACGGATGCGACCGGCCTCGGCTGCGAAACGCACTGGCCAGGCGGGGTCGGACTCGACGACGCGAAGGCGTTTGGACACCTGGGCCTCCCGATCAGGCGGGCAGAGCGGGATTAGTGCGCGGGAGCGTGACCGGCGCCGTGGCTGTCGTGGGCATCGCCGTGGCCGCCGGAGTCGGAGGGGAGGTCGCGCGAGCGCATGATGCTGATGGGGGCAACCCAGGAGGGGTTTTCGGGGAATCCGCCGACCTGGCGCTTGAAGAGGTAAAGGGTGCCCATGACTATCGCGCCGACTGCGACGCCGGCAAGCGACCAGAGGGCAGCCGGCACGACATCGTTGCCACTCCCGGCGGCCGTGGTGTGGCCACCGTCGTCATCCGCGGCGGCGGGGGCGATCAGTGCGAGCGCTGCGAACGCAAGGGCGGAAACGAGGGCCAGGCGGAGGATGAGCGTCTTCATACCGGAGTGGAGTGTAGCGAGAACCGGGGGTGTGAACCACCGTGCGACGAGGGCAACAAAAAAGGGCCGGTGGATGTGTGGAGCGGACACAGCATCCAGCGCGACCCAACACATTTTTAGCACCCGCTAAACAGGTCTGCAAGGGGTTTGGTGAAGGAAGTTCATCACGATTTGTGGCCCGCGATAGACTAACGGCCCGCTGAGGCAGTCCCTTTCGGCGGTACAAGGGAGTAGAGTTCGTGCCCAAAGTAGCGCCACACGAGGCGAGGAGAACCACAGATGAAAGCCGTAGTTCCGCTGGATGGGAGCGACACCGCGATGGGCATCATGCCGACCGTGCGGCGGTTGGTGGAGATGTCGCCGGGGATCGAGATTCACTTCTTGCGGGTGGTGGACCCGAAGGACGTGCGCGGGCGGCTGGAGCATGTGGTTGATGAGCCTCCGGCCGTTTCGGTTGGTTCAACGGCGGTGCAGGGCCCGCAGCCGAGGCTCGTGGAAAGCCATGGCGAGGCGATGACGCGGAAGGGCATCGAGTTGCGGGAACAGCTTGAAGCGATCGCGGCAAGAGAGCTGGCCGATGCCACGACAGCGGCCCACGTGAAGTGGTCGGGAAATGCGGCGCAGGCGATCACGGAGCTGGCGAATGAGCTAGATGCCGACGTCATCGTGATGGCGACACATGGGCGGTCGGGACTTTCGCACATGCTGGCGGGGAGCGTGGCCGAGGCCGTGATCCGAAATAGCGGTCGGCCCGTACTGGTGCAGAAGCCGGGGTAAAGGCGGGGAGTTCGGCCAGGACGATTGTTTGGGGAGCGATGTGGTGCGGCGGGTGCGTACAATCGAGGCCCGATGGACCCGCGCATCCAGTACGCGTTGACCGCGGATGGCGCTAGCGTGGCGTTCTGGTCGCTGGGGAGCGGTCCCCCGGTGATCCAGATGCCAATGATGCCGTTTACGCACATCCAGATGGAGTGGCAGGACCCGGACTTCAATTCCTGGTACACGGCGCTGCTCCAGCGGTTCCGGCTGATCCGGTATGACACGCGGGGGTGCGGGCTTTCATCGGCGGAAGGGCAGACGTACTCGTTGGAGACCATGGTCGAAGACCTGCGGGCGGTGGCGGACCGGGCGGGGGTGCAGCAGTTCGGATTGTTCGCGCCGGTGCAGGCAGGCCCTGCGGCGATCGCCTTCGCGGCGCGGAACCCGGAGCGGGTGAACCGGCTGGTGTTGTGGATGGCCGTTCAGCACGGTTCCGACATGCGGACGCCGCGCTTCGAGGCGTTGCGGCAACTGAGCGTGACGGACTGGGGACTGTTCTGTGAGGCGGCGGCCCATGCGATCGTCGCAGGCTGGGAGAATGCGCCCACGGCGCACCGGATCGCACGAATCATGCGAGAGTCATCGAGTGCGGCGATCCACGAGGCGCTGCTGAACGATTACCTTGAATCGGACATCTCGCAGTTGTTGCCCGAGGTGCGATGCCCGGTCATGGTGGCCCACCGGATGGAAGGTGGTGCGCCACCGCCGACGACGGCACGGCGGCTCGCGGCCTCGATGCGCGATGCGAGCCTGGCGCCGTTCCCCGGGAGCTCGATGCTGTTCCTGACACAGGAGGCGGGCGTCATCGCGCGGGGCGTTTCGGAGTTCCTGAACGTGGACGAAGAGCCGGCGCGCCAACCGGTACCGGCCTCGGGGTTCTGCACGCTGCTGTACACAGATATCGAGGGGCACACGAGCATCATCCGCAGGCTGGGCGATGAGCGCGGCCGCATCGTGCTCCGGGAGCACGAGCGGATCACGCGGCAGGCGCTGGCAGCACACGACGGGACAGAGGTGCTCTCGACGGGTGATGGGTTCCTGGCACGATTCGCCACGGCGCAAGCAGCGCTGGAATGCGCGGCGGAGCTCCAGCGTGAGCTCGCCGACGCGAGTGCCGATCTGCCCGTGGAGCTGCGGGTGCGTGTGGGTATCAACGCCGGCGAGCCGATCGCCGAGGGCGATGAGCTCTTCGGCGCGGCGGTGGTGAACACGGAGCGGATCGCGGGGATGGCGGAGGGGGGCGAGGTGCTTGTGGCCAACGTCGTGCGGGAGCTGGCGGTGGGCAAAGGTTTCGCGTTCGCCGACCGTGGCGAGGTGGCATTGCCGGGGCTGGATGAGCCGGTCCGGGTGTGGGAGCTGCTCTGGGCGATCACGGCAACCTGACAAGACCGGGGGGCGGACGCATAATCCGTGGCCGATGGCGTACAAGTGGCGATGCCTGATCGCGGTGGCGTTCGGCACCTTCATGGCGACCATGGACTTCAGCATCGTGAACGTGGCGTTGCCCACGCTCGCGCGGGAGTTCGATCGGTCGCCGGACACGGTGGTCTGGGCGACGCTCATTTCGAGCCTGGTAGTGACGGGCTTAACGCTGACCGCGGGGCGGGTGGGCGACCTGTACGGCAGGAAGCGGGTGTACATCACGGGGTGGGTGATTTTCACGATAGGGATGGCGATCGCCAGCTTCGCCCAGAACATCGAACAGCTGGTGGCGTACCGGTTCTTCCAGGCGATCGGTGTCTCGCTGGCGATGGCGAATGGGAACGCCATCGTGACGGAGGCGTTCCCGCCGGAGGAGCGCGGACAGGCGCTCGGGACGACGGGCTCGGTGGTGGGCGCCGGGCTGATGTCGGGGCCCATCATCGGCGGGCTGTTGCTGGGGCTGTTCGGGTGGCAATCGATCTTCTACCTGCGGGTGCCGATCGGGATGATGGCGATGACGCTGGCGTTCCTGTTCATCCGCCCCTCGGAGCCGTTGCCGGCCGGGGTATCGCGAAAACTCGACATCCCCGGGGCGGTGGCGTTGTTCGGGGCGCTCTCGTCGGCGCTGCTGGCGGTGAACCGCGGGCAGTCGTGGGGGTGGGGGTCGCCCGTCATCCTGGGGTTGTTGTTGTTCGCCGGTTGCGCGCTGGTGGCGTTCCTGCGGATTGAGGCCCGGGCGGCGAGCCCCGTCGTGGCGCTCGCGCTCTTCAGGGTGCGCGCATTCAGCGTGGGTGTTTCGAGCCTGGCGCTGAACTTCGCGGGGCAATCGGCTGTGACGTTTCTCCTGCCGTTCTACCTGCAGGAGGTGAAGGGCTTCAGCACCGCGCAGACGGGGCTGGTGATGGCCACGGTGCCCAGCATGATGCTGCTGCTCTCTCCGCTGAGCGGGCGGGTCTCTGACCGGTACGGGTTCAGGCACCAGACGACGGTGGGGATCGCACTGGTTTCGTTCGGGCTGCTGTTGATGGCGACGATCAACGGGGGCACGCCCGTGCCGCTGCTGGTGGCGCGGCTGGCGCTGATCGGCATTGGAACCTCAATTTTTATGTCGCCCAACAGCTCGGCAATCATGGGCAGCGTCTCGAAAGACCGGCTCGGGACAGCTTCGGCGGCGGTGGGGACGGCGCGGAATATCGGGAATGCCACGGGGCTCGCGATGGCGAGCGCGATCCTTGTAGCGGTGGCGACGGCCTCGGCGGGCTTCAGCGCGAACCGGCTGGCGGATCTGCCGGAAGGGGCGCTGGTGGACGGGATCAGGATGGCCTTCCTGGTGGCAGCCATCGCCTCGTCAACTGCGATCGTGGCCTCATCGTTCCGGGGGCGGGCCGCCGGGGTGGTGGCCGTATCGGGAACCGGGGTGGCGCCGGCGGCGAGCCGGGACTAAGGACAACACAACCAGGAAGGGGAACAGGGCAATGGAACAGCGATTTGCGGGCAGGGTGGCGATCATCACTGGCGCGGCGGGCGGGATCGGGCGGGCGAGCGCGGTCCGGTTCGCGCGAGAAGGGGCGAGCGTGGTCGCGGTGGACCTGCCGGGGAGCGCGCTCGACGAGGTGGTGGCGGCGGTCGAGGCGGAGGGCAGGAGCGTGCTTGCGGTAGCAGCGGATGTCACGAAGGCGGCCGACGTGGAGCGGTACGTGCAGGCAGCGAAGGATCGGTTCGGGCGGGTCGATGCGTTCTTCAACAACGCCGGGATCGAGGGGTGGATTGGCCCGATGCTGGCGTACCCCGAAGACCAGTTTGACCGGGTGCTGGCAGTGAACGTGAAGGGGGTGTGGCTGGGGATGAAGTACGTCGCACCGGTGATGGCGGCCGGCGGCGGGGGCGTGATCGTGAACACAGCCTCGGTTGCGGGGCTCAGCGGCACGCCCGGGATCATCGCCTACGGAGCGAGCAAGCACGCGGTGGTCGGGATGACGAAGACGGCGGCGCTCGAGCTGGCGCCAGCGAAGATACGCGTCAACGCGGTGTGTCCATCGCCGATCGAGACGCGGATGATGCGGGCGCTGGAACGCGGGATGAACCCGGACGCGCCGGAGGAGGCCAAGGAGCGAATGGTGGCAACCAACCCGATGGGACGGTATGGCGAGCCGGAGGAGGTGGCAGCGCTGGTGGCCTTCCTGTGCAGTGGCGACGCGAGCTATCTGAACGGGGCCATCATCCCCGTGGATGGCGGACGGATGGCGCGGTAGGCACCGCGCGGGGGGCTGGCGGCCGGTTGGGCCGCTCATTCGCCGACACGTGGCCGTGATCGGGGGTTGCGCGGGGTCTGTAGATTGGCGGCATGTATGTGCGAGCGAACCTGGTGGCGGCCGGAATCGTCGCCGCAGCGCTGCTGGTGGGCGGTTGCGGCGGCGATTCCGGCGACGAGTTCGAAGATATCCGCAAGACGGCGACGGCCGTTGCACTGCTCACTCCCTCACCGGTGGCAACCCCCACGGTCGACCCGCTGGTAGCCTGGTATGCGGATGCGCTGAACGCGGCCAACCAGCTGGCGGACGCGGTGAACCGGCTGAACGACGATATGCTTTCCGCGCAGCAGAACCAGGCTGACCCCAGGGTCCCGGGGCTGCTCACGGCGGATGCCGACACCGTGATCGCGAAGGCGGTGGCGCTGAAAGCGGTGGCTGCCGCGCCCGGCGCACCAGCATCGCTCGCGGCCAAGATTGCTGACGCGACCGGGGGGCTCACGGATGGCGCGAATCTGCTGAAGGAAGCGATCGCGAAACTCGACCCGGCGATCGGCCAGCAATCGGCGGACGCACTCGATGCTGCCGAGAAGGTGCTGGACGAAGTGCGGGCAGAGCTGGAAGCGGGACCGAAATAGCCAGCGCTCCCCGGGGGTCGGTGGTAAACGCCGGGTGCCGCCCGCTGGTGAGCGCACCGGGTTCTGCCGATTCTGGGGATGTGATGGGTGCGGGGCCGGCGATCGAGCTGCGTGGAGCGGGACGGACGTTCGGAGACCGCGTCGCGCTGCGGCCGGTGAACCTGGCGGTGGAGCGGGGTGAGGTGTTCGGGCTGCTGGGGCCGAACGGCTCCGGCAAGACGACAACGCTGCGCATCCTTGCGACGCTGATTCAACCGACTACGGGCAGCGCCTCGGTCCTTTCCCACGATGTGACGGCGGATGCGCTGGCGGTGAGGCGGAATATCGGCGTGATGCCGGAGAAACCGAGCCTGTACGAGCGACTGACGATCGACGATAACCTGCGGTTCTGGGCAGAGGCGCATGAACTCGCGGAACCGGACGGCGCGATTCGCGCGGCACTGGAGTTCGCCGGTTTGACGAGTCGTCGCGGTGAGCGGGTGGGCCAGCTTTCGAAGGGGCTCAAGCAGCGCGTGGCGCTTGCGAGGGCGATCGTGCACCGGCCGGCAGTGTTGCTCCTGGACGAGCCATCATCGGGGCTGGACCCTTCTGCGGCAGTGGCGATGGAGGGGATGATCCGCGACCTGGTGCGGAACGGGGCGACGGTCCTGATGAACACGCACCGCCTGGCGGAGGCGGAACGGCTGTGCGACCGGGTGGCGATCCTCCGCGAGGGGGAACTGCTGGAGATGGGGACGCCCCGGCAGTTGCGCTCGCGGTTGCTGGGGAACGTGGTGGAGGTGGAGATCGCCAGTGCGGTCGAGCAGGCAGTGCAGCGGGCTGTCGAGTCGGTGCCCGGCGTTGCGGAGGTGAAATGGGTGCGAGGCGGCGTGAGCTGCCGGTTGCCCGATGCGGACCGCGATACGCCCGAGCTGGTGGCGCGGCTGGTGCACGCGGGGGCCAGGGTGGTCTCGGTGAAGCAGGCGGGAGACCTGGAACGGGTGTACCTGGAGCTGATGGCCCGGGGAACGAGGCACAAGATGGAGGAGGCTGCATGAGCCTGGTCGTGGTGGCTCCGCCGGTTCGGGCGCTCGTGCGAAAGGAATGGCGGGAGTTCCGTCATCACCGGATGATCCTGATGACGGCGACAATCCTGCCAGTCGCCTTCCTGGTGCTTCCGATCCTGAACCTCGTGTTCTTCGATATCGACCGGGCGCCTGGCGGGGTGAACCTGGCGGTGGGGCAGGCGATGTTCTGCTTCTTCCTGACGCCCGTGATCGTGCCGGCAACAATGGCAGCCTACGGCGTTGTAGGGGAGCGCGACCAGGGGACACTGGAGCCCCTCTTGACGCTCCCGATGACTGACCGGCAGTTCGTGGCGGGGAAGGTACTGGCCATCGTCGGACCAACGATCGCGATGACCCTGGGGATTTACGCGACGTACATGGGGGTGGTCGCGGCCGCGGTGCACAGCGAGGTGCGCGGGCCGGCGCTCGACTGGATCTGGGCGTTCGGGCTGGTGTTGATGACACCGGTCCTGGCGCTGTTCTCCACACTTATCGGCATGACGTTTTCGGCGCGAGCGAAGGATGTCCGGGTGGCGGAACACCTGAGCGGGCTGGTGTTGCTGCCAGGGATGCTGCCGATCCTGCTGGTGGTGACGCGGACGATCCCGGCGACGGTAGTCACGTGGCTGGTGTTCGCGGGACTGATGGCTGCAATCGACCTGATGCTCTGGCGGGGGGCAGCGAGGGGCTTCGACCGCGAGCGGGTGATCTCGACCGCGTAGACGTAGCGGGCGCGGGGCACGTGTGGAACACTCGGGCGGGATGGCGCGCGGGCGAACGCAGGCAAACTTCCAGCAATCGCGGGGCGGTTTCGCCTACGGGTTGCGGGCCTCCGTGCCCCTGTGCATCGCGGTAGGTGCGTTCGGTATCTCGTTCGGCGTACTTGCCAGGTCGAACGGGTTTGGGGTGCTCGCGCCGCTGGTCATGTCGATGACGGCGTACACGGGAGCATCGCAGTTCGCGGTGGTCGCGGTGCTGGGAGATGGTGGCGGGCTCGGTGCGGCGGTGACGGCGGCGATCCTGCAGGCGGCGCGATATATTCCGATCGGGATTTCGGTGGCGCCGGCGCTGGGCGGTTCGCTGCCCGCACGGCTGCTCCAGAGCCAGATGATCATCGACGAATCGTGGGCGGTGGCGAACCGGGGCGACGGGACGTTCGACCGTGGCGCGCTGTTTGGGGCAGGGCTGGCGATCTACGTTTCGTGGGTGGTGGGTACGGCGCTGGGCGTGCTCGGAGGCGATGCACT
The DNA here is from genome assembly GCA_964507025.1 of uncultured Anaerolineaceae bacterium. Lineage (GTDB taxonomy): Bacteria > Chloroflexota > Dehalococcoidia > Tepidiformales > Tepidiformaceae > Amarobacter. Next base: position 92,476 of record CAZDOK010000012.1, read on the forward strand.
TGGTGACCCGGAGAAGCTTGGGCTCGATGCAGCCTTCCCGGCGCTCTTCCTGGCATTGTTGGCGCCGCAGCTGCGCAGCCGGACCGCCGTGGCGGCAGCGATCGGTGGGGCCCTCATCGCGATGGCGCTCATACCGGTGGCGCGGCCGGGCATCCCGATCATCGTGGCGTCGGCCGCGTGCCTTGCGGGCTGGTGGCGCCGGTGAGCGACACGTGGGCGGCCGTGGCAATCGTGGGCGTGGCGGCCATCGCCATGAAGTCGGTCGGACCAGTGGCCTTGGGCGGGCGCGAGCTGCCGGGGCGCACGGGCCTGCTGGTTGCCGCGCTGGCGCCTGCCCTGCTGGCGGCACTGGTTGTGACCAATACGCTGGGCGATGGCCAATCGCTGGTCCTGGACGCGCGGGTGCTGGGGGTGGGGGCGGCGGCAGTGTGCATCGCGTTGCGCGCGCCGCTGCTTGCTGCGGTGGTGGCGGCCGCGGCGGTGACGGCGGTTGCACGGACGATTGGGTAGCGGGCGGGCGGATTGCCAATCCCTGAACAGGGCTATCGGCTACACTGGGAGTGTTATGCCCAAGCTTGGATTCATCAGCCGCATTCTCGGAGATTCGAACGAGCGGGAGCTGAAGCGGCTTTCGACCATTGTGGACGAGGTCAACGAGTACTCGGACGAATTCGCCGCACTGGCCGATGAGGAGCTGTTCGCGAAAACGGCCGCGTTCAAGGAGCGGCTCGCTGGCGGAGAGGATCTCGACGACATCCTCCCGGAGGCGTTCGCGGTGGCGCGCGAAATCGCCTTCCGGAAGGTGGGCGAGCGGCCATATGACGTGCAGATGATCGGCGGGATCGTGCTGCACGAGGGAAAGATCGCCGAGATGCGGACGGGCGAGGGCAAGACGTTGACCGCCGTATCTCCGGTGTACCTGAACGCGCTCGCCGGCAGGGGCGTGCACGTGATCACGGTGAATGATTACCTGGCCCGGCGCGACGCGGCCTGGTATGGGCCGGTATACCACGCGCTGGGTATGAGCGTTGGCGTGGTGCAGAACAATGGCGTCTCGTACATGTACGAGCCGGGCTACGTGCCGGGCGAGGAGGGGGGCACGGGCGGGCTCGAAGACCTGCGGCCGTGTTCGCGCCGGGACGTCTACCGGGCCGACATCACCTACGGGACGAACAACGAGTTCGGGTTCGACTACCTGCGCGACAACATGGTGCGGGAGTGGGATGAGAAGGCGCAGCGGCCGCTGTACTACGCGATCATCGACGAGGTGGACAACATCCTGATCGATGAGGCGCGGACGCCGCTCATCATCAGCGGCAACGCCGAAGAGGCGAGCGCGACCTACGTGAAGTTCGCGAGGGCGCTCAAGGGGCTGCGCGAGGATGCCGAGTACCAGGTCGACCACAAAGCGAAGCACATCGCGCTCACGGAGGACGGGATTACGCGGGTGGAGCGGGCACTCGGTATCCCGAACCTGTTCGAAGGCGACCCGCGGCTGGCGCGGCACCTCGAGGCGGCGCTCGACGCCGAGTACCTGAAGCGCATCGACCGCGACTACGTGGTGAAAGACGGCGAGATCATCATCGTCGACGAGTTCACCGGGCGGTTGATGCCCGGGCGGCGCTGGAGCCATGGCATCCACCAGGCGGTGGAAGCAAAGGAAGGCCTGCAGGTCCAGCGCGAGTCGATCACGTACGCGACGATCACGTTCCAGAACCTGTTCCGGCTGTACGAGAAGCTGGCAGGTATGACGGGTACGGCGGAGACCGAGGCCGAGGAGTTCGCGAAGATCTACTCGCTCGACGTGGTCGTGATCCCGACGCACCGGCCGATGATCCGGAAGGATCACGCGGACGTGGTGTACATCAACGAGCGCGCGAAGTTCAACGCTGTCGTGAACGAGATCGAGGAGATGAACAAGGCCGGGCGGCCAGTGCTGGTGGGCACGACCTCGATCGAGAAGTCGGAGTACCTTTCAACGCTGCTAACTCGCAAAGGCATCGCGCACGAGGTGCTGAACGCGAAGCAACACGAGCGTGAAGCGCTGATCGTGAAAGACGCAGGGCAGAACGGCGCGGTGACGATCGCGACGAACATGGCCGGCCGCGGCACCGACATCAAGCTCGGGGCCGGGGTAGCTGATTCGGGCGGCCTGCATGTGATCGGCACGGAGCGGCACGAATCCCGGCGCATCGACAATCAGTTGCGCGGGCGCGCCGGGCGCCAGGGCGACCCGGGTTCGAGCCGGTTCTTCGTCTCGTTCGGCGACGACATCATGAAGCGATTCTCTCCGGAGTGGGTGCCGGGGATGATGCAGAAGCTCGGGATGACCGAGGACATGCCGCTCGAGTCGCGGATGGTGACGCGGGCGATCGAACAGGCGCAGACGAAGGTGGAAGGCCACAACTTCGACATCCGGAAGCGGCTCGTCGAGTTCGACGACGTCATCAACGAGCACCGCAAGCAGATCTACACGCAGCGGGACATGATCCTGAAGGGCGTCGACACGCGGGACAACGTGGTCGACGCGATGCTGCTGCCGGAAGTCGAGCGTGTGCTGCAAAACGCGAACACCAGCGATGTGATGTCGCTAGAGCTGGTGGAAGCCGAGCTGCGCGAGATCTTCCCGACGGAAGACGTGCCTTCGATCGCGGAGATGCAGGAGCTTGGGGACGAGCTGACCGACGAGATGCTGGACCGGGCGGAAGACCGGTACGAGCAGATCGAGGAGATGGTCGGCGAAGAGAACATGCGGAAGGTGGAGCACTGGCTCCTCCTGGAGTCGATCGACACGCACTGGCGGGAGCACCTGACGGCGATCGAGGAGTTGCGCCAGAGCATCGGGCTGCAGGCCTACGCGCAGGTCGACCCGCTGGTGGCGTTCAAGCGCGAAGGCCACGACATGTACCAGCAGCTTGTGGCGAACATCCGCAAGCAGGTGGCGCGGACGGTGTTCAAGGTGCGGATTGTGCAGCAGGGTGCGCAGCCCGCTGCAGCGGAAGCGGCGCCCACCGCCTCCGGGGATGGCGCTGGCCCGAAGCCTTCGAAGCCGGCCGCGCCGGTGCTGGCGAAGCCGAGCGGGCCATCGGACGAGCAGATCCGGACGCTGGGAGGCGGCGGCCAGCGGGCGCCGGCGGGCAAGGGCTCGAACTCGGCGAAGCGGCGGAAGCTGATCCGGTAGGAGGGTCCAGGACTCAGGGCCTGGGCTCAGGACTTAGGACTTACGTCCTGAGCTGCGGCCTGCGGTTCCCGAAACTCAATCCTCAAGCCAGTCAGCGACCGGGTCGACGAACCGCTGGTCCGCTGCGTCATCAGGACTGCGGGCGATAGCGAGCGACTGGCGATGCGCCTCTTCGAGGAACGCTTGCGTCCCGGGCACCAGCAGTACCGGTGGGCCGCAACCCGGCCCGGCGCCGATTCCTGCGGCCTGGCTTCTTCGTCTCCATGGCCCGCTCACTGGAGCCGATGTACTGGCCCGCCCAGGCTGCACAGGTGAAGCTCCGCGACGGCGGGACGGGTGGCTGGTACCGTTTCGGACATGGGTGCGCTTACGGACCTCGGGCTGACGACCGACGACGGGTCGATCATGGTGATCTCGGCGCCGGATTCGGTGCTGGCGGAGGCGGGGGCAATGAAGCCGCGGCCGTCGTTCGCGAGCACGTTGCTGACGGCCGAGCCGGCGGCGCGGATCGTCTGGTGGCCAGAGAAGCGCCACATGGGCGGCGGCACGCTGCAGCGGCTGGCGTGGATGGTGGAATCCAGCAGCGCGGTGGCGTGGCTGGTGATCGACCCGGCGGAGGAGGAGTCGCCGGGCAGGGATGAGCTGCACACGGCGCTGGCGGCGGTGGGGATGGCGGTGGAGGAGGAGCGGTCCATCGGGCGCGGAGAGGTCGCGTTTCGTGTGACACGGGCGGGATAGCCGGGATTGGGTGGAAATTTCGCCTTTTCCGATTCTTCGGGTTGAAAGCAGCAATGCGCGGAGAATACGGGTAATCTTGCGCCGGACACCGGGACAGCATGGGCTGCCCGACGACGCTGGAGTTCACAAACCATGGCCCTCAGGCGAACCACCGAACCGATCACGGCGGACGATTCCGCCATCCGCGCGTCGCTGCAGGATGCGTTCCTGCCGGCGCTGATGCCCGCGCTGGCACAGGCGACGGGCGACTTCACGATCCTTCGCGAGGAGTTGCGCCCGCCGGGGATTGCGCCAGGGGTGCCGCAGGGCGGGATGTCGCCGCAGCAGCAGGATGCAGCGCGTGAAATCGCGTTCGATGCGTTGAAGCGGTTGCGGGAGCGCGGCGAGACCAGCAGCCCGGTACCGCTGGACCAGGCGATCAAGCTGATTACCTCGTGGATGACGGGTTCGGTTGCTTCGGACGACTACCTGCCGCTGCTGCTGGAAGAGCTCGGCCCGGAAGACGAGGACCCGCGCGCGCCGAAATGGAAGAAAGACCCGAACGTGCCGTTCTCGGTGGCGATCATCGGGGCGGGGATGTCGGGAATCCTGGCTGGCATCCGTTTGAAGCAGGCGGGCGTGCCGTTCGTGATCCTGGAGAAGAACCACGACGTGGGCGGGACGTGGCTGGAGAACACCTACCCGGGCGCGCGGGTCGACGTCTCGAACGCGTTCTACAGCTACTCGTTCGCACAGAAGACGGACTGGCCGAAGCACTACTCGACGCAGGATGTGCTGCTCGACTACTTCCGCGACGTTGCCGGTGAGTACGGGATCCGCGAGCACGTGCGCTTCAACACCGAAGTCGTCGAAGCGGCGTGGGACGAGGCGAACGGGAGCTGGCGGCTGGGCCTGCGCAACGCGAATGGCACCCAGGAGACGCTGCAGGCGCAGGCGGTGATCAGCGCTGTTGGACAGCTGAACCGCCCGAAGATGCCGGACATCAAGGGCATGGAGAGGTTCGCCGGGCCGTCGTTCCACTCGGCCCGCTGGGACCACAGCGTGGACCTGAAGGGCAAGCGAGTGGTGGTGATCGGGACAGGGGCGAGCGCGGCCCAGTTCATCCCCGCGATCGCGCCGGAGGTGGCGGACCTGACGGTGTTCCAGCGGACGCCGCCATGGCTGGTGCCGGTACCGCAGTACCACGACGAGGTGCCGAGGGGGCTGCAGTGGCTGTTCCGGCACGTGCCGCACTACGTGCACTGGTACCGGTTCTGGCTGTTCTGGAACACGACGGACGGGATGCTCGCGGCGGCGACGGTCGACGAGAGCTGGCAGCCGAAGGACCTGGCGGTAAGCGCGGCGAACGACCAGCTGCGGATGCTGCTGACCGGCTACCTGCAGATGCAGTTCGCCGACCGGCCGGACCTGCTGGAGAAGGTGTTGCCGAAGTACCCGCCGGCGGCGAAGCGGCTCGTGCTGGACAACGGCATCTGGGCGGCGACGCTGAAGCGCGACAACGTGCACCTGGTGACCGACGGCATCCGCGAAATCACGCCTACCGGGGTGGTGGCGTCCGACGGGACGGAGCACCCGGCCGACGTCATCATTTACGGGACGGGGTTCCAGGCTTCGAAGTTCCTGACGCCGATGCGGGTGGAGGGCAGGGGCGGGGCCGACCTGCACGCGCAGTGGAATGGCGACGCGCGAGCGTACATGGGCATCACGGTGCCGAACTTCCCGAACCTGTTCCTGCTCTACGGGCCGAACACGAACATCGTGGTGAACGGCAGCATCATCTACTTCTCCGAGTGCGAGGTGCAGTACGTGCTGGGCTGCATCAAGCTCCTGCTGGACGAGGGGAAGCGGGCGCTCGACTGCAAGCAGGAGGTCCACGATGCCTACAACGAGCGGATCGACCGGGCGAACCTGCTGCGGGTGTGGGGCGTGAGCGACGTGAACAGCTGGTACAAGAACGACAAGGGACGGGTGGCGCAGAACTGGCCGTTCAACCTGATCGAGTACTGGAAGCAGACGCGGGGGCCGGACCCGGCGGACTACGTGCTGTTGTAGGCAGAAGGGAGGAGGGAGGAGTGGCCTCCCGCACCGACGAGATCCACCTCGTGGAGGTCACGCAGACGGTTCCCGCGAGAAGTGTCAGCCTGGCGGCGGGCGGCAATCCCCGTGATGTCAATCCCGGCGTACAAGGGGTTGAGGCGGCCGTCATCCAGAGCCCGGGGAAGACGACGCTTTCGTGGGATTCGGCGGGCGCATCCTACATTGCTATCTATGGCTACCAGGATTAGAGCTCCGCGGCCGATGCGGAGGCGTTTCTCGTGGGGTTGGTTTTGCGTTTGGCCTGCGATTGTTTGCCCTGGTCCCTGTCCCTTGCTCACGCGCGGGGCTCGCCGACTCGGGACCGGGGCACGGCGGTTCGTGGGGTCGGGCGGCGTTCGGGGCATCGACATGCCAGCGTGCCATGACTGGCGCGCTTCGGATTGAGTGCGTGGTGGTGTTGGTGGGGAGGAGTTCGGAGGACCGGCATCGCACCTCCCTCACGGTCGGATCTAGGACGGGTCGAGGACGCGGCCCAGGAAGAGGATGGCGCCGGTGTCGTTGTCGCGAATGGCGTAGAGGAAGGGGCGGTCGACGGTGAGTTCGACGACGTCCACGGGGGCGGAGGTGCGGCCGACGACGACGGCGGTGGCGGCCGCGGCCTCGGTGCCATCTTCATCGACCGCGATGAAGGCTTCGTGGATGACGTCCTGGATGTAGAGGTTCTTGCCGTCGGGGCTCATGGCGGAGAAGTCGGCGAGGCCGCCTTCGAACGCGACGGGCATGCCCATTTCCTTGAGTGCGTCCTTCAGACTGGCCTGGGTGCGGTATTCGAAGCGGGGGAAGGCGAGCTTCACCTGGGCGGTCTTGAGGCCGCTGACCATGGTCTCGAGGGTTGCGGCGCCGAACTCCGACTGGAATCCCGCGAAGCCGCCGGCATCGGGGACGATGACGAGCATGGAGAGGGAACCGTCGACGTAGGGGAGCTCGACGGCCTGGTAGCCGGCGCCCTTTGCGTAGCGCAGGTCCTCGCCCAGGCGCATGAGCTGGGCCTCGACCGTGGAGCCGTCGAGGCGGGTGAAGGGGCCGGGTGACGTCGAGTCCTTGTTGAAGCGGTGCATCCAGGGGGCGTTGAGGTAGATCGCGTTGGTGAGGACGAGGCGCGTATCCGAGTTGAGGACGCCCTCCGGGATGAGCTCAGGGATGCGTTCGCGGGTCTGGTCCGAAACCCATGTGTTGATGGCCTCGCGGGCGTCCTCGGTGGCCTTGATGTAGTCGACGAGGCGCATGCCGGCGCCGTAGTTGGCGGCGAGCTTGTCGAGGAAGGCATTGTGGAACGGGTAGTCGCGCTGGCCCCAGAGCTGGTTGGCGGTGGCGAGCTGGAGTTCGACGGTCTTGTCCATCCAGCGGTACTCGCCGGGGCGGGTTGCGAGCGCCTGGTCGATGGCGTTCAGGCCGGCGTCGAGGTCGCCGGCCTGGTCCGCGTGGAGGACGGTGCTCATCTGGTCGAGCGTCTCGCCGGTGGCACCGTTGCGGGTCATCGCGAGGGCGACGGCAGCGCTGTAGGGCGAAAACACCAGGTTGCCCTCGGTGCGGGCGAGGACAGCGAAGAGGTCGGCTGAGAAGAGGTTGAGAGATGTTGCGGCGCCCGTGGCGGCGGCCGGCTCGACGGTGGCGCGTGGGGCATCGGACTTCAGCAGCTCGGAGGCGGCCGCCTCGTCGTCGCCGCAGGCGGAGAGGAGGGTGGCGGCGGTGAGGGCGAGGGTGGCGAGGGCAGCGACGGGCAGCAGGCGGTGATTCATGGGACCTCCGTTGTGGTTCCAGACGGAACGGGCGGCCGCGACGGTTCCGCGGTGTCCTGTCCTCAGGGTAGCGCGGAGGCGGGGAGTTGTGGGGTCAAGGCGAGTCAGTACTGGATACCAACGCTCGCGAGGAGACCTGCGAGATCCGGGCGGGTCAGGGCTCCAAAGCGAAACTCCCGGACGATTCCTTCGCCATCGATGGCGAACGTGGAAGGTGCGTCGATGACTCCGTAGTCCCACGCGACCGAGCCATTCCCATCGAGAGCTATCGGGAGCGCGACGCCGACGGCATCCAGGGCGGCAGTTGCCACTGCCGGGGACTCTCGGAGATTCACTGCCAGGATCGTTACCCGGTCGCCGACCGTTGCCTGTGCCTCTTGAAGGGCCACCAGCGTGGTGAGGCACGGTCCCCCGCACCAGCTGACATACCACACCAGGACGGCTGGCTTCCCACCGTAGGCGGAGAGCGCGTGGGTGGCTGCCGGGTCCCTGGCGTCGCGAAGCACGAAGTCCGGTGCGAGTTGTTGGGTTGCCGCAAGCTGCCGGGATGCTTCGACCGAGCGGGTCACCGGGAGGTGCTCGACACCGGGCGTCCCGACGCATGTGCCCCCGCGGTCATCGGCAGGAAGGCCATCAGGACAGGTCGCGCCCCGCCAGTTGGCGCTGACGATCGCGTTGTTGAGGTCCGCACCGGAGAGGTCAGCATCGGTGAAATTCACGCCCTGCAGGATGGCATTGTGAAGCGTTGCGTTGCGGAGGTTGGCTCCGCCGAAATCGACGCCGGCCATGCTGGCTCCACGGAGCAGCGCACCCTCAAGGTTCGCGCCGGTGAGATTCGCGCCGTTGAGCTGAGCAGCCTCGAGGTCCGCATCGCTGAAGTTGCACCCGGAGAGATCCTGGTCGGACGCCCACAGACCAGTGAGGTCTCGGCCCGAGTAGTCGCAACGGCCCGGACCGGTTGGCAGGACCTCGCCCTGGTACAGGATGGGTGGTGCGGTGCTGCTCGACGCAGCGACGGTGTGGCTCACGCCCGGGGAAGTGGCGGTGGGGCTCGGCTGCTGCGCAACTTGCCGGGGCCCGCCGGTGGCCACGAGGGCGACCACAGTGATCGCCGTGATGCCGGCAATGGGGAGGGCGGCTGCTGCCGGGCCGAGAGCCTTCCACGAACCGAGTGATGGTATCAGCCAGTTCCAGCGGGGACGGCGCGGTGGTGGCTCTGACAGGGCGTTGAGGCGCGGGCGAACGTCTTCGCGATGCTGAACATCGAGCTTCGCGAGTACCTGGCTGACGTGCCACTTTGCCGTGGAGAACGTGATGCCGAGGCGGTCGGCGATTTCCCCATTCGTCAGGCCCTGACCGAGAAGGTCCGCTACCTGGCGCTCGCGCTCGGTAAGCGGCACTTCGCGCAGTGAGGATGCGGTATCGACTCCGTGTGTCATGGACCAAGCGTAGCGATGGTCGCACCCGGAGACACCAGCCTATTCGCAGGATGTTGTTGCGTCATATGGCGGGTTCGAGAGGTGCGCCAACTCGAGCTGCCGTCCGGCCCGGGTGGGAGCCGAAGGGAGGAGCACGTGGCGGGCGGGGCTACCGGCCGGTGAAGTTGGGGTCGCGCTTTTCGAGGAAAGCGGCGACGCCTTCCTTGAAGTCCTCCATGGCGAAGAGAGACATGAGGTGGACCATGAGGTGGTCGACTGTTGTTTCGTAGGTTTCGAAGAGGCCCTGGCGCATCATGCGCTTGGTGGCCTGGATGGCCATAGGGGCGTTGATAGCGATCTCGGCGGCCCACTGCTTCGCGGTCGACATGAGCTGATCGTGGGGGACGACTTCGTTGACGAGACCGGCTTCCTTGCACTGCTGGGCGTTGAGGGTCTGGCCGCGGAAGAACATCTCGGAGGCCTTTGCCCAGCCGACGAGCCGGGGGAGGAGCCAGGAGCCGCCGCTTTCGGGGAGCAGGTTCCGGCGGGCGGTGACAGCGGCGAGCTTGCCGTTTTCGCTGGCGATGCGCATATCGCAGAGGAGGGCAAGGTCCATGCCGTAACCGGCGGCCGCGCCATTGAGGGCACAGATGACGGGCTTGTCCATGTTCCAGAGGACGGTCGGCGCGGAGTCGTGGAGGTCGAAGAGCTGGCGGCCAGTCGAAACGCGGCCCCCGGCGTTGGGGTTGTTATCGACCAGGTCGAGTCCGGAGCAGAACCCGCGCCCTGCGCCGGTGAGGATGATGACGCGCACGCCCGGGTCGCGGTTGGCGGCGGTGAGGATGCGGGAGAGCTCGGAGAGCATGGGCCCGCTGATGGCGTTAAGCCGTTCGGGCCGGTTGAGCGTGAGCGTGAGGGTATAGCCGTCCTGCTCGGAGAGGAGCTGTTCGGTGCTGCTTGCGGTGGGGGGTTCGAGGGTTGTCATGGGCATCTCCCGGGCGAGTTGGTGCCGGGCGATGCTATCACAGGGGCCGGGTCAGGATGCGGCCGCCCAGAGGGTGGGCCAGGCATCGGCGCCGCGGACTGCATCGGCGATGGCGCGCTGTTCGAGTTCGATGGTGTGTTCAAGGGCTCGTTCGAGGGCGGCATCGGCATCGGGGCCCAGGCGCCGGCGAAGTGGGCGCAGGACATCGCGTTCGACCAGGCCGCGGACCGTGTGGGGCCAGGTGAAGAAGGAAAACGCCTGGGGCGGGCCGAAGCTGCCGCGGTTGCGGCCGAGCCAGAGATAGCGCTCCTGGACAGACGCCACGGGGTCGACGATGCCAGCCCACTGGCCGTCGGTGGCGTTGGAGCGGGTATCGACGAGGAGGCGCTGAGGGAAGAGGGTGAACCCAATGGTGATCAGGTCGCCCTGGGAGAGCAGCTGCTCGAGGGCCGCGGTATCGATGGTGATTCCGTTTTCCGTGCGCATTGGCTGGTTCCGCCTCCGGGTGTTCTGGTAGGAAAGCGCGAGGGGGTGGGCTTTCGCGCCACCCCCTCGGGTACAGGTCCACCGTGTCCCGGATGTCCGGGAGGGGGTGAGCGCCGACTAGTACATCGGCGGCGCCTGGACGGGAGCCTGCTGTTCAGGCTTCTCGGTGACCAGGCAGTTGGTGGTGAGGACCATGGCGGCGATGGAGACGGCGTTTTCGACCGCCGAGCGGGTCACCTTGGCAGGGTCGATGATGCCCTTGGCAACCATGTCGCCGTATTCGTCCTTCTGGGCGTCATAGCCCTGGCCCTTTCCGAGCTTCTTGACTTCCTCGACGACGACGGAGCCGTCCTTGCCGGCGTTGATGGCGATGCGGCGGAGGGGCTCCTCCAGCGCGCGACGGAGGATGCGGAGGCCGGTGCGCTCGTCCGCGTTCTCCAGTTCCACCTTCTCCAGGCCCGGCAGGGCGTTCAGGAACGCCACGCCACCACCCGGGACGATGCC
>CAZDOK010000013.1:0-81713 GCA_964507025.1 uncultured Anaerolineaceae bacterium
TCGAGCGATTCAGTGGCGGACGCGTCCGGGTGAACCTCCAGGAGATCCGCGTTCCCGAACTCGATGCCTACCTGGTGGCTCGTTCCGTCGCTGACCAGCTCGAGAGGCGCGTCGCCTTCCGCCGTGCCATCAAGCAATCGGTCCAGCGGACCATGCAGCGCGGCGCCCAGGGTTGCCGCGTGGCCATCGGCGGCCGCCTCGGCGGCTCGGAAATGTCCCGCCGCGAAAGCGAAACGCAGGGCCGCGTGCCCCGGCACACGCTCCGCGCCGACATCGACTACGGCCTCGCCGAGGCGCACACGACGTTCGGCCGCATCGGCGTGAAGGTCTGGATCTACAAGGGCGAAATCCTGCCTGAGCGCAGCGCGCCTGCAATCGAGGAAGAGATTCCCGAGCCGGTTGCCCCCCCGGTCCGCCCCGTGGCGGAAGTCGAGGCGGGCGGGCCTGCCCACACGGCCATCTCGATGGAGCAGCAGGCGGCTCGCCGTGAAACGACCGAGGGAGGCGCGTAATGCTGCAACCCCGCCGAGTGAAGCACCGCAAGCAGCACCGGGGCCGCCGCCAGGGAGTCGCCAACGCCGGCAACTACGTCGCGTTCGGCGAATACGGCCTGCAGGCCCAGGGCGCCGCATGGATCGATTCGCGCCACATCGAAAGCGCCCGCCGTGCCATGACGCACGAGATGAAGCGCGGTGGCAAGGTCTGGATCCGCATCTTCCCGGATAAGCCAGTGACGGCGAAGCCAGCCGAAACGCGCATGGGCTCCGGCAAGGGCGCGCCCGACCGCTGGGTGGCCGTGGTGAAGCCGAACCGGATCATGTTCGAAATTGCCGGCGTGCCCGAACACGTCGCCCGCGAGGCGCTTCGCCTGGCGGCGCACAAGCTCCCCGTGCCCACCCGCGTGGTGGTGCGCGAAGAGGCGGTGATCTGATGGCACGACAGACTGCCGAAGACCTGCGCCGGCTGGATGATTCCCGGCTGGACCACGAGATCAACGAGGCGTATCGCGCCCTGTTCACGCTCCGCTTCCAGCACGCCAGCCGCCAGCTCCAGAACTACCGCGAGCTTCGCAATGCGAAGCGCCGCATCGCCCGCCTCCGCACCATCAAGCGGGAGCGCCAGATCGAAGCCATGCTGGGTGGGGAGTAGCCATGGGAACGCAACGCGTCATCCAGGGAACCGTCGTCTCCGACAAGATGCAGAAGACCATCGTCGTCTCCGTCGAGCGCAAGAAGAAGCACCGCCTCTACCACAAGGTCGTGACGGTGACCGAGCGCTACAAGGCCCACGATGAGAACGAATCGTGCAAGCTCGGCGACATCGTTCGGATCCAGGAATGCCGGCCCATCTCGAAGGACAAGCGCTGGCGCGTCATCGAAATCCTCACGAGGGGCGATGTCGCCGAGATCGCGCCGGAGACCATCGGCCGGGAAATCGAAGTCACCGCCCAGGTGGCACCGAAGTCGGAGGTACAGGAGTGATCCAGCAGGAAACCCGCCTCAAGGCAGCCGATAACAGCGGCGCCCGCTCGCTCCTCTGCATCCGCGTGCTCGGGGGCAGCCGCCGTCGCTACGCCCGCCCTGGCGATGTGATCGTTGCCAGCGTGAAGGTGGCGCAGCCGAACGCGGCAGTGAAGAAGGGCGACGTCGTCAAGGCCGTGGTGGTGCGCGTCACCAAGGAATACGGCCGCCCCGACGGTTCGTACATCCGCTTCGATGAGAACGCCGCGGTCCTCCTCGCGAGCGACGGCGAGAATCCGCGCGGCACGCGCATCTTCGGCCCGGTTGCCCGCGAACTGCGCGACCGCAACTTCATGAAGATCGTCTCGCTCGCCCCGGAGGTGCTGTAGTGCCTGCCAAGATCAAGCGGGGCGACAAGGTTGTCGTCCTCGCCGGAAAGGACCGCGGCAAGCGCGGCACCGTCCGTGCGGTCATCACCAAGCACAACCGCGTGCTCGTCGAAGGCGTCAACGTCATCAAGAAGCACCAGAGGGCCCGGCAGCAGGGCCAGGCTTCGGCGATCGTCGAGCGCGAGGCCCCCATCCACATCAGCAACGTGATGCTGATCGACCCGAACAACGATGAGCCCACACGCGTCACCTTCCGGCGGCGCGAAGACGGCAGCATGGTCCGGGTCGGCAAGCGCAGCGGAGAGGATATCGAGTAATGCCGCCGCGATTGAAAGAACGCTACAAGTCGGACGTGGCGCCCGCATTGCGCGAGCAGTACGGCTACGCCAACGTCATGCAGATCCCGCGCATCACCAAGATCAACGTCAACGTTGGCCTTGGAGAGGCGCTGACCGATGCGAACGCGCTCGACCGCGCGTCCGAGGAAGTCTCGGCCATCACCGGGCAGAAAGCGATGATCACCCGCGCCAAGCGCTCCATCGCCAACTTCCGCCTGCGCGAAGGCAACCCCATCGGCGTCATGACGACGCTGCGGGGCGACCGCATGTACGAGTTCCTGGACCGCCTGGTCAGCGCTGCGCTGCCCCGCATCCGCGACTTCCAGGGCCTGAATCCCAACGCCTTCGACGGCCGCGGCAACTACAGCCTCGGTGTCCGCGAACAGCTGATCTTCCCCGAGATCGAGTACGACCGTGTCGACAAGGTCCGGGGCATGCAGGTCACCATCGTTACGACCGCCAAGACCGATGAAGAAGGCCGCAAGCTCCTGGAGCTCATGGGCCTGCCCTTCCGGAAGAACTAGGAGCACGACGGTATGGCCTCGAAAGGCATTGTGAATCGCGACAACCGCCGGAAGGAGCTCAACGCCAAGTACGCCACCCGCCGGGCCGAACTGAAGCGCGAGCTGAAGAAGTCGTGGGACGACCCGGCGAAGGTCGCGGCGCTCTACGACGAACTCCGCAAGCTGCCCCTCAACAGCAGCCCAACCCGCATCCACAACCGGTGCCTCGTCACCGGCCGCCCAAAGGGGTACATCCGGCGGTTCGGCCTCTCGCGCATCACCATGCGCGAGTACGCCCACCTCGGTCTGCTCCCCGGAGTGACCAAGTCCAGCTGGTAAGTGCGCAAGCAAACGCCAGAGGGGAAGTGCAATGAATGTGAGTGATCCCATCGCCGATATGCTGACGCGAATCAGGAACGCGGCCGCCGCGCGCCACGATTCCGTCATGATCCCGGCATCGAAGATCAAGGTCGCTATCGCGAAGGTCCTGAAGGAAGAGGGTTTCATCAAGGACTTCTCGGTTGTTTCCGAAGAAGGCCGCCCGCAGCCCAACCTGAAGGTCGAACTCAGCTACGGCGGCCGGAAGCAGCCCGTGCTCAATGGACTCCAAAGGGTCTCCAAGCCGGGTCTGCGGGTCTACGTGCAGCGCCGCGAGATTCCGCGCGTGTACGGCGGCCTCGGTATTGCCATCATCTCGACGCCCAAGGGCGTCATGTCTGGGCAGGAGGCCCGTCGCCACGAAGTGGGCGGCGAGGTCCTCTGCTACGTGTGGTAGGGGGACGGCTCGATGTCTCGTATTGGCCGCCAGCCGATCACCATCCCCGCGGGGGTCCAGGTCTCCATCGATGAGTCCAACTTCATCGAAGTCAAGGGACCGAAGGGCGAACTCAAGCGCCAGTTCCCCCGGACCATCTCGTTCGATCGCGAGGACGGCGTCATCGCCGTCACCCGCCCGAACGACGAGGGCAAGCAGCGCGCGCTTCACGGGCTCTCGCGCTCGCTCCTCAACAACATGGTCACCGGGGTCACCGCCGGGTTCACCCGCACACTGGAAGTCCAGGGCGTCGGTTACCGCGCGCAGATGCAGGGTTCCAATCTCCAGCTCGCGCTCGGCTTCTCGCACCCGGTCATCGTGAGCCCGCCCGAGGGCATCACCTTCGCCGTCGAAGGTCCCCGTGTCCACGTGCAGGGCATCGACAAGGAACGCGTGGGCCAGGTCGCGGCCAACATCCGCAAGCTCCGGCCACCCGAACCGTACAAGGGCAAGGGCATCCGCTACCTCGGCGAGCGCGTCCGCCGCAAGGCTGGCAAGGCCGGGAAGGTAGGCAAGTAATGAGCAAGGCAACTCCCGTTCTCGCCCGCCAGCGCCGCCATGCGCGCGTTCGCAAGTCGGTTGCCGGCACACCGGTCCGGCCGCGACTTAACGTGTTCCGGAGCGCGCAGCATATCTACGCGCAGGTGATCGACGACGTCGCCGGCCACACCCTGGCCGCCGCCAGCGATGCCGACAAGGTGCTCGCCGCCGAGGTGAAGGGGAAGAACAAGACCGAGCGCGCCGCCGTCGTTGGCAAGGCCATCGCCGAACGCGCGAAGGCCAATGGCGTTTCCCTCGTGGTGTTCGACCGCGGCGGCTACAAGTATCACGGCCGCGTGCAGGCACTCGCCGATGCCGCCCGTGAAGCAGGATTGGGGTTCTAGATGGCCGACAACCGATTCGACCGCTCCGAACAGGGACAGGAAGAGCTGACCGAGAAGGTCATCTACATCAACCGCGTCGCGAAAGTCGTGAAGGGCGGCCGCCGCTTCAGCTTCAGCGCCCTCGTTGTTGTGGGTGACGGCCACGGCAGCGTCGGCGTCGGCCTTGGCAAGGCCAACGAGGTGCCCGAGGCCATCCGCAAGGGTTCGACCCAGGCGCGCCGCAGCATGATCAAGATCCCGATGCGCGGTGGCACCATTGCACATCCGGTGTGGCACCGCTTCTCGGCGGCCCGCGTGATGATGAAGCCCGCGAGCCACGGTACAGGCGTCATCGCCGGTGGGGCCGTGCGCGCCATCATGGAGGCAGCCGGCGTCACCGACGTGCTCGCGAAGACGTTCGGCAGCCGCAACCCGGTGAACGTCTCGCGCGCGACCATCAACGGTCTCGCCACCCTCCAGGATCCGACGGGCGCGCGTGAGCGCCGCCTCGCCATCGCCCGGGGAGAGCAGTAGCCATGGCTCGCCTCGCAATCACCTGGCGCAAGAGCGCCATCGGCTACAACCAGGACCAGAAGGACACGATCCGGAAGCTCGGCCTGCGCCGGCTCAACCAGACCGTGGAACTCGACGACACGCCCGCCCTCCGCGGGATGATCAACAAGGTCCAGCACCTCATCGATGTCCGGGAGGGTGAGACCAGATGAGCATCGGCGCACAGGACCTCCGTCCCCCGCAGGGAGCCACCCACGCCAAGAAGCGCGTTGGCCGCGGCAATGGCAGTGGCCACGGCACGTACGCGGGCAAGGGCCTTAAGGGTCAAAAATCCCGCAGCGGTAAGAAGAAGGCCTACGACGCGTTCGAGGGTGGGCAGTTCCCCATCTCGCGGAAGTTCCACGTTCTGCGTGGTTTCAACAACAAGTGGCGCGTCGAATTCCAGCCGGTGAACGTCAGCGTCTTCGAACGCTTCGAAGCCGGCGCCACCATCACGCCCGAGACGCTCCGCGAGGCCGGCATCCTCAAGCACCTGCGCGAACCCGTGAAGGTGCTCGGCCAGGGCGGCCTCTCGAAGAAGCTCACCATCTCAGCCCACCGCTTCAGCGAGGCGGCGAAGGCCAAGATCGAAGCAGCCGGCGGCACCGCCGTCGTCATCGGCCCCGAAACGGACGAAGCGAAGGATAGCTGAGGATGAGTGTTCAGCCGGCCCAGCGGCCGCGGCTCTTGCAGGCAATGGTCGATGCCTTCCGCCAGGAAGACGTCCGCCGCAAGCTGCTCTTCACCATCGCCATGCTGGTCGTGTTCCGGTTCGTCGCGCACGTACCGCTGCCGAACATCGACCGGGATGCGCTCGAAGCCGCGTTCGAAGGGAACGCGCTGCTCGACTTCCTCAGCATCTTCTCGGGTGGCGCGCTCCAGAACCTGAGCGTGGCCGCTCTCGGCGTGTACCCCTACATCACCGCGTCCATCATCATGCAGATCCTCCAGCCGCTGGTGCCTTCGTTCAGGGCGCTGGCGGAGGAGGGCGAGCAAGGGCGGCGCCGTCTCCAGCTCTACACGCACTGGCTCGCGGTCCCCATGGCCTTCGTCCAGGGCTACGGCCAGATCGTCTTCATTAATGGCCAGGGTGCCGATGTCGTGCAGGACTTTGGCTTCCAGAACGACTTCATCGGCACGTGGGCCACGCTCTTCACGCTGGCCGCCGGCACCATGTTCCTGGTCTGGCTTGGCGAGCTGATTACCGAGAACGGCATCGGAAATGGCGTTTCCGTCATCATCTTCGGCGGTATCGTGGCGAACCTTCCTGGACTCATCCCGAGCCTGACCACACAGTCAATCCTCGCGGTCCTGGGCTTTGCCGGCTTCGCCCTCGGGCTCATCTACCTGATCGTCTTCTTCCAGGAGGCGCAGCGCCGAGTCCCCGTGCAGTACGCCCGCTCGGCCTTCCGCGGAGGCAGGATGTACCGCCAGCAGGGGCAGAGCCACATCCCGCTGCGCGTGAACATGGCGGGCATGATCCCCCTCATCTTCGCCTTCTCGATCATGATCATGCCCGCGACCATCGCCTCATACTTCACCAACGCCGGCGGCTTCCTCGAGACGATCGCCGACTTCTTCGTCGACCAGTTCCAGGGCGGCCGCGGCGGTAGCGGCACGGGCTGGTACTGGCTCATCCTCTTCCTGCTCGTCATCGTGTTCACGTTCTTTTACACGATGGTGCAGTACCAGCAGCAACAGATGGCCAAGAACCTGCAGCGGCAGGGCGCATTCATCCCCGGCATTCGTCCGGGCCCGCCCACCGAGGCCTACCTCATGCGCGTCGTCACCCGTATCACCTGGGCCGGGGCGTTCTTCCTCGGGTTCGTGGCGATCATCCCATTCTTCATTGGGCTGCTGACCGATGTCCGCGCCCTGACCATCTCCAGCACCGGCTTCCTCATCGTGGTGGCCGTCGTGCTCGACACGATGAAGCAACTCGAAGCCCAGCTTCTGATGCGCAACTACGAAGGGTTTATTCGCTAAGGTGTATATCGTTCTGCTTGGCCCCCCTGGCGCCGGAAAAGGCACGCAGGCTCAGCGCATCGCGAGCGCGACGAAGCTCGTCCACATCTCGACTGGCGACATGTTCCGCGAGAACGTGAAGAACCAGACCGAGCTGGGCAAGCTCGCCAACGAGTACATGTCGAAGGGCGAGCTCGTGCCGGATGAGGTCACGATCAAGATGCTGCTCGAGCGCATCTCGCGCGACGACGCCCGTGCTGGAGCGATGTTCGATGGCTTCCCCCGGAACGTTGTCCAGGCGAAGGCACTCGATGCAGCGCTGCGGGGCAATGGCGCCCGGGTCGACCACGCGCTCTTGATCTCCGTGGCCGATGAGGAACTCGTCGCACGCCTCGGCGGGCGCTGGATCTGCCGCAACTGCGGCAAGCTTTACCACGAGCGAAACGACCCCCCGAAGACCGCTGGCACGTGCGACGCCTGTCGCGGCGAGCTCTACCAGCGCGAGGACGACCGCCCGGAAGTCGTCCGCGCCCGCCTCGAAAAGCAGAAACCCCCGGCCGATCTCATCGAGCACTACCGTGCAGCCGGCGTGCTCAAGGAGATCGACGGAGAGCGCCCGCTGGATGACGTGACCACGTCGCTCCTGGAGGCGATCAAGTAGCGTCATGGCGATCAAGCTGAAGTCCGAAGACGAGATCAAGATCATGCGCGAGGCTGGCCGCATCGTGGCGAACACGCTTGCCCGGATTCGCGAGATGGTCCGTCCCGGGCTCAACCTGCTCGAAGTAGAGCAGTTCGTTCGCGACGAGTTCAAGCGGGTCGGCGCGAAGGAGACGTTTCTCCACTACTCGCCAGCGCCGAAGTACCCGCCCTACCCCTCGAATATCTGCATCAGCATCAACGAACAGCTCGTCCACGGCATTCCCATCGACCGGGAGCTCCAGGAGGGCGACATCGTCACGTTCGACCTTGGGGCGACCTACAAGGGGTACGTCGGCGATGCGGCCATCACCGTCGGAGTCGGCAACGTGAGCCCCGTTGCGCAACGGCTGATGGAGGTCACGGAGGCGTCGTTGTGGGCAGGCATCAAGGCTGCGCGCGCGGGCGCGCACCTGAACGATGTGCGCGGCGCCATCGAAGACACGATCCGGCCCAGCGGGTTCGGAATCGTGAAGGGCTATGGTGGACACGGCGTGGGGCGTGATATGCACGAAGAACCCCACGTGGAGAACTTCCGCCAGCGGTTCCGGGGCCCCGAGCTCCGGCCTGGGCTCGTAATCGCACTCGAGCCGATGGTAACCGCTGGCGGGCCAGACGTTGGCGAAGGGCCCGACGGGTGGACTGTAACGACGAAAGACGGTAGCTTATGCTGTCATTTCGAGCATACAATCGCCATTCGGGCGGGAGGTGAGGCAGAAGTCCTCACGCTCCCGTAATGCCATCTGTGCGAAATACGAGAGGACATGGCCAAGAAGGACGCTATCGAAGTCGAAGGGACTGTCACAGAGCCACTGCCGAACGCAATGTTCAAAGTCGAACTCGCGAACGGTCATGAGGTGCTCGCGCACGTGAGCGGCAAGATCCGGATGAATTTCATCAAGATCCTTCCCGGAGACCGCGTCCTGGTCGAACTCTCGCCTTACGACCTCGGTCGTGGGCGAATCACCTATCGCTTCAAGTAGGTCGGCCCAGCCGTCCTGCCAACAGGAGAACCATGAAAGTCCGAGCATCCGTCAAGCCACGCTGCGACAAGTGCAAGGTGATTCGCCGGCACGGTCGCGTCATGGTGATCTGCGAAAATCCGAAGCATAAGCAGCGGCAGGGGTAGCCCAGATGGCACGTATCTCAGGGGTAGACATCCCAAACGACAAGCGCATGGAAATCGCGCTAACCTATATTTATGGCATCGGGCTGACCCGCTCCCAGGCTATCCTGGCCGCGACCGGCATCAATCCCGATACCCGCGCGCGCGACCTCACCGACGAGGAAGTCCTGCGCATCCGCGACTTCATCGATAAGAACTACATCGTTGAAGGCGACCTCCGCCGCGAAGTTCGCCAGAACATCGGGCGGCTCATCGAAATCAACTGTTATCGCGGCCAGCGCCATCGCCGGAACCTCCCGGTTCACGGCCAGCGCACCCGCACCAACGCGCGCCAGAAGCGCGGCGCGCGCAAGACTGTCGCCGGCAAGAAGCGGGCAGGAAAGAAGTAGGAGGGGCTGACCACGAATGGCTGATGCAAAACGCGGTGCCGATAAGACCCGCCGCCTGAAGCGGCGCGAACGAAAGGCCATCCCACGTGGGCGGGCCTACATCAAGAGCACCTTCAACAATACCCTCGTCACCCTCACCGACCCGAACGGGAACGTGATCTCGTGGGCGAGCTCCGGCGGTTCGGGCTTCAAGGGTTCGCGGAAGGGCACGCCCTTCGCTGCCCAGCTCGCAAGCGAGAATGCCGCCCGCCGCGCCATGGAACACGGCCTCCAGTCTGTGGAAGTCTATGTCCGCGGCGCGGGCAGCGGCCGCGAAGCCGCCATCCGGTCGCTCCAGGGCGCCGGGCTCACCATCACCGCAATTCGCGATGTCACCCCAATCCCCCACAACGGCTGCCGCCCGCCCAAGCGGCGCCGCGTCTAGGAGCGCCACGAACACATGGCACGTTACACAGGCCCAGTCTGCCGCCTCTGCCGCCGCCACGGCGAAAAGCTCTTCCTCAAGGGGGAGCGCTGCTTCACCCCGAAGTGCGCGTTCGACCGGCGGCCCAACCCCCCCGGCCCGCGCCCGGCCCGCCGCCGCAAGGTCAGCGACCGTGGCCTCCAGCTGCGCGAAAAGCAGCGCGCCCGCGCGTCCTACGGCGTCCTCGAGAAGCAGTTCGTTCGCTACTACAAGGAAGCCATCCGCCGACCGGGCGTCTCGGGCGAGAACCTCGTCCGGCTGCTCGAAACGCGCCTCGACAACGTGATCTACCGGGTCGGCTTCGCCGACTCGCGCAGCCAGGCGCGCCAGATCGTGCGCCACGGCCTCATCGCCGTGAACGGGCGCAAGCTCGATGTGCCCTCCGCCCACCTCAAGGAGGGCGATACCGTCAGCTTCACGCCCCGCGGCATCCGCAGCGAGTTCTACAAGATCGTCCAGGAGACCCTGAAGTCGAAGAACCCGCCAACGTGGCTGGCACTCGACGTCGCCAACATGTCCGGGCGCCTCACCGCGCCGCCCACCGTTGCCCAGGGCGAATCGCACCTGTTCAACGAGAACGTCATCATCGAGTACTACTCGCGCTAACCAGCGCCGGTACCGGCGAGAGTTGAGGAACGCACCAGCATGATGGATTCCCTCGAGTTGATCGGCCAAACGACCGAACACGTCGTCCCGCAGCTCACAATCGAAGAAGAGACGGAGACTTATGCCCGCCTGATCGCTGAGCCGCTGGAAAGCGGGTACGGCATCACGCTCGGCAACGCCCTCCGCCGCGTCCTCCTCAGCTCGCTTGAGGGGGCCGCCATCACATCCGTGCGGATCGACCAGGTCCAGCACGAGTTCTCCACCATTGCCGGCATGGCCGAGGACACCACCGAGTTCCTCCTCAACGTCAAGGAGATCCGCCTGCGCGCCCTCAGCAATCGCAGTGGCACCCTCTCCCTCGACATCGAAGGCCCTGCCCAGATCGCCGCCGGCGACCTCCAGGTCCCGGCCGACTTCGAGATCGTCAACCCTGAGCTTCACCTGGCGACCCTTGATGCGGGAAAGGCCCGCCTCAATGCCGAGTTCCACGCCGAGCTCGGCAAGGGCTACGTGCCGGCGGGCTCCGTCGAGGGGCTGCCCATCGGCGTCATCCCCGTCGATGCAGTCTTCACGCCCGTGCGGAAGGTGAACTACCGCGTCGAAAAGACCCGCGTGGGCCAGTCCACCGACTTCGACCGGCTGGTCCTGGAAATCTGGACCGACGGGACCGTGAGCCCCGTCGATGCAGTCGGCCAGAGCGCCGACATCCTGATGGACCAGTTTGCCCTCTTCAGCCAGATGGGCCGGCCGGAGATCGCGATCTCGCACGGTGGCGGCCCCGCCGTCGGTGTGACCTCGGTGGGCGGCCTGCTCATGGCCCCGGACCGTTACAACACGCCGATCGAGGATCTCGCGCTCTCGGTTCGCGCCTATAACTGCCTGAAGCGCAGTGGACTCATGACCGTCGGCCAGGTGCTCGAGAAGACCGAGGACGAGCTCCTCGCCCTGCGGAACTTCGGCCGCAAGTCGTATGACGAGCTTCGCGACCGTCTGATCGAGCTCGGCTACGTTGATGGCACCGCAGAGGGCCTGGTCCCGATTGTGGATACACCGGCGCGCGGTGGCGCTGCTCCCTCGCGGGCCGCAGCGCCCAGCCGTCCAGGCCGCACCACCGTCCGGACCAGTGCCGTCATCATGGACGAAGAGGACGACGAAGAGAACCTGAGCGCCCTGGGCAAGGCCCTGAAGGAAGCTCTCCTGAAAGATGGAAGCGCCGAAGACCTCATCGGCGCCGACGACGAGGACTAAACACCATGCGACACCGCGTAGCCGGCCGCCATCTGGGCCGCGAAACCAGCCACCGCCTCGCGCTCTACCGCAACCTGGTCACCGACCTGCTGCGGTATGAGCGCATCACGACTACCGAAGCCAAGGCGAAGGAGATTCGCCCGATGGCCGAGCGCATCATCACGCTCGGGCGCAAGGGCGACCTGCACTCCCGCCGCCAGGCGCTTCGCTTCGTCTACGACCCGAAGGTCGTGAAGAAGGTGTTCGACGTCATTGGTCCGCGGATGGCGTCCCGGCCGGGTGGCTACCTGCGTATCACGGGCCTCGAACCCCGCAAGGGCGATGGCGCCCGCATGGCCACGATCGAGCTCGTCGATGTGGTCGATGCACCCCCCACCCCGCGGCCTCAGCGGGTGACCGCTGCTCCGTCGGCCCGTGCGGCCGCCCCTGCCCCCGCCGCCGCCCCGGTGGCGGAGGAACCCGCCGTCGTGGAGCCCGAAACGGACGTGGAAGAACCTGTCGCCGAGGTGACGGAAGAGGCCACCGCCGAGGTTGAAACCGCTGAAGCAACTGCGGAGGCCGGCGCCTCGGCGGAAGCCGCCGACGAGTCCGAGGAGGACAAAGGCGCGGAGAGCTAGCCCGCCGTGACCGCGAAACGCTTCGCGGCCACGGTCACGTACGACGGCACCACGTTCGCCGGGTCCCAGATCCAGCCGAACGCCCGGACCGTCCAGGAAGAACTGGAACGCGCCGCGGGAGTGCTCTTCGGAGTCCCCACGCGCGTCGCCCTGGCTGGGCGCACCGATGCCGGTGTCCACGCCAGGGGCCAGGTGGCCGCCTTCACCGCGGAAACGCGGCACGAGGCGGCAACCGTCAGGAAGGCGCTTAACGCCAACCTGCCGGAAGATGTAGCGGTTCGCGCTGTGCGCGAAGTGCCCGCGGAGTTCGATCCGCGGCGCTGGGCGCGCAGGCGCTGGTACCGCTACACCATCGCCAACGGCGAAGCGCGCGATCCGCTCGCGCGCCGCACCGCCTGGTTCGTCGAGGGAGACCTCGATGTCCGGGTGATGCAGCAGGCCGCGGGCGCGCTGGGCGGGAGGCGCGATTTCATCGCGTGTTCCGGGCCACTCGAACCGGGACGCACCCCCGTGCGAACCGTGTTCGCCGCAGGTTGGCGCAGCGAAGGCTGCACCTTCCTGTTCGATATCGAGGCAGACGCGTTCCTGCCCCAGATGGTCCGCCGGATCACCGGCGAGCTGGTCAGGGTCGGGCGCCACGCCACCAACGTGGAGGATTTCGTCCGCCTGCTCGATCAGGCACGACCAGGTTCGATGGCGCATGTCGCCCCGCCCCATGGTCTGTGTTTGGAGCGCGTGTGGTACGACGAGGGTTACGTGGTATGAACTCAACCGTTCGCATCAAGGCCTCGGAGGTCTACAAAGACTGGCACGTCATCGACGCGGCCGGCCGCCCCCTGGGCCGCGTCGCCAGTGAAGTGGCGCGTCTCCTCCGCGGCAAGCACAAGCCGACCTATGAGCCCCACCTCGATGACGGCGACTTCGTCATCGTCATCAACGCCTCGCAGGTGAAGGTGAGCGGCAAGAAGGCCGAGCAAAACGTGTACTACACGCACTCGGGCTACCCCGGCGGCCTGAAAGCCCGCTCCTTCGCCGAACAGATGGCACGGTTCCCGGACCGCGTCATCGAGCAGGCAGTCTGGGGCATGCTCCCCGGTGGGCCGCTCGGCAAGAAGATGATCAAGCACCTGAAGGTGTATGCCGGCCCCACACACCCCCACCAATCGCAAATCGCCGGTAGCCTGAAGGCACAGGAGGCGCGCAAGGCGGTTACGGCCGCCCTCGCCACCGCCACGCCGAAGGTGAAGCGCCTGCGCCCCCTGAGCGTCCCGCAGATCACCGAGGTCCAGCCCGCAGCGGTCCCCGCTGTCCCCGCCGCCCCATCGCCTGCCGCCGAGGCCGCAAAGCAGGCCCGCGCCCGCGTCCGCAAGAAGGTGGAAGAGGCCCCGGCGGCGGCCGAGGAAGCCGTGGAGATGCCCACCGCGGCGGCCCCTGCCGCTGAGCCACCCGTCGTTGAGACACCGGCCGCCGAGGCGCCTGCCACCGAAAAGCCGAAGCGCACCCGGCGCAAGGCTGCGGCCGAGACGGCCGAAGCACCCGCCGAAGCCAGCAGCGATACCGCCGAGGCCCCCAAGAAGCCAGCACGCCGCCGCTCGACGGCCAAGAGCGAATCGAGCGAGGAGTAACTCATGGCAGACCAGCAGTACTTCTATGGCACCGGCCGCCGCAAGACCGCCGTCGCGCGCGTCCGCCTCTACCCCGGCAACGGCGCGATTGTCGTCAACGGCAAGCCGTTCGAGGAGATCTTCACGCGCGATACCCACCGCGCCGAGATCCTTTCGCCGCTCACCCGCCTGGGCCGCGAGGGCCGCTTCAGTGCCCAGATCAAGTGCGAGGGCGGCGGAGTGAGCGGGTGGGCCGGCGCTATCCAGATGGGCATCGCCCGCGCGCTGGTCGCTTCCGACCCGGCGATCAAGCCGACGCTCAAGCGGCCCGAAAACCTGCTCACGCGGGACCCCCGCATGAAGGAGCGCAAGAAGGCCGGCCTCAAGCGGGCCCGCAAGGCGCCGCAGTTCACCAAGCGCTAAGCCACCCGCGCGCACCGCTGACAAACGCACGCCCCTCTCCGGAGGGGCGTTCGCGTTGTTTCAGCCCCGGTCACCGCCTGCACACCTTCGCGTCACCCCGCTCACCCCGCGAGCATTTCCCCGCCGTGCCGATCCCCACAGGGGGAGGGCCGGTGAACTCCAGCACGTTCATCCTTGTTGGCGCGCTCGTCGCCACCGGCGCGATCGTCTACCAGGGCACGATGGCGGGCGCCTCGCAGCGCCCAACGGAACAAGCCACGGCAGCCACCTCGACGGAGTTAGCGCACTCCCAGACACGCAGCGCAACGCCGACCCCGCACGCAACCTCGACCCCCTCCGTCATCTCGGCGAAGACTCCCGCGCTCAAGCTCACACTCGACCAGGTGCGCCAGCTCCCGCGGCCCGCGGGGCCCCCGCAATCGGTGGGGCACATACCGCCGGCCTACCCGGCCAGCACCTCCACGCCACCACCGGCGGTGAGCCCGGCGGCCCCATCAGAGGTCCCGGCAACGCCGGCCCAGCCCACGGCCACAGCCGCCCCCGCCACCCCCACTCCCACGCCAACGGCGACGCCAAACCCCTGGGACATTCCCACGCCCCCGCCGCTGCCGCCGCCGCCCGACAACTGGGTTGTTCCGTACCCGCCCACGGAGTGAATCAGTGCAGGTCGCGTCCACTATCAAGCACAGCTTCCATCAGGTCGGAAGGGAAGGCGAACCCGTGGCGGGCATAAAGCGTCGTGCTGCGACTCGTCGGCCACAGGATCACCGAGTCGACGCCAGAATCCCGGCAGCACGCCAGGGCCGCCTCGATCAGCCCCGCTCCCACGCCGGCGTCCCGTAGCCCGGGCCGCACATACACGTTGGTGATGTAGCCATGAAGCTCCCGCTCGGGGGCCGGGTTCGGGATCTTCTCGATGAGTTGCAACCAGAGATGTCCGCCGACCGCACCGCCCTCTTCCGCCACCCAGCAGCGCCAGTTCGAGCCGGGCCCGAGGCGGTCGGCCATCCACACGGCACAGCGCTCGACGAACTCGGCCTCTGGTTCAGCCGGTGGGTTCAGCGCCGCCCGGAACTCGTAGCGCAATCGCGCGAGCTCGCGGGCGTCGGCGGGCCCGGCAGGGCGGATCACTGGCACCGGAGCAGTATGCCACCCGGTACCCCCTCGCTCGCTACTCCTCGTCCTCTTCCTCATCCAGCGCCGCGCTAAGCCGCTCATTCGCCCAATCGACGAACCACATCGCGTGTTCGGCGGTCGGCACCATCTTCGGTTTGTTGCGATGCACGCGCAGCGCGTACTGGACGAGCATCGGCCGGTGCCGGTGTTCGATCGCCCAGTGCCCGCCTTCGAACTTGCTCGCGAGCTCGCCAGTCTCGGCGTATTGCACCGCGCGACACGCGTTCAGGATGGTGGTCGCGCTATCGGAATTGACGTAGTCCCACGCCACCTGGTCGAGCAGTGCCTCGAGCACCCAGCCCCGCGGCACCACCGGAAACACCTCGCGGGGCGAGGGACCCATCGTGGCGTAGCCCCGGTCGTGGCACATGGCGTAGTGCAGCACCAGGTCCGGGTCGCCGGGGTGCCCGCGCCCATCCACGAACTTGCGCTTGTCGGGGACGGTGCATACGTGCACCTCGAACGCTGGCGACTTGCTCGGGATGTTGAGCGAATCATCCGTGACCAGGCTGAACTCCAGCCCCGATCCCGGGCACGGCATGTCCGGGTCGAGCAGCACTTCGCCCACCTGGCGCCGCTCGGCGTCGGTAAGCTCACGGGTGCTCACCGCCAGCATGTCGATATCACTCGTGGGAAAGACGAACGCGTCCATCGAGCACGAACCATGGACGTATACGCCGATGAGCGCATCGTCGAGCACCCGGGTGAGCCTCCGGGTGACGTCTTTGGTGAAGCCGATGACTTTGCGGTTCGCCTCCATGTGTCTCAGCCCAACCCGTGTCGCTGGAGGATGTCCAGGACGACACCGCCGGCTTCGTCGCTGAACTCCAGGAAATCTCCGTGCCGCCCGCCCGCTACAAGATACAACTCCGCGACCCGCATGCGCTCCGCCAGCCGCATCGCATTCGCGGTCGGCTTGCACGCTCCGTGGACGTCGTAAAACAGCTTCGCTCCATTGCAGACCGCGAACGGCATGCCGGAAAGCTAACCGACCACACGCGGCTGCACAATGGCTTCCCCGCCGTCTGCCGTTCTGATTCCCGCAAGCAGATAGTCCACCGCACGGTGGATCGCCCTCAGCGGGTCGCCGCCCATCCGGAACTGCTCGCTCAGGGCGAGGGTGGTGTACCCGTGCACCAGCGACCAGAACGCCTGCGCGATGTCGAGCACGTCCTCGGCCGGGGCCAGGTCTCCCACCGCCGAGAGGAGTGGGCCCGCTGCTGCCTCCGCTGCCCCGGCATCGGCATGACGTTCCTCGGGGCACGGGCCGAAGATCAGGGTGAAAAGCTGCGGCGATGCAAAGCCGAAGCTGGCGTAGGCGTCAGCCATCGCGTGCAAGCGCTGGCCGGGGGCCCTTGCGCCATTCGCGGCGACCGTGAGGATCGCTCCGAGTTCGCGCAGGCCCGCCGTGTTCAGGAGCCGGAACAGATCGTCGCGGCTCTTCACGTAGAAGTAGAGCGACGGAGCGCGCACACCCAGGCGCCGCGCCAGTTCCCGCATCGACAGGCCCTCGACGCCCTGTTCTTCGAGGAGAGCCCGGGCGGCGTCGGCGATAACGGCGGGAGAGATCCTTGCCGGGTGTGGCATGCTTAACAGCGTAAGGCTTGACAGCGCTCCTGGAAACCTTACACTGTTAGACATCACCCCCAGGAGCTGCCCCATGCGATACCAGGAACCGGACTTCCTCACCCGCAACCTCTTCAACCCCGCCGTCGCCTTCTTCACCGGGACGCTCGGGCTCAGCCTGCGCGGCTCCCGTGTCCTGGCCGTCCGCGGCCGGAAGTCCGGCGAGTGGCGCATGACCCCGGTCAACCCGCTCACGTTCGAGGGACAGCGCTACCTGGTCGCTCCTCGCGGGCTGACCCACTGGGTGCGGAACATCCGCGCCTCGGGCGAGGGGGTTCTCCGCAAGGGCCGCCACGAAGAGCCTGTCCGTGTCGCCGAAGTGCCCGACGCGGAGAAGGTGCCGATCCTCCGCGCCTACCTCAAGCTCTGGGGGATGGAGACGAAGAAGTTCTTCGGCCTGCCGAACGCGGACGTCAGCGATGAAGAGATCGCCCGCATCGCGCCGAATCACCCGGTCTTCCGCATCCTCTGAGACCCGCCCGGGAGCGACAAAAAGGGGCCACCATCCGGTGGCCCCTTTTCGGGATAGGTGGTCTGTCGCAGCTTAGCCGTGGAGCGCGGCCGCGACCTCCGGCAGCCCGAGCGATTCGAGCTTCGCCTTCGATGGCTTGCAGGTCTCGGTGTCCCAACCGCAGGCCTTCAAGAAATCGGTCTCCAGCAGCTCGGTGTCGAGCTTCACGCCGGCCAGCGGCCCGCTGTGGGTCGCCTCCGTGGTCTCGCCGGTCACGCGAGTCGGCACGGCCCGCTTGCGGGGGTTGCCGCCTTCGCGGACTTCGTAGGCCATGCGCATGTTCGCGATCCGCTCGCCGACGGCCATCATCTCGTCCAGGCTCATGTCCCAGCCGGTCACGGCGTTGAACCAGCTCGGCATGTTCGCCGTGTTCGCCATCATCATCACGAACTGGCACATGCCACCCGAGTTCACCACGTGCATGTACTCGCTCGCGCCCTTGTGATGCTCGCCCCGCCCCGAGTACACCGTCTTGTCGGCCGGCGCTGCC
This sequence comes from uncultured Anaerolineaceae bacterium, assembly GCA_964507025.1. Classification (GTDB taxonomy): domain Bacteria; phylum Chloroflexota; class Dehalococcoidia; order Tepidiformales; family Tepidiformaceae; genus Amarobacter. The sequence continues at coordinate 17,863 of CAZDOK010000013.1, forward strand.
GGGATCTTGCCCAGCCGTTTGTTGCCTTCGTACTGCGTGTGCCGTGCGGGCGTCGGGTCCAGCTTGTAGGTGGTGTGATATTCCGGCTGGAGCTTCGGGTCGTGCATCGGCAGTTCCTGGCCGCCGACATGCATGGCGAACTTCTCGGCGCCACGCCCGATCTTCTCGCCCGCCACCTTCACCCCATCGGCGAAGACGGCCGCGATGCCCTTGCGCTCGCCCATCATCTTCAGGAAACCGATGACGGAGTCAGGGTCGCCCCAGTTGAGCTCCAGGCCCTCGGTGTCTTCCTTCGTGATGATGCCGTTCTGGTAGCACTCGATGGCCATCGAGATCGCGCCGCCCGCGCTGATGACATCGAAGCCGTACTCGTTGCTCAGGTGGTTTGCATAGATCAGCGCATCCGGGTCGGCCATCAGGTTCATCGTCCCGAAGGCGCCCATAGCTTCGTATTCCGGCCGATGGGTGTGGTGCGGGTAGGGGTACTTTTCGTTCGTCGATTCGACCGACTCTGCGCCGCACGCCACCGGGCAGCGCCAGCAGCCATAGGGCTTCTCCATCTTCGGGTTGATCGCGGTGCCGCCGTTGATCTTGCCGCTGACTTCCGCCGGGAAGTCGACCATGCCCACGCCGCCCCAGTTCTTCACCGGCGAGTCGCCATTCAGCGCGCTCATGCTGGTGATGCCCGTGGTTCCGAAGGTGTGGAAGAAGTCCTTCAGCGGCTTCACGAAATCGTCGAGGTTCGCGCGGAGCATCTTGATCGTCTCCGGCGTCTGCGCGATGACCTTCCGGTCGGCGATGGCGACGACCGCCTTCAGGTTTTTCGAACCCATGACGGCACCCACGCCGGAGCGCGCAGCGAGCCGGCCATGGTCGTTGCAAACACCGCTGATGAGCGAGAGTGTCTCGCCCGCCGGGCCGATGTTCGCCACACTCGCCCGCTTGCCGTGGCGCGCCTTCAGGAAGGTCTCGTTTTCGATTGCGCCCTGGCCCCACTGGTCGCTGGCGTCACGCAACTCGACCTTATCGTTCTCGATGACCAGGTAGACGGGCTTTTCGGCCTTGCCGAAGAACATGATGCCGTCCCAGCCCGAAAGCTTGAGGACGCCACCGAAATCCCCACCGCAATTCGCATCGCCCCAGCCGCCGGTGAGCGGGCTCTTGCAGACGACCTGCCAGCGCTGGCCGAACAGCGGCGTGCCGGTCAGCAGGCCTGCGAACATCCCGAGCATGTTCTCGGGCCCGAGTGGGTCGGCTCCCCTTGGCACGCGGTCCCAGAGCATGCGCGCCCCAATGCCATACCCGCCCAGGTACTTGCGGTAGAGTGATTCGTCGGGCCGCTCGGTCGTGATCTCCCCGGTGGAGAGATTCACGTTCAGCATCTTTCCGTTGTAGCCCTTCTCGGCGACGGTGCCACTGGTGGCAGCAGTAGTCAAAAGTCACGCCTCCCTGCGGCACGGTTCCGTTCGTGCCGAATCTGCAGCCTGCATGGTACGGGCTTCACCAACCCCCGCAATATGCCGGCGCAGGCATATTGCCACCCTTCCTGGCCGGATGTCCGGTCGCAGGGCCACCCCGCGATCGGTTCAGGAGGCGCGGGCAACCGCGGCGGGCCGAGTCAGCGCGCCCTGTGCCCGCCGGAAGACGTGAGCCCGCACCTGCCACCGCCCGCTCTGAAAGCGGATGTGCCGCGCGATAGCCTCTCGTTCGGCCGGCGAAACGCGCCAGAGCCGCTCGGCGATCTCCCGGTCGTAGTGCCAGCGTGTCTCGACGATCTCGAACCCGAGCGCGCGATACGTCCGGTGCGCCGGCGCGGCGAAGGCATTGGAGGTGAGCACGAAGTCCCGGCCCGGGTGGCTTTCCTCGAGCCAGCCCATCAGGGCCCGCAACATGCGCTGTGCCACGCCGCGCCCCTGGTGCTCGGGCGGCACGTGCACCGCCCAGAAGTAGAGCCCGGCCGCATCCTGGAGGTTCACCGAGACGCGCCCCACCGCGTTATCGCCCTCACACGCAACGAAGAAACGATGACGACCGCCCTCATGCGCCCGGGCAAGCGCTGCCGCCGCCTGGACCGGGTCGGCCAGATGCGAGAGGTCGAACGCGTGGTAGGGGAAGCCGTACTCGCGCCAGGCCGCCATCTGCCGGATCAGTGCCGTGTCCCACGGCCTGAGCACCAGTCCATCACCCTCGATTGGCGGGGGGTAGATCGCGTCGGCCATGTGTGATGAACCTGCCCGTCCGGGTCTCGCGCAGGTCGCGGCGCCCCGGCATGTTCCAGAGTGCCGGTAGTATACGCGCTTGAGGCTCCTACCCAAGCGCGCATTACCGCTCAATCCCACAGAATCCATGGGTAGGCATGCAGCGTTCTCACCGATTCCCACGCCACCTGCTCCGGCGCTCTAGGCAACCACACCGACCCTCCGGCGGTGCTGTTTAGGTGGTCGACGTCCAGGAACTCATCGCCCGGTTCTCCCGCCACCGGCTCTCCCGGAGGAGCTTGTTCGCTGTCGCCGCCGGCGCAGGGACTGCTCTCGTGACCGCTGGTGGAGGCAGCCGCAGGTTCGATTTGGTCAGGTTTGCCCTTGCCGATGGCGGGTACCCGCACCCGGAGCGGGGGCCCATCCTTGCCCACAACCTGCAGTACCAGCCCGCTCGAACCGGAGAGGCGCACATCACGATCCCTGGCCTTGGCCGGGACGCCCCGGTTCGCCTGTTCTTGCCCGCCGTGGGCGCGGACCGCGCGGCCGAGAGCCCTGTCCCCCCGCCTTCTGGCCGCCCGGCGTGGAGCGGGGACACGCTGCTGAACGTCATGTACCGCGCCGACACGACAGAACCGGTCGCAGCACTCACCATCGACGACGGTTACTCGGCGCGGCATGAGGTCCTTGACGTGCTCAAGTCCCGCGAAGCGCACGCCACCCTTTTCGTCATTGGGAGCCTGCTCGCCCGGGACCCGGACTTCGTGCGTCGCGCGCTCGCCGAAGGACACGAGTTCGGCAATCACACCCAGGACCACCGCGATTGTCCGGCGGCGCTGCGCGACGGCACCTTCACCCACCAGATCCGGCAACCCGAGGAGACGCTACGCTCCATCGCTCCCGGCGAGACCCTCAAGCCCTACTTCCGGCCCCCTGGCGGTGGGAACTATCGCGACGTGGTCGTCGCGGCCGCGGCCGAGGGCTACCGCACGATCCTCTGGAGCGTCGACCCGTGGGACTGGAAGTACCCGCTCTCCGTGGGCAGGGTGGTGCCCCAGACAAGCCGGGGCTCGATCGTCCTCACGCACTTCACCGCGAATACGGCCGCCAACCTCGCCGCTGTCCTCGACACGCTGCGCGACCAGAAAGGCATCCGCTTCGTCACCCTGAGCGAACTCGTTCGCTAGAGCCCCAGGCGGCGGTCGTTCTCGCGCCAGGCCACATCGTTCAATGCCATCAATCCGCCCGAAACGAGTGAGTGGCCCCCGAGCAGCACCGGCACCGGGGCCGCCGCAGCTGCGACCGTGAATCGCCGCAGGAACGGGTCATCGATGCGGTCGCCCGCCAGCAAGTCGCTCTGGAACCGGTCCTCGCGCGAAGGTGTCACGCCCAGGTGCGCCTCGATCACCCGTGTGTCGATGACTGCGGCGTCGCCCAGCTCGGCGATGCGCTCGAAGAACCGCTCCACGCCGACCTCCTCGATCAGGAAGCCCAGCACCGAACGGGGCCGGTGGGCCGGGCCGGCAGTCGCGAGTCCGCGCTCCTCGCTGAAGATGCGCACACGGCAGGCAGTCTCGCGCTCGAGGTACTGCCAGGCCTGGCTGCCGATCCGCCCGGCTACCAGCACCTCCGCCGTCCGGTCGCAGAGGAACGGCATGAGCGCGCGATAGCGGTCGGCTGCGACGGTGGCCGGCCGGGTGGCTTCGGCAAGCTCAGGGTCCAGCCCTTCGACCAGCGACAGCACCGCCAGGTCGGAGGGCGTGTCCAGGTCGAACTGTGTCGCCGTGGTCCGCGGAAGGATGACTGGCGAAAGCCCCGCATCGTCGCGCAGCCGCCGCGGCAACACGTTGTCGCGGGCGAACGCTCCGCAGCGCTCGACCGCGTCGCCCGGCGTCCAGGCCGTCAGGTCCGCGGAGAAGAAGTTGTTTGTGACGAACCGGGCGTCGCGCGCTTCGAGCTGTTCGACCACCAGCCGGAACTCGTCCACCCCGAGCAACGGCACCGATCCCGAGCCCATCACCGCCGGCTTCTCGAGCCCGTAGCGGGAAACGATGCCCCGCAACCGGTTGGCGAAGTCGAACGGCGCGCTGGAGGCGTCGCTATCGATCAGCAGGCCGGGGAATTCGGGCTCGAATGAGGCTTCGTCGTCGGTCGCGACGATCACGGCCTCGAACCCCGCTGCGAGGGCCGAGCGTGCGGTGTTCCGTGCAGCGGCCACCCGCGCGGCCGCCATCATCCGCTCGGCGGTGCCATCCCCGGTCCCACCGTGGAAGATCACCAGCACCGGGCGCTCATAGGTCATGCGCACAGGGTACGGCCCCCGGCGCTCCCGGCGTAGCGCGTCTACGGGGGACCGGGCTCCGGCGCTGCGGCGCCAGGGCTACCCTGCGTGGCTTCGCTCCCCGTCGCCCCGCGTATCCAGTCGCCGCGCAGCCGCACCGGTGGCAACCCAACGATGTCATACGTCGAAGAGGCAATACTGATCCCCGCCTCATCCAGCCCTGCCAGGATGTCTCGAGTGACCGCATCCTTGAGGTCCCGGATTTCACGGTCTGGGGTCACGAACCGGACCGTGAGCTCAAGCCAGTTGTCCGTGATGCGGTAGTACACGCGCGGGGCAAGGTCCACCAGGCGCACGAAGTACAGGCGCTGCATGGTCTCCAGGGCGGTCTTCCCGATTTCCGCCAGCTGGACCGTGTGACGTTGCGCCGCTTCGAGCAAGATGCTTTCGGCCCGCGCCCGGTCCGATTCGTAGCCGATCGGCACCGAGATCTCGTCCCAGACATAGGGAAAGTCCCGCGTGAAGTTTCGAACCGGGTCGTCAAAGATGCGGGCGTTGCTTACCGCGATCACCCGCCCCGTGTACTGGCGGCTGCGGACCCATCCACCCTCCGCCGACGGGTCAACCGGGTCCCCCATCTCCATCAGGGTCGTGAACACGAACCCGATCGCGATCACGTCGCCCCGGACATCGTCGCCGATCGCCACGCGCTCGCCGATCTTGTACGTCTTCCCCTGGAGGATCACGAAATACCCCGCAATTGCGAGGATGACCCGTTGGAGCGAGAACCCGATCGCCACGCTGATGATGCCCAGGGCGGCAGCGAGGCGGTTCGGCTCTTCGAACCAGATCGACATGGTCCCCAGGACCAAGAAGATCGTCAGCGATCCGTTGATCGCCTGGCGGACCCAGAACCGCGCCGCATCGCTCGTCCGGTCGCCGAAGACAGTGCGGGCCAACCAGAGGGCCATCCGGTGCAGGAGCACAACGATGACGAGCAGCGCGATCGACAGGCCGAGCTTTTTCGCGCTCTCGGTCGAGACTCCCAGGAGGTGGATATCGAAGATCTCCAGCCAGGGCCCCCTGCGGCCGGTTCGTCCGCAACCGTGTCCGGCTGGCATTCTGGGTGCCCTTCAGGCGGACTGCAATCGTGCGCCTCAAAGGCTGGCCGTCGCCTGCCCACCGATCGCGACACGATCTGTCGCGATCGCCCGGTATCCATAACCCGTGATCTCCGTGAATCCTCCATCAAGGAACGCGCGACAAGACGATAACCCATGGTTCGGCTATCCTGATTGGTCTACGGTGCCCCCGGGATTGCACCGGGCGGGCCCCTCACCCCGCCGAGTCCCGGCCCGGCCATCCCGAACCCTGGAGTCAGTATGAAAGTCGTCTTTTTCGAAGACGTTGAAGGCACCGCGCAGGTCGGTGAAGTGAAGGACGTGAAGAACGGCTTCGCCCGCAACTTCCTCCTGCCCCGTGGCATCGCCGGGGCGACCACCAAGGACAACCTCCAGCGCGCAAACTCCCTCGCCCAGAAGGAAGCCCGCCGCCAGGAGAAGCTCGACGGCGAGGCCCGCGGCGTTTCCACCAGGCTCGACGGCTACACGGTCACCCTCGAAGCCCGCGTTGGCGAGACCGGCCGCCTGTTCGGTTCCATCACCAACCGCGACATCGCCGAGGCCCTCACCGCGAAGGCCGGCGTCGAGGTCGACCCCCATATCGTCCTGCTGGCCGAGCCCATCCGCGATATCGGCCCGCGCCCGGTCACCGTCAAGTTCACCCGCAACGTCACTGCCGAAGTGACCGTGGATGTGGTGCCCGACGAGGCCTCGAAGCCCATCGTCGAGAAGCTCCTGGCTGAGCGCGCCGCCCAGGCCGAGGCCGAGGCGAAGGCTGCTGCCGAGGCGAAGTATCGCGCCGAAGCCGAGGCCAGGGCCGCCGGCGCCGCCCCCGCCGAGGCCACCGAATCCGAATCCGAACCCGAATCCGCTGAATAACGCTCGAAAGGAGGACGACAGGGACCGGTCTACCCCGCTGCCGCGCACTGGCGCTTTACGCCTTCCCGGTCTCCTCCTTCCCGAATGACCCTCGCTCAGCTCGAACGGCTACCCCCGCACGACATCGAAGCCGAAGAGGCTGTCATCGCGTCGCTCATGGTCGACCCACAGGCCATGCTCGCGGTCGTCGGCATCCTCAAGCCCCACGACTTCTTTCGCGAGAAGAACGGCTGGATCTACGACGCCTGCGTCTCCCTCTGGAACCGCGACGAAGTCGTCAACCAGATCACCGTCGCCCACGAGCTCGCCACCCGCGACCAGCTCGAAGAGGCCGGCGGCCAGACCTACCTCTCCGATGTCATCCGCCGGCTCCCCACGTCGCTCGGTGTCGAGTTCTACGCGCGCATCGTCAAGCGCGACGCGACCTACCGCGGGCTCATCCACGCCTCGACCGCCATCATGCAGATGGCCTACGAGGCCCCCGCGGAGATCGAGACCATCTTCTCCCGCGCCGAAGACCTCATCCAGCGCCTCCGCGGTGGCGAAAACTTCCGCGATTTCGTCCACATCCGCCAGCTGCTCGATGCCTACCTCGACCAGGACCCCGCCGAGGTCGAGCGCATCGAGCTCTCCGCCATCCGCACCGGCTTCACCGACCTCGATACGCTCCTCACCGGCCTCAAGCGCTCCGACCTCATCATCGTCGGCGCCCGCCCCAGCGTCGGAAAGTCGAGCTTCGCGCTTGGCATCGCCCGCAACGCCGCCATCATGCAAAAGGCCAACGTGGCCCTGTTCTCGCTCGAAATGTCCTCGGAGCAGTTGGCAATCCGCCTGCTCTCGGCCGAATCCGGCGTGGATAGCAGCCGCCTCCGCCTCGGCCAGAACACCGAGATCGAGGAGCGCCGCGTCGTGGGCGCGGCGGCGCGCCTTTCCGAAGCGAATATCTGGTTCGATGACTCGCCCATGCTCACCGCCGCCGAGCTCCGGGCAAAGGCACGCCGCCTCGCCGGCGAGTCCAAGCGCCTCGACCTCATCATCATCGACTACCTTCAGCTCATGCAGGGCGAAACATCCGGGGGCCGTGAGAACCGCGTCCAGGAGATCAGCTACATCTCCCGCACGCTCAAAGGGCTCGCCCGCGAGCTCGACGTACCCATCATCGCGCTCGCGCAGCTCTCCCGCGCCATCGAAAACCGCCACCCTCGCACGCCGATGCTCTCCGACCTGCGCGATTCCGGCTCCATCGAACAGGATGCCGACATCGTGATGTTCCTCAGCCGCGAGGAGCTGTACACCACCCCCGAACAGTGGGCCCAGCAACACCCGGACCTCCCGGAAAGCGCCTACCCGAAAGGTGTTGCCCAGGTCCACGTTGCCAAGCACCGGAACGGCCCGACCGGCACGGTCGAACTCCGCTTCCGCGAACGTCTCGCCAAGTTCGAGGACTGGGTGCTCCGTACCGATGACATCCGCGACTGACGGCGCCTTCACCGGCTTCCCGGGCATCGGCAAGGCCACGGCCATCCCGAACCTCTTCTTCTCGGCGGTCCTGCCCCGGCTCGAATCCCCGGGTGCGCTCCTTTCCTTCCTCTGGGTCGCCCGCCTGGTGCAGGAGCAACGCGGCGATGCTCGCTGCGTTTCGGCAGGTGACGTGTGGGACCAGCCCGACGCCCGTGAAAGCTTCGAAGCTATCGGCGGCGGGCGCGAAGGCCTTGCCGCCGGCCTGCTCCGCTGCGTCGAGGTGCGGGCGCTCCTTGGCCTCGAACTCACCGGGGGGCCCGCGCCCGAAGCCGTCTACTTCCTGAACAACCCTTCGTCGCGACGCGCGGTCGCCCGTGCACGGGCCGGCGAGCTGCGCATCCGCCCCGAAACCACCGCCCGTCCCCTCGTCCTTCGCGAGGAGCGGCCGGGCATCTTCCGTCTCTACGAAGAGCACATCGGTACGATTACTCCCATGATTGGTGACCGGCTGGTCGAGGCCGAAGAGACCTATCCGCCCGAGTGGATCGAGGACGCCTTCCGCGAGGCGGCCGAGCTCAACATCCGCAACTGGCGCTACATCGAGCGCATCCTGCGCACCTGGGCCGAGGAGGGACGCCCCAATGAAACGGCTGGACGAGATTCTTTCGAAGACCAAAAACGCCGCTACCTCGGGGGAAGTCTCGGCCACGTCGTCCGCTACCGCTGACGAAGCCGAAGGCTCCACCTGCCCCATCTGCGGCGGCGCCGGGTTCGTCCGCCGCCCCTACCCCGTCGATCACCCCCGCTTCGGCAAGGCGGAGCCCTGCGATTGCGTCCTCGCCGAGGAGGAAAGTGTCCGCCGCACCCGCCTCGGGCGCATCAGCAACATCGGCGCGCTTCGCCGCTTCACCTTCGACACGCTCGTGCCCACCGGCCGCAGCGGCGAAAGCGACTGGTTCGAGCGCGCCTTCACGGTCGCTCGCGAATACGCATCCGATCCACGCGGCTGGCTCGTCCTCACCGGCACCTCTGGCAGCGGCAAGACCCACCTCGCCGCCGCCCTCGCCAACGAGCGCATCGCTCTGGGCCAGCCCGTCCTCTTCATGGTCGTGCCCGACCTGCTCGATGCCCTCCGCGCCAGCTACGAAGCCACCGATGATGACCTCGGCTTTGACCAGCTCTTCGAACAGGTCCGCAACGCGCCACTCCTGGTGCTCGATGACATCGACACGGGCGCGGGGACGCCATGGTCGAAGGAGAAGCTGCTCCAGGTAGTGAACCATCGCTACAACATGGGCCTCCCCACCGTCTTCACCACCACGACCCGGCCGCAGCAGCTCGATGAGCGCCTCGCCACGCGTCTCTGCGACGAGGCCCTCTCCCGCGTGCTGGTGCTCGATGGGGCCGGCAGGGCCGGCTACGCGCAGGTCGGAGGGATGACCCGCGAGCGGCTCGCCGAGCACCAGTTCCGCAACTTCGACGTGCGCGCGCCAGGCCTCCGCATCGAGGAGCGCGAATCCCTCGAGGCCGCCCTCCGCGCCTCGATGGCCTTCGCCGATGACCCGCGCGGCTGGCTCACCCTCCAGGGAGCGAATGGCTGCGGCAAGACACACCTCGCCTGCGCCATCGCGAACCGCGCACTCGCCAACGGCATCGGCGTCTTCTTCGCCGTCGTCCCAGACCTCCTCGACCATCTCCGCGCGTCGTTCGCTCCTGGTAAGGAGGCGCCGTACGACGAACTGTTCGACCGTATCCGCAATGCCGGCCTGCTCATACTCGATGACCTTGGCGCCCAGGCGACCACCCAGTGGGCGCAGGAAAAGCTGTACCAGGTGGTGAACTACCGCCACGTCGCGGGCCTTCCTACTGTGGTGACCACGGACCAGCCGATCGATGCCCTGCAGGCGGCGCATCCGCGCATCGTTGCCCGGATTGCCGACCCCCACGCCGGCACCATCCTGGTCATCCTCGCACCCCACTACCGGCTCGGCAGGTCCAGCGAGGCGCCACCGGCCGCGCGCCCGTATCGCCGTTCCCGTTAGCCCCCGCCCGCGTAGGATTGCCCGCATGACCATGCTTCGCGCCATCGCGCTGCTCGTGGCGTCAATCGTCGTTTTCGGTGGTGGCGTTGCCATGCTCGCGGTGCAGGCCGACGCCGGTTTCTTCAGTTCCGATGCCCCCAGGGTTGCCACCGGGGCCCGCACAGGCGACCAGGCCGCAACGCCGATCGGCTCCGGCGGCGCGGCCGCGCAGGAAGCGCGCGCTACCCTCACCGCGGTCGCTCGGACGCTCACGGCCACCGCGCCGGGCGCCGGAACCCCCCCGGGGGGCGCCGCCACGCAGGTTCCCGGGTCCACGACCCCGGGGGCCATCGGGCAACCGTTCACGGTCGGGACATCCACCTACACCGTCCTCGAAGTTGCCGACCCCGAGGCGCCCGGGTTCTTTGTCACCAACCCGGGGATGCGGCGCGTCGCCGTGCTGGTACAGCAGGAAGCGACGGGTGGCCCCGCGCGCTACAGCTTCGGCCTGTTCCGCATTCGTGATAGCGCCGGCGACGAGCATTCCTGGGCGATCACGAACTCCGAACCGAAATTCGAATCGGGCGAGCTCGCCCGGGGCGAGACGCGCATCGGCTGGGTCAGCTTCCAGATCCCCGATGGACGCCAGCCGGCGATGCTGTTGCTGAACAACGGCAGAGGCTTCGTCGAGATTGCCCGGCTCGATTGAGTGGCTCGCCGGCGGTGGCCCCGGCACAAACCGCCGCAGTGGTGCGAGACGACCGATCGCGTGGATGGCACAGTAGGAGCATCTCGCTCACCGGTGCTGCTCCATGCCCACGCAACGCGAAAAGGCAAACCGCTTCCGCCAACTCCACGAGGCTCCCGGCGCGTTCATCATCCCGAACCCCTGGGACGGCGCATCCGCGAAAATCCTGGAGGGCCTCGGCTTCCCGGCCCTCGCTACATCGAGTGGCGCCTGCGCAGGCACCCTCGGTCGCCGCGATGGCCGGATCACCCGCGAGGAAGCCCTCGAGCACGGACGACTGATCGTCGAGAGCACCAACCTTCCGGTCTCCGCCGATCTCGAGAAGTGCTTCGCCGATGACCCAAAGGAAGCCGCCGAAACGATCCGGATGGCGGCCGGGGTTGGCCTCGTCGGCGGCTCCATCGAAGATTCCACGGGGGATCCGTCGAATCCACTATTCACATTTGACCTCGCCGTGGAACGGGTTGCCGCGGCGGCAAGTGTCGCGCGTTCGCTCCCGTTTCCGTTCATCCTGGCCGCCCGCGCCCAGAACTTCGTGGGCGGCAACCCGGACCTGGAAGACACCATCAAGCGGCTGCAAGCGTTCGAAAAGGCTGGAGCCGACGTGCTCTTCGCACCCGGGCTCCCGGACATCGACGCGGTACGAGAGGTCTGCCAGTCGGTCTCGAAGCCGGTGAACTTCATGGTCGGCATCCCCGGGCGGTCATTCACCGTCGCGGAGCTCACGGCCGCGGGAGTGAAACGCATCAGCCTGGCGACTTCGCTCTACAAGGCCGCCATGACCGGTTTCATGGCCGCCGCGAAGGAAACCATCGAACGGGGCACCTTCACCTACGTCGAGTCATCGATATCCACGCGCGACCTCGGGACCTACCTGGAATGAGCCAGCGACGCTACAACCCGCGCTTCGCCACCCATGCACGCAGCGCCCACTCCGTGCTGTCGAACGCCAGTTCCGTCCACGGGATCTGGTGTGGCGCGAACCACCGCACCTCGCTGGTCTCGTGGCCCGGCTCCGCTTCGCCCAGCGCCACTCCCTCGTAGACGATGACCACAACGCCCGGCCCCGTTCGCGTGAAGACGCCAACGAGCTCCAGGCTCGCCACCTCCAGCCGCGCTTCCTCCAGCGTCTCCCGCAGGGCCGCCTCTTCGGCCGTCTCGCCCACGTCCATGTACCCGCCGGGAAACACCCAGAACCCGGACCGGGGCTCGATGTCCCTTCGCACCAGCAGGATGTGGCCGTCCTCCCGCACCGGGATCGTCCCGGCTACCGGCCGGGGATTCAGGTAGTGGATGAATCCACAGTCGAGACACACCATCCGGCGCTTGTTGTCGCCTTCCGGCATCGCCGACGTGAGCCGCTGGCCGCAGTGCATGCAGAAGCGGCTAAAGGCATGGGGGTGACTGCTCCCGCCGTTCATCGAACCCTCATCGCATGCTCGCCGGGGCCTGCTGCAGCCCCAGCGATTCCGGCCCTTCCACCCAGGCCTCGCCGTCTTCCCAGACTTCCTTCTTCCAGACCGGGACCGTCTTCTTGATTTCGTTCACCAGCCAGTGGCCGGCCTCGAACGACGCCGCCCGGTGCCCGCAGCTGACCGCGATCAGCAGGCTCGCCTCGCCGATCTCGAGCCTCCCCGTGCGATGGAGTACCGCGCAGTCCTCCAGCCCGAACCGCGCCTTCGCCTCCTCCGCCAGTTCGCGCATCACTTTCTCAGCCATGGAGGGGTAGGCGTCGTACTCCAGGTACTGCACGTTGCGCCCCAGGTTGTTATCGCGGACAACACCGAGGAACACGTTGATCGCGCCCGCGGCGGGCGAACCCACCGCCCCGATGGCCTCGGCGGTGTTCAGCTCGTCGGGAGTCACTCGGATGAGCATTTGTCAGCCTCCAGAAACCGGCGGGATCACCGCGAGTGTGGCGCCAGCAGGCACCACGTCCGACTCGCGCGCGTACTCCTCGTCGATTGCGTACATCAACGTGGGGACCGAAGCCGCGAGCTGCGGGAAGCGCTCCACCAGCCGATCGCGGATATCGCCCACCGTGTCGCCGTCCCTGTGCGGCAGCTCGAGGCGGCGCGTCCCTGCGCGGTCGGCTACCGAAGCGAAGAGCAACACGGTTACGTTCACCCCACCATTGTAGAGACAAACACCGCTCGGTCGCGTTCCCGTAAACTCCCGTCCGTGCCGCCAGGGCTCGTGAGCGCCGCCGTCGACCTGCTCTTCCCTCTCCGCTGCGCCGGGTGCGGGGCATTCGATACTGCGCTCTGCGCCTCGTGCCAATCGGCCCTGGAACCGGCGACTGGTCCCGGCCGGTGCGGGCATTGCTCGGCCCGCTGGGATGGGGCCGGCTTCTGCCCGCGGTGTTTCCACCTCCAGCAACTCGCGGGCGTCCGCGCCGCCTTCGAAATGACCGGGCCCGCGAGGCGGCTCGTCCACGACCTGAAGTACCGCTACTACCGTGCCCTTGCACCGCTCATGGGGAGACTGCTGACGCAGGCGTTCCCCGCTCTCTCGTTCGATGCCTGTTTCCCGGTGCCGCTCCATCGCTCGCGCCTCAGAGAGCGTGGCTTCAACCAGTCCGAGCTCCTGCTGCGCGAACTGCCACTGCCGCCCCAGCCCGGGGCGCTTGTCCGTGTCCGCCGGACTGAGCGCCAGGTGGGCCAGCGCCTGAACGAACGCCGCTCCAACGTAGCCGGCGCCTTCGCCTACTCAGGCCCCAGCCTCGCCGGGTGCCGTGTGGCGCTCGTCGATGATGTGGTGACCACGGGCGCCACCGCGCAGGAATGTGCCCTGGTCTTGCGGGATGCCGGTGCCCGGGAGGTGTGGGTGATTGCCTTTGCCCGCGCCAGCTACGAGCCCACGAGCCCGGACCCAATCGACGATTGAGCGGTCACTGGTCCTGCACCAGCGTGGCGATGACGTCGAGGTCCATCGGCTCCATCCAGCCGTACACGTCGAACGTCGCATAGGGCTCGAAACCGAACCTCGCCACCACCCGGCGCGACATCGGTTCCGCATGGATCATCGCGACTTCGTAACCCTCCTGGCGTGCTACTTCCAGCCGCTTCCTCAGCAGCGTGGAGTAGATCTTGCGGTTGCGATACTCCGGCAGCGTCGCCGCGCCGCCGAGGTACGCGACGCCCGATTGCAGGTACAGGTGAGCATCGGCCACGGGTTTGCCATCGATCAGCGCCATGAACGATCGGGTGGCCTCCTGGCGCACGTCCTCGAACCAACCCTGGCGCTCGTTGTCGACCTGTTCCTCCGGCCACTGGAAGGCAACAGCGTTGATCTGCAACGAAGCCTCGAGCAGTTCGTCCGGGGCACCCCGCAGGCTGATCATCTCAATATCCGGGTTGACGGGGATGTCATCCACGTTCGTCAGGCCCCAGCGAGCCATGAGCACCTGGTCGCCCGCCCGCACGAAGCCGTGACGCACAAGCCGTTCGCCAAGGTCGCCCGGCCGGTCATCGGGCCCCACCATCCACTGGATGCCCATGCCCCGCTCGCGGAACCACGCGATCGCCTCGTCGATGCGCGCATCGGCCTCGGCGTCGCTCCAGTCCGCCGCCCGTACGAAGTTCGCGCCCGGGTGGGCGAGCTTCGTCCAGTAGCGCGAAAGCCGCGGCGTCCGCCGGTAGCCGGCGTTCGGAGCGACGAACTCGCGGATGTCCCAGCGGTTGGTGTACCCCGCGACCACCGCGTGCCGCTCCTCCTCGCTCAGGCTGGCTGGGAAGATGCGCCCCCGTTCCGCTGCCGCCAGGGGGCGCGAGCCATGCAGGTCCACGGTCCGTACGCGGCCATCCGCGAACTCGATGAAGACGGCGTAGCCCTGGTCGAGCGCGGCCGCGCCGTCGCGGCACTGCACGCGGAAGTCCATGGCCGCACTCGTTTCATCCGCCAGGACGCGGAAGATCTCGAGCGTCCCGGGGATCCAGTCCCGGCTCTGCTCTGCCAGTTCGTCGAGCACGAACTCGATGGGTCGATGAGCTCCGGCCCCCTGCCAGTCCCAGACGCGGAGAGTTGCATCCTCATCGAACAACTCGCGCAGCGCGTCGGCATCTCGCGAGGCCAGTGCCCGCACCAAGTGCGCGGCCATGTTTCCTGTGCTCATGGTGTCACCCTTCCCTTGCCCTTACCTCGGTCAATCGGTCCGGCCACCGAATTCCGCTGCGGCCCGTACAATGCAGGCAGCACTTTCGCCCCGGAGCAGTCATTGGCCACCGGAGCCCTCGCGCTTTCTGCCACCGCCGCCCGAGCCTCGGAAACCCTCGCGCGCGTCCGCGAGGAGGTTCACCGCGTCATCGTCGGCCAGGACGACCTGATCGACCGTCTGCTCGTCGGCATGCTCTGTCATGGCCACATTCTGGTCGAGGGCGTCCCCGGCCTCGCCAAGACGCTGACCGTGTCGACCCTCGCCCGTGCCCTCGACCTGAGATACGTGCGCATCCAGTTCACGCCCGATCTCCTGCCCGCCGACCTGATGGGGACGGAGATTTTCAATGCCGCGGAGGGCCGTTTCACGGTGCGCCAGGGGCCCATCTTCGCGAACCTGGTGCTTGCCGATGAGGTGAACCGGGCCCCGGCGAAGGTCCAGTCCGCCCTGCTCGAGGCCATGCAGGAGCGCCAGGTCTCCATCGGAGGCGAAACGTTCCCGCTCGAAGAGCCGTTCCTGGTAATGGCCACCATGAACCCGATCGAACAGGAGGGCACCTATCCCCTGCCCGAGGCCCAGCTCGACCGCTTCCTGCTCAAGGTGAAGGTCGACTACCCCACCCGGCAAGAGGAGCGCCAGATCCTGGAGATGAGCCTCGAAGGCGCCACGACCGAGGCGCGTGTCGTGGCTACCCGCCAGTCGCTTGACGAGGCACGCCGTGCCGTCCGCGAGGTGGCCATCGACGACGCCCTGAAGGATTACATCGTCCAGCTTGTGTACGCGACGCGTCGGCCAGCGGCTTATCGCCTCCCGGAACTCCAGTCGCTCATCGGGTTCGGCGCCTCTCCCCGTGCCAGCATCGCCCTGGCCCAGGCCGCCCGCGCTCACGCCTTTCTCCAGGGGCGCGCCTACACCACTCCCGACGACGTGAAGGCACTGGCCCACGATGTCCTGCGCCACCGCATCGTCACGACCTACGAAGCCGAGGCGGAGGAGCTCACCACCGACGACCTGATCGACCGCGTCCTCGACGGGGTCGATGTCCCCTAGCCGAACGGGGGCCCGCCGATGAGGCTGCCATTCCGCCGCCGCCAGCCAAATGACCTCCGCCGGGACCGCGCAGGAAAGCGGAGCGCCCGCCCGGCCGCGCCCGGGAGCATCCCGCCCGAGCTGCTCGAACGCGTGCGTGCCATCGAAATCAAAGCGCGTCGGCTTGTGAACAGCCTGTTCCTCGGTGAATATCACGCCGTTTTCCGCGGCCGCGGCATCGAGTTCGATGAACTGCGGCCCTATGTGCCGGGCGACGATGTCCGCTCGCTCGATTGGAAGGCCTACGCCCGCACAGGCCAGGCCTCCATCCGGCGCTACCGCGAGGACCGCGACCTCACCGTCCTGTTCGTCGTCGATGTCAGCGCGTCGCAGCGGGCCGGGGCCCTCGACCAGAGCAAGGCCGACCTCGCAGCCGAGGTTTGCGCCGTGCTCGCGCTCGCGGCCATCAGGAACAAGGACAAGGTCGGCCTCCTGCTGTTCGCCAGCAAGCCGGAGCGTTACGTGCGGCCATCGGGCGGTGCCACCCACGTCCTCCGCGTCGTCCGCGAGATGCTCTGGGCTCGACCGGAAACCACTGGGACTGATATCGGCGCCGCCCTCGAATACCTCACCGGCGTCCAGAAGCGCCGCGCCACCGTCTTTCTCGTCTCTGACTTCCTGGCGAGCATCGACGCCCGCCAGCTCCGCGCCGCCGCCCGTCGCCACGACATCATCGCGCTCCGTGTCCGGGAGCCGCTCGACGAGCGCCTCCCCGATGCAGGCATCATCACCGTCGCCGATAGCGAGAGCGGCGAGCCAGTTGAGATAGATACGGGGAGCCGGGCGGTCCGCGAAGCCTACGCCGGCCGCGTGGCCGAACTCGACGAGGAGCGAAGGCGGCTGTTCGGCGGCATCGGCATCGATGAGATCCCCTTGATGGTTGGTGTCGACTACGTCCCGGCGCTGCTGCAGTTCTTCAAGCGCCGGGCGGTTGGTGTCGCGTGAGGCGCGCGGCCGTTGTCGCCCTGGTCGTTGGCCTTTGCGGGCTGCTGCCGGCCATCCTTTCCGCACAGGAGCCTGATCCGGACCGCGTCGAGCTCCGTCGTTCCTCGGCACTCATCGGCGAGCACCTGCCCGCGACAGTCTTCGTCACGGCGCCCACCGGCTCGGTGGTCGAGCTCACTCCAGGTACGCCGTCGTGGGCTGGCTTCGAACTGGTCACCTCCGAATCGCCGACCGTCGTCAGCCGCGGCGCCGAATCGCTCTGGGTGTTCGAAGTCGTGCTCGCGCCGTTCCTGCCCGGCGACATCTCGCTCTCTCCGACCGTCGCGATTGTGTCGGGCGCCGACGTCACCACGCGCACGCTTCCGCCGGTCCCGATCGCGGTGCTGCCCACCCTCGGGCCAGGTGACCCGCTCGAACTGACCCCGCTGGCGGCTCCGTCTGAGATCGAGGGCGCCGAGTCGCCCTTCCTCCGGCCCGCCATTGCGATTGCAGGCGTGCTCGGGATCGCGCTCGTCGTCACGGGGGGCTGGCTCCTCGGCAGGCGCTGGGCGCGACGGCCCCGGGGGATTCCCGCGCCCGCGTCCACCGGGCCCGAGATCCCGGGGTTGCAGACAGCCGAAGCGGTCATCGACTCCGATCCCGTCTCCGCCTACCGGGTGATGTCGCTGGTCGTGAAATCCGAACTCGCGCAACGCTACGGCCTCCGGGCCACCGCCCTCACCAGCACCGAGCTCCGCCGCCGCCTGGAAGAACAGGGAGTCGACCGCTGGCAAGCGCGCCTGGTCGGCGGCCTCCTCGATGAGTGCGATGCCGTGATCTACGCCGGCTACAGGCCTGCCGCCGAGCGCCGCCGGGCCGACCTCACCATGGCCCGCGAAATCGTGGAGGTGGGCGCCTGATGGAGTTCGCGCTCCCCGCCGCGCTTGGGCTGGCATTCCTTGCCCTGCCGGTAGCCTGGCTCGCGCGCCGCCGGGCCCGCGGCTACCCCGTCCCCACAGTCGCGCCCGTGGCCGGCATCCCTCCCGGCTGGCGCCTGCGGGCAGCCCGGGCGCTTCCCGTGCTTCGGGTCCTCGCGGTGGTCGCGCTGGCGGTGGCGATCGCCGGACCGCGCAAGGGCAACGCGACTGCGGTCGTCCCCGGCGAGGGCATCGACATCGCCCTCTCGCTCGACATCTCCAGTTCCATGCAACAGCGCTTTGGCGACTCCACGCGCCTCGAGGTCACCAGGGACGTCATCCGCGAGTTCATCCAGGCCAGGGAGAACGACCGCATCGGTCTCGTGGTGTTCCAGAAGGATTCGATGCCCCTGTCGCCGCCCAGCCTGGACTACGCCGCCCTCGACCGCATGATCGCGGATCTCGAAAGCGGGCTCCTGCCCGATGGCACGGGCATCGGCGTCGGATTGGCTGACGCCCTAAACATGCTCCAGGACTCCACCGCGGCCAGTCGGGTCGTGATTCTCCTGACCGACGGTGAACATAACGCGGACTCGATCAGCCCCGAGGCCGCCGCCGACCTGGCCGTCGCCCTCAAGATACGCGTCTACACCATCGGCGTGGTCTCGGGGGATAGCCCATTCAGCCGCCGCGAAATCGATGAGGCACTCCTGCAGGAAATCGCCGACCGCACGAATGCCCGCTACTTCGCCGCCAGCAGCCCCGAGGCCCTGGCGGATGTCTACGAAGAGATCGGCAAGCTCGAGACGAGCCGCATCAGTCGCGAGTCCTTCGAACGGTATACGGAGATGGCGCCCTGGTTCGCCGCCGCAGCTGCCAGCCTGTTGCTCGTCGAACTCGTCTTGCGAGGCACGCTGCTGAGGAGGTCGCCAGCATGAACGGGCCGACCTTCGCTCATCCCTGGGTGCTCGCCATGTTGCCGCTGGTGCCGCTCGGCTTCGGGATCTGGCTGTGGGGCGTGCGCCGGGGATATCGGCGTGCGGCCCGGGTCTCACGGGTTCGCGCCGCCGCGCCGCCATACGTGGCCGCCGCGCTGTTCTCCCTCGCCGTCCTCGCGGCCATCGGTGCGGCGGCTCAACCCCGCTGGGGCACGAAGGACTCCCGCGTCCCGCGTACCGGTGCCGACCTGGTCGTCGTCATCGATGTCTCCCGCAGCATGGACGCACGTGACATCACCCCCAGCCGCCTCCAGGCCGCCAAGGACACGGTGAAGGCCACGCTCACCCGTCTCGGGGGCGACCGCGTTGGCCTCGTGGTCTTCGCAGGCAGTGCCCGTACGCGCTTCCCCCTTACCACCGACTTCGCCGCCGCGACACAGGTGATCGACTCGCTTGCCACTGGCGTCGTCTTTGTCGAGGGCGGATCGTCGGCCGGGCTCGGCCTCCAGGAAGCGGTCAGTCTCCTCAGCGACCAGGGCGCCTCCGGGCGCGTCATCCTCCTCATCACCGACGGTGATGACCTGGGGGGCGACCCCGCCGCGGCAGCGCTGGAGGTCCAGCAGTCCGGCGCCGAGCTGCTCGTCGCCGGAGTGGGCACGCCTGATGGCGCGACCATACCGGTCCTCGACTTCCGCACGCGCACCGAGCAGCCACTCCTCGACGAATCCGGTCAGCCCGTCGTTACGCGCCTGAACGAGCCCTTCCTCCGCGCGCTGGCGGTCGCGGCCGGGGGCCGATACCTGGGCTCGGACCTTTCGGTCGTGCCCGGCATCGTCGATGGCAGGCTCCAGTCGGTCGAGCGCGCACAGATCGACGCCCGGCCAACCACGATCCCCATCGAGCGGTACCAGTACTTCGCGGGCGCTGGCCTGGTCCTCGTCGTGCTGGGTGCGCTGGCCGAGCGCATCGGACGTGGTGGCTGGCGAAAAGCCGCGGCGCTGGCCGTCACCGCGCTCCTGCTCTCCGGCTGCGCCACCGGCGCCTACGAAGCCAACGAGGCCGGAAGGGATGCCCTCGCCCGGGGCGACCACGCAGTCGCAATCGAGAAGTTCCTCGAAGCGCAGGTCGAACGGCCGGACGACCCCGACATTGCCATCAACCTCGCTGCCGCTTACCACGCCGCCGGCCGATACGACGAGGCAATCTTCGCTGCCCGGAGGGCGCTCCAGTCCAACAACACGGACACACGGGCGCGTGCCTATGCCAGCGTCGGCCATCACCAGTTCTCCGCGGGCCGCCTGCCCGAAGCGCTCGAAGCGTTCCGGCGCGCGCTCCTCGAAGTGCCCACCGACAATTCGCGCCACGACTACGAGGTGGTCCTCCGGCTGCTGTATCCGCCCACTCCGCCTCCCGGCGCGGAGAGTCCGACGCCGGGGCCGGAGGATGCCACGCCGCAGCCCGGAGAGCAGCCAACGGAACAGCCTGGCGCCTCGCCGTCCGACCCAGGTGCCCAGGGCACGCCGACTCCCTCCCAGGGTGCCCAGCCCGGACAGGGAACGCCGACCGCCGGCCCGGGCACCCCGGGTCCAGGCACCCCGGGAGCCGGCTCACCTTCCCCGGGCCCCGGGACTGCAGTGCCCGGCGGGAACGGCAACCAGCCCCTCACCTTGGACCAGGTCGAACGCCAGATCCGCGACATCGACCGCCAGGTCACGCGCCTTATCGAGGAAGCCGGCGAGACGCCCACGCCCGCCCAGGCGCTGGAAATCCTGAACCTGCTGGCCGAGCGCGCCCGTATCGCCGCCCTCCGCGATGCCCTCGGCGGCGCCGTCTCGCCCAACGACTACTGAGCGGCGCGCGCACGCAGTCAGCCGCACCCCCGCTGTCGTACACTGCCCCCATGCGCGCAGTGTTCGTGATGGTGAAGACCGATCCCGGCCATACGACCGAGGTGGCCAACCGCATCGCCGAAGTCGAGAGCTTTTCCGAGTGTTACTCGATCACCGGTCAGTACGACCTCCTGGTGAAGCTCTACATCAACGACGTTGACAGCCTCGGCCGCCTCATCGAGAAGCAGATCCACTCCATTCCGCACATTCGCGATACCTTCACCATCCTCACCTTCGAGGCATTCGGAGTCCGGTAACCGCCCGTGGAACGTGCCCCCGGCGTTGCGGAAGTGCTGTCGCAATGGTCATGGGACCTCCCATGGCTCGGACTCGGCGCGCTCGCGGCGGGCACCTACCTCCACGCCTGGAGCCGATCCCGCCGCCACGGCACCCCGCACCCCGCCTGGCGAGCATGGTCGTTCGTTGCTGGTGTGGCGGTCCTCCTCATAGCGGTGGTCTCGCCAATCGAGCACTACGGAAACGTCTTGCTCTGGGCTAACTTCGCGGGCTTCCTGCTCATCACGATGATCGCCCCGCCGCTTATCGTGCTCGGCGCGCCACTCACCCTTGCCTTTCGCGTGGCTGGATCCGGCCGACGCCGGCTGCTCCGCTGCCTCTATCGCAACCCCGCGGTGGCAGCGATCACCTTCCCGGTGGTGACGTGGCTCGGCTTCGCCGTCGTCACCTACGCGTGGCAATTCACGGCGCTCACCAGCGAGGCGGCGTCCAACGTCTTCCTGCGGGACCTCCAACAGGCAACGCTGCTGCTGGCCGGGCTGCTCTTCTGGGCGCCGGCTCTTGCCGCGGACCCGCTGCGCTGGCGCATGGCCTATCCGCTGCGGGCGCTCTACGTGGCGGTCGAAATGGCGCACAAGGCGCTCTTCGGCGGCATGTTCCTGAGTATGAACAGTGCCATGCACGAGCGCTTCGGCGCGAACGCCCCCGCCTGGGCCCCCACCGCCATCACCGACCAGCGCATGGCCATCCTGGTCCTCTGGCTCGGCGGGAACCTGGTCTTCGTCGGCGCGCTGGCCGGGCTTGTGGTGGGCTGGGTTCGCTACGAGCAGCGCAACCAGCACCGCACCGACTGGCGGCTCCGCCTTCAGCGCGAAGCCGCCGAACGCCGGCGCGATGCGATGGAGCAGGTCTTCACGCGGCCCTTGTGACGGTCCTCAGCGGTAGTTGCCGAACTTCAGCTCGATTCCGTAGTCCTCTTGTTTCAGGTCGGTGATCACCTGCTGCAGCTCGTCGCGGCTCGGTGCGCTGACCCGGACGGCATCGCCCTGGATCTGCGCCTGTGCCTTCTTGTACTTCTGGTCCTTCACGAACTTCACGATCTTCTTCGCGATGTCCTGCTCGATGCCCTGGACCAGCGTGACCTCCTGCCGGACCGTCCCGCCCGATGCCTTCTGCGGCGTCCCCCGCACGAGGTTCTTCACCGGCACGTTCCGGGCGATGAGCCGCTGGCTCAGCACCTGCCACATCGCCTCCAGCTTGTAGTCGTCGGCCGCATGCAGGCCCATTTTCGTCGCTCCATGGTCGTAGTCGATCTCCGCGACGACGTTCTTGAAGTCGAACCGGGTGGAGATCTCTTTTCGCGCCTGGTTGACGGCGTTTGCGACCTCCTGCAGGTCGCATCCGGTGGTGATGTCGAAGGATTCGTCTTTCGCCATGCCGCTTAGGGTACCGGGCACAGGCCCGGTACCGCACGTGCAGTCATGCCCTGGTGATGTGAAGCCGTTCATAGAGGTGGCGGCGGAAGCCCGCCCACCCTAGTGCCCATGGAGTACGGTGCCCACCTGCCACTGTTGGACTTCGAGCGACGCTGGGGCAACCCGCCAGACCTCGCTGCGTACGCATCCGTAGCCAGCGAGCTGGGTTACTCCTACCTCTGCGCGAACGATCATCTCGTCTTCTCTCGCCCGTGGCTCGACGGACTGGTTGCCCTCGCGTCCGTCGTACGCGAATCAGGGTCGATGCGCCTGGCCACCACCGTCGCGCTGCCGACGGTTCGCGGTGCCGCTGCGCTGGCGAAGTCGATCGCGGCCATCGATCTGCTTTCGGGCGGCCGTATGGTTGCGGGGCTCGGTCCCGGTTCGTCCGCCCGCGACTACGCCCTGGTCGGCCTTCCGTTCGAGGAACGCTGGACTCGCTTCGAGCGCTCTGTCGTCGAACTCAGGGCCTATCTCGCCGGCAACGACAGTATGCCGGAGTCGCTCGAACCTCGCCCTGCCTCGCCTCCGCCAGTCTGGATCGGCAGCTGGGGCTCGCCGGCCGGGCTCCGCCGTGTCGCACGACTCGCAGATGGCTGGCTCGCCTCCGCCTACAACACCAGCCCGGCACAATTCGCCGAGTCGCTGGCGGCGCTTCGAACGCACCTGACCGCGGCCGGCAAGGACCCTGCAACCTTTCCGAATGCCCTGGGGACCATGTGGATGTACATCACGGACGACCGCTCGCGCGCCCACCACTATCTCGAAGACATCCTCTGCCCGATGCTCAACCGGTCCCCGGAATCCGTCCGCGACCTGCTGCTCATTGGCTCGCCCGAGGAGTGTGCCGCTCGCCTCCGTGCCTACCGGGACGCCGGCCTCGAGCGAGTGTTTGTCTGGCCGCTCACCGATGACGTCCGGCAGATCGAACTCTTCGCGACGCGCGTCATGCCTCTGGTCGAAGCGTAGGTACGGCCCGCTCTCCACCCGAACCCAGCTACACTTCTTCCACCCTCGTCCAGGCGAGGTGTGCCCGCCATGACCGACAATCTTGTCGAGAAGCTCACCACCGACATGGAGAACGAGGTGCTGAAGTACTTCGAGCAGATCGAAGCGCTGGGCGGGGTCATCCCGGCGATTGAGACCGGCTTCTTCCAGAAGGAGATCGCCGACGCCTCGGCGCGCTGCCAGTTCGAAGTCGACACGCGCGCACGCATCATCGTTGGCGTGAACGAGTACGTGAGCGAAGAGAAGCCCGACATCCCCATCCTCCAGTTCGACCCGGAGGGCGAAAAGCGCCACCTGGCGCGCCTGAAGAAGCACAAAGCGGAACGGGACGCCACCGCCCATGCCGCTGCGATGTCGGCGCTTGAGCAGGCCAGCCGGGACCCGCAGGCCAACACGATGCCGTACATCATCGCCGCGGTGAACGCGGGCGCCACCGTGGGCGAGGTCTGCAACCTCTGGCGCAGCGTCTACGGCGAGTACCGCGAGCAGGCGGTGGTGTAGTCACTCACGGAGGCTCCCCATGCCCGAAGACAAGGACACCCTCATCGAGCACTTCCGGCAGATGCGCCGCGACTTGCTGGCCGCCATCGACGGCCTGGCGGACGATCAACTGACCGACCCCACCCTCGATGGCTGGTCAATCAAGGACCACCTTGCCCATCTCGCGCTCTGGGACGACCTGCGCTGGAGTGAGGTGACTCGCATCTCGGCCGGGCACGAGTCGGCGTGGCGTATGGCCGAGGGCCAGGACGCCATCTACAGCGACCTCGCCTACAGGCTACGCAAGAACCTTTCGGTCGCCCAGGTCCGCTGGGAACTCCACACGTCACACCAGCGCCTCATCGATGCACTCTCGGCCGCCACCGGACGGGGACTCTCTGCCTCGCTCTATGGCGAGGCAGCGCTGCCCAGCACTCACGAGGCCCAGCACACCGCCTGGATCAGTCGCTGGCGGAGCGAGAAACAAGCTTGAGTCGAGTGGACGGGCCCGGCACTGCCGCCCGACCCCTGCGCCCACCGGCCCGACTGCGTCCTACTTCACGCGGACGGCCTTCAGATCCGCCTGCGTGAACGAGTACAGCCCGCCCTCGTAAGGGAAGGACTCGCCGCCGATCGCCCATCCGCCGACGGCCGTCACGTCGATGTGAACCTTACCCGGCGCAAACTTGCCATCGGACGAGTACATCCACATCGGCTCACCAACCGGGAAGGGCGAGAGGGTGTACCAGCGGTACGGACCGGGCTGGTCCTTAATGTAACAGGCGCCAGCGATGGCTGAGTCATAGCTCACATGGACGACCTTTGTGCGGCCCACGTACTGGTACGCATCCCAGTTGACATTCGTTAGCACCATGTCGGGCCTGTCCGCCGCGTCGGGGTAGGCTAGCTCAACCGCTTCCGTGCAGTCCCACCACCCCTCCACCTGGATCCCGCCATACTTGTTGACCCAGGCCTTGTCCGCGTAGGCGTCGAAGCTGGCTTCATCGGCATCCACCCCTCGTACCCCTGTGCCTGCGAGAGCCAAAATCACGGCCAGCACGCCGAGCCCCGCCCCTGTCCTCACCACACTTCTAGCAAAGCGCTTCATCACGCACCCTTTCTGCGCCAATGCTTTCGGCAGGCGGCGAGGCCGCCGCCTCTGGTGGCGCTTCCGTGATGAAGCTACGCCCGGGAGTCCTCGAGGTTGAGGGACATAAGGGTCCTCCATTCGAGTCTCCCGGGCCTGTCTCCTATCGCCTGACCGCGTTGGACTGACATTTGGAAGCACAGTGCCAGTGCGTCCCCGCGTCAGCCAACCGATCCGTGGCACCGAGATGGAACGAGCCCCCTACTTTCCCTCCGCCGGTTTCGGGTTCACCACACCGGCGCCCAGCGTGCTCGGGAATACCTTCGCCAGCGAGTCGAGGTCCCAGCCACCCTCTTTGTAGATGGTGCGCTCGCGCTGCGGCAGGCTCATCAGGCTGATCTCGTTGCCACCCACGATGAAGTCGCGGCCATTGATATTGGCCGCCTCGTCGAAGCAGAGGTAGGTCACGAGCGGCGCCACGAGCTCCGGCGCCATCGCCGCGATCCCCACCACCGCCTGTTCGGTCGGCGTCGCCGGCGCTGCTGTCCCGCTCGCCGCCAGCTGCTGGCGGCGCACCCGGGCGGCCTCCATCTCCGGGCTCAGCGTCAGCCGTGTCGCCGCGCGCGGCCGGATCGCATTGGCGGTCACGCCGTATTTGCCCAGGTCGAGTGCCAGCGTCCGCGTCAGCCCTACGATGCCCTCCTTCGCCGCCGCGTAGTTCGCCTGGCCCAAATTGCCCAGCCCCGACTCCGAGGACGTGTTCACGATCCGGCCGCTCCGCTGCTGCCGCATCACTATCGATGCGTGCCGGGTGATGGTGAAGTGCCCCTTCAGGTGCACCGCGATCACCGCATCCCACTCCTCTTCGGTCATGTTGAAGATGATCCGGTCGCGCAGGATGCCTGCGTTGTTCACCAGGATGTCGAGTCGCCCGAACGTGTCCAGCGCCTGCTTCACCATGGCCTCGCCATCAGCCATCGAAGCGACGTTTCCGTAGTTCGCGACCGCGTCGCCGCCCATGTCCTTGATTTCCTGGACAACCTCGTCCGCGGGCGATGTTGCGCCGCCGTCGCCGGCCGTGCTCCCGCCGAAGTCGTTCACCACGACCTTCGCGCCTTCTTTCGCGAGGAGCAGCGCCTCGCCCCTCCCGATGCCACGGCCCGCACCCGTGACAATAGCGACTCTGCCTGCAAGCCTTCCGGCCATGTTCCTGGTTCTCCTGGAGTGGTGTTGTCCCGAGGCCATCAGCACCGCCGACGCGGTAGTTCAGGCCTGCTGAACGAGCGTGCCAACTCTAGCAAAGCCCGCGCCGGATGTCCCCCGGGCCCGCTTGCCGAACACCGGCTACGATCGCGGCGATGCCCACGCTCCTGGCGATCATCCCCCACCCCGACGACGAGTCCTACAGCTTCGCCGGCACCATCGCGCTGGCTGCCCGAGCTGGCTGGGACTGCTACGTCGAATGCGCCTCGTTCGGGGAGCGCGGCAAGCGCCACGATGGCGGCCCAACGGCACCGGGCGATGTGGCCGTTGCGCGTGAGGCCGAGCTACGGGCCTCGTGCCGCGTGCTCGGCGCCCATCCTCCCCGGTTCTGGGGTCTGCCGGATGGCGAGCTTCGGCATCACCGGGGAGAGCAGCCACATATCGTCCGGATCATCGATCGCCTCCGTCCCGCGGTGATCCTCGCGCTCGGCCCCGACGGCGCCTATGGCCACCCCGACCACATCGCCCTCCACCGCTGGGTATGGGCAGCGTGGCAGTCGTTGCCCGCTGGCCGCCCGGCGTTGCTGTACGCCGCGTTTCCAACCGGCCTGTTCCTCCCCCAGTACGAAAAGTGCATCGGCATGATGGGCACACCGCCCCAACCGCCCAGGTCTGCCATCGGCGCTGCCCCATGGCACTACGACGTGCCCATCGCCTCTGTCCGCGAAACCAAGCTCGCGAGCATCCGCGCCCATCGCAGCCAGCTGCCCGGGGGCGACCCCGAAGCGCTCTTTCCCCCCGGCATTGTCGCCGCCCTGCTCGACCGCGAGCGCTTCTGCGACGCGGGCGGCGTGGCCGACCCGGCCGTGACGGTGCTGCTCGGCCGCCTCCGTGCGGAACATTCCTGAGCCGTGCGGCGTCTGGAAGGTTATGCGGTGGTTGGTGCGGTGCGGGCTGGTTTGGGCTGCGGTGGCTGCCCTTGCTGCTGCCCCGGCTACGCTCCACGCGGCGGGGCTCGAACCGGCTCCAGATCCGGGGGTTGCGTCGTCGCCCGTGCCCTACCTGGTGCTGTTTGGCGGCGGCTTCCTGTTGCTCAGCTTCGTGCTGATCCTCATCGGGCCACGCAACGACCGCCGGCGCTGACTAACCGGCGGGTTCGTCGACGCAGATGGCCTGCACCTCCATGTCCCAGTCGCCGCCATAGGGCGTCAGTTCCGTCGCAACTCCTATCCAGCCCCCGGGCAGCCCATCCTGGCGATGCAATGAGGGCCGGGATGCGATGAGCGCCACCGAACCCGTGGTCATCGTGGAGAGGCTCACCCCGCCCGAGATGGCGACCTTGCCGGCCGGGCAATCCACGCCGAGAACCCGCCAGGTGCTGGAATCGCGCACGCTGAGCTTGGTCACTATCTCCAGTCCGGCTGCCGGGCCAGCCCCATCCGCCCCGGATGGGCCCTGAGGGCCGGTCTCCCCGCGCTCGCCCCGCTCACCACGTTCTCCCTGTGGGCCCTGGGGGCCGGGCGGCCCCTGCGGCCCCTGTTCGCCATTGGCGCCCGGTAATCCGGGAAGGCCCGGCGACCCTTGTTGGTTCCAGCTCAGCCGGGTCTCTGGCTTCCGGCACGCCACGTCCGCGGCGACAACCCGGAGCTGGCCGTTGGGCCCGGCACATGCATGGATGACGGCCCACTCTCCTTCGGAAGAGGTTGCAGCAATCGCGATCGGGACGCTGGCCCCCAGTGCCAGGGCCACAGCCAACGAAACAAGATGCGCTCGCACAGTCGAACTCCGGGCATGCCTTTTCCGACGCTACGGCATGCATCGCGGGCGCATGAGGTGCCATTCCCGGGGACAGTGGGCGTCAGCGCGGGAATCGGGTCGCCAGCATGGAGCCACGCGGTTCACTTCCGGTTGAAACGGTTCCCCGCGGCTTCCGGACCGTCGAGCACAATTGCCTCCACCGCATCCGCCGCGTATTCCACCGCCGCGTCGAGCGCTTGCTTGTCCGCGCCATGTGGTACGCCCAGCACCCACTCCGAGACGACCTCGGGGTCCCAGCTCGGTTCGCCGTTCACCGTGGGCCGCCCGATCCCCACCCGCACCCGCACAAACTCGAGTCCTGCCGCCTGCCCGATGCTCTTGAGGCCGTTGTGCCCCCCGTGCCCGCCACCCGCCCGGATCCGTAGCGCCCCGACGTTCAGGTCAAGCTCGTCATACAGCACGATCGTGTGCTGGATGTCGCAGCCCGTCCATTGCAGCGCCTGCGTGACTGCCCTGCCGCTCAGGTTCATGAAGGTCTTCGGCTTCACCAGCGCGACCCTCTGTCCCGCAAGCTCTCCGACCCCGATGTGCATCAGGCTGCCGGTGGCCTTCGGCTGCGTGTGCGCGCGTTTCGCCAGGGTGTTTACCACCCAGAAGCCGACGTTGTGACGCGTGCGCGAGTACTGCTCACCCGGGTTGCCCAACCCCACGATGAGCCAGTCCGCCGCGAACCGCGGACCGCCGCCACCCAGCAGCTTGCGAAACGCCATGCCACGAGTTTGCCGGACTACGCACTTTCAGTCCCTTTGCCCGGACGGGTATCAGTTCCGGTACGATGGCCCGGTGCTCGACTTCGCGTTCGAATGGCTCTTCGGCACGCTCTATGGTGGGCTGATCATGTTCGCGGCCCTGCTCGCCGCCATCCCCTATGGCATCTGGCAGGGCATCAGGCGCCTGGGCGCATGGATCAGGGGAGGGAGTCCTCGTGGCAACAGCTGAACAGGTCACCGAACTCAAGCGGAAGATGGCCACTGAGCGCGCCGCGCTCATCGCCGCCGCATCGGGCCTTTCCCCGCAGGATGCCCTCCGCGTTCCCGTCGATGCCGAGGGCGAAGAGCAGTGGACCGCTCTCGAACAGCTCGCTCACCTGCTCGAAATGGAGCGAGCCTATGACTCCTGGGTCCGCGCCGCCCTTCGCGATGACAACCCCGATACGTCCAGGGTGCCCGTTGCACCCGTCGCCATCCCCATCGAACACGCGAACAGCCACACCGTCGCCGAACTCCTCCGCGCCCTCGAACTGGAACGTGCCTACACCCTCGGACTCATCGACGGCATCCCGCTCGACTCCTTCGAACGCACCGCCACGAGCCCGATGTTCGGCACCCTCACCGTTCTCCAGTGGCTGCGATCGTTCTATCGGCACGACCGGCAGCACGCGGCGCAGATCCAGGGCCGGCAGAGCGACTACAAGCCATCGTTCGTCGGCAAAGAGCCCAATCAGCGCAGGGCCCGCATCGAGCTCGTCGCGCGCCGGGAACTGCGCGGGACCTAAGCGCTCAGGCGCTCGGCATTCCGGCGCGGAAGTGGTTCGAGCCGCGTGGGCACCACAGCTCGCTTGCCGCACCGCTCGCACTCGCGGACTCGGATCGCCCTCGCCTGGACATTCACGAAGTACTTCCAGCGATGCTCACAACTGACGTAGTGCTGTTCCATGCCCTCACGCTGGCACACCCGGATGAACGCAATGTTTCCACCGTGCGAACGTTCCGCGATCAGCCACGCGGCCCATCGTCAGTGGTGCCCCGCGTTGCCCCCGTAGCGGAGGGGTGGCTATAGTAGCCGGCAGTCTGCCATGCTCATCGACCTCCACAGCCACACTTGGCCCCGCTCCCACGATAGCGTTCTCAACCCTGACGACCTGATCGTCCGGGCGAAGGCGGCCGGCCTCGATGCCATCGTTTTCACCGAGCACGACACCGTCTGGGATTACAAGGCGATCGAGGAGCTGCGCGCCAAGCACAACTTCCTTGTGCTCGCGGGAGTCGAAATCAGCACCGACGACGGCCACATCCTGGCGTTCGGCATCGATAAGTACGTCTTTGGCATGCATCGTTCGAAGGAGCTCGCCAGCTACGTCGAGAAAGTGGACGGCGCCATGGTGGCCGCCCATCCCTACCGGCGCCAGATGCCCTGGTTCAGCCGCAACGACGATGAGTACAAGGCTGCCCTCGAAAAGGCGTCGCGCAACCAGGCGTACCAGTACGTCCAGGCGCTCGAAGAGTTGAACGGCCGCGGCAGCGACAAGGAAAACGAGTTCTCCCGCCGCCTCGCTGACATGATGCAGCTCCCGGGCACCGGCGGCACCGACTCCCACGCCATCAGCGACGTGGGTAAGTGCGCAACCTACTTCGAAGCTGACATCCGCGACGAACGCGAGCTCATCGACGCCATCAAGTCCGGCCGCTTCTATGCCGTCGACCTCCGCTCCGGCAAGCCAATCCCCGTTCGCGCCCTCCCGAGCGAAGCTTAGCTGTCATCCGGCGAATCGCCCCGCTTGCGCTTCGCTTCACACACGAGGGTACCGATAGTAGTATGCGGAAGCCCGAGTGGCTTGAACGCAGCACCCGACGGGAAGGAGCCATACTCGCATGACTTACGTCATCACCAGCCCTTGTATCGATGTCCAGGACCAGGCCTGTGTCGAGGTCTGCCCTGTGGATTGCATCCATTTCGACGAAGGCGACGACCGCATGCTCTACATCAATCCTGATGAGTGCATCGACTGCGGCGCCTGCGAACCCGCTTGCCCCGTGACCGCTATCTTCGCTGAAGACGACGTGCCCTCCGAGGGGGAACCCTTCAAGGAGATCAACGTCCTCTGGTACAGCGACAAGGCCGCGGCCCGCGCCAAGGTTGCCGACATCAAGCCCGCCTGATCCGCTCCGCGGTAAGGCCGCAGACTTCGCCTGAGCCGCCCTCCCCAGGGCGGCTTTCGGTTGCTCCGCGCAGCCCAGGAACTTGACCGTGCCAGCCTTCCGGCTAGATTGAAAACGTTGCGCCACGTATTGAGCGTGGCGCGGAGGATGTCCCCAACATGGCTGAACGCGTAACGATCCAGGCGGCGCCCCGCGCCGTCCTCGGCAAGAAAGTCCGCCATCTCCGCCGGCAGGGCAGGCTCCCCGGCAATGTGTATGGCCGCGGCATCGAATCCCGCGCGATCGACATCGACGCGCGCGAGTTCTCACGCACCATCAAGTCCGCCGGCCTTCGCGCCATGATCGAACTCAGCGTCGATGGCGAAAAGGCTCCCCGCTACGTCATCCTGCGCGGCATGGAACGGGCGGGCGGTACCGGCGACCCCATCCACGTCGATTTCTTCCAGGTTGATCCGAGCGTCCCCATCCAGGCCAACGTTCCGCTTCGGCTTGTCGGCGAAGCGCCGGCCGTTCGCGACCTGGCAGGCACACTCCTCCCTGGCCTCGACGTCGTCTCAGTCCGCTGCCTGCCGCTCGCGATCCCGGACTCGATCCCGGTGAATCTCTCCGGACTCAATAGCTTCGATGTCAGCCTCACCGTCGCCGATGTCGACCCCGTTGAGGGTGTCGAAATCCTGACCGACCCCGCGATCGTTGTGGCTACGGTGAACCCGCCGCGCATTCGCGGTGGCGCGAACGCCGGCTAGCCAGTTCTCCGCATGACCGAACCTACCTACCCGGCCGATCCCGCTGAGGCCGGGTTGCGGTTGTTCCTGGGCTGGTTCGGCCCGCACTACGCCCGCTCGGTCTCCGTCGTCTCTGCCAGTTCCGATGGCTCGATGCTCACTGCCGAGGTCTCCGTCGGGCGCCGCTGGACGCTCACCGTCACCGTGCTGAATACGCTTGCCGCCGATGCCGACCTGGACTGGGAAGCCGCCCGGGCCGCTATCGAGCAGCGCCTCGATGGCGAAGGCCGCCCGGTGGCCCTCTGGGCGCCCCGGGGTGCAACCTTGCCAGCGACCGAACCCGGCCTCAGCGAGCTTGTGCTTTCGCTCTCCGGCGCGCACGCCCTCGAGGACGGCCGGCTCGAACTCCGGCGCCCCGTTCGCCTCTACTTCCGCCGGGTCGATACCACCGGGTCCGTCGTCACCGCGCTGGGCGGCCTCGCTGCCCACTGGGCCCAGTTCACCAACCGCGTTCCTGGAACGTTCCAGCTCAACTCCGTCGAGCTCCTTCGCCTGCCTTCCTCGAGTCAAGAGCGCGAGGAACTCGCCGAACGCATCGTCCTCGCCGCCCAGCAGCCTGATATCGAGGAGACCCACGTCATCCCCGCGGAGGACACCTGGACGGCGAACGACATCGGCTCCGGACAGGCCTGCGTGCTGGGGACGCCCGCCCCGGAAAACGATGAGTGGAGCGCCTCGCTCCGGCGTAATCTGCGTCGCCTGCTCAAGGAGGCCGCCCCCGGGCTTGCACGGCCCGCGGAGGCTCGTGCCCTCGTGGTCCTCGGTGCAGCGACCTATGCCGAGGAAGAGAAGCTCTCGTGGGCTCTGCGCGGCATGGACCCCACCCTCTATGCGGGATATGACATCCTCACCGTGATCGCCGATGGGGTGGTCAAACCAATTCTCCAGCCGGGCCGGAATACCTTCCCGTGGGATGCGCCCCTCGGCTGAGCCTGGAGGCCAACCGTGGCAACCGAACGCGTCGGATTCGTCGGACTCGGGATCATGGGTGCTCCCATGGCCGCCAACCTCCTGAAGGCGGGCTTCCAGGTTACCGTCTGGAATCGAACCCCCGCCCGCATGGAACCGCTCCTGGAACTTGGCGCCGCCGGCGCGGGTTCTCCCGCGGAAGTGGCCGCCATCAGCTCGGTCACCATCTCCTGCGTCACCAACTCGCCCGATGTCGAGGCGGTCGCCCTCGGGCCTGGTGGCATCGCGGAAGGTGCTGGGCCCGGCTCGGTCTACATCGACTGCTCCACCATCGCACCCGAAACAGCGCGCCATGTCGCCGCCGCACTCGGCCCTCGCGGGATCGCCATGCTCGATGCACCCGTCAGCGGTGGAGATGTGGGCGCCCGGGCCGCCACCCTGGCGATCATGGTCGGCGGTGAGGCCGAGGTCTTCGCCCGTTGCCTCCCCGTCCTCGAAGCGATCGGCAAGACCATCGTCCACGTCGGCCCCAGCGGCTCCGGCCAGGTCGTGAAGCTCTGCAACCAGGTTGCCGGCGGCCTCAACCTGCTGGCCATGGCCGAGGCCATCTCCCTGGCGCGCGGCGCCGGGGTCGATCCCGCGAGGATGCTCGAAGTCGTCAGTGCCGGCGCGGCAGGCTCCTGGATGCTGTCCAACCTGGGCCCCCGCGCGGTTCGAGGCGACTACGCGCCCGGCTTCATGGTCGACCTCATGCAGAAGGACCTGCATCTCGTCCTGGATGAAGCTGCGCGCGGGCACACGCCCCTTCCGGGGACCGCGCTGGTGTCGCAGCTCTTCCAGGTCATCCAGGCGCAGGGACGCGGCGCAGACGGCACCCAGTCGATTGTCGACGCGCTCCGGCGCCTGGCGAATCGCGACTGACGATCGT
This sequence comes from uncultured Anaerolineaceae bacterium, assembly GCA_964507025.1. GTDB lineage: Bacteria > Chloroflexota > Dehalococcoidia > Tepidiformales > Tepidiformaceae > Amarobacter. Next base: position 51,294 of record CAZDOK010000013.1, read on the forward strand.
CTTAGGCCACCGATGGCCCGTCGGGCTCCACCGTTCCGCGGAAAAGCCCCATTACCGGCCGGAACGACTTGTCGTCGGATAGCTGCTGGTCCGCGGCTGCGAACAGTTCGCCGGGCTCGCAATTCACGCCGCTGGCAACGCCAAACGTCACGCTGACCGGTACCAGCTCGGCCCATTCCTCGCTGTTCAACCGCTCAATCTCGTGAGCGATGCGCCGGGCGATCAGCCGCCCCAGGGCGAGATCGGCGTCCGGCAGGATAACCCCGAAGTCGTCGCCACCGATGCGCGCGGCGAAGTCCGTGCCACGCACACAGCGGGCGACTCCCGCCGCTGTCCGCCGGATCATGTCGTCGCCCACGTCGTGCCCGTGCACCTCGTTCACCACCCGCGTGCCAGCGATGTCCACCAGCACCAGCGTCACCGCGCGGCGCTCAGCCCGGGCCCCCTCGCACACCTCCGCAAGCCGCTCATCGAATGCGTGGCGGTTGTGCAGGCCCGTCAGGTGGTCGGTTCGCGCTTCTCGTTCGAGCCAGCGGACCATCGTGTCCCGCCGGCGAAGGTTCCGGTTCTCGTCGAACGCCCCGAGGATGCGCAGCAGCAGTTGCTGGCCGTCGTCGAGATGGCTCCGGTTGAAGAAGTCATGGGCGCCGAGCTTGAGCGCCGGCAACGCCTCGCCCTCGTTCTCGCCGCCAGTCAGCAGAACCACCGCAACATCGTTGCGGTGTTCGCGGAGATATTGGGCGAGCGCGGTTGATGGGTCGCCCCACAGCCCCGAAGCGACCAGTGCCACGTCGAAAGAGCCGTCGCGCAGCAGCGCCTCCGCCTCGTCAGTCGTGCGCGCGGCGTGTGTCACGAACGTTCCCGCGCCGTGCAGGAGTTCGCGTACGCGCCGCACGTCATCGATGCAGTCATCGACGATCAGGACGCGCAGGATGCGCTGACGGTCGGGTGGCGGTGCCGTGCGAACGATCACGTTGATGATTGCTCCCACAGTCACTATCGGCACACCCTGGCGGCTGCACGAGACCATGGGAGCAAATTCAGGGGATGCTGTGTGGAAAACCGGTGACGTTACTCGAACAGCGGCCCGCCGGGATCCAGTATTCTCCCATCAAGCGCGATGACCGCCGGCCGCTCCTCGCAATAGCCCTCGTTCTCGCACTTGTCGAAGATGAACGCGCCGCGCTTCTTGTCGAACTGGATCTTCCAGGTGCCGATGGCCGGGCTCGATGGCCCCTTCTCCCTCTCGGCGGTCAGGATGGCGATGAGCGCAGCGATCTCTTCTCGTCCCAATGCGGGCTCCCCGTGAATGGTTCTTCCTAGAGCTTATTCGGCCCCGGCCACCGTGGCGACTCGCACCGGCTCCCGGGCCTCCCTTCGCCCCAGCGAAAGCGCGAACAGCCACGTGACCAGCGTGACCGCCACCACCACCGACCCCATCACCACCAGCGTCTCGCGCTCCCCGATGCTGTCGGCCAGCATGCCGAACGGATACGCAACCAGGCTGTTCATGCCCCAGGCCAGCATCGTCACCGACATCACCCTGCCGTGATACGCCGGGTCTGCTTCCTTCATCACCAGCGCATTGTTGATGAGCTGGAACGCACTCGACCCCATGCCGACCAGGAACATCGCACCGAGCGCCATGGTGAAGCTTGGCGCCGCCGCCAGCAGCCAGATCGATGCGCCGAGCAACACGCCTCCGCTCATCATCAACGTCCACGCGTGCTTCGAACCGGCCAGCCCGGCGAGGAAGATAGTCACGGCGAATCCCGAGATGGCGCTGATGCCCAGCAGGAACGCCATGTCTTCCGTTGGTCTTCCCAGTTCGTTCTCCAGCAATCCAGGCAGGATGACGAAGTACGAAAACCCGCCCATGATCACCCCGATGAACGACAGCGCGAGCAGCATCAGCCGCGGGCGCTCCCGCATGTGGGAAAGCCCCATCCCCATGTCGGCCATGAACGAACGATTGCCGCGGCTGACTGGCCTCGATGGCGGTAGGAGCGTCAGCGTGAACACCACGATCGCGAACAGCCCGCCCATGAACAGGTAGGTGCCGCCCGTTCCGACGAAGCTCAGCGCGATCAGCCCCCCGGCGATGAACGGACCGAAGATCCGCGTCGCCGTCATGCCCACCTGCTGCAGCGCGATCCCGTTTGGCAGGTCGTCCTGCGGCACAAGCTCGCCCACCCATGCCTGGCGCGCCGGCCCGATGAACGAGAACACGGTCCCGAGCACCAGCGTTGAACCTGCAAGGGCGAGGATCGTGATCTGGTCGGTCAGGATGAGCACGCCCACCAGCGCGAAGTTCAGCCCGATGATCGTCTGGCCGAAAAACAGCATTCGCCGCTTTGAGAACCGGTCGGCCACCACGCCACCGAACGGCGAAACGAGAATCGTCGCGATGCCCATCCCCAGTGAGACGAACCCCACCGCCCCGTTCTTCCCCGTGAGATCGAAGGCCACCACCGACTGGACAACCGAGGACATCATGAAGGCAAGGAACGAGAAGCATGTGCCGATCCAGAGCACCCGGTACTCGCGGTACTTCAGCGCCTTGAACGTGTTGTGCGCCCACGTGGAAATCACTCAATCATCCTAACCGCCGGTCGCGGGCCACCGCCATCACCCGTCCTTACACAAACCCGCGCAGCAGGATAGCCTTCCCGACTCTCTCGACGCCGATGTCGAATGCCGCCTGGCGAGGGAGCGTCCCCTCCCTCGAGGCTCGCCCCATCAGGTCGTCGAACGCGACGATCATTCGCTTCTCGAGCTCCATATTCACCATCTCCAGCGGCCACCGGAACTGCTGGATGTTCTGCGTCCACTCGAAGTACGACACCGTCACGCCACCGGCATTGACCAGTATGTCGGGCAGCACCGGGATGCGGCGGGCATTCAGCACCTCGTCCCCGTCCGGGGTCACCGGGTGGTTTGCCGCCTCGATGACAGCCCTGGCGCAAATGCGAGGCGCGTTCTCCCCGGTTATCACCTCGCCCAGCGCCGCCGGCACGAGGTAGTCGCACTCCATTTCCAGCAGCTGCTCGTTGGTGATCGGCTCGCCGCCTTCGAACCCCGCCACGCTCCCCGCGACTGCGAACCACTGGTCAAGCGTCGGGATATCGAGGCCGTCCGGGTTCGCGATGCCACCCTTCACGTCGCTCACCGCGATGATCCGAAAGCCGAACTCAGTCGCGATCCGGGCGGTCCACGACCCTACGTTGCCATACCCCTGGATGACCACGCGGATATCGCGGGGGTCGACTCCTTCGTGCTTCGCGTACTGCCGCATGCACACCGCGACTCCGCGACCCGTCGCCTGGTCACGCCCATGGCTGCCACCTAGTTCGACGGGTTTGCCGGTCACGATGCCCGGCGTGTAACCGTATCGCTGGCCATAGGCGTCCATCATCCACGCCATCGTCTGCGCGTTGGTGCCCATGTCCGGCGCCGGGATGTCGCGGCTGATGCCGAGCACCATGCCGATGTGCTGCGTATAGGCGCGGGTCAGGCGGTTCAGCTCTGTCTCGCTCATCCGCGTTGGGTCGCACATCACGCCACCCTTGGCGCCACCGAAAGGCAGCTCCATGAGGGCGCACTTGTACGTCATGAGCATCGCAAGCGCGCGCACCTCATCCAGGTCGGCCTGCGGATGAAAACGCACGCCGCCCTTGTATGGCCCACGAGCGCCATTGTGCTGTACCCGGTACCCCTCGAAGATGCGCAGCTTCCGGTCATCCATGCGTACCGGCAGCTGCGCCCGCACCTCCCGCCAAGATGTGCGCAACAGGTCCACCACCTCCGGGTTCAGCTTCAGCCGTTCCGCCGACTGGTACACCGAACTGAGGACCGCCTCGCTCGGCGATTGCTTCGGTTGTGCTGGTGCCTCGGTAGTCATTCCGGCCTGCTCCGCGGGGTAGTTCTGCCAGCAACCTTACAACGCCCGCTGGAACCTGCGAGTGGGGAACTCCAGACTTTCTCTATGGGACATGTCTTCATCACGCGCGCCGTACCCGGCCGGGCAGTCGAACACCTGGAGGCTGCCGGCCACTCCGTCGAGACCTGGCCCGGCGAGCTCCCGCCCCCGCCCGACACACTCGCCGCCAGGCTTGCCGCGGCCGATGCGGCCTTCACCACCGTCGTCGATTTCATCTCGCCGGAGATGCTCGCCGCCGCGCCGCGCCTGAAGGTGGTGGCCAACATGGCGGTCGGCTACGACAACGTCGACCCGGCCGCGGCCGCCGGACTCGGCATCTGGGTGACGAACACCCCTGGTGTGCTCGCCGAGACCACCGCCGATATGGCCTGGGCGCTCCTCATGGCCGCAGCCCGCAACGTCGTCGCCAGCGACCGCGATACCCGCGCGGGCGGCTGGAAGACCTGGTCGCCCACCGGTTTCCTTGGGGTCGATGTCTTTGGAGCCACCCTGGGCATCGTTGGTCTCGGCGAAATTGGCGAGGCCGTAGCCCGCCGCGCCACCGGCTTCAAGATGCGTGTCCTCTACCACTCGCGCACCCGCAAGCCGGCCCTCGAAGCCGACCTCGGTCTGCGCTACTGCGCCCTGCCCGAGTTGCTCGCCGAATCCGACTTCGTTTCGCTGCACACGCCGCTCACCCCCGAAACGCGCAACCTGATGAGCGCCGCCCAGTTCGCCGCCATGAAGCCCTCCGCGATCCTGGTCAATACTTCCCGCGGTGGCGTGGTCGACCAGGACGCGCTCATCGAGGCCCTTCGCTCGGGTACCATCGCCGGCGCGGCACTCGATGTCACAACGCCCGAGCCCCTGCCGCTTGAGAGTCCCCTCTACTCGTTCCCGAACGTTGTCATCACGCCCCACATCGCCAGCGCCAGCCTCGCCACGCGTTCGCGCATGGCCGAAATGGCCGCCGCCAACATCATCGCCGTCCTCCAGGGCGAATCGCCCTTGAACCCCGTCAACCGCCCCGCCAGCCCCCGTCACACTTGACACATAACGAGGTAAACAAGAAAAAGGACGGTACGCGCAGTCCGCAGCGCCCCGCAGCCGAGATGGACAGCCCCGGAGAATCATTTGAGCAAGACAGCAAAGCCGGTTGGTAATCTCTGGCTCGCGGAAGAGCTCTGGAAACTCAACGCAATCGAATTCGGTGACTTCACCCTCGGCCGCACGGCCGTTCACTCGCCGATCTACATCAACCTGCGCCGTCTCATCAGCAATCCGAAGGCGCTGGCGCGCTGCGCTCGCATCATCAAGGAAGAGCTCGAAGCGCTGATGTCCATGCGCAACCCGCACGTGCAGCCCTTCACGCTCGTCGCCGGTGTCCCGTTCGGGGGCCTCCACGTGGCCACCGCTTTCTCGCTCAGCGTGAACACCCCGATGATCTACATCCATCCTCCGGCCACCGACAAAGCCGACGTGATTGAAGGCATCTACGTGCGCGGCCAGAGCTGCCTCATCATCGACGACCTCATCACCGGCGGTGGGAGCATCCTTCAGACCGCGGCCACCCTCAGCGCCGCCGGCCTCGTCGTCCGCGACGCGGTCACGCTGATCGACCGCCAGGAAGGCGGGCGCCAGGCGCTCAAGGCGGCCGGCATCAACCTCGTCGCCATCCTCACGCTTGGGCAAATCGCGAATTACCTCATGTCTGCCGGCCACATCACTGAAGACCAGTACCGGCCGACGATGGCCTACATCGAGTCCCGCAACGGCGGTTGAGTCCCCGAAGGCTTGCGTCCGCGCAGCCGTTCCGCCGCCGCGGTACCCGTAATCCGCTCGCAATCTGCACCCGTCACAATCAGGGAGATGACCGCTTCAGGAGTCCGGGTCCGCCCGGCCACGCCATCCGACCTCCCGGCGATCAACGCCATCTACAACTTCTACGTCGATACGTCTCCCGCCACCTTCGACCTCGAACACACCACAGCCGAGTGGCGTGCGAACTGGTATGCCGAGCGAACCCGGCGCGGCCTGCCTGTCCTGGTCGCCGATGCGGGCAAGGTCGCTGGGTGGGTCTGCCTGTCGCCCTGGAGCCCGAAAGCCGCCTACGCCCGGACCGTCGACGAATCCATCTACATCGCAGATGCATTCCGCGGCCGCGGTGCCGGGCGGGCACTGCTCGCTGCTGTCGTCGATGAGGCCCGCCGAATGGATCTCCACGTCGTCATGGCCGGGGTGGTCGCATGCCAGGAGGCCAGCCTTTCCCTCCACCGGTCTCTCGGCTTCGTCGAGGCCGGCCGCTACGCCCACATGGGCTTCAAGCTCGGCGCGTGGCACGACGTGGTCTGGCTACAGCGCCACCTCTGGCGCCCCGGCGATTGACCCCACACGAACTGTTCGGGGCGAAGGTAAAGAACCGTCACCTTTTGCTCTGCCCGTTCCATCTCTAGAGTGAATCTCGCTGTGCGCGATACCGAGGTACTGACCGATGCCCCGCAGGTCCCTGGCCCCGCTGATGCCGAAGCGGAAGCGCTTGCCGCTCGCGCTGTCGTACGCGACCAGTCCGCATGGGAGCACATCTTCGAGCTGCACTACCGCTCGGTCTTCGCCTACGTCCGCTACCGCCTGCGCGCCCTCCACGAAGCCCAGGACATCGCCTCCCAGGTCTTCGAGGTGGCCTACTCCCGCGCCGACCGCTTCGACTATCGCGGCGTCCCTATCGAGGCCTGGCTCATGGGCATCGCCCGAAACCTCGTCCGCGACCACATCAAGAAGATCGGCCGCCGCGGCTTCGATGCCGAGCTCGATGAGACCATCGAGCTGTCCGAGCCCGACCGGGCCGATGCCGTCGATCTCCGCCGCGACCTCCTCGCCGCCATGGGCGCCCTCACCGACGACCAGCAGGAGGTCATCCGCTTGCGGTTCCTCCTCGACCGATCTGTCGCCGAAACGGCGGTCCTCATGGAGCGCTCGGAGGATGCCGTGAAGAACCTTCAGCGCCGCGCCCTGGCCGCGATGCACCGCGCGATGACCGGGTCCGGCTACTCCACGGATGGCACGAGATGACGACCGACCGCCTTGATGCGCTCCTCGACGAGACGCTCGCAACGGGCTCCATCCCCGAGGGCGCCACCCCCGATGAGCGTGCCCGGCTCGACGAGCTGCTTGCCAGCGTCTCCACCCTTCGGCGTGGGGCGGAAGCGGTCCGCGCCGAGGCCGATGCCGCCATGCCCGTCGCGCGCGCCCGCTTCCAGCGCCATCTGGCGGCCGGGAATCGTCCGGCCCCGCCCGCGACACCCCCCGCCGCTAGGACCCACGCCGGGTTCTTCGGAGGGTTCCTCGGCGGCGTCTTCGGCTCGGTTGGCGCGCTCCGGCTCTCGGCTTCCGTGGCGGCGGTTGGTCTCGTCGCCCTCGCCGCGATCCTCCTTGCCCGCCCGTTCGCCGGCGTCGAAACCGCATCCGCGCTCAGCGTCGATGACTACGTCCAGGTCCAGGGCGTTGTCGCCGAAGCCGGCGGCGACTTCGTGACCGTCCAGTCGTCCGAGTTCGGCACCCTCCGCGTTGGGCTTTCCGACACCACATCCATCGTCGACAGCGAAACCGTCCGCGATCGTTCCGACCTGCGGCCCGGCGACGCCGTCCTGGTGAGTGGCGTGGTGCGCGATGCGCGCAAGAAAGACATACGCATCGAGGCGAATACCCTCGCCCTCGCCGCCGCCGGGGAACCCGGCGCACTCCCGACGCCCACGCCGCTGAAGGAGCTGCGCACCCTCGACGACAGGCTCGAAGGGACGATCACGGTCCTCGCCCTCGCCCCCGATGGCCGTGGCGCCCGCATCCTGATCGATGCCGGTCGCGGCCACCAGCTCATCGTCAACGTCGACCGCGCCTCAGCCGAGAGTTTCGTCGCGGACTCCACGAACGCTCTCGGCAGCCGCGTCCGCATCGTCCGCGACGACTCCCTCCCCCGTGGCCAGTTCCGCTTCGAGGCATTGCACGGGCCCGACGGGGGCCCACCTCCCGGTGGCGGCCACGGCATGGGCGGCATGCGGCCCGAGCTCGTCCACATCCAGGGTGTTCTCACCGCTCGTGACGGCGATCGCGCCACCGTGGAGACCGACCGCGGGCCGGTCACGGTCCTGGTGCGCCCGCAGACGCGCATCCTCGTGGGGCAGAGCGGATTGACCCTCGATGCAGTCCGAAACGGGGAGCGCGCCATCGGCCACGAGATCACCGTCCGCGGAGGCCTCGACAGGGCCCGCGAGGCGGTCATCGCCGATGTGGTGGTCCTTGGCCCGCGTGCCGGGCAGTAGCATGCGACGGCAGGGACTTGAGCCCTGCGCCATGCCGGGCGACCCTGTGCGGTAACAACTTCCGCAGGCCCAGTCCCCAATGGCTCAACAGAATGCTCGGTGGCTCATCACCGGCGGCACCGGCTTCCTTGGCTCCCACATCGCGCGGCGGCTCCTCGAAGAAGGTATCCACCCCGTCCTCTTCGATATCGCCCCCCTCCCACCCGACGACGACGACATCCGCGACCGCGTGACCGTCATCGACGGCGACGTCCGGAGTCGCGAACAGATCCGCGCGGCGCTCGAAGGCGTCGAGGTGGTGGTCCATACCGCCGCCGCCCTGCCCATCCAGGTTTCGAAGAAGAAGATCTATGAGGTCAACGTGCGGGGCACGCGCTACGTCCTCCACGAGGCCCTGAAAGCCGGCATCAAGCGTGTCGTCTTCATCTCCAGCACGGCCGTCTACGGCGTCCCGAAGGTCCACCCCATCGATGAGGACTCCCCGCTCATCCCCCTCGGCCACTACGGCTCCTCCAAGGTCGTCGGCGAGGACATCTGCCACCAGTACCAGCAGCGCGGCCTCGAGGTGAACGTCATCCGCCCCAAGACTTTCCTGGGGACCGGCCGCCTCGGCGTCTTCGAAATCCTCTTCGAGTGGATCGCCGAAGGCCGCAAGATCCCCCTCCTCGGCAACGGCAAGAACCACTACCAGCTCCTCGAAGTCACGGACCTGGTCGAGGCTATCTACCGCGCCGCCATCAATCCGGACGTGGTCAACGAAACCATGAACGTCGGCGCCGACCGCTACGACACGTTGAACGAAGACATGCAGGCGCTGTTCGACCGCGCCGGCTCCGGTTCCCGGCTCTGGCACCTGCCCGCCCGCCCCGGCGAATGGGCCCTCCGCGTGCTCGAACTCCTGCGCCTCTCGCCGCTTGCCGCATGGCACTACGGGACCATGTGGCGCGACTCCTACGTCGAAGTCGACAAGGCGAAGCGCCTGCTCGGCTGGCAGCCAAAGTACTCGAACGCCGAGGCCCTCATCCGCGCCTGGGACTGGTACCTCGAAAACAAAGGCCGCTACGACACCGGAGTCACCCACCGCGTCGCCTGGCAAAAAGGCGCCCTCGCCATCATGCGCCGAATCAGCTAGCGGCTCCCGGTTCTGCAGTCGGCGTGCGCAGAAGCAATCGGGGCGCCCGGCCGGGCGCCCCGATTGCATGTTGTCGCTCGCCCGGTCGGATTATCCCCGGCCCGGGATCTGCAGGTCCTCAGCCGGCGGCGCGGGGTTCACCACCCCGGCCATCAGCTGCTGGGGCACCAGCATGCGCAGCTCATCGAGCGTCCACTTGCCGTGCTTGTAGATGTTCTTGAAGGGCGGATACATGTCCTGCAGCAGCCCGACGTGGCCGCCGGCCACCTGGAAGATGCGCCCGTTGATGTTCCACGCTTCGTCCAGCAACAGGTAGACCGTTATCGGCGCCACCATGTCGGGACCGCGCATCGCCGCAGCTTCCTGCGCGGCCTGGTTCGTGGCCGGGGCCGGGGCTGCGCCGCCCGCGCCCGCGATACCGCGGGATGCCCGCAGTTCGCGCGAGGCCTGCGGCACCGTGGCCGTCAGGCGCGTCGAGGCACCAGGCGCGATGCAGTTCACGGTCACGCCGTAGCGGCCCAGGTCGCGCGCGGCCACCCGGGTCAGGCCCGCCACGCCTGCCTTCGCCGCGCCGTAGTTCGCCTGCCCCGAGTTGCCCTGCAGCCCCGAGACCGAGCTGTAGTTCACGATGCGCCCGTAGCGCTGCTGGCGCATCAACACCGAGGCGGGCTTAATCGTCGTGAAGTGGCCCTTCAGGTCCACCCGGATCACGTCGTCCCACTCTTCCTCGGTCAGGTTGAACACCATCCGGTCGCGAAGGATCGCCGCCAGGTTGATCAGCCCGTCGAGCCGACCCCAGGTGTCCAGCGCCGACCTGACGACGCTCTCGCCGCCCTCCATGGTCGAGACATCGGCGAAGTTGGCGACCGCCTCGCCGCCGGCCTTCTTGATCTCCTCGACCACCTGGGCCGCCGGGCCATTGTCGGTTCCCGAACCATCCGGGTTCACGCCCGGGTCGTTCACCACGACGCGTGCGCCTTCCGATGCCGCCAGCAGCGCGCACTCGCGGCCGATACCACGGCCGGCGCCCGTCATGGCGATGACTTTTCCTTCGAGCAGGTTGCCCATGAATTCTCCTGGTTGCTAGCTATCGATGCGTACGGTCGCGTGCCCGGGGGTGGTCTTCTTTCCCTGGGGATTCTCCGTCCAGACTTCGAGATCGACGAGCTTCTCGCCGCCCTCTTCGTACTTCCGCGTCACCACGCCTTTGCAGAGGATGTCTTCGTTGGGGAAGTCCATCCCGCGGTAGCTGCAGCCGTACCTCTTGAGCCTGCCGTTGTTCCCGATCCAGTCGTGAACCAGCTGGCCAAGAAAGGCGTTCTTGAGGGCCCCGTGCACGATGATGTTCGAAAGCCCCGTCCCGATGGCGAAGTCCTTGTCATAATGGATCTGGTAGAAGTCGCCGGACCCGGCCGCCCACAGGACCAGCTGCTGAGTGCTGCAGTTCTTCTTGAGCGTGGGGATCTCCATCCCCTCCGAAATCTCACTCCACTTCACTGCCATTGCGCTGCCTCCTAGTAGCGGATGCCGGTGCCGGTCGAGATCGCCACGACCTTGCCGCCCTGGTTCTTGTAGACCGTCTTGCTCGTGGTGATGAGCATTTCGCCAAGGCTGCCCTTGGTCTCCTCGTAGTTCGCCACATGCGTCGTCGAGGTCAGGACATCGCCGGCGCAGATGTCGTCGAAATACTCGATCTCGGTACCACCGTTCAGGATGCGGCGAAGGGGGCGGCTCGGTTCCGGCCCGCCGAACATCCCACCGCCACCACGGCGCGAAGGCGCGCTCGGGTTGTAGATCGGTGTGCCCAGGTAACCCGGAGGGGCCACCAGGCCACGGTAACCGGCCGCTTTCGCCGCCGACTCGTCGTAGTAGATTGGGTCGCTGTGCCCAACCGAGCGGGCGAACATGCGGATGGCCGTCTTGTCGACTTCGAGCGTGATCGGGTCGGATTCCTTTCCGATCTGCGCGCGCATCGCGTCGGTAATCAGGGGCGGGAGTTCATCTGCCACAGGTCTCTCCAAAAGGCGGAATTGTGCGTGCGAAACGATACGCCAACCGCACCGGCGCCGCCACCACGCCATCCGCACGCGCCCGGGCTCCTGGCGCCCACCCGGGTTCAGCGAAAGATCAGGGGTTTTCCGCCGCCAGACACGGACCCTCCACCCCGAGATCGGGGACTTCCCAATGCGCCGCCCGCGGCCCCGTCGCTAGAGTCCTGAACACCGGGCCAGGTTGCCCGCAATGATTCCGGAGGCGCACATGGGACAGGGCACCCCGCTCGCACCACTCATCGAACGATGGAACGAGCTCCCGCGGACGCGGCAGATCATGCTCGGCGCCATCGGTGCGGCAACGCTCGTGGTCCTCTATTTCGTCTTCCTGGCTTCCTCCCGGCCCAACATGGTCGTCGCCTACAGCGGCCTCGCCCCCGAGGACAGCGCCGCCATCGCCGACCAGCTCGAAGCCGACGGCGTGAAGTACGAACTGGGTGGCGGCGGATCGACGGTTTCGGTGCCCGCAAACAAGGTCGCCGAGGTTCGTATCCGGCTCGCCCAGGCCGGCCTGCCCAAGGGAGGCTCGATCGGCCTCGAAATCTTCGACGAAACCAACTTCGGCGCGACCGACTTCGTCCAGCAGGTCAACTTCCGCCGTGGCCTCGAAGGTGAGCTCGCCCGGTCGATCAATACCCTCAGCGGCGTCCGCGCCAGCCGAGTGCATATCTCCATGCCGAAGGAGGCCATCTTCAAGGAGGACCAGGCCGAAGCTACCGCAAGCGTTCTCCTCCAGCTCCAGCCAGGCGCGCGTCTCGCCGACGAACAGGTCCGCGGCATCACCAACCTGGTCACCAACTCGGTCGAAGGCCTCGATCAGAGCGGCGTCACCATCATCGATGATTCCGGCCGCGTGCTGTTCGATGGCGCCACCTTCTCGCAGGGCTTCTCCACAGGCGCCACCGCCAGCCAGATGGAGCTCCAGCGCCAGTACGAACTCGCTCTCCAGCGCGACGTCACGGAGACCCTCGCCAAGGTGGTTGGGCCCGGCCGTAGCGCGGTGACCGTGCGTGCCGCCCTCAATTTCGACAAGGTGACATCCGTCGCCGATGAGTTCGCGGCAGCCGACCAGGCCATCCCGCGCAGCACGTCCTCCGTGACCGAGACATTCACCGGCAGCGGCATCAACGTCGGCAACGTGCCGGGCACCGGCACCAACGGCGGCACCGGCGCCGGTACCGACACCACGGCCAACGGAAACAGCCAGTATTCCCGCACCGAGACCACCACCAATAACGAGATCAGCCGCACCACCTCCACCACGGAGCGCGCCCCCGGGTCCATCGAACGGCTCAGCGTCTCCGTCGTCCTCGATGAGAGCGTCTCCGCCGCTCAGGAGGCCAGTCTCACGAGTGCTGTCGCGGCTGCGGTGGGCCTCGACCAGACTCGCGGCGACACCCTCAGCGTGACTCGCCTCCCCTTCGACGCCAGCGTCCGCGACGACCTGGTGGTGGCTGCCGGCGATGGCCTGGGCACCTACCTCCAGTACCTCAAGCTCGTCCTGCCGATGCTCGCGATCCTCCTCGCCTTCATTCTCGTCATGCTCCTCCTGCGCTCTCTCAGCAAGCGCCAACTGGCACTCCCCGGCGTGCCTCAGCCCCAGATGCTGCCGGCGGCCGCCGGCGTGGGTGCGCTCCCCGCTGCCGCCATGGCCGCCATCCCTCCCGCTCCCGACCTTCCGGCCATCGAGGCCGCCCCCGACCCCCACGAAGAGCGCGTCATCAAGCTGGCCGAAGCCAACCCGCGCGCTGTTGCCGATGTCGTTCAGACCTGGATGAGGGAAGGAGAGTAACCGCCAGTGGTCGCGCGCGACGAGAAGCTCAGGGGCCGGAAGAAAGCCGCCGCACTGCTCATCACCCTGGGCAAGGAACGCTCGGCCGAGATCCTGCGCCACCTGAGCGACGAAGACATCGAGCGCCTCACCTGGGAGATCTCCGCCATGGGCGAGCTCCAGCCCGAACAGCGCAAGGAAGTGGTCGAAGAGTTCGAAAGCTCCGCGGTCGCCCGGAACGTCATCTCCCTCGGCGGTCTCGAATACGCCGAGGACCTCCTCCGCCTTGCCCTCGGCGAAGAAAAAGCCACCGAGCTCATCGACCGCCTCTCCGCGACATCGCCGACCGTCCCCTTCGGATTCCTCCGCCACCTCAACGTCCAGCAGCTCGTCAATTTCCTGAGCAACGAGCACCCACAGACGATCGCGCTGCTCACCTCATTCCTGCAATCCGAGAAGGCCGCACAGGTGCTCGCCGGTCTCGAACCGGACATGGCTGCCGACGTGGCCCAGCGCATCGCCCTCATGGACCGCGCGAATCCCGATATCGTCAGCGAGGTCGAGGCCGTCCTCCGCCGCAAGCTCAGTGCCGTGCTCCAGCCCACCCGCCAGGCTCAGACCGTCGGGGGCATCGAAGTCCTCGTCCAGCTTCTCAAGCAGTCCAGCCGGATGACGGAAAAGACCATCATCGAGGCACTCGAAGACAACGAGCCCGAACTTGCCGACCAGATCAAGAAGCGCATGTTCGTCTTCGAAAACATCGGCACCCTCGATGACCGCTCCATCCAGCGCATCCTCCGCGAGGTTGAAGTCCGCGACCTCTCCCTGGCACTCAAGGCAACCCCCGAGGGCGTGAAGGAGTGCATCCTCCGCAACATGTCCACCCGCGCTGCCCAGATGATGAAGGAGGACATGGAAGCCTCCGGTCCCGTCCGGCTGCGCCAGGTCGAGGAAGCCCAGCAACGCATCGTCGAAGTGATTCGCCGGCTCGACGAAGCCGAGGAAATCGTAATCGCGCGAGGTGGTGACGATGAGCTCGTTGGCTAGGCCATCACGCGTCATTCGTTCTGTGCCCGCCGATGAAGAGGTCTTCGTGGTCGGAGGTGGGCCCCGGCGCGGCGTGCCAGTCGTTGGCCCCACGGCCACCGCCGCCGAAATCATCGAAACCGCCGAACGCCAGGCAGCCGCCCTGCTCGCCGAGGCTCGCGCCGAAGCGCAGTTCCTGGTTGAGGCCGCGGGCACCGAGGCCGGCCAGGTTCGCGAAGCCGCCCGCGAGGCTGGTCGCGAAGAAGGCCAGCGTGATGGCAGGGATGCCACCCTCGCCGAATCCGCATCACTCATCGAGCTCCTCCGTTCCGCCGCTAGCGAAGGCGCGACCATTCGAAACCACGTCGTATCCGAGGCGTCTGCTGTCATTACCCGTGCCGTCGTGCTCGCCGTCCGCCGCATCACCGGCGAGTTCTACGACGATCCCGCCCGGACTGCCGCCGCCGTGGCCGATGCGGTACGCGCGGCATCCGGGCAGGAGATCGTCTCGATCCGCGTCCACCCCGACGCAGAGGCCCCGGTAACCGCCGCCATGGTCGATCTCGCCGGGTACGTCCGTCCCGACGAGGGCATCGATGCCGGCGGCTGCATCATCGATCTGCGCAACGGCACCATCGACGCCACCCTCGATGCCCGCCTCTCGCTGATGGAGCTTGCGATTCGCGCCGCTGGCGGAGATGGCTCGCCATGAGCACCGCCTTCCTCGATGCGCTCCTCGAAGCGGCCGCGACCGCGAACGTGCACCGCCGTGCGGGGACCGTGCTCCATGCTTCGGGCGAAATGGCGACCGTCTCTGGCATCAACCTCGAACCCCACGAGCTTGCCTTTGTCGAAGACCCCGCCGGCCGCCCGCTCGCGGCCGAGTGTGCCGGCGCAAGTGGCGCTCATTCCCACCTCGCCGTGCTCGATCGCGGTGTAGTCGTCGCGGGGGCACGGGTCCATGCAGCTGGCCGGCCGCCATCCGCGCCGGTAGGTCGATCGCTCCTCGGCCGTGTCCTGGACGGCCTCGGCCGTCCGATGGATGGTGGCCCCGAGCCCGACGGCGTCCGCTGGGTCTCCGGCTATGCCGAGCCCCCCCACCCCCTCGATCGGGAGCCGATCTCGACGCCGCTTCCCTGTGGTGTACGCGCCATCGATGGCTTTCTCACCCTCGGCCGCGGCCAGCGCGTTGGCATCTTCGCCGGCTCCGGCGTGGGCAAGAGCACCCTCCTCGGCATGCTTGCCCGCGGCACGGCCGCCGGAGTCACGGTCATCGCGCTCATCGGCGAGCGCGGCCGCGAAGTCCGCGACTTCATCGAACACGACCTCGGCGCGGAAGCCCTGAAACGCTGTGTCATCGTGGCTTCCACCGGTGACAATCCGGCCGCCATGCGGCTCTGCGCGGCCCGAACTGCCACCGCCATCGCTGAGGCGTACCGCGCCGAGGGGCTCGATGTGTTGCTGCTCTTCGATAGCCTCACCCGCGTGGCCATGGCCCAGCGCGAAATCGGGCTCGCCGCCGGCGAACCGCCCACCACGAAAGGCTATCCGCCCTCGGTCTTCAGCATGCTCCCGCACATGATGGAGCGCGCTGGTCCCGGTGCCCGCGGGAGTATCACCGCCATCTACACGGTTCTCGTCGACGGCGAGGACATGGATGAGCCCATCGCCGATCTCGCCCGGGCCACCCTCGATGGTCACATTGTCCTCCGCCGCAGCCTCGCCAGCGCCGGCCACTACCCGCCCATCGACGTGCTCGGCAGCGTGTCGCGCCTCATGGAACGAGTCGCCCATCCCGGCCACCGCGATGCCGCACGCCGCCTGCGCGAACTCCTCGCCGCCCACGCCGATGCCCGCGACCTCATCTCGATCGGAGCCTACGTCCGTGGCAGCGATCCCCTTGTCGATAGCGCCATCGACCTGGTGCCCTCCATCAACACCTACCTGCGCCAGCCGGCCGATGACGTAACCCCATTCGACGACGCCATTGCCGCGCTCCGGCATATCGCCCCGGCGCCAACCTTCTCCGTCGAGGACACCGATGACCCTGACCCCACAGCGGCTGAAACGCCTGGTGAAGCACCGTGAACGCCTCGAGCGCCTCCAGGAGCAGGAACTCGCCGAGGCACTCCGCCTCTACCGGCGGCGCGAGGAGGCCCTTAACGAGTCGCTCGGCAACCGCGCGGCGCTGCTCGACATCAAGCGGCCGGCTACCGGAGCGCTGGACCCTGCCGATCTCCAGGCCGAGCTCGCCTACCTCCGTCGCGTCGACCGCGAGATCCTGGCGCGCCGATCGGCCCTCCAGCACTCCGCCAACGATGTGGACGAGGAGCGTACTGAACTCCTCGGTCGCCGCCGCGACCGCAAGGCCATGGAGGCGCTGCTCGACCACCGCCTCGAAGAGGAGCGCCTCGCGCGCAACCGCGCCGAGCGCGCACTCATCGACGAACTGGCGGCGACACGCTGGCACCGCCCCGAACCCCGCGCCTGAGGGAGGTGTCTCATGAACCCCATCGCTGACCGCGGCATCGAAACGCTTACCGGCTGGCTCCGCGGCCTCTCCCGCCGCCAGGGCGCGATCTCCAACAACATCGCCAACATCGATACCCCGGGGTACATCCGCCAGGAGGTAAACTTCGAAACCGAGCTCCAGCGCCAGCTCGGTCGTGGGAGCGCACCCCTGGCCGCCACCGATCCCCGCCACATTACTGCCGGCAGCAGCCTCCGCGGCCAGCTCGGTATGGACCCGCAGCAGCTGCTCGCGTCATCTCGCATGGATGGCAACACCGTCGACATCGACCAGGAGATGGTGCTCCTCACCGAGACGCAGATGCGCTACCAGGCCGCCTCGCGCGCACTCAGCACCAAGCTCAGCAACATCCGCACCGTCATCCAGGGCTAAAGGAGTCTGCCATGGGATTGATCCGCGCCCTCGCCTCGTCTGCCTCCGGCCTCGCCGCCCAACGAGTCCGGATGGACGTCGTCGCCTCGAACGTCGCCAATATCGAGACGACCAGCACCCCCGAAGGCGGGCCCTACCAGCGCAAGGTCGTTCGCTTCGCCTCCGGTGATTCCGCCCTCCCGTTTTCGAACGTCATCCGGCGGTTCACGGGCGGCGCCGACACCGGGGTCGTCCTCACGCAGGTCGCCGTCGACGATGAATCGCCGACCCGCTCGGCCTACGACCCCGCCCATCCCGATGCCGACGCTGACGGATTCGTCGAGATGCCAAACGTCGACATGGTCCAGGAGATGACCGACCTCACCTCGGCGAACCGGTCGTACCAGGCGAACGTGACCGTGTTGAACGCCGTCAAGCAGATGGCGCTTCGCGCGCTCGACATTTCGAGCAGATAGACCTTTAGGGGTTTCGCTCGCCCCGGCCTACAGGCCACCAGGAGGTAGAGATGGAGATCGGACGGATTCAGGGCCCCGGCCTCGCTGGCCAGACTGGTTCCACCGCGGCACGGGCCGTGGGTGGCGGTTTCGCCGACCTCCTGGGCAAGGCCATCGGCCAGCTCCAGGCCGTCAGCGACAACGCCGACCAGAAGGTCGCCGCCCTGGCAACTGGCCAGGACGTCGAACTCCACGACGTGATGCTCGCCCTCGAAACGGAAAGCATCGCCATCAGCCTGGCCACCCAGGTACGCAACAAGGCCGTCGAGGCCTACCAGGAAGTCTTCAGGATGCAGATGTAATGGGAATCGCCGTTCAGGCACCTGCCGACCCGCTCCTGGCCATCGTCGCCGACTTACCGGCGGGAGAGGGCGCCACCGCCGCCTCCCCGCTGGCCGAAGGGATGTTCGCGGCACTGCTCGCCGGCATCCTGAATGGCCAGCCCCCCGCCGTGGAAGAGGGGGCAATCACCGGGGATGCACTCCCGTTGCCCGCCGACGAGCCCGGAGACCAGAACCCGGACGACCTGGCGCTGGCGCTGCTCGCAGGCATCGCTAGCCCCCAGCCCATCCTCCACGTCGCGGACCAGGGCACCGGGCCCGCCTCCGGCCAGGGCGCTCCAACAGACACCATCGCGCCGGCCTCAGCGCCCGCATCCAGTCCCGCTCCCGCCCAGGATGCCGCCGGCGCCGTCGGTTCGGCTCCACCGCGGGAGGAGGCGGCCCCAACCGCGGCGCCCGCACTCGCTGAGGCCGAGCCTGGCCCGGCGGTAGCGGCGTCCACACCTCCCGAGGCGCAGTCGCCAATCCCAACTCCCGGGACCACGGCCCCACCCCAATCCGTCGCGGCCGTGGCGGCCAGCGAACCCGCCGCACCCGTCATCCAGGTGCCGGAACCGCCTGCGGATTCGGCTGGCCCGGGGCCCTCAGATGCTCCCGAGCCAACGGCCGGTGAAGCCGCTCCGGCACCAGAAGGCGTGGTCCGCTCCGTCGGGAACGCCAGCGAATCCGCCCCGGGCAAGGGCGGCGACCATCCCGGCCGCAAGCCGGAAGACTCACCTCCGCTTCCCCGCGCGTCAGCCAGAGGCATCGCCCATGCCGCCCCCAACTCCGCCGTCGGCGAACTCCGCCAGGCAGCCACGCCAGAAGCCGCCGCACCCGAAGCCGCCGGCGCCCCGGTACCGGTCGAACCGCCCACCGAGCTGCCCCAGCAGGTCGACCAGGTCGCCACTGCCGTCATCGAGCGTGTCGAGGCGGGCGGTGGGGAAGCCCGGATTCACCTCGAACCCCTCGAACTCGGCGAGGTGGTCATCCATGTCCGCACCGATGGCGACGAGGTTCGGATCGATGTCCGTGCCGAGCGGCCCGATGCCGCCCGCCTCCTGCGCGACCACACACAGGACCTCTCGGGCCTTCTCGGCTCCCGGGGCCTCAACCTGTCCGATGTGAACGTGGGTGTCGGCGGCGGCAACGCCGGCAGCCCCTTCGAATCCCGCCACGAACAGCCGCGGCCCGTCGCCGGCGATTTCGCCGCGGTCCTCGGCCTCGACGATGTCCCGTCGTCGGCCGGGCTCCACAACCGCCTGCGCGCCACCTACAACCCCGATGGCGCCCTGCTCTACCGCGTGTAAGGAGGCACGAAGATGGCCCAGATCAACATCGACCCCATCACCGGCCTCAAGAACACCACGACCGCCGCGAAGAAGCCCGGGTCCGGCAACGAGCTCACCCAGGTTGACTTCATGACCCTCATCATCGCCCAGATGCGGAACCAGAACCCCCTGGAGCCGCAAAAGGACTCCGACTGGATGGCCCAGATGGCCCAGTTCGAGTCCCTCAACCAGATGCGCTCTATCGCCGATGGCATCAAGGTCCTCCAGGGTGTCAACGAGCTCACCAGCGCGGCCAGCATGATCGGCCGCACCGTCACCGGGAAGCAGGTCGATGCCCTGCAGGTCACCCGCGACCTCGTCGGCCGCGAGCTGTTCGGGCGCCCCTTCGCCAAGCTCACCAGCTACGAGCGCGCCGAGGTGAACAAAGACGACCGCGTCGTCGAGGCCGCGGCCGACCTTCCCAACGCCGGCAACGAAGTCACTGGCCGCGTGGAGAAGGTGGTCATGGATTCGACCGGCATCCCATTCCTGTATGTCGATGGCAAGGTCGTCGACCTGTTCACCGTGTCGGAGGTCATCTAAATGGCCATCGACCGGACGCAGCAGATCGGCCCCTTGCCGCCATCCGCCCGTGCCAACGGCGCGGCCCCGGTCCGCCAGTCGGGAGGGCCTTCGTTCCAGGAAGCGCTCCAGAATGCCGCCACGGGCGTCCAGCTCAGCGCGCATGCCCAGAAACGCGTCGAACGCCGCGACCTCGACCTGGATCCCGCCCGGCTGCAGCGGCTCGACACCGCCATCACCCGCGCCGCCGAAAAAGGCTCGCGCAATAGCGTCGTCATGCTCGACGGGCTCGCCGTGGTCGTCGATGTCCGCCAGCGCACCGTCGTCACGGCCCTCAACGCTCAGCAAGGAAAGGAGCGCGTCTTCACCAACATCGATTCTGTCGTCATCGCCTAGGCACCAGGATTCGAAATCGCAACTTCCCGGGCTGGTCCGCATGTCGGAGGCCCGATCCACCACGCAACGCGGCGTTCGAGCCGCACCGAAAGGATCGAAACCACCATGATGCGAGCACTCTTTTCCGCGATCTCCGGCATGAAGAACCACATGTCCTTCATGGATGTCGTCGGAAACAACATCGCCAACGTCAACACCATCGCCTACAAGTCCAGCCGCGTGACCTTCCAGGACATCCTCGGCCAGACTGTCAAGGGCGCTAGCTCGCCCCAGGCCGGCCGTGGCGGCACCAACCCCGCCCAGATCGGCCTCGGCATGCAGCTCGGCGGCATCGATAACATCATGACCCAGGGCTCCCTCCAGAGCACCGGCAAGCTCACCGACTTCGCCGTCCAGGGCGACGGCTTCTTCGTCGTCGGCGATGGCACCCGGAACTACTACACCCGCGATGGCGCCTTCGATATCGACGTCGAGGGCAACCTGGTGAACCCGGTCACCGGCCTGAACGTCATGGGCTGGGTCGCCGATGCCTCTGGCGCTGTCGATGTCGAAAGCCCGCTTCAGCCGCTCCAGATCCCGTTCGGAACCCGCATCAGCGCCCAGGCCACGCAGGACCTCACCGTCCCGGTCGTCAAGAGCGGCATGATCGCCGCCGGCAACCTCGATGCCGGCACGGCAATCGCCGGCCAGGTCACGACCACCATCACCGCCTACGACTCGCTCGGAAACGCCAAGGCCATCCGCGTCATCTTCGAAAAGACCGCCGCCAACACCTGGGACGTCACCGCTTTCCACGACATCCCCGATACCCCCGGCCCCGACGCCACCCCCGGCACCGCCTTCGACGACACCGTCACCGTCACGAACGGAACACTCCAGTTCCTCCCCACCGGCGAGCTCGATACCGGCGTCGCCAACAACGGCCTCGTGAACCTGAGCATCCCCGCGGCCGACCTTGGCACGGGTGCCGACCCGCTCACCTTCACGTTCGATGTGACGAAGTTCTCCCAGTTCGCCGGTGCCAGCCAGGTGAACATCCAGAGCCAGACCGGCTCTGCCGCCGGCGCCCTGGTGAGCTTCGCCGTCGGCTCCACCGGCGAAGTCACCGGCATCTACTCGAACGGCGCCAACCGCATCATCGGCCAGCTGGCCCTCGCCACCTTCGTGAACCCCGGCGGCCTCCTCCGCCAGGGCCAGAACCTCTGGGCGCCAAGCTCCAACTCCGGCGAAGCCATCGTCGGCCTGCCCAACACCAACGGCCGCGGCTCCGTGAGCACCGGCACGCTCGAGTCCTCGAACGTCGACCTCGCCCAGCAGTTCACCAACGTCATCCTCGCCCAGCGCGGCTTCCAGTCGTCGTCCCGCGTCATCACCGCCGGCGACCAGATGCTGCAGGACCTGGTGAACATCATCCGCTAGTCACCCGCGTGGGTTGGGGGGCTCTGCTCGCGGCCCCCCAACCCCAGTTCGGAGGCCCCATGGGTCTGAGCCTCGCAACGATGAATCGCCTCGCTGGTGTGGCAGTCCTGCCCATCATGCTGCTGGCGATTCTTGTCTTTTCCCGGCCAGCACAGCGCGAGCGCGACCTTCCCCTCCCCACCGGTGGCGTGATCGTCGTGGCGAACCTCCGCTCCGAAACCCTCACGTTCCACAACCTCGCCACTGCCCGCGCCACCACCCTCGCCCTCCCCGGCCCGCCCCACGAGCTGCTCGAACTCAACGGCCGCCTCTACGTCACTCTCGGCCGCGCCGACCTCGTCGCCGAGGTCGACCCCTCCGGCCCGGGCATCCTCCGCATAATCTCCGTCCCCGGCGAACCCCACGGCATCGCCGAGCGCGAAGGCTCCCTCCTGGTCACGCTTGATAAGGCCAGCGCGGTCGTCACGATCGACCCCGCGACCCTCACCGAGGTCCACCGGGAACCCACCGGCGACACGCCCCACGTGGTCGCAACGTCGCCTCACGGTGCCTTCGTGACCGATTCCCGGGACAACACCGTGCGCCGCCTGGAACCAGCCACGGTCACCGCCCCGGCTGGCGAGCTGCCCGAGGGCCTGGCGGCAGTCGGTGACCGGGTGGTCACCGCGGACTACCTCTCCGGGACGCTCTCGGTGTTCGATGCGAAGACTGTCGAACCGCTGGGTTCGGTTGATGTTGGCGCCGGCCCCGTGCGCGTTCTGGCTCTCGACGACCGCCGCGCCCTTGTCACCACTCAAGGCTCGCCCCGTCTCCTGGTCGTCGACGTCGCCAGGCTCCGCATCGAGGAGCAACTCGAGGTCCCCGCGCGGCCCGATGGCATCTGCCTCTCGCCCAGTGGCGAACACGTGGGAGTCGCCTCGAACGCGGAGGGGGTCGTGCGCCTCTTCGTGGCTGACTCGTGGCGCGGCGCGGGCTCCATCCTGGCCGGAGACGGTCCCGGCGCATGTCTCTGGCTGGCAACCCGTTGACCAAGGCCCCCGGGAGCGCGACCATCCCCGGATGCGACCGCGCGCCCGGGGTATCCAGTGACACCGGGGCAGACTTGCCAGGTCGGCGGGCGGTTTTCGAGATGCCACAACCCTGCTGAGCATGTCTGCCAGTACTGCGGCCGCGCCTTCTGCGCGGCCCACACCGATTACGTCGCCGACCACGAGGCTGTCTGCGCCCGGAAGCAGTGCCACGCCAAGCGCGTCGACCTCGAGGCACATCTCGCCTACAAGGCGCGCGTCCTCCAGCGCAACCGGGCAGGGCTCTGCGGCATCGAAGGCTGCGGTCCCCATCCCGGCTTCGAGTGCTCGCTCTGCCTCGGCCTCTTCTGTGGCGAGCACCTCCGCGAGCGGCACTACCCGTTCCAGGAAGGCCGCGTCCAGGTCGAGCGCCCGGTAAGCATCTGCGCGCACTGCTGGGAGCGCCGCAAGATCTGGCGCGCCCGCTGACCGCCCGCCTGATTCGTGCCATCATGCCGCCCGATGCCAGACGCCGCGGCCGTTTCCCATGCCTCCATCGTTGAAGCCCGGGCCGCGCTCGCGCCCCACGTCCGCCTGACCCCCGTCTGGCCCTTCTCGATCCCGGCGCCCGGCCTCGATGTCTCGCTCCTCCTGAAGTGCGAAAACCTGCAGCTCACCGGCTCGTTCAAGGTGCGCGGAGCCCTGAACTTCGTCCGCCAGCTCGATGACGCCACGGCCAGCCGCGGCCTCATCGCGATGAGCGCCGGCAACCACGCCCAGGGTGTCGCCCTCGCTGGCTCCGCCCGCGGCATCCCCGTCACGGTCGTCATGCCCGAGTCGGCCCCGCTCGCCAAGGTCAACGCCACCCGCGCGCTCGGCGCCCGCGTCGTCATCCACGGCGCGTCGCTCGATGATGCCCGCGCCGAGGCCCAGGCAATCGCCGCCCGCGAGGGCCGCATCTTCGTGCCACCGTTCGACGACGATGCAGTCATCGCGGGGCAGGGCACGCTCGGCCTCGAACTGCTCGACCAGGCCCCGGATGTCGAAGAGGTGCTCGTCCCCGCGGGCGGCGGCGGTCTTCTCGCCGGTGTGGCCGTGGCGATCAAGTCCGCCCGGCCCGGTATCCGCGTCGTCGGTGTCCAGTCCGCCGCGATGGATGGTATCCGCCGCTCCCTCGCTGCCGGGCGCCCGGTCACCACACCCTCCGCTCGCACCATCGCCGATGGCGTCGCGGTCGCAGGCCCCTCCGAGCGCACCTTCGCGCTCATCCAGCGCCACGTCGACGAAATAATCGCCGTCTCCGATGACGCGATCGCGCACGCCATCGTCCTCCTCATCGAGCGAGCGAAGCTGGTGGTCGAAGGCGCGGGAGCGCTCGCGGTCGCCGCCGTCCAGTCCGGCCTCTACCGGCCCCGCGGGAAAGCCGTTGCGGTGCTCTCGGGCGGCAACATCGACATCAACCTGCTCGGCTCGATAGTCCGGCGGGGCCTCGTCGACGCGGGCCGCTACCAGCACCTGGCGATCGAGGTGAGCGACACCCCCGGCCAGCTTGCCCTCGTCTCCGGAGTCATCGCAAGCG
Source organism: uncultured Anaerolineaceae bacterium (assembly GCA_964507025.1). Taxonomy (GTDB): domain Bacteria; phylum Chloroflexota; class Dehalococcoidia; order Tepidiformales; family Tepidiformaceae; genus Amarobacter. Next base: position 75,479 of record CAZDOK010000013.1, read on the forward strand.
CCGGCGGAAACATCCTCGAAGTCGACCACAACCGCGAAGCGCCCGGCATGCCCGTCGGCGTCGCCGTCCTCGAACTGCTCATCGAAGTCAACGGCCTCCAGCACTTCAATGAGATCGTCCAGGCCCTGCGCGATGCCGGCCTGCGCGGCGTGCCCGGCAGCCCCGCCCGCCTGGTCACCCCCGACGCGCGCATGCGCCACGGCGGCGCCTGACCTGGGCGGGTTAAATCGCGCATGCATGGTTGACATGCGATCTCCGCGGTGTCGAATATGACCTCGGACTTCCCCGGCACGGCAGGTCGGGCGGCATGCGAACGAGACTTCATTTCACTCGACGCACAACGATGGCGGCAGCCGCACTCGTCGCGATGGTTGCTCTCAGCGTGCTTGTCGTGGTTCTCATTCGGGGCTGGGGCGAGGCCACACCCCCGGCTGTCGCCTCGCCGTCCGAGCCACCGAGCGTCGCCCCCGAGCCGTCTCCAACCCCCGACCCGGCGAAGTGGCGCAACGGCACCGCAAGATGCCCGATGCCGCTCCACGTCTCCGTCCCGCCAACTGGCGTCGAGCGTGGCGACGCGACCCAGGCGTTCTGCGTCGTGTGGGCAAACGAATACCCTGACGAGTCCGGCTTTCGTGTGTCGGTGCGCTATCACGTGGGGGGCGAGCAGTTCGAACACACCATCCCGGCCGACGAACATGACTTCGTCTTCCCGCCCGCCGAGGCACCCATCCCTTCGGGTCCCGAATGCACCGCCCGCCAGAGCTACACCGTCGAGGTCTTCGTTATCCGTCCGGCGGGAGACGAGCCTGTTGGGGCGGTGAGCGTTGTTGCGGAGTGCGGCCCACCGCGGTAAATCGCTACACCGTTCTCCGCCTGTCCGGTCCGGCGAAAGCAGCGCGTCCAGCACCAGGATGAACCCCAAACAAGGTGTGCTCGCGATCGGTGAGAATCGCTACACTACGAACCGTGCCCGCGTGGAGAGTGATCGAAGAGGCCGAACCGGAGTTCGCAGCACGCGTGCGGCGGCTCTTCGACGCCGGCCGCCACAAGACGATAGCAACGCTGCGCGCCGATGGCTCGCCACGCATCTCGGGCATCGAGTGCGAGTTCGTCGACGGCGACCTCCGGTTCGGTTCGATGATCGGCGCGCGCAAGGGGGCGGACCTCAAGCGGGACCCGCGTTTCGCCCTGCACGGCCCGGCCTTCCACCCCGAGGAGGGCAAGGAGCGGGACTGGCCGGGTGAGGCGAAGATCGCCGGGCGGGCCACCCTCGTGGCCACGAACGAGGCAGAGGGTCAGCCGGCCGGGGAGACGTTCATCGCCGACATCACCGAGGTCGTGATCACCGGCCTCAACCCCGAAGGCACCATGCTCGTGGTCGAGTGGTGGACACCCGGGCGCGGCCTCCAGAGGCTCGAGCGCGAGTAGTCCCCGGCCGGGCCCATGTCTTGCGCCAGGAATGCTTGACACCAGGCCACACCGGAAGCCAATATACAACCAGATGGTTGTACGTAGCAGTCCGCAGATTGCCGCACGCGATGAACAGGTCAACCGGATCTTTCGGGCACTGGCCGACCCGACCCGCCGCGACATCATCCGGCGCACCCTCGCCCGGGAAGCCACGGTGTCGGAGCTCGCCGCCGCCTACGACATGTCGTTCGCGGCGGTGCAGAAGCACGTTGCTGTCCTGGAAGGTGCCGGTCTCGTGACCAAGCTCCCCAGCGGCCGCGAACGCCTCGTTGGAGGCAACCCCGACGCCATCCGCCGCGCGCAATCCCTGCTGGACGACTACGAACAGATCTGGCGCGGCCGCGTTGCGCGCCTCGACGCGCTGCTCGCCGACGACTGACTCTCACCCAGGAAAGGCCCCAACATGCCCATCACCTCTGTCACCAAAGATCCTTCCGCCCTGACGATGACCGTCGTTGCCGACTTCCCCGTGCCGGTCCGCCGCCTCTGGGATGCGTATGCCGACCCGCGCCAGCTCGAAAAGTTCTGGGGTCCGCCCGAGTGGCCGGCGACGTTCACCAGGCACGACATGGCCCCCGGCGGACGCTCGCTCTACCACATGACCGGTCCCGGCGGAGAGCGCTCGGGTGGCTACTGGGAATTTCTTGCCGTCGACGCTCCCCGCTCGTTCGAGGTGCGCGACGGCTTCGCCCACCCCGACGGTTCGCCCAACACCGAGATGCCGTCGATGCGCATGGTCTACTCATTCGAGGGGACGGCCGCCGGTTCGCGCCTCACCACGACCACTTACTTCCCCTCGCTCCGGGCCCTGGAACAGCTCATCGAGATGGGCATGGAAGAGGGTATGCGCGCCGCGATGGCCCAGATCGACGCGGTCGTCGCCGACCTCGCATCGTTCGCGGCGGGCCGCGCGACTGAGGCGCAGATCCTCGCTGACACGCTCGTGCGGGTCAGCCGCGTTATCCGCGGCAGCGCACAGCAGGTGTGGGACGCCCACCACGATCCCGCCTTGCTGAAGCGCTGGTTGCTGGGGCCCGATGGCTGGACGATGCCGGTCTGCGAGCTCGCGTCCTCCGTCGGCGGCACCTTCCGCTACGAATGGGAATCCGAGGACGGCAAGGAACGCTTCGGGTTCACCGGCGAGCTGCTCGAGTCGCAGCCGCCGTACCGGGAAGTCACCACCGAGCAGATGATCGGCATGGACGGTCCACCAACGATCAATGAGATGACCCTGACCGCCGTGGAGGGCGGCACCCTGCTGGCCATCGTCATCACCTATCCCAGCGCCGAAGTCCGTGACGCCATCCTCGGCACTGGCATGACCGATGGCATGGAGACGAGCTACGCCCGCCTGGAATCGCAAGTCCTGGGGGTGTGACCTCCGGGCCCGTGCGGGCGGTCGTGGGTGCCAGCCTACGACCGCTCCTGGCTCGGACCTTCCGGGGAAAGCAGCGCATCGAGCACCACCAACAGCGCGACCAGCCCGCCCGCGAGCACGGCCAGCCGGAACACCTTCGCGAAGAACCCGCGAATCTTGCGCACGATAGCTTTCAGTAACGACACACCGTTCCCCTCCGGGCCCCTAGGCCAGCCCGCCGCCGTCCATGATCAGCGTCTCTCCGGTGGTGAACGACGACGCCGGGCTGGCGAAATACACCACCGCCCCGGCCATCTCGTCCGGCTCGCCAATGCGCCGCAAGGGGCTCTGTGCGCTCGCGCCGCGCTGGGCGGCTTCGTTGTCCCACAGCGCCCGCGAAAACTCCGTCCGGATGAGCCCCGGTGCAATGCAGTTCACCCGGATCCCGTCCGGCCCCCACTCCTTTGCGCACACTTTCGTCAGCATGATGATCGCGGCCTTCGAGACCGAGTACGCCCCGAGCCCGCCCGATGCCCGGAAGCCACCCGTCGAGCTCACGTTGATGATGCTTCCGCCCTCGCCATGCTCCTTGATCGCCTCCCGCACCAGCTTCGAGAGGAAGAAGGCCGACTTCACGTTCGTGTTCATCACCGTATCCCACGCGCGCTCGTCCAGGTTCGCGATAGGCCCGAACACCGGGTTGGTCGCGGCATTGTTCACCAGGATGTCGATCCGCCCCAGTTGCCGCTGTGTTTCGTCCGCCAGGGTCTTCAGGGCATCCATGTCGCGCACGTTCGTCGGCACGGCGATACCTCGCTGACCGGTCGCCTTCACCGCCGCCAGCGATTCTTCCAGCGCCTCGGGCTTGCGCGCGGCCACGCACACATCCGCCCCCGCCTCGGCCAGCGCAATCGCGATCGATCGCCCGATGCCCCGGCTCCCACCGGTGACGATGGCCACCTTGCCCTTCAAAGAGAAATCCGCAACAGCCATGGTCTTGCCTCGTGGTTGAAAATAGGGCGTCCCGCGATGCGCCGCCGTCCCGCGATTCTACTTGCCGCGGGCCGCAACAGTCGCGGCATACCTGGAGGCCCCCCATGGTCCAGCCCGCAGTCATCGCCGATCTCGCCCACGCGATCCAGTCCCGCGAAGCCGCCGACCCCGAGACCTACCCCGCCGAATCCGTGCGCGAACTCTTCGAGTCAGGTGTCATCGGCGGGCCGCTCCCGACGTCCGCCGGAGGCAGCGGCTGGTCGCCAGCCGATGCCACGACAGCCATCGAGGCTCTTGCCCGCGCCTCTGGCTCCGTCGCGCTCATCGCCGCGATGCCGATGGGCCTCTCCGGCGTCTATGCGATGCCCGAAGCGACCATCCCGCCGGAACACCGCAACGGCTGGCACGAACAGGTTGAACGCTATGCCTCGGGGGTCCAGCAGGCGCGGCTCTACGCCGCCGCAAACTCCGAGCGGGGCGCCGGCGGCTCCCTTGCCGCCACGAAAACCGTCGCAAGCCGCGCCAGCGATGGCGTCTTCCGCCTCACAGGCGACAAGATCCTGGCAACTGGTGGAGCCAACGCTGCCATGTTCTTCTCCACCGCCAGGCCCGACCCCGCCGACCTCCCGGGCTGCGGCGTGGTCGAAATGTTCCTGGTGCCGAGCACGGCAGAGGGTGTCGCGATCAAGTCCGACTGGAACGGGTTCGGCATGCGCTCCACCGAGAGCCAGTCGCTCCACTACGAAGCGGCGCCAACGGAGGGCTTCATTGGCTACCCGGACTTCCTGGCGAAAGCTCAGCCACTTCCGCTCTGGTACACGCTCTTTGCCGCGGTGCCCCTGGGCTGCGCGGGTGCCATTCTTGGTGAACTCGGCTCAACTCCGCCCCAGTCCCCGGCACTCCGGCTCCGCCTCTCCGAAGGGCTCATGCGCTACGAAGCCGCGAAGGCCTACCTCCTCCAGGTCGCCGGCGAGTGGCGCCCGGCCGCCGGCCCCGCCTACGCCGCCCGCGTCCTCCGCGCCAAGACCTACGTCGCCCAGGAGATGACGAAGCTCGCCGCCGAGCTCTTCGCCCTCGGCGGCGGTTCGCAGTACCGCCGTGGCGGGCGCGCCGCCCGCGCGCTCGCCGATTCGTTCGCGGGCACGGCCCTCCGCCCGCCGCTCGTCCTCGCCCTCGATATGATGCTCGAGCAGCTGGACATCGCCGGCCCGCTCGGGGGCCAGCCCGCCTAACCGCCCCGCCTAATGGCTCACCAGGCTCCACCCCCCGGTTCGCAGGTGGTGCACGTCGTTCAGCGTCTGCAGCGCCCGCGCGCCCTGTCCGCTGAAGACGATGTTGATCGATGCGTGCGCCGGCCGGAAGAACATGTCCGAATCCACCCCGATGATGTGGCCCACGTAGGCGTTGATCACGCCGCCATGGCAGGCGATGACCACCCGCTTCCCCTCGTTCTCGGCGATGATCGCCTCGACGGCATTCACCGTCCGCTTCCGGAACTCGAAGCTCGATTCCGAGTACGGGTACACGTCCCACTTCCGCTCCCGCAGCATCCGCTCCCGGATCCCCGCGAGCAGCCCTTGCCCCAGGAAGTCGGCCGCGGACTTGTCCGCCGGGATGTCGCGGAACACCTCGACTTCCCGCAGGTCGTGGATCACCTCCGGCTCAATCCTGTGGTGCCTCGCGATTTCGCGCCCTGTCTCCAGCGCCCGCCGCAGTGGGCTCGCGTAGACCCTGTCGATGCGGTCGACCGAGAGCCGCTCGCCCACCACCTTCGCCTGTTGCAGGCCGCGCTCGCTCAACGGCGGGTCGACCGTCTCGCCGACGAGCCCCGTTCGCTGGTCGGCGACGTATTGCTCGCCATGTCTCACCAGGATCAGCTCGGTAACACCCTCGACGCCCGTCAGGAACGCGCGGTCGAACACCACCGGCGGCCGTGCCGTACCGTGACTCATTGCTCACTCACCTCCAACCGGTTGGCGCGACTATCTTAGACCCCGCGCGGCGTGGAAAGCTCCGCCCGGGGCTACAATCGGGGCCATGCAGCCACCTTCCGTCTCTGTGATGCTCCGCGGCTGGGACATCCGCCTTGGCACTACCGGCCAGATGGTCATGGATGCCGCCCGCCGCGCCGAAAGCCTCGGCCTCGATGGCCTCATCGCCGGTGACCATGTCACCTTTCACGGCTACGGCAACGATGGGCTCCTCACCCTCACCGCCATGGCCGCGGCCACCGAGACCATCGAACTCAAGACCGGCGTCTACATCCTGCCCCTTCGCCATCCCGTCCCCGTTGCCCTCCAGGCCGCCCAGCTCGACCAGCTCAGCATGGGCCGCCTCGTCCTCGGCGTCGGCATCGGCGGCGAAGACCCTCACGAGTACTGGAGCTGCGGTATCGACCCCTCCACCCGCGGCGCC
>CAZDOK010000013.1:81723-103063 GCA_964507025.1 uncultured Anaerolineaceae bacterium
GATCGCTTCGAGCGCGTCGAGGTCAGCATCAACGCCCGCGCCAACGAGGCCCTCCAGATCCTCAAGCAGCTCTGGACCGAGGACAACGTGACCTTCACCGGAAAGCACTTCCAGATCGAGGACGTCACCGTCTACCCGAAACCGTTCCGGCCCATCCCCATCTTCGTCGGCGGCCGAAGCGATGCCGCCCTGCGCCGGGCGGGACGCTATGGCGATGGGTATACCGGCATCTGGCAGTCCCTCGCCCGCTTCCGCGAAGCCAGCGAGAAGGTCGCGGGGGCCGCGACCACCGCCGGCCGCGACCCCACGGCCATCGAGCTCGGGATGCAGTTCTGGACCACCGTCGCCGCCTCGCGGGACGAAGCCCGCGCGCAGGTCGCCGCCGGCATGGAATCCATGTACCACCTCCCCTTCGACCGCTTCGAGCGCTACACGCCCTTTGGCACCGCCCGCGAAGTGGCCGAGTTCGTCGTGCCGTATGTCGAAGCCGGCGCCCGCCACGTGAACCTCATCGCGACCCAGGACACGCCCGAGGAAGGCATCGAACGCGCTGCCGAGGTCCGCGCCGCGCTCCACGACCTCTGCCGCTAGCCTGCCCGGTTCGGTATCCTCCGCCCATGGCTACCATTGCGGTCATCGGCGCCGGGGCCGTCGGCGGCTACTACGGAGCCCGCCTCGCCCGGCATGGACACGATGTCCGCTTCCTCATGCGCGCGGACCTCGCCGCCGTCCGCGAACGTGGCCTCCAGGTCTATAGCAAGGACGGCGACTTCCAGCTGCCTTCGGTGACCGCCGTTGCCTCGCCCGATGAGATTGGCCCGGCCGATTGGGTCATCTGCTCGCTCAAAGCCACCGCCATCGAGGACGCACGGCGGCTGGTTAGCCCCTGTGTGGGCCCCCAAACGCGCATCGTCGCCCTGATGAACGGCCTTGGCATCGAAGAACGCTTCGCTTCGTGGTTCTACCCCACGCAGGTGTTTGGCGGCATGGCCTTCGTGTGCATCAACCGCGGCGAGCCAGGCGTCATCCACCACCTGGACTACGGCCGCGTATCCATCGGCCACTTCTTCGACGACCCCGCCGAGACCGCTCTCCTCCGTGATCTGCTCGAATCGGGTGGTCTCGAGGTCGCCGTGGCCCCCAACCTCCGCCACGCACGCTGGGAAAAGCTCTGCTGGAACGTCCCCTTCAACGGCCTCAGCGTCGCCGGCGGCGGCATCGGCACGCAGACCATCCTCGCTGACCCGGAACTCCACGTGACGGCGGAGACCGCCATGCGCGAAGTCATCTCCGCGGGCAACGCCGACCTCGAAGCGGCCGGCAGCACGGCCCGCCTCGATCCCGGGGAGATAGTGCCTCGCATGTTCGCGCTCACCGAAACCATGGGCGACTATCGCACCAGCATGGTCATCGACTACGTCCTCGGTCGCGAGCTCGAAAGTGAGGCGATCCTGGGCAACCCCGTCCGCCGCGCCCGCGAGCTGGGTGTCGAGACCCCCACGATGGCGGCGCTCTATGCGCTCGTGCGCCACGCCGACCGGGTCAGGCGGGGACTCCAGCCGGTCCTCACGCCCGATGTGCTCGACCGCCCGGCGCAGGTTGTTTGAGAAAACTCAGCCCGGCACGTAGACTTCGCCCACGTTCTTTCGCTCTCCGGAGGGCACCCATGGATATCCGCGACCTGCTCATCGATGGCACCCAGCAGATGAACGAATGGCTCGACTCGGCCATGAAGGACCTGACGGACGACCAGGTGAACTGGCTCCCGCCTGGCAAGACCGTGAACATTGGCTTCAACGCCTGGCATGTCCTCCGCACCCAGGACAACATCACCAACTTCGTCCTCCAGGGCCGGAAGCCACCGGTCTGGGTCACCGACGGCTACGCCGACCGCATGGGCCTCCCGAAGGTCGACCAGGGCACCGGCATGAGTCTCGAAGACGCGCGAGCGATGACATTCAAGCTCGCCGACCTCCGCGAATACGGCGCCAGGGTGGCGACCTCCACCATCGACTTCCTCAAGTCCGTGCCGCTCGAAACGCTGAACGAGATCCAGGAAGTCCGCCCGCTCGGTGAGATGCCCCGCTGGAGGGTGCTCCGCCAGGTCGTCATGACACACGGGTTCATGCACCTCGGCGAGATCAATGGCACGAAGGGGCAACTCGGCCTGGGCTTCTTTATCTAAGGCCGGTGTAGCTCCGAGCCCACCCGTCACTGATCCTCGCGCTGACTCCGCAAGAACTCCTCCACATCCAGCACCAGGTCTTCGCCCTGCGGGAGCTGGCTTCCCGGCTCCGGCTCTTCTAACCGCTCGTCGAACGCCGCCTCAAGCCGCTTCACGTAGTCGCCCACTTCCGGGTTCGCAGAAAGGGCCGTGTTCACTTCGACCATGAACCGCTCGCCAGCCGTCTCCAGTTCGGAAAGGTCGAACTCCATCCCCACGATCCCCTGTAGCCGCCGCAACAGCGCCGCTGTCGCCGGCGGGTTCTGCGAAGTGGTGATGTAGTGCGGCACGTTCGCCCACAGGCTCGCGCCTGCGACCGCGGACTGCCGCAGCGAATCGTGCAGGACACCCACGATCCCGGTTGGCCCTTCGTACCTTGATGGCTGCAGGTCCAGCCGTGCATTCACCCCGGGATCCATCGCGCTCCCCGTCACCCGTACAGGCCGGCTGTGGGGCACGTCCGCCAGCAGGGCCCCCAGCGAGACCACCAGGTCCACACCAAGCTCCGAAAACAACGTGGCGTGCGTGCCCGTGTACGACTTCCAGCGCAGCCCGGGCTCCGTCCCGACGAATACCACAACATCGTGCGGTCCCGTCGGGTTGCGCGCGTAGAAGAAGTCGTTCGGGGGCCAGGTGATCTCGCGCTCGCCCCGCGCCGTGATCCGCACCGATGGCCGCGTCTCAGTGAAATCGTAGAACGGCTCCGGGTCGAGCGAGGCGAACCGCCGCGCCCCCAATCGCCGGACCACGAACCGCGCCGCGTTCGTCGCCGCGCTTGCCGCATCGTTCCACCCGGCAAACGCGCAGATCGCGATCGGCTTGTTCAAGTCGGGCCGGGTGTCGATTCGCAGCACATCCACGCCCGGAGGATACCAGCGCCACCCCGCCCCGGCGACCTGCCCCCACTCTTGCCACGCCTGCTAGAATCCGAACATATGAGCGAACGGCCCGCCTCAGTCCTCCACGTCGACCTCGATGCGTTCTTCGTCTCGATGGAACTCCTTCGCCGCCCCGAGTTGCGGGGCCTCCCCGTTGTCGTCGCTGGCGGCCTCGGCAACCGCGGTGTGGTCAGCACCGCCAGCTACGAAGCCCGCCGTTTCGGTGTCCGTTCCGCCCTTCCCGTTTCACAGGCGCGCCGGCTCTGTCCGCACGCGGTCTTCCTCGAAACCGACTTCGCCTACTACGCCCAGGCGTCGCAACGGTTCCACGCCATCCTGCGTGACTTCACGCCCGTGGTTGAACCAGCCGGGGCCGATGAAGCCTACCTGGATGTCTCCGGCAGCGAGGCCCTCTTCGGCCCGCCCGAGGCCATCGCCCGGACCATCCGCCGCCGGGTCCACGATGAGATCGGCATCAACGCGTCTGTCGGCGTCTCCATCAACAAGCTCGTCTCCAAGGTCGCCAGCGATGCCGCCAAGCCCGACGGCCTCGTGGTCGTCCCTTCAGGCACCGAAGCCACCTTCCTCGCGCCCCGCCCCATCCGCGACCTGCCCATGGTCGGCAAGAAGACCGCCGAAGTGCTCTCGGGCCTTGGCATCCACACCATCGGCGATATCGCCCGGACGCCCGAGTCCGCCCTGGTCGCCCGCTTCGGTGCGCACGGCGCCGAACTCCGCGCCCGCGCCCTCGGCATCTTCGACGCTCCGGTGCTCGCCGGCCGGGGCGAGGCGAAGTCCATCTCCCGAGAGACCACTTTTGACGTGGACGAGCCCGATGGCGACCGCCTCCGTGCCGTCCTCCGCGGCCAGGTTGAGCGCGTCGCAGCCGACCTCGCGCGCCAGGGCAAGGCCGGCCGGACTGTCACCCTCAAGCTCCGCTTCCCGCCCTTCGAGACCATCTCCCGCTCCGTTACCACCGGCGTTGCCGTCGAACTCGCCGATGACCTCAATGCGGCCGCCGTTGCCCTCTTCGACCGCGCCTGGGCCGAGCATGACCGGCGCCCGGTCCGCCTCCTCGGCGTCGGTGTCTCGAACCTCCGGGAGCGCGCCCGCCAGCTCCGCCTCGGCGAGACCCTCGACGCCGACCGCCTCCAGGACACCGTCGCCGAGCTCAAGGACCGCTTCGGCGAAACAGCCGTCCGCCGCGGCGCGGAGATCCGCCCTCAGCACTGAGCGGTTGACACCCCGCCGTTGGGGACCGAATGATTGGGCAACTTTGAGGAGGTTTGGTACGTGCCCGGTGATCCTCCCACCCGCCAGACATGGCTAACCCTCGGCGCGGCAAGCGAACTCCTCGGCGTCAGCGAGTCCACAATCCGCCGTTGGGCCGATGCCGGGGAAATCCGCTCCTATCGCACCAGCGGCGGCCACCGCCGCATCCTCGAAGAGGACCTTCGCCACATCGTCGCCAACACCCATGCCACCAGTGCCGCCCGCGATACCGACCGCATCAGCGACCTCGCCACCGCCCGCGTCAAGCGGCGCATCAGCCCTCGCGGCCGCCCCGGCCACGGTTTCGCCTCGTTCGATGGCCTCAGCGACGACGCGCGCGACCGCCTGCGTCTCCTCGGCCGCCAATTGGTCGACCTCTTCGCCCGGTATATCGCCTCCGATTCCAAGCGAGAACGCTTCACGGACGATGCCCGCACCATCGGCCGCGAATACGGCCGCACCCTCGTGGGCGAACACGTCGGCCTCACCGCGGCGGTCGGCACGTTCAACTCGCTCCGCCGCTCGCTCGAAGAGACCGCCTCGCAGATCGCCACCGAAGCCGGGCTCTCCACCGAGGACGCCGTCGAAGCGATCGAGAACATCCTCGTCCTGGCCGATGTCGTCCTCGAAGGGATGGCTTCGGTCTACGAAGCCACCGCCGGCCGGTAGTCAGTCGTCCTCGCCCCTCGGGATGTCGATTCCGCGGAAGTGCTCCACGTTCCGCGCCGCTCCCGCCCCATCGAGTTCTACCGCCACCACATCTACCCGCACGCGCTCCGTGTCGATGCCGTGCGCCTCCGCGTAGGCCATGGCCGCGTGCCACAGCCGCCGCAGCTTCGCCGGCGTCAGCGATTCCGCCGCCAGTCCCGCGGCCCCGCGGCGGGTGCGTACCTCCACCACCACCGTCTCCGCCCCGTCCCGCGCCACCAGGTCCAGTTCGGCTCGTCCGACTCGCACGTTCCGGTCGATGACCTGCATCCCCAGCGACTCCAGCCGGTGGGCAGCCACCCGCTCGCCAAACCCCCCGAGCCGTTGCCGCTCGTTCACCACTTGAAGGCGAACTGCGCCACGGGCGCGTAACTTCGTCGGTGGATCGGACTCGGGCCCCGCTCCTGCAACAGCCGCTTGTGTTCCGGCGTCGGGTAGCCCTTGTTCTTGCACAGATTGTAGCCCGGGTACTCCGAGCACAGGTCGTTCATCAATGCGTCGCGCGCCACCTTCGCGACGATCGAGGCCGACGCCACCGCCACGCTCAGTGCATCGCCGTCGATCACCGGACGCACATTCGGCAGCGGGAGATCGAGTGCATCGCTGATGACCGCGTCTGGCTTCACGCCAAGCGCCTCGAACGCCCGCAGCATGCACAGCCGGCGCGCCGGCAGGATGCCGATCCGGTCGATCTCTTCCACCGAGGCCCAACCGACCGCAAACGGCACCGATTCTCGGATCTTCCCGGCAAGCTCGTCGCGCGTTCGCTCGGGCAATACCTTCGAATCGCGCACCTGCGTGTACCAGCGAAACCGCCGCCCGGCAGGCAGCGCAACCACCCCCGCGGCGACCGGTCCCGCCAGCGGCCCCACGCCCACCTCATCCACGCCAGCCACCCACACCGCCCCGGCGTTCCAGGCTTCCTTCTCGAACCGCAGCGAGGGGACCGGCGTCGTGCCCATGCGCGCATGGTACCGGCCCTCTCCGCCCGGGGAAGCCAGTTATGGCGCCTTCACCCGAAAACGGATGGCTCGCGGCAGGAGCTTCCCCGGTGCATGGGGCGAGGGGGGCCTACTCGAAGCGCTCCCAGTTCGGCACCTGGATCTGCTTTGCCTCGTCGCTCGGCTCCAGGAACTCCTCGGCCAGTACCAGTGCGTAGAGCACTTTCGTCACGCCCCAGCGCCCCTCCGCGAACTCGAAGGTCAGCACCAGGGCGATCCGCATCGTCCCATCCGGGCATTGGAATTGCGGCAGGCACTTCGTGATCGCCGTCACCACGGCTTTGTGCTCCTCGCCGTCCAGCGCGTACACCGCCGGCGCTCCGGTACCCCAGCGGTCGGTCCTTCCGGTCTCGACCTGCGCCTGCAGCTCCTGGATGCGTGCCACCACCGACTCCACCTTGCGCAGCCCGCCCTCGGAGCGCCAGTTGCCGACTTCCACGGCTTTGATGACCTCGCCCGCGGTCTTGCATTCAGGCTGACCGAGCCCCGGCTCGATGTCCGAAGCCTTGCAGGTGTACTCCTGCCATCGCAGGCGCGCGATGATCGGGTCGAGCGCGCCGCGCGACATCTCCCGGTTGAACGTGCGCAGCATCTCGACAAAGCCTTCTCGGCTTCCCGCCTCCGGGGTCGGCGTGATCGTTCCCGGCGCCGGCGAAAGTGTCGCTGGCGAGCCCGTCGCCGTCTCGCTGGCGGGAGGAGTCGGCGTTGCCGTGTTCGCTCCCTCATCGTCATCATCCCCACATGCGGCGAGCAGCATCCCTGCCGCCACCAGCACCCCGAGCGATGCGCCGGCAACTACCCGGCGCCATGGTTCACGCAACAACGTTCGTCCCTCCATGGACAGTCCACTCCAGTGGAAGCTTTTCCCAGTTGGACACGCATTCCTCCCTGTCGCATCCTCCGAAAGGCCGAGATCACAGCCACGTGTGACCCGGTTCACGCCACGCGGCGGCGGGTGCCCGCCGGACTTCACCCCGCCACGCCCGGCAGCGCATCATGCTCCTGTGACTCGCCCACGACAGGACCCATGGCTCGAACCGTTACTCCCCCGGCTTCGCCTGGCGGGCATGAATGTTTTCGATGCCGGTTGCGGTTACGGCGCCGACGCGGAGGCCCTCGCTGACGCTGGCTTCCGGGTGGTCGCCTGTGATCGCCGCCGCCCGCCCGGCGGGTCCTGGGGCCCGCCCGTCTCCTTCTTCCTCGCCGACCTCCGGCGTCTCCCCCTTCGGGCCCCAACCTTCAGTGTGGTCATCGCCAGCCTGTCGCTCCACTATCTCTCGTGGGCCGACACGCTCGCCGCTTTTCGCTCGATCGGGACCCTCGTGGCGCCTGGCGGTTGCTTCCTCTTCCGTGTGAACGCCAGCGACGATGTCCATCACGGTGCCGGCCAGGGCGAACAGCTCGAGCCGGGTTTCTTTCGCGTACCCGATCCACTGGTGAGCCACAGTGAGACCAAGCGCTTCTTCACCGAGGCGGATGTCCGTGCGGTCGTTCCGCCCGGGTTCGCCATCGAACACCTGGCGCACCGCACCATCCTTCGGTACGAGCAGCCAAAGCAGGTCTGGGAGTGCCTGCTCGTCCATCAACCGTGAAGCTATCAGCCCCCGCCCGGAACGGGCCACTGGCGGCGCCACAGGTACGCCAGCGCCCCGGTCGCCACCCCAACGTTGAGCGATTCCACCCGTGGGTCCATTGGCAATGCCACCCGGAAGTCGCTCTCCTGCAGCAACAGGTGGCTCACGCCTTCGCCCTCGCTTCCCATGACCAGTGCTGTCCTCCCGGGCCAGTCGAAGGCTGTCGCAGGTTGGGCCCCCACGCCGGCATCCGCCGCCACCACCCAGTAGTTCGCTTCTTTCAGTGTCTTGATCGCCATGGCCAGGTTCTGCGGGGCAGCCACAGGGGCAATGAAGCTGATGCCCGCACTTGCCCGGTGCACGCCCGGCGTCAGGAGCGCCCCGCGCCGTAACGGCAGCACCACCGCATCCACGCCCACCGCTACCGCCGTCCGCAGTACCGCCCCCAGGTTCTGCGGGTCGGTCACCCGGTCGAGCAGCAGGATCAACGACGACTTTCCCGCCTCCCGTGCAACCGTGCGCAGGTCCACCGGTTGAAAGTCCCGCAGCCGAACGAGCACGCCCTGGTGCACCCCGTTCGCGGTCAGTTCGTCCAACCGGTATCCGTCGACCGGCTCGACCTTCAGCCCTGCCGCTCGTGCCCGCTCGACCAGTTCCAGAACGCGCTCATTCCGCGTTTCCCGGAGGTACAGCAGCGACTTCGCATACCCGGTCTCCAGCGCCATCGCGCACGGGTTGATGCCGAAAGCGAGGTCGTCCGGCGTACTGTTGGGCTTGGGTCGCAGCCGTGCCATGCATTGGTAGTGTCGCACCCGCGCGCCAGCCGGGCACGGCTATGGCGTCGGCGCGATCGAACGCTGGTAGCTCGCCACCAGCTTCGACTGGTCCACCGCGTAGATCCGGTCCTCGCCGCTGCGGAACACCTCCGTCAGCTCCGGCATCTGCTCGAACTTCGCCAGACCTTCCGGCGTGCCGTGTACCCGCTCCTCTCCCCCCACAACCACGTACCGAGCGTTGTACTTTCGCAGGTAGTCCACGGCGAGTTGTGCCGACCCTGTCGTGTAGAACAGCTCGGTCTCAGTGCGCCGCTGCTGCACCAGCCCCGCGTAGTCGGTCCGCTGCTGGATCTGGTGCCAGTCCCAGCCGATCACCGCCGGCAGCCCGGTGTACTGGGAAATGCGACCGGTCCACCGGTAGAGCGGTCCGACCGCCTCGACGATCACCGGCGAGCCCTCCACGTTCGCGCGCAGCCACTCGATGAGCGGCAGGTCGTCCTCCAGCCGCAACGCGACATCGTCGGCAGGGTCCTGTTCAACCTTTGCCTCGACGAAGACGGCGTAGGGGAAGAAGGCAAAGCCATTGAGCGTCGGGCCGGTTTCTTTGAAGCGCGCCTCCTGCCGTGCGCGCGTGCCCGATACCAGGAAGAGGCTCGCCCCGAACAGAAGGGCCACCAGGATCGCGCTACCGCCCAGCGCGCTCACCACCCGCCAGTCGCGCCCCCGCAGCGTGCCGCTTCGGGCGGCATCCAGCACCCCCCTCGCGTGCCTCCCGGCATACCAGGCCGCGAATGCGCTGCCCAGCGCCAGGATCTGCCACGCCTGTAGGCTGAACTTGAACACCGTGTTCATCCGCTCGATGTCGCCCTTCAGGGTGACCACGTCCACGCCCACGGCTACGCCAAACCCCAGCGCAAAGAGAGCGGTTGCCAGCGTCCGCGGCACGTCTTTCTCGGCCCTGCGCAACTCAAGCCACAGAAGGTTCAGGAAGAAGCCATCCACCGCCACACCGAGCGCGATGGTCGTCAATCCGAATGCCCACGCGAATGCCCCCACGCCGCTGAGGAAGATCGTGAGCGAAAGCACCTCGATGCGCCCGTTGACCACCGCCAGGAACGGGTTGCGCCCGTGGATGAACCGCCGGGCCGCGAGCTCCTCCCGGTAGCGCACCGCAAGGAACACCGCCGCGAACGCGATGAATACCCCGAAGTGCA
The DNA here is from genome assembly GCA_964507025.1 of uncultured Anaerolineaceae bacterium. Classification (GTDB taxonomy): domain Bacteria; phylum Chloroflexota; class Dehalococcoidia; order Tepidiformales; family Tepidiformaceae; genus Amarobacter. The sequence continues at coordinate 91,371 of CAZDOK010000013.1, forward strand.
CGAAGAACTGGTGCGCCTTCGTCGTCTCCGGTGCCCGCGTAATCCCCGGGTCGAACGTCTCGAATCGGCCGGTGTATGGCGAGAACGCAACCGCGGCCACGAGCCCCGCAAGTGCGAGGTGGCCCACCGCATCCCACCATCGCTCCTGCCAGCGTCCCGGCCGGAGCATCTGCCCGAGCGGGATGCCCGCAATCGCGACGAGGACCGCCGTCGGGAAGTCCCACGTGTGCACCGTCCGTACCAGCCCCACCGCCCAGCCAATCAACCCGGCGAGCACCCAGCCCCGCCAGCGCATACCCTCACGCACGGTCGCCGCATAGGCGACCACCAGGGCGATGCTCGCCCCGAAGAAGGGCAACCCCATGAGGTGCGGATGAAGGTCCGCGAACAGCATCGACCAGTACGGGAACTCCGTGATGTCGAACGACCCGAAATGCACGCGGGAACTGCGCCACCAGTCGAACGGGGGCAGCGTGGCACCGCCGAAGACCCACTGCCACAGCCCGCCCACGATCCCGACCGCGCCACCAACCACGGGTACCCCTTCCGCCAGCCCCCATGCGTTGACCGCCTGCAGTCGCTCGATCCACTGGTGCGCGCCATCCAGGTTGCCAATGCCAACGAGCAAGACCGCGCCCAGCACGCCCGCAAGGATCGCCGGCCTGCTCCTCACCCTCCGCCCCGCCGCGCGCGCCTGTGATGCCATCCCCACCAGCCAGTGCACGACAGTGAACGCGACGCTCGCCGCGAGCGCGGCATACGTCGGCACGCCCAGGTTGAATGCCACTTCCGGTACGATTCGCAACGCCCGGATCGGCACCGCGAGGAAGAACCACCCCATGTAGTAGTAGTTCATGCTCCCGCCGCCGAACCACGGGTCGTACGGCGGCAGGATCGTCGATCGCGTCACTGCCGTCAGGTAGGCCAGCTCCATCGGCTTCTCGCCGCCCTGCGGGTGGTGCCAGAGGTCCGGGTTGTACGCACGGATGAGCAGGAAGGCGAAGAATGCCGCCAGGAATACCCCCTCCACCGCCAGCCACGACCGCCAGTGCGCCCTGAGGTCTGCAGCTAGCTCCCGCCGCCGCACGACCGAAACCAGAACCCCAAGCAACAGAGATGCGCCGAACACGCCCCACACCAGTCCGCCCGAGAAATGCGCGGCTCCCCACGCCACCAGCAGCCACGTGGGCAGAGCCACCGAGGTCATCCCGAGGAACTTGCTCAGCCCATAGCCGCGACCCGGCAGCGCCCGGAACAGCCACGTCACCCATGGCACCGTCGCGAACGCCGCCACTTCGAGCCACACCAGCCACCACAGCCACGGCAACGAGCTCGCCCATCCATCGGAGTCGAAGACGTCGGTGAAAGTCCCCCCGGACTGCTGTGTCTCGGCCTCGTCGGGCGTGAACTGCAACCCGTTGGTCCGCCCCTGTCGCGGCAGGAGGTTCACCGCCCGTTCCGGGTGCGCCTCGTAGAGCAAGGCCAGCGCCCGGTCCGGGTTCCAGGAGTCCGTCTTCCGGTAGATCCGGACCTCCGGGTGGTCGTACACCGTGAACGACTCCTCCGCGCTCGAATCATCGACGGAGATCCCGAGGAACGTCGGGTGCACCTGGAAGGTCGCCACGCGCTCGAACCCGAGCTCCCCCGATTCCAGCAGTTCGTAATACCGGATGGTCGCCGGGTATTCGCGTTCGAGCTTCTTCACCGACTCGCGGATGCGGTTCGAGGTGATAGCGACATAATCCGCGCCATTCAGCCCGCCCCGGTTCCGGTTCGCCGGGTCGCCGTACACGAGCTTGTAGATCTTCTGGGGCGAGTCCGGCTCGTACGGCTCGGTCTCGACGACCTGGTATTCGCGCGGTCGTGGCGGGAAGTGCCATGGCACCGGGTCGTCCCAGATCTCGCTCGTGATCGCCGCCCCGGCCGGCACGTTCTCGTACACCCACCGGGTGGCCGCGATGCGCGGGTGCTCCTGGCTGTAGACCGACTGGAACGCCAGTGCCCACCACGCGGTCGCACCGAGCACCAGCGCGAAGACCCCGCCGGCCGCGATCGCCGCCGTTTGTGTCCCGGGCGCGAGTCGGCCCACCGATCGGCCGAGGGGCAGGGTCTCGGGCAGCCGGCCCCGCCGGGCCCATCCCCAGAGCCCAAACAGCCCCCACCCGGCGAAAATCGCCAGCACCGGGTACATCGGCTGGAAATACCGCATGAACGCCACGAAGCGCGGACCCCAGAACACGAACACCAGCACGCCGGCAATCAGTGGCAGCGCAAATGCCAGCTCCCTCCGCCGGAACATGAACGCCCCCGCGACTGCCATCGCCACCCAGGCAGCCACCCCCAGGGCCGGACCAGTGCCCCAGAGCACCATGTTCTTCAGCGGCGTCAGGAACGGCGTCGTCCCCGCGAACTGGACAAACGGCGGATAGTCGGCGTTGCCCTGCTGGAAGTCCCGCTCGCGCTGGATGTCGTCCCACCAGCGCTGGTTCAATGCCATGTCCCAGAAATTCGGCCCCTCGAACGCATACGGCTGCGCGATCCGGAACACCACCAGCGAAACGGCCCCGGCCAGGCAGAGCATCGAGAAGTCGTTCGCCCAGGTCCACGGCGGCGCATCCTGGCCCCGGCTCGCCGAACCCCTCCACCGCAGCCCCAGCTGGGGGAGGTCGCGCAGCCCAACCCGGAGAGCGAACGCTGCCACCGGGAGCACCGCGAAAATCGCGCCGTTCACCTTGCAGGCAACCGCCAGCCCGATCGCCGCCCCGAACCCCACCGCCAGCCACCACGAAGCCGCCCCGCTGCTGCGCACCCAGAGGATGCTGAGCAGCAGCGTCAGCGTCGCGAAGAACGTCAGGTACGGGTCGGCTGTCCAGAAGTGCGCAAGCTGCGTCGGCAGCACAGCCAGCGCATACAGGAGCGCCGCGAGCAGCCCGGCCCTGCTCCCGAAAAGCCGCCAGCCAGCCGCGAACACCAGCAGGATGGTCGCCGTGTCGAAAAGGGCCGTGACCCGCCGCCCCCACACCACCGTGTAGTCATAGGAATTGTCTGGTCCCGAAGGGTCGTCACCCGCGAACGTCGCAACGGCCTTCACCAGGAACAGCGGGAAGGTTCCGTACACATAGGAGTTGGTCTCGCCGTCGTTGTAGGGGTTGAGCGGGCTGTTGGCCGTGTCGAAATACCCACCCAGGCCGTCCGGCCAGTCGATACGGTTGGACACCAGTGAGAGGAATCGCTCGTCCGGATGCATCTGCAATGGCCGGTCCGACTCGGGCGGCTGATCCCACCCGAGCCCGTGGAAGCGGAGCGCGCCACCCAGCACGACGATCAGCAGCAGGGCACCCACCTGCCACTGCCAGACCAGGGCGATGAACCGTGAGGACATTCGTCGCCAGGCCGGCGCCCTCCGGCGAGGCTCGGTCATGGTCTCTGCCAAACGCCCTCCGGGTGGCGAGATGCGCTACAGGATACGATGGCCGCCGCTCAAGCGGACGCCCCATTGCCACTGCCCACCACGCCGCGGGCCCGCAACTCCTCGCGTTCGCTTGCCGCGAACCCCAGCTCCGCCAGCACCTCGTCGGTGTGCTCATCCAGCTGTGGCGCCGACGACCTGATCCGCGTCGGTGTTGCGTCCATCCGCAGCGGCGGCCCAAACGTCTTGTACGGCCCAAGCAACGGATGCTCGATATCCACGACGTACCCGTTGTCCACCAGTTGCGGGTCGTGGAACACGTCGGGCGGGAAGTTCAGCGGGCCACACGGCACACCGCCAGCGCGCAACGCCTCTATCCACTCGGTCGTGGTCCGGCCCGCGAAGAGGTCTTCCACCTCCCGCACCAGCCTGGTCAGCCGGTCGTAGGCCCCGGCACTTCCCAGGTCGAACCCGGGCTCCGTGCGCGGATCGTGGACGCCGGTGACTGCCCGGAAGCGCGCATTCAGCTGGGGGCTCAGGCAGCCCACGCTCACGAAACTGTCGCGCGTCCGGTAGTTCCGGAAATAGATGTTCGCGTATCCGCCCCGCACGTAGTGCCGCTCCCAGATCGCCCGCTGTTCCTCGAAGCCTGCCTCGCGTTCTCGCGCCTGCGCCATCTCGTCGCGATAGGGCTCTTCCTTTTGCGCGTCGGTCACCCCGAACCAGCTCAACAGCTGGTGCCCGAGTGCCATCGCCGTCGAGAGCAGCGAGGTCTCCACACGCTGGCCCCGCCCGGTCAGGTCACGGTGCCGCAGTGCCGCCACCACCCCCAGCGCCGAGAACGCCCCCGTCCCCATGTCGTTGAACGCCGGCCGGATGTTCATCGGCACGCCGTCGCGCTCGCGCGCCGTCAGCACCGAGGTGCCCGACATCGCCTGTACAACCACGTCGTACCCCGGGTCGCCCCCGAACGGCCCGCGCATGCCAAGCGGCACGTGCTCCAGGTACACGATACGAGGGTTGATCGCCGCGAACTCCTCGTACGTGAGCGCGTAGCGCGGAACATCGGCCGGCTTCATCGACACGAGGGCCACATCCGCCCACCCCACAAGCGCCTCCACCACCGGCCGCGACTCCGGCCGCGTCACATCGAGGCAGATAGACCGCTTTCCCCGGTTCACCAGCGTGAATCCCTTGCTTTCGCCCGGCAGGATTGGCTCCATCGTGTAGCGGATGCCGTCACCAGCTGGCGGCTCGACCTTCACGACCTTCGCGCCCATGTCGGCCAGCAGCAGCCCGGCAAACGGGATCGCCAGTGCCCCGGCGAACTCGACGACGCGCACGCCATCGAGCGCACCCGGTGGGGTTGCTTCATTCATGGCCGCGAACGATACAGGATGCTGCCGCCCGTCTACCGCTCCTTCAGCAGGTCCCGGATCTCCCGCAACAGGGCGATGTCCTCCGGCGTCGGTACATCGGCAGCCACTTCGCCGCGCTTTCGCCGCGCCGCCAGCGCGTTCAACGGCTTCACCACGACAAAGAAGATCACCGCCGCGATCGACACGAACGAGATCACCGCGTTGATGAACGCCCCGTACAGGAAGCGCGAGTCGTTGATCGTGAAGTCCAGCGCGCTGAAGTCCGGCTCGCCGAAGATCGCGCCAATCAGCGGTGTGAACAGGTTCTCCACCGCCGAAGTCACCACCGCCCCGAACGCCGCACCGATGACGACTGCAACTGCCAGGTCGATGACGTTCCCCCGAAGGACGAAGTCGCGGAACTCCTTGATCATCCGAGCACCTCCCGGTTTCGCCGCGAATCCTAGGGGAAACCCCTATGCCCCACAACCCGGAGTTTCGCTCACGTATAGGACGCCGCCTTCACCTCGCCGCCCGACCCCCGTCGCGCCTCGGCGACGCACTCCGCCACGGCAGCCACGTACTCGTCCGCACTCTGCTCGTGCACCGGCGTGGCCATCACGTGGATGCCGTCGGGGTGGGTCGTGCGGCCGCTGTACCACCCGCGCGCGATCATCTGGGCGGCCACCGCCCCCATATCCACCCCTTCCGCCCCATACGCGAACGCATACAGCGGTGGCGCCCCATGGATGCCCATCCCGTCGATTCCCGAAAGGCCGGCGATGATCCGCGCCTTCGCCCGCATGCTCGCTGCCGCGATCTCCCGGTAGCCCTCCCGCCCGAGGAAGTTCAGCGCCGCCCACGCCGCCGCAATCGCCCCGCCGGGCCGCGTCCCCGTGAACGTCAGCGATGAGTAGATGCCGCTCGGCCAGTCGTCGAACGTGTACCGCGCGAACTCCCGGTGGGCCCGCGTCCGGAAGGTCACCGTCGAGGCCGGCTTCGCCGCGTACCCCGACTTGTGCAGGTCGGCCGAAATCGATGCGACCCCGGGCACGCTGAAGTCGAACGGCGGTACCTCGTAGCCCACCTCCCGCACGAACGGCGCCAGGATCCCGCCCACGCACGCGTCCACGTGCAGCCAGAGCCCGCGCTCCGACGCGATGGCTCCCAGCTCCGGGACCGGGTCGACCATCCCGAGCGAGTAGCTCGGCGCCGAGGCGTACATCCCGACCGTGTCCGGCCCGATCGCGGCCGCGATCGCAGCCGGGTCCGCGCGGAAGTCTTCGCCAACCGCGACGCGCCGTACCTCCATCCCCAGCAGGTGCGCCGCCTTGTTCAGCGCCGGGTGTGCCGAATGGGGCGCGACGATCTCCGGCTGCCGCACGTCGGGCCGCTCCTTGCGCGCCCACTCCCGCATCGCCGTGATGCCCTGGAAGATGCTCTCGGTGCCGCCCGAGGTGAAGATCCCCGCCGTCTCCTCGTCTCCGCCCAGGAGTCCCCGCACCATCGCGAGCACTTCGTTCTCCATCCGCCCGATGCTCGGGAACGCTTTCACCCCGAGGCCGTTCTCCACCAGGAACATCCCGAACGATTCACGCAGCACGTGTTCCAGCTCATCGTTCGCGTACCACACGAACGCGCCATGGCGGCCGTGCTTCCAGTCCAGGTCATGGCCGCGCATCGCCTGCATCTCGGGCTCGAGCTCTGCCCAGGGCCGGCCCTTCTCCGGCAGTTGCATCACCATCGCTGTCCTCCGTGCGCCCTCGCCACCGCGGAGTCTACGCGCGCCTCCCGCCCCGCGCAGGCCCTCACGGCTTCGGGATCAGCCCCGACTCTTCCTGGATCGCCCTGATGATCGCCCGAGCCGCCTTCTCGCCGCCCTCCCGCACCAGGTGCACGCCGTCCGGGTGCCGCATCAGCTTCACTTCGCCGTCGTCGTCCACCACATAGGCGTCATAACCGCCGCTCGAGGTCACGAACAGGGGCCATAGGTCCACGAACCGCACCCAGTACCGTTTCGCGGCCTCCTCCTGGTAGATCACGTTCAGCTCGGCCATCCGCGCCGAGAACTCCTCACTCCGCATGATCGGCTGCCCCACCCACAGCACCAGCCGCCCGTCCCGCTTCAGCAAGTCCATCACCCCCGCGACCCGCCGCCGGTACTCCACCGCCCACCCCTCGTCGCCCGGCTGATAGATGTCACCGGCAGGCGTCTGGATTCCCTGCGAGTCGTTTGCGCCGAACATCACCACGTACACGTCGGCGGCGTCCCCTGTCACCAGCCGGTTGAACTCGCCCGGCCAGTCGAAGAAGTCCGGACGCGTCAGCCCCGACGAAAGCTGCGACTCCTGCGCTGGCGTCATCACGCCCGTCTCCGATGCCTGCCGCACCAGTGCCTCGCCGAGGATCTTCGACATCGAGTCCCCGCCGACCCACACCCGCAGCGGCGCCGCCGCGTCAGGCGTCCGGACCAGCTGCTTGGGGGGCGTCGGCGTCGGAGTTGGTGTCGGTGTGCGCTCGGGCCGCGGGGTCGCGGTCTGGTTCGTGCCACCCTGCCCGGGCGTCTGCGTCCCGGTGGGCTCGTCGTCAGTCGTTGCCGGCAGCTCGAACAGGTCGCCGCCACTCTCGCGCCCCAGCGCCTCGTCGGCCCACTTCCGCGGCTGGTCCAGGTAGAGCGCCCGGCTCACCGCGGCGAACGGCTTCCACACCGCCACCCAGAAATCGCGTTCTTTTCCGAATGGCTGCTTCTTCGCGCCATCCTCCAGCCACGGGGCGTTCAGCAACACGGCGATCAGCAGCGCCCCGACGATGACGCCGAACACGCGGCCCGGCTTGGCGCCAAGCCGTTCGCCGCTGCCCGACCGCCGTTCCTCTCTCGCCACCTGGCCTCCCACGACCTCAGAACTGGAAGTAGATGAACGGGGCGACCCCCTCGGGGCCGAACACGTCGATCGCCACGAGCCCCACCGCCAGCGTAGCTGCCTGTGCCGCAGGCGCCAGCCGCGAGAACTCCAGCTGCACCCGGCTTCCCAGCGTCCGCGGCAAGAATTGGACAAGGATGCTGCCCGCGATTACCGCCAGCATCACCGGGGTTACCGCCGGCGAGGCCTCGCCCCAGGCCGTCCACATCCGCCCCAGGATCTCCCAGGCCGTCCCGAACGTCTCCGCCCGGAAGAAGACCCACGCCAGGCACACCACGTGGAACGTCACCACCCACTGCACCACCGCCGCCGTGCGCCCGAGCGCCAGCGACGTCCGCTCCCGTATCTCCCGCTCGATGACGAGCCCGAACCCATGGATCGCCCCCCACACGATGAACGTCCACGCCGCCCCGTGCCACAGCCCACCCAGCACCATGGTCAGCACCAGGTTCCGGTACACGAACGCCTTCGTCCCCCGGTTTCCTCCCAGCGGGATGTACAGGTAGTCCCGCAGCCAGCGCGAGAGCGTCATGTGCCAGCGCCGCCAGAAGTCCTGCAGCGAAAGCGCCCGGTATGGCGCGTCGAAGTTCTGTGGGAACCGCAACCCCAGCAACAACGCGCACCCGATCGCGATGTCCGTGTACCCGCTGAAATCCGCGTAGATCTGGATCGCGTAGGCATAGACGCCGATCAGTACCTCGAAGCTGCTGTGCGCCCCCGGGGCCGCGAACACCGGGTCCGCGATCTCCGTCGCCAGGTAGCTCGAGATCACCACCTTCTTGAACAGCCCGATGAAGATGAGCTGGAATGCCGGCGCCGCGTCGATCACCCGCTCGCGCATCGGCTCCCTCAACTGCGGTGCGAACTCCGTCACCCGAACGATCGGTCCCGCCACCAGGTGCGGGAAGAACGACAGGTACAGCGCAAAGTCCAGCGGCGACATCGGCTCCACATTCCCGCGGGCAATGTCCACCAGGTAGCTGATCGCGTGGAACGTGAAGAAGGAGATGGCCACCGGCAGCGTGATCTCCAGCAAAGGCAGCGGCAGGTCCATGCCCAGCCGCCCGAACGCGTCCACCATCTCGGTCGCGAAAAATCCGTAGTACTTGAACCACCCCAGCGTCGAGAGGTTCGCCGCCACGCCGAAGCCAAGGAACCACTTCCCGCCTCGCCCCAACCCCTCCGCACCCCGCATCCGCGCAAGGTCGTAGCCCATCGCCCAGTTCGCCGCGGTCGAACCAACCAGCAGCAGCACGAACTTCGGCTCCCAGAATCCGTAGAAGAACCAGCTCGACCCCACGAGGAACACGCGCCACCAGAGGTGCCACGGCCGGATCAACCACGCGACGGCGAACACCGCGACAAAGAAGATGGCGAAGTCGATGGTCGGAAAGAGCATCGTGAATCAGTACGCACGCCTGCCCGCCAGCGGGCAACCGCCCTCCATTGTGAGAAGGTTCACACAACAGCGCGAATCGTACGCGCAGTCCTCATGGTTTTGGTTGAGGCGGGACCCCGGTCGCTGCCCGCGAGGCCCCTGGACCCCCTGCACCCGGCTGGCCCGGTGGCCCCGCCATGCCAACCCGGCCCGTGTCGTCGGCGACCTCGGGCTCCCCTTCACCCAGGCCCGCCGTCTTCGCTAGGATGGGCGTCCGATGGCGACGCTTCCCACTCCAACGACCCGCGTTGAGGACGCTACCGACGCGCTGCACGAGCCGCCCTACCACCTCATCCTGCTCGACGATAACGAGCACACCTACCAGTACGTCGTCGCCATGCTGGCAAGCGTCTTCGGTTACGCGCCCGAAAAAGGGTTCGCCATCGCCTGTGTTGTAGACAGCCAGGGCCAGGCCATCCTCATGACTGGGCCGCTCGATGAGGTCCGCCTTAAGCAAGACCAGGTGCACGCCTTTGGCGCTGACCCCCTCATGCCCCAGTGCAAGGGCAGTATGACGGCCGTCATAGAACCGGCCGCGTAGACTCCCACCTTGCGCTTTTCGATTCCGGCCAAAAATTACCCCTTTCCAGGCCTCCACACCGGCCTGCCTGTGCGTATACTCCGCGGCTGAGCAATCTATCGCTGCTATAGATTGCGCACACAGGCAGAGGGGGATCGCCCAACAGTGTCAGGCACCGATAACTACTGGACTCGCAGGATGGCCCGCCATGGCCTCTCCCGCCGCAGGCTGCTCGGGGGGGCAGCCACGGCGGGCCTCGGCGCCGCCGCTCTCGGCCTCGTCGGCTGCGGCGCCGACGATGACGACGACGATGGAGGCGGAGAAGCCACGCCAACGCAGGCAAGTGGCCAAACGCCGGCAGGGTCGCCCACGTCCGCACCGTCGCCCACCCAGGTTGCCAAGCAAAAGGGCGGCACGGTCCGCTTCACCAGCGCCGGTAACACCTGGGACACCTTCGACCTCGACCGCTCCCGCTTCACGCCCGTCTCGTCGCTGTTCGGCTGGACGAACCTCGGCGTCCTCCAATGGGATAGCTACACGAAGGGTGTCATCGGCGGTGGCCTCGCCGAGAAGTGGGAACAACCTGACCCGCAAACGGCCGTCTTCACCATGCGGCCGAATGTCTTCTGGCACAACAAGCCGCCGGTGAACGGCCGTGCCACCAATGCCGAGGATGTGGTCAAGTTCATCCAGCGCAACATCGCAGGCAAGACAGCCGACGGCGCCGAAGACCCGAACTTCTATCGCAAGTCCTCGTTCCAGACCGTCGACAAGGTCGAAGCGGTTGATGCCAGGACGGTGAAGGTCACATTCAAGCGCCCCGACCCGTTCTTCCAGAACGTCCTCGCCGGGGCGTACACGAAGGTCCAGGCGCCCGAGGCCGTGGCCGCCTTCGAAAAGGACTACGCCAACCTCAAGACCGACCTCGTCATCGGCACCGGTGCCTTCGTCCTTACCGAGTTCAAGGCCGAAGGCACCCTCACCCTCGTGAGGAACGAAAAGTTCTACACCCAGGTCAACTGGGACGGCGTGAAGTACCTCAACCTCTTCACCGACCAGTCTGCCCAGCAGGCCGCCTTCGAACAGAAGCAGCTCGACACCTTCGCTCCGAACGCCAACGCCGTAGCCGAGGACCTCCTCAAACGCTTCGAGGGCAAAATCACTGAGACCAAGAACTTCTCGGCCAACCCACAGGCCGGAACCTACTACGGCGGCGCCGCGCCATGGAACAACCCAAACCTGATTGGCGCCATCTTCCGCGCATTCGATCGCCGCTCGCTCATCAACTCGCTCCTGCAAGGCAAGGGAGTCCTCGCCGGGAACAACCCGCCGACCCAGTCTGCCTTTGCTATCACCGAAGGCGAGCTCATCAAGTTCCCCGGCTACCTCGAGGACCGCGCCCTCGAAGAAGCCGAGGCCAAGAAGATGTGGGAAGCCGGCGGCGGCCCCGCCCTCGGTGAAATCATCGTCGATATCCCGGACATCTGGGAGGGCCTCTACTCCGGTGGCGCCGCCCTCATCACCAACCAGCTCAAGAAGGTCCTCGGTAATACCTTCACCGCCAAGATCGAGCCCTACTCCACCATCACCGGCAAGATCGTCAAGCAGGAATACGGCAACGGGAAGAACAACATCTGGTACGGCTGGATCACCGAGATCACCGACCCCGAGCCGTCCCTGCTGAACTACCTGCAGTACAACTCTGCCCAGCCGCAGTTCAAGCAATATGGCGTGAAGATCGACAAGGTCGATCAACTCACCAACTCCCTCGTCGCCGAGTTCGATCTGGCCAAGCGCCAGGACATGAACAAGGAAATCATGCGTGAACTGCTGAAGAACTACGGCGCTGGTATCCCATACTCTCTCGTCGGCCTCACTCGCAACCTCCGCTGGAACTACCTGAAGCCCGCCGAAACCGCACCGTTCGTCACCAGCCACCAGGCCGGCGCCGAAGCGTGGTTCGACCAGACCGACCCGACCTGGCAGGGCCGCCCCGCCTAGCCACCACCCTTCCGCCAACCTCACCGGGGGCCGGCGCATGCGCGCC
>CAZDOK010000014.1:0-92393 GCA_964507025.1 uncultured Anaerolineaceae bacterium
CCCCGAAGCCGTTGATGAACGTGTACCTCCCGCGCGACCCGGAACCGGAGCCATGGGGGCTCGACACCCGGCCGGTGGAGCCCCCGCAGTGGGGAACAATCCCGCCAGGAGATGTGGATGTCCTTCTCCGGAGAGCGTCTCCCGAGGAACTGGCAGTGATCGCCGACGGCGTCATCACCCGGGACGAGTTCCTCGGCGCGTTCATGGCTGCCCACGCCTGTTCGGTTGCTGCGGGGGAAGCCATCGGGGGAGTGGTGGTCCACGAGCCGAATTTCACCGGCGCCGAACCGCAGTTTGGCGGGATGCATTCGGACAATCCGGCCGCGTTGAGTAAGGCCGGCAACGCGCACATGGACTGCGTCGAGACGTACTTCAACGAGGTCCTGGCGGCATGGGGCATGGCTACGTCGGCGGCCGTGAACCAGCCGCTGATGGACTCCATCGGCCGCTGCCTGGTTGACCGCGGCTACACCGTTCCCGAGGGGGCGAACCGGCGCCAGCTTGGGGAGGCTGTGGGGCAGCCAGGGGATGACATCTCAGACTTCTACGTCTGCGAAGAGCATGCGACCCGGTCCGTCGCGGGAGCTGGCTAAGTTGCCTTCGAGGTGATTCGGCCACGGGCTGTAGAATCCCGGCACTGAGCGCGGAGGTGCCGGGATGTCTGAGTGGATCGATGACTCGTACGTGGGCAAGTACCTGGGGCGGCATGACTACGTTGTCGATGAGGCGATGATCGCTGGACACGTGGCGGCCACGCGGGACGCGCACCCGTGGTACACGGGCGAATCGCCGGTGGGTGGGCCGCTGGCCCCGGCGTTGCTGCTGCACAGCGAGCAGTACGCGTACCGGCTGCGCGACTGGTACCTGCCGAAGCTGTTCGGGAACCTCCACATCAAACAGGAGTGGGACCTGTTTCGGGCAGTGCCGGTGGGGTCGGGGCTGTGGACGCACGGGATGATCACGGATCGCTATATCCGCAAGGACCGGGACGTCGTGGTGATGGAGTTCTCGATCTTCGATGGCGAGGACGTGATGGTGGCGCGGGGACGCTGCCACCAGTCGTTCTTGCTGGATGTGGACGCGGCAGCGACCGTTGTGGACAAGGACCAGGCGGCGAAGAAGGCGCCCCGCGCGGAGGAGGCGAGGGCCGAGCCGGTGGAGGTGCTCGAACCGGTGCGGAAGGTGGCGGACCTGGAGTTGTGCATGGCCTTCAGCGGCCCGAACAGGAATTACCATAACGACCGGGAGGAGGCGAAGAAGCTCGGGTTCCCGGACGTGGTGGTGCAGGGGACGATGAGCACGACCTTCATCTCGGAGATGCTGACGAACCGGTACGGCATGGGGTGGATCGCCGGTGGGAAGATGTCGCTGAACCTGACGAACGTGCTCTGGGGTGGCGAGGCAGTGACGGCGCGCGGGGTGGTGAGGCTGGTGACGCCGGAAGGACCGCGGCGGCGCGCGCACCTGGACGTGTGGACGGAGAAGGACGATGGGACGAAGACCATCGCCGGGACGGCGAGCGCGCTTATCGACTAAGGCCGGCATGGGAGCCGTTGCGACGGGCGAGCGCCGTGCCGATTCGGCGCTGGAGTGGCGCGCTCCGAGGGCGCTGGTGCTTGCGAAGGTGTTGCAGATGAAACGGATACCGTTCGCGGCGGTTGATCCGTAGCGCCGGCGTGGTGCCTACTGAAGGGACATGCCCACCAGCGTCGACCTGATCCTTGCCAACCGGGCGTATCTCGACCACGAGTCGCCTCGCTGGGCGGACTCGCCATCGACGGCGGGCAGCGGTGGACTGCTGGCAGCGGTGCGGCCGATCATTTCGCCGTGGGACGGAACGCGCGGGACGACCTGGATCGGCGCCGGCCTTGGGCGGTACGACCGTGAGTGGACGGACGCCCGGGGCTTCGAAATCCTGGAGACCAATCGTGGGCCGGTCCGGCACCGCCGCCTGTATTTCGGCTCCTCGACGTGGAGCGGGCACTACGCCGAGGTTTCGAACAGCTTTCTCTGGCCACTCGTGCACCTGGTGCGGGAGGACCTTCCGAAGGCGACCGGGTATTATCCCGCGCCGGCGGAACCGACCACTGGCGACTGGGCGTCGTACGTGGCTGTGAACAGGGCGTTCGCTGAGGCGGCGTCTGAGGAGCGCACGGCGCGGACGGCGTGGGTCCACGACTACCAGCTGGCACTGGTTCCCCGGCTGTTGCGGGCGCGAGGGTTTGGCGGGCAGATTGGCTTCTTCCTGCACACGCCCTTCCCGAGCCTGGAAGTTGCCCAGCCGTACCTGCAGGGGCGGTCGGGCGAATGCTTCTGGGATGTGATCCGGGGAGTACTGGGCGCCGATGTGGCCGGGTTCCAGTCGTTGCACGACCTGGCGCGGTTCGTCGCGGCCGCGACGCGGCTGCCGGATGTGACGCTGGAGCGTGGCGGGGTGCGGGTGGATGGGCGGTTCGTGCGGTGCGCGGCTTACCCGGTGGGGATCGACATCGATGACGTCCTGACCGTGGCCAAGAGCGTGTCTGTCCCGGAGCGAGCCAGCGCGGCGCGGGCGGCCGGTCTGCCGCTGGTGGTGGGGCTTGAACGCGGTGACTTCACGAAGGGGATCCCCGAACGGCTGCGGGCGCTGGCGGCGGCGTATCGCGCCGGGGCCCGGTTCGCCTATGTCGGGATCGCGGCGCCGACGCGCGAGGGTGTGCGGGCGTACCTGGCGCTGGATGCCGCGATCGAACGGGAGGCGGCCAGGGCGCAGGAGGCGGCGTTCGGGGCGGGGTGCCCGTTCGTAAACGTGCGAGCCAACGTCGGATGGCGCGACGTGGTCGCCCTGCAACGCGAAGCCGATGTGGTATTCACGTCGTCGCTGGCTGATGGACAGAACCTGGTGCCACTGCAGGCGGCCATCGCGCAATCGGTGCGGCCGGCGGGTGAGCGGGGTGTCATCATCACGGGGCGCGATGCGGGGGTCGCGAGTGCATATGCGGGCTTTGGGGCAGATGGACTGGCCATTGTCGACCCGCTGGACGAGGTGGCGATGGTGGAGGCGCTGTGCGCTGCCCTGGACGCACGGCCCGGACGCATCAGTGACCGGTTGATAGGCGAAGTGAAGAGGCGAGACGCCCTGGCGTGGGCCACCGACTTCTTGAAGGACCTGGAGGACGCATGTTGACCCTCGATGCCATCGAACAGTACCGCGCCCTGGCACAGGCGCGGGGCCCGCTGCTGGTTGCGACCGACCTTGACGGGACGCTGGCGCCGATAGTGGCGCATGCCTCGGAGGCGCGGGTGCCGCCGGGCGCGCTGGCGGTCCTCGATCGGCTGACAGCGGCTGCGAAGGTGGCGGTGATCACCGGGCGCGATCTGAACACGGCGCGGCGGATGGTGCCCGTGGAGGGCGTTGTGGTGGTCGGGAGTCACGGCCTGGAGGCGTCGTTCGACGATCCGCTGATTCCGGGCGTCGATCGGGTGGCGCTGAGCGCGGCGCTGGAGCGGGTGGAGCAGCAGGTGATCTCGGCGGTGCCGAGTTCGTTTCTGCACATCGAGCGGAAGGCGATCTCAACGGCGTTCCACTACCGGGCGGCGCCGGACCTGGAGCCGCAGCTCCGGGAGGCGCTGGCTCCGCTGCCCGAGGGACTTCGTTTGCGCGATGGGCGGATGGTCCTGGAAGTGATTCCTGATGCGCGGGGCGGGAAGGACGTGGCGCTGACGGCACTTGCCCGGCACCTGCGCTGCAGGGCGATGCTGGTGATGGGGGACGACGCGACGGACGTTGCGATGTTCCGCGCGGCGATCTCGCTGGCGCGTGACGAAGGTATGCACGTGGTACTGGCCGGAGTGGCCAGCGGCCCGGAGACGCCCGCCGAGATCATCGAGCTGGCGGATGTGGTGTTGCGTTCGACAGAGGAGGCGCTGGAGGGGCTCGAGGCGCTTGCGCGGGCACTCGGAGTGTGAGTGCGGTCTTTGCGCCGAAGTCCCGTGCTAAAGGGATTGTCCTCGTTCGGGCGAGTGATCGTTCCGATTCTATCAATGATAGAAGGCATTGACGTGAACGATTTGCCCCGTGTATAAGGCCGCCATCATTTACGTGAACGTGAAGGGGAGGCCACATGCCACGGACGAATTACTGGAATCGCCGAATGACCCGCCGGGGCACACTCGCTGCCGCCATTGGCGGCACCACCGGCCTCGCCGCGCTGGGCCTGGTTGGCTGCGGCGGTGGTGACGATGACGACGAGACGCCCACTTCGGCGGCTGGTGAGACCCCACAGCCGACGCCGACCGCCGACCCGACCAAGGCGCAGGAGGTGCAGAGCTTCCTGTGGCCGCGCGAGGACACGACATCGAAGGCAACCAAGGGCGGGATCTACCAGGCCTACACGACGGCAGATGTGACGAACCTGGACCCGCTGGCCTCGCCTTCGTTCACGGCGAACGTGGTGGGCTCATGGGTATATCCACGACTGATGACGTACAAGCCGGGCTACCGCGTGCCGGCGACCGGCGAGGTACAGGGCTATCTTGCGCAGTCGTTCGAGCAGCCGGAGCCGACGCGGGTCGTTTTCAAGCTTCACCCGAACGCGGTGTGGCAGGACGCGGCACCGTTGAACAAGCGGCAGATCGATGCGGAAGACGTGGTGTTCTCGTGGGAGAAGTTCGCGGCGAAGAGCACGTCGCGCAAGGACCTGGCGAAGCTGGCCGACAATCCGAACGGGCCGGTGGAGTCGGTGAAGGCGATCGACAAGACGACGGTCGAATTCAAGCTTGCGTTCCCGTATGCGCCGTTCCTGAGCGCGATGGCGTACAGCCGTTACCTGCAGATCATGCCGCGGGAGAGCGAAGCCGGGGGCTATGACCCGCGGAACGAGACGCGCTCAGGCGGGCCGTGGATCCTGCAGAACTACCAGCGGAACGTGGCCTTCCAGTACCGGAAGAACCCGGATTACTGGGATGCGGACAACGTGTTCCTCGATGGCTTCGACATCCCGATCATTCCGGAGTATGCGGCGGGCATGGCGCAGTTCCGTGCGAAGAAGATCTGGTCGTTCGGGGTTCGGCAAGAGGATGTGATCCAGACGAAGAAGGACGTACCGGAGCTGGCGGTCGATGCGAACGCGTTTGGGCGGACGTGCTGGTTGCTGTACTTCGGGCTGCAGCCGGGCTCTCCGTTCCTGGACCCGCGTGTGCGCGCGGCTGCCTCGATGCTGATCGACCGGGACCTGTGGGTCGACACGTTCAACAACGTTTCGGCATTCCAGAAGGAAGGCTACCCGACTGATGTCCGGTACCACAGCCACATCTCCTCGGGTTGGGAGGGGTTGTGGGTGGACCCAACAAGCGATGCGATGGGGGCGGGCAAGAAGAACTTTGAGTACAACGTGGCGGAGGCGCAGAAGCTGCTTGAGGCGGCTGGCTTCGCCAACGGCATCGAAACCGACATCGCCTGGATTTCGACGGGGCAGTACGGGACGACGTTCCCGAAGCACGCTGAGGTGTTCAAGGGGATGCTGGAGGAGTCGGGGCTCTTCAAGCTGAAGCAGGTGAATCCGGACTACCAGACGGACTACCTGCCGAACTACTACTTCGCGAAGGGCAACTTCAAGGGCATCGCAGTTGGCGCATCGACCCAGTATCCGGAGGTCGATCAGTTCCTGTTCAGCTATTACCACTCGAAGGGGGCCCGGCAGAAGACGACGTTCCAGGGTGAAAACGGCGATACCAAGCTCGATGGTCTGATCGAGGCACAGCGCCAGGAGCTTGACGCGGGCAAGCGCAAGACCATCATCCAGGATATCCAGAAGCACATGGCCGCGGAGATGCCGGTGATCCCGTATCCGGGGCAGTCGCCGACGTTCTCGCTGTTCTGGCCGTGGATCGGGAACGCGGGCGTGTTCCGTTCGTGGGACGGCGAATCGGCGCGGAACACGAACGAGACGAAGCTCTGGTTCGACAAGAGCAAGTACACGGGCTGAGCCACGAAACGTCCCGGAGGAGACATCAATGGGCCGATATGTGGTGCAGCGGCTGGCGCTGGCGGGGCTGACGCTGGTTTTGGTCTCGATCATCGTGTTCACGCTGCTGCGGGTGGTGGTGCCGCTGGTGTATGGCGATGCGGTGGACATCATCGCGGCGGAGTACGGCCGGACGGACCCGGAGCTCGTGCAATCGCTGAAAGACGAGTACGGGCTTTCGTCGAACTTGCCGGTGCAATACCTGAAGTGGGTGGGGGCGCTGATCCGGGGCGACCTGGGCGAGTCGCTGTTCAACGGGCGGCCGGTTTCGACCGAGATGAAGAACCGGCTGGCGGTCTCGTTCGAGCTGGGGCTGATCGGGCTGGTTTCGGGAGTACTGTTGTCGGTGCCGATGGGTGTGGCGGCGGCGGTCTTCCAGAACCGGTTCCCGGACTACTCGCTGCGGGCGTTCGCCATCCTGATCGATGCGATGCCGGGATTCTGGCTGGCGATCCTGATCATAACGTTCGGGTCGCTCTGGTTTAACTGGGCGCCACCGCTGAATTTCAAGTACATCCACGAGGACCCGGTGGCGCACTTCCAGATCATGCTGCTGCCGGCGCTGCTCATCGGCCTGACGCCGAGCGGGTCGCTGGTGCGGCTGGTGCGGACCCAGATGCTGGAGGTGCTCCGGCAGGACTACATCCGGACGGCGCAGGCGAAGGGGTTGCCATCGCGGACGGTGGTGTTCACGCATGCGTTCCGGAACTCGTTGTTGCCAGTGGTAACGGTGGTTGGCCTGAGCCTTCCGGGGCTGATGGCTGGCACGGCGATCTTCGAGGCAATCTTCTCGCTGCCAGGGATGGGCCAGTACCTGGTGTCTTCGGTGGGGAACCTGGATTACCCCGTAATCATGTCGACGAACATCATCTTCGCGGTGATCATTGTGCTTTCGAACCTGGCTGTGGATGTGTCGTACACGTTCATCGATCCGCGGGTGAGGTACTGAGATGGCAGGGCGGGTATCTCCGAGGGCGATAGATTTCGGGCCACGGGTGGTGGCGGAGCGCGCGCTGCCGCTGCGAGTGGCCGGGCGGTGCTGGCTGTTCGTACGCCGCCAGCCGCTGGGTGCGTTGGGGCTGGTGATTGTGCTGGTGCTCGTGGCGGCGGCGGTCTTCGCGGGGCAGATTGCGCCGCATGACCCGGACCAGATCCACCTGCGCGACCGGCTGGTGGGGCCCAGCGGGGAGTTCTGGCTGGGCACGGACGCGACGGGGAAGGATACGTTCTCGCGGCTGGTTTATGGGGCGCGGATTTCGATGATGGTGGGTTTTGGGGCGGTTGCGATCGGGACTACGGGGGCGGCGACGCTGGGGATCGTGAGCGGGTTCCTGGGTGGCTGGACGGACAAGATCATCCAGCGGTTCGTGGACGCGTGGCAGGCGATGCCGGGGCTGATCATCCTGATCACCATTCTCGGGATTGCGCGGCGGATGCCGAACGTGAACATGTTGCTGGCGATGGTGCTGGCGATCGGGCTGCTGGGGATTGCCGGGAGCTCGCGGGTGATCCGGGCGCAGGTGCTGACCATCAAGAACCAGCCGTATGTGGAGGCGGCGCGGTGCATGGGGGCGGGGAACCTTCGCATTATCTGGGCCTGCGTGGTGCCGAACGTGTTTCCGCTGATGCTGGTGAGCATGACGGTGGCGCTTGGCGGGGTGATCCTGGCGGAGGCGAGCCTGAGCTTCCTTGGGTTTGGGCCGGCGGGTGAACCTTCGTGGGGGCAGATGTTGAGCGTGGATGGCCGGGAGTACATGCGAACGCAGCCGGGGCTGGCGATCTGGCCCGGGGTGTGCATCGCGCTGGCAGTGTTCGGGTTCAACGTGTTCGGCGATGCATTGCGCGACACGCTCGACCCGCGGCTGCGCGGGTCACGCTAGGCGCGCGGACCGGGTGAACCAAAGGCGGCCCCTCCCAGGAGGAGGGGCCGCCTTCGTGGCTCGCGGTGAGCCTTTGTGGTCAGCTGACGAGGGTGCCGAGGATGCGCTCGACATCCTTGAGCGAGCCCTGGGGCATGCTGATGGAGGGGAGGTCGACGCCGAGCTGGCGGCGCTCCTCGATGCCGGCGGCGACGGTTTCGAGGTCGCCGAAGATGGCGGTCTCTTCAAGCATGCGGTCGCCCATGGCGGCCATGAGCTCGGGGTTGGTGCCGAAGGGCGGGGGCTTGTGGGTTTCGGCGACCTTGCGCATGGCCGCGACTTCTTCGCCGAAGCCGTTGCGGGTGAGCATCTCGTGGTAGAAGTCGCCCATGTTGGTGACGTACCAGGAGATGGGGCCTGCGGCCTGGAACTTCGCCCTTTCGAGATCGGGGTTGATGACGACGGTGAGGGAGGCGACGCATTCGACGGCATCGGCCGAGCGGCCGGCGCCCTTCGAGGCCTGGGCGATGCGGGCCTTGCCATCATTGAATTTCGACTTCGGCCAGTAGATGGGCATCCAGCCATCGGCGACGGTGGCCAGGGACTCCATGCTCTTGGGGGAGATGGAGGCGACGTAGATGGGGATGTGCTTTCTGACGGGCTCGAAGAGGAGCTTGAAGCCGCGCTGGAGCTTAAAGATCTCGCCGTCGTAGAAGACTTTCTCGCCGCTCATGATCATGTTGATGATCTCGATGTATTCCCTGGTGCGCTGGATGGGCTTGGAGAACTTCTCGCCGTGCCAGTGTTCGATGACGCGGGCGCCGGAGGTGCCGAGGCCGATGATCATGCGGCCGCCGCTGAGCTCATCGAGGGTGGCGAAGGTCATGGCGAGGACGGCAGGCGAGCGGCCGAAGACGGGTGCGATGCCGGTGCCGAGCTTGATCCGGGAGGTTTCGAGGGCGGCCTGGGTGAGGAGCGAGAACTGGTCGCGGCCCCAGGTCTCAGCGGTGAAGACGGCTTCGACGCCGACTTCCTCGGCGACCTTGATGCGGGCGATGGTTTCGCGGTTTTGTTCTGGGTTGCCGGTGAACCCGACACCGACGGCAAGCCTCCTGGGCATGCGACACCGTTCCAGGGGGAGGGATTATCCGTTGCGTGAAAGGACGGAGGCAGACTAGCAAACCCCCCATGGGGCCGCAAACGCCCGGCCGGAAAGCTCCGTACATGTCAGACATCCCCGGAGAACGATGTGGCGTATCTGTGGTATTGACGCACTGTATAGGGCGCGGGTATACAGCACCGCAACGCTTGCGCGGCGTGCAAGCGGAAGGGGGAGAGCATGGAACGGGACAACTACTGGACTAGACGGTTGAGGCGACGGCGTCTGCTTTCTGGGTCGATGGCGACAGCGCTCGGCGCGGGAGCGTGGGCGCTGGCGGGTTGCGGCGACGATGACGAGGACGGAGGAGGGGGTGGCGAGGCGACTCCGACATCCTCGGGGGTACAGCCGGGGACACCGACGGCACCGACTCCGACGGCGGCGGGCGAGGTCATCAAGAAGGACGGGATCAACAAGTCGCGGCAGAGCGCAATCTTCGCGACGATCAACCCGTACGGGGGTCTCGATAGCGGGTTGCTGTGGGGGTTCACGATTTTCGATCACCTCTGGTACACGCCGTTGGACACGGGCATCAGGGAAAACTTCCTCGCGACGAGCATCGAGCAGCAGGACCCGACGCACTTCACGGTGGTGATTGGCGAATCGTTTTTCCATGACAAGGCGCCGGCGAACGGCCGGAAGGTGACGGCCCAGGACGTGAAGGCAAGCTTCGAGACAGCGGCCAAGCAGACGAAGATTTCGCTGACCTCGTGGTGGACACAGACGCTTGACACGATTACGACTCCCGACGAGAAGACGCTGAACTTCACGTTGAAGCACGTCGATGCGTGGACGTTCAGTTCGTCGAACGCTGGGAGCCCTATCGGCAGCTCGATCCTGCCGCAGGAGATTGCGGCGGACCCGAGCTTCATGGACAAGGACCTGGTGGGGAGCGGACGGTACCAGTTTGTGAGCCACGAAAACGGGACGAACTTCAAGCTGAAGCGGCACGAGAAGTGGCGTGTGGCGGGGGAGCCGTACCTGGCCGGTGTGGAGTACAAGCTGATCCAGGAGCAGGCTGCGGCGCTGGCGGCGTTTTCTGCCGAAGAGATTTACTCCGTGGGCCTGAGCAACAAGCTGGAGCGGGAGGACATCAAGAGCAAGCACGGCGACAAGGTGGTGATCGACACCGATGACAGCCGGGCGGTGTGGGTACTGCTGCCGCGCGGGGATGGGCAGTGGGCCGACCCTCGCGTGATTCACGCGATCAGCTACGCCCTCGACCGGAAGCAGATGATCGAACTCATGAACTTCGGCGAAGGGAAGCTGAGCGGGCCAGTGCCGCCGGCATTCGGCGAGGCCCTGCCACCGGCGGAAATCGAGCAGACCTGGGGCAAGCACGACCCGGCGGAGGCAAAGAAGCTGCTTTCGGCTTCAGCGTTCGACACGACGAAGGAGTACTCGATCAAGTACCCGACGCTGGGCGATCGCTACCAGCAATTCGCTTCGATTTGCAAGTCGCAGCTGGAGAAGACGCTGGGGCTGAAGATCAAGCTGGTGCCGGAGGACTTCGGACGGTGGCTGAGCCAGTCGCTCTACGGGTCGGACTACGATGGGTTCGTGGCGTTTCCATCGCTGTCGTACGACGACCCGAGTTCGTACATCACGCCCTATGCGACGACGTACGGCGGCCGGCCAAACTGGGCCGGTTGGGTGAACGAAGAGATAGACGCCGCCGTTCAGGCGCAGAAACGAATCCTGGACGACAAGGAGAGGCTGGTGGCCATCCAGGACCTGCAGCGCAAGGCCTGGACTGACGGGGCACCGTTCCTCCCGACGTTCATTGCGATCACGAACTCCGCCACGTGGGGGTTTGTGAAGGGGCGCGTGACCGGGCGAGGGAGCTACGGGGCCTTCAACGGCAAGGTCTACATCGACAAGGGCTGATTGCTGCAAATGCGCCAGTACGCACTGCGACGTCTAGCCTACCTGCCGCTGATCATGGTGGCCGTATCGCTGGTGACCTTTTTCACGCTGCGTCTTCCCTGGGCGACGGACCCGGTGCTGCAGTACGTGAACCAGACCACGACCGTTGAGCAGGAGCGGGAGATCCGGCGGGAACTGGGCCTCGATAAGCCGATGCTCCAGCAGTTCGCGATCTGGATGGGCCAGGTTGCCCGGGGCGACATGGGCGAGACATTCCGCAGTAACCAGCCTGTGTGGGACGAGATCCAGCGGCGGCTGCCGGTGAACCTTGAGATCCTGGTGCTTTCGGTGTTCTTCAGCACGTTCTTCGGGGTGGCGTTCGGGGTCATCACGGCGGTGAAGCAGAATTCCCCGGTTGACTACGGTTTCCGCGTGTTCGCCGTGTTCGGCCAGTCGATCCCGGACTTCTTCCTGCTCATCCTGCTGATTGTGCTTCCTTCGATCTGGTGGAACTACTCGCCGCCGGTGGGGGGACATGTTTCGTTCTTCGAGGACCCGCTGGAGAACCTTCGGCTGTATGTGCCACCGACGCTCTTGCTGGGGGTGGGCGGGGCGGCGGCGATGATGCGGCTGACGAGGTCGACGCTGCTCGAGGTGTTCCGCCAGGACTATATGCGGACGGCGCGAGCGAAGGGGTTGGCCGGGCGGGCAGTGGTGGTCGACCACGGGCTGCGGAACTCGCTGATCCCGATCGTGACGCTGGTCGGGGCTCATGTGACAGCGCTGTTCTTCGGGTCGTTGATCCTGGAGCAGATCTTCTCGATCAACGGTTTGGGGCAGTTCTTCCTGGTGTCGTCGATCACGGCGGACTTCCCGGTGATCCAGTTCCTGGTGCTGTACACGGCGCTGATCGTGATGTTGATGAACCTGGCGGTTGACCTTTCGTATGCGCTCATCGACCCGCGGGTGAAGTACACCTGATGGCAACACAGACGGCGACGCAAACGTATAGCTGGGGCGTGATGCCCCGCCGCCCGGGGCCTGGCAAGCGTCTGCTGCGGACAGCATCGCAACACCCGGCGGGGGTGTTCGGCTTCATGGTGCTCGTCGTGTTCGTATTCGCCGGAGTGTTCGGGCCCTCTGTGGCGCCGTACAACCCGGAAGAGCTGAGCGTGGGTACTCCACTTGCGGGGCCCTCGTGGGCGCACCCGTTCGGACTGAACCAGAACGGGCAGGACATCTTTAGCCGGATCATCGCCGGGGCGCGCATTTCGTTGACCATCTCGGCGGCGGCGATCTTCATCGGGGCGTCGCTGGGTTCGTTCCTCGGGATCCTCGCGGGGTACTTCGGACGGTGGATTGACTACCTGGTGCAGCGCTCGGGTGAGGCGTTCGCTGCGTTCCCATCGCTGGTGCTGTACTTCATGCTGCGGGCGGCGCTGGGGCCGGGCATGAAGGCGATCATCGCGGCGATCGCGATTGGCGCCCTGTTCGGCGGCAACCGGGTGTTGCGCGGGCAGACCATCATCGAGCGCAACCAGGTGTACGTGGAGGCGGCGCGGGCCATGGGGTGTTCGGAATGGCGCATTTTCTTCCGGCATGTGATGCCGAACGTCTTGCCGCTGGTGATCGTGCTGATGAGCGGAGCGCTGGGGGCGGCGATCCTGGCGGAGTCGGCGCTGGCGTTCCTTGGGCTGGGGGTGGAGGAGGCGTCGTGGGGCCGGGACATGAGCGGGAGCAACCTCTCGATCGCACGGACCGGCTACTGGCACGTGGTGGTATTCCCGGGGCTGGCGATCAGCCTGGTCGTGCTGGGGGCGAACCTGCTGGGGGATTCGCTCCGGGACATCTGGGACCCCAGGCTCAGACGGTAGGGGAGGGCCGCCTCGGGAGCTCGCCTTCGACGAAGGCGCGCACCACGAGGATCAGCGCACTGACCACGGCCACGAGGAGGGGCGTGGCAAGAAAGACCCAGGTGCCGAAGGAACGGTCGTTGGTGGCCCAGAGAGCGCCGAGGGTGAGGCCCATGCCAGCGAGCACGCCGATGCGATAGACCACTTCGGATTCGCGGCCGCTGCGGTATTTGAGGCCGGATATCCAGAGGGCGATGGCCGGGAAGCCCATCGCGGTGAGGTAAATGAGCCCCACGGCCAGGGCGAAGAGCCATGCCTGGTCGGTGGCCCCGCCGACGACGTGGAGTGCGAAGGCGGCGGCGAAGGCCGCAAAGGTAAGTCCGAGCCCTTTGGCGACCTGCATTAGCCCGAGGATACCACCCCGGAGGTGAGGGAGCGGAGAAGAGCGGTGCCGACCACGGCGGCTGTCTCGGTTCGGAGGATGTAGGGGCCGAAGGCGGTGGGAATGGCGCCCTGGCGGGCGAGGACCGCGGACTCCGCCTCGGAAAAGCCGCCCTCGGGGCCCACCGCGATGGCGACGTGGCCGAGTTGGGGGAGGAAAGGGGCGAGCGCCGAGGAGTGGCGGCCATCGCGGTCGGCCACGACCATGGCGCCGCGATAGCCTCCCAGCAATCGCTCGAGCGGTGCCGGCGGTTCGATCACCGGGACGTACAGGCGGCCGGATTGCTCGGTTGCCTCGATGGCAATCCGGCGCCACCGCGCGAGCCTGGCCTCGGAAGGGGAGTCGCCCCGCTGGGTGAAAGCCGTGATGACGGGGCGGATGATATCGGCGCCGGCCTCGACGCACTTTTCGATCATCCATTCGAAGCGGTTCGCCCGGACAATGGCGCACCACGTTTCGAGGACGATGGTGGGGGGCGGCTCGTGGCGGGCGAGTTCGCCCACCTCGGCGATGACGCCCCCTTTCGTGACTGCGGAGACGGTGCCCGTCCACTCGCGGCCGTCGCCGGCGAAGAGGAGCAGCGGATTGCCGGGGCGGACGCGGAGGACGGATGCGAGGTGGCGGCCGGCCTCGCCATCGATGGTCGTCGGGCCGTGGCCGAGCCTTGTGGGGAGGTAGACGCGCGGGACGTGGCTCACGGGCGCAGCTTAGCAGCGGTCAGGCCGCTGTTTCGCTCTGGCGCTTGAGGCCGTCGGCTTCGAGGCGGAGGTTCTGCCGGATGCCGCGGCCGAGGATGGGCTTGAGGAGGGTGGCGGCGAAGCCACCAATCTCGACGGAGAGCGTGACGTGCGAGCCAGCGGGCGTGCGCTGGATGACGTGGCCGGCGATGGTCCTGGCGCCGCGGACTGTTGTCTCCCAGGTGAACGAGCGAGCGAGCTCGGCTTCAGTGACGGTCCAGGTGGATTCGGGAGTTCCCTTCGCCCGGACAGTCGCAGTGGTGCCCGTGCCGAATGGCCCATCCGTGCGATCTTTTACGGAGATGATGGAGGGGGTCCAGTCGGGCCAGCGTTCGATATCGGCCATGACCTCCCAGACGCGCTCCGGCGTGGAATTGATTTCGATGGATTGTTCCCAGCGGGGCATGCGGTACTCCTGTGGTGCGAGTCTCCCGGCGGGCGCTTGCGCCCCTCGTGTTCTGATGCTGGGCGCGTGGAGGCCGCGGGTTCCGTGATGTGACCCACAGAATCGGCCGAAGGTCGGAGCGCGGGGAGGCGAAAGGTCTCCTCGCGGCCTCCAAGAGCGGGCTGCGGGGATCAGTTCACGCGGCGTTCGATGCCCTTCCAGAACTGTTCGCGGATGACGAACTTCTGGAGCTTGCCGGTCGCGGTGCGGGGCAGGCTCTCGACGAAGTCGACGCTGGTGGGGCACTTGAAGTGGGCCAGGTGGTCGCGGGTGAAGGTGATGATCTCGTCCTCGGTCGCCTTGGCTCCTTCGCGGAGGACGATGAGGGCCTTGGGTGTTTCGCCCCACTTCTCGCTGGGGACGCCGACGACGGCGCACTCGAGCACGGCGGGGTGCTTGTAGAGCGCGTCCTCTATCTCCGGCGAGGAGATGTTCTCGCCGCCGGAGATAATGACGTCTTTCTTGCGGTCGACGATGTTGATGTTGCCGAACTCGTCCCAGACGGCGAGGTCGCCGCTGTGGAAGTAGCCGCCGTAGATGGCTTTGGCGGTCTCTTCGGGCTGCTCCCAGTAGCCCTTGAGGACGACGTTGGAGCGGGCGCAGACCTCGCCTACCGTCTTGTTGTCTTTCGGGACCGGATTGCCATCGTCGTCGAGGACCTGGATGTCCACGCCGATCGCTTCGACGCCGGCGCGGGCGCGGCGAGTGTATTCGGCGCCATCGGCGCTGGAGAACTCCCGGCCGGAGACGGTGAGGATGGGAGCGGGCTCGGTGAGGCCGTAGATCTGGATGAACTCCCAGCCGAGTTCCTGTTCGAGGCGCTGGATGAAAGCGGCGGGCGGGGGAGCGCCGGCGACCGTGAAGCGGGGGCGGGTGGTGATGGTGTAGTTCGCCTTATCGGGGAAGTTGAGGATGGTGCTGAGCACCGCGGGCGCCATGCAGCCGAAGGTGATCTTTTCGTCCTGGATGAGGCGATAGATGTCGGCGCCGACGACGGCGCGGAGGACGACGTGGGTGGCGCCCATGGCGGTGAGGGCGAAGGGGCCGCCCCAACCGTTTGCGTGGAACATGGGGAGGGTCCAGATTTCGCGGTCTTCGTGGCGGATGCGGAGGTGGGCGATGAAGTTGTAGGCGTTGATGTAGACGTTGCGGTGGGTGAGCATCACGCCCTTGGGGCGGGCGGTGGTGCCGGAGGTGTAGTTGATCGAGGTGACGTCGTTCTCGTCCTGGTCGACGTGGGGGGTGGCGGTCTTCGGCTGGATGGTCACGAGTTCGTCCCAGTCGGTCCAGCCAGCGGGGGTGGTGTGGCCGGGGCGGGGGTCGGCGACGATCCAGTGCTCGACGGTCTTGAGGTTGGGGCGGATCTCGTCGACGACCTTCGTGTATTCGTAGTCGACGAGGACGGCCTTCACCCCGGCGTGGTTGATGATGTACTCATGGTCGGCGGCGACGAGGCGGAAGTTGAGGGGCACGAGGATGGCGCCGATCTGGGTGACGCCGTAGTAGCTTTCGAGGAAGTAGTGGCTGTTGGGGCTAAGGATGCAGACGCGGTCGCCCTTCTGGATGCCAAGGGCGAGGAGGGCGTGGCCGAGCTGGTTGCAGCGCTCCTGGTATTCGCGATAGGAGAAGCGCCGGTCGCCATCGACGATGGCTTCCTTGTTGGGATAGAGCTTGGCGGCGCGGCGCAGGAAATCGTTAAGCAGCAGTGGTACTTCCATCGCAGGTCCCCCCGGAGTGCGTGTGTGAGGGGGGATTCTAGCGCATGGGGTTGGTGACTCGCGAAGGGTGTGGGGCCCCGGCGTCCACGAAGGTGATGTGGCCCAGCTTGCGTCCGGGCCGGGGTTCCTTGCCGTAGAGGTAGATTGCCGTGGAGTCCCGGGAAGAGGCGATGAGCGTGTCGAGGTCGCGCTGGTTGATGGCGCCGATGAGGTTGTGCATGGTGGCGCGGCTGTGGAATTGGGTGGGGCCGAGCGGGTTGCCGGTGATGGCGCGCACGATCTGTTCGAACTGGCTTGTCGCGGCGGCCTCGATGGTCAGGTGGCCGGAGTTGTGCGGGCGGACGGCGACTTCGTTGACCCGGATGGAGCCATCGGCGAGGAGGTACCACTCGAAGCAGGCGATGCCGACGAGTCCGCTGGCTTCGGCGAAGCGGAGGGCGTGATGGGCCGCAGCGGCGGCCGCGGCCGGGGGGACGTCGGCCGGCACGGTGGAGCGGCGCAGGATGCCGGCCTCATGGTGGTTCTCGATGGGGTCATAGGTGCAGGTGTGGCCGGCGGCGTTTCGAGCGACGATGACCGAGAATTCGCGAACGAAAGGGACTCGCTCTTCGACCACGCAGATGACGCGGCCGAGTTGTTGCCAGGCTTTCCAGAGGCCCTGGCCCGATTCGATCCAGACCTGGCCCCTGCCATCGTAGCCCTGGCGGGAGGTTTTCAGGACGGCCGGACCGCGGACAGCATCGGCGGCCACGGTTGCGGATTCCTCGTCGTAGACGGCGTAGGACCGAGGCGTGGGGATGCCGAGGCACGCAAGGTAGGCGCGCTGCCTGGCGCGATCCTGGGTGAGGCGGACTATCGCTGGCGCTGGCGCCACGGGAGAAATGGTCGCCATCAGCTCGAGGGCGGAAACGGGGACATCCTCGGTTTCGATCGTCACGACATCGGTTGCCGCCGAGAATGCCGTGATCGCCCTGGCGTCGTCCCACGGGGCGACTGTGAAGCGAGTGGCTTCGCGCGCGGCAGGGGCAGTCGCCTCCCGGCAGAGGACATGCGTGCGATAGCCCAGTGAGCGTGCCGCCGAGGCCAGGAGCATCCCGAGCTGGCCTCCGCCCACAATCCCGATCGTGCTGCCGGCAGAGAGACGTTCAATCATTGGAGTGTCTCCGCAAGTACGAGTTGGCGCTGCTCCTCGGCGTAGGCCTGGAGGGAGCGGGCCACGCCCGCATCGGAAACCGCCAGGATGCGGGCGGCCATGAAGGCGGCGTTGACCGCGCCGGCCTCGCCGATAGCCATGGTGGCGACGGGCGTTCCGCGGGGCATCTGGACGATGGAGAGCAGAGAGTCGAGCCCCTTCAGCGCAGGGGTTTCGATGGGGACGCCGATGACCGGGAGGTGGGTGTAGGCGGCAGCCATCCCGGGAAGGTGGGCGGCACCGCCGGCGCCCGCGATGATGACCCGGATGCCGCGGCCCGCCGCGGCAGAGGCGTAGTCGGCGAGGAAGGCGGGCGTGCGGTGTGCCGAGACGACGCGGGATTCGTGGGGAATGGCGAATTCAGTCAGCCGCGCGGCAGCGGCCCGCATGGTCGGCCAATCGCTGCGACTGCCCATGATGACGGCTACGAGGGGCGAGTCGATGTGGTCACCAGGAGGGGAGGATGCGCTCGGCATGTCACTCAACTATAGATCCAGAAAACGCGACTTGTAAATCATGTTTTCAAGTTCTACAGTGAGTTCAGGCAACGGGAGCCCCGGGGCCGAGAATAACGCTGGAGAGCCATCGGTGACTTCGACGGTGCACGCGCACAAGGACCTGTACGAGATCGGCGAGGCGCCGCCTCTTGGCCATGTACCTCGCTACATGCACGCCCAGGTCATTCGCCAGTCGCGGTTTGGCACGCCGCTGGAAGCGTTCAAGCGTGAAGTAATCGAGGTGCCCGCCATCGGACCGGACGAGGTGCTGGTCTACGTCATGGCGGCGGGCGTGAATTACAACAACGTCTGGGCCGGCCTGGGCGTGCCGATTGATGTAATCGGAGCGCGGACGAAGGGTGGCGACCCCGACGACCACCACATCGGTGGCTCTGACGCTTCGGGCATCGTGTATGCGGTGGGCGAGAGCGTGCGAAACGTGAAGGTTGGCGACGAGGTCGTCGTCCATTGCGGGATGTGGGATGTGCATTCGCCGTGGGTGGTGGCGGGGAACGACCCGATGTTCGACTCGTCGTACCGGATCTGGGGATACGAGATGACGTGGGGATCGTTCGCGCAGTTCACGAAGGTCCAGGCGCACCAGTGCATGCCGAAGGCGCGGCACCTGACCTGGGAGGAGGCCGCCGCGCCGACACTGGTGGGTGCGACGGCCTACCGGATGCTTTTCGGCTGGCCTCCGCACGACGTCCGTGAGGGCGATGTGGTGCTGGTGTGGGGTGGCGCCGGCGGACTCGGGTCGATGGCGATCCAGCTTGCGGCGCTGAAAGGCGCGAAACCGGTAGCGGTGGTGTCGTCTGAGTCGAAGTACGATTTCTGCATGCAGCTTGGGGCGGTGGGGTGCATCAACAGGAAGGACTTCGATCACTGGGGCCGCCTGCCGGACTGGACCGACACCGAAGCGATGGCGCGGTTCACCGAGGGGGCGAAGCGTTTCGGCAAGGTGATCTGGGACGTGGTTGGCCAGCGGAAGAACCCTCGCATCGTGTATGAGCACCCGGGCCAGGACACGATCCCAACCTCGATGTTTGTGTGCGACACGGGCGGCATGGTGGTGATCTGCGCGGGGACGACCGGCTACAACGCGGACATCGACCTGCGCTACACGTGGATGCGGCAGAAGCGGCTCCAGGGGTCGCACTTCGCCAACGACGAGCAGGCGTACGCATTCAACGACCTGGTGGTCGCGGGCAAGATCGATCCCTGCCTCTCTCGGGTGTTCACGTTCGACCAGACGGGCGAGTGCCACCAGCTGATGTACGAGAACCGGCACCCCGATGGGAACATGGCGATCCTTGTGGGGGCCCCGCGCGAGGGGATGAGCGGGCTCTCGTAGGCTCAGCCGGATCCAGCGTTTCCGTTGGCGAAACGCTGGACAGCCTGGCAGAGCGCCTCTACGCCGCGGCGGGCGACGGTGATGAGGGGCAGGGCCGGCGGGCGATCCTCCGTGTACACCTGCGAGACGCGGTGAGGAAGCTCCGTCGATGCCCAGATCACCAGCAGCTGGGTCCAGGCGAGGTCGGGCTGCGCCTGGCGCCTGGTGGGCCGGTCGTTGCGGCCATCGATGATGCGCCACTCGATGGGGGTGCCGGCGGTGAGTGCGCGCAGTTCGGTGTGCGCGTTGCCGCTGCCGCCGAGGAGGAGGATGCGTTCGAGACCGGCCCGGGCGCAGGCCTCGACCATTTCGCGGCAGGCGCGGCGGGTGTTGGAGCCGCCGCAGATGGAGCAGCGGTCGCGGCCGGTGTGAACGATGGGTCGTACGGGGCTTCCGACGGCAGCGATGCAGGCGGGACTGGTGCACACGGGCGTGACGCCGGCCCACAGAGCCTCGCGGGCACGCTCGAGCTTGTGGACGGCGATGCGCTGCTTGCCGGCGCGGGTGAGGCCTGCGGCGGCGAGGACGACGCGCGCTTCGATGCGGCTGGGGGTATCGAGGATGCCCTCGTTCGCGAGCCAGTCGTCGATGTCGGTATCGGCTGCCACTGGAGATATGGTAGGGGGGAAGCCCGTGGTGGGCGCGCTGCTACCCTACCGTGCGGTAAACATGTATCCTTCACTCCCTTGCGGGCGGATTGTGCCCCGCCGCAGCGAATTCCAAGCCGGAGAACCGCCCGTGAAAGTACAAGTGAACGCCGATATGTGCGAAGGCCATGCAAAGTGCGAGAAGGCTGCGCCGGAAGTCTTCAAGGTCGGCGATGACGATGTGAGCGTGGTGCTTGTGGATGAGGTAGCGCCGGAGCTTGTGGAGAAGGTCGAGCGCGCGATCCGCATGTGCCCACGACAGGCGATCTCCTGGGCGAACGAGTAGCCGTTCGCGCTGGTTTCCTCGTCGCCGGTTGTCCAGAGGTCCGAGTCGCGCGTACCGCGCGGTAAGTTTGCATAAGGAAGCAGAGAGATGAGTGCCCCCACGCTGAATCTGAGTGACATCAACCTGAACGACCCCGAGCTCTTCCAGCGGGAGGGCTTTCATGAGGTACTGCGAGTGCTGCGGCGGGAAGCCCCGGTGCACTGGACCCCGGCCGGCGAGGTCGCGAACGGGTTCTGGTCGATCACGAAGTACGAGGACATCCGGTTCGTCTCGCGGAACCCGGAGCTGTTCATTTCGAGCAAGGGGATCGCGGGGCCGGGGATCCGGCCGGAAGCGATCCAGAACGTGGGTGCGGGCGGCTCGGAGCAGCAGAACGCCGGCGCCAATATCAGCATCATCGGGATGGACCCGCCGCGGCACGTGAAGATGCGGCGGCTGGTGAACAAGGGCTTCACGCCTCGTGCTGTGAACGCGATGGAGCCGGAGATCCGGCGGATCACGAACGAGATCCTGGACAAGATCGAAGGCCGGGACGAACTGGACTTCGTGCTCGAAGTGGCGAGCCAGCTCCCGCTGGCCGTCATCTGCGGGATGATGGGCCTGGAGCAGAAGGACTGGGCACTGATGTTCGAGCTGACCAACAAGGTGCTCGGCTCGGGTGACCCGGAGTACCAGACGGAGGTGCCGGAGGAGGAGCGAGGGACAAGCGCGGCGGCCCGTGCGACGGCCATGCGGGGTGTCGCCACGATGATGGAGTACTTCCGGAATGTGCTGGACGACCGGCGGAAGAACCCGCGCGAGAATGACCTTCCCACGATCCTGCTGGAGTCGGAGATCGATGGCGAGAAGCTCTCCGAAGGCGATCTGCTGGCGTTCTGCTTCCTGCTCATCCTGGCTGGCAACGAGACCACGCGAAACGGGATCTCGGGCGGCCTGCGGGTGCTTTGCGAGCACCCGGACCAGAAGGCGAAGCTCCTTGCCGACATGTCGCTCATGGATTCGGCCGTGGAGGAGATCCTGCGCTGGGTCTCGCCGCTGCATCACATGGCGCGGACTGCGACGGCCGATGCGGAGATCCGGGGCCAGGCGATCAAGTCGGGCGATCGGGTGCTCATGTGGTACCCATCGGCGAACCGCGACGAGGACATCTTCGAGGACCCGTACACGTTCGACATCACGCGCATGCCGAACGAGCACCTGGCTTTCGGCATTGGCGAGCACTTCTGCCTCGGGGCCGGGTTCGCGCGCCGGGAGCTGAAGGTGATGTTCGAGGAGCTGTTCCGCCGATTCCCGAACATCGAGCTGGCGGGGGAGCCGGAGCGGTTGCGTTCGAACTTCATCAACGGGACGAAGCACCTGCCGGTGCGGCTGAACAAGGCCCGATAAGGGACATTTCCGAAATCACTGGCGCGGGGGACGGCGATTGCCGTAGGCTATCGACCGGACGGTAAATAGTCTCGGTATTCTCTCCTCTATCCACCAAACACACGGAGCCGACTCGTGACGACCGAAACGACCCTCAGCCTGGCGGACATCAACCTGAACGACGAGGAGCTGTTCGAACGGGGACTCTCGCACCAGGCATTCAAGATCCTGCGCCGCGAGAACCCGATCAGCTGGACGCCCGCGACCGAAGAGGTGAAGGGCCACTGGAACCTGGTGAAGTACGAAGACGTGCTTCACGTCTCGCGGCACCCGGAGATCTTCAGCTCGGAGCGGGGCATCGTGCAGTACGAGCCGGTGAACGCCGATGCTGCCTCGGCCGCGGCGGCCGGCAACGGCAAGATGATCATCACGATGGACCCGCCGCGGCACGTGAAGATGCGGCGGCTGGTGAACAAGGGGTTCACGCCGCGGGCGGTTGCGCTCTGGGAGCCGAAGATCCGAGACACGACGAACATGCTGCTGGATCGGATCGCGAAGAAGGGCGAGTCGGACTTCGTGCTGGACATCGCGTGCAACATCCCTCTGGCGGTGATCTGCCAGATGCTTGGCCTGCCGGAGAAGGACTGGCCGTTGATGTTCCAGCTGACGAACAAGGTGCTGGGCCCCGGCGACCCCGAGTACCAGACCGATGTGCCGGAGGAGCAGCGCGGCACGCAGGAAGCGGCGCGCATCACGGGCAACATCGGGACGATGCAGATGTTCGGGTACTTCGCGCAGGCGCTGCAGGAGCGCAAGACCGCCCGGCGCGAGGACATCATCAGCCTGCTGGTGGACTCGGAACTCGAAGGCGAGCAGCTGACGGATGAGGACATCCTCTGGTTTTGCTTCCTGCTGATCCTTGCGGGGAATGAGACGACCCGGAACGGGATGTCGGGCGGGCTGCTCTCGCTGTGCGAGCACCCGGACCAGAAGCAGAAGCTGCTGAACGACATGTCGCTTTTGCCGTCGGCGATCGAGGAGATCCTGCGCTGGAACTCCCCGGTGACGCACATGGCGCGGGTAGCGCTCCAGGACACGAAGATTCGCCACCAGGAGATCAAGCAGGGCGAGCGCGTGGTGATGTGGTACCCGGCGGTGAACCGGGACGAGGACGTGTTCCCGAACGCGGACGTGTTCGACATCACGCGGAGCCCGAATGATCACCTGGCGTTCGGGATTGGCGAGCACTTCTGCCTTGGAGCGGGGTTTGCCCGCCTGGAGCTGCGGGTGCTGTTCGAGGAGCTGTTCCGCCGGTTCCCGGATATCGAGCTCGCGGGCCCGCCGGAGCGGCTGCGCTCGACGTTCATCGGCGGCATCAAGCATCTCCCGGTGAGGTTCACGCCCGAGCGGTAGCTGCCAGCCGGCTCGGGGAGTCATGGCGAAGGGGGCTCGTTCGAGCCCCCTTCGTCGTGTCATCGAATGGCGGAGCTACCGGCCCGCGCAGAGGGCCGCGACATCGCCGTGGTAGGCGAGGATGGTGTACGGCGGGAAGCAGACACCGCTGGTGGTGGATTCCGTGGCGCCCGGTTTCTCGTCGCCGCCGAGGCCGAAGAGGCCGCTGAAGAGGCCGAAGTCGCTCTCCTCGCGGACGACCTGCCAATCGTCGCCTTCGAGGTCGGCAAGTCGGGCCGCCTCGGTGTAAGCAGCCTCGCGGTTGGCGGTGCCGTCGATGAGGCCCAGCTCCTCGGCGGTCTTGTTGTCGTAGACGAGCGCGCCGATGCGGTCGCGGATGGTGGCCTCGGGGATGTCGCGGGCCTCGGAGACGTAACGAACGAAATCGGCGTAGGCGTTGTCGACGCCCTGCTGGAGGACGCGCCGCTCCTCGTCGGTGAGGCGGCGGTAAGGGGCGCCGATATCCTTGCCGCGGCCGGCGGTGATCGGCTGGAACTCAATGCCTTCGCTGGTGGTGACGCCGCCGCCAAAGAGGCCACCCTCGGTGGCGACCAGGCCGTTCCAGTATTCGAAGGCGCCCATGGTGACGCCGATGCTGCCAAGGAGGCTGCCGTGGTCGGCGAGGATGAGGTCGGCCGGGGCCATGGCGTACATGCCACCGGATGCGGAGATGCCGGCGACGAAGGCGAGGACCGGCTTGCCGGTGCGTTTCTGGTATTCGCGGACGCCGTCGGCGATGGCGATGGAGCCAAAAATGGTGCCGCCGGGTGTTTCGAGCTCGAGGATGACGCCGTCGATTGAGGAATCGCCGGCGGCTTCGATCAGTTTCTCCTTAATCGTGTACCCGTAGACGATGCCGAGGCTTCCGAAGAGCCCCCCGGCGTCGTCGGGCTCTTCGCCGAGGATGACGCCGCGGACGGGGATGGAGAGGAGCTTGTCCCGGCCGTCGTCGTCGCCGTAGACGAACTTGTAGTCGTCGCCGCCGTCGTCATCGTTCATAACGGCGATGATGCCGATGAGCACGAAGAGGGGGATGAAGAACGCAAGGACCAGGCCAGTGCCGAAGCAGCCGGCGGCGACGGTGCCTTTGAGGGCGGTGCGCCAGACCATGCGCCAGGTGCTTTCAGCCTGGGGGCCAAGACCTGGTGGCGGGTAGGGTCCGCTGTACCAGGCGTGCTGGGGTGGGGGTGGCGGGGCCGCCGGGGGGATGGCGGCCGCAGGTGGCGGCGCGGGCTCCTGGGGAGGCGTGGATTCTGGAGTGTCGCTCAAGCTGATCGCTCCCGGGCCGTGTTTGCCGCGAGGGGCGGCGGGCCCGGAGGGAGGGTAGTTCAGTAGCGGGGTGGATGGGAACCGCGGGGGAGGATCCGAGACCCCGGGCGGGCTACTGCCGCTCCAGACTTGACTCGCGGGAACGGCGATTGCGACGTCACGCCTTCATCCCCCAACCCCTTCTCCCGACGCTGCGGGAGAAGGGAGCAACGCGACGACCGGGCTTCCGTCGTTCCGCGCAGCCCAAGTTGGAAGGGCACTAGCCGATCTTGCGGGCGTGGCGGGCCCAGCGGTACTTCGCGGCGAGGGCTGCGACGGGGCGCTCGGCGGCGTAGGGGTAGGCGGGGACGCCACGGGCCTCCAGGTAGCGGCAGGCCTCCTCGACCTCGACATCGCCGACGAGGGAGGCGACGACCGGCTTCACGTTCCCGGCGGCGCGCGCCTCTTCGAGGACCTCGCCCAGGAGGGTGGCGAAGACCATGGGCGGCGTGATGATGGTGTGCCAGTAGCCCAGGATGAGGGAGTGGACGCGGTCGTCCATGAGAGCGAGGCGGATGGCCTTGCGATAGGTCTCGGGCGGTTCGCCGCCGGTGATATCGATGGGGTTACCGTAGGCGCCGAACGGGGGAATCAGCTCCTTGTACTGGAGCCCAAGATCTTCCGGGACATCCATGAGGGTGAGCCCATAGTCGGAGCAGGAGTCGGAAAGGAGCACACCGGAGCCGCCAGCGCCGGTAACGATGAGGACGTTCTCGCCCTTCGGGGTGGGAAGCATGGAGAGCGCGCGGCTCCAGTCGAGGAGGTCTTCGAGGGTGCGGGCGCGGACGACGCCGGCCTCGCGGAGTGCGGCGTCGTAGATGCGGTCGGCGCCGGCGAGCGCGCCGGTGTGGGAGGCGGCGGCGCGGGCCCCATAGGCGGTGCGGCCGGCCTTGAGGACGACGATGGGCTTGTGCTTGGAGACTCGGCTGGCGGCATCGACGAAGGCGCGTCCGTCCTTGATGTCCTCGACGTGCATGGCGATGACGCCGGTGTTGGGGTCTTCGCCGTAGTACTCGATGAGGTCGTCCTCATCGAGGTCGCTCTTGTTGCCCAGGCCGACGATGGCGGAGACGCCCATCCTGTGGGAGCGGCTGAAGCCGATGATGGCCATGCCGACGCCACCGCTCTGGGACGAGAGGGCGACCGTGCCGGGTTCGGTGTAGGGGGTGCAGAACGTGGCGCAGAGGTTGGCGGGTGTGTAGTAGTAGCCGTAGATGTTCGGCCCCATGACGCGGATGTTGTGCTTGCGGGCGACGGCGATCATGTCGTCCTGGAGCTGTTGTTCGCCGATCTCGGCGAAGCCGGAGGGGATGAGGATGGCGCCCGCGACGCCCTTCTGGCCGGCCTCGTCGACGGCTGCAGCGACGCGGGCAGCAGGCACGGCGAAGACCGCGACATCGACCTCGCCGGGGATCTCGGTGACGGAGGTGTAGGCCGGGAGGCCCTGGATCTCGCCGCCGCGGGGGTTCACCGGGTAGAGCTGGCCCTGGTAGCCGCCGTCGAGGATGTTGCGGACGACGGAGTAGCCGATCTTGCCTTCTTCGTTGGAGGCGCCGATGACGGCGATAGCTTTCGGCATCATGATGCGGCGCATGGAGGCCAGGACCTCATCGCGCGGGGGCCGCGGGCGGCCGTTGTGCTCGGTGGCGCGGAGCGCGATGCGCGCATCGACCGCGAGCACGCCATCGTCGTAGGCGATGACGGGGTTGAGGTCGAGTTCGTCGATTTCGGGAAGGTCGGTCACGAGCCGGGAAACGGTCTGGATGACACCGGCGATGGCCGCGAGGTCGGCTGGTTTCTCGCCGCGCGCGCCCTGGAGGATGGCCGCGCCCTGGATTTCGCCGAGCATTTCGCGGGCGCGTTCGGGGGAGGTGGGCGCGAGTGCGAACGTCACGTCCTTGAAGGTCTCGACGAAGATGCCGCCGAGGCCGAACATGACGACTTTGCCGAAAGTGGGGTCGGTGACGGCGCCGACGATGACCTCGCGGCCGGGGCGGGCCATCTGCTGGACGAGGACGCCATCGATGGTGGCGGAGGGGTCGTAGGCCCGGGCGGAGGCGATGATGCGGTCGTAGGCCTGGCTGACGGCGGCGTCGCTGGCCAGGCCGAGAGCGATGGCGCCGGCATCGGACTTGTGGGTGATCTGGCTGGAAAGGACCTTGAGGGCGACCGGGTAGCCGATCTCGGTGGCGGCCCGGGCTGCGGCGGCGGCATCGGTGGCGACGCGCTCGGCGGGGAGCGGTAATCCATAGGCGCGGCAGATCTCGCCCGCCTCGTCGGCGGTGAGGTTGGTGCGGCCCTGGCCCAGGGCCTGAGCGATGACTGCGCGCGCGGATTCCCGGCTCATGGATACCTCACAGATGCGTGTTGCTGGTGGTGGCAGTGCGGTGGTTCCGGGCTCGTGAGAGCCGGCCCGCGAGAATTTGACGTAATCCTACGGTGTGGGGCGAGCGCGGTCACGCCGAGGCGGGCTACCAGGCGCCACCGCCGCTCCGGGCTTCGAGCGCGCGGCGGACGGCGCGCTGGCGCTCGATACACGGGACTTCCATCGGGTGGTGGTCGTGGCGGAAGCCGCAGCGGAGCTGGCCGACCAGGTAGCGCCGATAGAAGGAGATGCGGCCGAGTTCGCGCACCTGGCCGATGTGCAGGATTTCGTGGGCGATGAGTGCGAGGCCCCTGGGGGTATCAGGGCGGTAGCGGCCGGGGCGGAAGATGACGAACGGGGCGAAGGTGATCGCGCTCATGCCGATGAGGCGCGGGAGCCAGCGCCATGGGCGACCGGTGACGATGCGCGCGTTGCGCAGGTCGCGTTCGGGCACGAACTCCGAGAGCGTGGCGATGGTGGCGTCTGCAAGCCTCATGACCACCACTTCTACCATGGGAATGCAAGGGGCCCCGGCTGGCGGGGCCCCTGGTGGCTTACGAATCGCGGGATTAGAGGCCGCGGTCGACCAGGTACTTGCAGAGGTCGCTGATGCGGCAGGCGTAGCCCCACTCGTTGTCGTACCAGGTGGCGACCTTGACAAGGTTGCCGCCGACGACGTTGGTGGACTGGCCGTCGACGATGCTGGAGCGTTCGTCGCCCTTCATGTCCATGGAGACGACGGGGTCCATGGTGAAGCCGAGGATGCCCTTCATCTTCGTCTCGGCTGTGTGTTTCAGGAGGGCGTTCAGGTCGTCTTTCGTGGTGTCCTTTTCGGTGAGGGCGACGACTTCGACGATGGAGACGGTTGGTGTGGGGACGCGGTAGGAGAGGCCGTCGAGCTTTCCATCGACCTGTGGGATGACGAGGCGGAGGGCGCGGGCGGCACCGGTGGAGGTGGGGACGATGTTCATGGCGCCGGCGCGCATTTCGCGGAGGTCGGTGCCGGCGGCTTTATCGAGGATCTGCTGGGAGTTGGTGTAGCTGTGGATGGTGGTCATCTGGCCTTTTACGAGGCCCAGGTTGTCGACGATGACCTTGACCACGGGGGCGAGGCCGTTGGTGGTGCAGCTGGCGTTGGAGATGACGTGGTGCTTCGCCGGGTCGTACGTCTCGGCGTTGACCCCGAGCACGACGGTGACGTCCTCGTTCTTGGCGGGCGCGCTGATGATGACTTTCTTGACCGAGTCGCGGCGGTGGGCCGCGGCCTTTGTGGCGTCAGTGAAGAAGCCGGTCGACTCGATGACGATCTCAGCGCCGGCCGAGCCCCAGGGGATGGCGCCGGGGTCGCGTTCGGCGAAGACCTTGATGGCCCGGCCGTTGACGACGAGCGTATCGCCCTCGGCGCGGACTTCCTTGTCCCAGCGGCCGTAGTTGCTGTCGTACTTGAGGAGGTTGGCATTGACGTCGGTAGCGACGAGGTCATTGATGGCGACGACTTCGAGTTTGCCGTCGTAGCGATCGGTGATTGCCTTGAGGACCTGGCGCCCGATGCGCCCGAAACCGTTGATGCCGACCTTCGTCACCATGAGAACCCCGCCGAAAAGAGATAGGGACAGCCTACCGGGCCGGGCAGGCCTAGACCAGCTTCACCGCGGTGCCGGAGGCGGTGATCATGAGCATCTGGCCGCCGACGGTCTCGTAATCGATCTTCACGCCGACGACGGCATCGGCGCCCATCTGGGCGGCGAGCTCGCCCATTTCCGAAATAGCCCCGTCGCGGCCCTTGCGGAGCTCTTCTTCGTACTTGCCGGAACGCCCGCCGACGATGTTGCGGAAGCCGGCGGCGATATCCTTGAAGACGTTGACGCCGAGGATGACTTCGCCGGCGACGATGCCGTGGTACTCGGCGATGGTGCGGCCCTCGATGGTGGGTGT
Organism: uncultured Anaerolineaceae bacterium; assembly: GCA_964507025.1. Classification (GTDB taxonomy): domain Bacteria; phylum Chloroflexota; class Dehalococcoidia; order Tepidiformales; family Tepidiformaceae; genus Amarobacter. Next base: position 28,525 of record CAZDOK010000014.1, read on the forward strand.
AGTCGTGACGATCAGTGCCACGGTGATGCTCCTGTACGGGTAGTTGCTTCCCAGTCTAGCCAACGCAGGGGCAAGGCGGAGTGCGGGGCCCGCCGGGACTTGAGCCAGGGTAGTCGGAGGCATAGCTCAGGAGAGTCGATCCATACGTCTGCGCTATCGATCTAGCGAAATGCATCGGAAAGTCGCGCTACCTGAATGGTGTGCCCGGAGCGACTCTGAAGGCAGAACACGAGTAGGAGCCTGCCATGAACCGCCGCATGGTCATCTGTCCGTCCTGCGAACTGCGCTTCCTTTCCGGGCGCCAGCGCACGTATTGCCCGGGATGTCACCTGCTGATCGAGCCGCAGGCGGCTTCCTAGCGGTCCCCGGCCCACCAGCGTTGCAGGTGGGGCAGAAGCTCGCGGGGCGACGCGATTGCCGGTCTGCCCTCCCCCCCGGCGCCGGGCGACCAGGCCGAGGAAAAGACATGGGCGCCCAGCGCCGCGACCCGGTCGCGGTCCTGGGCTTCGGGGCTGATGAAGGCAGATCCTTCGGGCTGGCATTCGAGGAAGCGGAGGCAGGCGGCGAAGCGGGATGGCGGGTCCCAGGGCTCGCCTTGGGGCGTGGCCGCGAGGATGGCGAGGAAGCGGTCGAGCCCGGTTGATTGGGCCTGCTTGATGGCTATCGCGTGGGGGAAGCGGCTGATGGCGGCGAGGTCGATGAGTTCACCCCGGAGCGCATCCATGGCCATGCCGGTGCCGTCGTGGACGAGCAGCCGCTTCATGGCGCTGCGCGCGTACATTTCTCCGCAGAGTTGTTCGCATCGGTCGGCCTGGGCCGGGTCCGGGACGAGGACCTGGAGGGCGTGGCGAAACGGGCGGGTGTGGTATTCCTCCACCAGCGCGGCGGCCTGCACGGGACGGCCGGTAACGCTGACAACCGCTTCTTCCACGGCGTAGCGCCAGGCTGGACGGGGGTCGAGCAGCGCACGGTCGAGGTCAAAGACGATCGCGCGTGGACGGGGCTTGCCGCTGCCCGCGAGGGGCATGGTCAGGCTCCGAGGCCGGCCCGGCGGCGCGCCGCCTCGTATTCCCCGGGCGTGTTGAAGCCGAGGTCGAGCAGGTCGCCGGCGTCAACTTCCCCGGTTTCGGGGGCGTGCGCGCGGAGGACGCCGTGGAGGCCTTCGTTCTCGTCGGTCGCGGCCATCATCTCTTCGCGGAGGCTTCCGGCAACGACGATCGGGTGGCCGTGGCGGCCATCGTGCACCGGCCGGGTGACCAGGTCTCCGGGCCGGCGGCCTTCGATGAGTGCGCGGATGAACGAAGCCGGGCGGGGCTGGTCGACATCGATGACGACGATGGCTTCGGCGTCACGGTTGACGGCTTTGGCGCCGATGCGGAGCGAGCCAGCGCGGCCGTGCTGGTGGCGCGGGTTGAGCATGGTGCGGCAGTTGAGGGCACGCATGCACCGGCTGACGTCGTCGGCCTTGTGGCCGAGGACGACGATGACCTCATCGCAGCCGGCTTCCTGGAGCTGGTGGACCTGGTAGCAGATGAGCGGCTCGCCGGCCCAATCGAGGAGGGCCTTGTTCGAGCCCATGCGGCTGGAGGTGCCGGCGGCGAGCACAATCGCGGAAATCATGAACCTGAGTCTAGCGGGCGCGGGAATTGCGGGCGAACGGCTCAGGCGTCAGCGGGGATGACGCTGGCGGCCGCCAGGGCATCGACTTCCCGGGGGGTGAACCCGGCTTCCAGGAGGATATCGCGGGAGTGCGCCCCCAGCCGGGGCGCGGCGCGGGTGGCGGCGGTTGGCGTGGCAGACATCCGGACGAGCGGACCGACCACGCGCTGAGCGCCGGTTGCCTCGTGTTCGAGGGTGGCCATCATGCCGGTTGCCTCGACCTGGGGGTCGTCGGCCATCTCCTCGGCGAACTGGACGACGCTGGCCGGGACACCGGTGGCCATGAACCGTTCGACCCATTCTTCGGCGGAGCGCGTGAGGAGGAGGCGCTGGATTTCGGCGCGCCACCGTTCGATGTTGTCGCGGCTGCCAGGCGCGGCGGCATCGAAGTCCGGGTCGTCGGTGGGGTCGTGAAAGTCGAGGATCTGGCGGATGGCGTCGCGGTTCTGGCGGGTGAGCGCGCCGAGGACGAGCGCGCCGCGGGCGGTGTGGTAGCCGCCGTAGTAGAGGCGGTGGGAGGCGAAGCGCGGTCCCTGGGCCTTGCGGAGGTTGACCAGCTCATCGTACGGAGCGCCCGCCGCGCGCCTCGCCTGGAGCTGGGCGAGAAGCGGGTCGCGAAGGACGACATCATGGACGGGTTCGCGCATGACGCGGTCGGACTGGAGCTCGAGGGCTGTCTGGAGGAGGGAGACCTGGAGCTCTTGGCCTTCGCCGGTGCGTTCGCGGTGGAAGAGGGCGGCACAAATGCCCATCGCAGCCGCCAGGCCCGAGGAGCGGTCGGCCATGGTGGTGCTGGTGATGGGGGCGGGGGCGCCGTGTTCGTCGGTCTTGGCCTCGGCGGCCATGAGGCCGCTGTAAGCCTGGGCAACGATGTCGGAGCCTGCCCGGGTGGCGTAGGGGCCGGTTTCGCCGAAGCCGGTGATGCTGGCGTAGATGAGCCGCGGGTTCAGCGCGCGCAGGGTGGGGTAGTCGATGCCCATCCTGGCGGGGACGCCCGCGCGGTAGTTGATGATCACCACATCGAACGACGGGACGAGGCGGTGGATTAGGGCCCGGCCCTCGGGGCGGGAGAGGTCGATGGTGAGGCTGCGCTTGCCGCGGTTGAGCGACTGGAAGTACTTACCTTCGTTCGGGACGACGGCGGCGCTGTTGCGGCGGGACTCGCCTTCGAGGGGTTCGACCTTGACGACGTCGGCACCGAAATCGGAGAGGGCGACCCCGGCGAAAGGGCCGGCGACGATCTGGGAGAACTCGAGGATGCGGATGCCCGCGAGCGGTCCGGCTGTCATGCGCGCGGCAACCCCAGGCCGCGGGTGGCGATGACGTTGCGCTGGACCTCGGAGGTGCCGCCGCGGATGGTGGCGGGCACCATGCCGATGTAGAGGCGGGCGAAGGAGGACTCTTCGTTGCCTTCCATGAGGTTGCCCTGGAGACCGAGGACCTGCATGCAGGTCTGGGCGAGGCGCTGGGAGAGCTCGGAGTTGTAGAGCTTGGCCATGGATGCTTCGTCGTTGGGGAGCTGGCCGCGGTTCTGCATCGAGATGATGCGCAGGGAGAACTGGTACATGACCTCAGTCTCGATGTAGCGCTGGGCGATCTCATGGCGGATGGGGGATGAGGCGATGCGCGCGCGGAGGGCCGGGTCGGTCTTGATGACGTCGATCAGGCGGGTGAGGGTTCGGCGGGCACCGACCGCGCCGCCGATGTTCGAGCGCTCGAAGTCGAGCAGCGTCATGGCGACATACCAGCCGCGGTTCATCTCGCCCACAAGGTTGGCGGCGGGGACGCGGACGTCTTCGAAAAAGACCTCGTTGAAGTAGTGGCGGCCCCCCATGTCGATGAGCGGCCGGACGGAGATGCCGGGCGCCTTGATGTCATCGATGAGGACGAAGGAGATGCCGCGATGCTTGGGGGCTTCGGGGTCGGTGCGGACGAGGGCGAAGATGGCGTCGGAGCTGTGGGCCGCGGAGGTCCAGATCTTCTGGCCGTTGAGGATGAAGTCGTCGCCATCGCGGGTGGCGCGGGTCTGGAGGGAGGCGAGGTCGGAGCCGGCGCCGGGTTCGGAGTAGCCCTGGGCCCAGGTGACCTCGCCGGCGAGGATGGGCGGGAGGTACTTGCGGCGCTGTTCCTCGGTGCCGTGGAGGATGATGGTGGGGCCGAGCATGGAGAGGCCGGAGCCGCCCACGCCGGGGGCGCCGGCACGGGCCATCTCCTGGTTGAGGACAAACTGTTCCATGGCGGACATGCCGGCGCCGCCGTACTCCTTCGGCCAGTGGGGAGCGACCCAACCGCGTTTGGCGAGAGCGGCGTGCCAGTCCATGGCGGCCTCGCGGGCGGCGGGGTCGGGGGACTTGCGGTCGAACTCCCAGGCGCGCTCGCCGGCGCCGCCGAGGCGGTAGCGTTCGGGGAGGCGGGTCTCGATGAGTTCCCGGACTTCGGCGCGGAAGCGGGCCTGTTCGGGGGTATCATTCCAGTCCACGGGTCACCTCTGGGGGCACGCGGGCAATGATACGCGCTGCGCGGAGGCGGGCCATGGGGAGGACGAAGTGCGAAGGGCGAAGGGCCGGTGATCGTGCTCCGGTGCCTGCTGTGTGCGGAGGAATTGGCGGTGCACCCGAACCAGGTGAGGGGTGCCCGGCGGCGGCACGACCGCGAAGCGCACCCGGAGATCGAGCGGCGGCGCCTTGAACTTGAGGAGGCCTTCCGGGGCCTGATCCATCCGTCGCAGTTCGAGGCGGGTGGCCTTCTGCGGTGCTCGTTCTGCGAGACGCTGCTCCGGGCGGGTGACCGCAGGACTCACGAAGGCGAGGAGCACCCGGGTGAGACGGCACGTGCGCGTGAGGTGACGGCGCTGCTGGGCGGGCTCGATGAGCACTGGGAGTACCGGGAGGTTGAGGCGTAGCGAGGCGGCTCAGCGGTCCTTCAGCAGGCTGGCGATGCTGCCGCGAGCGACCAGCGCGCCAGCCCACGGAAGCATTGCCAGTGCGAGCAATGCCGCCGAGCCGCTCGTTACGGCGGCGTGGCGAAGGACCTCGACGGTGGGGTCGGCAGAGCGCAGGGATTGGGCGGCAGCGGCGTAGGAGAAACCCAGGCACCACGCGGCCGCGATGAGGAGCCACGATTCGGCGGCGCCCATGAGGGCGAGCTGGGCGCGCCTGGTGCCCATGGCGAGGTAGAGCCCGGCTTCGGCGCGGCGGAACCAGGCCGCCACCAGGCCGAACCCGAAGAGCCCGCCCGGGACGGCAATCCAGCCCCACCCCTGGGGGCGCGAAGCCCACTCGGAGGCCGGGTCGCGAGTGAACTCATCGGAGCGGCGGTAGGGCCGGACAGCGGGGTCGGCGGAGGATTCGGCGAAACGCGCAGCCAGCGTTTCGCGGCCGGCCTCGAAGGCGCCCGGTTCGAATTCGACCCAGCATTCCTGGAACGAACCGGCAGGGGAGACGGGGCTGAGCGCCCAGCGAGCAGCCTGGGGGTTTCGTTTGGAGAAGTCGCCCACTCCCGAGACGACGACGGGCTCGTCAGCCTCGAAGGCGGCGATGAGGCCCGTCCGCAACCCGAGTTCCTCGGCCATGGCGGGGCCCACGACAAGGCCAGGTCCCGTACCGAGCGGTTGGCCGGGGTCCCACACCCGGAGGATTCCGGGCGTGACGTCGGCAGCCTGAAAGAGGACCCCGGGCGCTGTTCGAAACGTCGCCTGGCCGGTGGAGCGCCAGGCGCCGGCCGCGACCACGCCCGGCGTGCCGTTCAGCGATTCGCAGCGGGCGCCGGAGATACTCCCACCGGGGACCGATGCGATGGCCACGTAGGCGCCGCCTTCGCGGAAGTCGCGCGCGAACTCAGTAAGTTCCATGCCCTGGCGAAGTTCGAGGTAGGCCAGGCCGCCGAACGCGGCTGCGCAGACCACCAGCAGGAGCGCCGAGCGGAAGGCGCTGGCGCCAAGGTTGGCGAGCCCCTCTTCGATCAGGGCTGAGGGCCGCCAGGTCATGCCCCGCCCCCGACGACGATCGCCCCATCGACCAGCCTGATGACCCGGCCGCAACGGTGGGCGACCTCAGGGTCGTGGGTAGCGATGATGACACCGGTGCCGATGGGGCGGCCGGTGATCAGCGCCGCGGACACTTCGAGCGTGGTCGCATGGTCGAGCTGTCCCGTGGGCTCGTCGGCAAGAATCCAGCGTGGCGCCGCTGCCAGCGCACGCGCGATGCAGACGCGCTGGAGCTCGCCGCCGGAGAGGAGCCGGGCCGGGCGCGCGGCCAGGTGGCCAACACCAACACGTTCGAGCTCGGCTGCCGCGACCGCGCGTGCTGACTGGCGGGCGGCGCCCCGGGCAAGGAGCTGGAGGCTGGCGTTCTCCAGTGCGGTGCGCCGGAGCAGCGCATTCGCGGTCTGGAAGACCCAGGCGAACTCCGTGGTCCGGCGTTCGGCGGCCGTTCTCTGGCGTACCGGCTCGCCGTCGAGCAGGACCGCGCCTTCGGCCGGGCGGGTGAGCAGCCCGAGGATCGACAGCAGTGTCGTCTTGCCTGAACCCGACGGGCCCATGAGCGCGACCAGCTCGCCATCACCGATCTCCAGGTCGATCCCGCGTACCACCCAGGGCAGGGCGGGCCCATAGCGGTGCGAAACGCCGCGCAGCGTCAGGGGCATTGGGGTGCCTCGATCACCTGCGCGGGGTTTGATAACACCTCGTCCTGCGCTGCGATCCCGCTGGCGACGTTTGTGACGCCGCCGCGCGCGCCCGCGATGGTGACAGCGGCGGCACGGTACACGCCGCCTTCGGCCAGCCAGACACAGAGCGTGCCGGCGGCGTTGGTCATCACTGACGAGGACGGTATGGCGAGCGCCTGCAACGGTGTCCTTCGCCGGATGAGCGCGGGGATGCCGTCGCGCTCGGTCTCACCGGGCGCCCGGAGGCGTGCGAGGTCCGTCGCGGCGATGGATTGCGTGGCCGTTTCGACCGTGAACTCTTCGCCGTCGACGATGGCGATGTACTCGACGCCGGGCGCGAAGTTCAGCGGCTCCTGGTTGCCCGAGGCGAGCCGCGCGGCCGTCACCGTCCCGGGGGATGTGATGATGACGGCGCCCTGGGCCGGGGCGGATTGGCCAATCTTCAAGCTGACCGTTGCGGCGACGAGGTCCGGCGTGGGCAGGAAGACCACCCAGCCGGGGTCGAATGTGGTGGTGCGCCCGGCGCCGAGGCTTTCGGCGAAATCGGCTATCGCCTGGCCCGTGGCGAAGGTCGCTGTCCCGGGGTCGTCCGGCTGCTCATCGATGATGCCCTTCAGCAGGAGCAGCCGGTGGACCTCCACGACATCCGGACCCTGGGTCCCCGGAGAGATTGGGCGGTAGAACGGTATGGAGGAGGCGAACCCGATCCGGTCGATACCATCGACCTGGAAAAGGACGGCGCCATCGATGAGGGTATCGTCCGGGGCGACCCCAACAGTGGTGATGGTGCCGCGCGCGGGCCCGGCGGCCACTTCCGGGCCTGGCTGGGCGGTGGCCACGATGCGGACCTGGCGTTCATCGGTGATGGTGCGTGGCGTGGGCGAAGTGAGGAGGGGGCTGGCAGATCGGTCTGTCGCGCTGAGGGGGTCGTCGCGCCAGGCCAGGACTCCCGCCACGAAGAGTGGAGGGAGCACGATGGCGGCGAGGATGGCAAGGAGCTTCAAGGGGACACTCTTCCGGGAAACGACCCCGTCGTGTTCACGGACCCGCCATCGTACGACTGTCGCTGAAGCTTCACCGCGCCGATTTTCCTACCCTCCCCAGCCCGGCAGATTCATCTGCTCCTGCACAACGAACAGGCATGTGTAGAAGTCCTCGGAGCGTTCTTGCCTCAGTGACCGGAAATCCTCGTATTCTCTCACCTCGATTCCTGCCTCCCGCGCGCAGGTTACCATTCGCTTCTGGGCCTCGTTGATGATGTCGGCTTCGCCGGCGAATTCCTTGTGGGACCAGGCGAGCTCAACCTCCTGAGTGAACTCGACTCTGCAGGCTTCGTGAACGGAGCGGCCTCGCTCGACGTCTTCGATGGGATAAATGATTCGGTAATCGAAGTCCATCAGCGCCGTGAGCGTCGGTTCCTTGTCAAACTTGTATCCTGCCTCAGTAATGCACTGAGTGAAAGAGAGGTAGGCTCGCTCATACTCGCTGAGCGTCACCAGGTTATCTGATAAGATGACACGCTGAAACTCCGAGGTACGATCAAGAAGAATCGACTTTTCTGAGTCAGGTATGCGCGCCCTTGGACCAGGTGCCACGAACTGAGTCGTATCGATAGCAGGCGGCGCCGAGGCGGCATAGTCGCACGCTCCCAGGAGCGCCAGAGCCAGGAGGACGGTCACGGGTGTGCGCATCAATCACCGTCGCCCTGCACCCCGAAATACATCGTGCCGAGGTTGAATCGTTTCTGGGTGAGCGTGACGCACTGCGAGAATGCTTCTCGTTCAGCGGGCACCGAGGAACTGAATGACGCAGTTGCCGGGGAGAACCCCTTCTCCTTCAGGCAGTCCGCAGCGAAGGCCCGCGAGGAGGAGACTACGTCGGCGGCAAGCGGTCCGGTCAGGAATCCCCAAACTTCCTCCAGGACCGCGGTGTACTGCTTCCGACACTCGTCCCAAACGGCTCGCCCTGGTCCTGGGTCGCCGGGATAGACGATGCGGAAATTGTATTGGTACACGCCGTTCAGCTCGATCGGCCCGTCAACGTCGAGACCGTCCACCCTTAAACACTCGATCATGGCCAGATGGGCGGCCTCGTACTCCGCGCGCGACAAGAATCCGTCCTGGAGCATGGATTGTTCGCTGGTACTCGCTCGGTGCAGTGCGTCTGAGAGGATGTAATCCGGTATCGGCTCACCCAGCAGATCATCGAGCGTCGCACCAGGCGGTACCGGGCGTAGTGTCGGAGCAAGGCCAGGGTCATCGGCAGCAGACCGTCCGGTCCCGCCGCAGCTACCCATGACCGCCAGAGTTAGGAGCAGAAGTCCCGCTACGGCTAAGCTGCGAGGCGCGATCATCGTTTTGCTTCTCCGAAGATTCAGTGAGACCGGGCAGCGTGAGGCGTCCTTCGTGGAACGAACCCGCTGCCCAGGCCCCACTTTTGCCACTAGTGGGCGTATGTCCCTTTGTAGCCGCCACACGAAGCGAAGTTGTAGCTGCACAGGTTGTGCAACCCGTTTGCTTCGACGAAGTCGCCGTACCCGTGGAATCCCTTGGAGCCCCAGTACTGGTTGTACGGGTACACCCACCCTGCTGGGCTGTCGGAGACCCACGTGCCGTTGGCTAACCGGAGGTCGTCGCTCGTGTACACGTTTGCACAAAGCGTGCTGCTGTTCGTCGTGTTGACGAAGTACTCGGAGTTGTAGGTGATGTGCGACTCACGCCCGCCATCGTTCCCGCTCCCGCAACCCATGTCCCATATGGGCCCGTCGCTGTAGCTCCAGGCGAACGACGGTGCTGCGATTGCCAGGATCGCTCCTGCTGCCAGGACCGTCATTACGCCCTTCATCATGAAAGCATTCACACTCGCCCTCCTGACGAGATCAGTACCCGATCGGCGCTTCGATACCTGCCAGGGCTGCAGTCCCTCCTATTGCGGCAGGCACGGGTACTGTGGGCCTACCGGATTGCGTCCGCCAGTCCTGAAACGGTAACGTTTTGCCTAACGTTTTCGGTATCGGTTTGTGCGGTGATCGACTCCGTATCATGACACCGCTCCCCGCAGCTGGGCCACGGCGTCGACCAGGCAATCGTCGACATGGCGGCCCACCCAGTAACCCCGGACTGCCTTCGACACTTTCGTCCCCGCGGGCAGGCAAAGCCCGATCTCGGAGGAAGCGATGCGCAGCCATTGGGCGACGGTCGCCACGCTCACGTTCTCCGCGGCTGCGATTTCTTCGTGGGTCTTGCCCTGGCACTCGAGGATCAGCGCGCGCTTATGGCTGATGTCCATCCGCGCCAGGCAATGCCCCTCGATCGTTGCGAACAAGTCAAGCCCCTGGGCGGCCATTGCGCTCTTCCTCCTCGCCCGCTTCCGGTCGGCGGAATCCAGGGCGATGATGGCGCGCATAGGTGAGGGTGTCAACGACGAAATACACGTAGCGGTATAGAAAGCGTTAACCGGGCGGGGGCCTGACCGCCAGCGCTCCGGCGGTCAGCGAGGGAGGTGGCTCAGGCGGGCGATCACTCATCGGCCACTCCGAACGAAAGGCTTCCCAACCGGTAGGCCCGTTGCATTTCCCCGAGGCACTCCGCGTAGGCCGACGCGACCTCGGGGTTCGTCGACCTGGCCGGCTCGTCGGCGCTGCGGACGCCGGACCCCAAGAGACATGCAGCCATCCAGCGGCGGGTGCTTTCAATGACGGCGCTTGCATGGTCCTGGGTGGATGAATTCCACGCGCGCGAAACGTAGTAGAAGTACTGTTTGCTGCATCGCTCGATCAGTGCCGTGCCCTGTTCCAGCCCGAGCTGTTTCGGGACGGGAACTACGTCATCGAACCGTGCGAGGGCGCTGACTTGAGCGTTCGGGGCGGTTTCGATTCCACCATCCCGGAGGCACTGGTTGCGCGCCAGGAACGCTTGCTCGTATTCCGCGTAGGTGAGCGCCCCATCGGCCAGGAGCGAGTGCTCGAACTCGCTTCCATCGCGATTCACGTCATCGAGCTCGGCTGGAGGGACTTCGTACGTGCTGGCGAGCACCTGGGGCAGCCGGGTCAGTGCTTCCTCAAGGGGCAGGGATTCTGGTGGCGGTGCCGTTCCGGGCGGGGGCGCCGAGGCGGCATCGTCGCATGCTCCCAAGAGCGCCAGGGCCAAGAGGACGGTCACGGGCGTGCGCAACAGTGCAAGATTCGGCGTTAGACCCACATCGAACCTCCCTGGCGGGCTTGGTCGCCCCGGACTCCGGCGCACGTTCGGGGGGGATTCCGTGCGCACAGATCCGCGAACACTCGTTTCAGTACGCCAGAGTCGACTCCCATCCGTTGCAGGTTGAGCCATCTGCAAGGCACATGTTGTGGGTTCCCGACGCAGTGACAACGTCATTACTGTAGACCGTGAGCTCGATTGCAGGTAGGTAGTCCGCCCTCCATGGATCGCCGTACCCGACCGTGTAGTAATACAGAGAAGTCTCGACATACCCTTGGAGGGCGATGTAATAGCATGAGTTACCGAATTCATTATATGTCGCCACGCGCCCATATGTTGGTTGCACGCTGGATTGACCATTCCCATCGGCGAAGGGAGTACAAGACTGGAACTCTACGTCGATCATATATGCGTGCGCCAGGCTTGCCAATGAAACTGCTGCCAGTGCAGCAGCCAAGCTCGCTGTGAGGATTCGCAGCCGTTGAGCCATGGTCATCTGGGGTCTCCTTGTGCCGTCGGCAGAGCTCTTCGTCGTTCGCCTGCCAGGGCTGCAGTCCCTCCTATTGCGGCAGGCACGGGTACCGTGAGCCTACCGGATTGCGTCCGCCAGTCCTGAAACCGTAACGTTTTGACTACGGTTTTCGATAACGTTTTCCTTATAGGTTGTGGCCGAGCCTGGCCGCATCATGACGCCACGCCCCGTAGCTGGGCCACGGCGTCGGCCAGGCAATCGTCGACATGGCGGCCCACCCAGTAACCCCGGACTGTCTTAGACACTTTCGTCCCCGCGGGCAGGCAAAGCCCGATCTCGGAGGAAGCGATGCGCAGCCATTGGGCGACGGTCGCCACGCTCACGTTCTCCGCGGCTGCGATTTCTTCGTGGGTCTTGCCCTGGCACTCGAGGATCAGCGCGCGCTTATGGCTGATGTCCATCCGCGCCAGGCAATGCCCCTCGATCGTTGCGAACAAGTCAAGCCCCTGGGCGGCCATTGCGCTCTTCCTCCTCGCCCGCTTCCGGTCGGCGGAATCCAGGGCGATGATGGCGCGCATAGGTGAGGGTGTCAACGACGGAATACGCGTAGCGGTATAGAACGCGTTAACCGGGCGGGGGCTTCTTGAGGGACATCGGGGTCACGTCTCGACGAGGCGGGTGGCGATGGCGAGGGTGCCGCGGGTGAGCTCGGCGCGGCGGCGGAAGTTCTCGCGCGCTTCGGGGGCGGGGGTGCGCGAGCGCTGCCACGATTCGAGGCCGTCGTACCAGGTCAGGAGGAGCATCGTGCCGGTCGCGGCGGTGTCGTCCGGGTCGCGGGTGCGGTCGCGTTCGGCGAAGAGGGCCTGCGGTTCGGCCCGGTAGTCATCGGTGTTTTCGAAGGTGGTCCAGGCCTCGTGGGAGAGGGCGGCAACCTCGCCGACATCACGGTGGTGGACCTCGAAGAAGCGGAAGACGTAGAGGCCCGGGCGTGTGATTGGTGTGTCGGTCTCGGGGCGGACGGTGGGGACGAAGCTGTACTGTTCGAGTACCTTCGCGCCGGCCGGGAGGCGCCCGGCAATGAGCCCGGCCGGTGCGGCGTCGAAGGGCCAGCTCGTCACGACGATGAGTTCGTTCGAGCGGAGGCCGAAGAGGCCGTACCAGGCGCCCCACGGGTGGCCGCCAGCCCGTTCGAGCGCGGGGAACGTTGTTTCGCGGAGGCCCGCGAGGAGGGGCTGGTAGGCGCGGCCTTCGCCCTGGATGCGGGCCCAGTGGAAGAGACGGTCGAGGGTCACGGGGTCACCTCCGGGTCGTCCCAGCCGGGTGGGGCATCGGGGTTCCAGCTGATGCCGAGGAGGGAGTCGCCCTTCGAACGGTCGACGGGGGCGAAGAGTTCCCACTCCTCGGGCGTGCAGTCGAGTTCGATGACGGGATAGCCGATGGGGACGCCGCTGCCCTTGCAGACGAAGGTCTCAGGGTCGAAGGGGGAGCCGTAGGCGGCGGCGATGGTGGCGCCGACGGCCTGTTGCCACGGAGTTGGGCGCACTCCGCGGCGGGGGACCACGGAGCCGTTCTTGCTCATGCTGCGGAAGCTGCCGGGGTGGGCCATGCGGCCGGTGGCCAACCAGCGGTCCCCGTGCATCACGCGGCCCTCGGTCAGGACCATGCCCTCGAGGCGGCCGAACAGGCCCTGCCGGCGAAAGGCCATGCCGACACAGCAGAGGCCCGCGAGCCGGACGGTGGTTTGCGGGAGGCGTGGGAGGTCGAGCACGCGTGACTCACCGAGGGCGAAGCCGGCGGGCGCGCCGCCGAGGTGCGTGGCGATGGCGAGGTAGCGGAGCTTGCCCAGCGACGTGTCGAGGTAATCAAGGTTGGCTTCGCGGTAGTTTTCGGCGAAGAGCGACTGGACGATAGCGCGGTCGGCGCTGCTGATGGTGGCGGCTTCCACCACGCGGTAGGTGAATTCGCCGGGGAAGAGAGCGGACACCGGTTACTCCTGCGGGCGCCACTGTAGGAGTGCAGCGGGGCGGGTGGCAACTTGCGAAGGGGAATGCGGTCAGGAGAGGGTGAGGCGGACGATAGGGCGCCCCTTCGCGTGGCGGGCAACCTCGTGGAAGCCCGCTTCGAGGAAGACCGGGAGGAGCCCGGTGTAGGCTGCTCCCGTGCTCGGGGAGAGCTCTTCGAGGTCTTTCGGATAGGCCTCGAGGAGGGTGGCGCCGGAGGCGGCGGCGTGGGCGATGGCGGCATCGAGCAGCCGGCGCGTCATGCCCTGGCCGCGGTGGTTGCGGTGCACGAAGAAGCAGACGATCGACCAGACCGGCGTGTCGTCGGGGCGTTTGGCAGCACGCGAGCGTTCGAGGCGGGGGAGGGCTTCGCGGGGCTGGACGGCGACCCATCCGGCGGGGTCGCCATCCCTGTAGAGGATGATGCCGGGGACTTGGCCGCGTTCGACGAGGGCACACATGGCCTGGCGGTTGGGCTCGCCGCGGCCGGCCTCGTACTCCTTGCCGGTCTGGCGGAACCACATGCACCAGCATCCCGCGTAGGCGCCGTTGCGCCCGAAGAGCTGCTCGAAGTCGGCCCAGCGTTCCGGCGTGAGGGGATGCCACCGGTACTCGGTCATGGGGTCTACCCCGGGTTTGCGAAGACAACGCGGCCGGAGCGGATGACGTAACGCACGCGCTGGAGGTCGGCGAGGTTGGCCGTGGGGTCGCCTTCGACGACGAGGAGGTCGGCGAGGGCGCCAGGAGCGATGACGCCGAGGTCTTTCAGGCCGAGCAGCGAGGCGGCGCGGCTTGTGGCGAGCTTGAGGATCTCGATGGGCGAGGAGGCGGTGGCCTCGCGGAGGACCTCCATGCCCGCGGCGAGGGCCTCGTGGGGTACGCCGGGGATGCCGCAATCGGTGGACATCACCACGGGGCAGCCAGAATCGAGAAAGGCCTTGAGGATGCGTGCGCGCTGTTCGCGGCGTCCATCGTCGGGCCAGCGGCGGAATCCGATGGAGACCGTGGGCGAGACGACGATGCCCTTCGCCGCGATGGCATCGATGAGCCCCTGGTCGAACTCGTGGCCGCCCGGCGTGGTGAAGGAGCAGTGTTCGATGCCATCCACGCCGGCTTCGACGGCGACGCGGACGCCTGCGATGCCGTGGGCGTGGGCGGTGACGCGCTGGCGGAGGCGGTGGGCCTCCTCGACGCAGGCGCGGAGCTCATCGACCGTGAACTGGGGAACGAAGGTGTTGGTGCGCGGGGTCATGTTGCCGCCGGTGGCCATCACCTTGATGACGTCGACACCGGCTTTGACGCGTTTGCGGACGGCTTTGCGGATGCCGAGCTCGCCGTCGCATTCGCCGCCCATGAACCAGCAGTGGCCGCCGGTGGTGGTGACCGGAGCGCCGGAGACCAGGAGGCGCGGCCCATCGGTGAGCCCGGAGGCGATGGCGTCGCGGAGCTCGATCGCGAGTTCGGTCGGAGCACCGAGGTCGCGAACCGTGGTGATGCCGGCCTCGAGCATGCGGCGGCCGTTACCGGCCATGCGCAGGAGCATCCGGGCGGGGGTGTCGCCGTCGAAGGTGGCGCGCCAGCCTGGGGTGGCATCGAAGCAGAGGTGGGCGTGGGCCTCGATCAGCCCGGGCACCACGGTGCACCCTGAGGCGTCGAGCGACGTGCCGCCGCCGATGTCGCTGCCGCATGCCTCGACACGGCCGGCGTCGAGGGTGATGGTGGTCTCGATGGAGATGTTGGCGTGTCCGTCCCAGGCACGTGCGCCGCGGATGGTAAGGGTGGGCATGAGCGGGATTCTACGCAGGCGTGGCAGGATGACGCTCATGGATGCCTGGTGGGTCGACACGCACGCGCACCTCGACCGGTATCGGCCGGTGGAGCGGGAGGCGATGCTGGAGCGCGCGCGGGCTGCGGGCGTGGTGGTTGTGACGGTAGGCGTCGATGCCGCGTCGTCGCGGGAGGGGCTATCGATGCATGGGGTGGCGGGCGTGGCGGTGGGGGTGCATCCGCTACGCTCGGCGGAGTGGCATGCCGATGAGCTACGCGAGCTGGCCGGCGCACCCGGGGTGGTCGCCATCGGAGAGTGCGGGTTCGATGGCGCTGACGCCGGCCGGGACGCGCAGCATTTGGCTTTCAGTGGGCAGTGTGAACTGGCGCGGGAACTCGGTCTGCCGCTGGTGCTGCACATCGATGGGCCCGGCGCGTGGGAGCGGCTGGTGGCGCACGGCGATGCGCTCCGTGGGCTGACAGTGGTGCGGCATTACTTCACGGGCGACCGGGAGCAGGCTCGGTGGCACGCGGAGCGTGGGCACTTCCTGTCGTTCGGGAGGCCGCTGCTGCGCAGCGCCGAGCTCCAGGCTCTCTGCCGCGGTTACCCGCGGGAACTCATCGTGGTTGAGACGGACAGCTATCGGCTTCCCGGGCGAACGACGGAGCCGCGAGACGTGGTGGCCATCGGGCAGATGGTGGGACATCTGCGAGGCTGGGCGATGGATGCGGCGCGGCGGCGGCTGTGGGAGAACAGCCTGTGGGCGTTTCCGCTACTCCGGAGCTAGGCCGTCGGCGCAGCTGATTCGAAGGGGTTCTCGACGCCGTACTCGGCCGTGAGGATGCGGAGGAAGTCGCGCGTGGGACGGGCGAGGACGCGGTTGCGGGGCACGTGGACGCCGATTTCGCGCTGGGCTGGCTGTTCCATTTCGCGCAGGTCGACGGCGACGAGGGTGCCGGCTTCGCGTTCGCGCATGACGGAGACGACCGGGAGGATGGCGACGCCGAGGCCGGCTTCGACCATATGCTTGGTGGTTTCCATGGAGTCGAGCTCCATCACGGACTCCGGGACGACGCCGGCGCGGAGGAACATGCTGTAGGTGAGGCTGTGGTAGCTGGAGCCGCGTTCGAAGAAGAGGAAGGGCTCGCGGCCAGCCTCGGCGATGGTGACGCCGCGCTTGCGGGCGAATGGATGCGAAGGGGCGACGACGAGGGCAAGGTCGTCATTGAAGAGGTGGAGTGATTCGACCTCGGGGTGCTGGGTGAAGCGGGTGACCGCGAGGTGCGTCTCGCCGGTGAGCATGCCCTCGATGATGTCCTCGGTCTGGCCGGTGCTGAGGTAGACGTGGACGCGGGGGCGCTGTTCACGGAACTTCTTGAGGATGGGTGGGAGGACGTAGGTGGCGATGGAAGAGGAGGCGCCCACGCGAATGCTGCCGACATCGCCGTGGCGGACGGCCTCGATGGCGTCAGTGCCCTCCTGGACGGCGGTGAGTGCGCGCTGGGCGTGGGGCATGAAGGCGTGGCCGGCGTCGGTGAGGGTGACGCTGCGGCCGGTGCGTTCGAAGAGGCGTTCGCCGATTTCGCGTTCGAGGGATTGTATGCGGGCCGTGACCGAGGGTTGCGTCAGGAACAGCGCCTCGGCGGCACGGCTGAATGACCGGTGATGAGCCACCTGGATGAAGGCTTCGAGTTGCGCGAGTTCCAAACCAATTCTCCCCGGATCCGCTCAGTCGTTACTGTCTGTAGTAGTTAGCGTTGATCTCGATGAACTTTCGCGCATCCCCCTGGAGCGCATCTTCGTGGTAGATGGCGGTCACGGGGCACGCGAGTTCGCAGGCGGCGCAGTCGATGCACTGGTCGGGATTGATGTAGTACTGCGGCTCGTCGTCGGTCGAGTGGATGCAATCGACGGGGCAGACATCGACGCAGGAGGCGTCCTTCACGCCGATGCATGGTTCGGTGATGACGTAGGGCACGGACGTCCTCCTAAAGGGTATCGGGGCGCACGCCCGATTTATACACGACGACATCGCCAAGCACCCGCGCCTGGCAGGCGAGGCGGAGGCGGGGGTCTTCGATCGAGCGGGGACCGCGCTGGCGGAGGAGGTTCTGGCGTTCGTAGCGGCCCATGGTCGAGAGCCGGCCGATGCCGGAGACGACCTCCATGGCGCAGTTCGTGCACTCGCCGTTCCTGGCGCAACCCACCGGCCAGAAGTAGCCGTGGGCGACGACAGCGTCCATGACTGTTTCGTTGGCGGGGGCTTCGACTTCGATGCCGAGGGGTTCCACTCGAATGCGGGGCACGATCTTATTGTCGATTTCCGGTTGGCGATTGTCGATTCCAGCTCAGTGGTGGTGGGCGGCGAGGTGACGCGCGCGGCGCGTAGCCAGGTGGGCCGTGCGGGCACAGACGAGGGCGACGAGGAAGAGCGCGGCCATCGCGAGGAGACCGGCGATACCGAGGAGCCAGCGCGAGGGTGTGGAGGGCGCGTCCTCGAAGAGGAAGGGGAGGGTGCGCAGCGGCCATGCGACAAGGAGCAGGTAGAACGAGGTCGTGAGGGCGTTCTCCCACGGCACATAGCCCAGGGCAAAGCGCGCGAGGACGATGTGGGCCATGGCGATCATGAGCGGGATGGCGAAACCGAGGAGGAAGGTGTGGCGGATTGCGCCTTCTTCGTAGATGCCCAGGTCGTGGCCGCCGGGGAGGGTGGCGGTGGCAACCAGGAGCGTGGCGTAGGCCACCGCTCCGACCCATGCGAGCGGGACGAGGAGGGCGTAGCGGGGGCCTCCCCGGAAACGGCGAAGGCTGGCGAGGATCCCGAACCAGGTGGCATAGGCTACGAGGGCGAAGGCGAACCCGGCATCGCCGATGCGGAGGAGCCACGTGCGTTCGGCAAGCTCGCCGGGGCCGATGCCGAGGAGCCAGCCGACGATGCTGGCGTTGAGCGCGGCGTAGATGATGAGCTGGCGCGAGGGCGAGGGCGGTTGCAGAGCGAGGTGGCCGGCGATGGCGCGCAGGCCGACTCCCATGATCGCCAGCGTGACGAAGCCCCGGAGGAAGACCTCGATGGTGGCTGCAGAGATATCGAGCGGGACGACGCCCGATTCGGCTTCGGCGGCGCCCCAGAGGGCGAGGGCGGCCGCCACAGCGAGCCATGCGGCTGCGGCGCGCATGAAGTAGGGCTGCGGGTCGATGCGGACCGGCCGGGCGAGGGGGATGCGCCAGGTGAGGACCGCGAAGACGGCCGCCCCGCCGAGGAAGAGGAGCGCGCCCGGGTAGGCGAGCAGCCCGATGCTGTCGTGCCAGACCTGCGCGGCCGAGAGGAGGATGGCTCCCGCGGCGAGCGAGGCGGGCACGCCAAGGCGGACGCGGGCCGGGAAGGGGGGCCTGCCGTTGAGACGGACCAGGAATTCGAAGGCCAGGGCGACCACGAAGGTGGCGACGAATCCGAAGACCTGGAGGCGGCCATGGCCCTGGACGCTCTGGGTCCAGCGGGATTCGCCGATGCTGGCTTCGGTGGCGGCCAGGATGCCGAGGACGAGCCCTGCAACCACGGCCACCAGGGAGCCCACCGCCATCCAGATGGCAAACAGCCACGGGTGGCGCGGGAGGGCGGGGGCCTGGATGCGCGGGGCGCGGACGACGAGGGGTACTTCGAGGTTGGGAGATTGGTGAGTCATCTCGACTACGACGTTGGCGGCCGGGATGGTGTGGGGCTGCGACATTTGTCACGTTCTGGGCGAGTTAATTGTGCGCGCGGAGATTACACGGAGCGTTCATCGGAGCACCGACGATGTTGGATCCCGGCAAGTGGCGCCCTCGCCTGCCGGGTGGCGATCGGACCCCCTGGGGTCAGCTCGATCAGCTCCCGGTTTGGGGGGAGGGCAAGAGCCCCAACTGCCGCATCATGCCGAGATCGTCCCGGCTCGCCCGGTGGTTGGAGATGCGGCCGTCGTCGTTAAAGGTGAACCAATGGATGTGTTGAACATCAACGCGGCGCCCCGTGGGCGGCACGCCGAGAAGCATTCCGCCGTTTACTGGCATTGTGCCAACGCCAAGGTGGGTGCCAGAGGCCCTCACGATTGCGACGACCTCGGTGTCCCGTGCGATCATATCGATGACGTTCAAATGCCAATCGGGAAAGGTCGTTCGAATGTCGATCCAGACCTTTCGCATGCCTTCCTTGCCCACGGGCCGTCCATGGTTGCGACACTCATCAGCCCAGAGTTCGAGGGCGGCGTCGTACTCCATCCGTTCGTGCAACTCCCAGTTCCGCCGGACGGTGTCCATATTCCGTTGCTCGTCACCAGTCATGGTGCTGTCCCCCAGTTGAACTCCGCGCAAACTATACCAATGAGGGATGCCGCAACATACGGCGGAAGGCTGGACCTTCGTTCCGGCCAACACTCCCCGGTCTGGTGCTCACAAGGACTGGGAGCGTCCGCGTCCGATGCCTCGGACACGGCACGCTACCTCACGGCCGGGAGACTGGAGGCACCGAGCTACTTGCGCTCTTCGGCCCAGAAGGCGCCGTTGGGCGCTTCGTTTCGGGACGGGCGCCGGGGGCCGTGTTCGAGGATGTCGAGAACATCGGACCAGATGGCGGCGAAGGCGATTGGCCTGCCAACGGCGGCCTCAGCCTCGTCGATGGTCATGGAGTCGAGGAACTTTTCGCCGAAGTAGTCGAGGCTGGGGCGGGGGAGGATGACGAGGTCGGCCGGGAGCCCGGCGAGCTGTTCAACATAATCCTTGCCGCAGACGAGGCCGGAGACGTTCACGCGCTCGCCGAAAACCGTGTTGGTGACGCCCTGCACGCGGACATCGGCGCCGGTGAGCCGCGAGAACTCCGCGGCCACGCCGGCGAGAACGGGCGCGATCAGATTGGCGGTGCCGATGATGGCGCTGCGACCGGCGAGCGACAGCGGCTTCGCCCGTGTGCGGAGCCGGCGTTTCGTGGCGGTCCAGTCCTGGAGCATGGTGCGGACCATGCCGATCCCGTTTTCGTACTGGGGGAAACCGTCGTAGGCGGCGGCGCCGGGGATTGGTGCGCCGGCGGTGACATAGAACTCATCACTGCACTGGACGATTGTGGCACCGAACCTGCGGCGGAACTCTTTCTGGAACGGGGCGAGGATGCCGACGATTTCGCGGGCGTACTCGGGCGTTGGGCGGACCAGGGGGATACCGTCGCGGTTGAGCGACCACTCCTCCAGCTTTGGGCTGGCGCCGACGGGGACGACCGAGACAGTCTGGACGGTGGGATACAGCTCGCCCAGGTCGCGGACGGAGCGCGCGAGGTGTTCGCCGTCGTTCACGCCCGGGCAGAGGACGATCTGGGTGTGGGCCTGGATGCCGAGAGCGCCCAGGCGGCGGAGCTGGTCGAGCACGTCGGGCGCGGTGGGGTTCGAGAGCATGTGGCGCCGGAGGTCGAGTTCCGTGGCATGGACCGAGACGTTCAGCGGACTCAGGCGCTGCTCCTCGAGGCGGGCCCAATCGTCCCCGGTCAGGTTGGTGAGGGTGACGAAGTTGCCGTGGAGGAACGAGAGGCGGTAGTCGTCGTCCTTGGTATAGAGGGTCTTGCGCATGCCTTTGGGGAGGCCCTTGAGGAAGCAGAAGAAGCAGTTGTTGTTGCAGAGGATGACGTCGTCCCAGGTGGCGCGCTCGAACTCGAGGCCAAGGTCCTCGTCGATTTCCTTCTCGAAGACCACGAGGTCGTCGAGGCCGTTGGCCTTTCGGATGTGGACCTCGACTTCGGCGTCAGCGGCATAGAACTGGAGGTCGACGACATCGCGGAGGATATGGCCGTTGACGGAGAGGACGCTGTCGCCGGGCTCGATGCCGGCCTCGTCGGCCAGCGAGCCGGGGCGGACTCCGGAGACCACACCGGGGGCGGGGGATTTGCGATTTCCCGTTTCCGAGTTGCGACTGGCAGTGGGGGCGGCGGGCATGGTCAGGCGTCGATCAGTTCGCGGATGCGGGCTTCGACTTCGTCGATGGAGTAGTCCGGCGTTGAGGCGCCGGCGGAGAGGCCGATGCGGTTGACGCCTTCGAACCACTCGCGCTGGAGTTCGCCGGGGCCCTCGATGTGGTAGGCGCGGGTGCCCTGCTCTTCGCAGACTTCCTTGAGGTGGCGCGTATTGGCGCTCTTGCGGCCGCCGACCACGACCATCACGTCGACCGTGGCCGCCAGCGCGGCGGCAGCTTCCTGCTGGCCGGTGGTGGCGTGGCAGAGCGTGTTGACCACGTGGAACTCGAAGTTCCTGTCGCGCTGGAGGAGCATGAGATTCGCGACGAATTTCGCGAAGTCTTCCATCTTGTGGGTGGTCTGGGCCATGACGCCGATCTTGTTGGGGAAGCCGCCCGGGAATTCGTCGACGAGGCGCTTGAGCTCGTCGTAGGTGGCGCCTGGGACGATGGTGGCGTGCGACTGGCCGGTCTTGTCGATGGTCCAGCCCATGATGCCGCGGACTTCCTTGTGGCCGGGATCGCCGAAGATGAGGACGTGCCAGCCATCGCGGACGAACTTTTGCCCGTAGCGCTGGGCGCGGGTGACGATGGGGCAGGTGGTGTCGATGATTTCGAGCCCGGTGGATTCGAGCTGGCGGACGACCTTTTCGCCGACGCCGTGAGCGGTGATGGCGACGCGGCCCTGGCGGACGCGATCAGCGGTGGCCGCACCGACGTCGCCGTCGATGTCATCGGGGCCGGGCAACTGGATCACCCCGGAGCGTTCGAGGCCGCGGACAACATGGGGGTTATGGACGATTTCGCCGACGGAGTAGACGGGGCGGTCGGGTGTCGCCTCGCCCTCCATGATCTGGACGGCGCGGCGAACGCCCATGCAGAAACCCATCTCACTGGCTCGGATGATCTGGACCACGTGGCTCCTCGGTGGCAGTGCCCTGGGAACCAGTATAGGGAGGCCGGTAGGACTCGGGTAACAGCGCCTTGATGGTCTCGTAGATGCGATCGGTGAGTTCGCTCACCTGGGCTTCGGTGGGGCGGCGGACGGCGTCGACCCGGATGGGTTCGCCGATGGTGAACGTGAAGCGCGGCCGGCGGAGGACGACGAGCGGGTTCTTGAGCCGCTCGGTGCCGGTGATGGCGCAGGGGAGGAGGGTTGCGCCGGTGCGGAGGGCGATGACGGCGGTGCCGGGGTGGGGTGGGCCCATGTAGCCGGTGCGGGAGCGGGTGCCTTCGGGGAACATGCCGATGGCACCGCCGCGCTTGAGAATGCGTTCGGCATTGAGCATGGCCGCGAGATCGGCATCGAAGCGGCGGACAGGGAAGGCGCCCCAGGCGCGGATGATGAGCCCGAAGGGGTTCTTGAAGAGCTCGATCTTGGCCATCCACCGGATCCGGCGGCGAGCGATGCCCGCACCGATGATCGGGGGGTCGGCATTGTTGAGGTGGTTCGATACGACGATGAGGGGCCCCTCGGAGGGGATGTTCTCGCGGCCGGTGACCTCCCAGCGGACCACCACCCAGAGGACGCCCCGGAGCAGGAGCGTGAGCGACCAGTAGAAGGGGGGCACGAAGGTCTGGCGGCTCGGGAGTTTCAGTCGCTCGCGCATTGCACCTTCTCCAGTGCGAGTTGGAGGACCTGGTCGAGGGAGAGCGAGGTAGTGTCGATGACGACGGCGTCCGGGGCGGCGCGCAAAGGGGCGACCTTGCGGGTGCTGTCGATGACGTCGCGCTGGTGGATGTCCTTGCGGGCGTCGGCGTCCCGCTGGGCCTGGCCCCATTCGCCGGACTGCTTGCTGCGACGTTCGGCGCGGGCCTGTTCCGAGGCTTCGAGGTAGAACTTGAGCGGCGCCCTGGGGAGAACGACCGTGCCGATGTCGCGCCCGGCGAGGACGGCGAGGCCCTTTCCGGCGATCGCGCGTTGCCGGCGGACCATCGCTTCGCGGACGGATGGGAGGGCGCTATAGAGGCTGACGTTCGCCTCGACCTCGGGGTCGCGGAGGCGGCCGGTGACGTCTTCATCGCCCAGGAAAATGCGGGTCGTACCACCGGCCTCCACGCGCATGTCGAGCCTGCGAACGAACTCCCGGGCGGCGTCGTCGTCGACGGGGAGGCCCGCGCGGACGGCAGCGAGGGTGACGGCGCGATACATGAGGCCGGTATCGAGGAAGGCATAGCCGAAGCGTTCGGCCAGCTCCATGCCAAGGGTTGACTTGCCGGAGGCGGCGGGTCCGTCGATGGCGATGGGCGTGGGCAAGGAGCGCTTCATCGGGGACGCATCGTAGCGGATGGGAGGCTATTGGCCACGGGTGGGCGCGGCCTCGCGTTTGGCGGTGCCGGCCCTGTAGAGGGCGTCGACTTCCTCGGGTGTCAGTTCGCGGAAGGCGCCGGAGCCGAGGGTGCCCAGGTGGAGCGGGCCGATGCGGATGCGGCGGAGGTGGAACACCTTCCGCCCGAGGGCCGTCATCATGCGGCGGACTTCGCGGTTCTTGCCCTCGCGGAGGGTGATGAGGAGCCAGGCGCCGGCGTTCGGGCGATCATCGCCCGCGAGGGAGGTGGGGGGCATGGCGGGGCGGACCGAGACGGCGCGGAGACGGTCGCCGCCCTCTTCGACGCCGCGCACCAGGCGCTCCATGTCGCGCTTCGAGAGGACGGCATCGAGGCCGACCAGATATTCCTTTTCGACTTCGTAGCGGGGGTGGGTGAGGAGGTCGGTGAGGTGGCCATCGTTGGTGATGATGACGAGGCCCTCGGAGTCCATGTCGAGGCGGCCGACGGGGTGGAGCTGGGTATCGCCGATGGGGATGAGGTCGAGGGCGGTTTCGCGGCCCTGGTCGTCGCGGGCCGTGGTGACGAACCCGGCGGGCTTGTGGAGGGCGAAGTAGCGGTAGCGGGTCTTGAGGACGGGAACGCCGTCGACGGTGATCTCGTCGGTCTCGGGGTCGGCGCGGGCGCCGAGGGTGTCCTGGACGGTGCCGTTCACGGCGACGCGGCCGGCGAGGATCATCTCCTCGGCGACGCGGCGGGAGGCAACGCCCGCATTGGAAAGGATCTTCTGGAGGCGTTCAGCGGGCACGGCGTGCCTCGATCTTCTGGCGCACGCGAGGGCCGAGGGTGGCGATTCCCAGGGTCGCGCTGACTCCGAGCAGGCTGCCGAGGATGAGCCATGGCGCGGCCGAGCCGCCCTGCGAGCCGGACTCGACGGCGAGGTCCGGACCAGCGGGAGGTGTAGCCGTGGCGTCCGGTGAGAGGGTGACGGTGGGCGCAGGCGTGCGCGGCGGGAAGGTGTTGGGTGCGCCCGGGGTGACCGCCAGGGTGAGCGCCCAGGCGTCGCCGGAGGGGTCAGCCGCCGGGTTGATCACGCCGATGCTGCGGCCGGCCGGCGGTGCGCCTGGCGCGGGATCAAAGACGGACGTGTTGTCGCCGTAGGACATCTCATCCACGACGGTACCATCCGGTGCGACAAGGCGGAGGAGGTCGCCATCGTTTCCGAGGCCATTGCCGATATCGCCATCCGCAAGCGGCACGGAAACCACCCCGGAAGGGAGCGCCGCCAACTTGCCTGCGATGACGACGTACTCGCCGGGAGGGATCGTGATCGAAGGGAGAGCATCGCGCCCGGAGGCGTCCTCGATAGACCAGCCGCCGAGGTTGATTGGCTCTGTGCCGGTGTTGACGAGCTCGACCCATTCGTAGGGTGCGTCACGGCCCGGTTCGGATGGGTCGCTAACCACCTCGGAGATGCGCAGGGTGGTCGGGCCGGGTGGGGGCGGACCCGCAGCGAGGGCAGCCGGGCTCGAAGGAGCCGGCGCTGCCGGGGCCGACCCGCCAGGCGTCCGGGTGGCTGGCACCGCGCGCGTAACGGCGGGCGAGGGCCGGACGGTGGGCGTGGTGGATGGTATTGGGGTTGCCGCGGGGGCGACGACGGGAGCGAAGGTCGCGTCGTCGAAGCATGCTTCGGCGGTCCCCGTGGGCCAGAGCATGAGCCGGACGCGGGCAGAAGCGGCGGCCGCCGGCGCCTGGATGGGGCCGGTGGTGAGGGAGTCCCAGGCGGCGGACGTGGTCTCGGGGCTGTCGTGCTGTTCGATGCTGGTGCCGCTGCCATCGGCGGAGCCGTACCAGCTGATGCGGATCGATGCGGCCGCAGGTCCCGTAACCCGCGCGCTGGCGGAGGCGGCGTACCAGTTCCCACCCACGATGGGGACGAGCTGGTGGAGCCACTTCGTCGAGTCGGTGCTGGACTGGAGGCAGGCGGCGTAGGCGCCCCTGGCTGCATCCTGACTGGAGGTCATCTCGCCCCCGAACTTCGCCCAGCCGACAGGCTTGCCACCGGAGGTCTGCTCGAAGTCGCCATTGGCGAGGAGGCCGCCGAAGCCGCTGCTGCCCGGGCGGGCGGTTGGGGTGGAAGTCGGGGGCATCGTGGGGGTACGGGTCGGTGCGGTTTCTTTCGGGGGAGTGGGGGTGCGGGTGGGTGTCGGCGTCCGGGTCTCCGTTGGTTCCTTCTGCGGTGTGGGAGTGCGGGTGGGTGTTGGTGTTCGAGTCGCCGTTGGCGAAGGCGCGGTGGTGGGGGTTGAGGTGGGGAGAGCCGGGGTTGGGGTGGACGTTGGTTCGGGCGTTGGTGTGGGCTGGGGTGCGGATTCCGTCAGTGTTGCGTTGTCGAGCGTGGCGGTGAGGCCGGTGGGACCGGAAAGCACGACGGTGAATTGCAGCCCGGCCGCGCCGGCCGGGGCGGTGGCAGCAGAGACGGTGAGCACCTGCGTCCCGGAGCCGAGGACAGCAACTCCTCCCTGGGTGGCAGGAGGAATGGGGAGCCAGCCGGAATCGAGGAACTCGAGGCGGAGTACCGCAGTCACACCGGACTCGCCGGCGACCTCAACCGACGCCCCGTAGGTCGCCCCCGGCTGGGCTTCCAGCAGCTGGAAGACTTCGGCGTCGCCGATCCCAAGAGTCGCGCGGAGGGCGAGCCCGGAGCCGGGATTATCGACGAGATCTGCCGATGCGCCATCGATGATCCACGTGTCGAGCGTTTCGAAGCCGGGGTCGGTCAGCGCAGCATCGGCCTTAACCCGGTCTCCGGGGCGCGCGGCCGCGAGGCAAAGCACGGCCATCGCCGTCGCCGCTGCAAATGCCGCACCCCGCATCGGGCGGGATGCTACATGATCGAGATGTCAGCGCGCGATAAGGGGGGCGCCGCCGAGATGTGAGCCGGCATCGACGATGAGGATCTCGCCGGTGACAAGGTCGGCGCCTTCGATGAACCAGACGGCGGCCTGGGCCATGTCCTCGGGGGTGCCGGCCTTGCGGAGGGGGGTGTTGCGCTCCTGGGCCGCCTTCGCCGCTTCGTACACTTCGTCGCCCATGCCGCCCCGTAGCCACCGGCCCTGGATGAAGCCGGGGCAGATGGTGTTCACGCGGATCTCCGGGCCGAGGGCGCGGGCGAGCGAGAGGGTCATGGTGTTGAGGGCGCCCTTGGAGGCGGTGTAGGCGATCGAACTGCCCACGCCCATGACCCCGGCGATGGAGGAGACGTTAACGACGGCGCCGCGGCCCTGCTTCTTCATCTGTCCGGCGACGGCACGGGTCATCTGGTAGGGGCCGATGACGTTGACGGCGTAGATGCGGTGGAAGTCGTCGGCAGTGAGGCCTTCGAGGTTGGCGTGATTCACGAACTGGGTGGTGCCGGCGTTGTTGATGAGGCCGTCGATGCGGCCCCACTTTTCGATGGCGGCGGCGGCCATGCGGCGGCAATCGGCATCGACCGAGACATCGGCCTGGCAGAGGAGGGTCTCGACGCCGAGGGCCTCGCATTCGCGTTGGGTCCGTTTCGCCTCAGCTTCGCTCCTGGTGTAGTTGATGACGACGTTGCAGCCCTTGCTGGCGAGGAGCCTGGCGCAGGCCGCGCCGACGCCCGTGGCGGAACCGGTGACGATGGTGACGCCGCCTTGAATGTCCATGGGTGGGGAACCTCCGGGGTAGTGGGGGGAGTCTACGCCGGGGTAAAGCTGCGATGCATTCGCAAGGCAACCGGGCGCAGCCGCAAGGTTCCTAATCCGTCGGGCTGCTACAGTTCCCGGTGGATCAACGCCCCCGATCTGGAGTGGAGCAATGGCTGTGGTCGAGGTGGAGGGCTTCCGAAGCCCGAGGCGCGCGGCGGCGGAGTTCGTGACGAAGGCGGCCTACTACGCCATGGATATGGCGGTGTTCGTGCCGCTGTTCATCGTGTACTTCCTGTTGCGGGGGCTTCCCCCGGACCGCGTGGGCGAGGCAACGGACAACGCCACGCAGATCATCGAGCTGGAAGAGACGCTCGGAGTGTTCCACGAGCCGACGTGGCAGGACGCGATCCTGCATAACTCGAGGCTCGTGGACATCGCGAACTTCACCTACCTGAACCTGCACATGCCGTTGCTGGTGGCTCTGGGGTTCCTGTTCTTCCTGGTCGATTCGCGGAAGCACCGGGTGATCCGGAACACGATCCTGCTCTCGGCGTTCGTGGCGGTGCCGGTATACATCATCTTCCCGGTGACGCCGCCGCGGCTGCTCGCGAGCGCCGGGCACGCACATTTCGGGTTTGTGGACACGATCCCGGCGGAGGTGCGTGACAAACCGGGGGCGCTGGCGAACTGGTACGCGGCGGTGCCGTCGTATCACTTCGGCTGGATCGCGCTGGCTGCGATGGGCGTGTGGTGGTGCTGGAAGTCGTGGATCTTGCGGGCGGCGGCGGTGGCCTTCGCGGGGTTCATGTGGTGGGCGATCGTGGTGACCGGGAACCACTACTTCTTCGACATGGTCGCCGGCGCGGCGGTGGTGGGGATGTGCTTCGTGGTGGTGCGCGCGTTCGAACAGTGGGCCGAGCTGAACCCGCGGAAGGTCGAGCGGTTCACGGTGCGGGTCGGACCGTTGCGGCTGCCGTTCTAGCGGGGCGAACGTGGCGCGGCGCGGTGATGCGAGGGTTTTCGCGAATGTTTGACAGCTAACCTACCGGGCGGAAGAATCGCCGTGCTTCAAGAAGGAGGAGCCCCACTCAATGAAAGCCGCAGTGCTGTACGCACCGAACCAGCCCCTCGTCATCGAGGACATCGAAATCGAAGAACCCCAGGCCAACGAGGTCCTGATCAAGACGAGCGTGACGGGCGTCTGCCACTCCGACCTCCACTTCATGGAAGGCAAGTGGATGTACCCGATGCCAGTGGTGCTCGGGCACGAGTCCGCCGGCGTGGTCGAGAAGGTCGGTCCCGGCGTGACCAATGTGAAGGCGGGCGACCGCGTCGTCGTCGCGTTCGTGCAGTCGTGCGGTGAATGCGACCGGTGCACGACGGGGCGGCCCAACCTGTGTTCGAACTCGCAGTCGCTGAACCGGATCGGCCGGATCAAGCTCAACGGGCAGCCAATGGTGCAGTTCGCCGGCATGTCGGCATTCGCTGAGAAGCAGCTCGTGAGCGCGAAGGCCTGCGTGAAGGTGCCGGATGGCGTCACGATGGAGGCTGCCGCGCTCGTAGGCTGCAGCGTGATGACGGGCGTCGGCGCGGTGACGAACACTGTGAAACTGCAAGTCGGGCAGACCGTTGCCGTGATCGGCTGCGGCGGTGTCGGCCTGAACATCATCCAGGGCGCGAAGCTGGCCGGCGCCTCGCGGATCATCGCGGTCGACATGCTGGAATCGAAGCTGGCGGCGGCCAAGGAGTTCGGCGCGACGGACGTTGTGGACGCGTCGAGCGGGGATGCGGTCCAGCAGGTGATGGGGCTCACGGGCGGTGGCGTGGACTACGCGTTCGAAGCCATCGGCCTGATGAAGACGGCCCAGCAGGCGTTCATGATGGCCCGCCGCGGCGGCCAGGCGGTCATCGTGGGCATGCTGCCGCTGGCGGAAGAGCTGACGATCCCGCAGGCGGGCATGTCGTTCCTCGGCGAAAAGGGCATCGTGGGCAGCTACTACGGTTCGACGCGGCAGACCTACGACATGCCGTGGCTGATGGAACTGTACCGACAGAAGCGCCTGAAGATCGACGAGCTGATCACGCGGACCTACAAGCTCGAACAGATCAACGAGGCGTACGACGCGCTGAAGGCCGGGGAAGTGAACCGGAGCGTCATCGTCTTCTAGCGGTCTCCCGGGAATTGGACGGCAGGAGCAGGCCCGCCAGCTTGGCGGGCCTGCCGCTTGCCGGGCCTATGCGTTGAAGCGCGAAAGCCAGGGGTGAGCCGGGGAGGTGCGCGCGATGGCCCGTTCGAGCCATGCGCGCCGGCCGCCGGACAGCAGCGGAAGGAGGGCCACGAAATCGGCTTCATCGTGGGCGCGAGGGTACCCCGGGATGCCGCGATAGGCGGTGGCCTTGAAGAACATGAGTGCTTCGGGCACGGCGACCGGGACGCCCATGGCCTGGCGGTAGGATTTGGCGGCGGGAAGGCTGACGAGTGACTCCTCATCCAGGACCCAACGGTTGCCGTCGCGCTGATTGAGGATGATTTCGAGGTCTTGCCCATCGCGGGATTGGGAACCCGGTGTGCGGACCCAGGCTTCGAGAAGCTCCCGGTTCCGGGCGCCGCCGGGGCGGGCGTGGATATGGGCCGGGAGGTCCAGGGTGCGGCCATCCCAGGGCGCGGTGGCGGCGCCCGCGACGTTCGGGTCGTGAGCGATGAGGTTCCAGCCGGCGAGGTGGTCGAAGAGGGCGCGCTGGTCGTCGTGGAAGACGGTGATATCGAAATCGCCGTGCTCTCGAGTCTGGCGGCCAAGCCAGGCGTCGACGGCCCAGCCTCCGCAGACGAACCATGGTGGAGTGAAGGTCGACATCAGCCCGGCGATCCAGTCGTAGGGCTGCAGGGAAAGGACAGGGGACACGGACAGGTAGCTCCATGAGGCGTGCAAGGGCGGCCCTCCACAGCGGGAGGGGGACGATGCAGGTGCACGATGCGGAGGAGAAACCCGATAGGGCGGGTGCCGCTGGCGAGGGCAGAGCGGTCAGCCGAGGAGGGTGGGACTCGTCCGGCAGGGTGCGGTTGGGGTAGTCGTTGCCATGTGGAGGTACCTCCCGCCGGGGACGACGATTGGCGCGTCCCGGAGCGGAGAGCATGCCGGAGCGGGCGGTGGACGGTCAACCGCGCTGGGGGCCGTTACTCGCGGAAGCGCCAGCCCCTGAGGCCGCGCAACTGGCGGATTTCGCCCAGGTGGACCCAGCCGTGGGAGAGGCAGCCGGTGGTGAGGAGGTTGGCGAGCTTCCAGTCCTTCGACCACGGGAGTGGTTCGTCGAGGCGGGCGGGGTCGAGCGAGCCGATGGCATGCGCGGTTTGGGCCCAGACGTCCCAGGCGTAGGCGAGCAGGTCGGCGAGGGGGTAGCGGAAGGTGGGGAGTTGCGCGCTTTCGAAGCCGGTGCCCTGCGCTTCGGCGTCCATGGCGAACCGGTTGGCCCAGCTGCCCCGGGTCCACAGCTCAGGCTGGCGGAGGACCGACTGGCAGATGACGGTGTCTTCGTCGCGGACGATGTGCCAGAGGAGGAAGCCGATGTGGTTGACGCCGGCGGCGGGCTGCCAGAACAGGTCCTGGTCATCCAGGCCGGCCACGTCGTCCATGAGCTCGGTGTGGAGGTCGTTGAAGGCGAGGCGCAGGAGGGAAGGTGCATCCATTGGGTGGCTTCTCGCGGGGGAGTAGGTCAACGGTACTCCCAGCCCCCGTGATGGCAAGCCTCGGGCGCGAAGAAGGGCACCCCGCGGAGTGCCCTTCGATGTGAACGCGCCGGCGCGATCAGTCCTTCGGGCAGGAGAGGACCGGGTCGTAGTCGGGCATATCGGTGATCTTCTCGGTGGGCTGGATCCAGGCGACCTTCCCGTGTTTATCGACGACGATGACGATGCGGTTGGCGACCATGCGGGGCTCGATGGCGACGCCGTACTTGCGGGCGGTTTCGCCAAGGGGGTAGAAGTCGCTGAGGATGGGGAACTCGAGTCCGAGTTCCTTCTTCCAGGCGGCCTGGGACCAGGCGCCATCGCTGGAGATGACGACCGGGATGGCGCCCTGGCTGGCGAATTCGGCTTGCTTGGCCTGGATGAGCGGCATCTGGTTGCTGCAGGCGGGGGAAAAGGCCGCGGGGACGAAGTTGATGATGACGGCGTTCTTGCCGCGGTGGTCGCTCAGCTTGAACTTGTCGCCCGTGGGGCTCGCGGGGAGTTCGAAGTCAGGGGCTTCGTCGCCGACCTTCAGCGTTGCGGTTTCGGACATGCACTACCTCAGAGGTGATTGGTGAGACACCGATCGTAGCAGGTAAGAGGCGACGACTGGGTGGTCCTGAGGTCAGGAGGCGGACCAGTGGGGCGCACGCTTTTCTGCGAAGGCGGTCATACCTTCGCGCGCCTCCTCGGAGGCGAAGTGCTCGGCCGAGCGGTGGGCAGCCTCTTCGAAGGCGGCATGGAGTTCCATGCCGGGCAGGTCGCGAAGGAGGCGCTTCGTCCCGGCGAGCGCGCCTGGCGCACCCCGGCGAATTGCCGCGACGTAGCGATCGACAGTGGCGTCGAGCTCGGCGGCGGGGACGGCGGCGTTCAGGATGCCGAAGCGGACGGCATCGGCGCCCGAGAAGCTTTCACCCGCCAGGAAGAGCTCCGTGAGCGTGGTCAGCGGGACTTTCCTGAGGAGGACGACCGAGATGATCCCGGGGATGACGCCGATGCGGACCTCGGTAGTTGCGAACGTTGCGTCGTCGAAGCCGATGGCGATGTCGCAGGCTGCGACGAGCCCGAGGCCGCCGGCGCGGGCGGGGCCGTTGATGCGGCCGATGACCGTCTTCGGCGAGTTCCAGATGGTCTCCAGGATGCCGGCGAGGGCGGAGGGGCCGGTCGCGGTGCCAGCGACGTTGGCTTCGCGCTGCTCCTTCAGATCGGCGCCTGAGCAGAAGACGGGGCCAGCCGAGGTGAGAATGATCACCCGCACGGCGGCATCGGCGATGGCGGCGTGGAGGTGCGCCAGGAGTTCGGCCTGGAGCTGGCGGGAGAGCGCGTTGCGGTTGTGGGGAGAGTCGAGCGTGATCGTGGCCACACCGTTGGCGGCCTCGAGGTGGACGAGCTCGCTCATGGCTGCTCCTCGCGTGGGAACTGACCTGGGCGGCGGCCTTCGCCGGGCGGGCCCGCGAAGGCCTGGGCGATCTCCAGCCACTCCCGGGCGGCTGCGCCGGTGACCTGGAGGGCGGTGTCGGCAAGGTGGCGGCGGCGAGTGACGACGCGGCAGAAGTCGGTGGCTGCCCCGCGGACGACGTTGTCTTCCGAAGGATCGCCGAGTTCCCAGGTCTCGCCCGACGGTGAGGTGAGCGAAACGCGGACCGGGACGGCCGGCACTTCGCGGCGACGGTTGGTGTAACTGTAGGGCCGGGCGCGAACACCGATGAAGGCGACGTGCCGGAGGCGATCGGTATCGGGGCGGGGGATGCCGACGACATCGACGACATCGAGACCGTGAGACCAGCACTCCATGAGGCGGGCGGTGATGAATGAGACTGCCGACATGTCGGGGCCGTACCAGGGCAGGCGGATGCTGCCATCGAGCTGGCGGGCGGCCTCCACGAGCGCTGAGCTCGACTGGTTCCACCATGCGAGGAGGTCCGGTGGCCTGAGGGCCCGGCCACGTGCGAGGTATTCGGCCTCGAAGGTTGGGCCGAGGGCCTGTGCGGCGGCGCGGAAGGCGGGGGCGTTGGCGATCGCGAGGGCGGCGGATTCATCGAACACCGCGAGGTGAGTGACCTGGTCGCGGACCGCCCAGCCCGGTGCGTGGGTGGGAAGCTCCCACTGCTGGGGAGTCATCGCGCTGAGGACTGCGGCCAGGGCGGCATGTTCGGCGGCAAGGTCGTCGATGACGGTGTGGAGCGTGTCGGACATGGCCGGACTCTACCGGCGCGCGGCCAGAGCGTCATGCCCGAAGGCGGGTTACCGGCGGGGTGCGGGGCGGGTATAATCGGGAACCGCGTTCATATTCGCATCTAAGGAGTGCCCACAGACATGAACCTCCTCTCCCGGCTGGCACGCCCGGCCCGCGTGGCCCACGCCCATTGCGACGGACCGTGCGGCGTTTACGACCCGGCGGCGGCCCGCATCGCAGCCGAAGCCGTCCTTTCGATGGAAAAGAAGATCGCGGCCCTGGGCGATGCGCAGGATCTCGCCACTATCAACACCCGCACGCGCTTCATCGCGATCAAGGAACAGCAGGCCGAGGTCGTGAAGAAGGAGCTGGACATCCTCTGGCATGACTACTTCAAGCCGGAGCACCTGGAGAAGTACCCGAACCTGCACGACGTGTTCTGGAAGGCGGCGAAGCTGGCTTCGAAGAACAAGACCGAGCAGGACCCGGCCAACGGCGAGGCCCTGATGGGGGCTATCGAGGACATCCACAACATCTTCTGGGCGACGAAGAACCGCGAGGTCGCGTTCTACCGCGCGAATCCTTAGCGGTAACTGCTGGACGGCAGGAAGCCTGAGCCCCTCCATCGGACGGTGGAGGGGCTCGCTCGTGTTCGGGGAGCTGGCTTCAGACGCCGCGGGCGCGGAGGAGGAGGGCGGCGGCGCGCTCGGCGGCCTCGAAGGGGGCGAGGCTGCGTTGCATCGCGGCGCCAACGAAGGCGCCATCGAGGAGGACGAGGAGCTCGCGGGCGAAGCGATCCGGGTCGGTGATGCCTGCCTCGGCGGCGAGGGCGGCGAACGCCTCGCGGACGTGGTCCTTGTGGCCGGCCGCGACGAGAGCGCCGGGGTGGCCGGGTTCCGCGAGCTCGACGCTGGCGTTGATGAAGCCGCAACCGCGGAAGCCGGCGCGTGCCACCCAGTCGCCCACCTGGCGGAAGATGGTGAGGAGACGTTCTTCCGGGGGCTCGGCGGGGTCGCTGATCAGGGAGGCGAGCCAGGCGCGGAGACCTTCATCGGAAGCCTGGAGGTAGGCCTCGATGAGGTCGTCCTTCGTCTTGAAATGCTGGTAGAGGGTGGTCTTGGCGACGTTGGCCTCGGACACGATGGTATCGACGCCGACAGCGCGGATGCCGCGTTCGTAGAAGAGGCGGGAGGCGGTCTCGAGGAGGCGCTCGCGGGCGGATAGGGGTGGCTCGGGCATGCCGCGAGTGTACTACAGACCTGTCTGTTTTGGTGTTTCCGAAGGAGCCGCCAGGGGCGCGTGGGCCTGAATACAGACAGGTCTGTAGTGATAGATCCAGATTCAGGAAGTGACTTCGTTGACCAGTTGATCGCCGTTGGCCATGCGGCGGAGGTTTTCGAGGAAGTAGCCGGTGGCGCGGGCGTCGTTCCCGGCGGCGACTGCCGAGTTGTGGGGCGAGATGATGACGTTCGGTAGATCCCAGAGCGGTGACTCGGATGGCAAAGGTTCCTGGGAAACGACGTCCAGGTAGGCGCCGGCGACGTGGCCGGCGCGGATGGCGTCGATGAGCGCGGGTTCGTCAACAACTTCGCCGCGGCCGATGTTGATGAGGTGCGCGCCACGCTTGAGGCGGTCCATGAGGTCGCGGCTGACCAGGCCCCGGGTCTCCTCGGTCAGCGGGCAGGCGATGACCAGCCAGTCGGTCTGGGGGACGAGCCTCGGGAGCTCGGCGGGAGGAACGATATCCTGGACGGGGTCGGTATCGCGACGGGGGCTGCGGCGAACACCGGTGACCTGGAGGCCGATGGCGGTTGCGATGCGGGCGATTTCGGAGCCGATAGAGCCAAGGCCGATGACGGTCATGCGCTGGCCGGCCAGGTCGGGCGGGGGCGCACCGCGGAGCGGCTCCCATGCGTGGCGGCGCTGCGCTTCGAGCCACGGGAGGAACGGCCGGGCCAGCAGGAGCATGCCCCCGATGGCCGACTGGGCGATGGGCTGAGCGGTGGAGCCGGCGGAGGTAGTGAGGCGCACCCCGCGTTCGAGCATTCGCCCGAAGATGGGCGCATCGATGCCGGCGTTGAACACGTGCATCCACTTGAGGTTGGGCGCACCCTGGGCAGCAGCGAAGAACGAGCGCGAATAGTCGGGGTAGATGTCGCCCGAGAAGTACGCGTACTCGACGCGGGCCAGGGCCTCGGGGGCGAGACGAGCGTTCGGGTCTTCGGGGAGGACGATGGGCTCGATGCCGGGCCAGGCTGCCGCAACGTCGGCCTGGTAGCGGCGGTTGAACGCGGGTGAGACGAGGAGCGTTGGCATGGCGCGAATTATGCGACGGGAGCGCCGGATTCGGGGGAGAGGCGGCGCACGATCATGACCACGCGGTTGCCGCCGAGGGTGGTGCAGAGGAGTGTGACGGGGTCGCCAGCCAGCCTGCCGAGGAGCCGGCGCAGCTCATCGGGCTCGACCGGGAACGCGCGGCGGCGGATCTCGTGTGGCCGCCACGATCGGGAGGCCAGGACGTCTTTCAACCGGCGGACGGAGAACGGCACGATTTCGAGCACCTCGAACGTCGCGGCGAGCGGGTCGAACGCCGGATGAGAGGCGGAGACGTAGGCGACCTGCGGGTCGACCAGGCGCGCGCCGAGGCGATGTCCGAGGTGGCGCACCAGCCCGGCGCGGGTGACGCAGGATTCCGGGTCGAAGACGTAGCGGTCAATCGAAACGGGGACTTCCGGGCACTCGGGAGCCTTAGACGTGAGCTCGGCGTCCGCGGGGAGGAGGACAGCGCGGCGGAGGCCGGGGGTTGCGCCCGCGCCCGCCCAGATGGCCACCTCGCGCATGCCGGTGCCGAGCTGCACGGCCTCCATCTCGGCATCGGCCGGCACGCGCTCGCGGTCGAGGCCCGGCGGGGCCTTCAGCACGCCGGACCGGGCATTCCGGAGCAGATCGAGGCAGGTCTCCCACGACGGCGAAAAGGCGGCCGGGTCGAAGGTGCGGCGGGCGGCATCGCGCCGGGAGGGGTCGACGATGATTGCGAGTCGCCCCAGGTGCAGCGGTGGCCGGGTTGCATCGCCGAGGATGACGCCGGCGGACGGGACGTTCGCGCGGGCAAGGATCGCGGTGGCCGCGTCGCGTTCCAGGCCTGTGGACGGAACGCCGAGCCCCGCGCAGGCTGCGAGGTCGCCGCCGAGGCCGCAGGTGAGGTCGGCCACGGGCATGCCGAGACTGGCAAGCCGGGTTGCGCGGCGTCCGGCGACGAGCGGGTGGGTCATCATCTCGAGGCCGGGGGCGGTCAGGAGCATGGCGGGGTCGTTGCCGAAGCGGTCAATAGCCTTCGCGCGGAGCGTGACCTGTTCAGCGAGGGCCGAGGCCAGGGCCGGGGGATGGTCCCTGCGGAGGCGGGTGGCCAGGCGGTTCGGGTCGGCGCGGCCAGCGTCGAGAGGGATGGCGGCGAGGGCAGCCCTGCCGGCGGGGCTCACGAGGTAGCGGGCGCGCTCGATGTCCACGTGAGGAGGGTGGGGCAGTGCGGGCAACGCGCAACGTGCGACACTCGATCCGTGGCAAACATCATCTGTCTCGATTTCGATGACACGATCGTGCTCGACAACACGGCCCGCCAGGTCTTCGAGCGATTTGCAGCGCCCGGGTGGAAGGCACTGGGCGAACGGAAGGCGCGGGGCGAGCTGACCGTGGAGCAGTACAACGCGGCCGCGCTCGACCTGGTGGAGGCCACGCGCGAGGAACTCGTCGAGTTTGTGGCGCAGGTTGCACGGCCGCGCGAGGGATTGGGCGAGCTGCTGGACTGGGCACACTGGAACGGGTGGATGGCGGTCGTGGTGAGCAACGGCTACGACTTCTACGTCGAGACGGTGCTCGACCGGCTGGGGTTCGACCGGGTGCCGAGGCATGCGGGGCGCACCAGCCGGGAGTATCGCTGGCGGGTGCGGTACTACAGCCCTCGCGGGGTGGTGCTGGAGGACGGGTTCAAGCTGTCGTATGCGGCGGCTTTCCGGGGCGCGGGCGATTTCGTTGCATATGTGGGCGATGGTGAAAGCGACCTGGATGCGGCGAAGCTGGCGCCGGTGGTCTTCGCGCGCAGCACCCTGCTGGAACGGTTAGACGGACGCCATGAGCGGCTCTACGCTTTCGAGTCGTTCCATGACGTACGGGACGTGCTGGAACGGGAGGGCGCTGGATGGCTCGAATCCTTCTCCTCTACGACAGCCGCGGAGGGCTGACCGAGCGCCTGGCCGACGCTGTCGAAGCGGGGATCGTCGAAGCTGGCGCGGAGTGCATCCGCAAGCGGGTCGACGATGCCTCGCCCGACCTGCTGCTGGCGTGCGATGGCATCGTGGTGGGCTCGCCCAACTGGAGCGGAGTCACGGGGAAGATGAAGGAGTGGTGGGACCAGTCGGGGGACCGATGGGAGAGCGGCGAAATTGGCGGGAAGGTGGGCGGGGCGTTCACGGCGGGCTACTCGCGGTCCGGTGGGAATGAGGCGACGCTGCTGCAGATGCTGCACCTGTTGTTGGCGCACGGCATGGTCATCGTCGGACTGCCGTGGACGGACACGATGCGCCGTTCGGGTTCGTACTACGGGGCTACGGCCCATGGGAGCGTGACCGGGGAGGACCTGACGCAGGCGAGGGCGCTCGGGCACCGGGTGGCGGCGACGGCGTTGAAACTGTTCGGGTAAGGCGTCGGGCCGTTCGTCTATGCAGGCGGGGACCAGGCGGGTAGTATCAGCGCGTCCTATTTCTACCATCGAGGAGGCGCACACTTGGGAGACAAGAGCCCGAAGAACACCCAGAAGACCACAAAGCAGAAGGCGGTCGCGAAGACCACCAAGAGCGCCGCCCCGGTGAAGAAATAACGGCCGGGTAGCGCGAAAAGGGTAGCGCCTCCCAACCGGGAGGCGCTACGGTTTCCGGCCATGTACAGGGAACTGGGTCCGGACGACCACCTTGCGATGCTTGGCCTCCAGCCCGAGCAGCTGCCGTCGGTGGTGTTGCTGCTGGGTGTCTTCGACGTGCACGAAGGGGCGAAGCGGTTCGCGGGCTACCTCGATGACGCGCATTTTTCGCGTTCGGAGACGAGCAGGAGCGGAATCCCGTACTACATGGGCGAACATGCGGGCGTGCGGGTCGCGCTGAGCGCGTGCTTTGGCGGTCCGATGGCGGCGCTGTTTGCGCACACATGGTGCGGCGCCGGAGTGCCGGCCGTGGTGCAATTGGGCTGGTATGGGGCGCTGCAGGAGGGTACCGGGCTTGGCGACGTGGTGGTGCCGCGCCATGCGGAGCGGCAGGACGGCGTCTCCGACTGGTACCTGCCGAAGGGCATCCTCGCGGATGCGAGCCCGGATCTTGCTCACGCAGTCATCGACCGCCTCAGGGCGCGGGGAATCCCGGCGGACCAACACGCGATCTACTCGACGCCGGCGCTGCTGGCCGAATCCCGCGACGTGATCGCCGACTGGTCGCGCCACGGGTACCACGGGGTGGACATGGAGACGGCGGCGACGTTCGCGGTGGCGAAGCACCTGGGCGCTCGGCGTGCCGCGGCGCTGTTGCGGCTCGATGACCTGGTGGCCGAGGAGCATTCGCTGGCCCGGGGCCTGCCGCACGACCTGCGCGGGTTCATGCGGGAGCGCGAGCGGGAGGTGATGCACGCGGCAATCGAGGCGGTGGGTGACCTGGGGTAGGCTGGTCTTTGTCGGCGGGAGTCGGAGCCTCTAGGATGCGCGCACGACGTTTCCCGAGGGGGTCAGCAGTGGAATATTGCAGGTACGAAAAGGCGGGCCACGTGGCCAGGATCACGGTCACGCGGCCAGAGGTGATGAATGCGCTGCACCCGCCCGCGGGGCGCGAGCTGCAGCAGGCGTGGGACGAGTTCGCGAACGACGACGACGCCTGGGTGGCGGTGCTGACTGGCGAGGGCGACAAGGCCTTCAGCGCGGGGAACGACCTGAAGTACACGGCGGAGATGTCCCGGCTGCCGCGGGAGCAGCGGCCCGATCTTTCGTGGCCAGCGGGCGGGTTCGGCGGAATCACCAACCGGTTCGACCTGTTCAAGCCGACGATTGCGCGGGTGAACGGGTTCGCGCTGGGCGGTGGCCTGGAGATGGCGCTGTGGTGCGACATCATCGTGGCGGCGGACCACGCGGAACTCGGGCTGCCGGAGCCGCGGCGGGGGCTGATTGCGGGCGCGCTGGGCGTGCACCGGCTGCCGCGCCAGCTGAACCTGAAGCAGGCGATGGGGTATCTCCTTACCGGGCGGCACATCCCGGCGCAGCGCGCGTACGAGCTGGGGCTGGTGAACGAGGTGGTGCCGCTGGCGAAGCTCGACGACGCGGTGGACGCGTGGGTGGCCGACATCGTCCGGTGCGCGCCGCTCTCGGTGCGGGCGACCAAGGAAGCGGCGATGCGCGGGCTCGACACGCCCCT
Organism: uncultured Anaerolineaceae bacterium; assembly: GCA_964507025.1. Lineage (GTDB taxonomy): Bacteria > Chloroflexota > Dehalococcoidia > Tepidiformales > Tepidiformaceae > Amarobacter. Next base: position 67,534 of record CAZDOK010000014.1, read on the forward strand.
GCCCGAAGCGGCGGTGGCCCGCTACGAGTGGGAGATGCGACGCCGCACCAGCGAGGATGCGGTCGAGGGGCCGCGGGCGTTCGCAGAGAAGCGCGCCCCGAACTGGCAGGGTAAGTAGCGGGTCAGCCCGTCTCGACCGGCAGCGACCAGAGATCTCCCGAGGCGCGGACGACCAGCGCGTCGCGTTCGAGCGAGGCGAGGTAGCCGCCGGTTCGCGCGGCGTGAGATGGGGGCAGCATGGCGGCCAGTTCGGCAGCGGTGGCCGGGGCGGCGCGTAATGCGTCGATGATGCGGCCGCGGGCGAATCGTGCGGTGTGTTCGAACTTCGGAGCGGGCTGGCGGGCGGTAGCTGTTGCGGGGTGGCCGGCGGCACGCCAGGCGCAGAGCCCGGCGAGCGGGCATTCGCCGCAGCGGGGAGCGCGAGCGACGCACACCAGGGCACCGAGGTCCATGAGGGCAAGGTTGTGGTCGCGGGTGCCGGATGGTGGCAGGAGGGAGGTGGCGACCTCGGCGATGGTGCGAGGCATAACATCGCGCTGGCTCGGCTTACCGAGAACGACGCGCGCGAGGGTCCGCGCGATGTTGGTGTCGGCCACGGCCACGGGTTCCTCCCTGGCGAAGGACCGCACCGCGGAAGCCGTGTACGGCCCGATGCCGGGCAGGCGCAGGAGCGTGGCGGAATCGCGGGGCAATTGGCGGCCGTGTTCGCGGGTGACCACGACGGCCACGCGGTGAAGATTCAAGGCGCGGCGGTTGTAGCCCAGGCCGCGCCACTCGCGGATGACATCTGCCGGAGTTGCAGCGGCCAGGGCGGCGAATGTGGGCCAACGTACGAGCCAGGCGGAGTAGTAGGGGAGCACTCGCTCGACCTGGGTCTGCTGGAGCATGACCTCGGAGACGAGGACGGCGTAGGGGTCGCGGGTGAGGCGCCAGGGGAGGCCGTGGCGGCCGTTTTCGCGATACCAGGCCATCAGCCGGCGGCGAAAGCGCCGGGCCTCAGGCGTTGCGGATGTCGAGATCGCCGGCATTCATGCGTGACATCAGGTCGAGGGCCTCGTCGGAGACGAGGAGGTCGAGGAAGAGGGTGCGTTCGAGGGCGAGGCCATCGGCGAGGGGCGTCTCCGGGGTCATGCGGACGAGCCGCTTGATATGGGCGACAGACTTCGGGGAGCGGGCGGAAATCTCGGTGGCGAGTTGTTGAGCGCGCGCGACGGAGCCGCCGGCGGGGACGACCTCGTGGACGATGCCGAGCGCGAGCGCTTCGGCCGGGGAGACGGTGCGGCCGCGGAGGGTCATTTCGAGGGCGCGGGGCATGCCGACGAGGCGGGCGAGCTTCTGGGTGCCGCCAGCTCCGGGGAGGATGCCGACTTTCACCTCCGGCAGGCCGACCTCGTAGTCGCCCTCCTCGGCGATGCGGAGGTCGCAGGCGAGGGTGAGTTCGAAGCCGCCGCCCATCGCGAGGCCGTTGATGGCAGCGATGACGGGCTTGGGCATGGTCTCCATGCGGCGGAAGACGCGGTCGAGGTCGCGCTCGGGGAGGAGCCGGGCGGGGTCGACCTGGACGCCCTGTTGGCGGAGGTTGCGCGAGAGGCGCTCGAGTTCGTGGACGGAGTAGTGGCGGATGAAGACGCCTGGGAGCCCGCCGGTGATGACCACCGCGCGGACTCCGGGGTCGGCTTCGAGCTCGGCAGTGGCGGCATCGAGTTCGGGGACGGTGGCCGCGTCCATGTACCCCATCGGCGGGTTCGTGATGATGATGGTGGCGACCGGACCCGCGCGCTCGATGCGCAGCTGTGGCACGGCTACTCGTCCTCCTCCTCGTGCTCGTGCTCCTCGGCGGACGATGGCCGAACAGAGGGCACGATGGCGAGATCGCTGCTTTCGCGCTTGCCCTTTCGCGGGGCGGGGACAGCCTTGAGGCGGCTGGCGATCTCGGTGAGGTCGGCCGGGGCCGCGCTGGCTGGAGCGACGACGGCCACAACGCCGGAGTCGCGCAGGACGCGCAGGTCGGAGACGTTTGCGGCGGCATCGATCGTGGCCATCAGGCCGGTACCCGCGAAGGAGGCAATGCGGACGAGCCCGAGCTGCCCCGCGAGCTTCATCGCGCCGTGGGGGCGTTCGACGAACAGGGCATCGAGCCCGAGGGGTCCGAGTGCGCGCAGGACGTTGTCCTCCATCGATTCGCTGGCGATGACGACGTGCCCCATCTGGTCGGCGTCCACGGCGGCGGAGTCGGTGGTTTCGAGGGGGCTGACGACGAAGTCGCAGCCCGCGGAGCGAAGAGCGGAGGCATCGTCTTCCGTCAGGCGATCGAGGAGGGCGCCGGCGGCGACCTTCGGGCCGGCCACGCCTTCCATCTCCTTCGCGGTGGTGGCGGCGTCGCCGAAGTGGAAGAGGACGGCGTCGGCGCCGGCCTCGAACGCGGCGCGGGCCTCATCGGCGGAGCGGACGCGCGCGACGAGGGCCATGGCTTTGGGCTGTTCGCGACTGACGGGGCCGAAGCCGATCGATGGGCCTTCACGGCGCTGGAGTTTGGCGATGGTCTTCTGGAGCTGGCTCATGCGTTTCCCTCGGATGCCGGGAGCGTTGAGCGGACGGTGGTGCCCGCCTGGATGACTGCCCGGATAGCTGACTGGTTGGCAAGGACGCCGATATCCGCGAGCGGATCGGCGTCGAGGATGACGAGGTCGGCCGCGAGCCCGGGCCGGATGCGGCCGGCGACTCCATCGAGCTTCAGGAGCTCGGCGGCCCAGGCGGTGGCCGAAAGGATGGCCGCGGCGGGCGAGAGGCCGAGGTTCGCGAGACGGACGATCTCCTGGGCGTTTTCGCCCGGGTGATTCATGGGGGTGCCCTGGTCGGTCCCCATGGCGATGTTCACTCCCCCTGTGATAGCCGCGCGGATGCTGCGCTCGTGGTCTTCGAGGATCTGCCATGCCTTATCGACCATGAACGGCGGGATGCCGGCGTCGATGCCGCGGTGTGCGATCTGCCATGGTGCGGTGAAGGTTCCGACCAGGTAGGTGCCGCGTTCACGCATCATCTCGATCGCTTCGTCATCGAGCCAGACGCCATGCTCGATGGAATCGACGCAGGCGCGGATGGCGTTCTTCACGCCGTCGGTAGCCTGGGCGTGCGCACCCACGATGCGAAACGCCTTGTGGGCTTCCTCGACGCCCGCGCGGAGCTCGTCCTCGGTGTAGCTGGGCGAGCGGGGGTCGACGCCGGGGGTCATGACGCCGCCGCTGGCGAAGAGCTTGATGGCGGATGCCCCGGCGCGGAGCTGTTGGCGGACGGCTTTGCGCACGGCATCGGAGCCGTCGGCCTCGGTGGCGATGAAGCCGCTGCCGTGGCCGCCTGTCATGGTGACGCCCATGCCGGCGGCGAGGATGCGGGGGCCGCGGAGGAGGCCTTCCTCGACGGCGCCGGCGAGGTGGATGTTGAGCTGGTCGGCGGCGCCGAGGTCGCGGACGGTGGTGAACCCGGCCAGGAGCGTCTGTTCGGCATAGCGGGCTGCGCGCCATGCGCGGGTGGCGAGCGGGACGGAAGTCGCGGCGCTCAGTTCGGCCGGGTCGCCGCTGCCGGTGATGTGGACGTGGCAGTCGATGAGGCCGGGGATAATGAACATGCCCGAGCAGTCGAGGCGGAGGGCACCGTCGGCAGCGGCGTCGTGGCTGGTGAGCGCCTCGATGCGGCCGCCGCGGCAGAGGACATCGGCGCGCCGGAAGACCCGGGAGGCGTCATCGAAGACGGAGCCTCCCGAGAGGAGCAACGGTCGCGGTTCGGAATTGGCGGGGGCAGTCACGCAGGTCACATTGTCCGGGCGGTATGCGCATGGGGGCAACCGGAGGGCGCGTTCAGGCCGGGGGCGGTAGTCTGGAAGGGAGATAGACGGAGGAGGCCCGCATGGCCAAGCAATACCCGAATCCGCCGGAGATGGTGATCGACCCGGCGAAGAAGTACACGGCAACGATCGAGACCTCGGCGGGAACGATGACCGCGGAGTTCTTCGCGGACGAAGCACCGAAGACGGTGAACAACTTCGTGTTCCTTGCGCGCGATGGCTACTACGAAGACGTGATCTTCCACCGGTGCATCAAGGGCTTCATGATCCAGGGTGGCGACCCGACTGGCACGGGCCGGGGTGGGCCGGGCTACCGCTTCAACGACGAGCCGGTGAAGCGCCAGTACCTGCGCGGGACGATGGCGATGGCGAACGCGGGCCCGAACACCAACGGGAGCCAGTTCTTCATCATGCACGCGGACTATCCGCTGCCACCGAACTACACGATCTTCGGGAAGCTGACGTCGGGCGAGGACGTGCTCGACAACATCGCGACAGCGCCGACGGCGGCGCAGGACCGGCCGGTAAACCCGGTGAGCATCTCTTCGGTGATGATCACAGAAGCGTAACGCGTGCCGAGAGGGGTTCGCCCATCCAGAGGGCGACTCCGATGTTATCGACTCCGCCGCGGGCGTTGGCTGCTTCGGCCAGCGCCCGCGCTGCGTGTTCGGCGCTCGCCGCGCCGGCGAGGACCCGGGCGATCTCTTCATCGGAGACCATCTTGAAGAGCCCGTCGGTGCAGACGAGGAGGGCGTCGGATGCGTCGAGCTTGAGATCGGTGACGGTGGGCTCGGCGACATCCTCGACGCCGATGCCGCGGGTGATGACGTTGCGCCAGGGGTGGGTATCTGCCTCGGCCGGAGTCAAGCGGCCGGCGCGGACTTCGCCGGCGACCCAGGAGTCGTCCTCGGTGACCTGAGAGAGCTTGCCCTCGTGGAAGAGATAGCCGCGGCTGTCGCCAAGGTTCACCATGCGGGCGGCGCGGCCTTCGACGACGGCGGCGACGAGCGTGGTGGCCATGTTGCCGAACTCAGGTTTCTGTTCCTGGAGGAGGCGTACACGCTCGTTCGCCAGGTTGGTGGCGGTGAGGAGGAGACCGGGGTATGGGGCGGAGCCCGCGAACTCCTCGAACACCTCGGAGAAGACGCGGGCGGTCTCCTCAGCGGCGAGCGTGCCACCGGGGGCGCCCCCGACGCCATCGGCGGCGAGGATGAGCACAGCGCCGCCCTTCAGGCCCATGGCGAGTGCGCGGTCCTGGTTCTCGGTCCGGAGCTGACCGGTATCGGTGAAGGCTGCCCAGGTTGCGGTCATGCGTCCTTCCAGACGGCCCCGGCTACGCGGAGGAAGTTGCCATGGCAGATGCGCTCGAGGCTTGTGTCGGAGTAGCCCCTTGCCTTGAGGGCCCGAAGTACGGCCGGGAGGCCGGTCGCGTCGCCCACGACGGAGGGGATGTCGGTGCCGTCGAAGTCGGTGCCGAAGGAGACGTGCTCATCGCCGACCAGCTGCACGATGTGATCGAAGTGGCTGACGATGACATCGAGCGCGGTATCGGGATTGGCCTGCATGTCGGGGCGAAGAAAGATGTTGGCGAAATTGATGCCGATGGTCCCGCCCTTGTTGGCAAGCGCCTTGATCTGGCCGTCGTCGAGGTTGCGGACGTGTGGGGAGATGGAACTCACGCTGGAGTGCGTGGCGACGATGGGATTGCGGGACTCGGCGAGCATGTCCCAGAAGCCCGCGGGGTTGATGTGGGAGACATCGAGGATGATGCCGAGCTGGTCGCATTCGTGAATGAGCTGGCGGCCGAGGTCGGTAAGCCCGGTCGCAGGCAGGTTGCCGTTGAAGGCCACGCCGTGGGCGAAGATGGTGGAGCGGCTCCAGGTAGGGGCAAGGCAGCGAAGGCCCGCTTCGTAGAAGACGCGGAGTTCCTTGAGGCTGGACGAGATGGGGTCGGCGCCTTCGAACATGAAGACCGATGCAAACGCGTCGGCCTCCCAGGCTGCGCGGATCTCGCGGACCGTACGGCAGACACGGAAGCGGCCTTCGGAGCGGTCGGCGATGCGAAGGACGTCGTTCATCTCGTCGATGGCGTAGCCGAGGGCATTGAACTCGGCCCGTTCGTTGGAGAGGTAGATGGAGGTGAAACAGCCGCCGAGGCCGCCGCGCATGGCACGGGGGAGATCGACGTGGCCGCGCCGCGACTCTTCGATATGGCCGTCTTCGGCGGCGGTGTTGCCTGCATCGGCCAGGAAGTCGCGGCCCCCGGTGGGGCCGAAGATGACGCGGCGCGGCCTGATCTGAGTGATGAAGTCCTCGTGACCATCGAAGATGGGCGGGAACTCGCGGTTCAGCGGGGGGATGGAAGCGGCTTCGCTCATGTGCGTGGGGAGAGTGTACGCCGGAGGACGCGGCTGCCGCGATTCGTCTACCATCTGGCGGCGATGGCCTCATCTTCCGCCGAAGTCCCTCGTTCGCCCCGGTTGCCGTGGCTGATCCCGGCGGTGCTTGCCGCCGTGTTCGTCGGCGCTTCGGCGGGGGTGCTCGTGTTCGCGCGGCAGGCTGCGGAATCGGATGCGCCGCCGCCCGCGGCGGCGTTCGTTTCGCCGCCGCCGCCGTCGTTCGTCGCGTTCGATGTCGAGCGGAACGAGGGGGGCGTGCTGCGACTGACTTCAGGAGGCGGGCAGCAATCGACGGCGAGCGAGGTGACCCTGGCGGCCGATGCTCGCGTGTGGCTGCTCGAACCGGCGGGGCTGGCGACCCTCGAAGCGCCCCTGGTGGTGAACGTGATCGCCATCCCAAACGAGGTGCGGAACTTCTCCATCCACCTGCTGGCGTTCGCCCCGGCGACTGGTTCGGAGTCGCTGGACGCGGAGTTCGTGCCCCTGGCCGATGGGTTCGCGGGACACGAGACATCGCGCGACGCGCGCGAGCGGCCCGTGGTCTCGGGCGTGGTGGAGCGGTTCGAGGGCAACATTGGCTACGTGAAAACCGAAGCAGGGCAGGCAACCATCGAGATCGATACTGGCGCGCCCGTGCGGCTGTTGCGCCCCGGTGCCGTGGGAGATATCCAGCCGGGCGACCGTGTGGCGTTTCACCGCGGTACGGATGGCGGCCCGGACGCAGGCCGCGGCGTGCTGGTGCTGACCAACGCGAACCCGGACTGAGCTACTCGGTGCGCAGCGCCTGGGCATCGGAGGTGCGGCTGATGAGCCGGCCAGCGATGCCGAGCGCGAAGGCAAACACGGCCAGGACGATGGCTGCGCCAGCGAGGACCATGAGCCAGTCGGTCTGGAGGATGAAGGAGGGTTCCGCCGGGCGGCCATCCTCATCGACGTTGAGGAACGAGAGCATGCGCGTGCCGACCATGCGGCCCAGGTAGGCGCCGCCAACCAGTCCCAGGATGGCGACGATGGCGTATTCGAAGGCGAGCAGGCGGACGACCTGGCCGCGGGAGAGCCCCATGGCGCGAAGGACGGCGAACTCGCCGCGGCGGCGCTGGACGGAGAGCCAGAGCGAGACGAGCAGCGCCACACCCACGAGCAGGAGCACGGCGCCGAACGACAGGTAGAGGATGCCGGCGCCGCCTGCGGCGATGAGCGGGTTGCTTGCGATGCGCCGAAGTTCCGTTTCGCGGTCGGTGGTGTTGTCGAGGTCGAAGGGGTCGAGGCCGAGGGCCACGGCCAGGGCGGCACGGTCGGCGCCGGGCTCGAGTGACAGCCATGCTTCGTTGGGTCCGGGCTGCGAGGTGAGGTTCGCGATGCCGAGCCAGGAGAGGATGTGGTCACGGTTGAAGACCACGGCCGGGCCTTCGAGCGTGTCGAGCGTCGGGAAGAGACCGAACGATGCGACGACGCGGATGGGCACGAGGGTGTTGGCGACCTCGATGATGCCGGTGCCGCCGACCGGGATGCCGGTGCCGGCGACGAACGAGTCGCTGCCGAGCACAGGCAGGGGGACGTTGGCCTGGGCGACGTAGAGGCCCCAGACGGGGCTGCTCTGACCGGCAGCGCGGGTGAGCTTGCCAGCCGCTCCGGAAACGGCGCCGCTGGTGCTGACTTCGTAGGCATCGGGTGTGGAGACGCGAGCGGGGAGGGGGCTCCAGCCCGGCGCCGGGTCGTCAAAGGCGTCGATCGCGGTCTCGGCGCCGTTGCCAATGGCGACCAGGTTATCGAAAAGGATATCGAGCCGGGTGGCGTTGTAGCGGTTGGAGGGCTCGGTGATGAGGAGCCCAACGAGGGTGAGCGGTTCGGGGAGGGCGCCTTCGTAGGAGCGGCGGATTTCGGTGGTGTATTCGCGCCAGCCAGCGCCCTCGAGACGGCCCATGTCGAGCATCTGGTGGTTGCCGTCGCGGTCCTTGATGCGGGCCCAGAGGGTCATCTGGGCGTTGGTCTCGGGGAGACTGACACTGACGCGGATGGACGACGTGCCGGCGGGGAGGGGCTTTCCGCGGAGGGGTTCGGGGGCGCCGAGGGAGGCCATCAGCTCGCGGAGGGGGCGGTCGGCGAAGTCGTCGCGGAACCAGAGCATGGTCGCTGCCCGGTCGGGGTCGATGCCGAGGACCTGGAAGATGCGGCCGGAGATGCCGGCGGTGCCGGGCGCGCCGATGAGCCGCATGGCGGAGGTGGCCTGGCTGACGCCGGGAAGGTCCCGTAGCGCGGCATCGATTTCGGGGGTGTTGAGTCCTATGTTGCCGGAGCCGATGGCCGTGGCCCGGAACTCGACGCCCGACTGGTAGAGGGCGCGTTCGTCGTAGGTCTTCGATGCGGTCTCGGCGTAACTGGCGGCGAATGTGCCGACGGCGACGGCTGTGGTGAGGAGGAGCGCGAGCCGGCCAGAGTTCCCGGGACTCCGGGCGACCTGCCAGAGCCCCACCGTGAGTGCTGGCGGCGCGTTGCGGCTTATGAGCCTCGCTCCGATGCGGAGCAGGATCGGGTAGAACCGGAGGAGGATGGCGGCGGCCGCCAGCACGAGGATTGCCGGCGAGGCGAGAAGGAGCGGATCGGATGAGACGCCGCCGGTGGGCGATGGCGTGAAGACGTTGCCGCGCTCGTTGAGCTCCCAGAGGAGGAGTGCCGCGACGGCGGCCAGGGCGACATCGATGTAGTAGCGCTGGATGACCGAGACGCCGGGCCGGGCCTGCTCGCGGCGCCGCACGACGGCGCTCTTCCGGGCCGCGACGAGCGCGGGAACCACCAGCGCCATGATGGAGAGGCCCACTCCGGCCGCTGCCCAGCCGAACGAGGCCAGCGGGATGTGGACAGGAAGGAGGTCGCCGCCGTTCACGTCGGCGAAGGTGGGTGTCAGCCCGAGCCCGGCGGTCGCCACCGCGGCGATGAACGGCGCGGCGAGCAGACAGGGAGCGCCGAGGATGAGCCCTTCGGCAAGATAGATGACGCCAACCTGGAGCGTGGTCGCGCCACGGCTGCGCAGCAGGGCGATCTCGTCGGCCTGGCGTTCGACGATGACGAGCGCGACCAGGACGACGTAGAAGATGGCGACCGCCGAGACTTCGAGGAGGAGGATGGTGAGCGGCGCCTGCTGGTACTGCTGGTCGCGGCCGTATTGCTGGAGGACGGTGGTGAGGGGGCTGTAGGAGGCGCCTCCGAGGGGCTCGAACTCGTCGTAGAGTGCGCGCAGGTCCTCGCGGGCGCGTTCGAAGTTCGAGCGCGAGAGCTTCTCCGGGTCGGCGAAGGTGTGCCATGCGACGGTGGCCTGGTAGCCGGGGTGGTGGGCCGCGAAGCTGCCGAGGATGGTCTGTTCATCGGTGAACATGGGCGCAACCGGGCCGTTTTCGGGGAGGAGCCGGAAGGGTTCGAAATAGCGCTCGACCGGGATGATCCAGAAGGGGTCGTCGGGGTCGAGCGGCTGGACGATGCCGGTGATCACCACCGGAAAGACGTAACGAACGGCGGCAGTTGGGGTGCAGGGTGGTGGCGGGGGGCGGTCTTCACTGGGGATCTCGCGGGCGCAGGTATCGAAGTCCTCGGCCATCACGAGCTCCTGGCCCACCGCGAGGCGAGCCGCGGTGGCCGACGCCTGGCTGATCGCGACTTCGATGGGTTCGCCAGGCCCGGTGGCCCCCGGCAGGCGCCCCTCGAGGACCTGGACGTGGGTCTCGTAGCCGGTGAGGGACTGGAGCTCGCCGAGGGGGGCCTGCTCGCGCGGGGGCTCGCCCTCCTGGGCGAGCGTGAAGCGGGCGGTTCGCAGGTAGCGCGAGCTGGAAGCGGCGAACCAGCCGATGCGCTGATCGATGCGGGTCTCGATGGACTGCCGCAGGGCGGCGCCCTCTTCCGTCGCGAGGGGGACGAACCGGAACTCAGCACGGTTGCCGGGGCTTTCGTTCAACTCATCGCGGACCGCGAAGGTCAGGCCCAGGTCGGCCATGGTGCGGGCATAGACGGGTCCGCCGGCGAGGAGCGAGGCAGCCATGAGCATGCCGAGGGCGAGGACGGCGAGCAGCCGCCAGTTCCGGCCGCTTCTGCGGGCGAAGAGCCGCCAGGTGGAGACGAGGTTCCGCATCGCGGGAAACTCTACACTGGCCGGCCCCGAAGCGTGCCCTGGCCTTTACGGCTCCGGTGCCGGGGCTTTGCCGCCGCGGGCCCGGGCCTGCTAGGCTCCCGCCACACGCCCATGGGAACCGTCGCCACCATCCTGCGGATGGTCATTCGCCGCAGCCTCGCGAACCGCCGCCTGCTCTCGACTGTCGTCGTCGGGGTGGTGATGTCGGCTGCGCTGATGTCGAGCGTGGTGCTGTACTCGGACGCGATCCGTGACCTCGGGCTGCGGCATGCGCTGAAAACCTCGGACCCGCTCGAACGCAACATCAGGGTGATCATCTCGGGGCGGCCCGGTGTGCCGGACTACCAGATCCGGCGCGACACGGTGGAACGGGTGATGGATGCGCATGCAGGCGACATCCTGGGCGAGCGCATCCACTACGGGCGCTCTGCGACCTTCTACCTGGCAACGCCGGGCCAGCCGGTGCCGGCGGACGAGGGGCGGCCGCGCGCGCACTTCCAGTTCGCCGACGACTACGAGGAGCACACGCGGCTGGTGGCCGGACGGATGCCTGGAGCGCCCCGGTCGACCCCGAGGCCGGAGCTCGAGGTGCTCATCGGCAAGGAGGCGGCGGAGCAACTTGGGGTTGCGCTCGGCGATAGCTTCGACCTCCATCCCTTCTGGCGGGAGGATGTCGAGCCGGTCGCCGTCACGGTCGTCGGGTTCATCGAACCACTGGACCCGAAGGAGGTGTACTGGTTCGGCAAGACCGACCGGTTTGTCTCCGATACGACCTCGTGGCAGACGTACCCGTTCTGGGTGCCCGAGGAGACCGTGGTGGAGACCGTGGCGGGGTACCTCTCGGACATGGACAGCACGCTCGAGACGTACGGGTTCGTCGACATCGACAAGATCAACGCCCGGAACGCGCGGCAGGTGGAAGACCGGATGAAGTCGTTTGGCTTCGCGATGCGCGAGAGCGTGAACGGCGCCATCGCCGAGTCGAAGCTGGGCGAGATCGTCGCGAGTTACCGGACCAAGCTGTTCTTCACGCGGCTGCCGCTGTTCGCGTTGATGCTCCAGGTGGTAGGGATCGCGATCTACTACCTGGTGATGGTCTCGACGATGCTGGTCGAGCGCCAGTCAGGCGAGATTGCCCTCTTGAGGAGCCGGGGCGGGAGCCCTCGCCAGGTGGTCGCGATTTACGCGATCGAGGGGCTGCTCATCTGCGGGTTCGCGGCCATCGCCGGGCCGTTTCTCGCGGTCGCGGGGATCGGGGTGCTGGGGTACACGCCGCCGTTCGAAAGCCTGAGCGGGAATGCCCGGCTGGCGGTGCCGATGTCCCGCGCGGCGTTCGGGCTGGCCGCGCTCGGCGCGTTGCTGGCGTTCGCTGCCCTGCTGTTCCCGGCGTGGCGCGCCGCGCGCAACAGCACTATCGACTACAAGCACGCGCTGGCGCGCCCGCAAACGCAGCCGGTGTTTCTGCGCTACTACCTGGACCTGGTGCTGGTCGGCATCGGCGCTTTCCTGTTCTACCAGCTGCGCGAGAAGGGCTCGCTGGTGACCGAGCGGCTGTTCGGCGACCTTTCGGCCGACCCGCTGCTGTTGCTTTCGCCCACGCTGTTCATGCTCATGGTGGCGCTGGTCTTCCTGCGGCTGTTCCCGCTGGTCCTCCGCGGGGCCGCATGGGCGACACGTCGGTTCGACAGCGCGACGATGGCGCTTGGCCTTTCCCGGATGACTCGAGCGCCGATGCATTACAGCCGGCTCATCCTGCTGTTGTTGCTCGCCACGGCTGTGGGCATGTTCGCGGCGGGCTACCGGGCGACCCTCGAGCGCGGCTACGACGACCGGGCGGCGTTCGAGGCAGGGGCCCAATCGCGCCTGGAAAGCGTGCGCAGCCCATCGAATATGCCCACCGATGCGTTCGTCGATCTCGTGAAGGAGAAGACTGGCGCGGAAGTGGTTAGCCCTGTCATCCGGCAGCAGGGTTCCTACAGCATGAGCACCTTCCGGACCCAGACAGTCACCGTGCTGGGAGTGGTGCCAGGGGAGTTCGAGCAGGTGGCATTCTGGCGGGACGACTTCGCGGGTGCCTCGCTCGGGAGCCTGCTGGAACGCCTGCCACTGGGCGATGCCGAACGGCCGGCGGCCGTGGAGGTGCCGGGCGGCTCGCGGTACATCGGGCTCTGGGCGCAACTCTCGCTGACGCAGCAGCAGGGTCGCATCGGCATCCGGCTGCGCGAGGCCTCCGGCACGATGTGGGAGTACACGCTCGACTCGGCGCCCGGCTCGAGCCCGGAGGGCTGGCGGTTTTTCGTCGCGGACCTCTCGCGCCCGGCGCAGCTGCGCTTCAACCCGGCGATGGACTTTTCGCTCGACTCGCCCAAGGAGCTGGAGTCGGTGTTCGTCCGCACGGGAGGGACGACCCCCCAGGTCCCGGTGCGCGTGTCGGTGCTGGTCGACGACATCCAGGTGACGGCCGCCCGCGAGCTCGACGAGAACGTGTTCAGAAGCGGGTTCACCGATGGCGAGGTCATCGAGCCCTTCGACTCGATCGAGCGGTACGAGCTGCTGACCAACGCCTCGGTAGGGGACCCGGGCGCCATCTCGTTCGCCGAGGGGATTGGCCGGGACGAATCGACGGCGGTGCGGATCGCGTTCACCCGCGGTCGTGGGTCGGCGCCCCTGTTCGGGTTGCGGCTGCGGCGGGCGGCAGGACCTCTGCCAGTCCTCGCGGCAGAGAGCTTCCTCTCGCTTGCCCAGAAGAACGTGGGCGACGAGATCACGCTGTACCTCAACCGGCAGTACGTGCAGGCGAAGGTGGTTGGTTCGTTCGAGTTCTTCCCCGGACATGACCCGGGGCGCGACGACGAGCTGCTGGTAGCCGACCTGGCGGCGTTCAGGGAGCTCGCGGCCACGGTGCCCGCGTTGAGCGACGCGGCCTACGTGAACGAGGCCTGGATGTCGCCCGCTGCCCCGGGCGTGATGAGTCAGTCGGTGCTGCAGCCGCTCGGGATTGCCGCGGACGGGTACTACGACGAGCGCGACATTCGCGCCCGGCAGGGCTCGGACCCGCTGGTGGCGGCGAGCTGGGAGGGGATCCTCTTCCTTTGCTTCGCGGCCGTGCTGGTGCTGACAGGGCTCGGGTTTGCCGTGTACGCGACGCTGGCGGTGCAGGCGCGCTCGCTGGAGTTCGCCATCCTGCGGACGATGGGCTATTCGAACAAACAGGTGCTGGGGCTGGTCAGCTTCGAGCAGCTGTTCGTGATTGTCGGCGGAGTGGTGGTGGGAACGTTCCTGGGGTTCCCGCTGGGGCGGCTGATGATCGGGTATCTCGGCGTCACGGAATCGGGCGATGACCCGGTGCCGCCGCTGGTCTCGCAGGTGAGCTGGCCCTCGGTGCTGACGGTCTATGGTTTGCTGGCGGTGGTGTTCCTCTGCACAATCCTGTCACTTGCCACCGTGTATTCCCGCCTTGCCGTCTCTCGCACCCTGCGGATCGGGGAGATCTGAGCCTTCATGACCGACGACGACCTGTACATCCGCTGCGAAGACCTCTTCAAGATCTACAAGACCTCGAACCTTGAGGTGGTCGCGCTGCGCGGGCTGGACCTGAAAGTGCGGCGAGGCGAGTTCATGGCGATCGTCGGGGCCTCGGGCTCCGGCAAGAGCACCCTCATGAACATCCTGGCGGGGCTCGATACGCCATCGGCCGGGCGCTGCTTCGTGGGCGGCGAGGATCTGTTGACGATGTCGACCGCCGATATGGTGCGCTACCGCCGGAAGAGCGTCGGGTTCATCTGGCAGCAGACGGGGCGGAACCTGGTGCCGTACCTGGACGCGGTGCAAAACGTGGAGGTGCCGATGGTGCTCGACGGAGTGCCCGCGGCGACGGCGCGGCAGCGGGCGACCGAGCTTCTCGAACTGGTGTTGCTCGGGCACCGGCTGCACCACAAGCCGGAGATGCTCTCGGGTGGTGAGCAGCAGCGCGTCTCGATTGCGGTGGCGCTGGCGAACAACCCGCCGCTACTGTTGGCCGACGAGCCGACAGGCGAGCTCGACTCGGTTGGCGCCGACACGGTCTACGAAGTGTTCCGCAACCTGAACCGCGAGCTGGGGACGACGGTCATCATCGTGACGCACGACCCGGATATCGCCGCGCGCGTGGACCGCGTCGTGGCGATCAGGGACGGGCGCACGTCGACGGAGATCTTCCGGAAGGTGCGGTTCGAGGGCGCGAAGACGGAAGTGGTACACGAGGAATACGTGCTCGTCGATGCGGCGGGCCGGCTCCAGGTGCCGCGGGAGTTCCTCGATAACCTGAACATCCACGATCGGGCGCGTGTGCTGCTTGGCGAGGGCCGCATCGAAGTGCTGCCTGAAGGCGGCAGCCGTGTGGTGGGGAAGGAACGCTGATGAGCGGCGCTTCGGTTGAAGTCCGCAACGTGTCGCGGAAGTTCAAGGTGGGCGGCGAGGAGGTGTGGGCGATCCGCGACATCTCGCTCAAGGTCGAGCCGGGCGAGTTCCTCGCGCTCATCGGCCGGTCCGGGTCGGGAAAGACGACGCTGCTGAACGTGATGGCCGGGCTCGACCGGCCGACCGATGGCGAGGTGTACATCGACGGCGAGCGGGTGGATACGATGAGCGAGGGCCAGCTCGACCGGCTGCGGCGCCACAAGCTCGGGTTCATCTTCCAGTCGTTCGGTCTGTTGCCGCTGCTTTCGGCGCGGGAAAACGTCGAACTCCCGCTGCGGATCGCCGGGGTAAGGCACGGCGAACGCCAGAAGATGGTGAAGAACGCGCTCGAGTTCGTTGGCCTTGGGCGCCGGGCCGACCACCGGCCCTACGAGCTTTCCGGTGGCGAACAGCAGCGGGTGGCGATCGCGCGGGCGCTGGCCTCGCAACCAACGCTCATCCTGGCGGACGAGCCGACGGGCGAGCTGGATTCCGCGACGGCAACGGCGGTGTTCGGCCTGCTGCGCGACCTGGCCCGGGCCGAGGGCATCACAATCATTACCTGCACGCACGACCGGCTGGTGATGGAGCTGGCGCAGCGGGTGGAGGAGCTGGCCGATGGCCACCTGGTGACGGGCCACCATGGCGAGGTGTGGGACCGGATCCAGAGGCGCGAGCGGAGCCCGTTCGCGGCGGCGCTGCCGGCGGCGGAGGGGATCGAGGACCAGCCCGCGCTGTCGTCACTCATCGGGGCGGACCTGTCGGCGTTCAAGCCCGCGCCGTTGCGCGTGAAGCACCGGGAGGCGGGCGAGGAAGAGGCCGTGGAGCCGCTGCCCGATATCGACCTTTCGGAGTTCAGGCCCGCGCCGCAGCGGCTTGGCAAGGACCCGGCGAAGCGGTTTGACAGCGGTGAGCCACCCCCGGGGGAGGACAGGGTGGAAAAGGCCGAGCAGGCGAAGGAGGGCGAGCCGGAGGACGACGGCTCGCGGTGGGCGCGGCCGCGAGAGTGACGGTCAGGCCCCGGCGGCCCGAAGCGCGCGGCTGAGCATCCGGAGGAGCTGAACGCGCTCTTCGGGGACCCGTTCGGTGAGGCGGTGGGCGATGGCGATCACGCGCCATCGGTCCACGGTCGCATCATCGATAGTGGCGGCCGAGCGGTATCCGGAGCGATAGGCCCCGAGCATCAGTTTCCGGCCGATGCGAACGAGGATGCGGCCCCAGAGGCCAGTGTCGGGTGGGGGCGCGCCCGCCTCGAGCAGGACCTGGGAGCGCGCGAAGTCCGCGCTGGCATCGCCCCGTGTGGCGTTTGGAAAGTCGATGATCACCGGGCCATCGGCGGTGAGAATGATGTTTCCCGGATGGAAGTCGCCGTGACACAGGCGGTCGCCCTCCGGGAGCGCTTCGAAGACGGCGAGCACGCGGGCGCGTGCCCGTTCGGGTATCGCGGCCGAGGCCTGGAGGTCGTCGCGAATGGCGTCCTTAAGGTTGCGAAGTTGTGCCGGGGCGGGGGTGGCGGCGAGCGCGGCGTGAAGCCGGCCGGTGAGGCGTCCGAGCTCCCAGACGCGCCACGGCTGGCGTTCGGCGATGCCGAGCAGGTCATCGCCGGCGAGGCGTTCGAGGAGGAGTCCCGGCCGCCCGTCGTGCGTGACGAGCCCGCGCGGCGCCGGGACGCGAACGCCTGCGGCGCGGGCGGCGGAAAGGGCTGCCGATTCTGTCTCCATGGAGGCCGTGCCGTCAGCCCAGCGCGAAAGCTTGACGACGGTTGCCTCGTCCCAGGCGAAGACTTCGGCGGCGCGGCCGGCACCGAGACGTTCGAACGGAGGGCTGGAAGGGTCCATGGCCGTGACCTTGTTGAATGCGGATGCCGGGCCCGAAGGCGGTGGCCCGCGTACGATACACCGCATGTCCGATGCCATCTTCATCCCCGAGGGCGACGCGTTCGTCCCGACCGACCTTGCCCGCAGCCCATGGGGGCCGCAGTTGCTCCATGGCGGGCCGCCGGCCGGTCTGCTGGCGCGCGCCATCGAACGGGCGGTGCGCGATGGGGACATGCACCCCGCGCGGATGACGATCGACCTCTTCCGGCCGGTGCCGAAGCAGCCTCTGCGGGTGGCGGTGGAGGCGGTGCGCGAGGGGAACCGGATCGCGGTGCTGCAGGCATCGCTGCTGGCGGACGGGATGGAGGTGGCCCGGGCGAGCGCGCTGATGCTCCGGCAATCGGAGGTGGAACTGCCGGCGAATGTCCTGCCTCCCGCGCGCTACGTGGAGGGGCCGGAGGGGCTGCCGATCACGGGCCTTTCCGGGGTGATGAACCGCGAGGGCGCTTCGCCGGCACTGAACCCGCTGCTCGGCGGCTTCCACACCACGGTGGAGGTGAAGCGAGTGAGCGGCGTGCCGGGGAGCGGCCAGGCGACTGCGTGGATCCGGATCCCGGTGCCGTTCGTGCTCGGCGAGGAGATTTCGCCGCTGGTGCGTGTGGCCGCGACCTCGGATTTCGGCAACGCGCTGGGGCACATCCGGCCGTCGGAGCAGGTGGGGTTCATCAACGCGGACATTACGCTCTACCTGCACCGGTTGCCGGAGGGCGAATGGGTGGGGCTGGAAACGAAGGGCGTGGCCCAGCCCCACGGGCTGGGGATGGTGGAGTCCGTGGTGCACGACGAGCACGGGGCGATTGGGCGGGTGGTGCAAGCGCTGATTGTGAACCGGCGCCACCTGCCGGGCGCTGGAAACGTATCAACCACATAACAGACCTTTGACCTCCAGCGACGCAACGTCGTGCGCTGCGTACAAGGAGCGTGTTGGAATGCGAGGAGGACGGACGATCCTGGCAGCGCTGGCGATCCCGGTGGGCGTCGCGGGCATTGCCGAGAGATCTGGCGACCGGCTGGGGCAGCCGCTACCTCGCGACGGCATCCGGCAAAGACGGGACGGTCTTCGTGGAGTGCGTTCGGGCGGCGAACCGGGTGATTGGCATGCCAGGGAACGTCTTGAGCCTGCCAAAGGTCAGCCCCCGGCTGGGGCTCCTCGGCCATGGCGTCGCGCGTAGAGGACGACCCCGAGGCCAGTGACTCCGGCGAGTACTGCCGCGGCCCGGAAGGCGGCGGGTGCATCCCACTGGCCCACCACGAACCCGCCAAGGGCGGGGCCGATGGCGAGCCCGAGCCCGCTGAGCGCGACGGAGAGCCCGATGAGCGTCCCCCGATGGCTCTCGGGGGCGAGGTCCATGACCGCCGCGTTCCAGGCCGGGACCGTGAGCACGTTTCCCGCGAACACGACCATCGCCGCGGGGATGGCGAGCCAGAGGCTCGTGGTGGCCGAGAGCACCAGCAGGCCCGTGACGGTGAGTGCCTGCCCCGCGAAGAGCGGCCTCCAGCGACGATAGCGGTCGGCGAGGTGGCCGGCGGGGACGTAGAGCGCGGCGCCCGCGATGACAGCGGGAATGAGGGCCACGGTGAGCCTGGCGAACGAGACCTGGAGCTGATGTTCGCCGTAGGGGCGGATGGCCGGGACGACCATGGCAAGGGCGATGCTCGCCCCGAGGATGATGGTGCTGAGCGCGGCAAGGCGGAGCGAGAGGATGCTTCGGACTGAGGGCCGCGCGGGGGTGTGGACGCGAGCGAAGAGGCGGTGACCCCGGTAGTTGGGGATGCCGCGGACGGCGGCGGCGAAAGCCGCGGAGACGGCGAGGAAGGCGACCGCGAACTGGGGCACATCGGCCGATTCGACCAGGAAGGCTCCCGCGAGCGCGCCGGCACCGAATCCCAGCAGTTGCGCGAGATTCAGGAAGCCGATGACCTTGCCCCGGCGGTCCGGCTCGTAGAGGTCGGCGGCGATGGCGTAGGTGGCGGGCCAGAGGAAGGCGGTGGCGAAGCCCAGCCCGGCGGCGAGGGGAAGGAACAGGTGCTGGTTGCGGGCAACCGACATGAGCGCGATGGCCGGGAGCATGAGGGCAAAGCCAAGGAGGAGACCAAGGCGGCGCTCGATGCGGTCGGAGATAGCGCCGGTCGGAGTTTCGAAGAGGAAGCGGGCGCCGCCATAGGCGCCAAGGAGATAGCCGCCCCAGGCATCGCTGGCGCCGAGCTCGGAGGGCACCCATTGCTGGAAGGTCGCGAAGAGGAGGATGCCGAGGGCGACCTGCACCAGGAAGATGGCGAGCGCGAGCGGGTAGGGATAGCTGCCCATCGTTGGCGGGCGCGGCACATCGGTCGACACGGGTTCGACTGTACGGCCGGAGCGAGGAACGGACGATCGACGCAGCCAGCAAGGCCCGCTTACCTCGACTGGCGGAAATGCGTCACGGTTGTCGTATATCGCACGAACGCTGCTGCGGGCGTATCACCAATCGGAGTTCGAACATGAAGAAGATCGTCCTTGGCGCCATTACCGCTGGCGCGCTGTTCGCTGCCCTGCCGGGCACGGCCCTGGCTGGCAAGCCGGCTTCCACACCGGCCGATGGCCGGTGCGTGGCCACGGGCGTGAAGACGCTTGGCCCGGCCAATATCAAGGCGGCGGCGACGGGCCAGCTCCCGGTCTCGCTCAGCTTCGTCATCAAGGATCACGCGTTCAACAACGCGAACGCGACCGAGGGCCTGCTCGGCATCACGATCTGCGAATAGGGAGCCACGAACCGGGGGGGCTGAGCGGAGCCTCCCTGTTCCCGGGCACGACATGGGCAAGCTGCGCGTTCCGCGCTACAGTGCGGGCTACCTTTGACCGGAGGCTGATCGATGGAGGCCCCACGACAGATCAACCCCACGAAGCTGGCCGACTACCTGGAGGTGCTCTCGAAGGCGGTCTTCGAGGCCGGGATGAACTGGAAGGTCATCGAGAACAAGTGGCCGGGCTTCCGGGAAGCGTTCCACCAGTTCGACCCCGCGACCATCGCCGGCTACACGCCAGACGACATCGACCGGCTGATGGCCGACACGCGCATCGTGCGGAACATGCGGAAGGTCGAGGCGACGATCCATAACGCGCAGGCGATGCTGGAGATCGAGCGGGAGTTCGGGTCGTTCGCGAAGTACCTGGAGGCGAAGCGGCCGTTCGAATCGCAGCTGGCGGATATCCGGAAGCGGTTCAAACACGTGGGGAACTTCGCGGTGTACTACTTCCTCTACGTGGTGGGCGAACAGGTACCGCCGCACGAGGAGTACAGCGCGAAGCTGAAAGGCAACCCGGTCGAGGCGTCGCGGCAACGGTTGGGGCGGTAGGCGGGAGCCACCACGGCGTTGTACTTCACTAGGGCGACGCTTGGGGGGGCTATTGCCGCCGGCGCGGTGACCGTGGCGTCGGCGCTGGGCGCATGTTCCGCCGGGGACCATCACCAAGAAACGGAACGCGAGGGTGTGCTTCCGAACAGTGCTGCCACCGCGACTCCGTCGAGTGCGGCCGGTGAAGCCGGTCTCGAACCCCTCCCCGGGGGGCAACACCCGGAGTTTCCGGCCCTCGTGCTGCCCGGGGAGGTCACGGCCCGGGTGGGCGACCCCTTCGCAAAGACTGACGGTACCCCAAGGCTGCTCAACTTCCTTGATGCGGAGACCGGGCAGTATCCCATGCGTGCTGTCGAACGTGGCATCATCGTCCAACGTCACCGGCGCTACCAGTCAGACGACGGGTACTTCGAGTATGTGCTCTGGGACCCGTCGTCTGGTGCTGAGCGGTTGCTCTGGACGGCACCGCCCAGGAAACAAGACATGATTTCCGCGGGAGAGGGGGACCTGGTGGTCGTCGTGCGCACCGGGATGAGCATGCCCTTTCCCGAGTGGGCGATGTCGCTCCGCAACATCGCCACCGGGGAGGAGCGCATGATCGCCATGGGCGACCCGGATCTGCTAAGAACCCGGGGTTTGAGGATTACACTGCCGCTCGGGTTCGCGCCAATGCCATCCATGTCGGGCGGGAAGGTCGCCTGGGCCGAGTTTGGTCTTGGGGCGAGCGGCCCGGAAAAGCACGTACGGATCTACGATGTGGAAATGGGGAGCACGAGCACCATCGCGACGCTCTCGGACGCGCGCGAGGAGCTCCTGTGGTCTCCGTCGATCGGTGGGGATCGCGTCGCATGGTTCACGGCGAAGGGCATGGGCGAAACCGTGTACCTGGTCGTCCATGAACTCGGCACAGGCAAGGAACTGCGTTTCTCCGTCCCCGGGGCGCCGTTCGACGGCAAGCTGTCGGGAGATGGCAGGTACTTTGCCTGGGACGACGGGTTTACCGCCAAATACGCTCTGGAGTTAGCCAGCGGCGAAGTGACCCGGTTCGCTAATGACGAAGGCGACCAGACTGAGGTTTCAGGACACTACGTCTCGTGGCATCCGAAACGGGGTGCGGGATTCTATGACTTTGAGTCGCGAACCGTGCGATTCAGCGAGCGAGGCGGCGGAGGCGCGGCGAGCGTCCTCGGAAAGTGGTTCTACTGGCGCGAGTTCGTAATCGTCAATGGCGAGGAGGACAAAACCAGGACCGCCTACTACTTCATCGAGCTGGAGCCGTAGCGGCGGATGGTTCGTGAGCCGAGAGGTTCGGAGCATACCGCTGGCTGCGGGCTTGCGCCGGCACCGCGACCGCCATGAACGGAAAGCGCTTCGGGCCGCGAAGTCCAAGAGCGTTCGGCGGGGACCGTTCGGTGGGTTACGGGGGCAGCCGTTCCTGCCGTACAGTGGCGCGCGACAGGAGGGGATGGCATGGGCGAGCGTGTTCGGGGCAAGGTTGCGGTCATCTTCGGGGCGGGCCAGACGCCCGGAGAGACCATCGGCAACGGGCGTGCGACGGCGCTGCTGCTGGCGCGTGAGGGCGCGGCCGTGGTCGCGGTCGACCGGAATGTCAGCTCGGCCCGGGAGACGGTGGACCTGATCGCGGCGGAAGGCGGAAGCGCCCTCGCCGTCCCGGCCGACATCACGAGCGAGGGGCAGGTCCGGGAGGCGATCGCGGCGTGCATGGCGGCGCACGGGCGGATCGATATCCTCCACAACAACGTGGGCGCCAGCCTGGCGCTGGGCGACGCGCCCGCAACGGAACTCGAAGTGGAGGCGTTCGACCGGCTGTACGCGGTGAACCTGCGGGGGATGTGGCTGGCCTGCAAGCACACGCTCCCGGTGATGCGCGCGCAGGGGAGCGGCTCGATCGTGAACATCTCCTCGATGGCGGCGTGGGAGGCCTACCCGTACGTCGGCTACAAGACCACCAAGGCGGGCGTCATCGCGCTCACGCAGAACATCGCGATGGAGAATGCGCGCCACGGCATCCGCGCGAACGTGATCTTGCCGGGGCTGATGAACACGCCGATGGCGATCGAGGCGCGCGTGGCGGCGGGGTCGCCGCGCGAGGAGGTCATCGCCTCGCGCGACCGGCGGGTGCCGCTGGGGAGGAAGATGGGCTCGGCCTGGGATGTGGCCTATGCCTCGCTCTTCCTCCACTCAGACGAAGCGAAGTTCATCACCGGCGTTTCGCTGCCGGTCGATGGGGGCGCGAGCGTCTCCTGACGGTCACTTCCTCCGGAACAGGAGCGCCACAGCCGAGGCGGTGCCGGTGACGGACTCGATCGTGCGGGCGAGGGCGCTCCGATCCTCGATCGCGCGGGCCGGCTCTGCGCGGGTGGCGGGCGGTCTGCGCAGGCTCGCGAGGGTTTCGAGGTCGATGTCGGTCGAGTAGTCGGGCTCGTCGCCGGGGTGGACCGTGGCGAGCGCGGGGCTACCGGGTCCGTTGCGGCGGGTTGCCGCGAACCATGCGAGCACGGTGAGCACGAAGAGGAAGCCGAGTCCGAGGATGCCGACGTTCGGTCCGCCGGGTGTGAGCGGCTGGGTGGTGCCGGCCACTGGTACGCGCGGGGTTGCGGTGGGTGTGGCGGTCGGAAGCGGAGGCGGTGTACCGGTGGGTGTCGGCGTGGCCGTAGGTGGCGTGGTCGGGGTCGCGGTGGGCGTGGGCGTGCGGTGCCCAACGATGACGGTGAAGTCGGCCGCGACCTGGCAGGAGCACTTGAAATCGGTGAAGAAGACCGGGTAGGTGCCGCTCAGGGCGTAGGGGATGGTGAAGGTGAAGGTGGCCTCGCCGTTGGCGTCGGTCGTGCCGGTCGCGAGGATGGGGTCGCCGGGGATCTTGAAGATGACGGTGATGGGGTCGTTTGGCGGAGCTCCGCTGAGCTTCGCTTCGACGACGGTGCCGACGATGCCGGAGGTGGGGTTGAGGGTGACCACCTTCTCGGCGGCCATGGTGGGGGTGGCCGCGGCGGCAAGGCCGATGATGGTGGCTGCCACGAAGGCGAGGAGGGCACCGAAACGTACCGTCATAACGTTTCTCCAATCTTTATGTGGGGTAGGCAGATTAGTCCGGTTCTGTCTGCATGGCAAGCCGGTAAAGGCCCTATGTTTCCAGCGACTATCAAGAACGTTTGTTCTATACTTTGCGCACTGTGGCCGGGTACGTAGAACTCCACGCCCACTCGTGCTGGTCGCTCCGCGAGGGTGCGAGCACGACCGATGAGCTGATCGACCGCGCCCTGGCGCTGGGCTACCCGGCGATGGCGCTGACCGACCACGACAACCTCTACGGGGCTATGGAGTACGCGAAGGCGGCGCGCGAGCGGGGGCTCAAGCCGATCACGGGGTGTGAGCTGACGGTCAGGGAGGAGGGAGGAGGGAGGAGGGAGGAGTCCCAACCGCTGCCGCCCCCCCGGGGAGGAGGGAGGAGGGAGGAGGGAGGGGGCCACACCGCCCCGCCCCGGGAGGGTGGGCCCGGGGCTCGCGACTCGCAACTCGCGGCTGCATCCCACCTGACGGTGCTGGCGCAGGATGTGGAGGGCTACCGGAACTTGTGCCGGCTGTTGAGCCGCGCGTACCGGGTGCACGGGAAGGATGCGCCGGTGGTGGAGCGGGAATGGCTGTTCGAGCACAACGCCGGGCTGATCGTGCTCTCCGGGTGCCGCGATTCGGAGCTGGCGCGGCTGGCTGTCGGCGACCCGCACCGGGCGGATGCGCTTGCCGCCGGGTATCGCGACGTGTTCGGCGACCGGTTTTTCGTGGAGCTGCAGCATCACGACGTGTTCGGCGATACGGAGCGGGTGGCGGCCCTGGCGGGGGTTGCGGAACGTTGCGGGATTGAGGTGGTGGCGACGAACAACGTGCACTACCACGTGCGCACGCGGCACAGGCTGAACGATGTCCTGGTGGCGGTGCGTCACCGGCTGACGCTCGATAGCTCGCACCGCGAGCGGCGGCCGAACTCGGAGTTTTTCCTGAAGAGCGCGGAGGAGATGGTGCGCCGCTTCGAACGCTACCCGCGCGCGGTTTCGAACACGCTGGCGATCGCGGAGCGCTGCACGTTCGACCTGACGCGCAACCTGCCCTACCGCCTGCCGGACTACCCGGTGCCGGAGGGGGCGACGCCCGACAGCTTCCTGCGGGGCGTGTGCGAGCGAGCCTTCCGGCGGAAGTACCCGCCAACCGATCCGTTCGGCGCGGAGGCGCGCGAGCGGCTCGACCGGGAACTGGCGCTCATCGCGAAGCACGGGCTGGCCGGGTTCTTCCTGGTGTACTGGGATCTGCTCCAGCTGGTGAACGAGATCGCGGTGGAGGTGCGCGGCCGCGATGCACGCCTGCAGCCGGACGAACGACCGGTGGGCCGCGGGCGGGGGTCTTCGGTCAGTTCGATCGTGTGCTACCTCATCGGGCTGTCGCACATCGACCCGGTGCGCAACAAGCTCTACCTCGAACGGTTCCTGAACGAGGAGCTGCACTCGCTCCCGGATATCGACCTGGACTTTCCGCGGGACATCCGCGACGACGTGTTGCGGCGGATCTACGACCGCTATGGCGACGAGCACGCGGCGATCGTGGCGGCGTTCCCGACGTACCGGTTCCGGAGCGCGGTGCTCGATATGGGGAAGGCGCTGGGCCTCCCGGAGCCCGTGCTGGCGAAGCTGAACAAGCTCGGCGGGCCTTATTCGAGCGCGACGGCGATCGCCGAGGAGATGCGGAAGGTGCCGGAGCTGCGGCCGCTGGTGGACGCGCCGATCTGGCGCGACATGGTGGAGCTGGCGGGGCAGGTGGCGGGCTTTCCGAGGCACATC
>CAZDOK010000015.1:0-72124 GCA_964507025.1 uncultured Anaerolineaceae bacterium
CCGACGTCGGCGCCGACCTCGTCGGCAAGGTCGAAGCCGGCATCCCCGAGGACGATCCGCGCAACCCGGCGGTCATCGCCGACAACGTCGGCGACAACGTCGGCGACGTCGCCGGCATGGGCGCCGACCTCTTCGAGTCCTACACCGGCTCCATCGTCGCCGCCATGGCTCTCACCACTTACGCCATCGTCGGCGCCCATCCGAACGGTGTCTTCGACGCCGGTGACGCAGACGCCTGGGACGCGAAGGCGTTCATGCTGCCGCTGCTCATCATGGGCCTCGGCATCTTCTCCTCGATTATTGGCACCTTCCTCGTCCGCACGAACGAAGGCGCCAACATGGGCCGCCTCCTGTGGGCGCTCCGTACCGGCATCTTCTCCGCCAGCGGCCTCGTCCTCGCCTCCACCGCCGGGGCCCTCCTCGTGCTCGACCTTCCCTTCGAGCTCTTCTGGGTCGTCGTCATTGGTCTGGTCGCCGGCCAGGTCATCGGCACTGTCACCGAGTACTACACCGCCTACGAATTCAAACCGACGCAGGACCTGGCCAAGACCGCTGAAACGGGCCCGGCCACCATCATCATCGGCGGCCTCGGCCTCGGCATGCTCTCCACCGCCGTGCCGCTGCTCACCATCGTCGCCGCCATCTGGCTCACTCACGAAATCGCCGGCCTCTACGGCATCGCCCTCGCGGCTGTCGGCATGCTCGCCCCGCTCGGCATCACCCTCGCGACCGACGCCTACGGGCCTGTTGCCGACAACGCCGGAGGCATCGCCGAGCAGGCCCACCTCGACCCCTCCGTCCGCGAACGGACCGATGCGCTCGATAGCCTCGGCAACACCACCGCGGCCACCGGCAAGGGCTTTGCCATCGGCTCTGCCGTCCTCACCTCCCTGGCCCTCATGGTTACCTACTCCCAGGTCGTCGGCATTTCCGCCATCGACATCCTGGATGTCGACACCATGATCGGCCTCCTCCTCGGCGGCCTCATGCCGTTTGTCTTCGCGGCCCTCACCATGGGCGCCGTCGGGCGTGCCGCCATGGCCATGGTGAACGAGGTGCGCCGCCAGTTCCGCGAGATCCCCGGCATCATGGAGGGCACCGGCAAACCCGATTACGCCCGTGCTGTCGCTATCTCCACCGATGGCGCCATCCGCGAGATGATCATCCCCGGCCTCCTGGCCGTGGTTGTCCCGGTGCTCGTGGGCGCCATCATCGGTGCCGAAGCCCTCGGTGGCCTCCTCATCGGCTCCATCGTCAGCGGCTCCGTTCTCGCCCTCATGATGGCGAATGCCGGTGGAGCCTGGGACAACGCCAAGAAGTACATCGAGGCCGGCCACCTCGGTGGCAAAGGCTCCGATGCCCACAAGGCCGCCGTCGTTGGCGACACCGTTGGTGACCCATTCAAGGACACCTCGGGCCCTGCCATGAACATCCTCCTCAAGCTGATGTCGATCGTCGCGGTGGTCTTCGGCCCCCTCTTCGTCGGCTAGTCTCGCCCTGGCGCGACCATTCGGGGCCCCGGAGCAATCTGGGGCCCTCGCCGTGCAATCGCTTTCGTCCTCTGTCACCGGGTTGCTACACTCCGCCTCTGCCCGGTCGCCCGGCAGGCCGCAACAGGGGCTCGTGAGCCCCACCTCGCCGCGCTGGAGGATCGATCGCCCATGCTGCTCGCCCAGGTCCTGATCCCCGCGGCCACCGCCGCTGCGGTTCTCTTCGCTGCATGGTTCTCACTCGACACCCTGAGGCGCCCACACGCCCCGGAGACGTCACCGCTGGCAGAGCTCCACGAGGTTTTCGGCGCGTTGCTGCTCCGCCAGTTATCCATCCTTGGGGCGGCGGTGGTCGTCGCAGCCGGCGCCACCGGACTCGCCGCCGGCTACCTGGGCGACTCATGGCAGCAGGGAGCACTGGCCGCTAGCTCACTCTTCGCCGGTGCCCTCTGCTCCGGTCTCGCGGTCCACATTGGAGCCGGGCTCGCCACCTCAGTGGCATCCCGCGTTGCGACCGGGGCACCCCTGGCGGCCGGGACAGCGATCTCCGCGTCGATTGTCCCGTCCCTGCTCGCCTCTGGACTCGTAACTGGTGCGCTTGGCGGTCTCATCGGAGCCGCGACCTGGCTGCTCGACGAGCCGATCGCGCACGCCCCACACCTGGCCGTCGCCTTTGCCCTCGGCACCGGGCTCGTGGCCGCGGTGAGCCGACTCACGGGCGGCATCGTCGCCAACGCAGCGGGCCTGGCCGAGTCGCTGACTCCTGTCGATAGCCCGCAACAAGGTCCCTTGTCATCCATCGAGTGCGCCGCCAGCCTGTCCTTCGCAACCGCCAGGCCAGCCGAAATCGCCGAGTCCACCGCGCTCACCACCCTTGCCGCCATGCTCGTCGGCACAAGCCTCGCCTGGGCGAGCGGTGAGGCGGGATGGCTCCTGCTGCCGCCCGTGCTCCTGGCCGTTGCCGTGCTCTCCACCATTGCTGGTGGCCTGGCCGCGCAACTGCTCTCCATCCGGCCAGCCCGCCCGGATGTCCTTCTCGTCCGCTCGCTCGCCGTCACCGTCGTCCTGGGCATGGCCGGAATCGCAGCGGTCTCCTGGGCGATGCTCGGAGACGGCTGGTACTGGTTCTTCGGTGCCGCCGCGGCTGGTGTTGTCGCAGCCTTGCTCCTCCTCTTCCTGTTCCGGCTGTCGCCCTTTGGCCCGTGGCATGCGGCCCGCCGGGTGGCCCGGGCCTCGCAGACCAGCCCGGCCTCGAACGTCCTTACGGGGTTCGCCGCTGGCCTCGAATCTGCAGCCCTCACCGGACTGGTCGTGGCCGCCGCAGTCGCGACTGGCTACGCCCTCTCCTCGCAGGCCGAGGTCGCCCATGTCACCCCGACCACCGCGGGCCTGCTGGGAGTCGGCCTCGCGGGCATGGGTTTCTTGCTCCCGGGCCAGCTCATCGCGTCCTGGTCACCCGTAGCGGCCCTCCTGAGCGTGCGGCCTGCTTCCTGGGCTGCCGGCCCGGCGGGCGAAGGTGAACTCGATGCGCTGCCCGACGCCCCGTCCGCTCCCGGTGCCGATATGTGCGGCCACCTCGCGCGCGCGTATGCCCTTGCCGCGGCCGCGCTGGCAGTGATGCTGTCACTTCTCGCGTTCTCCGCACTCATCAGGGCGAACCTCGCCTCGGTAGCTCCGGATGACCCCGAGCGGTATGCCGCGCTCGCTCAGGACCTTGATCTGCTGCAACCCGGGGACGACGTGAAGTTCGCGGCGGCGAATGCCATCGCCGCGCACGTTGCCGGACTCGATGCGCTCCGGGAGTCGATCGCCGATGACAGCCGCTTCGGCCCACGCGAAGTTGAGCAGCTCGCCGCCGCTACTCGCATCGAGACCGAAGGCATCATCGAGGACCTCATCGACGGCGACAGCCTGACACCGCGCCAGGCGGCGGGCATCGAGCCGTCACCCCTCTCGCTGCCGCGCTCGCTGCTCATTAGCGGTGCGCGGCCCGAGGTGCTCGCCGCTGGCTTCGCCGGCCTGGTCCTCGCCTTTCTCGCCGTCGCCGCCGCCATCCGAAGCGTTGGGCGAGTCGCGGCCGGGCTGCTGAGCACCGCGCCTGCCTCGTACACCCCCCACGAAGCCCAGGCTGATGCCCCCGCGGGCCTCCCGTCCGTTGCGGGCACGGCCGTTCGATCAGCTGGCGGGCTCCTGGTGCCCCTCTTCATCTGCGCCATCATCGTGCCCGTCGCCCTCGGCGCCGCGGTGCGCTACTCCCTCGGTGAGTCCGGGAACGAGGGCTGGCTCGTGGTGGCGGGGCTGCTACTGGTTGGCACCGGCGCGGTGATGCTGGCCGCCGTGCTCGATGGCGCGGGAACCGTCTGGGCTCTTGCAGCCGGAAGCCCCGCCGCTCCCGCGAACCCTGACGACGCTGCGGCCCCGCCGGCGGGGGACCCGGCCGCGCTCCTCGCCGCTTCCACCGGGGCGGATACCGGGGCGACTTTCCACGATGCCGCGGTGCCCGCCCTGGTCGCCTTCTCCAAGCTCGTGGCTGCAGCGGCGCTTGCCTTCGCGCCGCTCTTCATCGTGTGACCAGTGTGTGAGCCGGTTCACACTTCGGCGTAGTCGGCCGTTGTGGGGGATCGATCGATTCCACTACGCTTCCCGGAATGATGTCTCGGAAGCACCCCGCACTTGCCAGCAAGCCGATGCCCGCCGGTATTCTCCCGGCCATTTCTGGTTGCGCTGGCCAGGTCCGGGGGCGTTCAGGGGCGTAAGCGAACACCTACCCGCTGCAACGCTGAAGGGCCCACCCCACCAGGTGGGCCCTTCGCGTTACCGCCACAGGAGGAACCCATGGTGCCCGGCCCCCTTGAGGGTGAACTCATCCGCCTCCGCGCTCATGAGCCCGAGGATGTCGACCGGGCGTTCGCCTGGCTCAACGACCCGGAGGTTCGGCAGTTCCTTGGTCGCCAGTACCCCTTCTCCCGTAAGGAGGTGACCGAGCGGCTCCTGGCCGCTCCATCGTTCGATGCCGCTTTCTTCGCCATCGTCCGTAAGGAGGACGGCGTCCTCATCGGCGATTGCGGCCTCTTCGATGCGAGCCCCGAGAACCGGGGCGCCACCCTCGGGATCCAGATCGGCGACAAATCCTGCTGGGAAGGCGGGTATGGCACCGACACAATGCGAACCCTCTGCCGTTTCGGTTTCGAAGTCATGAACCTCCATCGCATTCATCTCCATGTCCTCTCCTGGAACGAACGCGCCATCCACGTCTACGAAAAGGTCGGCTTCCAGCGCGAAGCGGTCCTCCGTGACTCCATGTTCCGCTTCGGGAGCTACCACCAGATTGTCGTCATGGGCCTCCTCCGGGGTGAACTCCGATGACCTCTTCCCCCAATCCTCTGGAAGGCCGCCTGGTTCGCTTGCGGGCCCGCGAACCGGAAGATGAAGCGGCCTTCCACGCCTGGTTCAACGACTACGCCGTCACCGAATTCCTGGCCGTCCGGTATCCCGTCTCTCATGCCGCCGAAGGCAACCTGCTGAAAGGGGAAACGGCCATGAGCCACCGGCGCTCTCCGTTCTCGGTCGAGACACTCGGCGACCGCCTCCTCATCGGCAACTGCGAATTGCGAGTTCCAGCGCCCGAGAACCGCCGCGGCGATCTCGGGATCGCCATTGGCCACCCCGGCTACCGGGACCGGGGCTACGGCACTGACGCGATGCGCACCCTCTGCAGGTTCGGGTTTGCCATGCTGAACCTCCACCGCATTGAGCTGACCGTCGATGCGACCAATGCGCGCGCTCGTCACGTGTACCGGAAGGTGGGTTTCGTGGAGGAGTGCCTGCTCCGCGACCACCGGTTCATCGCCGGCTCCTACCGCGACACTGTTGTCATGAGCATCTTGCGCAGCGAATTCCAGGAGGACTCACCGTGATGTCGATCTTCGAAGGAAACCTTGTCCGTCTCCGCGCCCGCGAGCCCGAAGATGCCCCGCTCCTCTACAGGTGGTTTAACGACCCCGAGGTCACCGAGTTCCTGGCAATGCGCTACCCCCTCTCGATGAAGTCAGAACGCGAGTTCATCGAGCGCGTGTCCTCTCCTGGCTACGCGCACGCAGGCTTCGCCGTCGAGACCCTCGCCGACAATCGCCTCATCGGTGGGGTCGACCTGCTCAACACCAACCCCGAGAGCCGATCCGCCTCCCTGGGCATCGCCATCGGCGACAAGACCTGCTGGGACGGCGGCTACGGCACCGATACCATGCGCACCGTCTGCCGCTTTGGCTTCGAGATGATGAACCTCCATCGCATCCAGCTCGAGGTCTACGCGCCGAATGAGCGGGCCCGGCATGTGTACGAAAAAATAGGGTTCGTGGTGGAAGGCCGACTCCGGGATGCGCTCTACAAGTACGGCCGCTACCACGATGTCTTCATCATGTCCCTCCTCGAAGGCGAAATGCGCGATGTTCCGGGTTCGTGACGCGACCGCCGCCCAAGGGAAGCGATCCCCTCTCCGGGGCACCAGTAGGCCATTAGTGGGACGCGCGATACGCTCCACATCACACCACTGAGGAGTCTCCCCCGGTTGTCCATCGAACTCGTCGGCTGGGCAGCCGTGATCCTCACCCAGGTGTTCTGGATCCCCAACATCACGCGGATCCTTCGGACCCGTGATGTCCAGGGCTACTCGCTGGCAGCCTGGCTCATCATGGTCGCCGGGCTCTCTTGCTGGCTGGTCTACTTTATCGCCCGGGGCGATATCGTCGGAATTGTTGCGAATATCTGCGGCGTCACCGGCGCGGGCATCACCACTGCCTGTATCTGGGCGTGGCACCGGCGGCCCCCACGGCTCATCGAGGCTGCCCTCCTGCCCGGCGCTGCGACACTGGATCAGGGTTGACCCCCATTACGTCGAGCGATTATGCCAACTCAGCGGTAAATTTGTGACGAAATTCCCAATCAGGGGTTGACACCCTCTATGCTGGATTGGTAGCTTCCGCTAGTCGAAGGCCGTTCGCGTCCTTCACAGCGCTCGGTTAACAGTGCAACACCTGCCTAGTGCGCCTCATGGCGCAACGGGGGACCCAGTTTCGGGGCGAATTTGGCTGCCGCCCCGCAGTGCAGCCAATAGGGCGCCTTCCGCCCGAGCCCGTCAGCTAACCCCGGAGGCAGTTTGGAAGGCCTGGCGAGCAGGTAGCTCGCTTCGAGGTCTTTTTTTCTGTCCTCGAATCCTATTTGCGTCTCGTGATGAGGAGGATTTCGTCTATGCCGGCTTTGCAGGAAGCCCCGCCCAAGTCTTGCCCCAAGTGCCGCGGCTCGATGATTGTCGAGCGCGATTGGCACGGCACCTATGGCAGCTGCATCATGTGCGGCTACGTCCACGAAGTGCTTACCAGCCCCCCGGTCGACCTCGCCGCCGAGGAAGCCGCCCTTCCCCAGCGCCAGCGCCGCCGCCAGCCCTCGCACGGCAAACTGCGGCTCTGAGTCGTTCATTCCAGGGTTGAATCCGAAGCCCCCGCTCAAACCGGGGGTTTCGCTTTTCCTACCCGCCCGCACTCCCTATCATTCCCGCCAACAGGGGGCGTAGTCGAAATGCCGTACATCCGTCTCTCCATCGCCAAACCCCGCCGCGGCCAGGAAGCCCGGCTCGAAGAGCTCATGCGCAAGCTCGACGCCACGCTGAAGCAGCAGCCCGGCTGCCTCTCCAGCTATCTCCTCAAACCCCACGACGACAGCGGCGAGATCGCCCGCATCGGCATCTACGAAAACGAGGATGCCGCAGAGGCTGCCGCCAACAACCAGTCCGTGATGGCCCTCCGCTCGGAGATTCATCTCGCCAGCGAGCCCGGCCACATCGAGCGCGCCTTCTTCACCCTCTAACCGGTCGCTCCATGGATATGCACGACTCGGCCGAGGCGTTCACCCCGACCGCACTGGTGCCTTCCCCGCAGTGGCCGCGATCGCGCGACCCGGTGGAACCCCGCCCGTTCCCTCGGGATCGCACGCATCACTATGCGGGTTTTTCCCAATACGCCAACGAAAGCTCGTCTCTAGACTTCTCGGTGTCTTAAGGGTTTCTACCTTCGGATTCCCTTCAGACCCGTCAGGGAAGCGCGCGAGCCGTCCAACCCACGCTCCCCTGCGGCCCAGCCACCAGAGGAGCATCGCCATGAACACCCTTCGCACCAACGGGCGCACCCCCAGTCTCCGCCCCGGAGCAACCCCGGCACCCGTTCACCAGGGCCGGAACCATAACCCCATCCGGATCCTCCTTGTCGATGACCACGCCGTCATTCGCCAGGCCCTCCGCATGCTCCTCGAAAGCCAGCCCGAACTCGAAGTCGTCGCCGATGTCGAAAACGGCCGCGAGGCCGTCCAGGCCGTAGAACGCCTTCAGCCCGATGTCGTCCTCATGGACGTCGTCATGCCCGGCCTTAACGGCCTCGAGGCCACCCGGCAGATCCGCCGCTCCTGCCCCGCCACCCGCGTCGTCATGCTCAGCGGCTTCGTCGATGAGGATCAGCTCCTCGATTCCATCCGCTCCGGAGCCTCCGGCTACATCATCAAGAAATCCGATGTGAGCGAGCTCGTCCTCGCCATCCAGACTGTGCACCGCGGCAATAGCTACTTCTCCAGCGCCCTCAGCGAAGGCTTCGACCTCGCCGAAGTTCTCTACCAGGCCAAGCGCTCCGACCAGCGCGCCGGCGTCGATGCCCTCACCAGCCGCGAACGCGAAGTCCTCCAGCTCATCGCCGAGGGCTATACGAACCAGGGCATCGCCAACGAGCTCTACATCAGCGTCAAGACTGTCGAGGCCCACAAGGCCCACATCATGGCAAAGCTCCACGCCCGCAACCGCACCGACCTCATCCGCTACGCCATCCGCAAGGGCATCGTCCGCCTCGAAAGCGTCGAAGAAGCCGAGCGCATGCTTGCCGGCGTCGGTGATGCCATCGCCGGCTAGCCGCCACTCCGCGCACCCCCGCAAGAGCCCGGCGACGGCGCCGGGCTCTCCGTTTGTTCCCTCGGCGCGCCACCACCCCCGATTCAGGGTATCCCCCACCTCCCGGTGAGGGCACTTCCCCACCACCGCGGGGTCTTCCCCGATAACCGCACCGCACCTCCATCCCTACCCTGAATCCAGCCCGGCACGGGCCCAGGCCCACCACCCATGATTCAGCTCACTCGCATCGATGGCACCGTCTTCTACCTCAACCCCGACCTCATCGAGGTGATGGAAGCGACCCACGATACCCACCTCACGCTCACCAATGGCCACCGCTACGTGTGCGCCGAGGCGCCCGCCATCATCGTCGAGCGCATCGCCGAATTCCGCCGCATGAGCATCGGCGCCATCCGCAGGAGCGCCTGATGGATCTCGCAACCCTCATCGGGCTCATCCTCGCCGTCGTCGGCATCGTCGGGGGCAACATCCTCGAAGGGGGCAACCCTGCCGCCCTCATCAATATCCCAGGCTTCATGATCGTCATCGTCGGCACCCTGGGCGCGGTCATGATCTCCCAGCCGCTAAGCGTCATGATCGGACTCCCCAAGTTCATCCTCAAAGCCTTCCTCGGCGGCGAAAAACACAACTCCGCCGAAACCGTCGACCTCTTTGTCACCATGGCCGATAAGGCCCGCCGCGAAGGCCTCCTCGCCCTCGAAGCCGATGTCGACAAGATCCACGACGGCTTCACCCGCAAGGGTGTCCAGCTCATGATCGACGGCACCGATCCCGAGCTCCTCCGCGAGATCATGGAGATCGAGGCCGAGTCGATGAAGCACCGGCACGAGGGCAACTTCGCCGCCCTCGAGTTCATGGGCGGTATTGCCCCCACCATCGGCGTGCTCGGTGCCGTCATGGGGCTCATGGGCGTCATGGCCCACCTCGATGAACCGGACCACATCGGCCCCGGCATCGCCACCGCTTTCGTCGCCACCTTCTACGGCGTGTTCACGGCCAACGTCCTCTGGCTCCCCCTCGCGAACAAGCTCAAGAACAACTCCAAGCACGAACTCCACGCCCTCAACGTCGTCATCGAGGGCCTCATGTCCATCCAGTCGGGCGACAACCCGCGCATCGTCCGCGAAAAGCTCGAAGGCTTCCTCCAGCCCAGCGAGCGCCGCAAGGGCGACGATGCCGGTGAGGTCCGCAGGGAGGCCGCGTGAGCCGCAAAGCCCCCGAGGCCGAGAAACCCGAGAACCACGAACGATGGATCGTCTCCTACGCCGACATGGTGACGCTTCTCTTCGCACTTTTCGTCGTCCTCTATGCCACCAGCGACGCCAACCCCCAGAAGCTGCAGTCGGTGCGTCACTCCATCGACCAGGCCTTCAGCATCGGTGTGCTCCAGGGCAGCAATGGCTCGTCGCCCGTCTTCAACAACGGCGGCGGTCTCACGCCCACCATCTCCGAAATCAAGTCCAACACCCTCGCTGGCCTCACCGAGACGCTCAACGGCTTCGCCGCCGCCAACCACATCGAGGGCAAGATCCAGGTCCGCAGCGACGCCGATTCCATCACCATCAGCCTCGCCGACAACCTCCTCTTTGATTCTGGCAGTGCCGACCTCAAGCCCGGGAGCCAGGACGTGCTCATGCTCGTCGCGGCGGCGCTCCAGGGCCTCCCAAACCAGATGCGCATCGAGGGCCACACCGACAACATCCCCGTCAACAGCCCCGACTTCGCGACCAACTGGGAGCTGTCTGCTGCCCGTGCCTCGCGCGTCCTTCGCTTCCTCACCGAGCAGGGCGGCCTCGATGCCGAGCAGCTCTTCCTGGCCGGCTACGCCGATACGCAGCCGGTCGGCGACAACTCCACCCCCGAAGGCCGCGCGCTCAATCGCCGCGCCGACATCGTCATCCTCTACCCCACCCTCGAAGACCTCCAGCAATCCCTCGCGGGCACAGGCAGGTAACTCCCATGTTCAAAGACAAGAAGGTTCTCGCCGGTGGCGCCGTCCTCTTCGCGGCGGCCTTCTGGTTCTACATCAAGCCCAACTACATGGACCCGAAGCCGCCCGTCATCTACACCGCCGAACAGATTGCCGAAGCTCCGCGGCCCACTGTCATCCTGGGGAAGGCCATGCCAGGCGGCCACGGACCGGCCACCAACGCCCCCGACGGCCTCATCCTCAACCTCAAGGCGCCCTCCACCGCCCCGAAGTACGTCAAAGCCATCATCGCCCTCGAATTCGGGCCTGAAGACCCGCCCTGGGTCGGCGTGAAAGGCGCCGCCCTTGAGGCGAAGAACGCCCACTTCGCCGAAGAGCTCCAGCCCGAA
Organism: uncultured Anaerolineaceae bacterium; assembly: GCA_964507025.1. Taxonomy (GTDB): domain Bacteria; phylum Chloroflexota; class Dehalococcoidia; order Tepidiformales; family Tepidiformaceae; genus Amarobacter. The sequence continues at coordinate 10,756 of CAZDOK010000015.1, forward strand.
ATGCACAAAATCCTCGATGGCGTCGCCGCAGTCATCGGCTCCAAGACCGCCGACGAGGTGTCCACGACCGAGGGCCGCGAACACCTCAAGGCCGAGCTCATCGAGGCCATCAACCACCACCTCCACGGCCACAAAGTCGAGCAGATCTACTTCGAAACCTTCATCACCCAGTGAGGCGCTCCAATGTCCGACCCGACTGAAGTCCTCGGCCAGCTGCTCTCCCCCGCCCAGGCGGTCACTCTTGATGCCACCGGGCGCGAGGCCTGGAGTGCAGCCGCCTCTGCCCTTCAGGCGATCCAGGGAGCGACCCCGGCCATCTCCGCGATCGATGGCCGGCTCGTCATGCCCGACGAGATCACCGCCGAGTTCGACCGCCCACACCTCGCGATTCCCCTCGAACTCTCCACCGACCAGGACCAGGCGGCCACCGCGTACCTCGTCATCGAGACCGCCCTGGCTGCCGCCTACCTCGAATCCCAGGCCGATAACCCGGACGACGAAGAGCAGCAGACCATCGTCATCGCCTCAACCGTGCTTGGCCAGGTCATCCAGTCGCTCAACACCGCTGTGTTCGGCCGATCGCCCGCGGGCCTCATCCTGGCCATCGACGACATAACCGCAAACACGATGCCCGCGACGCTTGCCACCCTCGACGACCCCTGCCTCCTCCTGCGCGGCGCCATCGCCAGCGGCCACGACCTCGAGATCACGCTCGTCCTGCCCGGCACTTTCCTCGACATCATGGCGGGGGCGATGGAGGGTGCGCTCGCTTCGGACCAGGCAAGTGGACCGGCCTCCGCGCCCGAGTTCGGCCTGGGCCTCACTCAAGAAGAGCTCGAAGCGGCCGAACTCCTCGATGTGGACACCTCATTCGAACCGCAACCCGCCTCGCCTCCGCCCTCGCCGCCTCCAGGCCCGGCACCGGCATCCCGTGAACCCACGCCCATCGGTTCCGCGGCCCGTGCCAGGTTCGCGCCCCTTGCCGAGGCCCCGGCACCGGCGGCTCGCAGCGGCATCGACCTCCTCGCCGGCCTTCAGATGAACGTCACGGTCGAGCTCGGCCGCACCGAGCTCACCGTCGCCGAGGTCCTCGGCCTTGGCCCCGGCTCCGTCATCGAGCTCGACCGGATCGCCGGCGAGCCCGTCGACATCCTGGTCAACGACCGCCTCATCGCGCGCGGCGAAGTCGTCGTCGTCGATGAGAACTTCGGCATCCGCGTCGTCGAGGTGGTCCGCCGCGGCGCCGAGCAGGAGGCCAGCGTCGGGTGAACGATCCCAAGACCCGGAAGCGCCTGACCTGGCTTGCCGTGGTCGCGGGCGCCATGCTCTGTGCGCTGCTCTTCGTCTCAACGTTCGCGCCATCCGGGCCCTCCGCCGCGGAGAGTCCCGTGCTCCGCCCGGCTGAAACCATCTCACTCACCGGAAACCCGGTGACAAGCCAGGAAACGGCTCCCGCCGAGGACTCCTCGACAGGCTTCAGCCTCGGTGGCGGCGAGCTCATCTCACTGGCATGGCGCCTCGGGCTCGTCATTATCATCATCGCCGCCTCCATCGTCGGCCTCCGCTGGTGGGGAAGGAAAGCAGCGGGGCCCCGCAGCACCACTGGCTTCCTCCGCGTCATCGACACGCTCGCCATCAGCAACGGCCGCACCATCCATCTGGTCGCCCTGGGAGACCGCGTCATCGCCGTCGGCGCCACGCCACAACAACTCACCCTCCTCAACGAGCTTTCCGAGGACGAGGCGGTCCGCGTCCTGGCACAATCCGCCAATACCTCCGACCAGCCCCTCAGTCAGTTCGCCGCCGAACTCTTCCAGTCGATGCGGCGCAGCTCCCGCAACGTCTCCCCGCGCCGCTCCGAAACCATCACTGGCATCGAGCTGGATTGAGCGGGACGCCGCCTGCACCTCGGCGCGCTCGCCCCGCGAATGCGGGTATGCCCCTGCCAGCCCGTGAGGGTTTCGCCCACGGCCGAAGGGGGTTCCCCCAATACTGAGCGCAGACTGGCCACCCTACGCTGAACCCCACTTCCTCCACCGGGGGCCCGAGTGGGATTCCGCCAGCACCTCCGCCGAACCTCCAGGCGCCGGGTTCTTCTTGTCCTCGCACTCCTTGCTCTCGCGCTGGTGAGTCTCACGAGCTGTGTCGCACAGACCACCACGGCCCAGCCCGCCCAGGCCGGCCCCGCCATCGACACCCAGAACCCACAGAACGTTTCGTCGGCGATCCAGCTCCTCCTCCTCATCACCGTCCTCTCGCTCGCGCCCGCCATCCTGGTGATGGTCACGTCCTTCACGCGCATCATCGTCGTGCTCTCGCTCGTTCGGAACGCCATCGGCATCCCCCAGCTTCCGCCCAACCAGGTGCTCATCGGCCTGGCCCTGTTCCTCACGGCCTTCGTCATGGCCCCGGCGATCAAGACCATCAACGAAGAGGCCGTTCAGCCGTACCTCAACGGCACTATCACGCAGCAGGAAGCCTACAACCGGGGCGAAGCACCCCTTCGTGCGTTCATGCTCAGGCAGACCCGCGAGCAGGACCTGGGCCTCTTCCTCAAGCTCTCGAATTCACCCAAACCCGAGACCGTCGACGACGTCCCCACCTACGTCCTCGTCCCCGCCTTCACCATCTCCGAGCTCAAGACCGCCTTCCAGATGGGCTTCGTCATGTTCGTCCCCTTCCTCATCATCGACCTCATCGTCTCATCCGCTCTGCTCAGCATGGGCATGATGATGCTTCCGCCAGTCATCGTTTCGCTCCCCTTCAAAATCCTCCTCTTCGTCCTGGTCGATGGCTGGTACCTCATCGTTGGCTCGCTGGTTGGGAGCTTCGCATGAACGAAGGCGTTGTCCTCGGACTGATGAAAGAAGCGCTCACCGTCTCGCTCCTCGTGGGCGCACCCATCCTGGCCACTACCCTCGTGATTGGCGTCGTCGTGAGCATCATCCAGGCCGTCACCCAGGTGAACGAAGCCACCCTCACCTTCGTCCCGAAGCTTATCGGCGTATTCGTGGCCATGCTGCTCTTCGGTCCATGGATGATGAGCACCCTCCTCGATTTCTCCGCCGGGCTCTTCGCGAACATGGCGGCCTACGGGCGGTGATGCCATGGAACTGACGCTCTCGCCCCAGCTCACCTACGCTTTCCTGCTCCTTCTTCTGCGGACGTCGGCAATGCTGGTTTCGGCCCCCCTCCTCAGCCACAAGGGCATCCCGGCCTACACCCGGGTCGGTTTCGCCGTCTTCATGGCGCTCGTACTCGTCCCGCTCCAGGGCGATTCGGTGCCCGCTCCGCCACAACACTTCGGCACCCTCGTCGACCACGCCCTCCGCGAGACCGTCTTCGGCCTCGCACTTGGCATCGTGATGAACATCGTCTTCATCGGCATGCAAATGGCCTCGCGCGTCATTGGCCTCCAGATGGGCTTCGGCCTCGGTGCGGTCTTCGATCCCATCACCGGCACCGAATTCGGCGCCTTCGACCAGTTCTATTCGCTGCTTGTCACTCTGGTGTTCTTCAGCATCAACGGCCACCACCTCACCGTGCAGACCCTCGCCGAAACCACTCGCGCCATTCCCCTCGGCACCTTCGATCCGTTCGCCCTCAACCCCTCCGGCATCACCTCGCTCATCGCAGGGCTCACGGTCACGGCTGTCCGCCTTGCCATGCCCGTGATGGCCGCCCTGACACTCACCGACATCGGAATGGGCATCGTCTCGCGCACGGTGCCCCAGATGCAGGTCCTCATCGTCGGCGCCCCGGTCAAGATTGGCGTGGGCGTACTGGTTCTCGGCGCCGCGCTCCCCGCGACCATGACGCTCATGAATGGCGTCCTCGGTGCATCGCTCGCGGGTTCGAGCCAGGTCCTCCTTGGAGGTACCCGCTAGATGGCCGGCGAACGGACTGAGGCGCCAACTCCAAAGCGGCTCCACGACGCCCGCAAAAAGGGCAACGTCGCGAAAAGCGACGAAGTCGTCCAGATCGGCGCGCTCCTGGTCGCCGTTGCTGGCATCCGTTTCCTCGGCCCCGGCCTCTGGTGGAGCATGCGCGACCTCCTGCACGAAGGCCTCGGTAATCCCACCACGCAGGAACTCACCCGTGAGAGCGCTCAGCAGTATGGCCGCGACGTGTTCCAGCACGCCCTGCTTGCGATTCTCCCGCTCCTCGGGCTCATCGCCGTCGCCGGCATCCTCCTCAACGTCGGCCAGACCGGTCTCCTCATCAGCGGCAACAGCCTCAAACCCAACTTCTCCCGCGTGAACCCTGCTTCGGGCGCGAAACGCATCGTTTCCATCGAGGGTCTCGTCCGCCTCGGCAAGTCGCTCTTCAAGTTCGTGGTCGTCGGGGTCGTGGTCTATCTCACCCTCGCCGGCCAGATGGCCGAGCTTGCCTCCCTCGCCCGCTTCGGCGTGGCCGATTCCACCGCGCGCCTCGCCCGGCTGGGTTTCGACATCGCGCTCCGGGCAACCGCGGTCCTTTTTGTCATGGCCATCGCCGATTTCGGCTGGCAGCGCCGCCAGCACATCAAGCGCCTGATGATGACCAGGGAAGAGCTCAAGCAGGAGATGAAGGAGAACGACGGCGACCCCCAGATCAAGGCCGCCATCCGCCGCCGCCGCCAGCAGCTCGTGAACCGCATGATCGCTGCTGTGAAGACCGCTGATGTGGTCGTCACGAACCCGACCCACTTCGCGGTCGCCCTCAAGTACGACCCGGTCACCATGCAGGCACCGATGGTGGTGGCCAAGGGCCAGGACCATCTCGCCTTCCGCATCCGCGACGTCGCCATGAAGGCGGGTGTTCCCGTGCTCGAAGAGCCGCCCCTTGCCCGTGCACTGCACAAGGCCGTCCCCATCGGTCAGTACGTGCCAGCCAGCCTCTTCCACGCCGTGGCCGAGGTGCTCGCCTGGGTCTACGCCCTTCGCGCGAAGAAGCCGTTCACCCGCCGCCGGACCGCGGCCGCGAATCTCGGAGGTAACCTGTGACCGTCCGGGCTCCCGCCTCGTCCTCGTTCGGTATCGGCCGCCTCCTCGGCCAGACCGACGTGCTCCTGGCTGCCGGCATCATCGTCATCGTCGGGATGATGATTATCCCGCTGCCGCCAGCCCTCCTCGACCTCCTGCTCACGGTCAACATCGCGGCCTCCGTCATCATCCTCCTGGTCGCCGTCTACACCGACGAGCCCCTCAAGTTCTCTGTCTTCCCCTCGCTCCTCCTCGTTACCACGCTCTTTCGCCTCGCCCTGAATGTCTCCACCTCCCGCCTCATCCTCCTCCAGGCCGACGCGGGATCGGTCGTCGATTCATTTGGCCACTTCGTCGTCGGCGGGAACCTCGTCGTTGGGATCGTCGTCTTCCTCATCCTGGTCGTCATCCAGTTTGTCGTGATTACGAACGGCGCGGGCCGCGTCGCCGAAGTGGCGGCCCGCTTCACCCTCGACGCCATGCCCGGCAAGCAGATGGCCATCGATGCCGACCTCAACGCCGGCCTCATCGATGAAAACCAGGCGCGTGAACGCCGCAAGGCAATCGGCCAGGAAGCCGACTTCTATGGCGCCATGGATGGCGCCAGCAAGTTCGTTAAGGGCGACGCCATCGCCGGCATCGTCATCATCATCGTGAACATCATCGGCGGCCTGAGCATCGGCGTGTTCCAGCAGGGCACCGGCGCCAGCGAGGCCCTCAACCGCTACGCCACACTCACCGTGGGCGATGGCCTGGTCTCCCAGCTGCCCGCCCTCCTCATCTCCACCGCCACCGGCATCATCGTCACCCGCGCCGCCGGCGAAACGAACCTGGGCAGCCAGATGTTCAGCCAGATGACCGTGCAGGCGCGCCCCCTCTATGTCGCCGGCGCGATGCTCGCCGTCTTCGGCATGATGCCCGGCCTCCCCAAACTGCCGTTCTTCATGGTCGCCGGCATCTCCGCGGGTGGCGGCTACCTCATCACCCGCTCGCAGAAGGCCGAACAGCTCGCCGCCCTCGCCGCGATCCCCATCGCCGAGCCCGAACCCGAACAGCTCGGCCCCCAGCAGGTCATCCAGATGATGAACATCGACCCGCTCGAGGTCGAAGTCGGCTATGGGCTCATACCGATTGTCGACGAGCAGGCCGGTGGCGGCCTCCTCCGCCGCATCACGATGATCCGCCGCCAGCTCGCTCTCGAGCTCGGCATCGTCCTTCCCACCGTCCGCGTCCGCGATAACCTTCAGCACGCGCCCAACGCCTACGTCGTCAAGCTCCGCGGAGTCGAGATCGCACGCGGTACCCTCCAGCCCGGCCAGTTCCTTGCCATGGACCCCGGCACCGCCGAGGGTGACATCCCCGGCATCGAAACCCACGAGCCCGCCTTCGGCCTCCCCGCACGCTGGATCACGCCCGCCTACCGGGAACGCGCGGAGCTCCTCGGCTACACGGTCGTCGATCCCGAGTCTGTCCTCGCCACCCATCTCACCGAGCTCGTCAAGCGCTTCGCGCCCGATCTGCTCAGCCGCCAGGACACGCAGAACCTGCTCGAAAACTTGCGCGGCGAATACCCGGCCCTTGTCGAAGACCTGGTGCCCGCCACCCTCACGGTCGGCGAGGTCCAGGAAGTCCTCCAGAACCTCCTCGCCGAGCGCGTCTCCATCCGCGACCTGGTCACCATCTGCGAGACACTCGCCACCCAGGGCCGCGTCACTCGCGATATCGACCTGCTCACCGAATATGCCCGGGCATCCCTCGCCCGTCAGGTCAGCCGCCAGTACGCCGATGAGTCGGGAACGCTCCACGTCATCACCGTCGGTGCCCGCACCGAGGACGAGATCGCCTCGTCCATCCAGCAGTCCGATCACGGCAGCCAGGTCGCCATGGCCCCCTGGCAGGTCCAGCGGCTCATCGGCGTCGTCAGCACCGAGGTCGAACGTGTCGCAGCTTCAGGGCGCGACCCGATAATCCTCTGCTCCTCCCGCATCCGGCTCGCCTTCCGCAGGCTGCTCGAACGGCGCCTCCCGAACGTCGTCGTCCTTTCCTTTGCCGAAGTCACGCCCCAGACCGCCGTCGAAGCCGTCGGCAACATCGAGGTGAACGTTGGAAACGAAGCGCTACATCGGTAACGACACCGCCCGCATCTTTGCCCGCGTCCGGGGCGAACTCGGCCCCGATGCTGTCATCGTCCGCACCCGATCGCTCCTCCGTGAGGGCGCCGACCCCCTCATCGAGGTGCTCGCCGCACCCGCGCCTGACGATGCGGGGCTCCCGTTCGCCCTCCAGCAGTCGCTCGTCGAAGGCGCCCTTGCTCGCGTCGAATACGACGGCAAGCCCCTCACCGTTGGCGACCTCGAAGACCTTGCCGCCCGTGAGTCGGTTGGCCCGGCCACCCGCCCTGCGCCGCCCCTGCCAGACACGCCAGGGCCCGCCCCCGACTGGCTCCAAGGCTTCGTCCAGGCACCCACCAGCGGCCTCCCGCCCCACGATGCACTTACCCCGTTCGCGCCGCCTCCCGCTGAGCTCCCGCCTCCAGCGGTCCAGTGGGGCGAGCGGCCCAGTATCGTCACCCGTGGGCGTCCGACGCCCGGTGCCGATGCAGCGCCGATCACCGAGCCCGTTGCCTTCGCCTCGCGTTTCAGCCCGGTCGAGCCAGGCGTGGCTGGCCTGCTCGTCGCCGCGGGCTTCTCTCCGGAGGCGGCTCGTCTCGTGACTGCCGCGGATCCGGGGGAGGCGGACCCGGCCCGCGCCCTCGAAGGTGCAATCCTCTCCCTCGAAGCCGCCTATCCCTCCGAGGGCCACACCGCCATCATCACCATCCTGGGCCCCGCGGGCGCTGGAAGGACGACCGCTCTCATGCGCATGGCGCTCGACTGCGCCGATGCCGGCCGAGCCGCCATCCTCGTCGCCGCCGATACCTCGCACACCGGCGGGCCCGCCCAGGTCCACGCCTATGGCGAAGCCATCGGCATCCCCGTGTTCGATGCCTTCTCGCCACAGGAGCTCGTTCATGCCGTTACCCGCGCTCCCAGGGGCGCCTGCATCTTCGTCGACATCCCACCTGGCCGCTGGGCTCCGCCACCAATCCCGGGTGTCCAGCACTTCGCCTACCTGGCGCTCCCCGCCCACTGGGATGCCGGCGTCCTCGCCGCGCAGGTCGCTTCGTTCGATTCGGCGTCCTGCGCCGGCGCGGTCCTCACCCATACCGATCTTGTCACCTGCCTGGCACCCGCTCTCTCCATCGTTATGGAGACACAGCTCGGCCTCGCCTTCCTATCCTCAGGACGCGATGTTGCCACCGGCATCGCTGTTGCCGATCCCCTCACGATCGCATCAGGGGTCTTCACTACGAGTTCACGGGAGACGACCAATGGGCGCCTCGTCGCCACAGCGTAAGAATCCCTTCATGGCCCAGGGACTGTTGCCAGGCATCACGTTGCGGCTCGACGTCTCCTCCGGGCGCGAGGGCGAAACCCACGTCACCCGCGTCGAGGATGTCGATCACGATCGCATCGCCGTTCTTGTCCCGATGCGCGGTCTCCGGCCCCGCCCGTTCCCCTCGGGCACGCTCGTCCATGCCCACTACATCCACCAGCGCAAGCGCTGGCTCTTCGTGACCGAGGTCGTGGGCCACAGCCCCGATGGCATGCATGAGTACCTGCGCCTCCCCGGCTCCGTCGAAAGCATGGAGCGGAGGCGCAACTTCCGTCTCCCCGTCGCCATCAAGCCAGAGTCGCTCTATCGCCTCGTCATCGACGCCGCCGAACCCTCATCCGAAGAACCCCTGGATGGCATCATCGTCGACCTCAGCGAAGGAGGCTGCTGCATCACCAGCCGCAAACTCGTGATGGCCGGCGAGCGCCTCGGCCTGCACGCCATCCTCCCCGAGGCCGGCGAGATCCACGCCCGCCTCCAGGTGACCCAGGTCCGCGAGCCGGCGGCCGGAAACCGCATGCACCGCATCCACTGCGAATTCACCGACATCTCGCGCGGCGACCGCGACGTCATTGCCCGCTACATGATGCGGCGCCAGCTCGAGATGCGGAGGCGAGGACAGCTATGACCTTCCCGCCTTACACGATCGCCCGTTACGGAGTCTGGGTTGCCCTCTCCGTGGCCGCCCTCAGTGTCTGGCTCGCCACTCGTTCCGGCGTCGCCCTCGATCAGGCGCTCCTCCGGGCCGTCTTCTTCTTTCTCCTCGTCACCGTCATGGCCTTCGGCGCCGAGGCCGTCCTGCTTACCACCCCACCTCCGGCCCGGCCCATTGGGGAGCCCGAAGTGTCCGCCGAATCCGACGCCACCGAATCCGCTGAGTAGCCCGTGAAGGAGCTGTCCCATGGCCCTAGCTAGTGAAGCCCCGGCCCTCCTCGCCGACCGCGACGCCGCCATCAGGCAATACGCGCCGCTGGTCAAGTACGTCGTTGGCCGGCTCGCCATCGGCCTGCCCGCCATCCTCGACTACGAGGACATCCTCAGCTACGGCACCATTGGCCTCATCGAGGCCCTCGACCGCTACGACGGAAGCAAGGGCGTCAAGTTCGAAACCTACGCCATCAGCCGAATCCGCGGCGCCATCATCGATGCCCTCCGCTCGCTCGACCGCCTCCCCCGCTCGGTGCGCCAGAAGGCCAAGAAACTCGAGGCCATCCATGTCTCCTTCACCCTCGAACACGGTCGCGAGCCCACCGACGAAGAAACCGCCGAACTTATGGGCCTCACCATGGACCAGTACAACCAGGCCCTGATTGATTGCAGCTGGGTCACTGTCTCGCTCGACGGCCTCCTCGACCGCGATGCGAACGACGACGGCTCGGCCCCCACCGAGCTCCCCGCCGACCCGAACGAAGAGGACTTCACCCAGCGCCTTGAGAAGCGCCAGCTCATCGATGCTCTCACCGGCGCAATCAAAACCCTTCCCGAGCGCGAATGGCTCATCGTCAGCCTCTACTACCGCGATGAGATGACCATGAAGGAAATCGCCCAGATCCTCGAAATCTCCGAATCCCGGGTCTGCCAGCTCCACGGGCGGGCGCTCGGCCGACTCCGCGCCCGCTTGGCCCGCGAACGCAACGCCTGAGGTGCCGACATGAACGATGCGATTGCCCTCCTCGCCATCTCCCAGCTGGTGTGCCTCGGAGCCATCTTCTACCTCTACACCCAGCTCCACGCGCTCAAGAGCGCGAGCAGCGTCCGGCGCCGCCAGCCTTCCCCTCGCATCCACCACATGCCCGCCGCTCACGAATCGGCTCACGCGCCCTCCGCGCGAGCCGCCCACGCGGCCTACGCGGCGTCACAACCGCCCCACCCCGCCGCTGCAGCTGCCACGCTTGCCGCGCGGGGCGCCGGGACAGGAGTCGATGTCGCCGCGCTGGCCCGCCGTATGAGAAAGAGCGAGGAAGAGGTTCGCCTGCTCCTCCGCCGCCAGGGGATAGCCGGCTGATGCACGCGCGCCTCGTCGCCACAATCGCAGCGCTGCTGCTGCTCGTGCCGGTTGCTCTCGCCGCGCCAGGCGCACGCGCCAACGGCGTGCCGCAGCTCGTCAAGCTCACCTACCTCGAAGGCGTCTCCAACTTCGGTCCCCATGATGCCGAGGGCGTCCTCGAGTTCTCCTTCGCCGAAGCCTACGCCCGCGTCGATGTGAAGAACCTCCCGCCCGCCGATGGCTTCACCTTCGAAGGCTGGCTCACCGGTGGCGATGCCGCGCCGTTTTTCGTGGGGGAAATCAACGTCGATTCCGCGGGCATCGGGGCGCTCGAGACAAAACTCTCCGGCCTCGCCAGCTACAACTACGACCTCTTCGTGGTCGCCGCGCGTGGCGCATCCTCCCCGGCAGGCACGATGCCTGCCGACCGCTCTATCGCCGGCCGGTTCACCGTCATCTCCGATGCTTCAGGGGCGGCGGGCGGCGACGTCAGGCCCGGCTCCCTCCCCGAAACCGGTGAGAAACCGCCACTCACCACCGCACAGCGGCTCGGCCGCACGCTGATGGTCGCAGGGGCCGCCGCCGGTCTCGCACTCATCTTCCTCAGTCTCAACCGCCGGAGGGCACGCCGATGATCAAGGGTCTCTACAGCGCCTTCACAGCCCTCGAGGCCGCCTGGCGCTACCAGGATGTCCTGGCCAACAACATCGCCAACGCCAACACCGTGGGCTTCAAGCGCGAGCACGCCTCACTCGCGCCCTTCGAAGACGTCCTCATCTCCCAGCAGGCGCCCGTGCCCGCCCCCATCTCCGCCCGCATCCAGGCGGTCGTCGGTCAGATCGGCACCGGCACCTTCATCGCTGAATTCGCCACCGACTTCACCGGCGGCATCCTTACCCCGACGGGCAACGAGCTCGACCTCGCCCTCGGCGACGGCTTCTTCCAGGTCGAAGGCCCCGACGGGGCTGCCTTCTACACCCGCGATGGCCGCTTCAGCCGTGACGGCGAAGGAAACCTGGTCACCAGCCATGGCTACTACGTCCTCGATACGCAGGGCCAGCGCATCTCGCTCCCGTCCCCCACCGTCTCCATCACGGCCGACGGGACCATCCTCAATGGCCAGGACGAAGTCGCCCGGCTTGCCGTCGTCGATTTCGGCCCCGGCCAGCTCGTCCGCTCCGGCGAATCCTACTTCCGCTCGGAAGCCAACGGTACCCCGGTCGATGGCGGCATCCGCCAGGGGTTCCTCGAAGGCTCCAACACCAATCTCGTCGAGGAGTTGACCTCGCTCCTCGCCGTCCAGCGCACCTACCAGGCCAACCAGGCCGTCCTCGCCCGCCTCGACGGGACCCTCGACCAGGCAGCCGGCGAAATCGGCCGGCTCGGAGTGTAGCCCATGCCCACCATCCTCGGAGCCGCCGCCAGCGGCATGGCCCACAACCAGAACGTGCTCGACGCGGTCGGCCACAACCTGGCCAACGTCAACACCGCCGCCTTCAAGAAGTTCCGCGCCGTCCACGAAGGCAGCATCGATCCGCTCCAGGAGCCCGAAGGTGGCCGCTTCGGTGTCGGCCAAACAACGGTCGATCTGCTCCTCGACCCGGCCTCGGTGCAGCCCACCGGCAACCCGCTCCATCTCGCGATCGAAGACGGGTCGTTCCTCCGCGTCCGGGAGGCCGACGGCTCGATCGTCTTTACGCGCTTCGGTGCACTTGATGCCGACCTTGATGGCACGATCGTCGCATTCGGTGGCCGCCCGGTCGTTGACTCCTCCACGGGAGAAGCAATCACCGTCCCGGAAGGCTGGACATCCCCCGCCGTCGATGCCTTCGGCTACATCTCCGCGGTCACCCCCGAGGGGGAACGCGAGGCTGTCGGCCAGGTGTCCCTCGCTTCATTCGCCAATCCGCAAGGGCTCGAAGTCCTCGGCGATGGCCTCTATCGCGACACCGTCAACAGCGGTGAATTGACGGTTGGCACCGCCGGTTCTGAGGGTTTCGCCGCATTGCGGCCCGGTGCGCTTGAAAGCTCCAATGTCGATGTGGCACAGGAGTTCACCACCATGATCATCGCCCAGCGCGCCTATTCCGCCTGTGCCAAAACGTTCGCCGTCGGCGATGAGATGCTCGCCATCGCCACCAAACTCACCCAGTAGGAGTGCTCGCCATGGCACGCATCGATGGGCTCAACCTCTCCGGCGCCAGCATGAACCCCGCCTCCGCCGCCGGAGGCGCATCAGGCGCTCCGGGCTCCCCGGAAGCTGAAGCCGCCCTCAAGGCCCGTGGCCGCCAGGACGTGCTCAACCTCTCGAACCGAGGGCGGATCGTCGCCGAGGCTGCCCGCGCAGTCGCCGATTCGCGCGACGTGCGCGCCGAGAAGGTCGCGGCACTCAAGGCCGCCATCGCCAACGGATCCTACAGCTCTAACGCCCGCGAAATCGCCGAGCGCCTCGTCGCCAACGGCCTCGGGAACGCCTGACATGGCCGCCGCGCACGTCCTCGAACGCGTGCTCGAACTCCTCCTTCACGAGGAACGCCACCTCTCCAGGCTCCTCGCTCTCGCACTCGAGGAACAGTCCGCCCTGCTCGAATCGAACTTCGACCGCATCACCGCAACCAGTGCCGCCATGATCGAGGCCGCCAACGCCATCGAAGCCCTCGAGTCCGAGCGTTTGAATCTGCTAAGAACCATCGGTGCCGAGGACCGCACCATCGAAGATCTGCTTTCGCTTGCCGACGATCTCGGCATAACCGGGTTCGCCGAGGCTCGTCTCGCCCTCTCGGTTCGCGCGCGCGAACTCAAGGACGCCCAGGAGCGCAACGCCAACCTGCTCCTGAACGCCATGAAGCTGCGCGAGCGTTGGGCCAACATGCTCGGGGGTTTCACCTCCCCCACCTACGGGGCACAGGGCAAGCGCACCGCTCGCGACGGCAGCGGCTTCGTCTCGCGCAGCGCTTAGGAGGAATGCGTGGGCCTCTCCATCGGACTCGATACCGCGGTCAAGGCGCTCCGTGCCCACCAGCTTGCCGTCGATGTCGCGTCCCACAACATCGCTAACGCCCAGACCCCTGGCTTTTCCCGCCAGCGGGTCCTCCTCCGCCCCATCGGTCTCGACGGAAGCGACCACTTCTCCCGCGACAACCTCCTTGGCCGCCCCGGCTTCGGCGTCGATGCCAAGGACGTCAACCGTATCCGCGACATCTTCATGGACTTCCAGGCCCGCCAGGCACTCTCTGGCCAGGGCCAGTACAGCGCCTTCGCCCGCCCCCTCCGTAACGCCGAGGTCGTCTTCAACGACCCGTCCGACGATGGCATCTCCTCGCTGCTTGGCAAGTTCTGGGCCGCCTGGCACGACCTCACCAACGACCCCGAGTCCTCCGCCGCTCGTACCGCCCTCGTCCACGCCACCACCACCTTCACCATGCGCGTCCAGGCCGCGCACAGCCAGCTCAACCAGCAGCGCACCGATCTCAACCAGGAAGTCGCCGGTATCGGCAACGAGATCAACGCCTATGCCGGCGAAATCGCCACCCTCAACCTCCAGATCAAGCAGGTTGAGCTCAATGGCGACATGGCCAACGACCTCCGCGACCGCCGGGACCTCCTCCTCGACCAGCTTTCGAAGCTCGCCGACATCCACTACAGCGAAGCCGATACCGGCGAAGTGACCGTCTACCTCGGTACCCACGAACTCGTCTTTGGCACGTCTGCGCGCACCGTCCAGGCCGTCGACGACCCCGCGAACGCCGGCATGCTCAAGCTCGTCTTCACCATGGACAACGACACCGTGCAGGTCAGCTCCGGTGAGCTCCGCGGCGTCCTCGATGCCCGCGACAAGGCCTTCCCCGAGCTCGTCGCCAAGCTCAACACCCTGGCCAGTGGGCTCATCAACGGCGTCAACTCGCTCCATCGCCAGGGCTATGGGCTCGATGGGGTCACTACCGGCCTCGACTTCTTCACCGGTACCGACGCTTCGAATATCCAGCTCAACACCGCCCTGGCCACCAGCCCTTCCAACATTGCCGCCGCCACCGCCCCCGGCGCACCGGGCGACCCCTCGAACGCCCTCGCCATCGCCAACCTGCAGCTCGCCGCGAACATGATCGCGGGCTCGGCTGCCAGCCAGCTGGTGGTCGGCGAAACCTTGAGCCCGGGCAACGCCGTCGTTGGCCTCTCCGTCGCCGGCACCCTGCAGCCCGGGCCCTACACCATCATCGAAAACCCGCCCGCCTCCGGTACCCTCGAACTGCAGCTCAATGGCACCACCATAGGGACCGCGACTCCCGCGGCCGCTGGGCCGGGCACGTTCACGCTCACCTTCACGAATGGCGGCAACCCGGTCGCCTCGCTCACCATCTCCGCTGCCGGTCCCTATTCCTCCGCTGCCCAGGTCGCCGACCTCACCGCTGCCGGCAACAATCAGCTCCAGGTCGAAACCTCGCCCTCCACGTTTTACGGCAACATCGTCTCCGTCCTTGGCGCCGATGTGAACCGCGCACTCGGCCTCGAACAGTCGTCCGGTTTGCTGGTCGACCACATCGACGCGCTGCGTCAGTCCGTCCATGGCGTTTCAATCGACGAGGAGGTCACCAACCTCAGCGCGGCCCAGCACGCCTACAACGCCGCCGCCCGTGTCATCACCACCATCGATGACATGCTCGACACCCTCATCAACCGCACCGGCATTACGAGGTAACCACCGTGAGGCTTAGCGAGCAGTCCCGCGTCCACAACCAGGTGTCTTACATGTCCGCCGCGACCGAGCGCGCTGACCGCGTCCAGCGCCAGCTCTCCACCAACCGGCGCATCGACCGCGCCAGCGACGACCCGTCGGGCGCCGCCCTTGCCATGCAACACCGTAAGAACATCGCCTTCGAGGCCCAGATGCGCCGCAACCTCGAAAACGGCACCGCCTTCCTCAACGTCACCGAGTCCGCCCTCAACAGCGCCACCGATATCCTCCAGCGCGCCCGCGAACTGACCGTCCAGGGCGCCAGCGACACCCTGGGCGCCAGCGAAAAGAACAACATCGCCGCCGAGATGGACCAGCTCATCCAGCAGCTCGCGCAGGTCGCCAACACCAACTTCGGCGGGGTCTACATCTTCAGTGGGCACCAGACCCAGACCCCTGCTTACAACGTCGCCGGCAACCCTCCGGTGGCCATCACCTGGCAGGGCGACAACGGCCTCCGCACCCGCCGCATCTCCGCCCAGGATGCTGTCGCCGTCAACGTCATCGGCGACCAGGCCCTCGGCGACATCTTCGACGACCTCATCGCCCTGCGCGATAACCTGCGTTCCAACGCGCCCGGCGCCACCATTGGCAACTCCCTGGCTGATATCGACCGCGCACTCGACGCGGTACTGAACACGCGCGCCGACGTCGGCGCCCGGCTCAACCGCTTTGAAGCCACGGCCTACCGGTCCGAGGAAACCGATACCAACCTCCAGGAACTCCGCGCCGAGATCGAAGACATCGATATCGCCGAGACGATTGTCCAGTTCACGGCCGCCCAGAACGCCCTCGAAGCCGCCCTCGGTGCCATCGGCCGCACCAGCAACATGTCGCTCCTCAACTACCTGCGGTAGGCCGCATCGAACTGGCACTTCCCGGCGGATCGCCCGTACATTGCGGCCGTGGAATCCTCTGAAGGCGCCCCCGCCTTTCGCATACGCTCCCTCTTTGCATCCGTCTATCTCCCGACCTTCCTCTTCGCCGTTGGTCAGGGCGCCGTTATCCCCGTGCTCCCGCTCTACGCGCTCGAGCTCGGTGCATCAGTTGCCTTCGCGGGCGTGCTCGTCGCCCTTCGTGGCATCGGCACCATGGCCTTCGATATCCCCGCCGGCGTGCTCGTCACCCGCCTTGGAGAGCGCGGCGCCATGCTCGTAGGCACCATCGCGCTCGCGGTCGTCGCCGTTGGGGCCGGCCTCACCACGTCTCCCTACGTCCTCGCGCCGTTGGTGTTCGTCATGGGCTGCTCATGGGCCATCTGGATGCTCGCCCGCCTCTCCTATGCCACCGACTCCTCGCCGATCGAACAGCGAGGGCGCGTTCTTTCGTTGCTCGGGGGCTCCAACCGCGTCGGCAACTTCGTGGGCCCCTTCGTTGGTGGGTTCGGCGCCGCGTGGTTGGGCAGCGAAGCCGCCTTCTACATCCAGGCCGCGCTGGCCCTGGTGGCTGCCGCCGCCATGTTCATCTTCGTCCGCGAACCCGAGCGCGTCTCCGAGGTCCACACCGAGGCCGCTCACAAGCGCCTCGTCGGTGTCGTTCGCGACCACGGTCGCGTCTTCGCCACCGCGGGCCTCGCCACCGTCGCTATCCAGGTCCTGCGCGCTTCCCGCCAGGCGGTCATCCCACTCTGGGGCGACAATGCAGGCCTCGACGCTGCCCAGGTCGGCGTCATCTTTGGCCTTTCTTCCGCCATCGATATGACCGCCTTTTACCCCGTCGGTATCGCCATGGACCGGTGGGGGCGCAAATGGACCGCCATCCCCTGCCTGCTCATCATGTCCGCCGGCATGCTGATGATCCCGCTCACCGATTCCTTCGCGGGATTGCTCACCGCCGGACTGGTCACCGGCTTCGGCAACGGCCTTGGCAGCGGGATCAATATGACCCTCGGCGCCGACTTCTCGCCCGCCGTCGCGCGCGGCGAGTTCCTCGGCGTCTGGCGCCTCATCGGCGACCTGGGCACCGCCGGCGGCCCGCTCCTCGTCAGCGGGGTGACTGTCGCCGCGTCCCTGGGCGCCGCCTCCGTCGTTACCGGCGGGATCGGCCTCGCCGGGGCGGCCATCATGTTCTTCCTGGTCCCCGAGCCGATGCGCCACGGTCAAGCGAATCTCGCCCGCCAGGCATCCCCGCCCGGCTAACGCCGTGCGATCGGGAGCGGGCTCGCGTGGCTCCCGCCCGCCGCCACAGGCTCCGAACCATCGGCCCGCTGCACCAGCACCCCACAATCGCATGGGTGCTGGTCCAGGTTGTAGTGGAACTTGTACACCTCGATCAGCCCGGACCGGGCCACCAGCCCCTGCTCGCGCAGCCAGCCCTGGACCGCGGCTGCCGCGTCGTCGACTTCATCCACGTCATCCGCATAGGCGTACGCAAACGACCCTCCCGGGAAGAACGTCGTCTTCGCCGGTGGCGGCGGCGAGTAGTCGCTGCGGATTGGCACGCCGGTCCGGTACTGCAGTCGTCCATCGCTCGATTCGACCATCCATCCGATCGCCGCGATATCAATCCGCCCGAGCGCCGGCCGTGCCTGCACGCGCCACTCGTTGAACTCGTCCCATACACGCGAGAGATCCGGCGCAGCATCGCCACCGGCCACGTCCACTTCGAAGTAGGCGATCCTCATCTCCGGCAGGCGTGCCAGCCACACCCGCCGCGACGTCAAGGAATCGCCCCCAGCTCCTTCAGCGACGCGATCCGGTCCCAGTCGTACCCGTATTCCAGCAGGATCGTCTCTGTGTCCTGGCCAAGCTCCGGCGCCCAATTCCCCGGTTCCGCCGGCGTGCCATAGAAGTCAACGGGGGTCGCAACCTGTTCCCGCGGCCCCTCCGGCGATTCGATGGTGACGATCGCCCCCGCGGCCCGGATCACGGGATCCTGGACGGCCTCGGCCGTCGTCTGGACGGGCGCGAACCACACATCGTTGGCATCGAACACCGGCCCCCACTCCCGCAGCGGCCGCGCCCCGAGGATGCGGTCCAGGATCGCCACCAGGTCCGGCGCATTCGCTGCCCTGCCGGGAATGTTCACGAAGCGCGGGTCTTCCGCCAGCTCCGGCGGGTTGCCCAGCGCGCGCAGGAAGTCCGGCCAGTGCCGGTCGCCCTGCAACATCAGCAGCCAGAACCACCGCCCCTCGCTGTCTCGGTACGGATTGATCAGCGCGTTGGGCGCGTGCCTCCGGTCGAACGGCGGCGTCGATGGCAGGTTGGCCCGCAGCTGCGTGTTCGTGTCCCAGCCCATCATGTACATCCCGATGCGCGTCAGCGAGACAGCCACCTTCTGGCCCTCGCCCGTCCGCTCCCGATGGAACAGCGCAGCCGCGATCGCTCCCGCCGCATTCGCCCCGGTCATATGGTCACCCATTCCGCCCCGCTGTAACGGGGGCTCCGCACCCTCCGGCGTGAGGCCAGCCACAACCCCGGCTCGCGCCCAGAACGCGCCCACGTCATATGCAGCCCGGTTCGCCTCCGGGCTCTCCGGCCCATAGCCCGTGACCTGGCAGTAAACGAGGCGAGGGTTGGTATCCTTCAGCCGCTCATACGTCAGCCCGTACTTCTCCAGCGCTCGCGGCCGCATGTTCGTGACGAAGACGTCCGCAGCGTCGATCAGGTCTCCCGCGATGTACCGCCCGTCCTCAACCTCCAGGTTCAGCGCGATGCTGCGCTTCCCCCGGTTGTCGAGCTCGAATGGCGGGTTCATCATCGCCCCAAACGCGGCCCCCAGCCCACGGAACGGGTCTCCCTCCGGCGGCTCGATCTTGATGACGTCCGCGCCCCAGTCGGCTAGCACTACCGCGCATGATGGTCCCGCGACCCACACGCCCAGTTCCACCACCTTTATTCCAGAAAGCGGTCCAGCCATCGTGCCCTCCAGATCCTCTCCTGAGTGCCGGCGATTCTACCTGCGGATCTCCGCTCACACATGCGGTACCTCGAAACGCCCCGCCCGCCTAGACTTTCCCGAAACCACCAACGGGACATTGCCCCATGGTCCTCAGCGACCGCACCATCCGCCGCGAAATCGAGGCCGGGAACATCGTCATCGACCCCCTGGGCCCCGGCGCCATCCAGCCGGCCAGCGTCGATCTCCGCCTCGGCCACCTCTTCCGCGTTTTCCGCAACTCCCAGATCCCCTTCATCGACGTCAAGAAGGAGTACCCCGACCTCACCGAGCTGGTCGAGATCGACGACGACCACCCCTTCATCCTCCACCCAGGGGAATTCGCCCTGGCGGTCACCTACGAACGGGTGAAGCTTCCCAGCACGATCGTTGGACGGCTCGAAGGCAAGTCCTCGCTTGGGCGCCTGGGCCTCCTTATCCACTCCACCGCCGGCTACGTCGACCCGGGCTGGGATGGCGCCCTCACCCTCGAGCTCTCGAACGTCGCCAACCTCCCGATCACGCTCTACCACCGGATGAAGGTCTCCCAAATCTCTTTCCTGGAGCTTACCGAGCCCGCCGAGAACCCCTACGGCTCGAAGGCCGCGGGAAGCAAGTACCAGCACCAGGTCGGCCCCACGCCGAGCAAGTACTACCTCAATTTCCGCGACGAACCCTGAGGTGAGCCCGCACTCACCTGCCGCGGGTGTGGCGGCGCTCAGCTGATCGGATGAGCGACCGGATGGGCTCGATGCCGAAGACGATCAGCGCGGCGAGCCCCCACGCGGTCCAGAGCACGAGAAAGAACGCGACTCGGACCGCTACGAGGTAGGCCACGAATCAAGAATCGGCGCCACCCTCGCTGGTCTTCATATCACGCTAGCTCGCCCTCGCCAGGTCACGTCCACCCCGTCCAAGCACCAGCGCCATCGACAGCACCTCCGGGTGGTGCGCAAGACCTGGCGCATAGGGCGCCGTAGGACTGAAGCCTGCCTTCAGGTACATTCGCACCGCATCGCTCATCAGCCGGGGCACAGTCTCCAGGTACAGGCGCTCCGCCCCAAGCTGTTCCGCCACCCGGATGGCTTTCCGCAGCATCAACGGTGCGAGACCCTGCCCGCGGGCTTCCGGCGTGACCCACACGCGCCGCAGCTCGGCCATGCCCGGCTCCAGCAGCCGCACGCCTGTGGTGCCCACAATCCGCCCATCCAGCACGCCAACCAGGAACTGCCCGTTCGGCCAGCCGTAGTACTCGTCCAGCGACGCCATCTCCTGGCGCGTGTCGTGCTGCGCGTCCATCACGCGAATGCCCGACTCCTGCTCGATCCAGCTCATCAACTCCGCAAGCAGTTCGCGCACCCGGTGCCAGTGCTCGGGCGTGCAGGGGCTGGCCACGCCGGTCAGCAGCGGGCGTGGCGGTTCAGGGCACGGTCGCTCTCCGTTCGTCGTCATCGTCTTCTCCTCCCGGCGCCGCGATGGCAGACGCGGCGCTACCTCGTCTTACCGTAGGGAGGTGAGCTTCAGAGGGCAGTGAGCTCCTTCACGCCGCAACGATCATTGCAGCAGGTACGACAGGTCATAGCTCTGTCCCATATCGGGGATGTACGGCTCGATCGCGAACCGCTCCTTTATCGCCTTCGCCAGCGCCTTCGACGCCTCTGGTTCGCCATGCGTCATGAACATCGTTCCAGGTGGCTTTGGCGCTGTCCCCACCCAGCGCAGGAGCTCATCCCGGTCGGCGTGCGCGGAGAGCCCTTCGATGCTCACCACCCGCGCACGCACCGGCACGTCCTCGCCATACATGCGGATCGTCTGAGCCCCCGTCAGCAGGCTCCGGCCTCGGGTGCCCGCTGCCTGGTAGCCCACCAGCGCGACCAGGTTGCGCGCATCCCGCACCAGCCGGTGAAGGTGATGCACCACGCGGCCCCCGGTCAGCATTCCGCTCGAGGCGATGATGATCCGTGGCCCTTCCATGTTGTTCAGCTTCTTCGAATCCGCTACCGACCGGTGGAAGCGCACGTTCTTCGGGAAGAGCGACTCCGGCGTTGTGTGTGGGATGCTCTGGTCCAGGTACTCCGACTCCAGGTACTTGTTGTAGAGCGTCGTCACGTCCGTCGCCATCGGAGAGTCGATGTGGATCGGGATCTCCGGCAGCTTCTTCGTCTCAATCAGCTCCCGCAGGATCAGCGTCACCAGCTGCGCCCGAGCCACCGCGAACGACGGGATCAGGATGGTGCCCTTGCGCGCGATTGGTTCCGCGAACGCCTCCCGGATCTGCTCCGAAAGCGGCCGGTGCTCATGCAGCCGATCACCATACGTCGATTCAAGCACGAGCGCGTCGCAGTCTGGCAACGGGTCCGGGTCCGTGTGCAACGGCTGGTGATACCGGCCCAGGTCGCCGCTGAACACCAGCCGCGCGAACTGGTCCCCGTTTTCGACATCGATCTGCACAAACGACGAGCCCAGGATGTGTCCGGCATTCAGAAACCGCGCGGTGACGCCCGCGCCGAGCTCCAGCGCCTCGCGGTAGTCCACCGTCTTCAGCAACCGCAACGCCGCCTGCGCGTCCTTCACCGTGTAGAGCGGGAGCGCCGGCTTGTGCTTGCTATAGCCTTTCCGGTTCGCGAACGCCGCGTCCTCCTCCTGGATCTCCGCCGCATCGAGCAGGAGAATTCGCACGACCTCAGCCGTTGCCGGGGTGCAATAGACCGGGCCCTTATAGCCCTGCTGCACCAGCCTCGGCAGGTATCCCGTGTGGTCGATATGGGCGTGCGTCAGCAGGATCGCGTCGGGCGTCGTCGGCCGGAATGGTGTCGGTTGCCAGTTCAGCAACCGCAGCTCCTTCAACCCCTGGAACATCCCACAGTCCACAAGGACCCGCGTGTTGCCCGCCGTCAGCAGGTACTTCGAACCGGTGACCGTGCCTGCCCCGCCGTGGAATGCCAGCGAAAAATCCATCACTGCTGCCATGCCGGGCTATCGCTGCCGCGTCGCTGCCACTCCAGCACCCACGGGTTGTGCGCTTTCTCGAACGCCACCGTCGTCTCCTCCATGTGGCCCGGCAGGACGATCGTCTCCTCGGGAAGCACCAGCAACCGCTCGCAGATGCTGCGCATCTCCTCCTCCAGGTTCCCGCCGGGCAGGTCCGTCCGCCCGATCGAGCCCCGGAACAGCGTGTCGCCGCTGAACAACATGCCCTCTTCGGCGTAGTAGCTCACGCTGCCCGGCGTGTGCCCCGGCGTGGCAATCGTCCGCAGCCGGAGCCCGGCCACCTCCACGATGTCCCCGTCCTTCACGAACATGTCCGGGTCCGGTGGGCCCTGGCTCACGTCGAGCCCGAACCGCGCCGCCGTGCCTTTCCAGCCGTTCCGCAACAGCTCCAGGTCGCCCTGGTGGAGCAGGAACTTCGCCCCTGTTGCCGCGTACACCCCGGCCACCCCCATCACGTGGTCGATGTGCGCGTGCGAGTTCGCGATGTACTTGATGTTCACGCCCATGTCGCGCGCCAGCGCCAGGATCTCCTCTGGCTGGTCGCCCGGGTCGATGCAGATCGCCTCGCCGGTGCGCCGGTTGCCGATCACCCAGCAGTTCTCCTGGAACACCCCGACAACGATGCCCCGGACCATCAGCTCGTTCGCTACTTCCATGCCAACAAGCGTACAGGCACCGGCTCTCTCCGGCACCGTTCGGCTGTAGTGCTCGGCTCCGCTATAACCGCCCGGTGGATATCCCCCTGGCGGCGGCCATCATCGTGCTCGCCGCCGTTGCCGCCTGTATCCAGGCCCTCTCCGGCTTCGGCTTCTCGCTCTTCATCGTCCCCTTCCTCGCCATCCTTATCGGGCCGAAGGATACGGTGGTGCTCGCGAACCTCCTGAGCATGACCGTCAACGTCATCCAGTTCCCCCGGCTCCGCCACACGCTCGAACGCCGCACCGCATCGATCCTCACCGTTGGCTCGTTCATCGGCATGCCCGCCGGCCTCGCCGTCCTCCTCCTCGTCAACCCCACTGCGCTCAAAGTGATCATCGCGCTGGCGGTCATCGTCTTCACGCTGCTCATCATGCGGGGCCTCCGCATCCACGGCGCCGGCACGCTCGGCGATCTTGCCACCGGGTTCGCCAGCGGCCTGCTCAATACCTCCACCTCGATGTCCGGGCCGCCAATCGTCCTCTACCTCCAGGGCAAGCGGCTCTCGCCCCCTGCCTTCCGCGGCACCATCAACGCGTTCTTCATGGTCACGTCCTTCGGGGCCGTCGCCCTGCTCGTTGCGTCCGGCTCGGTGAAGCCCTGGATCGTCGGCGCCTTCGCCCTCGCCATGCCCGCCGCCGAGACCGGCCGCATCATCGGCAACCGCCTTTTCGACCGCATCGATGAGGCACGCTTCCGCCGCCTTGTCTACGCCATCCTCCTCACCAGCGCCACCGTTGCCCTCGCGAGCTCCCTCCCCCGCCCTTGCGGTAGCTGATCCTGAGGTCTCCCCTCTCCCTTCTCCCTCCTCCCCCCTCCCTCCTCCAGTCCTGTACCCTACCGCCCCATGGAATGGCACGACACGCCGGAGCTTCCCACCCGCGTTGACCTTCGCGACCCAACGTTCAAGGCCAACCGCGCCCGCAACCGCGAAATCGTGGCCGATCTCCGTGCCCGCCTCGACCGCGTGGCCCGAGGCGGCGGCGACGACTACGTCGCCCGCCACCGCGAACGCGGCAAGCTCCTCGCGCGGGAGCGCATCCAGCGCCTCATCGACCCCGGCACCACGTTCCTCGAACTGAGCCCCCTCGCCGCTGAAGCGGTCTACGAGGACGATGTCCCAAGCGCCGGGATCGTCACCGGCATCGGCCTCGTCCACGGGCGCGAGTGCGTCGTCATCGCCAACGATGCCACCGTGAAGGGCGGCACCTACTACCCGCTCACCGTGAAAAAGCACCTTCGCGCTCAGGAAATCGCCGAGGAGAACCGCCTCCCCTGCATCTACCTGGTCGACTCCGGCGGCGCCTTTCTCCCGCTCCAGCACGATGTCTTCCCCGACAAGGGTCACTTTGGCCGCATCTTCTACAACCAGGCCCGCATGAGCGCGAAAGGGATCTACCAGGTCGCTGCCGTCATGGGCTCCTGCACCGCCGGCGGCGCCTACGTCCCGGCCATGAGCGACGAAACCGTCATCGTCCGCGGTACCGGCACGATCTTTCTCGGCGGCCCACCGCTCGTGAAGGCCGCCACCGGCGAGGTCACCACCGCCGAAGAGCTCGGTGGCGCCGACGTCCACACCCGCATTAGCGGCGTCGCCGACCACTACGCCGAGGACGATGCCGAAGCACTCCGCATCGTCCGCAGCATCCTCGAAAACATCCCCCACCGGCGTTCGGAGCCCTGGGACGTCACCGAGCCGGAGGAACCCATCCACGACCCCGAGGACCTCTACGGCATCGTTCCCGCCGACCTCCGCCAGTCCTACGACGTGCGCGAGGTCATCGCCCGCCTCGTTGATGGCTCCCGCTTCCACGAGTTCAAGGCCCGTTACGGTCCCACCCTGGTCTGCGGCTTTGCCCGCATCATGGGCTACCCCGTCGGCATCGTCGCCAACAATGGCATCCTCTTCAGCGAATCCGCCCTCAAGGGCGCCCACTTCATCGAGCTCTGCGCCCAGCGCAATGTCCCGCTTGTCTTCCTCCAGAACATCACGGGATTCATGGTCGGCCGCCAGTACGAAAACGCGGGCATCGCCAAAGACGGCGCCAAGATGGTCACCGCCGTCGCCTGCGCGGCTGTCCCGAAGTTCACGGTGGTCATCGGCGGCAGCTTCGGCGCCGGCAACTACGCCATGTGCGGCCGCGCCTATGGCCCCCGCCAACTCTGGATGTGGCCCAACGCCCGCATCAGCGTCATGGGTGGCGAACAGGCGGCATCCGTCCTCCTCCAGGTCCGCCTCGACCGCGGCGAATCGCTCCCTCCCGAGGATCAGGAGCGCTTCAAGGCCCCCACGATCGAGCGCTACGAAGCCGAGGGCTCGCCCTACTTCAGCACCGCCCGCCTCTGGGACGACGGCGTGATCGACCCGCTCGATACCCGCCGTGTGCTCTCCCTTGGCATCTCCGCCGCGCTCAACGCCCCCTTCGAGCCCACCAGGTGGGGCATTTTTCGAATGTGACGCCGATCCCATTTCACGATCCCCACGGGGCATAAGGTAAAGAGGGGCACACCCCAACGGGAACTTTTCCGTGGTACCCGCCGTTTGGTACCGCGAGGGGACCTATTCACCTGGAGGTCTGCATGTCTGCGAGTTCGTTACTCAACCCGCGCAAACCAATGCTCTGGCTCGGATTGGCGGCCGGGGCGGCCGTCTTCTTCGCCTCGGGCGCACTGGCCGCACGCGCCGTCATCGATACCAGCGATGACGACGGAGCCCAGCCGGCCCTGGCCGCCGGCGACGGTGTCGGCACCCGCGATACCGCCGCGAATTCCGGCATCACCGCGCCTCGCTTCGGCCCCGGCGAACAGCCATCATCCATGCCCGCCAATGCTCCGGTCCCCGAGAAGATGGGTGGTCAGGGCATGGCCGGCGCCGATGCCTCGCTGTACTACCCCGGCTGCCGCGCCCCGCTCCCGGCATCCGTCATCAGCAACGGCGTTATCGACCCGTCGAAGGCCGGCTTTACGCCGAACCTGCCCGGCGTCGGCTTCACACCGCTGAGCCTCTCGCTTTCCGTCTACACGGAATGCGATGAGAACGGTGCCCCGAAGCCCGGCGGCGAACTCGCCCTCGATAGCTCCTGGAAGCACGATGAAACCGGGCTCGAGGCCTACATCACCCAGCGCAAGTCCGAAAAGCGCGTTGCCAGCGTCATCCGCGATGACATGGCGACCTTCTGGGCCAACGGCTACTTCTACACCGTCAACGTCAATCGCTACCAGATCCTCCCCTACGCCTCCGAAGAACCGGCCCGCTCCGCTATCCCCGCCCCCGATGGCGACCCCCGCGCTCCCGAAGTGCTGCGCGCCATCGTCTCCCAGCTCTCCGGCTCCGAGGACGGCCTGAAGTGCTTCTGGAAGCTCGAGAAGGGCGACTGGAACGCGCTCGCGAGCCTCGGGATCGGCGACCCCCGCCCTGTCATTCCGGCCGGCTACGACCTCACTGACTCCTACTTCACCGTCTTCACGCCGCCTCCTGCCGGGTGTGATACCAGCATCGTCCCCACCGAAGGCGCGAGCATGAACGCCAACTGGCAGAAGAACGCCACCGGCGACAACTATGGCTACATCGGCGTCTCCGCCTGGGCCATGCCCGAAGGCTACGTCGACACCTGGCCCGGCTCCTTCATGCCGTACGGAGCCAACTGGAGCAACGGCAAGTTCCAGTTCGGGGTCTACGCCAAGGTCGAGAACGGCCTCGAGCTCGATACCATTCGCGCCATCGCGAAGGCCCTCGACCCGTCTTTCAGCGAAGCCTGCCTCGTCCAGGAGCGCCAGCTCTCCGATGCCGATATGGCCCGCCTCGGCTTCAACGACGCCAGGGGCCCCGAAGGCTACGAAGTCGTCCGTTCCAGCCGCCTCGCCACCGAGATCGCCGACGGCTGCCGCAAGCCCGAAGGCTGGGAGCCCCAGTACAACCTGTCCTGGACGCTCGAACGCGGAGCCGACACCATCGAAGCCTCGGTGAGCCGCTACGGCGCCGGCGACGGCAACCCCCAGGGCTACATCGCGCCCAACAGCATCTGGTGGTCCGATGCGGAGGGCACCTACTACGCCGTCAACGCCTACTCCCGCGGGGTCTCCCCGGAAGTCTCGAAGGATGACCTGATCGCCGTCGCGAAGAGCCTCGACCCCTCGTTCGATGAGTCGAAGCTCTCGGAGAGTGGCCCCGGCATGGAAAAGCCGCTCCCGGCCCCGGCTGCGGAAGCCCGCTAATCCCTGGTGTTCTCCCCCGCCTTGAGTGGCCCCACCCGAAAAGGTGGGGCCACTTGCTTGGTCACTTCAGCGTGATGCCGCCATCCACCGCGATCGCCTGCCCCGTGATGTTCTGCCCCGCTGGACTCGCGAGGAACGCCGCCAGCTCGCCGATATCCTCAGGTGTCTGTTCCCGGCCGAGAGGGACCCCGTTCTTCACCACCTCGAGGAAGATCTCCCGTGGCTCCCTGTCGGCATACTGCGGAACCGCCATCTTCATCCCCGTTGCCAGCCCCTCCCACGCCCGCGTCCACAGGAATCCAGGGCAGATTGCGTTCACCCTGATGTTCAGCGGCGCGTACTCCAGCGCCGTGCTCCTCGTCAGCGAAATCACGCCGGCCTTGGCCGCGGCATAGGCCGGCAGTGTCGGCGAGGCCCCCAGCCCCGCGATCGAGGCGATGTTCACGATCGCGCCACCGCCCCGGGCACGCAGGTACGGCACGGCCACCTTCGTTCCCAGGAACGTGCTCCGCAGGTTCTGAGCCAGCTGTTCATCCCACGATTCAGGCGCCATGTCGGTCACCCGGCCGCCCCCGCCGGTCGGCCGGGTCGTATTGAGGTCCAGCGGTCCGCGCCCGGCCCCGGCGTTGTTCACGAAGATGTCGATGCCCCCGAACCGCTCCGCAACTTGCCGCACCGCCTCCGCCAGCTGCGCTTCCACGATCACGTCGCATGCGAGCCCAACTGACCCGGACGACAACTCCTCCGCCGTCGCAGCCGCCTGCTCGCCGTCCAGGTCCAGGATCGCCACACGCGCGCCCTCTCTCGCCATCACCCGCGCGATCCCGGCCCCGATACCCCGCGCCCCTCCAGTAACGACCGCGACTGTCCCGTCAAGCCTTGCCATACATGTCCTCTCTCGTTTGCTGCGCGGGTACCGGCTACTCGCCCACGAAACGCGGCTCACGCTTCTCCATGAACGCCCGCACCGCCTCGCGGCTGTCTACCGAGAGCCCGCTGATGCGCATCAGCAGCGCTTCCTGGTCGAGCAGCGCGGCCAGCGTTGCCGTCTCGCCGAAGTTCAGGTTCTCCTTCATCCGCCCGTAGCTCGCCGTCGGCCCTGCGGCCAGCTTCGCGCAGAACTCCAGCCCCTGCGTCATGAGCTCGTCATGTGGTACCACCCGGTTCACCAGCCGCATCTCCAGCGCCCGCGCCGTGTCAATGATCTCCGCGGTGAAGTAGAGCTCGCGCGCCATCCCCATTCCCACGAGCCGCGGCAGCAGGTACGTCCCCCCGAAGTCGCCGCTCAAGCCCACGTTTCTGAAGGCCGTCCCGAACCGCGCCCGGTCCGAGGCAATCCGGATGTCCGCACCCAGGCACAGGCTCATCCCGGCGCCAACCGCCACGCCGTTCACCAGCGCTACCGTCGGCTTCGGCATCGTGTGCAGTTTCAGCGTTGTGGCGTCGTGCGAACGCCGCAACCCCGCCGTCAGCCGGTCGATGACCGTCACCGGGTTCGGCGGTCCGCCCTCCCGCGCCGTCCCCTGGTCGTTGCGTGATTGCATGTTCCTGACATCGCCGCCCGCGCAGAACCCCCGGCCGGCGCCGGTCAGCGCCACGCACCGCACGCTCCGGTCCCGCTCGCATTCCTCCAGGTACTCGCCCAGGAGCACGACCAGCTCGTCGCTCATCGCGTTCAGGCTGTCGGGGCGGTTCAGCGTAATCAACGCGACCCCATCGGCGCGTTTCTCCAACAGCACTTCAGACATGCGGCAGGCCCCCGGCTGGTTTGCGCCGTGATACTGGCCGAACACCACACCGCCCGCAATACCCGCAGAGGCACACGTGGCCCCTTGACACCTGCGTCACAATATCCCGCGATCCCCGCATCGGGCTGGCCCCACCCGCACCGCGGTACAAGGAGTCACCAGTGGAGATCACGTTCCGGTCCGCCACCCCGGAGGACGCCCCGGCACTGCGAAGCGTGTTCGGCGATGAGCCATCGGAAGAACAGCTCGCAATGGCGGGCGGAGATCCCGTGCGGGCACGCCGCTTCCGCCGCCTCGTCGCTGGCACCATCGCGGGTCCCTCCGGCGTCCGCCGGACGACCGTTGCCGTCGCTGACGGCCAGGTGGTGGGGCTGCTGCAGGCCGGTGCCGAAGCCGGCGATGCGCTCTCCCCGTCCCTGGTATGGGGCCTCGTGCGAACCTTCGGCTTTCCCGGGGTTGTGCGCTTCCTGCGACGGGACAGGCTCCGTGGCCGCGTCCACGTCTCACCCCCCGCCGGGGCATACCACATCGCTGAGGTCCACGTGCTTGGCTCTCGCCGCAACCAGGGAATCGGAGCTGCATTGATGGCCGAAGCCGAACGCCAGGCGCGGGCCGCGGGTGCCCCCCGCATGTCGCTGACCACCACCACCACCAACCCGGCGCGCCATTTGTACGAGCGTTCCGGATTCCACGTCGTCGAGACCCGCGAGGACCCGGACTACTGCGCGCTAACCGGGGTGTCGGGCCGCATTCTCATGGTCAGGGAACTCGACTGATGGACTCGGGTTCCCCGGTTCCTAGCCGATGAACGCCTCGCCCCCGATCTTCTCCGGCGCCGTCCTCGGCATCACAAACCGTCGGATCTCCCGCCGCTCGGCCGGCCGGAAGCAATGCGCACAGGCCCGGGGCCGGGGCAACTCCACGGGCACCAGCAGCCGGTGCACTCCGTGCTCCTCGCACAACAGCTCGAACTCGATCACTTCGATGTTCACGGCGTCCTCCCGCGCCCATCTCCCCCGGATGGATCCATAGGATAGACCTATCGGCCGCCGTGTCTACGTACTTTGGGCCACGTTTATGTGAACGTTTGGTCCACCCTGGTTTCACCTCCACCTCCTCCGGTGCCCGCTGCTCCTCCCAAAGAAGGGCGCACGCTGACGATCGACCCGTCACAATGGTCTGGTGAGTCTCACCTCGCCGGCGGAGAGCGTACTCAGCGGTCATCGCCGCGCCCTCACCATCGGCCTCCTCATGGCCGTCACGCTGGTCGCCTTCGAAGCCCTCGCCGTCGCCACCGTCATGCCCCGCGCCGAGGAAGACCTGGGTGGCCTCGCGCTGTACGGCTGGGCGTTCAGCGGGTTCCTGCTCGCCAGCATTGTCGGAATCACCTGGGCTGGCGAGCAGGCCGACCGCCACGGTCCCGGCCGCCCGCTGGCTGCCGGTATGACCCTCTTCGGCATCGGGCTGCTCATCGCCGGGCTTGCGCCTTCCATGCTCGTGCTCGTCATCGGCCGCATTGTCCAGGGGCTCGGAGCCGGCGCACTCCCGGCAATCGCCTATGTCGCGCTCGGCCGTGGATATCCCGAAGAGCTGCGCCCGAGAATGCTCGCGCTGCTGGCCTCCGCCTGGGTGGTGCCCGGCCTCGCCGGGCCCGCAATCAGCGGCGCCATCGCCGAGTACATCTCCTGGCGGGGCGCGTTCCTCCTCTTCGTACCCACCATCCCGCTGATGGCCGCACTCGCCCTCCCGCCCCTCTACCGCATGGGCCCGCCCGGCGGCGACCTCGCACCGTCGCGCGTCCCGGTAGCCCTGCGGCTGGCCCTGAGTGCGGGCCTCGCCCTCGGCGGCGTCGCCAGCGGAAACCCGCTCATCGGCATCCCGCTCGTGGTCCTGGGCATCGGCGCCGGCATTCCTGCCCTCCGCCTGTTGCTGCCCCCTGGCACCTTCCGGGCCCTCCCCGGGCTTCCCGCCGCGGTGGCCGGCAATGGCTTCCTCAACCTCTGCTTCTTCGGAGCCGAGGCCTTCGTTCCCTACCTCCTTACCACCCACCGCGGGTACTCCTCGTTCGTCGCCGGCCTGGCACTGACTGGCTCCACGCTGAGCTGGACGGCCGGCTCCTGGGTACAGGAACGCCTGGTGCGCCGGTTCCCACGCCCCTGGCTCGCCGCGGCGGGCGCCCTCATCGTCAGCGTCACCGTCGCCATGGTGCCCCTTGCCCTCGTCGAGGATGTCCCAGGGGCGTGGGTGGCTCTCGTTTGGACCATCGGCGGCTTCGGCATGGGCATCGCCTATCCAATGTTCTCCCTCGAACTTCTCGCCTCGTCCCCTCCAGGCCGCGAAGGCGAGGCATCGGCCTCCATGAAGCTCCACGAAACCCTCTCCGCCGCGACCGGCGTCGGCATCGCCGGCGGCATTGTGTCCGCGGGAGATGCCGGCGGATGGGCTGGCGCCTCACTGGCTCTCGTGTTCCTCCTCGCGGCGTCCGTCGGCATCCTCACCGCCGCCGTAGCCCTCCGTCTCACCGCGCGCGCTCCAGAACCGTCGCCTCTCACCTCCGCCACCACAGCCACTGCCTCCTGAACGGTGAATGTCCTCCGCCTCCGGGAACGCTCTTAGGGCACTCCCCGGGAGACCCTCGCCAGGCAAGACGGTAGGATGAACCGCATCACGGCTGAAGGATCGCCCGTGGACGACGAACGTGCAGGCGAGCTTCCCCCGCTCCGCGATGCCGGGCTCCTTTTCGAAGCGAACCCCCGGCCGATGTGGGTATTCGATACCGAGACGCTCCACTTCCTCGACGTCAACCAGTCGGCGCTCGACCTCTACGGCTATGCCCGCGAAGAGTTCCTCCGCCTGACCCCGCGCGATATTCGCACCCCGGAAGAGCACGCCCGCTTCGACGCCCACATGGCCACCGTCGACCCGACCGGCGTCAATCGCGCCCGCTGGCGGCACGTGACGAAGGAAGGCACCGTCCTCTCTGTCGAGGTTTCCGGGCAGGGCATCACCTACAACGGCCGCGCAGCCCGCCTCATCGTCGTCGACGATTTCACCCCCGCCGATACCGCCGAAGCCGCCCGCCAGGAGTCGGAGGCCCGCTACAAGACACTCATCGAGCACGCACCCGATGCCATCGTCGTGCTCGATGTCGATGCCGGCACCTTCGTCGAAGCCAACGAAAACGCATGCCGGCTGTTTGGGCATACCCGCGCCCAATTGTCCTCACTGACGGTCGGGGACGTCTCGCCCGAGTTCCAGCCCGACGGGCGCCCTTCCGCTGCAGCCGCCTCCGAGGTGATCGACCGCGCCCTTCGCGGCGAAGCCCCGGTCTTCGAATGGCTCCACCGCTCTGCCACCGGCGATGAGATCCTCTGCGAAGTCCGCCTGGTCCGGCTCCCATCCGCGTCGCGCAGGCTCATCCGGGGCAGCATGACCGACATCCGCGACCGGAAGGCCGCCGAGCTCTCAGCCAGCAGGCTTGGCGCCATCGTCGAATTCTCCCTGGATGCCATGGTCGCCACCGACCTCGCGGGCCACGTCATCACCTGGAACCGCGGTGCCGAGCATCTCTTCGGCTACACCGCCCGGGAGATGCTGGGTCAGACAACCGAGCGCTTCCTTGTTCCCGGCGAGGAAGAGGCGCGCATGCGCATCCGCGAGGCCGTCATCGGCCGGGGTGAGAGCATCGAGGGCACGGAGCGCACCTGGCTTCGCAAAGACGGCACCACTGTGACCACGTCGTCCTCATACTTCCCCATTCGCGATCCTCGCGGAGATATCACAGGGGTCGGTAGCGTGGCCCGAGATATCGGCGACCGCAAGGCTGCGGAGCTCGCCCTCCGCGCCAGCGAAGCCCGCTTCCAGCTGGCCTTGCGCGCGTCCCAGCTCGGAATCTGGACCTGGGATACCGCCGCCAACACCATGGAGTGGTCCCCCGAGGCGGCGACCATCCTCGACCGCTCACCCGCCGAAATGCCACCAACCATCGGTGAGACGCTCCTTCTCATCCACCCCGACGATCTCTCACGGACGCGCGCGGTCTCGCTCGATGATCTCGCCTCGGGCAACCCCATCGAGTTCCGTATGGTTCTACCCTCGGGTCAATACCGTTGGGTCGCCGTCACCGGTATGCGGGCCGCTGATGGCTCGCAATCCGTAACAGGCGTCATCCGCGATATCAACGAAAGCAAGCTCGCCGAAGCAGAGCTCCGCGAAAGCGAGAGCCGAGTCCGCGACATCCTCGAAAGCCTCTCCACCGCCATCTGGGTCTCGGATGGCCGCGCAGCGCTCCTTGTGAATGGCGAGCTCGAACGCATCACTGGCTATCCCCGGGAGCTCCTCCTCCAGGATGGGTCCCTCGCCGCGCTCATCCATCCCGATGACCGCCAGGTCATGCTCGAACACTACCAGCGTCGGATCCGCGGCGAGGAGCGCGTCAGCCGCTACGAGATCCGCATCACCCGCTCCGACGGTAAGGTGCGATACCTGGCTGTCTCGGCGAGCGCGATCGCCTTTGGAGGAGCAACGGCCTCACTCGTCTCGGCATTCGACGTCACCGAACGCCGGCGCGCCGAGGACGAGCTGCGCGAGAGCGAGGAGCGCTTTCGCTCACTCGCCGATTCGGCCCCCATCTTCATCTGGACAGCCGGGAACGACCGCCAGATCGACTTCTTCAATGCCACCTGGCGCAACTTCACCGGCCGGCCCATGGAGGAAGACGCCGGTTACGGCTGGACGCAGGTCATCCACCCCGAAGACCTTGACGCCACGGTCGACACCTACGAGGCCAACTTCGACACCCGTTCCCCCTATTCCATGCGCTACCGCCTCCGCCGCCACGATGGCGAGTACCGCTGGATCCTGGAACATGGCACGCCCCGTTATGCCGGCGATGGCGCATTCCTCGGGTTCATTGGCGCCTGCCTCGATATCCACGAGACCGTCCTCGCCGAAGAAGAGATCCGAGCAAGTGAGGAGCGCTTCCGCAGCCTCGTCGAGACCGTCCCGGTGGGCATCTGGGCCTGGGATGGCACCGACGTCATCATGGTCAACGCCGCCCTCGAACGCCTGATCGGCTTTCCCCGCGATCGCCTCACCGAGCGCGACTTCCTTGGCTCCCGAATGGACCCCGAGGACCGCGCGATAATTCGCGCCCGCGCCGCCCGCCGCATGGCCGGCGAACCCGTCGACCCGCCCTACGTCGAAATCCACATGACCGACGCGCGAGACCGCGTGCTCACATTCGAGCTCCACTCCACCATCGTCACGCTCGCCGGCCAGCGCGTCTGGCTCAACTCGGTCATCGATGTCACGGAGCGCCGCGCCGCCGAAGAGGAACGCCGCCGCCTCGACCGCCAGATGCAGCAGACCCAGAAGCTCGAAAGCCTCGGCATCCTCGCTGGTGGCATCGCCCACGACTTCAACAATCTCCTCGTCGCCATCCTCGGCAACGCGGGGCTCGCCCTCCTCGAGCTTCCCCCCGAGTCCCCGGCCCGCCAGACGGTCCAGGCGATCGAGACCGCCGCCCAGCGCGCCGCAGACCTCACCCGCCAGATGCTTGCCTACTCCGGCAAGGGCAAGTTTGTCATCGAGCCCCTCAATCTCTCCCGCGTCGTCGAGGAGATGGCACACCTGCTCGAAGTCTCCGTCTCAAAGCGCGCCGTTCTGAAGTACCACTTCGCGCCCAACCTCCCGCCCATCGAGGCGGATGCCACCCAGGTCCGCCAGGTCATCATGAATCTCATCACCAACGCTTCGGATGCCATCGGTGACCGTAGCGGCGTCATCTCCGTTTCCACCGGCATGCAGTACGCCGACCGCGCCTACCTCCGCGAGTCGTACCTCGATGCCGACCTCCCCGAGGGCGACTACGTCTACATCGAGGTCGCCGATACCGGCGAAGGCATGGACGAGGCCACGCGCGCCCGCATCTTCGATCCGTTCTTCACCACCAAGTTCACCGGCCGCGGCCTCGGGCTCGCCGCCGTCCTCGGCATCATTCGCGGCCACCGCGCCGCCATCAAGCTCTACTCCGAACCCGGCCGCGGCACCACGTTCAAGGTCCTCTTTCCGGTCGCTGGCTCCTCCCTCACCAGGTCGCCCGCCCCCGAGCCCCAACCCCCATCCGAAGCGGTGCCAGTCCAGCGAGGCACCATCCTCGCCGTTGACGACGATGAAACCGTGCGCACCGTGACTCGCCGCATCCTCGAGCGCTCCGGCTTCACCGTGCTTCTCGCCGCCGATGGTGTCGAGGCGCTCCAGGTCTATCGCGCCACCCCCGGCATTTCCCTGGTGATCCTCGACATGACCATGCCTCACATGGACGGCGAGGAGTGCTTCCGCGAACTCCGCCACCTCGACCCGGGGGTTCGCGTCCTGCTCACCAGCGGCTACAACGAGCAGGACGCCACCGAGCGCTTCGTCGGCAAGGGCCTCGCCGGGTTCATCCAGAAGCCCTACCGCCCCGCCGATCTGCTCGGCAAGGTCGAAGAAGTCCTCACCTTGAACCGGCCCTGACCTGCCCAAACGACCGGCTCCCTTCCTCCCCCATCGGGCGGTCCCGCTTCCGTGTCCACCCGGCACGATGGTGACATCCCGCGTCGCCCCTGGAGGAGCACATGTCCACCGGTCTCTCCGAACTCTCTGACTCCCTGGCCGCAGCCGTCCAACACGCCGCCGCCTTCACTGTGCTGGTCAGCGCGCGCCGGCGATTTCCTGCCAGCGGCATTGCATGGTCCACCGATGGCGTGATTGTCACCGCTGACCACGTTCTTGAGCGCGAGGACAAGGTCGAGGTCGTTCTCCCTTCGGGAGAACGGCTCGCCGCGACCGTTGCCGGCCGGGATCCCGGCTCCGATATTGCGGCCCTTCGCGTCGCCGCCGCCCTCACGCCCGCCGAATCGGCGCCGGATGGCGCGGCACGCGTCGGCAGCCTGGTCCTTGCCCTGGGGCGCCCAACCGCCGAGGGCCCAATGGCATCCTTTGGCGTGATCAGCGCCATCGGCGGCCCATGGCGCACGTTCCGCGGCGCCGAGGTCGAAGGCTACATCCGCCCTGATACCACCTTCTACCCAGGCTTCTCCGGCGGGCCGCTCATCGATGCTTACGGTCGCGTCCTCGGCATGAATAGCAGCCGCCTCGGCCGGGGTTCCGGCCTCACCATCCCCTCCGCTGCGCTCTCTCGCATCGTCGCCGACCTTCTCGCCGCTGGCAGGGTACGGCGTGCGTACCTCGGCATCAGCTCCCAGGTCGTCCGCCTCCCCGCGTCTGCCGCCCCCACCCTCGAAGGCCGCGAGACGGGCCTCCTCATCGTGGCCGTCGAACCCGGCAGCCCCGCTGACGCGGCAGGCCTCTTGGTCGGCGATATCCTCGTCGCACTCGCCTCGAGCGCGCTGACCGATACCGATGACCTCCAGGCTGCCCTCAGCGCCGGTTGCATCGGGCAGCCTACGCCTGTCACCGTCGTCCGCGCCGGCGAAGTGCGCGACCTCAGTGTCACGCCAGGCGAACGTGCCTGATGCCCGGGCATGCCCCGGGCAGCCCCCTCAGGCAGGCGCCGAACGGCTACCATCGAACAAGGCCCATGCAGGAAGCTGCCAACACCATCCCGCTGATTCGCGTGGCCGTTCGCGCGGCCTATCCCTCCGTGCGCGCCGGCCTCCGCGCCATGCTCGCAGCTGAGCCCGGCTTCCTCCTGGTGGACGAGGGGGACGATGAAGCCGACGTCACCGTCGCGGACCTCGACGGCGCCGCCAGCCCTCGCGACTGGCCCCGCGGCCCGGCGGTCCTCCTCGCGGATTCCCCTGCCGACTTCGCAGCCACCGTCCCGGCCGATGGAATCCCGATGGCCTACATCCTCAAGGAGGCCACGGGCGCGGAACTCGCGGCGGCCGTTCGGGCCGTCGCCGCCGGGCTCGTGGTCTTCGAACCCGCCATCGCCGCACTGTGGCAAAGCCCACAGGTCGGCGATGCAGCCGTTCCCGCGGGCTCCCCGACCCTCTCGCCACGTGAGCTCGAGGTCCTGCGCCTGGTTGCGGCGGGCCAGCCCAACAAGTCCATCGCTCTCCTGCTCGGCATCAGCGAGCACACCGTGAAGTTCCACGTGGGCACCGTTCTCGGAAAGCTCAACGCCGCCAGCCGCGCGGAGGCCGTCGCACTTGCCGTCCGCGCCGGCCTCCTCCCGCTCTGAGCTACTCCAGCTCGACGAGTCTGTCGCCCTCGCGGACAGTATCGCCCGCCGCGACGCACACCTCGCTCACCACTCCCGCCTCCGGCGCGGCGATCCGGTGCTCCATCTTCATCGCATCCAGCGTCAGCAGCAGTTGGCCCGCCTCGACCGCGTCGCCAGCCACCACCCGGACCGATGCGACGGTTCCGGCGAGTGGCGCCACAACTGCCACAGCTCCGGCTGTCGCGGCGTGCGGCCGCCGCGGTATTGGAGGGGGCGCCTCGATCCGGATCAGCGATTCCGCCCCATCCAGTCCTCGCACACGCACGCCACCGGCCTCGTGGGCAACCTCCAGCAAGGTTCCGCCGACGCCAACCCGGAACGACGTCCCGCCCGTCAGGCCGCGCTCAACGCGAACAACCCGGGACTGGCTGTCGACCACGACATCCAGCGCCGCGCCACGCCCCCGGACTTCCACGGTCGAACGCTCCGGCCCGCTCGAGAGCCACAGCGCCGCGCCACCCGCACCGATCCAGTGGGCGCCCTGCCACGGGCCGGCACCTCCAGGCGTGCCTTGCGCAAGAGTCCCCGCGGCCGCGGCCGCGGCCCAGTGCTCCAGCGGCACCCCGGCGGCCAGCAACTCCCCCATCGCCGAATCGAGCCAGTCGACCGTCGCCGC
This sequence comes from uncultured Anaerolineaceae bacterium, assembly GCA_964507025.1. Lineage (GTDB taxonomy): Bacteria > Chloroflexota > Dehalococcoidia > Tepidiformales > Tepidiformaceae > Amarobacter. The sequence continues at coordinate 48,246 of CAZDOK010000015.1, forward strand.
GCCCCGCACGAAGTCCCGGTGGACAAGTATGCGCTCCACGAACCGCAGGTTCGTCGCCACACCATCGATCTCGAGCGCGCCCAGGCCCGACCGTGCAACTGCGAGCGACTCCTGCCGGTTCGCGCCATGCCCGATCACCTTCGCGAGCAGCGAATCGTAGCTCCCCGGCACGGCATCTCCGCGCGCGTACCCGGCATCGATCCGGGCTGCACCGCGGTACTCCCAGACGCCTAGCCGCCCGCCCCCACCCATGAACCCGTTCCAGGGGTCTTCGGCGTTCACCCGGACCTCAACAGCATGGCCTTCGAAGCGCACGTCCTCCTGCCGGAACGGCAGCGCCTCGCCGGCTGCCACCCGCAGTTGTAGTTCCACCAGGTCCAGCCCCGTCACCGCCTCCGTCACCGGGTGCTCCACCTGCAAGCGCGGGTTCACCTCGATGAAGTACCACCCGTCGGCCGCCACCAGGAACTCGAACGTCCCGGCGTTCACATAGCCGGATGCCCGCGCGAGCTTGAGCGCGGCTCCGGTCAGTTCCGCCCGCAGGCCTTCATCGACCACCGGGCTCGGCGATTCCTCAATGAGCTTCTGGTGGCGCCGCTGGACCGAGCAGTCACGCTCGCCGAGGTGAACGGCATTGCCGTGCCGGTCCGCAATGATCTGCACCTCCACGTGGTGGGCGTCCCGCACCAGCTTCTCAATCAACAACCCTCCATCTCCGAAGGCAGCCACGGCCTCCCGCCGCGCGCTCTCGATTGCCCCGGGAAGCTCCTCTGCCGCGAACACCTGGCGCATCCCGCGTCCGCCGCCTCCGCCGCGCGCTTTCAGCATCACCGGGTACCCAATACGTGCAGCCTCCCGGCCCAGCGTCTCCGGGTCATCATCACCATCCCAGCCCGGGACCACCGGCACTCCCTGGGCCTGGGCCAGCCGCCGCGCCGTCCCCTTGTCGCCCAGGGCCTGCAGCACCCCGGGTGGCGGCCCAACGAAGACGATCCCTTCCGCCGCGCACCGCTCCGCGACGTCTGGCCGTTCGCTCAGGAACCCATAGCCCGGGTGGATCGCCTGGCAGTCTTCAGCCTTCGCCGCGCTGATGATCCCGTCCAGATCGAGGTACGTGTCGGCCGCGCTGTGACCGTCCAGTTCCACCACCGCGTCAGCCGTCCGTGCCGCCAGCCCACGCTTGTCGGGGAGCGAGGCAACCACAACGGCCCGGATGCCCATCCGCCGGAGCGTCCCCGCGATACGCACCGCAATCTCACCGCGGTTGGCGATCAGCACGCTCCTGAACATCGTCTACGCCTCCGCCGGAGCATCGGGGGCCAGCAGCTCCGTGTGACCGTCCCCCTGTTCGGGCCGGCGCCCGGCATCCCTCCGGTCAAGGTAGTAGTCGAGCACCACGCGGGCCGCCGCCGCCGCCGGCAGTGCCAGCAGCACACCGGTTACCCCCAGCAATTCCCCACCCACCAGCACGGCGATCAACACGACCAGTGCCGGCAGGTTCAGCGTCTGGCCATAGATACGTGGCACGAGAAACCGGTCCTCGAACTGCTGGTAGATCAGCAGCGCGATCAGCACCACCAGCGCCTGCGGTGGCGATTCCTGGAAAGCTGCCACCACCGCCGGCACGATCGCAATGAATGCCCCGATCAACGGAATGATGTCGGCGAATGCCGCCAGGACGCCAAATGCCACCGCGTTCGGTACATCCACGATGAGCAACACTACAAGCGTGTACACCCCGATGATGGTCGACGTAATCAGCTGCCCGCGGACATACCCACCAACCACTCGGCTCAAGGCCCGGATGAAGTGCTCCGCGTCCGGCTCTCGCTCCTCGGGGATGAATCGGAACAGGAAGGTCCGGAGCCGATAGGTATCGACCAGCAAGTACGCCGTCAGTACCAGGACCGTGAACGCGGAGACCACACCCACCAGCACGCGCTGCCCATAGTCCACCGCCTGGCTCCCGCTGATCAGGTCGCTCCAGTTGATCTCCTCCGCCCGCTCCGGAAGGTCCCACCGCTCTGTCTTGAACCCGAAGTCCGCCATGAACCGCTCGAAGTCCTCCGCGTAGTCCGGCAAGTTCGACCGCAGGTCGCGGAACTCGTCGAACATCGCCGGCGCCACGATCGCCACCATCGATCCCAGCCCCACCAGGATCGTCAGCAATATCAACAGCACCGCCACCACACGGTTGAAACCGTGCCGCACGAGCCACTCCACGTATGGGAAGAGTGCCGCCATGAAAATGAAGGCGGTCAGCACCAGGAGCACCACCGGCCACACCCGGATCAGTGCCCACAACGACAGGATCGCGAGCCCCACGACGACCAGCCCGCGATAGGAAAGTTCGACCTTGAGCATGCGTCCGCCGGGGTGCGAATGTGGCCGTAGCGTATGGCCCGTGGCGCCCGCCGACAACTCACCTCCCAGGGGTGCGGTTTGCTAGGCTTCCTCACACGGAGGCCTCGGATGTTTACCTCGATCGATACCTTCTTGCGCTACTTCGAAGGCGTGAATCGCCGCGCCATGCGCGATGTCGCCGCCCTCCCGCCCCAGGCCGAAGGCTGGAAGCCGGACACCGGCGAAGGCGAAAAGGCCTGGAGCATCAACACCCTGGTCGGCCACATGTGCGGTTCTCGCCTCTACTTCGCCAGCGCCTACCTCGCCAACGGCTGGATCAGCCCGCCGCCGCCGGACGTTAGCTCGCGCGACCGCTGGGTCCCCGCCCTCCAGGCCAGCTTCGACCAGTTCCGCGATCTCCTCGCCGGGACGCCCGCGGCCTACCTGGAGCGCCGCGTCGCGATGATCGACTCCGATGGCGCGCTCGCCGGCTGGCGCATCCTCCTGATGATGATGGAGCACGACATCCACCACCGCAGCCAGATCGACACCTATGCCGGCCTCAATGGCTGGGACGTTCCCCAGATCTACAACCGTTCCGCCGAGACCATTGGCTCACTCCAGGCTGAGCAACGTGCCAGGCACAACCAGCCCGGCGAACCCCACCCGCTCTGACATCCGGGAGCATGCCCGAGGCCGCCCACACACAACAAACCCCCGGGCACCTGTCCCGGGGGCTTGTTCGAATAACGCACCAGGGTGCCGCATCAATCGCTGCTGAACGGCAGCTCCCCTTCCACCCGCCGCCCCTGCGTCGCGTGGAACTTCGCAATCTTCTCCGGCTCCGGCTCATGGACGGTCGTCGTTTTCGCTCCGCGTACCATCGCAATCCGCCCCGTCCGCGAAAGCTCCCGGATCCCGTACGGCTCGCACATCTTCACCAGGCCGTCGATCTTGTCCTCGTCGCCCACCACCTGGAGGATGATCGAGTTGGTCGCGATGTCCACCACATCCGCCCGGAACACGTTCGCGATGTCCAGCAACTCGTGCCGGTTCACGTTGTTGCACCGCACCTTCAACATCGCCAGCTCACGCGCCACCATGTCTTCGTTGCTCAGGTCCGTTACCTTCACTACGTCGATGAGCTTGTAGAGCTGCTTCTCCACCTGCTCCACCGGCGCGCTCGCCCCGTCCACCACGATCGTCACCCGGCTCAGCCCTGGCGACTCCGAGTACCCGACCGTCAGCGACTCGATGTTGAAGCCGCGCCGCCGGAACAGGCTCGCCACGCGCATCAGCACGCCTGGCTTGTCCTCCACGATGGCGACCACGGTGTGCTGCGCATGCCGTTTCCGCGAACCATTCACTGAGGGGTTCATCGGGCAAGCTCCTCGGCCGGGGCCTCAATCGTCTCCGAAAGCGCTGCACCTGCCGGCACCATCGGCCAAACGTTCTCCTCCTGGTCGATCTGGAAGTCGAGCAGGATCGGCCCCTTGTACTCTCGGGCCTCGCGGATCGCCGGCGCGACTTCCGCCTTGGTCTCCACCCGGATGGCACGGATGCCATACGCGTCGGCCAGCTTGCAGAAGTCCGGCTGGGTCATCGCCGCGTCAACCAGGTTCCGGTCGTAGAACAGGTGCTGCCACTGCCGGATCATGCCGAGATAGCCGTTGTTGAAGATCGCGATCTTCACCGGCAGGTTCTCATCGACCAGCACGGCCATCTCCTGGAGCGTCATCTGGAAGCCCCCATCGCCGCAGATCGCCCACGTCTCCGCGTCTGGCAACGCCACCTGCGCGCCGATCGCTGCCGGCAGCTCGAATCCCATCGTCCCGAGCCCGCCCGAGGTCACCAGCTGCCGCGGTCGCTTGTAGAAGTAGTGCTGCCCGGCCCACATCTGGTGCTGGCCCACACCCGTCACGATCGTCGCGTCGCCGTCGGTCTCCTCGTACAGCGTCCGCACCACGTATTGGGGCAGCATCCGCCGGCTCTCCCGGATGTGAAGGCTCGGGTGCTCCTCCCGCACCTGGTCTATCCAGTCTCGCCACTCCTGGTGCTCCGCCTCCTTCACCTGGTCGGATAGCCGCGGGAGCACGTTCTTTGCGTTCCCAACGATCGGCACTGCGGTCGGGAAGTTCTTGCCAATCTCCGCAGGGTCGATATCGATGTGGACGATCTTCACGCCCGGGTTGAAGTCCTTGAACCGGCCCATCGCCCGATCGTCGAACCGCATGCCGAGACCGATGACGAGGTCTGCCTGGTCTGCCGCCATGTTCGCGTAGAACATGCCGTGCATGCCGAGCCAGCCATAGCTCAGCGGATGCGATTCCGGGAACGCGCCGATCCCCAGGAACGTCGTGATCACCGGGATGTCGGCCTTCTCCGCCAGCTCCACCAGCTCGTTGTGCGCGTCACCCCAGATCACCCCGTGCCCGGCGATGATGATCGGCCGCTGCGCCTGGTCGATGAGCTCAGCCGCCCGCCGGATCATCCCGGCATGGCCCTCCGTCGTCGGCTTGTACCCCCGCAGGTTGATCTGTTCTGGCCAATCGAACTCGGCCGACTCCTGGAACACATCCTTCGGAATATCCACCAGCACCGGGCCCGGCCTTCCCGAGCGGCAGATGTGCGCCGCCTCGCGCATCGTCAGCGCGATCTCTTCCGGCCGCATCACCAGGTAGTTGTGCTTGGTGATCGAATGCGTGATCCCCGTGATGTCCGCTTCCTGGAACCCGTCCTTCCCGAGCAGCGATCGTGTCACGTTCCCGGTCAGTGCGAACACGGGCGTCGAATCCATCCATGCGGTGCAAATGCCCGTCACGAGGTTCGTTGCTCCCGGGCCGCTCGTCCCGAGGCAGACCCCCATCCGCCCGCTGGCTCGCGCGTAGCCATCGGCCATGTGGGCCGCGCCCTGCTCATGCCGGACAAGGATGTGGCGGATCCCGGGATATTGGGGAAGCGTGTCGTAGAGCGGCAGCACCACGCCTCCGGGATACCCGAAGATCGTGTCCACGCCTTCGCGCTGGAAACTCTCCAGCACCATCTGTGCGCCAGTCAAGCGCGCCATACCACTAGGTCCTTCCTGCGTCTCCAACTCGTTCGCCGGCGCTTGCCCGGTGAGGGACTGTCCGGTGCCCGCCACGCCGTTCGGTCGTGGCTGCCCGCGCGAGGCCGTGAGCCTCCTCGCGGACTGAAGGCTGGAAGGTGGGCCGGTAAGCCTGATTCCCTTCCGTTGCGAGCCGCAGAATGCCAGATTACGTCGAGATCGCTCGAAACGAAAGCCACCCCGGGCTGCCCCGCCCCGATTCCCTATCCCACCAGCCCCGTCATCCCGTCCCAGATCGCCTGCACCGCCTCCACCGCCGTGAAGTCATCAAGCCACTTCCCGTAGTGCAGCACGTACTCCTGGAACAGCTTCAATGCGACAAGGATCGAGCCCACCACGGCCACGTTCCGGCGCGTGTAGGCGAAGCCCGGCCGCCAGTGCGGCAAACTTGCCACGAACAGGAACCAGAACTCGAACACGTTTGGAAAGAGCAGGAGCACGGCCCGGACATCGGCCACTTCGAACACCACGAACCCCACGAGCCGGAACACGTACAGCACGACCGCAATCGTGCGCGCCGGCCCTTCCCATCGCAGCGCTACCGCCAGGAACGTCAGCATGTAGACCTGGTCCACCCACTTGTCGAACACCTGGTAGTTTTTCAGGCCGCCCAGGTCCAGCAGGTTCATCATGAACAGGTCGCTGAAGTCCACGAGCACGGCGATGATCCCGCCCACGAATGCCCACCGCAGCACCGGCAGCGACCCCGCGATCCTCGCCAGCCCCACCACGATGTGTTCGAGCGTCACTTCGGCTCTCCTCCGGCCAGCCCTCCCTACCGCCAGCGCGCGGCTGGCCCGTGGCTAGGCGACCCCCGCGATGCCCTTCCCCGCCTCCAGGAGCGGCTTCACCAGCGCGCTCGAGGTCACCTCGGTATAGATCCGCAACAGCGGCTCCGTCCCCGATAGCCGGAAGAGCAGCCACCCGTCGTCGATGAAGAACCGCCACCCGTCCGTCCGGTCCGACCGGAGCACGGGCCGTCCCGCGATCTCGGTGGGGCTCGCCGCATCGAGCACAGCCTTCACCTTCTCGTTGGAACCCGGTTCCAGGTCGAAGTCGAGCCGCTCGTAGTAGTGCGGCCCGGTGATCGCGAATACCCGTTCCAGCAGCTCCGAAGCTGGCTTCCCTGTCGCCGCCGCATAGTCCAGCAGGTACAGCCCCGCCAGGATCCCGTCGCGCTCCGGCAGGTGTCCCCGGAAGCCGTAACCGCCGCTCTCCTCCCCCCCGATGAGCGCGTCCTTTTCCATCATCAGCGGCCCGATGTGCTTGAACCCCACCGGCGTCTCGTAGCACTCCACTCCGTAGTGGTCCGCCAGCAGCTTCGCCATGTTCGTCGTCGTTACTGACTTGACTACCGGCCCGCGCAATCCCCGCTCCCCGAGCAGGTAGTTCACCAGCAGAGCAAACGTCCGCAGCTGGTCAACGTAGTTCCCCTTCTCGTCCACCACCCCCAGCCGGTCCGCGTCGCCATCATTCGCGATGCCGATGTCGTAGCGCCCGGTCGCCATCAGCAGCATGAACTCACCGAGGTTCGACTCGATCGGTTCGGGCGCCCGGATGCCGGGAAAGGCAGGGTTACGTTCCGAGTGGATCTCCTGGACCGTCGTCTTCCCGCCATCCAACAGCTCGCCGAATAGTCCCGCGCCCGCCCCATACATCGGGTCGACTGCCACCTTCAGCCCTGCGTTCCTGATGCGCCGGATGTCCACCTGTCCCGAAAGCGCCTTCACGTAGCCTGGCACCGGGTCGAACCGCTCGATGTCCGCGCTGGTCGCCGGCGCCATTTTCAACTTCGACTGGCCCTCGAGCACCGCAGGCACACGCGCCTCGATGGCAGCCACGAACTCCGGGCTCGCGCTCCCGCCGTAGTGCGGTTTCACCTTGATGCCGTTCCACCGGAACGGATTGTGCGAACTCGTGACGACGACACCCCCGCACGCCTGTGCTGCGATGATCCGGTAGCTCAATGCGGGCGTCGGCGCCGGCCGGTTCGCCAACTGCACCCGAAACCCATTCCCCGCCAGCACGCGGGCGACGGTCATCGCAAACTCGTCCGAGAGAAATCGTGTGTCATACCCGACGACAACCGGCCGGGCCGTCCCATAGGTCGCCGCGAAGTGCTCGGCCGTTGCCTGTGCGCAGGCAGCGACGTTCTCGAAAGTGAACGTATCAGCGATGATGGCCCGCCAGCCATCGGTGCCGAAGTGAACCGGGTTCTCAACCATGGGACCCATCATACCTGCCACCCGGATCGATGGACGTGCCCTCCGGTACCAACTCACCGGCACCGATTGACGCTCCCCTTCCCGCGACCACCCCGATCGCCGTCGCGCCATCGCCGACCGTCACGCCATCGGCCAGGATGCTGCGTTCCACCACCGCACCCGTTCCCACCGTCACGCCTTCCCACAGGATGGAACCGGCCACCCGCGCGCAGCTTTCCACCGTGCTCCCCGCGCCGACCGCTGAACCTGCCACCTCGGCGTCCGCGGCGATGTTCGCTCCCTCGGCGATGGCGTTATCGCCGCCCAACAGTCCCCGGTTGAGGGCCAGGTACCGCTGGGGGGTGCCCAGGTCCGCCCAGTGTCCTTCGAACCGGTACCCCAGCACCCGCCTCCTCCGCGCCACCAGCGATGGGAAGAGCGTCTCCTCCACGCGCACCGCGCCGGGAGGGATTTCGTCCACCAGCCCCGGTTCGAAGATCCACACCCCCGCGTTTACCAGCCGCGATGGCGCCTCGCCTCGCGGGGGCTTCTCCACGAACCCGGTCACCAGCCCCTCCGCGTCGAGCACCGCCACGCCGAATTGCGAGGGGTCCTCCTCTTCGTGGAGTGCCAGCGTCAGGTCGGCCCCGAAGCTCACGTGCGCCTGGAACGCGGCGTGGAAATCGAAGTCGACGTAGACATCCCCATTCAACACCACGAACCGGCCTTCAATCCCCGCCGTCCGCACCGCATGCCGGATCGCCCCTCCCGATTCCAGCCGCTCCTTCTCCACGATTGGCACGATCTCAATGGCGCCACGCCTTCCGGCGGGATACGTCGCCGCCAGGTCTTCGTTCGATTGCCCCAGTGCGAGCACCACCCGGTCGATGCCCGACCGCTCCAGCCAGTCGAACAGGTACTCGATGGCCGGCCGGTTCAGGATGGGCACCAGACTCTTGTGCCGCGCCGCTGTTAGCGGTCGCAGCCTGGTGCCCTGTCCACCAACCAGGACGATCGCGTCCACCTTTGGCCGGCGCTACCTTCCGGCCGTCACGCGCAGGTCGGTCGCCCGCGACGTGTCTTCCCACGGCACGTTCAGATCGGTCCGGCCGAAGTGCCCATACGCCGCCGTCGGGCGGTAGATCGGCCGCCGCAGGTCCAGGTCCCGGATGATCGCTCCTGGCCGCAGGTCGAAGTGCTTCCGCACTGCCCCGAGGATGACCGAGTCCGGCACGACCCCTGTCCCGAACGTCTCCACACCGATCGAAGTCGGGTGCGCCACCCCGATCGCATACGACAGCATGAATTCGCAGCGCGTCGCGAGTCCGGCCGCGACGATGTTCTTGGCCACCCAGCGCGCCGCATAGGCCCCGGAGCGGTCCACCTTCGTCGGGTCCTTCCCGCTGAACGCTCCGCCGCCGTGCCTGGCGATACCCCCGTACGTGTCCACGATGATCTTCCGGCCAGTGAGCCCCGCATCGCCCCTCGGCCCGCCAACTACGAACCGCCCCGACGGGTTTACGAAGATCTTCGTCTGCTCGTCAACCAGCGACTTGTCCACGATGGTGCCGATGATATGCGCCCGCACGTCGGTGTCGATCGTCTCGTTGTCCACATCCGGGGCATGCTGCGTCGAGATCACCACTGCCTCGGCGCGGATCGGCTGCCAGTTCTCGCCATACTCGATGGTCACCTGGCTCTTGCCGTCCGGGCGGAGCCACGGCAGTTCGCCGCTCTTCCGCGCCTGCGAGAGCCGTCGCGTCAGCCGGTGCGCCAGCGAAATCGTCAGCGGCATCAGTTCCGGGGTCTCGGTGCAGGCAAACCCGATCATCATTCCCTGGTCGCCCGCCCCCGTGTCCAGGTCCGCCGTCTCCGAGTGGCCATGTCGCGCCTCCCACGAACGGTCCACCCCGTCGGCGATGTCCGGCGACTGCTGCCCGATCGCCGTGATCACCCCGCACGTTTCGGCGTCGAACCCGATCTGCGACGACGTGTACCCGATCTCCCGGATCGTCTGTCGCACAATGTTCGGGATCTCGACGTACGTCTTCGTCGTAATCTCCCCGGTCACCAGCACCAGCCCGTTCGTGATCGCCGTCTCGCACGCGACGCGCGCCCTCGGGTCGTCCCGGTAGATGGCGTCCAGCACCGCGTCCGAAACCTGGTCGCACACTTTGTCCGGGTGGCCCTCGGTTACCGATTCCGAGGTCAGCAACTTGCGTTCACTCATCTCTTGCCCTTCCTTGTCGATTCCTGGCAAGGCCGGCGGGCAAAAGAAAGCCCCTCACAGTCCATGAGGGGCGATGCGTTCACGTTCTCCACGGATGCACCCCTCACCTGCGAGGGGCGGGCCTTCCCGCAAGCCCGCCTTTTGTTGTCCTTCCAGGGAAGGACCACGTCGTCTTGGCACCTTGGAGGCTTAACCAGGTTGCCGGGCGCGGTCGCCCTCTTGACGCTCCATCTATCCTACCAGCCCGCCCCCGCCACGCGAAAGCGATCCGGCCCACATGAGCAGCACTTCCTGCGGGTCCAGCACGCGCCCCCCTTTGGACTTCGAACCTTGTCCCTCGCCCTTCCTACGTTCCCGCCTGCCAGCTCGTCAGGTAGTGCTTCTGCTCCTCGGTCAGGTAGTCGATCTGTACCCCCATCGCGTGCAGCTTCAGCCGTGCAATCTCCTCATCCACTTCCGGCGGCAGCTCATACACCTTCTTCTCCAGGCGCGTCGCGTTCTCCGCGATCCACTCGGCCCCCAGCGCCTGGTTTGCGAACGACATGTCCATCACCGCCGCCGGGTGCCCCTCCGCGGCAGCGAGGTTCACCAGCCTGCCCTCGCCCAGCAGGAAAAGCTTCCGCCCGTCCTGCAGCCGGTACTCGTCTACCGACTCACGCACACGCTTCTTTCCCTCGCTCAGCGAGCCCAGCGCCTTCAGGTTGATCTCGCTGTCGAAGTGACCGCTGTTCGCGAGGATTGCCCCATCCTTCATCACCTCGAGGTGCTGCCGATCGATCACGTTCATGTCCCCGGTCAGCGTCACGAAGAAGTCGCCCTCCCGCGCCGCATCGGCCATCGGCATCACCCGGTAGCCGTCCATCACGGCCTCCAGCGCCTTCACCGGGTCGACCTCGGTGACGATCACCTGCGCGCCCATGCCCCGCGCGCGCGAAGCCACCCCGCGCCCGCACCAGCCGTAGCCCGCCACCACGAAGTTCTTCCCCGCCAGCAGCACGTTCGTTGCCCGCACGATGCCATCCACGGTCGATTGTCCCGTCCCGTAGCGGTTGTCGAACAAATGCTTGGTGTCAGACTCGTTGATCGCCACGATCGGGTAGCCCAGTGCGCCCGCGGCTGCCATCGCCCGCAAGCGAATCACGCCCGTCGTCGTCTCCTCCGTGCCACCGACCACGCCCGGCAGCAGATCCCGCCGGTCCTTGTGCAGGGTCGCCACCACGTCGGCGCCGTCGTCCATCGTCAGCTGCGGCCCGTGCTCGAGCGCCTGGTGGATGTGCCGGTAGTACGTGTCATTGTCCTCGCCGCAAATGGCGAACACCGGGATGCCGCACTCCGTCGCCAGCGCCGCCGCCACATCATCCTGGGTCGAAAGCGGGTTGCTCGCACACAGCCGCAGGTCCGCTCCCCCTTCGCGCAGCGTGATCGCCAGGTTCGCAGTCTCCGTCGTCACGTGCAGGCAGGCTGTCATCCGGATGCCCTTCAGGGGCTGCTCCCGCCGGAAGCGCTCCCGGATGAGCCGCAGCACCGGCATCTCTCGCTCGGCCCACTCAATTCGCCGGATGCCCTCGGCCGCAAGCCGCGGGTTGGCAATGTCACTCGGTACCGACACAGGGATCTCCTCACGCGTGCCGCACTTCCGGCCGCAGGTTGGTTGGGTTTCGGTCAGTCGTGAAGCGTCACGAGGCTCCCATCATACTTGCGCCCCCGGATTGCGGCACGAATCCGCCGTAACGCCGACCCCACGCCCGATGGGTCGCGCCGCGCCGCGCTCGCCTCCACCAGATGGCAGACCTCTCGATAGCCAAGCCTCGCATACGCCGCCACCGCAGGCGTGTTGTTCGGGTCTACCGTCAGCACAACGTGATCGCAGTACTCCAGCAACGCCTCGGTCACCGCACTCGTGGCCGCTGTCGCGAACCCATGCCCCCGGTACGAAGGGTGCGTGAACACGTTCCCCACCACGGCAACGCCCTCGTGCCGCGAAACCACGTGTGTCCCCGCCGCCGCCACCAGCCGCCCGTCCCTGACCACGCCCCGGTACACTCCGTTGTCGATGTGGTCCGGCACGTAGTAGCTGGGCCCGCCTTCGCTCCCGTACAGGCTGTTGAGCTTCCGAATGTCGAGCCCCGAAAGCACCACCGTCGACACGCCGTGCACCGGCTCGAACGCATGACGGTCGACACCCATCCGGATCATCGGCTGCTGCGTCGCCAGCCGGTACACCCGCCGCAGGGCCTCCAGGTGCTGTGGCTGGCATGTCGCATACGTTTGCGCGGTCCCAGGGTGGATGGTCAGAATCGCCAGCACCGCGTCCTGGTCGCCCATCACGAACGTCGCGTCGCCCAGCCCGCCCCGGCTGTGCAGCACCAGTCCCGTCCCGGTCGTGCCCCGTGCGTAATACCACCGCGTTCGTGGAAACAGCGCCGGCTCCAGCTGCCCCAGTGCGTAGGCCGTGTACTCCACCCGTGGCGCGAGGATCGAACGAATGGCCTGCGGGTCCGTCAACGGCTGGACAACATAATCCAGCCGCTTCCGGGCCACCCCTTGCCACCGCACCTCGCGCTCCGCCATCAGCCATCGACCTCGAAGTGCGTGAGCTCCCGGAACTGCCGGTAACGCGCATCGACTTCCTCCCGCGTGAGCGTCAGCAATCTCGATGGTCCCAGTCCCTCGACCGAGAACGACGCCACGGTGGACCCGTAGATGATCGCCCGCCGGATGTCCCGCCGGGTCACCTCCCTCACGGTGTCGAGGTAGCCGAGGAATCCCCCCGCGAACGCATCTCCGGCGCCCGTCGGGTCGACCACATCCTCCAGCGGATACCCCGGCGCCACGAAGTAGTCCTCACCGCTCACGAACGCCGCCCCGTATTCGCCCAGCTTCACGATCACGCCCTTCACGCCGTTCGAAACGAGGTCACGGCCAGCCTTCGCGATGCTCGGCATCTGTGCCAGTTCCCGAACCTCGCTCTCATTCAGCGTCACGAAGTCTGCCTTCTGGATCGTTTGCCGCAGCTCGTCTGGCGTCTCGTCGATGAACATCTTGATGGTGTCGACCAGCGTCACCTTCGGCTCGCGCAACCCCGAGAGCAGTTCGCGCTGGTACACCGGGTGGCCGGCGGCGAGGCATGCTGCCGTGCAGTCATCCCACTCGGGCAGCAGGGGTGGCAGGTGTTCGATGCTCACCCCCAGCTCCGGGTACCACGTCTCTCGCGAGTTCATGTCGTAGCTGTACCGCGCGCCCCACCGGCTCGTCTTCCCACCGGCGATGGTCTGCAGCCCCGAAAGGTCGATCCCCGGGCGCTCCAGCTTGCGCCGCATCTCATCGGGGAAGTCCTCGCCGACCACCGCGAGCAGCCGCACGTCCGTAAACAGCGACCCGGCAAGCGCCGCGCACGTCGCCGAACCCCCCAGGGAGTTCGTCACCTTCGTGAATGGCGTCTCGATGTCGTCGATCGCCACCCACCCCGATACCAGCATCGTCATTCTGTTGCTCCCAGCCGGCGCGCCAGGATCGGCCCCAGCCGCCGCCGGTTCTCTTCGTCGATCGTCTCCGGGCTCGTCACCAGGGCTGCCTCCAGTACGGTCGCACACCCGCACCCGTCCCGTCCTGGCAACGATCGGGCCAGGTTTCGCACAGCCTGTTGCGCCGCCGCCACGTTCTGCCGAAGCGTGTCGAACACCGTCCGCGCGTCAACCGCCTCGTGGCCCGCGTGCCCCGCGTCGTAGTCCGTCACCGCCGCCAGCGTCGCGTAGCAAAGCTCTGCCTCGCGCGCGAGCTTCGCCTCGGGCAGCGCCGTCATCCCCACGATGCTCGCGCCCCAGCCACGCTGCAATTCGCCCTCGGCGCGGGTCCCGAAAGCCGGCCCTTCAATCACCACGTAGGTTCCACCCGGGTGCACGATCGCTCCCGCCGCCGCCGCGGCGCCCCTGGCTGCCTCGCGCATCGCCCCGCAGAACGGCTCCGCGAACGCGATGTGCGCCACCACACCATTCCCGAAAAACGTCGCTGGCCGTCCGCCGTTCGTCCTATCGATCAGCTGGTCCGGCGTCACCATGTGTCCCGGCTCGAAATCCCCTCGCAGACTCCCGACTGCGGAGATCGACACCACCCGCTCGACCCCCAGTTGCTTCAGCGCCCAGAAGTTCGCGCGCTGTGGCAGCTCTGACGGCAACAGCCGGTGTCCCCGTCCATGCCGCGCCAGGAATGCCACCCGGGTGCCTTCCAGCGTCCCAATCCGGATTGCGTCGCTCGGCCGGCCGAATGGCGTGTCGACCTCCACCTCCCTGGTGGCGCCGAGCCCGGGCATGTCGTAGAACCCCGACCCGCCGATGACCGCAAGGGGAATCGAACCTGTCACGCAATCCCTGTCTCGTGGAGATAGCTGAAGTGTACGGCTTCGGCGCCCATTATGGCTGGGCGATGAGCTCCGCGAGCGACCGTTCGTATGGCGGCCGGGCCAACCCGCGCTCCGTGATGATCGCGGTGATGAGCTCAGCCGGCGTGACATCGAACGCCGGGTTGTACGCACCGATGCCCTGGGGGCTCCAGCGCTGCCCGCCAAACCCCCCGACTTCGTGCTCGGGCCGGAACTCGATCGGTATGCCCGCTCCGCTTGTGCAATCCGGGTCGATCGTCGTTCGCGGCGCCGCGATATAGAACGGCACGCGATGCCGCGCCCCCACCACCGCCAGCCCGTACGTGCCGATCTTGTTCGCGCTGTCACCGTTCATCGCTATCCGGTCCGCCCCCGTGATCACCGCCTGTACCCGCCCCGAAGCGATCAGCGCCGCCGCGGCCGTATCGGGCACCAGCGATGTTGGGATGCCTGCCCGCGCAAGCTCCCATGCGGTCAGCCGTGCCCCCTGGAGCAACGGCCGCGTCTCCGTCGCATAGCATCGCTCCAGGCGCCCCTCATCGTGGGCAACGCGGATGACCCCAACTGCTGTGCCGATGCCACCCGTCGCGAGTGCACCCGCATTGCAATGCGTGAGCACCGCCGCCCCCTCTGGGAGCAGCCCTGCACCGTGGCGCCCCAGGGCCAGGTCTTCGTGCAGGCGGCGTTCCATGTGTCCGTGTACCAGCTTCCAGAGCAGCGTTCGCCGGTGCTCCCGCGCCACACCCAGGGCTGCCTCGAGCGCCTTCCCTGCGCCCCACGAAAGCTCCACCGCCGTCGGCCTCGTCGATGCGATCTCGTCCGCTGCGCACCGCAACTCCTCATCGCGCACGCCGCGTTCCTCTGCGGCCACGGCCACCCCTGCCATTCCGCAAGTTCCAAGCAGTGGTGCGCCCCGCACCCGCAGCGCCGCGATCGCCTCGCACATAGCCGCCACCGTGTCGATCCGCCGCCACACCTCGCGCGCCGGCAGCTCCGTCTGGTCCAGGATCTCCACCGCTGGCGGAACCAGCCTCACGGGCGAAAAGCTCTCCATGCCCTCAGTCTACCGGCACCGCTACCGCGCGGCCCGCACCGAACGCTCCACCTCTTTGAGGTCGTGTACCAGGCTTGCGCGTGTCCGCGCCTTCACTCCCTTGAGCACCTCGCTCACATGCTCGGTGAGCGCCACCGATACCGAGTTGACCAGGGTCCGGCCCGAGGCCGTCAGCTCGAGGCGTACCGCGCGCCGGTCGCCCAGGTCCCGCTTCCGCGAGATGTGGCCCGCGCGCTCCAGCCGGTCCAGCACACCGGTCACGGTCTGTGACTGTTGCGAAAGGTAGTCCGCCACCAGGTGCGGCTGCGGCCGTTCGAACGAGTCGATCGCCAGCAGCGTCACCGCCTGGATGAATGTCACCTCATGATCGCGCATCAGCCGCTGGTCCAGCTCCCGCACGGTCGCATTCGTCGTCCTGTACAGACCCGTCACCAGTGCGAGTTCGTCTCCGGAATCCCCATTCATGATTTCGATGGTAGCACCATGGATCAGCAACGAACGGGTAAGCCACAACGCGAAGACCGATCTGTCACGTACCTTTCCGGCCCCCGCCCCGCACCTTCAACCCGCGACAGACAGAACGAGCAAGGTCAATACGTCAGCAGGCTCTGCACCGCATACCCCTCGAGCCTGCCCCGCCCACCAAGTGCCTCAAGCTCCACCGCAAAACCAAAACCCGCGACCACCCCACCAATCAGTTCAACCAGCTTGGCCGTCGCCAGTGCCGTCCCGCCGGTCGCCAGCAGGTCGTCGACGATGTAGGCGCGTGTTCCCGCCGCGAGCGCATCCTCGTGGATGTCCAGCCGGCTCTCACCGTACTCCAGCGAATACTCCACCGTCTGCCGCGCCGCCGGGAGCTTCCCTTCTTTTCGGACCGGCACGAACGGCAGGCCCAGGCGGTCAGCCACTGGCGCCCCGAACACGAACCCGCGCGACTCGATCCCCACCACGGCCTCTGCCTCCCGCACGCGGGCGTCTTTCGTTAGCGCGTCGAGCACTTCCCGGAATGCCTCCGGCGCTGCCAGCAGCGGCGTGATGTCCCGGAACAGGATCCCCGGCCGCGGGAAGTCTGGCACATCGCGGATGTACGCCTTCAGGTCCATCGTCGCGATGATACCGCCCGCCGGCCTACGCGGCGATGAATCCCAGCGGCTCCCACCGCTGACCAAGCAGCTCCTCATGCGGCACTCCCAGCCACCCATCGATGACGGTCGCGTACACGCGGCGGAAATCGGTTGTGTACGGCACGTTCCCGTCATCCACGAGTGCGGCCAGGTCCGGCGCGTCTCCGTACAACCCGGCGCGCACGCCGTTCCCCAGCGCAAACAGCACGCTGCCAGCCCCGTGGTCAGTGCCGCCGTTGGCGTTCTCCTCCACCCGCCGGCCGAACTCACTCCAGGTCAGCACCAGCACGTCATCCGCCTTCCCATGGGCCGCCAGGTCCTGGTAGAACGCGCTCAGCCCCCCATCGAGCGCCTCCATCAACCCGGTGTGCTCGTCTGCCTGGTTGTTGTGCGTGTCGAACCCGCCGAGCGTGATGTGCCCTACCCGCATCCCCAGGTCCCCCACGATCGCCTCCGCCAGCACCGAAAGCCCCGACCCGAACGATGAGTCCGGGTACTCCACCGCAGGCGCGTATGCCCGGTCGACTTCCTGCAACAGCTTCGAGCTCGACATTGCCGTCTCCACCGTCGTCTCGAGCAACGCCCCGTACGGCGAGGCCGCCGGGTACTGCTCGTACAGCTTCAACATGGTCGCCGTGCGCCCGTGGCCGGGATCCGCGAGCCTCCCGCCGACCTTCACGCCGTAGTCCTCGGGACTCCGCACCGAAGGCACCGCCACCTTCGGCGTGCGCATCTCTTCGGGCGTCGACGCCCCCACGTTGAATCCCAGGAACGGATCGTGCTCGTCGCTCTCCAGCTTCTCTAGCGTCCGCCCGAGCCAGCCGTTGTCGAGCTCCATCTTCGGGTCGCCTGCCTGCCAGATCGCCATCGACTTGAAGTGGCTGTAGTTCTGTCCCGGGTACCCGACGCCACGCACGACCGCCAGCTTCCCCGCATCCCACAGCCCCTTCATCCCCGTGAGCGCCGGGTTGAGCCCATAGCCCTCTCCCAGCGGCAGCACCGCGTCCTCGGCGATTCCCAACGTCGATCGCGCGGACCGGTACGTCGGGTCCGAGGCGGGCACCAGCGTGTTCAGCCCGTCGTTCCCGCCTGCCAGTTGCACGAGCACCAGCGTCTTCTTGCTGGTCGGGTCCACCACTGCGCTGCTGTTCTGCGCCGCGAACGCGACCGCCCCCTTCAACAACGACTGGGCCGTCGTCCCGATGCTGACCAGGGCGACTCCGCCCTTCACAAAATCTCTCCGCGTGAGCATGGTGCTCCTCCTTGGTGGGGTTAGACGAGCTGGTATTCCGGGCTGGCCAGCACCAGGTACGCGACCGTCGCCGCCCGCTCCGGCCCGGCCGGCACTGTCGCAGCGTGCGCGTAGAGCGCCTCCCGCGAACCCTCCGCGATGTCGTCATCGACCAGCGCCTTGAGCGCCGTGTCGACCATGTCCTCGATGGTTGCCTGCCCCTCCAGCGACGGGATTGCAATCGGCCGCCCACGCGGGAACAGAAACGCATCCAGGAAGTTCACCCGCCCGAAAAACGTTCCCGAGGAGAGCCACGCCTCACCGCCGGGCCAGCCCGCAACGCTCGGCGGTTCGAACAACCGCTGGTCCATTCCGGCTGCGCTTTGCTCGATCGTCTGCCAGTTCGTCTCGATGCCCAGCGCGCGCACTGCTCCCACGGCGAACTCCACCGGGCTCCGTACCAGCGACCGGTACGCCCGCATCGACCAGAACTCGTCGCTCAACAGGATCGCCCGCACCACCTCGCGGACGCTGTGGCCCGATGCGTCCCACACCTCCACCAGCCTGTCGATCGTCTTGTCGTCGGGGTCGCGGTACGCCAGCTCGCTGAACAGCCGCCGCGTGATGAACCGCCCCGTTGCCGGCTGCTCCATGATGATGCGCACGATGTCCTCGCCGCCAAAACTGCCCGTCTCGCCGAGGAAGGTCTTGCTGTCCGCGTCATGCAGCCGTGGCTCCAGCCGGAACTCTGGCTCCCACGCCGCCCACATCTGGTTGAGCCACTCGTCCCGCTCCCGCTCGCTCAGCCCCTCCGGTGGCCGGTCGCGCGCTGGGCGCGTCAACCGCCACCCCGTGAACGCCCGCGCGCTCTCCCGCACGTCCTCCTCCGTGTAGTTGCCCTCCCCCATCGAGAAGAGCTCCATGAGTTCCCGCGCGTAGTTCTCGTTCGGATGCGCCTTTGTGCTTTCGATGGTGTTCAGGTAGAGCATCATCGCCGCGTCCTTGCTCACCGCCTGCAACAGGTCGTCGTACCGGCCCAGCGCATGCGCCCGGAAGAGTTCGTTCTGTCGCACCATCTGCTTGGCCGCCTGGATCCCCACCTGGCTCACCTGCGAGGTCAACAATCCGTGCCACGTGTACGTCATCCGCTCCTCCAGCGGCCGCGCCGTGTACGCCATGCGCGTCAGCCACCAGCGCTGCATGTCGCGGATGAGCGGCGCCCGCTTCCCATCCAGTCCGCGGCCTGGTGTCGTCAGGTTGAACGCCTCTTTCGCGAGGCGCGCGTCGAGCGATGCGTTGTCGACCGTTTCGAACCCCAGCAGCCGGTCGACCGCGTCCTCCCGTTCCAGCTGTTCGAACGCCTCGATTTCCGCGAGGCTCCCTCCCCAGCCCGCCCGCCGCAGCAAGTGGGCAGCTTGCGCCCACGTTGCCTCAATGGGCCGATCCTGGTCAGGCGTCGGCGTTGGCATTGCTGCCCCCGGCTCCTCCGCTGCCGTCGAACCCGGGGAACCCTCGCCTTCGGTGCCGGTCCGGGCGAGCACGGTGACGCCCGCCGCCGCCCCACCCGCGGCCACTGCGGCAACACCCGCGAGCAGCGCTCGCCGCGTCCGCCTGCGCGCCAGCGGCCCGTTGTCCGAGAATTCGTGTGATGACTCGTCCATGCCAAACTCCATCGCCCCGGCAAGTTCCCGGCTTGCCTTCGAAATGGCGCACACCTTCGGAAAGGTGACGGCCAGCGTGCGGCGGCCGCGGTTCAAATGCGCTTCCAACGAACGCCAGCGCGGAAAGCGTACTTAACCCCCCCGCGGCACCTCCTGGCGGTGCGGCGCCATTACTCCGGTGTCGAAAGGCTGGTCATGGCGAACTCCCGCAAAGGCTTCACCCGCGAACGTCACAGTCCGCTAAAGCTCGCCCTCACAGGGGCCGCGGTCGCGGGCTTCGCGTTCGCCTGGGCAGGCTTCAGCCGCTCGCACGGTGGCGCCCCTGGCACGGCCGCAGGTCAGCAAACGGTCCTCCAGATCAGCGCACCAGTGCCCTCGGCGACCTCCACGCCGGTAGCCCCCTCAACGTCGCCGACGCCTATCCCCACACCCACGCTCGAGCCCACCCCCGCTCCCACAACCTCCGTCTCGGGCCCAACGGCACGCCGCCGGACCAGGGCCTCCTGATGAGCTGGAAACTCTCCGCGGCTGTGGCGGTGGCACTCGTGGGCGCCATTCTGCTCTCCGGGTCTTCCAGCCCGGGCGAAGCCGGGTCGAACTCCTGGGATGCGCTCCGCGCCGCCGGTTTCACGGCATACCTGCTCATCTGGCTCTCCACGGTTGCGGGCCTCTCGCTTCGTCTCCGGGTTCGTGTCCCGGCGCTGTCAAGCACGCGGCTCCTCGAAGTCCACCGAGTCAGCGGCACGCTCGCACTGGCTTTCGTGGCCGGCCACCTGGCGGGCATCCTCATCGACCCCTGGACCACCATCGGCCCTGTCGATGCCGCCGTCGGCTTCACCAGCCCCTACCGGCCTGCCGCCGTCCTCCTCGGGTCCATCGCTCTGTGGCTCATGCTCGCCGTCCTGCTGTCGACGACCCTGGCCGCGCGGATCCACATCGCAACCTGGCGGGCGCTCCACTACCTTGCGTTCCCCGCGTACCTGGCCGCGCTCCTCCACGGCGTCACCGCGGGCACCGACCGGGATTCCCCCGTGGCCGTCTGCCTCTTTGCCACCACCTCGGCCGTCGTCGCCGGCCTTTTCGTCTTCCGGCTCTTCGATGTCCGCACGGTCCGCCGCACCGCGGTCCTATCCCCTTCCGGCCCTGCGGTGGACTCCTCCGTGGACTAGGGCCGTCACATCGCCCCCCGTCGCCACCTCATGCCTCGGCGCTGAGCCCCAACCCCCGCAGGAACGCCGCGTTGTTCGGCTCACGGCCCAGGAAGTCCCGCACCAGCTGGCTGCCATCCACCGTCCCGCCGCGCTCCAGGATGGTCGTTCGGTAATGCATCCCAACGGCCGCATCGAGCGGGCCCGTCTCTTCGAACCGCCTGTACATGTCGTCCCCGAACACGTGCGACCACAGGTACCCGTAATACCCCGCGTCGTACCCGAACAGGTGCCCGAACCCGGACTGGAAGTGGGTGCCCTCCGTGTACGGGAACGCCGTGATCCCGTGGAGTTCGCGCAATGTCGCCGTCGTGTCGCCGCCGAACCCGGGCGAGTGGTAGGTCAGGTCCAGCGTCGCGAAAAACAGCTGCCGGAGCGTCATCACACCGCTGTTGAGGTTCTTCGCCGCCACCATGGCATCCACCCGGTCCTGCGGCAGGGGGTCACCCGTTTCGAAGTGCCGCGAGAACCCCGCCAGCACTCCCGGCTCCCAGCACCAGTGCTCCAGCATCTGGCTCGGCGCTTCCACGAAGTCGCGCTCGGTCTGCGTCCCGCTGAACCGCGCCCGCCGCGCCCGCGTCAGTGTCTGGTGCATGATGTGCCCGAATTCGTGGAAGAACGTCACCACCTCCGTGTGCCGCAGCAATGAAGGCTGCGTCGCCGAAGGCTTGGTGAAGTTCGCGACGATCGCGCTGACCGGCTGCTGATAGCTACCGTCCGGCCGCGCGCGCCCCCGCCGGAGAGTGAACGCCGCCGCGTGCCCGTACTTGTTCGGCCGCGGGAACAGGTCCATGTAGAACCGCGCAAACGGCTCGCCCCCGCCAGCCTCCGCGATGTCGAATGCCCGAACGTCAGCGTGCCACCGCGGTGCATCAGGCGCCTCCGTGAACCGCACGCCCAGCAGCGTCTGGTACACGTCGAACAGCCCCGCGATCACGGCATCCAGCGGGAAGTACTTCGCCACCTCGAAGTCGTCGACCGAGTACTTCGTCTTCAGCAGCTCGTTGTGCCAGTACCGCCAGTCCCAGATGTTGACCTCGTCGCTCCCGGTCCGCGCCCTGGCCAGCTCCCGCATCTCGGTCATGTCCCGCTCAGCCTTCAAAGCCACCTTCGCCCGCAGGTCGGCCAGGAACTCCGCCACCGCCTGCCGCGTCCCCGCCATTCGCACCTCGGTCCGGTACGCGGCCCACGAGTCGTACCCCAGCAGCCGCGCCACCTCGGTCCTCGCCTGGATTGCCCGCTCCAGCACCCCCACGTTCGCGGCACCGCCCTTGCGCTGGTCCTTCTCGAAAAGCTCCCGCCGCAGCGCCTGGTCCGGCGAATTCGCCATGAACGGCTGGATCTCCGGGTAATCCAGCGAAACGCGGTACTTCGTGACGCCCGCCTCGTCCACCTTCTGGAGGTTCTCGATCCACGCCACCGGAAGCCCCACCAGTTGCTCGCGAGTCACCACGATCCCGTCTTCGTACTCGTCGATGTTCTTGCGGAACTGCACGTCGAGCTCCACCAGCTCATCGAACAGCGCCCGCACCCGCTGGCGCTGCTCGGCCGGCAGATCGAACCCGTTCCGGCGGTAGTCCCGGAGCTCATGTGCAAGCCAGCGGGCGTCCTCGCCGCTCAGCGCCCCCGCCTCCGCCGTCCCCGCGAACGCCTTGATCGCTGCGTACAGGTCCTCCCGGAACGAGAGCCCCACCAGATACTTGTCGAGCTTCTCGTCCCACTCCCGCGCGGCACCCCGCAACGCATCATCCGCCGAGACATACGCCATGAACGCGTACTGCCCCGAGGCCTGCGACACGGGCTCGACCGCCTCCTCCAGCGCCACCAGCGTATTTGCGAACGTCCTTTGGTCATCCGGCACCGCCACGATCGCGGCGATACTCGCATCGCACCCGCGCATCGCCGCCCCGCACGCTTCTCCGAGCTGCTCCGCCGTCAGCTCCCCAAAATTCACAAGGTCCAGCGATCCAGCCATCGGCCGCCCTCCCGCGTCAGATGAGCGCACATCTTACGACCCTAGCGCAGTCTGTTCGCCCTCAAGTGGCCCAGGATTGCCTCGCTCACTTCTGCGAACTTCTCCTGGATCAGCCAGTGCCCGGCATCCAGCTCCACGAACGTGTACGGCCCCTTCATGTACTTCGCTCCTGCGTCCACGCCTACCCGGCCGATTGCCGAGTCCTGGCTTCCCCACACTAGCAGTGTGGGTGTCCTGACGTCCCCGAACATCGGGTCCGGCTGGATCCCGCCCGAACCCCGGTACCAGTTCAACGCCCCTGTCAGCGCGCCCGGCTGGCTGAACACCGAGAGATATTCGGCCTTCTCCTCGTCGGAGCTAGCGTTCCAGACGTTCTTCAACCCGGCGAAGTCGTTCGCCGAAAGTGCGGCCTCCGCCACCCCCGGCTCCTGGAAGAACGTGATGTACTGGCTCCGCTGCGCCTGGTCGGCGTCCTCCCGGATCGCCGCCCCGAACGCCGCCACATGCGGCACCGAGAGCGCCGACCAGCTCGCGATCCGTTCCGGGTGCAGCGCCACGGCCGCCCAGCCTGCACCGGCGCCCCAGTCGTGCCCCACCAGGTGGAACCGCTCCACGCCCCACGCGTCCGCCAGCGCGAAGATGTCCCCGGCGAGGTCCCGGTACGTGTAGTGCTCCTTCCCCTCGGGTCGCGCTCCCGGGCTATAGCCCCGCTGATCGGGCGCCAGGCACCGGTACCCCGCCGACTCCAGCTTCGGCAGCAAGTTGATCCACATGTGGGAGGTCTCCGGAAAGCCATGCAACAGCATCACAGGCTCGCCGGTCTCCCCGGCGAAACGGCACCGGAACGTCATGGCGTTCGCCTGGACATCGCGAATGGTTGTCGTCATGGGGGCACTCCTGTGGTGGTGAGTTGGGGGAGTGTAGCGGACATGGAGGCCCGCCGCTGGTGGTAGAATCGGGGCATGAGTAATGGGGTTGCCCGGCTTCTCGATCGACTCAACGAACTCCCTGAAGAGGAACGGGAACGGCTTGCGGAGAACTTCCTCATCCAAATTGAAGATGAGGACGAGTTCGACCGTCTCATCGCCAGTCGCCCGGATGTGCTCCGCGCCATGGCTGATGAAGCCCTCGAGGAAGAGCGTGCGGGGAGGACCCTGCCGCTGACGGAAGCAGATTTTGAGATCGAGGCGGACTAAGGCCTTCCGCAGGCTCCTCGACAAGCTTCCTGTTGACGCTCGCGACCAGGCCCAGGCCGCCTACCGGCTCTTCGCCAGAGACCCGTTCCACGAAAGCCTCCATCTTAAACGCGCCGCGGGATACGACGATATCTACTCAGCACGGGTTGGTATGTCTTATCGCGTACTG
>CAZDOK010000016.1:0-63992 GCA_964507025.1 uncultured Anaerolineaceae bacterium
AAGTCGAGTTTGAATTCGAGGCGGTCGAGACCACGCCCGGCATTGGGGTAGTAGCTGGTGATGACGGTGTAGCCGGGGTAGTCGGCCTCGATGACGCGGCCTTCGAGATCGAAGCGCTCGACCCCGAGGCCGAGGCGGACATCGAGCGGTTCTTCCTTCGACAAGAGGAGCGCGCCGCTGTACCCTGCTCTCTGGGCCGGGTGCCACCAGCACCGGTAACCCATTGCTGTCCACGGTTCATCCGGGACTTGCTCGGGGAGCGCCTTCACTTCTTGCATCCCGACGATGTCGGGCTGTGAAGACTCCAGCCACGCCTGCAAGTTCCCGCTCTTGATGGTGGCCCGAAGGCCGTTCACGTTCCAGGAACAGATCTTCACCGTCCTCACGGCGCAAGTTGAAACGGAAGCGGCGCGAGGCGCAAGCCAGGTACCGGCACCACGCCGACGACCGGGATGCGCTTCACAGTCTTGCGGTTGGCAATTGGAGAAACTGCTCTCGTGTGCGGGATAGCATCCGCGCACGGGGAAAATTGGCACGTGAACGGGGGAAACCCCTTATCTGAACGTTCACACGGCCCGACGATACTTATGACGAAACATGAAAGAAGGAAACGAGAATGACCGCATGCCCGACCTGCGCGGCGCGGTTCTCGGCAGCTCCAGACGTTGAGCGCCAGTGGCTCGAGCGGCATACGAACCGCAGCCACGGGATCAACCGGATGCAGCGCGTGGCGAACAGCCAGGCGCGAGACGCTCGCCGGGAACTCGAACCCGCAGCCTAGACATATGAACGCGTGAACACGACGGCCGCCGTGGCTACGGCCGTCACCAACACGTATTCCGCCGTGGTGCCCCATTCCAGGTCGTGGTCCAGCATGTGGTGCACGAGCCCCGTCGCCAGGTAGAAGGCGATGATCAGCAGCGCCCCGGCGAGCAGCCCATCGAGCGGAAAGAAATAGAGCGCGATCCGCAGTTCGGCGAGCGAGATGCCGATGGCGATGCCCACGAGCAACGAGCTCGGTCCGGTGAGGCGGCTCTCGCGTAGGAGCTCCATCGCAAGCAATCCGGCGACGAACCCGACCATCACCGCGGCGACCGGGAGGTCGTAGTCGCGCGTATAGATGACGGTGAAGAACGAGAAGGCAACCAGGTAGGTGGCGATCGCCATCATCAGCCGGAACGCGCCGTAGAGGCGGGAACCGAAATCGACCGTCTGGTATTCGCCGAACGCCACGGCTCCCACGGTGAGCGCCGCAGCGACGGCGATCAGCGGCCGGGCGTAGCCATCGACCGCATGGTCGATGAAGAGCCCGGCACCCAGGACGCCGAGGGCGGGCAGGAACGTATATACAATCGAGCCGAAGAAGCCGTGGTCGCCCCAGCGTGGGTGGCGTCGTACCAGGCCATCGGTGGCGAGAGCGACGAGCGCGGCGGTGAGCCAGAGGATCCAGGGCTGTTCGGGCCTGAGGGTGACCCACGCGCCAAGACCCAGGGCTGCCACTCCGGTGAGGAGGACGGTGCGGGCGGAGAGGTTGACGGGGCCGGCGGCGAGCCGGGCTTCAGCGGCCAGGCGTCACTCCCCGGCCAGGACCGGCGCTTCAAGGCCGTAGATCTCGGCGCCGTTGCGCCACCAGAGTCGCTCCTGCTCGTCCTCGGTGAGGCCGAGTTGCTCAAACATGACCTCGAAGCGGTCGATGTGCTCGCGGATTTCGTCCATGCCGCAGTCGCTGCCGAAGACGAGCTTTTCGACGCCGAACTCACCACGGGAGTTGGCAGCGAGAAGCTTCCTGTCGACCAGGTGGCGTTCGATGGTTTCGCCGCCGCTCATATCGAAGTAGACGTTATGGCGCCAGCGGGCGACGGAGGCGGCATAGTCGTAGTTGCCCTGGTTGCCGACGTGGGCCCCGATGATTTTCAGCTTTGGGAAGCGGTTGGCGATGGTATCGAGGTGGAGCGGGTTCATGCGCGTGGACGAGGCATTTCGGGGTGGGGTGCGGTCCTGCATGGCCATCATGCGCTGGTAGGCCGCGGCGGCCGCGGCTTCACGGCGCGGGTGGGTGATGGAGTAGTCCAGCCCTCCACCGATCACGCCCATGTGGAAGAGAATCGGCATATCCAGGTCCTGGGCTTTGCCGTAGGTCGGCAGGTAGTCGGGCTCGTCGTAGGGGCGCTGCACACCAATGAGCTTGAGGCCGCGATACCCCATGTTGTAGAGCCATTGCACGCCTTCGGCGTCGATTTCCTCGGGGTCGATGACAGCCACGGGGATGAAGAGGTCCAGGTACTTCTGCAGGATCTCCATGCCGCGCTCGTAGGTGGGGCCGAAGCGGCCCCCGGTGAGCATGCATCCCTTCGTGATGCCGGCCCGGGAGGCGACCTCGTAGAGGCGATCCACCATCGGGGCGGGGTCTTCGCCGGGGTTCTCCCAGTTGCGCGGGAAGTGGATGTGGACGTCGAAGATCTTCATGCGGACCTGCATGGCATGGGGTTCGTGCGAGTGTAGCATCCGGTTCCGCGTGGCTCACGGCGCACGCCTAAGCTGCCTGTACGGTACGCTCGATGGCCATGCGGTCTCGTCCGTTCATCGCCCTCTATGTAGCGGTTTTCGTGGCAACGATGGGCATTTCGATGGTGAGCCCGCTGCTGCCGGTGTATGCACGGGAGCTGGGCGCGAGCGGCGTATGGCTGGGTCTCACGTTCTCGGTCTTCGCGATTGTGCAAACCTTCGTGGGGCCATTCGCGGGGAGGCTTTCGGACCGGTTCGGGCGGAAGCCGTTCATCGTGGCAGGGCTTCTGATCTACCTGATCGCGGCACTGGGATACCTGACCGCGGTGAACTTCTACCAGGTGGTCGCCTTCCGGGCGTTCAGCGGCCTGGGGACGAGCCTCATCTTCTCGGTGGCGCGGGCCTACGTGGGCGATATGACCCCACGGGGCCAGGAGGGGCGCTGGCTGGGCGTGTTCGCGACGGCGGACATCATCGGGTTTGGCACGGGGCCGCTGGTGGCCGGGTTTCTGCGCGAGTTCATCGGCTTCAAGTCCGTGTTCATCGCGATGGCGTCGATGATGGGGCTTTCGGCGATGATCCTGTTGTTCTGGCTGCCGCGGCACAGCCCGCAGGAGATCCTGCGGCGGGCGGACCGGCTCGCCCACGGCGCGCCGGCGACGATCTCATTTGCGACGGCATTGCGCGACAGGCTGGTGCTCGCGGTGACCACGCACCAGGGGCTCATTTCGCTCTCGTTTGGCGCATCGTTGAGCTTCCTGGCGCTCCGGTTGGAGGAAGGCCTGGGCACCGGCCCGCTGCTTATCGGCATCGCCTTCGCCACCCAGGACATCACGGGTGGGCTGGCGCAGCCCATCTTCGGGCGGCTGGCCGACACCTACGACCGGAGGGCGCTGGTGGCCATCGGCCTGCTCATCAACGCGGCGCTGCTCGCCTCGATCGGCATGGTGCCGGCGTACTGGCTCATGGTGCTTGTGCTGATGAGCATGGGCGCCTCTGGAGCGATCTCCCAGGTCGCTGCTGGTGCCATCCAGGTGGTGGCGGGGCGCCGGGTGGGCATGGGCACGGTGCTGGGCATCGGGTCTGCATCGAACGGCCTGGGAATCGTCATCGGATCGGTGCTCTCTGGCCTGATCGTGGACGCGCAGGGCCTGGCGGCAGCGTTCTTTTTTGGGGGTGCAGTGATGGCGCTCGGCGTCCCCGTGTTCCTGTTCCTGACACGGGGCGAGGCGACGACCGATACGGCGCCCGAGGCCGTGGCGGCCGCGGCAACGGCTGGCGGCAACTAACAACGACCGACCCCGTAAGATCGGGGACGTGACGCTCCCCCTCCTGCCTCGAAACGACCCGGCGGAGGTTCCGGTTCCTGGCACCCTCTTCGCGGAGGTGGCCGTGAACGCCGCGCAGCCGGCGCGTACACCGTTTACGTACAGCGTGCCCGAGGGCATGCGGGCCGTGCCCGGGCAGGCGGTGTTCGTGCCGTTCGGGCAGCGGATCCTCCAGGGCATCGTGCTGGAGATCTCGGAGCAAACCACGCTCGAAGCCGTCCGGCCGATCGCGGCAGTGGCCGACCCCGAACCAATCGTGGACAAGGCGCACCTCGAACTCGCCCGGTGGATGAGCGCCGAGTACCTGGCGCCCCTCTGGGACTGCGTGGCGTGCTGCCTGCCCTCCGGGTACGGGCAGAAGGCGGTAACGGTGGTCTCGCCTGTCGACATCCCGCCACTACTCCCCATCTACCCGAAGGACCGGCGCATCCTGCAATTCGTTGCGGAACACGGGCGGGTGACGGTAGACGCGCTGAAGGAGGCGGTGGGTGACGTGTCGCAGACGACGCTGCAGCGGCTGCAACAGAGCGGTCACCTGACCGTGGCGCAGGGGCTGGCGCCACCGACGGGCAGGCCGCGGTTCGAGCGACGGGTGGCGCTCACCGGCAAGCCGCTGGATGCGGAGCTCCACGCGAAGCAGCTCGCGCAGAAGCGGCCGAACTCGATCCCGGCGCGCATCCTGGCGCACCTAGCGGTGCACACGGATTGTCCGCTCACCGAGATACGGGACCTCGGCGCCACACGGGCGCATCTCGCGAAGCTTTCGGAGGACGGCTGGCTGCGCGAGTACCAGCAACAGCTAGAGCGCGACCCGCTCTCCGAGTACCGGTTCACACCGAAACCACCGCCACGGCTGAGCGCAGACCAGCAAGCGGCGGCCGATGCTGCCTGGGCGGCTCGCGTTTCGCTCCTCCACGGCGTGACGGGGGCAGGGAAAACCGAGGTGTACCTGGAGCTGGTGCGGCGGGCGCTGGAGGCGGGCGGCAGCGCGATCGTGCTCGTGCCGGAGATATCGCTCACACCGCAGGCCATCCGGCGCTACGGCGAGCGCTTCGGCGAGACCCTCACCGTCCTCCATTCGCAGCTCTCGACGGGGGAACTGTTCGACCAGTGGTTCCGCATCCAGCGGGGCGAAGCGCGGCTGGTCGTGGGCTCGCGAAGCGCGGTTTTCGCGCCGGCGCACAACCTGAAGCTGGTAGTGCTCGATGAGGAGCACGAGTGGAGTTACAAGCAGGCCGACCCCCAGCCCCGGTACCACGCGCGGGACGCGGCCGAGAAGCTGTGCTCGCTCACGGGTGCGCGGCTCGTGCTCGGCAGTGCCACGCCCGACCTGCTGACCTACCATCGGAGCGAGGTCGGTGCCATCAAGCGGATCGATCTGACGCAGCGTCTGGCGCCGACGGCGGATGGGGGGACGACCGAGGGGGCGATGCCAACGGTCCAGGTGGTGGACATGCGCGAAGAGCTCCGCGAGGGGAACCGGAGCGTGTTCAGCCGGGCGCTTCGCCGGGCCGTGCACCTGGCGTTGCAGGCGGGCGAGCAATCCATCCTGTTCGTGAACCGGCGCGGTTCGGCGCGGTTCGTGCTCTGCCGGGACTGCGGATTTCTGCCCTTGTGCGCTTCGTGCGAGGTCTCGATGAGCCTCGACCTTTCGACCCCGGTGCATCCGCTGCTGCGTTGCCATCACTGCGGGCGCCAGCGCCGGCTGGAGGACCGCTGTCCGAAGTGCCACAGCGCTCGCTACAGGCCGTTCGGCGTGGGGACACAGCGGATCGAGCAGGAGGCGAGGTCAGCGTTCCCATCGGCGCGAGTGGCACGCTGGGACAGCGACGTATCGCGGCAGAAAGGCAGCCACGAGCGCATGGTGCGGGCGCTGGAAGCGCGCGAAGTCGACATCCTGGTAGGCACGCAGATGCTGGCAAAGGGCCTGGACCTGCCGGAGATGACGGTGGTTGGAGTGGTGGACGCCGACGTTGGGTTGAGCCTGCCGGACTTTCACGCGCACGAGCGCACGTTCCAGCTGCTCTCGCAGGTGGCGGGGCGGGCGGGGCGGCGCGACAAGCCGGGGTGGGTGTACATCCAGACGTACGAACCGGAAGCGCCGCCCATCCTGGCGGCGGCGCATCACGACTACCGTGCGTTCTATGAGGAAGAGATTGCCCACCGGAGGCGGGCGGGGTATCCGCCGTTCACGCGAATTGTGCGGATGGTGCACCGGGATTCGAACGCGGAGCGGGGACTCGAGGAGGCGTCGCGGGTTGCAGCGGAGCTGCGCGTGAAGCGGGATGCGGCGGGACGGGCCGAGCCGGACATCCTGGGGCCGACGCAGGCGTACATCGCACGGCTGCGGGGGGAGTACCGCTGGCAGGTGCTTCTGCGGGGCCGTAGCCCAGCCGCACTGCTCGCCGACGTTCGCCTGGGAGAGCGCTGGCACGTGGATGTGGACCCGGCGAGTCTGCTCTAGCCATGCGAGCCAAGGTCGTTCGCATCGGGCGAATCGTCGCCCCACGCGCACCTTGCTGCTATCCTCCCAGCGAAACGGGCGCCCGCACGCGCCCATCGGAGGGCAAGGGCTCCGGATGGACCAGGAAGTAAAACCGTGGAGTCGGCTCGCGCTGATCTTCCCCGGGCAGGGGTCGCAGCACGTCGGCATGGGACAGCGGCTCGCGCAGGTCTCGAAGGCTGCTCGCAGCGTGTTCCAGCGCGCGGACGAGATCCTTGAGCGGAACCTTTCGAAGCTGTGCTGGGAGGGGCCCGAGGGCGAGCTCGAATCGACCGCCAATCAGCAGCCGGCGTCGTTCGTGACTGCGATCGCCTGGCTGGAAGCGCTGCGCGAGCGCTGGACAGAACTGGGCAAGACGCTCGAACCCCGGCTGGTGGCCGGGCATTCGATGGGCGAGTTCACCGCCGCGGTCGCGTCCGGTTCGCTCGATTTCGATCAGGGCCTCTACCTCGTGAACAACCGCGGCGTGCTCATGGAGGAGGCCGGCAACGAGAACCCTGGCGGCATGGCCTCCATCATCGGCCTCCCTGAGCAGACCATCATCGAGATCTGTCAGGAGGCCTCGAAGGAAGGCTACGTCGGCCTGGCGACATCGAACTGCGAGGGTCAGAACGTCATCTCCGGGTACCTGAAGCCGCTTCAGCTCGCAATGGAGCTTGCCGAGAAGGCGCGCGCTCGCAAGGTCGTCCGCCTGTCCATCTCCATCGGTTCGCACTCTCCCCTGATGAGCAAGGCGAGCGAGGGGATGAACAGGCTGCTCCAGAAGCTGCCGATGCGCGACCCGGTGACGCCGATGGTGGGCAACGTGAACGCGGAGATCCTCACGACGAAGGAGCAGGTCTACGCTGAGCTGCGCGACCAGCTCACCCACGGCGTCCAATGGCAGAGGTCCGTCGAGAAGATGGGCGCGGAAGGAATCGACATGTTCATGGAGATCGGGCCGGGGAATGTGCTCACACGGCTCGTGCGGAGGATCAACTACGACGTGAACAGCCTGGCGATCAGCGACGACTACGAAGGGTTGCTGAGCGACAACTTCCGGCTCGTCGAGGCGGCAGCGCGATGAGACGGCGAGTTGTTGTCACGGGTGTTGGCGCCGTCACCGCCGTGGGTCACACCGCGGAAGAGACCTGGCAGGCGATGCTAGCCGGGCGGAGCGGCATCGGGCCCATCACGCTGTTCGACCCGGAGCCGTATCCGGTGCGCATCCAGGCGGAGGTGAAGGGCTTCGAGCTCGGCGACCGCGTGGACGCGAAGCAGCAGCGCTACATGAACCGGAGCGTGACCTTCGGGATGTCGGCGGCGCTGGAGGCGCTGGAGGACAGCGGCTACCAGATCACTGAAGAGAACGCCGACATGGTTGGGGTGATTTTCGGTTCCGGTGCGGGCGGAACGGACATGATCCTGGAGCACCAGCGCATCCTCGAGGAGAAGGGCCCCCGGCGGGTGACCCCGTTCCTGGTGGCCAACTTCATTCCCGATGCGTGCAGTGGGCACATCGCCATCCACAGCGGGGCGCGGGGACCGAACTACTCGCCGGTGGCGGCCTGCGCGACGGGCGGCGTGGCGCTGGGAGAGGCATTCGAGACCGTTGCCCGCGGCGATGCCGACATGGTCATCGCGGGGAGCGCGGAAGCTGTGCTCTTGCCGCTTTACCACGCGACCTGGTGCTCGATGCGGGCGCTGGCGGGCGACAACGATCACCCGGAGAAGGCGCTCAAGCCGTTCGACCTCAACCGCGACGGCTTCATCGCCGGCGAAGGCGCGTGCTCGATGATCCTGGAGGACTACGAAAGCGCGAAGGCCCGGGGGGCGAAGATCTACTGCGAAGTGATCGGCTTCGGCTCCTCGAACGATGCCTACGACATGATCGCGTTGCACGAGAGCGGCCGCGGCCTGAAGCGCGCCGTGAAGGCGGCGATTCGGAAGGCGGGCATCGACCCTTCCGAGATCAACTACATCAACCCTCATGGCAGCGCCACGCCGCTGAACGACCGCGTCGAAACGCTGGTGTTCAAGGAGGTGATGGGCGAGGCTGCCTATAAGACGGCCATCTCGTCGGTGAAGCCCATCACCGGGCACTGCATGGGGGCGAGCGGGTCGGTGGAGGCGCTCGCATGCGTGATGGCCATTCGCGACCAGAAGGTGGCGCCAACCATCAACTACACGACACCGGACCCGGAATGCGATCTCGACTACGTGCCGAACGTGGCCCGGGCGATGCCGGTGAACGTGGCGATGACGACCTCGGTTGGGCTGGGCGGACACAACTCCGCCCTGATCTTCCGGAAGGCCAACTAACCCTGCGGAGTATCTCGTGACCCGAGCAGTAGTGACCGGAGTGGGCGCGATCACGCCCATCGGGCTGACCGCCCACGATTTCTGGGAGAACCTCGTCGCCGGGGTCTCGGGCGTGGGCCTCACCACGCGCTTCGATACGACGGACCTGCCCGTGAAAATCTCGGCCGAAGTGAAAGACTTCGATCCGGGCAAGTACATGGACAGCAAGGGCGCGCGACGCATGTCGCGGTTTGCCCAGTTCGCGGTGGCGGCCGCTCGGCTCGCCGCCGACGACGCCGGGCTGGTGGTGGGCGACGATGAGCGGCGGCGCGCGGGGTCGGCCATCGCCACCGGCGGTGGTGGCGTCATCGAGACGATCGATGAGGTGAACGTGCTGCAGGATCGCGGCCCGGGGCGAGTCAGCCCGTTCTACGTGCCGACGATGGCGCCGAACATGGGAGCCTGCCAGGTGTCGATGCACTTGGGGCTGCGGGGGCCTGCCCTGGCCAGTGTCGCCGCATGCGCGAGCGGCCTGTACTCCTACATCGAGGCGAAGCACCTCATCGATTCGGGCCGCTGCGACGTGGTGCTGGCTGGCGGAACAGAGGCTGCGCTGCACCCGCTGCCGATCGCGGCCCTGGCCAACATGAAGGCGCTGAGCCGGCGCAACGAGGAGCCGGAGCGCGCCAGCCGGCCGTTTGACCGCGACCGCGACGGCTTCGTATTCGGCGAGGGTGCGGTGGTGATGGTGATCGAATCAGAAGAGCGCGCGAAGGCGCGTGGGGCTCGTGTCTACGCCGAATTGATGGGAGGCGGCCTGAGCTGCGACGCGTATCACATCACGGCGCCGCTGGAGGACGGATCGGGGGCGCAGGATGCGATGACGGAGGCGCTGCGGGCGGCGAGCCTGGAGCCCGAGGACGTGGACTATATCGCGGCGCACGGCACCGGCACGCCATTGAACGACGTATCCGAGACGCGGGCGATCAAGCTCGCCTTCGGCGACCATGCCCGGAAACTGGCGATCAGCTCACCGAAGTCGATGGTGGGGCACCTGCTGGGAGGCGCGGGCGCGGTGGGCGCGCTTGCAGCAGCGCTGGCGGTGTATCACGACACTGTGCCGCCAACGATCAACCTGGAGAACGCCGACCCGGAATGCGACCTCGACTACACGCCGCTAAAGGCACGCAAGATGACGGTGCGCGCCGCTGCAGCCAACGGATTTGGATTTGGCGGGCAGAACGGCTCCGTGATCTTCCGTAAGTACGAGCCGTGACGTAGCCTAGGCGGCGTTTTACCACCACCCGGGTGCCGTGGAAGGCGCCTTCGACCAGAGAAAGCAGATCCAGGGGGAACCTACCATGGCCACCGTGTTCGAACGTGTCCGCGATGTTGTTGTGAAGCAGCTGAAAGTCAGCGCCGACGAAGTGAAGCCGGAGGCGAGCCTCGTGGACGACCTGCGCGCCGACTCGCTCGACATCGTCGACCTGACGATTGCGATAGAGGAGGCGTTCGCGGACGACGCCGAGTTCGAAATCCGGGACGAGGACGCTGAGAACATTCGCACCGTCCAGGACATCCTGGATTTCCTGGGCCAGCAGGGCATCAGCTAGCCAGGGGCGCCAGGCTGGCAATCCGGTAGACTCCTAGGCGGTACCTGCAAGCGAACGCAGCCGCGCGACGATCTCCGGCAGCACTGCGAGGACCCGTTCGATGTCGGCCTCGGTGTTCGACTGGCCGACGGTCAGGCGGAGCGACGCGTGGGCGAGGTCGGAGTCGATGCCCATTGCCGTCAGCACGTGGGAGGGTTCGAGTGCGCCGGTGGTGCAGGCGCTGCCTGAGCTGGCCGCGACATCTGCCATGTCGAGCGCGAGCAGCACGCTTTCGCCCTCTACGTTGCGGAAGCAGCAGCTGAAGTTGTTGGGCAGGCGCCGGGCAGGGTCGGCCGGACCGGTGATGACGGTATCGGGGATGCGCTCGGGCAGCTCGTAGAAGAGGCGGTCGCGAAGTTGCCGCGCATGGGCGATGCGCTGTTCTGCCTCATCCCAGGCGAGCTTCATGGCAGTGGCCAACCCGACGATCCCGGCAACGTTCTCGGTGCCAGCGCGCCGCTCCTTCTCCTGACTTCCGCCGAAGACAATCGGCTGCCACGGCGTGCGGTTCTTGATGTAGAGCAGCCCCACTCCCTTCGGGCCGTAGAGCTTATGGGCGGCGATGCTCAGGAGATCGACGCCGAGCCGGGAGGGGACGATGTCGATTGCGCCGGCGGCCTGGACCGCGTCAGTATGGACCACCACTTTCGGGTTCTTCTCCCGCGCGATCCGGGCGGCCTCCGCAACGGGCTGGATAGTCCCAACTTCGTTGTTGGCGGCCATGATTGAGACCACGGTGGTCTCGGGGCCGACCGCGGCTTCGAGCGCGGCCAATTCGATTACACCTTCGGAGTCAACCGGCAGATAGGTGGCGCGGAAGCCTTCGCGTTCGAGCTGTTCGACTGTATGCAGGACGGCGTGGTGTTCAATGCTGGTGGTGACGATGTGATTGCCGCGCCCTCGTTCGCGCTGGGCAAAGGCCGCCCCGCGGATGGCCGCGTTGTCGGACTCGGTGCCGCCGCTGGTGAAGACGATCTCTTTGGGCTGGGCGCCAAGGAGGTCGGCGATGAGTTTACGGGCGGCATCTAGGGCGCGCCTGGCTTCCTGCCCTTCGAGGTAGATGCTCGAAGGGTTACCCCAGTAGGTGGAGAGCATCGGGAGCATGGCTTCGATTACCCGTGGGTCGGGTGGGGTGGTTGCCGCGTGGTCGAGGTAGATGCGCGCCATAGAGTCAGCGTAGCGGGCGGAAAACCGGGCTACCAGCATCGAGATGGCCCCGTTGCCCGGTGGTGCTATACTGGTCGTGGCAATTCCTCTCTGGAGTGGGCACAAAGCCCACTTTTTTGTTGGAGCTATGAAAAACGAACTCCTGCTGGCACTCGGTCAACTCGCCGCCGAAAAGAACCTCCCCCGCGAGGTAGTTTTCGAGGCTGTCGAAGCGGCGCTGACTTCCGCCTTCCGGCGGGAGGGAGACAACGCGCCCAACATCAACGTCCGGATCGATACGACCTCCGGCGACATCCGCGCCTACCGGCAGATGGTCGTGGTGGACGAGGTTGAGGAACCGGCCGTCGAGATGACGCTTGCCGAGGCGCAGCGCTGGAAGCCAGACGTTCGCGCGGGCGATGTGCTGGACTTCGAAGAGCAGCTGCCGCCCAACGCCGGCCGCATCGCGGCGCAGACGGCGAAGCAAGTGGTGTTGCAGCGGCTGCGCGAGGCCGAGCGCGATGCTGTGTACGACGAGTACGCCGGCAAGGAAGGCGAGCTGCTCGTAGGCACGGTGCAGCGGGTGGAAGCGCGACAGATCATCATCGAACTCGGGCGTGGCACCGAAGCGGTCCTCCCCTACGGCGAGCAGGTGCGCAATGAGCACCTGCGGCCGGGCCAGCGGGTGAAAGTGCTGGTGCTGGAAGTGATGAAGGCCGTGAAAGGGCCGCAGATCGTGGTGAGCAGGAGCCACCGGTCGCTGCTGCGCCGGTTGTTCGAAATGGAAGTGCCCGAGATCAAGGCTGGCACCGTCGAGATCAAGAGCATCGCCCGCGAGGGCGGCCACCGCAGCAAGGTGGCGGTGCACGCGCGCAACCCGAACATCGACCCTATCGGCGCCTGCGTAGGCATGCGCGGCACGCGCATTCAGAACATCGTGAATGAGCTGGGTGGCGAACGGATCGACGTCATCAAGTGGGATACGGACCCGGGCAACTTCGTCTCGAATGCGCTGAGCCCGGCCCAGGTGCTGGAGGTCGAGATCGACCCGGAGGAACACCTGGCCAGCGTCGTGGTGCCCGACAAGATGCTCTCGCTGGCGATCGGCAAAGAGGGCCAGAATGCCCGGTTGGCGGCCAAGCTGACCGGCTGGCGGATCAATATCCACAGCCAGACAAGCAAGGCACGCGCCGAGGAAGGCGAAGTCGAGGCGCCCCTCGCATTCGAACCGTTCGCGCCCGGCGAAGCACCGGACATCGACATTATCGAGGCGGCCGAAGAGGTCGCCGCGGCGGCCGAAGCCGCACCAGAAGTAGTCCAGGAGCCTGAAGTTACGTCTCCAGCCGCTGCGGCGGCACCGGCGACCGAGGCCGTGGCCGAAGAGGAAGAGATCTCGTTCGCAGCGGTAGTGGAACGGATGGAAGTGCCAGACCGCGAGGAACGCGAGTCTGAGGACTACGGGGAGGATGAGGACGAGGAGTACGAAATCCCGACGACGGTGGTTGCCGAGATGAAGCCCTCGGCGATCCGCTTCGCGGAGGACGTGCTTCCGAAGCGCCCCGAGGAGATCGAGGAGGCTCGCAAGCCTGCCGCGAAGAAGGCTCGCCGCGCGCCGCGTTTCATCGAGGAAGAAGACGACGAGATGGAAGACATCGACTATTCGGGGCGCATTCACTGACGGAGGCGGTCGCCGTGCCAGGCCCGAGACCGCGGCCCATCCCCCAGCGCACGTGCATCGGCTGCCGCATGGAGCAGGGCAAGCGGCAGCTGATCCGCATCGTGCGCACGCCTGAGGGACGCGTGGTGGTCGACCCGACGGGGAAGGCCAACGGGCGTGGCGCGTACCTGCACCGGGTGCGTGCGTGTTGGGAGAAAGCGCTCAAAGGCGGTACGATAAGGAACGCACTCAAGATCAGCCCGGCCGTGGACGATATGGAGGCCCTGCGTGCCTTCGGAATGGCGTTGCCGGTAGAAGAAAGCGAAGCGTTATGACGGCTAAACCATCATCGACGGCAGTGGGGATCCCGGCGGCTCTCACCGTGAAGGAACTGGGGGACCTCCTCAACATCTCCGCCATTGAAGTCATTAAGCGGCTCATGACGAACGGTGTCATGGCGAACGTGAATCAGACGATCGACTACGACACGGCGGCAATCATCGCGGTGGAGCTTGGCCTGGAGCCCGAGCAGGAGGCTGCGCCGGAGCCGACGATCGCGACGATTGCGGTCGAAGAAGAGGAAATCGTCGACGACCCGGCCTCGCTGAAGCCGAGGCCGCCGGTGGTTACGATTCTCGGCCATGTCGACCATGGCAAGACCAGCCTGCTCGACGCCATCCGCAAGACGAAGGTGGCCGCCGGAGAGGCTGGAGGCATCACGCAGCACATCGGCGCCTACCAGGTGGAGCGCGACGGCAAGCTGATCACCTTCATCGACACGCCAGGGCACGCTGCCTTCACGGCGATGCGCGCCCGCGGTGCGCAGGTGACCGACATCGCCATCCTGGTTGTCGCAGCCAACGACGGCGTGATGCCCCAGACCGTGGAGGCCATCAACCATGCGCTCGCGGCGGGGGTGCCGATTATCGTCGCAATCAACAAGATCGATCTCCCCGCAGCGAACCCGGACCGCGTGAAGCAGCAGCTCACCGAACACAACATCGTGGTGGAAGACTACGGTGGCGACGTGGTCTCGGTGGGCGTTTCGGCGACCACCGGCGAGGGGCTCGATGACCTGCTGGAGTCGATCAACCTGGTGGCGGAGATTGGCGAGTTGAAGGCCAACCCGGAACGGCCGGCCTCGGCAGTCGTAATCGAGGCAGAGCTGGACCCGAACCGGGGCCCCGTGGCCACCGTGCTCGTCCAGGCGGGGACATTGCGCCAGGGCGATGCCGTGGTGGTGGGCGAGACGAGCGGCAAGATCAAGGCGATGTTCGATGACCAGGGGAAGCGTGTGCGCTCCGCCGGCCCATCGACGCCGATCGTGATCATGGGCCTGGAGGCCGTTCCCGATGCAGGCGAACGGATCCGGGCGGTGGCGGATGAACGGCTCGCGCGCCAGATCGTGGAGGATCGGCGGCGCCGGCGCGAGGCGGAGGAGCAGACCGCCCATGCCCACGTGAACCTGGACACGCTGTTCAACGAGATCAGCGCCGGAAAGCTGAAGGAGCTCATCATCATCCTGAAGGCCGACGTGCGCGGCAGCGCCGAAGCCCTCAAGGGCGCGCTCGAACGCCTGAGCAACCCCGAGGTGAAGCTCAAGATCATCCACTCGGCCACTGGCCCGGTGAGTGACAGCGACGTGATGCTCGCTGAAGCGTCGAACGGCATCATCATCGCGTTCAACACCCGCACCGACCCTTCGGCGAAGAAGCGCGCCGAGGCCACGGGCGTCGAAATCCGCAGCTACAGCATCATCTACCAGGTGATCGAGGATGTGGAAAAGGCGCTCACGGGCATGCTGGAGCCCAAGTACCAGATGGTGACGGATGGGCACGCGGAAGTGCGCCAGGTGTTCAAGTCAAGCCGCCTGGGGCAGATCGCGGGATGCTACGTGCTCGATGGCACGATCAAGCGTGGATCGTACACGCGGGTGCTGCGGAACGCGGAAGAGATCGGACGGGGCCGGTGCGAGGGCCTGAAGCGCTTCCAGGACGACGTCCGCGAAGTGCAGACGGGCTACGAGTGTGGGGTGGTGCTGAGCGGCTTCGACAAGTACATCGAAGGCGACGTCATCGAGTTCTACCACGAAGAGCGCATCAACTAGCCGCCCGGCGGCGGGAGGGGCCCCAGCCGTGAGCATGCGGACTACCCGCGTGAACGAGCTCTTGCGCGCGGAAATCAGCGAGCTGCTGCTGCGCGAGGTGAAGGACCCCCGTGTCTCGCGGGGGATGGTGACTATCACGGAGGTGCAGGTCTCACCCGACCTGCGGCGGGCCGTGGTGTATTTCTCCCATCTTGGAACCGAGGATGAGCGCCGGGCGGCGCTTGAAGGGCTCCAGCATTCGGCGCCATTTCTCCACCGCGAGCTGGTATACCGGCTTTCGCTGCGCAATGTTCCAGAGCTCGTGTTCAGATTCGACCCGTCGATCGAACGCGGGGCACGGCTGGCCGAGCTCATCAACCAGGTTGGTGCTGAGCGTCGTGACCGCGAGGCGCACTGAATCATCGCTCTACGGGCTCATCCTGGTGGACAAGCCCGCGGGGTGGACCAGCCACGACGTGGTGGCGAAGGCCCGGCGCATCACGGGCCAACGGCGCATCGGCCATACCGGCACGCTCGACCCCATGGCAACTGGCCTGCTTGTGCTCTGCCTGGGGCAAGCGACCCGGCTGGTGGAGTACCTGACCGGTCACGACAAGCACTACACGGGTGAGATCGTGCTCGGGCGGACGACGTCGACCGACGACGCCGAGGGCGAGACGATGACGGAGGCGGCGGTGCCGGGTATAGACCAGCGCCGCCTTCGCGACCTCGAGCAGCGGTTCAGCGGCGAGATCCTCCAGCTGCCCCCGGCAGTGAGCGCGGTCAAGGTCGACGGCCGGAGGGCCTATGCGGTCGCGCGGGCAGGCGGCGAGCCGCGGTTGGAGCCACGGCGGGTGGCAGTTCACCAGCTTACGCTGGAGTCTGGTTCCCCCGGGCGCGTTGCGATCGACGTGCGGTGTGGCGCGGGGACGTACATCAGGAGCCTGGCCCGTGATATCGGCAATGTCCTGGGCTGCGGCGCGCACCTTGGGTCGCTGCGGAGGCATGCGGCGGGACCGTTCGCGGTGGAGGATGCGGTTTCTCTGGAGGTCCTGGAGCAGCTGGCCACCAGGGGGCAGATCCACTCTGCAGTGTTGCCCGCCGACGAGGGAATGGTGGACCACGATGCAGCTATCGTTGGTCCCAGCGGGACGCGACGGTTCGGTCACGGGCTGGCGCACCTCGCCCCTGGCGGTGCACAGCGGGCGGCCGAGGCGGCACGCATCTACAGCGAATCCGGGGCGTTCCTTGGCGTCGGGCTGGTGTCGAGTTCGGGCGAAATTCGGCCCGTGAAGGTGCTGAACCTGCCGAATTAGGCCCGAATAGGCAGTTATGTCGCCTCCAAACTCACTTTGTGTATTGACATCGGGGCGATGCACTCAGATCATGCCTGAGGAACTGGCGGACCTGCGTAATCGCGTAGGCACTCTAGCAATTGCCAGTGAGCCGCCCGACCCGCGGGCGGGAACGAAGAAGGAGGGAATCCCTTGGAAGCCTACTGCCTCAAGTGCCGGGTGAAACGGGAGATGAAAGACCCCAAGCCCATCACGATGAAGAACGGTAAGCCCGCCACCGAGGGTGCCTGCCCCGTGTGTGGCACCAAGATG
Organism: uncultured Anaerolineaceae bacterium; assembly: GCA_964507025.1. GTDB lineage: Bacteria > Chloroflexota > Dehalococcoidia > Tepidiformales > Tepidiformaceae > Amarobacter. The sequence continues at coordinate 16,765 of CAZDOK010000016.1, forward strand.
TTCAAGATCGGCAAAGCCTGATCGCCAAGCCTCGCATTGCTTAACCGAGCAATGGGGAAGGACCCGCATCCGCGGGTCCTTTTTCATTCGCGGTCGTCTTCGCGAAGGGCCGCGAGGACGGCGTCGTGGAGCACACCGTTGGTAGCCACAACCGAACCGCCGACACCGGGGCCGCCATTCCACTGGCTGAACCCACCCCCCGCCTCAGTGATGACCGGGTAAAGCGCGGCAGCGTCCCAGATACTCATTTCGGGGTCGAGCATGACCTCGGCCCGGCCGGCGGCGACCATGAGATAGCCGTAGCAATCGCCCCAGGCGCGTGCCAGCCCGCAGCGGGAGACCAGGCTGGCGAAGCCCCGGGGATGCATTGCGGCGGTGCGGGCGTACGAGGTCATGGAGAGCGTCGCATCTTCGATCCGGTCGACTGCGGAGACTCTGATGCGCTCACCGTTGAGGAAGGCTCCGAGCCCGCGCGCGGCGGAGGCTGTTTCTGCCGCGGCGTGGCAGGCGATGATGCCCACAACCGGTTCCCCATCTTGCTCGAGGGCGATCAGGGTGCCGAAGAGCGGAACGTGGTGGATGAACGACTTGGTCCCATCGATGGGGTCGAGTATCCAGCGATGGCGGCCATCGCCGTCTGCTTCCCCGAATTCTTCTCCGAGGATGCCGTGGCGCGGGCATTCACGGGCAAGGAACTCCCGGATGGCTAGCTCCGCGCGGCGGTCGGCCTCCGTGACCGGCGTGCGGTCGGCCTTGAGCTCGACCGTGGTGCCGGCCGCATAGAGGGGCATGATGACATCGCGGGCGACTTCAGCCGCGCGGCGGGCGATCTCCAGCAGGTTCGCGAGCTCGCTCATCAGCGGGCCGAGTCGCCCTTGCGATACTGCGCAGTCAGGACGTCGAGGCTCTTCTTGAGTTCGGGCAGCATCGGATTTTCGACGGCCTTGAGGGTGTCGTCGAGCTGCTCGGGCCGGCTGGCGCCGATGATTGGCGCGGTGATGACGGGGTTGGCCAGCACCCAGGCCACCGCCATCTGGGGAAGCGTCATGCCGGCGTCGGCGGCCATGGGACGCAGCTTCTCGACGGTTTCGAACATGCCCTCGTGCCAGTAGCGCTCCTGGTAGCGCTCGGCTGCCGTCCCGAGGGTAAAGCGGGAGCCTTCCTCCGGGCCTGCCTGCGGGTTGTGCTTGCCGCTCAGGAGCCCACCGGCGATGGGGTTATAGGGGATGACGCCGATGCCTTCCTCGGCACAGAGGGGCAGGAGTTCCCGTTCGATTTCGCGGAAGAGCAGGTTGTAGCGCGGCTGCACCGAATCGAACCGGACCGTCCCGAGCACCTCGCTCCGGCCGAGGGCGCGGGCAACCTGGTAGGCGAGGAAGTTCGAGCAGCCGACGTAACGCACCTTGCCCCAGCGCACCAGGTCATCGAGAGCCTTGAGCGTCTCGTCGATGGGCGTGTCGGGGTCGGGGCCGTGGAGCTGGTAGAGGTCGATGTAGTCGGTGCCGAGGCGCCGGAGGGAGGCATCGACGGCATCGAGGATGTGTTTGCGGGAGTTGCCCTGGTCCCAGCGGTTGGGGCCAACGCGACCGAAGCACTTGGTGGCGAGGATGACGCGGTCGCGCCTGCCTTCGAGCCACTTGCCGACGATTTCCTCGGTACGGCCCTGGGTGCCCGCGGGGGCGCCGAGGGGGTAGACATCGGCGGTGTCGAAGAAGGTGATTCCACCATCGAAGGCCCTGTCCATGATGGCGAGCGAGGTCTTCTCGTCGCACTGGAAACCGAAGGTCATGGTGCCGAGGCACAGGCGCGAGACCTGGAGGCCAGTGCGGCCCAGGCGGGTGTGTTTCATGGGAGTGCTCCGGGTGAAGGTGCAGCAGAGTATAGCGGGCGAGCCCGCCCGCTAGTGCTTGGCCTGGTCGATGATCTCCTCGGCCGCGCGGATGGCGGCATCGCGCTCATCGTCATCGTCCGGTGTGGGCTGGGCGGGCGGGACCTCGGTGATGTAGGTGCAGTAGCGGCAGCTCTCCGACGAACCGACGAGGGCCAGCATGAGGTGGGAGAAGTGGCGGCCGCAGGAGGTGACCCGGGCGGAGCGGACCTTCGCGGGGCGAGAGCGGGCCCGGGAGCGCGGGGGCTTGGCCTCCTTCGGCTTCGGGATGCCGGCGGCAATGCCGCGCTGCTCGCGCTGGGCAAGCAACGCGTTCAACAGGTAGACGATGAACGGGAAGCCAAGCACCAGGAAGAAGACGATGGTCTGTATCACGAGCAAATAATAGCCGAATGCGCGACGGCCGTGGCGCCTCCTCCTTTGGGCGGATTTACCTGCGATGGCGGGGGAGTCTGTGATGGTCTTCACGGATGAGGTGCGGAACGGCTGCAACAGTGGAACCAGGCCCCCGTCGTGCCCCAGGGGAACGAACCTGGAGGAGATCTGGACCTTGACTACCTACGAAACGCTGCTCTGGCTGCACGTGCTGTTTTCGATCCTGTGGGTCGGCGGCAACGTGATGCTCAACCTCATCGCCATCAGGGCGCGCACGAGCGGAGACTCCGCGCAGCTCACCTCGCTATTCCGCACGCTGGCGTGGTTCGGCGGACACTATTTCGTGCCAGTCTCGCTGCTCACGCTGGTCTTCGGATTCTGGCTCACGGCCGAGGGAGACTGGAGCTACGGTGACAATCCGTGGCTGCTCGTCTCGCTCGCGATCTACGCCGTGGCGTTCCTGGTCGGGATGCTGTTCTTCGGGCCAGAGAGCAATCGCATTGTGAAGCTGCTCGACGGCGACCCCGGAGCAGAGGATGCCGACACGACGAAGCGCATGAAGCGCTACCTGAACGTCGCGCACGTGGATGCGACAGCGCTACTGGTGATCATCTTCCTGATGGCGGCCAAGCCGCTCGACTAGTCGGAGAGCGCGCCTTCTGCCCGGAGGTCGAGCAGCGTACCGCGCCAGGCCTCGACCGTCCGGGCGATGTCGTCGCCGGTGTGGACCGAGCTGGTCATGCCGCCGGCACCGAAGAAGTGCGAGCCACGGTTGATCATCGCCAGCTGCATGAGGCGGGTGCGCTGTTCGGGCATGCCCTTTGCGAGGAACTCGAAAGGCAAGTCGCGCGGATCGTAGTCCTGGGCCTCCGGGACGGTGGTGCCGGCCAGGATGATGCGGAACTCCGACGACTGGCCGTAGACGTAGCCGGGGATGCCCAGCTCACAGAGCACGGCGTTCATCCCGGCGCGGAGCTGGGCGGAGAGCGCGGTGGCACTTCGCTGGTGGCGGCCATCGGCAATTTCGCGCAGGCAGGCGACCCCGGCAGCCGAGGAGAGCGGGTTCGCGTTGAAGGTGCCGGGGTGGCCAATCTTCGGGGCCTTGGTGCCGGGCGCGGGGAACTGGAGGTGTTCCATGACGGCCCGGCGGCCGGCCACGGCTCCACCGGGGAAGCCGCCTGCCAGGATCTTCGCGAGGGTGGTCAGGTCGGGCTGGAGACTTTCGACTTCCTGGACGCCGCCCGGGGCCCAGCGGAAGCCAGTCACCACTTCGTCCATGATGAAGACGATGCCCTCGGCCCGGCAGAACGCCTGGAGCTCGTGAAGAAAACCGCGCGGCACCGGCAGTTGACCGCTCGAGGCGCCGGCCGATTCGACGATGACGGCACCGATGTCGCCGCGCACTGAAACGGTTTCGCGGACCGCGGCCATCTCGAGGGGCAGCACGGAGACAGACTCGAGGGTTGCCTGGGGAATGCCGGGGGGTACCGAGCCGGAGTACTTCGAGGCTGCGACGACATAGTCGTGCCACCCATGGAAGTGCCGGTCGAACTTGATGACGCCCGCCTTGCCGGTGAAGGTGCGGGCCAACCGGAGCGCCATCAGCGTGGCCTCGGTGCCGGAGCTGGTGAAGCGAACGACCTCCGCCGAGGGAACGAGGCGCACGACCTCCTCGGCCCATTCGATTTCTTTTTCGTGGCTGGCTCCGTAGTGCGTGCCGAGAGCGAGCTGGGCAGCCGCAGCCTCGGCGACGGAGGGGTAGTTGTGGCCCAGGAGGAGCGCACCATGGCCCATCACGTAGTCGATGTGCTCGTGACCATCGACATCCCACTTATGCGCGCCGGCCGCGCGTTCGGCATAGATCGGGAAGGGCCGCATGAATCGGCTATCGTGCGTGACACCGCTCGGCAGGACGGCGCCGGCTCGTTGATAGAGCCGGGCTGATGCCGGGTGGCGATCGATATAGTCCTGTTCGATGGTCATGGCAGCCTCACTCGATGGCCATGATAGCGGGTGCACGGAGATGGCGGCTTTGCCCGCGGAGGTGGGTGCCGATAGAGTGGCAGTGGTGGCAGACCAGTCGATCCTTCAGCCGGGCAACCTGCTCATGGTGCAGGAGCGGGAGCGCATCCTGGCGAGGCTCCTGCGGAAGGCGGGCTGGACGACGCTCGGCGAGCTGAAGGCATTCGAGGCGGGCTGCTCTACCGGATACAACATGCGCCAGCTGGTGCAGTGGGGCGCCCGCCCGGAAAACATCGCGGGAATCGATCTCGATGGAGCCGCGGTCGACTATTGCCGCGCACATGCCTCCGACATCCGGGTGCATGCGGGCAGCGCGGACGCAATCCCGGAGCCCGATGGTCACTTCGACCTGTCGCTTGCGTTCACGCTGTTCAGCTCGGTGCCAGATGAGGACGTAGCGCACGGGATTGCCCGGGAACTGTTGCGCATCACCCGGCCGGGGGGGCTCATCCTCGTGTACGACATGCGACGCCGGAACCCGCGGAACCCGAAGGTGCACCCCATCCTCCGGGATGACATCCGGCGCTGGTTCCCGCGGTGCCCGATGCGGGTGCGGAACGTGACACTCGCACCTCCCATTGCGCGGCGCATCGGAACCTCTGCGCCATGGCTCTACGGTCCGCTGGCGACCATTCCGCTCCTGCGGACGCACGCGCTGTACATGCTGCGGCGGCCCACGACCCTGCCCGAAACCGGCTGATCGGCCATCGGGTTCTTTCCCTTTCGCGCATAGACAAGCGTGCCGGTTTCAGCGACAGTGGGTTGCGCCTTGAATCTGGCACGGTCACGATACCCCCAGTCGAGGCTATGGTAGTCTAGGAGCAGGCTATGGCTGGATACGATGTCGCGATCATCGGGGGAGGGCCCGGCGGGTATGTCGCCGCGATTCGCGCAGCCCAGCTCGGGCTCAGCGTGGCGCTCTTCGAAAAGGAGCGTGTCGGCGGCCTGTGCCTGAACTGGGGCTGTATCCCCAGCAAGGCCGTACTTAAGAACGCCGATGTCGTGAATTATGTGCGCGACGCGACGACGTGGGGCCTGCGCGGGGCAGAGGCGGTCAGCTTCGATTTCGGTGCGGCGATCGACCGGAGCCGCGACGTGGTCGAAAAGATCGTGTCCGGCGTCGAGGGGTTGTTGAAGGACAACGGAGTGACCGTGGTGAGCGGCGATGCCTCGCTGAAGGGCACGCGCACGGTCACCTCGGGCGGTTCTGACTACGAAGCGAAGAACATCATCATCGCGACGGGTGCCTCAACCCGGATGCTCCCCGGCGTGCAGCCCGACGGCGAGGTGGTGCTCACGAGCCGGGAGGCGCTGGAAAGGCGCGCAGCCCCGCAGAAAGCGGTGATTATCGGTGCGGGCCCGGTAGGCGTGGAGTTCGCGTATACGTGGTCGAGCTACGGTGCTGAGGTCACGCTCGTCGAGTTGCTGGACACCCTCGTGCCGCTGGAAGACCCGGACATCGGCCGGCAGCTGAGGCGCTCGTTCGAGGGCCGTGGCATCCGCTGCCTGGTGAAGACGCGCGTGGAAGGTGTCGCCGTCGAGGGTGGTGCCGCGAAGGTGACCGTGAAGGGGGAAGCCGGCGAGGAGATCATCGATGCTGACGCGGTTCTGGTGGCCATCGGCTTCGTCCCGCATACGTCCGGCCTGAACCTCGAAGCAGCGGGGGTCGCAACTCAGCGAGGGTTTGTCACCATCGATGATCAGATGCAGACGAACGTGCCAGGGATCTACGCAGTGGGCGATGTGACGGGCAAGCTGATGCTCGCCCACGTGGCCTCGCAGCAGGGAGTCCTGGCAGCGGAAGACATCGCGGGGAAGGCGGTGCCGGCGCTGGACTATGTGCAGATGCCGCGCGCGACGTTCTGCCAGCCACAGGTGGGGTCGATCGGGTATACGGAAGCTGCGGCGAAGGAAGCCGGCTACGCGGTCAAGACCGGCCGGTTTCCGCTCACCGCGCTGGGCAAGGCAACGGCCACGGGCCACACCGAGGGGTTCGTGAAGGTGGTGGCCGACGAAGCGACCGGCCAGGTGCTCGGCATCCACATGATCGGGCACGATGTGAATGACCTGCTGGGCGAGGCGACGATGATTGCGCTGCTGGAGGCGACCACGATCGAGGTCGGGTTCGCGGTGCACGCGCACCCCACGCTCGCGGAGGCGATCAAGGAGGCTGCCCTGGCAGTCGAAGGCGAAGCTATCCACATCGCGCGGAGGCGGGCCGCGCAGGTTCAAGGAGCTGCATCACGGTGAGTACAGATACCACGAGCGCGACCGGTACCACGCTCGGTGCGGAACAGCTCGGCAAGTTCCTCTACCAGATGGTCCTCATCCGCAGGTTCGAGGAGAAGTGCGGAGAGCTCTACACCAAGGGCAAGATCCGGGGGTTCCTCCACCTCTACACGGGGCAGGAAGCCTGCGCCGTGGGATCGATCGCCACGCTGGAGGAGCGCGACAAGATCGTCACCCACTACCGCGACCACGGGCACGCCCTCGCCCGGGGTGTCGACCCCAACCGCATCATGGCGGAGCTGTACGGGAAGGCGACAGGGCTGAGCGCGGGCCGGGGTGGCTCGATGCACCTGTATGACGCGCCAAAGGGATTCCTCGGGGGTTATGCGATTGTCGCGGCGCACCTCCCGCTGGCCGTAGGGCTGGGCATGGCGTCGAACATGAAGCGCGAGAACTTCGTGACGCTCTGCATCTTCGGCGACGGGAGCGTCGGGGAAGGAGAGTTCCACGAGGCGCTCAATCTTTCGGTGCTCTGGAACACACCGACCATCTTCTTCTGCGAAAACAACCTCTACGGCATGGGCGTCCCGTTTCATGCATCGCTGTCGACCGACATCCCGAAGCTCGCCGCGGCCTACAACATGCCTGCGGTTTCGGTGGATGGGATGGATGTCATCGCGGTCTACGAGGCCACCCGGAAGGCGGTGGAGCACGCTCGCTCGGGCAAGGGCCCGTACTTCATCGAGGCACTGACCTACCGCTACCGCGGGCATTCCATGGCCGACCCGGAGCTCTACCGGGTGAAGGCCGAGATCGAGCACTTCCGGCAGCGCGATGCGATCGAACTCCTGAAAACACGCATGTTCGAGTCGGGGATGCTCGATGAAGCGGGCTTCGCAGATATCGAGCGCCGGGCCGAGCAGGTGGTTGATGAGTCGGTCGAATTCTCCGAGCAGAGCCCTCAGCCCGATATAAGCACGCTCTTCGATTACCTCTACAAGGAGCCGTCCGATGGCTGAATTGCGTATGCGCGACGCCCTGCGCGAGGCGCTCCGGGAAGAGATGCGGCGCGACGACCGCATCTTCCTGATGGGCGAGGACATCGGGCTTTACGGCGGATCCTACGCTGTCACCAAGGGCCTCCTGGAGGAGTTCGGCGACCAGCGCGTAATCGACACGCCGATCGCCGAATCGGGGATCATCGGGGCCGGGATTGGCGCCGCGATGGGCGGCCTGCACCCGATGGTCGAGCTCATGACAATCAACTTCAGCTTCCTGGCGCTGGACCAAATCGTGAACAGCGCGGCGAAGCTGTACCACATGTCGAACGGCCAGATACACGTCCCAATGGTGATCCGGATGGCGAGCGGCGGGGGTAGCCAGCTGGCGGCAACCCACAGCCATTCACTCGAGGGGCTGTACGCGCACTTCCCGGGCCTGAAAGTGGTTTGCCCTTCGAGCGCGGCCGACGCCAAGGGGCTGCTCAAGCGCGCGTTCCGCGACGACAACCCGGTCATTTTCATCGAGCACACGGCGAATTACGCCCTGAAAGGTGAGGTGCCCGAGGACCCGGACTACATCATCGAGTTCGGGGTGGCGAACGTGCTGCGCGAAGGCAGCGACGTGACCATCGTGGGCTATGGCGGAAGCGTCCACCAGGCGACCCGCGCTGCCGCGCTGCTCGAGGAGCAGGAAGAGATCAGCGCCGAGGTCATCGACTTGCGGACGCTGCGGCCGCTGGACATGGAGACCGTCGTCGCCTCGGTGAAGAAGACGAACCGCTGCGTGATTGTCGAGGATGCGTGGAGGTTTGGCGGCTTCGGCGGGGAGCTCGCATCGCAGGTGATGGAGCGCGCGTTCGACTGGCTGGACGCCCCGGTGGCACGCGTGGCCTGCAAGGACGTGCCCCTGCCCTACAACCGGAACCTCGAGTTCGCCGCCCTGCCATCGGAAGAGGACGTGGTTGAAGCCGTCCTCGGCATGTTCAAGGAGTAGCCCGTGGCCATCGAAGTGACCATGCCCCAGATGGGCGCCGATATGACCGAAGGCACGCTGCTGAAGTGGGTGAAGCAGGTGGGCGATAGCGTGAAGCGCGGTGAAGTGATCGCGGAGATCGAGACCGACAAGGCCACCATCGAGCTGGAGGCGTATGAGTCGGGAACCATGATCAAGCTCGTGGCCCAGGAGGGCGATGTGGTGCCCGTGGGCGACGTGATCGCCCTGCTGGGCGAGCCATCGGAGGCTGTACCGGACGTGGAGCGGAAGCCGCCGGCCGAGAAGCCAGCCCGCCGGGCGATTGAGCCCGAAGTGAAGGAGCGAGCGGCGGCGGGCGCACCACCAGCCCCAGCCCCAGCGGGAGTTTCCACAGCCACGGAGACGGACGGGCGCGTCCGCATCTCACCCGTCGCAAGACGTATCGCCCGCGAGGCGGGGCTCGATGTATCCGCTCTCCGGGGAAGCGGTCCTGATGGGAGGATCCTGCGGCGGGATGTCGAGGCGGCGGTAGCTGCCGCGACGAAGGGCGCCTCCCGGGGCGGGGCTGCGGCGGCCGTCCCGGCGGCAGCAGTTGCCCGGCCGCCGGTTGGCCCGGCCGAGGGACTGAGCAAGATGCGCCAGGCGATAGCGCGGCGGATGACCCTTTCGAAGCAGACACAGCCGCACTACTACCTCACGCTCGACATCGACATGAGCGCCGCGCTAGCGTTCCGCGAGCAATTCAACGCCTCGGCGACAGACGAGCAACGCGTCAGCATCAACGACCTGGTCGTGAAAGCCTGTGCGATAGCGCTCGAACGCCACCCGAAGTTCAACGCCGGGTTCTCGGAAGAGGGCCTCATCCACCACGAGCGCGTGAACGTCTGCATCGGCATCGCGCTCGACGACGGGCTGATCGCGCCGGCGCTGCTGGATTGCCAGGCGAAATCGCTTGGGCGGATAGCTGTGGAGTCGAAGGACCTGATCAACCGGGCGAAGAGCGGCAGCCTGAAGGCCGATGAGTACAGCGACGGCACGTTCACGATCACGAACCTGGGCGCGTTCGGCGTGGAGACGCTCATCGGGATCATCAACCCGCCGCAGGCGGCCATCCTCGGCGTCGGCTCGGTGATGCCGCAGGCGGTTGTGCGCGACGGCGAGGTGGTGGTGCGCCAGGTGATGAAAGTCGCCCTGAGCGCCGACCACCGGGTAAGCGATGGCGCGGAGGGCGCACGGTTCATCAAGGAGATCCAGGCGTTGCTGGAAGGGCCAGCGGCACTGGCGCTGTAGGTCCGTATTCGCGAGGCCGGCGGATCAGGCCTTCCTGGGCGACCGACGCGATCCGCAGGCCCTGGCGGTTCCACATGGAGCCGGGCGCGGCGCGGGCAACCGTTCTATTGCTGAGCCAGCTGCAGATGCTCAGCGATGAACTGCAGCTCATAGCCTGCACGGACTCTCTGCTGGATCTCCCTGACATGTTGCTCGTAGCAATCAGCAGCCTGCTTGGCGACGGTGATCTCCTCGCTCCGAAGGTCTTTCAGAGCGGTATCGGAGCCAGCCCGTTCCAGCCTGCCCGCGAAGTCATCGAACATCTCCTGGTAGGACGAATACTCGAACCCGTTGCTGCCCATGCACTGGCTCCATAGGGCCGTGGCTTGAACCACCTCGGGGTCAGACAATATTTGGGCGTTGAGTTCTGCTAGCATGGGCTGCAATTCGGCCCACTCGAAGTCACCCCATGTTTGGTGTCCAGCCTGCGCCATGCAACCAGACGTAGAACGGGTACCGGGCTGGACAGCCCCCATCAACGCGCGAATATACTCGGGGGTGATGTTGGTCCCCGCGTTGAGTGCCGAGACAACGGGCGCACCTGGCGCGCTGGGCCGATTGGACACGCCGAGCCCATACTGCTCAGCAAACTGAGGTGATGTTGCGTCCCACTGTTCAGTGACCTCCGTCGAGAGTGTCCCAGGAATGTACTTCAACCCGGTGGCGGCCATGCACTCCGCAACCCTTGCCTCATAGCTCGCCCGTACCTCGGGGCCGAAGCGACGCTTTAGCAACTCTCCGAGCGGCGACATGCTACCGTCCGGCAGGCGCCGATCGGCTTGCGTTTGTTGAGATAACATCACACTTCCAGCGGCCATAGCCAAGACTACTACGCCGACCATGACAAGTGATGCATTCCAGTTCATATTACCGTCACTGATGCCTTTTGCTCGTCAACCGCACCAAGCGGCAGACCAGTATTTGTAGGACTCTTCCCAGCCAATCTTTTCGACCCACATGGTGACTGGATTACCAAATGCGACGGATGTTGCACTGCAAGCTAGCTCACTGCAGTAATTGCCTATTGGAGCTGTAATGACAGGACTTCCCAACATGTATCCATACGTCTGGACCATCACCGACCCAGGACCCCAACTGACAATGCCGTAGGCGGACTGCCCGGTGAAGCAGTTTACTGTCCGCGTGAAGTATGCTTCGGTCACCGACACCGGGCTTGCGGCGACGAGGACTGCGAAACCGACTGCGGCTACAAGAACCGCCCGAAGCGCTGGTCTCACGAGACGTGAAACAAACATCGAACTCCCCCCTGCTTCACTGAATTGTGGTATCGTGAGGGAGGTCGGCTGACGTGGCCAAGCCCAAGTATCACCGTGTTATTGGTGAATTTCTTGCAGGAGAGCGCGCAGTGAGTGACGGCTGGGACAGACTGGCCGAAGCCCGGTCCAGCGGCACGCGCGTGCCGGCCTCGATCAGCGGCTTCGGGCCCCGAGCCACGCTGGTGACCGTTTGGGGAATTTCAGGACAAGTCCCCGCGGGTTTCATGGCGGACCTTTCTCGGCTGGAACCCGGCCGAGAGAAGGAGCGCGAGGCACTCGTCGGAACAATCATCCACGCCTGGATCCTCGACGCAGACGAACGGCGAAACCGGCTCTACCTTTCCGAGGTTCTGCCCGCCTCGGCGTTCGCCGCCACTGGTGCTGCTCCTCGCCTCGAGCATACCGATGCCCACGACACCGCTATCTCCCTCCTGCAGCGCGTGTCGGAGCTTGCCGTCGCACGCGGCCAGTCCACGGTCGCCCCCAGCTTCACGCTGGGAGCCGCAGCCGTGATTCTTGGGCGCCCTCTGTCCGCAATCCTTGGCGAACTTCGCATCTCCGTCGACGCGCTCCTTGGGCCACCCTCGCCACTCTCGCCTTCCGACGTGGCGCTCCTCCCAATCGCATCCAGCGTGTCGCTCGCGTTCAGCAGAGATCCCGAAAATGCCGCGCCTCTCAGCGCCATCGTCAATCTCCTCTCGCTCGACGCTGAGCTACGCCAGCTCCTGGATCAAATCGCGAACACTCCCGGAACTGCGGAACAACTGTTGCATTCCTTGCGCCATCTCTCTGGCGGTTAGGCGAGGCACACAGCAGCTGACGTGCATCAACGTCCAAACTTGAATATCACTTCTCCTGGACCAAGGGACTCCTAGTCGGCTCGCGTGCCGTCTGCCAGTAAACTCACCAAAAATCAACTGGACCACTGAAGTAACATCTAGATCATTGAGCACGCTATGAAACTCATGGAACTCGGTGAGCCTTGTGGCCAGCTGTCGGCTCCACATAGCCTCTCGCATGATACCTCCTGTGCAGCAGCCTATGTGGAGCCACACCCAGACCACAACCGAATGCCTGGTTATAATACCATCACTCCCGCCGATTCTCTCGCGCAGTGCGACGATGTGATTCCTGACAGTGTTGATAGAGAGGTCCAATGCGTTCGCGGACTCTCTATCACTGAGACCAACGGCCAGTACCCCAGCAACTTCTGCCGTCGATCGTGTCAAACTTGAGGTGTGTACGCGCGCCAGGTATTCAAGCAAGCCCGGCGAGCACACTTTCTGGAGCGGCATATTGATCCTCCTCGCGATGGAGTGCAAGAACGCTTGAGGCGGGCCGACAGTGTCGCCTTTGCGGTAGCTCGTCAATTGCTTGCTTCGTAAATTGCACGTGCTAAAAGCGACAAGTTCACGACAGGTATTCGAGCGGCACCGGCGGGTTCGCCAGGGGGCGCGCCGCGATCGCCATCAGGATCATCATGTTGTCGTCACCGGCGATGCGGTTTTCGTGCAGGAGGCCGCAATTCTTGCACCGGTGGATGAGCATCCACTCGCCGCCCGGTGCGACGAACACCGCCAGCGGCTCCATGGGGCCGCCGCAGGCCGACTTTCGGTCGCCCGGGAAGTTGTCGACATGGCGCGACCAGAGGCACTGGGGACAGTGGTTGCGCTGGGTCGTCCCGAACGAGAGGGTGTCGACCTGTTGCTTGCACTTGATGCAGCGGAATGTTTCGGGCTGGCTCATGGGACAGGAACAGGATAGGGCGGGCTGCCTCAACGGTCAGCGCGGAGGCGTTTACCCATCACGTAGAAGGGCCAGCCGCCGGCGGTGAACGTCATCTCGACTATGAGTTCGAAGCCGAGGCGGGAGTACAGTTCATGCGCATGGCTATCGGTGCGGGTACTCAGCACGCACGTGCGTTCGGGTCGCTCGCGAAGGAGCTCAACAATGAGCATCGTGCCGATGCCATGGCACTGGTAATCGGGGTGGACAGCCAGCTCGACGAGCTCATAGGAATCACCGAACCAATCACTGGCGGTTTCCGGCTGGACACGCTGGATCACGGTATCGTGCCACCACTGGCCACGTTCGCCGTGGTAGCCATAGGCCATGCCGACGACGCGCTCGGCGTGGGCGGTGGCTACCAGCAGGCGGAAGCCCTTGCGGCGGCAATGCGTGTCCTTGAGGCGGAGCCGTACCTCCTGGCCGCGGTCGAGGTCGCTGTATGGCGGTTGGGCGAACGCCTCGCCATAGACAGCCATGGCCCCCTCGAACAGGGGGCCATGGACCGGGATATCGCGAATGGGAAAGGGCTCGGCGTCCATCTAGCCGCGATACTGGGTCTTGCCGCCAACCTTGTCCTTATTCAGGCGCTTGTTGAGGTGGAGCCCTTCGAGGAGGAACTCGACAGCGGATGCCTCCTCGGCGGCACTGCCAGTGGCGTCAAGCTTTTCAATGGCCGGGAAGATCCCTTCGATCTGGCGGGCGAGGCTGTCGTATTCGGCGCTCGGAGTCATATCGCCGACTTCGACCGCGACGCCGGATTTGAAGCGGGTCACGACCTGTTCGAGCTCGCCGAGGTTGAAGTACCGGTTGAAGACGGCAACCACGGCGCCCTGGATGAGCTTGTCGATGATCTGGTCCTCGCGGCCTTCTTCGACGGTTTCGAATTCGACCTTGCCGCTGAGCGCCGGGATGACGTAGGGCAGGTCGCTAACGCGCGGGACGACCGTTTCCTCGCCGGTGAGGATGGAGCGCCTGAGGGCATTGGCGAGCATGGACTCGTAATTGGCGATCGAGGCGCGAACGCTGACCCCGGAGCGCTGGTTCACATCCGGACTGCGGCGGGCGAGCCGGCTGATCTCGGCGATGACTTCCTTCATGTACGCCGGGACGACGACGTTGAAGTCGCCAGGGACGGGATGATGCTCCGCGTCCATGATGCCGATCTCGTGCTCGATGCGGGTGGGGTAGTGGGTGCGGACCTGGGCGCCGTAGCGGTCCTTAAGTGGCGTGATGATGCGGCCGCGGTTGGTGTAGTCCTCGGGGTTGGCGCTGGCGACGATGAACACATCGAGGGGCAGGCGGATGCGGTAGCCGCGAATCTGCACGTCGCGTTCTTCCATGATGTTGAGCAGACCGACCTGGATGCGCTCGGCCAAGTCGGGGAGCTCGTTGATGCAGAACACGCCGCGGTTGGTGCGGGGAATGAGGCCGTAGTGGATGGTGAGCTCGTCGCTGAGGTAGCGGCCTTCGGCGACCTTGATGGGGTCGACTTCGCCGATGAGGTCGGCGATGGTGATGTCAGGGGTGGCGAGCTTTTCGCCGTAGCGCTTGTCCCGTGGGAGCCATTCGAGCTCGGCGGCGTCGCCCTTTTCGGCGATGATGTCGCGGCCGGCGCGGGTGATGGGGTGGAAGGGATCCTCGGGGATCTCGCAGTGGGCGAGGATCGGTATCTCGTCATCGAGGAGCGAGGTGAGTGAGCGGATGATGCGGGATTTGGCCTGGCCGCGTTCGCCGAGGAAGATGATGTCCTGGCCGGCGAGGATGGCGTTGACGATGTGCGGAATGACGGTTTCTTCGTAGCCGTAGATGCCGGGGAAGAGTTCTTCGCCGGAGCGCATCTTGGCGATCAGGTTCTTGCGCATCTCTTCGCGCACCGGCAGGACTTGATAGCCGGACGCCTTGAGTTCGCCCACGGTCCGTGGCCGTTCGAGAGTTGTCACTGGTCCCCCACTCCTTGAGTTATCCGGCGCGGCGGTGCGCCAGAGAGCCGACGGAGAAGGTTGCCACCCGCGAAGGGCGTCACCCGGCCCCGGGCACCACCCGTTGGGCGGTGCGCCCGGCCTCTTCGCGCCGGGCCTCTTTCGCGATCATAGGTTGCCCCCCAAGGCTGTCAACCGAACCTGACCGGGGGCGGGAAAGCCCCCTAACCGAGCAGGGCATCGATCTCCGCGAGCCGTTCGGGCGTGTTCGCATTGAGGAACGAGCGGAGGTCCGGGTCGAACTCCCGTGCCTCTGCCTCGGTGAGCGTCTTGCGATGGAGCCCGGCATAGGCGACGACGATCCGGAGCTGGCCACGTTCCACGTTCTCGCGGAACACCGGCAGGCAGGTGGAGGGACGGTAGGCTGCGACCAGGGGTTGGGGGTGGCCGCCGACCATGGGGCAGACGACATCCGCATCGTGTGCCGCTTCGGCAAGATGCCGGACCAGGCGGGGCTGGAGCAGCGGGGAATCGCAGGAGGTGGCAAAGGCCAGCGGTGTATCGACGGCTTCGAGGGCTGCGACAAGGCCAGCGAGCGGCCCGCGGGCTTCGTAGATGTCCTCGACGACCGTGAGCGGCAGCGGCGATGTCACCGCCGGGAGCACCTGGCCTCGGGCCTTCACGAGAACGATCGCCTCCGCCACTTCGCCAGTGGCATCGAGCACCCACTGGAGGAGGGGCCGGCCGCGCAAGAGCGCGGAGGCCTTGTCGGAGCCGAAGCGCGTGCTTTTCCCTCCGGCGAGCACGAGAGCAGTCAGAGATTCCATGCGAGAGTCACCGCACAACAACCCGTAGAATCAGGATGTGGACCTGTTCGAAGCATTCGGGTTGGGGTCTGGTGCAATCGTCGCGGTCGTTGGCGGCGGAGGCAAGACGAGCCTGGTGTATTCGTTGGCCAACGAGGCTGCCGTGCGGGGACTCGCCGCGGCCGCGACGACCACGGCACGCTTCACGCGGCCGCGCGGGATCGCGATGCCTGCTTGCGTGCAGACCAGCGAGGCGGAATTCGTCGAGGCGTTCGCCCGCGCCATGCGCCCAGGGGAAGCCCGCACGTTCATCTCGGCGGAGGTTGATGCGGGCCGGATGACGGGATTCTCGCCCGAGGTGGTCGCTTCCCTGCCGCCGGGCGATTACGTGCTCGCAATTGAGGCAGACGGTTCGGCGCACCGGCCGTTCAAGGCGCCGGCGAGCCACGAACCGGCCATCCCGGCGAACGCGACGGATGTGGTGGTCTGCGTGGGCCTCGCGGTGCTTGGGCACCCGTTGAGCGACACGTGGGTACACCGGCCCGGGCTGGTTTCGGATCTGACCGGCGTTGCCACCGGGGCGCCGGTAACAGCAGATGTCATCGTCGACACGCTGTTGCACGCTGAAGGCGGGCGGAAGGCGGTGCCGCAAGGGGCGCGGTTGCACGCGCTGCTCAACCGGCCCCTCACCGAAGAGCACCATGCTGTGGCGAACCTCATCGCTGCAAGGCTGGTGTATGGGGGATACAACACGGCGGTGATTGCCACCGCGCACGAAGCGGGGGCGATCCACGGAGTTGTGCGCTGATGGCATGGTTCCGCCGAAAGCCCCGCATCACCGACGCGATCTACGGCAACCTCATGACCTCGTTCGGACGCGTGGTGGACCGCGACCCGATGGTGAAGCTCCCGGCGCTGGCGCTTGCCGAACGGGTGATTGAGGACTTCCCCGGGGTCGTCGCGGCGCTCGACGGGGCAACGTACCGAGGCGCGACGCTGTACCACCTGCGGCTCCTGGCCGGCGCATGGATCATGAGCGCGGAGCAGAGCGTTCCCCGCGCCACGGCAGAGGTCTTCGAGGAAGCGCTGGTGTGGCGCTTCGAGCCGCTCGTGCGCGGTTCGGGTGTCCTCTCTCACCGCGTCTCGCGGCTCGCGAGGGGCGAAGGGGAACGAGACACACGGGTTGACCGGTAGGCGTCCGCGCTGCGCGGGTCAGGGGATGCGTCGGACGCACCCTTCCACCACGCGGGCACATTCGAGCATTTCGGGGATTACCAGGTACTCGTCCTTTGTGTGCTGGTTGTAGCCGCCACGGCCGATGACCACGCTGGCGATGCCGTGTCCACGGAAGACGTTCGCATCGGTGCCGCCCCCGACGGGATGTGGATCGGGCTTGAAGCCCAGTTCTTCGAGCACGGGAAAGAGCAGCTTCGCCGCCGGGTCATCGGGCGTGAGGGTGTACCCGGGATACGCGGTGTGGAAGCGCGCGTCGATGCGGGCGTCGGGGTGTTTTGCCTGTACCTCCTCGACGTGGCGCTTCGTCCGCGAAACCATGGTCTCGACCTTCTCTTCGACCATCGAGCGCATCTCGCCCTGGATGATGGTGTGGTCCGGGACAGCGTTGCGGACGAGGCCGCCATGGATCTTGCCGACATTGCCGGTGGTCTCGGCGTCGAAGCGGCCCTGGGGCAAGCCGAGGACAATCTCGGAGGCGATCGAGATGGCGGGCACGCCCTTTTCAGGTTCGAGGCCGGCGTGGGCCGCGCGGCCGTGCACCTCGATGTCGTACGTGTAGTGGTAGGGCGCCTGGCCCTGGATGCTCGATGGCGGGCCGCCGCTATCGATGACGATCGCCACCGTCGCCGTGATTCGGCTGTAGTCCATGTTGCTCGCGCCCAGGAGGCCAACCTCCTCGCCGCGGCTGATGGCCACCTCGATCGGTCGCGTGACGACATCATCCTCGATCGCAGACTGGATGACTTCGAGGATGACCGCGCAGCCCGCTTTGTTATCGGCGCCCAGGATGGTCGTGCCGTCGCTGCGAATGATGTCCGGGCCATCCCACGCGGGTTTGATGCCGCGGCCGGGTTCGACGGTATCCATGTGGGCGGAGAGCAGCAGCGGTTCGCCCGTTCCGTCCCTGCGCCCGATGACATTGCCGGCGGGGTCCTGGCTTATATCGAGGCCGAGGGCGCGGAAGCGCCGCTCGAGTTCGGCGGCGATGGCATCCTCCTGGCCGGAGGGCGAATCGATGGCGACGAGTTCGAGGAAGGTCTGGACGATGCGGTCGCGGTTGATCACGGGAGCGGCTCCGGCTGGTGGTGGGGCAAGGATACGGCGGCCGGGGACGTTAACGCCCCATTCATCGCCATCTGCGACACTGTTTGCATGGAGCTAACTATCACCAACCGCGAGCTGCGGATCGAAATCGCCCACAATGTCCGCCACCTCGGCGGCTACGCGACAGCATCCGGGCGCCTCACCAGCGAGACCACCATCCGGTCGGCCAGCCTGCACCGGCTCACTGACAGCGGCATGCGGGGCCTGGCGGAGGCGGGAGTCACCACCATCATCGACTTCCGTTCGAACGCAGAACGCGAGCGGAGCGTGACCCCCGACCCCACGCCGTACGGCATACGTCACATCCATGCGCCAGTGTTCCAGGAAGATGCGTCGCCGGTGGGAATGGATCGCGAGTTCCCGGGGTTCGGTACCGTGTACGCGCGCTTCCTCGAGATGGGCCGCGACGCCTACCGCACGCTCATCGAAGTCACCTCCGAGGTCGAGGGGCGCGTCCTGTTCCATTGCGCCGCCGGCAAGGACCGGACTGGCGTCGCGGCAGCACTCCTGCTGGACATCGCCGGCGTCGACGACGAGACAATCGTCGCCGACTACACGCTCACGGAGCCGCTGCTGAAGCCGATGCTGGACCTGTGGCTGCCCGAGATGCGCGAGCGTGGAGTCGATGCCGCCCGCGCGGAGCAGCTGCTGGCCGCGCCGCGCGATGCCATCGAGACGGCAATGCAGTTCCTGCGCGAACGGCACGGGTCGGCCGAGGGATACGCGCGCGAACTCGGGGTAGGCGAGACCACCATTTCGGCACTGCGGGCACGGCTCATCGCCTGAGTCCGTTGTCCGCGTGCCCCGCGCTCGTGTACCGTCCGGGCACATGGACAGCGGAGGCCAGGCACATAATCCCGAGCCAGCCATATCCGTGAGAAGGCTGCGGAAGACCTACCGCGATGTCATCGCGGTGGGAGACATCTCGTTCGAGGTTGGGCACGGCGAGATTTTCGGCATAATCGGTCCGAACGGGTCGGGAAAGACCACGACGGTGGAATGCCTGCAGGGGCTGCGGACGCCGGACTCGGGTGAGATGAACATCCTCGGGTTTGACCCTCAGACCCAGGGGAAGGCGCTCAGGAACCGCATCGGCAGCCAGCTCCAGGAGTCATCTCTCCCGGACCGCATCCGCGTCTGGGAGGCGCTTGACCTGTTTGGAGCCATGTCGCCGCACTCGCGCGATTGGGAGTCGCTGGCGCGGGAGTGGGGCATTCACGAG
The DNA here is from genome assembly GCA_964507025.1 of uncultured Anaerolineaceae bacterium. Taxonomy (GTDB): domain Bacteria; phylum Chloroflexota; class Dehalococcoidia; order Tepidiformales; family Tepidiformaceae; genus Amarobacter. Next base: position 35,934 of record CAZDOK010000016.1, read on the forward strand.
AAGCGGAACTCGGCATTCGTCAGCCTCTCTGGCGGGCAGCGCCAGCGGCTGTTCATCGCGCTGGCGCTGGTGAATCAACCGGACCTCGTGTTTCTCGACGAGATGACAACCGGGCTCGACCCGGCTGCCCGCCACGACGCGTGGGGACTGATTCGGGGCGTGCGCGAACAGGGCGCGACCGTGGTGCTGGTGACGCACTTCATGGAGGAGGCGGAAGCGCTTTGCGACCGCGTGGCGGTGTTCCAGCGCGGAAAGATCCTCGCCGTTGATACGGTGCAGGGGCTCGTGGCCCGATATGCGGGAGCGAGCACCGTCCGCTTCACGCTGCAGGGTGAGTTGCCGTGGCTGCACGACGTGCAGGGTGTCTCGGACGTCACACGAGAGGGCGATCGCTACTCGGTGCGTGGGACAGGTCCGTTGCTGGCCCAGGTGGCCGCGGCCCTGGTGGCTCATGGTCATGCACCGGAGGATCTCCGGGTGGAGCGTGGGACGCTGGAGGATGTCTTCCTCACCCTCTCGGCCGCGGAGCATCCGAAGTGAAGGCCCTGTGGAAGCTGGCATGGGTCGAGGTGAAGCTATTCGGCCGCGAACCGATCGCCGTGATCTTCTCGTTCGCCTTCCCGTTCTTCGTGCTGTTCATCATGGCAAGCGTGTTCGGCAATGAAATCGAACAGCCCGAACCCGGAGAGGAGGATGTGTGGCGCGGAGTGGGGCCGACCGACTATTACGTGCCGGCGTACATGGGCCTGGTGATGACCTCGATCGGCGTGATCACGCTCCCGATGCGCATCACTGGCTATCGCGAACAGGGCGTCCTTCGGCGGTTTCGGGCGGCGGGGGTGCCACTGGCAGCCGTGCTGGGATCCCAGGTGCTGGTGAGCGTCGGGATGATGGTGATTGGCGCAATCGTGATCGCGATTAGCTCGCCAGTTGCCTATGGCACACAGGCGCCCCAATCGCTGGCCCAGACCGGGCTGGCGTTCGCGCTGAGCGCCCTGGCCTTCGCGAGCATCGGCGTTTTCCTGGGGAGCGCGCTCCCATCGGGGCGGTCGGCCCAGGGCGCGGGGCTCATCCTCTTCTTCCTGATGATGATGATCTCCGGGGCGGGGCCGCCACGAGGGGTGCTGAGCGACACGATGGTCACCGCGGGCGACACGCTGCCGCTAACCCATGTGGTCCTGCTGCTCCAGGGGGCATGGCTCGGCCAGGGCTGGGATTGGCCCGCGTTCTGGGTCGTGCTGGCGTTCCTGGCGGCGCCGGGCGCGCTCACCTGGCGCGTCTTCCGCTGGGGATGAGGTCTACGCGGGCCCGGCACCGTCGGGACCCCGAAGCGCCTTGATCTCTTCCTCGAGTTCACGCATGCGGCGCCGGTTGGCCCGGTCAGTCTCGAAACGCTCGTGGATGTTGCGCGCGTGCGCCAGGGCGCCGATGACCTCGCCGCCGGCGCCGTGGATGATGGCGAAGCTCAGCTCGATGTAGAACGGCTCGCCCTTCGCGTTGACCGCGCGCGTGGGCAGCGACTGCCCGCGGTATTTCGTGTCGCCGGCTGCAAGGGCACGGTCGTAGCCCTTCCAATGGGCATCGCGGAACTGCTCGGGGATGATGATGTTCAGGTCCTTGCCAATGGCTTCGGACTCGCTGTAGCCGAACATCTCGGCGGCGGCGGGGCTCCAGAACTGAATGACGCCATCGGTGCCCGCGAAGATCACGGCGTCGGGCGCCTGGTTGACGAGCAGGGCGGAAAGCGCCTCCCCGGTTACGGTGGTCATGACGACACCCCCATTAGCTGTCGTGTGTTGCCTTTCGACCTTACGCCCCTGGGGAACGCTTTGCCACCGTGCATCAGTTGCCCGGGGGCAGGTTCTCGGCGCGAGCGACGGGGAAGAAGTGATGGTGGTGGGAGCCAGTGATTTCGTATGCGGCGGTGCCTGCCCGGCCGTCCGCCGTGCGGAGGTGCATATGCACCTGCCCACCGCCAAGCTGGCCGTAGCGCGTGTGCCAGCGGCCCTCGCCGCGCACTTCGAATTCGCGGCCATCGTCCAGCCGCGCGATGATGACGCCTTCGAGGCCGGCGACGTTCGCGCCGTCGCGCTCGTAGCTCACCCGGGCGCCCGAGGCGTCGATCCAGTGGAGGTCGTGGCGGTAATCGACGACCTGGACGGGCTCGCTCATGTCGGTTGGGGCCCAGTAGCCGTCCATGTAGACGCGCTGACCGTTCGGGTACTCCCAGTTCCAGATGCCGAGCATGCCATCGGGCAACTGGATGGCGAGCCACTGCCACATGGGACAGCGCTGGTGGTCGCGGATGCCCCATGAATGGTCGCGCTGGCCCCACCAGTCGCGCACTTCGTAGGTCTTGCCGCCGACGGTGTAGGTACCGTTGTAGCGGCCCGACTGGATCATGTGGCTCTGGTCCCAGATGGTTTCGCTCGCGGCCTTCATGGTGCCGCGGCGGAGGCCACACTCGCGCGTTCGGGCGGTGAAGGTGATGTCGAGGCCGACCTGGGCTCCGGCGGGATCCACGAAGAGCCTGACGGTTTTGTACGGCTCCACGATGTCGATCTGGACGGGGCCAACAGCCATGGTGTGCGGGTCGCCATCGTAGTGGCGGCTGTGGCGGGCGAAGGTGAGTTGCCCGCCGACGCGGCCGAGCTGGAGGGAGTCCATCTCTCCGCGCATAGGGAAGTGCGCGAGCGTGAGGATGAGCACATCGCCGTCACCCGATTCGGGGTGCATCACGAAGAACAGACTTTCGCGCCAGTGCTCGCTGAAGGTGACCACCTGTGGGAGTGGCTCCGGGATCTGGTGAAAGAAGAACTCATCGGCGGGTGTCAGCCGGACCATGTGGATGCCTCCGGGTGGGTTGGCGCCCCATGGTGCGGGAGGGAGCGGCTTCCCGCCATGCGCCAGCGCAGGTGCGCTGGTCTACTTCGCGGCCACCGCGACGCTCGAACCGGTCTCAACGCCGATGCCAGAGAGCATCGCATGCATCTGGCGGGCCGTGCCGATGATGCGCGCCGCTTCGTGGGTCACGGCCTGCTTGCCATCGCAGAGCGCCTCGGCGGGGTTCGAATGGATATCGAACTCGATACCCTGGGCGCCAGCCGCCACGAAGCCGTAGGTCACGCGCTCCACGAGCTTCTTGTCGCCAGAGCTGTGGCTCGGGTCGGCGATCAGCGGCAGATGCGACTTGGACCGGACGAGCGGGATCATCGAGATATCGGCTGAGAAGCGGGTCTCGCTTTCGAAGCTCTTGATGCCGCGGTAGCAGAGGATGACGTTCTTGTTGCCTTCGCTCACCGTGCGACGTTCGCGGTCGATGCCGGACATGATATAGGCGGCCGCCGAGAGCCACTCGTTCATGTCGTTGCCGAAGCCGTGCTTCAGGATGACAGGCCGATCGATCTTTGAGAGTTCTTCGAGCAGAGGCGAGTACTGGGCGCTGCGCGCGCCAATCTGGACGACATCCATCCCGGCATCGAGGAAGGCATCGAGGTGGCGGAGGTCGATCAGCTCGCCGACGATTGGCAGGCCGGTCTCGGCCTTCATGGCGGTGGCGATTTCCAGGCCCTTCTTGATCTCGAGGCCGCGATAGTCGTAGGGGCTGGTGCGAGACTTATCCGGGAACGCGCGGAGGATATCGACGCCAGCTTCCTTCGCCAGACGAGCAGACTCAATGGCTTGTTTCTCGGTCTCGATGGCGCAGGGGCCGCCAAAGAAGGTGAGGTTCTCGCCGCCCACGGCCACGCGGCCGCCCACGTGGACGACGGTGTCCTGGTGGTGGAAGCTGCGGGCCGCATCCTTGTACTTCTCGGTAATGCGGATGACCCGGTCGACACCGGGGAGCTCGGTGATTCGGCCTTCGTCGATGACGCTGGCGACACCCTTGACGCCGATGACGGTGGTGCTGCTGACGATGGTCTCACAGCGCAGGCCATAGTCCTGGGAGATGCGGTTAATTACGCGCTCGACCTGGTCGATGGTCGCGCCTTCGGCCATATGGATGATCATTGGGGCTTGGACTCCGTTATGTTGCGGCGATTGTCTTACGGGGCCCTGCTACAGGCGATTGGCCAGGGGCGCCTCAGAACAAGAGACTCGAAAGGCGGCGCTGGTATTCGCGGGTCATCGGCGAATCGAGGCCGAGGATATCGAACACGGCCAGGACAGCCTTACGGGCGGCACCGTCAGCGAAATTCCGGTCGAGGCGGACCGACTCGAGGAGCTCTTCGAGCGCATCCTGGTAACGTCCGCGGGCGGTAAGCATGACACCCCAGCGATAGCGGGCACGCGGGTCACGCGGATTCGCCCTGGTTTCGCCTTCGAGGTCCTCCGACCGGTGTTTCGCCTCAAACGAACTCAGGAACAGCTGGTGGCGAAGAACCTTGGCCCGGCGGTCCGTGGGGAGGCGCTCGAGGAGGTCTTCGGCCGCCTCGGTTTCGCCGCGCGCGATGAGGATGCTCGCCAGGCCGATGGCGGCGTCGGCGTTGCCGGGCTGTGTCTTCAGGACTTCGCGGAAGCGAGCCTCGGCGCCCGCCACGTCGCCCTTGCGGAGGAGATCTTCAGCCTGACCGGTGACCTGTTCCTCGGGGCGGGGCAGGATCTTCGCGAAGAAGGCGCGAACCTGGGGCTCGGGGTAGGCGCCCGTGAACTCGGCGACGACCTGGCCGTTGCGGAAGGCCTTCACCGCGGGAATGCCCTGGATGCGGTAGTTCGTCGCCGTTCGGAGGTTCTCGTCGGTGTTGAGCTTGGCGAGGACGACGGAGCCGGCATTTTCGGCGGCGACCGTTTCGATGATGGGACCAAGCACCCGGCAAGGGCCGCACCACGGCGCCCAGAAGTCGACGACGACGGGCACGGAGTTCGAGCGTTCGAGCACCTCGGAGGCGAAGGTTGCGTCGGTCACATCGATGTAGGCCTGAGCTGCAGGCATGCAGGATTGCTCCAGAGGAAGTTGGTATCGGATCGATCGTAGCGGAGGCGCGTTCGTGGTGTCAGCCTGCCGAAGGGGCCGAGGTTCTGGGTCCAGCGGGCCTGTAAGCCGGATTCTGTATCCTTCCGGGGAAGGACGGTGGCCATCTCTCTGGGCGCCGCATCGCTGTGGCGCTCAAGCAGCCAACCCGGGAGTAAAGCGGGCCGGGCACCCTCCTCCCCTATTTGGCCTTGCTCCGGGTGGGGTTTGCACGGCCGCCCCGTTGCCGGGACGCCGGTGCGCTCTTACCGCACCATTTCACCCTTGCCCTTCCACGGAAACCGCGGAAGGGCGGTATGTTTCTGTTGCACTTTCCGTCGGCTCGCGCCGCCCAGGCGTTACCTGGCACCCTGCCCGGTGGAGTCCGGACTTTCCTCGACAGCGAACTGCCGCGGCCACCCGGCCCCCTGAACCCAATTCCATTGTCGATTGGCGGCTGACGATTGTCGATGCGCTCCCGGGCTCGCTACGGGGCGCGCCGGGTACAATCGCCGATCACCACTGCGGTCCGGAGGGACACATGCCAATTGACGACATGAAGGTTGGAACAACCGCGACAGGTTCGGTGACATGCGCGCCAGAGCACTTCGCGAGCCGCATCGTGGCCGGGACCCCGGACGTGTTCAGCACCGCATCGCTGGGGGCGCTGGTGGAAAAGACCGCCGCGGAGTGGATGGCGCCCCACCTCGGCCCAGATCAGATGACCGTGGGCGCGCAAATCGTGATCAATCACACAGCCGCGACGCCCGAGGGGATGCAGGTAACAGCCGAGCTCAAGCTAGTCGGCGTCGACGGGCGGCGGTTCGACTTCGAATGGGCGGCGACGGATGGGGTAGACCAGGTCGGCCAGGGGACGCATCAGCGGTTTGTGATCGATCGGGCGCGCTTCGAACAGCGGCTGACACAGAAGAAGCGCTGATCGGGCGCGACAGTCAGGCGGTACGCGCGTCGGAGTGGGGTCCCTGTTCGGGTGTGCCGGCTGGCGGCACGATGAAGCGCCCCGCCATAGTCCGCACGTCGATGCCGGCGGTGGGCGTTTCGCTGGCAACGGAATCGTGCCAGGTCCACTCGCGGAGCAGGGCTTCGGCAATGGCTTTCGGGTCGGGCCGGTAGGTGCCTTCGCGGATCTGGCGGCGGAGTTCGAGCACGCGGCGCGTGCGCTCGTCGAACGGCGTGGGGACGTTCGCGGTGGTGGGTTGCGGTTTCCGTTCAGTGTCAGCCATGTGGAGAACTCCGCGGTGGGGTTACATCTCAGTTAACGGCAGGGAACTCACGGGACTTGAGGGGCTCTTACGCCATTCTGTCGGATTCTTCACACAGGGATATCGGGGTTTAACCACTGCGCCGCGGACGAGACCCCGCCGACCATGGATTGGGTGCCCCGGCGCCAGGCGTACCGATGTGGTACGCTCGATCCAGAGCACGCTGTGGCGTGCCGCGGTACTTCCTCTGGACTGCTCGTGGTTGCGGTGATTTGAGGCGGTTCGCACTCAGCCTCACTACGCTCATCAATCGACACGGAGTCCATTTTTCTGATCACCCTTCGCACACCCACCACCGCCGCGGAAGATCGCGGCGGTCCGACCCCGCTGGCGCCCCGGCCCACCCCCGCACCCCGGCCGTTTCGAGAACTCGGCATCGGGAACGACCTGGTCGAGGCACTCCGCCGCGGCGGTATTACCGAGCCCACGCCGATCCAGGCGCTCACCATCCCCGACGCGCTGAACGGCCGCGATGTCTGCGGGAAAGCCCGCACCGGTTCGGGCAAGACGCTGGCGTTCGGGCTCCCGCTCATAGAGCGGACCGGCCGGAGCGCGCCCCGGCGCCCGCGCTCGCTCGTGCTTGTTCCGACCCGGGAGCTGGCGAGCCAGATCCTCGAGGCGCTTCGTCCGCTGGCCACGGCGCGAAAGCTGCGCCTGGCCACGATCTACGGGGGCACCTCAATCAACCGCCAGGCGGACCAGCTGCGGATGGGGGTCGATATCGCGATCGCCACGCCGGGCCGCATGTTCGACCTCCTCGGGCGCGGAGCGCTCACCCTCGATGACCTGAAGATGGTGGTCATCGACGAGGCCGACCAGATGGCGGACCTGGGCTTCCTGCCGCAGGTCGAACGCATCCTGGACCAGGCACCGGCGGGCCACCAGACGCTGCTCTTTTCGGCAACGCTGGATGGTGCGATCGGCACCCTCATCCGCAAGTATCAGCACGATCCAGTGCATTACGAGGCGACGCACGAAGACGAACCCGAATCCGCGATGGAGCACCGCTTCATCGGCGTGGACTTCGGCCAGAAGACGAATGTGGCAGCGGCCATCACGGCGGGCCCCCAGCGCACGATCATGTTCGCTCGCACCCAGCGCGGCGCCGAGCGACTGGTGCGCGACCTTGGGCGTGCGGGCGTCGAGGCAGGCGTGATTCACGGCGGGCTGAGCCAGCCGAAGCGCGAGCGCGCGCTCCACGCCTTCTCTCGCGGGCACGTCCGGGTGCTGGTGGCGACGAACATCGCCGCACGCGGCATCCACGTCGACGGCATCGACATGGTGGTTCACCACGACGTGCCGGAAGACACCAAGACCTACCTGCACCGTTCGGGACGGACCGCGCGGGCGGGAGCGGCTGGACTGGTGGTCACACTGGTGGAGCCGGGTGAAGTCCGGGCGATCAACCAGCTGCGGCGCGAAGCCGGCGTCCGCGAAGCCCTCGTTCCGATGGGTGCGACGGATCCGCGGCTGGCCGACCTGGCGGCCTGGGCGCCTCCAATCGAAGAGCATGTCGCGCGTCCGGGCCGCGAGCAGGCGGTCGCCCGAAGCTCCAATGAGGGCGGGAGGCGCCGCGCACCGAACGGTGGATACCGGGGCCAGCGGAGGCGGTACGATGCACTGAGCGGCCCCAACGCTCCCGGCCGCGGCCCGCAGGGCGGCACGTCGCGCACCTTCCAGCGCTCCACCCGGAGCGACCACCAGGCTCGAGCCTAGACCGACACCCAGACACCAACGGAGGAACGCATGGCAAAAGGTGAAGCTATCGAAGTCGAGGGAACCGTCACCCAGCCTCTGCCGAACGCGATGTTCAGGGTGGAGCTGGCCAACGGACATGAAGTGCTCGCGCATATCAGCGGGAAGATCCGCAAGCACTTCATCAAAATCCTGACCGGCGACCGCGTGCTCGTGGAGCTTTCGCCCTACGACCTGACGCGCGGGCGGATTACCTACCGGTTCAAGTAGGACGCCCCAGATGGGGCGGGACTTCGGTCCCGCCCTTTTTCGTTTCCGGCTACTCTCGCGGCAAACCGAGGCCACGGGTGGCGATGACGCTGCGCTGGATCTCACTGGTCCCGCCCTCGATGGTGTTCGCCACGCTCCGCAACAGGGCGTAGTGGTAGTGGAGCGCGGACGAGCCAGGGCGGGCGGCCTGGCCTTCCATCCCGAACACCTGGACCGCGGTGGCGACGATTCGCTGCTGCATCTCGGCTCCAAAGAGCTTGGCCATTTGCGACTCCCGCGTGGGCGCGATGCCGGTCTTTTCCTGGTGTGAGGCGATGTAGTAGGCCATGTTCCGCAGGAGTTGCACGCCGATGGCGTGCTCGGCCATGCGATGGCGGATTGCGTCGGCGACGCGCACCTTCGACTGACGGATATGCGCAACGAGGTCGTCGACGGTGCGGCGGGCGTTGGATGTGGCGCCAATCGAGGATCGCTCGAAGTCGAGGCCGACGGCCACGTTGTACCAGCCGCGGTTTTCCTCGCCGACGAGGTTGGCAGCGGGCACGCGGACATCCTCGAAGAAGATCTCGTTGAACTCGTGCGTGCCAGCCATGTTGGTCAACGGGCGCACCGTGATGCCAGGCGTGTCCATCTTGATGGCGAAGGTGGAGATGCCCTTGTGCTTCGGCGCGTCCGGGTCCGTCCGGGCGGCGAGCCAGCCCCAGTCGGCGTAGTGGCCGAAGGTGGTCCAGATCTTCTGCCCGTTGATGATGTAGTCGTCGCCGTCGCGGACGGCGCGAGTCTGCATTGCTGCGAGGTCAGAGCCTGCGCCGGGCTCGCTATACAGCGTGCACCAGAGGTCTGTGCCGTCGGCGATGCGGGAGAGGTACTGCTCCTTCTGCGCATCGGTGCCGTAGAGCATGGCGACCGGGCCAACCCACGCGACACCCATGTTCACCGTGCCGGGGACGCCGTGATAGGCCATCTGCTCGTTGAAGATCATCTGTTGCATGGGCGATGCCCCGAGGCCGCCGAACTGCCTGGGCCACGGGAGCGCGAGCCAGTGTTTGGCCGCCAGGCGCTTCATGATGTCGCGTTCCACGGCCAGGCGGTCCTGGAGCGATTCGTGTTCGGCGTCCCACCCCGAGGGCAGGCCATGCGCGATGAAGCCGGTCACTTCGGCCTGGAAGGCGGCCTGTTCGGCGGTAAGTCGGAAGTCCATCGGTGGTATCTCCTCGGCGCGAGTTGCGATTCTTCGACAGTGTACCGATCGAATGAGGCAACGCAGGCCCCGGCCATGAGCCTCGTCGCGACAGCCGGTGTCGGGATCACGGCATAGATTCCTTTTTCGGAGGTGCCCATGCCCGACGGCGGAAACGACTGCTGCGGCAACTGCGTCTTCAACAGCCGCTGGGGAACGTATCACGACCCTGCGCTCGAAGGGCTGCGCGAGCCGCGCGCTGACTGCGTCCTCCGAGGGATCCAGACCCCGGACCCGTTCTGGACTTACTGCGACTGGTTCCACGGCGGTGAGTTCTACTACGACGCGCTGGATATCATCGCGACCCGGCCCGAGCCGTATCGGCTGGATGCCGGGTCCGTGCAGGAACTGGTGCGCCGTTCCCTGGCGTTCCTGTCGGATTCGGGCCAGCCCTTCACCCCGGTGTGGGCGAACGGCCTTGGCACGCACCGCTCCTACACCCGCATTCCGTGGGACGGCCCCAACCGGCCACACATCTGGCTGCACGCGGTGCATTGCCACATGTGTGGCGCGGACGACGAGCGAAGCGGCATCCGCATCGAACCTCGCGACCTCCCGGAAGCCCTGACCTTCTGTTCGGACGAGTGCTACACCGACTGGTGGGAGACTCGGCACCCGCCGTCCGAGCACTGGCCATGGCTCCGGGGCGTGAAGCCGCGTGATTCGGGCAAGACACGCCTCCCCTGGGACATATAATCCCTCCGTGCCACCAGCAACTCCCGGCAAGCCACGACTCGTCGTGCTCGACTCGCACGGCATTCTCTACCGCGCGTTTTTCGCGTTCGCGAACTCCGACCACCCGCTGATGACCTCGAAGGGCGAGCTCACCTTCGCGGTCCACGGCTACGCCGAGACGCTCATCCGGGTGCTCGACCTGCTGAAGCCGACCCACATCTGCGCGGCCTGGGATGCACATGGGAAGACCTTCCGGCATGAGGCAAGCGAGGCCTACAAGGCCACCCGGCGTGAGACCCCGACCGAACTGGTCCGCCAGATGGAACGCGTGCGTGAGATGTTGGACGCCTTCAACATCCCGATCTTCGAAGTGCCCGGCTACGAGGCGGACGACGTGGCGGGGACGATCGCCAGGAAGGCCGCCGAGCAGGGGGTCGAAACGTACATCGCCACGCTCGATACGGACCTGGTCCAGCTCATCGGGCCGAACATCAACCTCTTCATGTTCCGGCCCTACCAGCGCGACACGGTCGATTACAACGAGCAGCGCGCGGCTGAACGTTACGGCTTCAGCCCGAAGTACATGATCGACTTCAAGGCGCTGAAGGGGGACACCAGCGACAACGTCGAGGGTATTCGCGGCATCGGTGAAAAGACGGCGACCGACCTCATCCGGCAGTTTGGCGGCGTCCCCCAGATTTACCAGAACATCGAGCTCGTCCGTGGCGCACTGAAGCAGAAACTGGTCGATGGCCGCGAGATCGCATTCCGGAACCTCGATCTCGTGACCATCCACACCGACCTCGAGTTCGACTTCAACCTGGAGTCGTGCCGGGTGCAGGATTTCGACCGGGAGCGCGTGGCCGCGATCTTCCGCGAACTGGAATTCCGGATGCTTGCCCAGCGGCTCGACGAGGTGTTGGGTGCCGCGAGACCGGCTGCGGGCGCGAGTGAAGAGGTCGCAACCGAGTACGCGACCGTCACGACGCCGGCGGTGCTGGCAGACCTGGCAGCGACACTCCGGGAGGCCGGGGCGTTCGGGTTCGCGAGCATCTCGACCACGGGCGATACCTCCCACCCGATGGTGCTGGGGCTGGCCTTTTCGACCGCGCCAGGCCGCGCATGGTACGTGCCGGTTGGCCACGTCCCCCGGATAGATGGAAACACCGCACAACTCAAGCTCGACGTCGTGCGGGAGGCCCTGGGGCCGATCCTCGCCGATCCGGGGCTCAAGAAGACGGTCTACAACACGAAGTACGTGCTCCACCAGCTCGAACGGAACGGGTTGGCGCTGTCGGGTTACGAGTTCGATGTGGCGATCGCCGCGTTCCTCCTGGGCGAGACCTCGTCGCAGCTGCAACCGCTGGTGAACGAGCGGCTCGGCATCCAGATGACGACGCTCCAATCGCTGACGGGCACCGGCAGGAACCAGGTTGCCCTCTCGCAGGCCGAAATCGAGGACGTGGCGCCCTACGCCTGTCAGCAGGCCGAGATGCTGCTGCGCATCCGCCCGCAGCTCGAGCAGCAGCTCAACGAACGCGGCCAGTGGCCCCTCTTCGCGGATATGGAGATGCCGCTAATCCGGGTGCTCTACGGGATGGAGAAGGTGGGCATCGCGGTGGACGTGGCGGTGTTGCGGGAACTCTCGCGAGCAATGGCCGTGGATATCGACAAGGCCGAGCGGGAGATCTACTCGACGGTCGGGCACGAATTCAACATCGGAAGCCCGAAGCAGCTGAGCGACGTGCTGTTCGGCGAGCTGGGCCTGCCGAAGACCCGCAAGACCACGCAGGGCTACAGCACCGACCAGCGCGCGCTCGAAGGCCTTCGGCCGGTAGCGCCGATCATCGACCTGATCTTCCAGTACCGCGAGCTGACGAAGCTGAAGTCCACCTACACCGACGCCCTTCCCGGGACCATTGCTGAGGACGGCCGCATCCACACGGACTTCCAGCAGACGGTCGCCTCGACAGGGCGGTTGAGCAGCACGAACCCGAACCTCCAGAACATCCCGGTGCGAACCGACGCGGGCCGCGACATCCGCCGCGCGTTCGTGGCGGCGTACTTCGACGAGCCGTGGTTCGTCGCGGCCGACTACTCGCAGATCGAACTGCGGGTGCTGGCACACATCACCGGCGACGATGGGCTCATCCAGGCGTTCCTTGCCGACCAGGACATCCACCGGGCGACCGCCGCGAGCGTGTACGGGGTCGATCCTTCGGAGGTGACGCGGCAGATGCGCGACACGGCGAAGATGGTGAACTTCGGCATCGCCTACGGGATGGGGGAGTTCGGACTGGCGAGCCGCACGGGGATGACCAGGGAGGAGGCCGAGTCGTTCATCACGACGTACTACCGGCGCTTCCCGGGCATCGCCGAGTGGCAGCACACCACCCTCGCATCCACTCGCGAGAAAGGGTACGCCGAGACGCTGTTCGGGCGCCGGCGGTACCTGCCTGCGATTCGCAGCACGAACTTCCAGGTGCGTTCGGCGGCCGAACGCGAAGCCATCAACATGCCCATACAGGGCACGGCCGCCGACATCATCAAAGTGGCGATGATCCGGGTGGACGAAGAGCTTCGCGAACGCCAGCTCCGCAGCCGGATGATCCTCCAGGTGCACGACGAGCTCATCTTCGAATGCCCGGTGGAGGAAGTGGAGGCGGTGCGCGAGCTGGCGGTGCGGCTGATGCCGGCGAGCATCGAGCTCCAGGTGCCGCTGAAAGTCGATCTGAAGCAGGGCCGCAACTGGGGCGAGATGGAGTAGGGAACCTACAACCGCGCGGCCAGAAACTCGCGTGTGGCGTCGGTGCCTTCCGGGGGGACCTCGGCGTGGAGGCCCGGATAGGCGTGCAACCGTTTGTCCTTCGTTCCCAGCAAGTCGAAGAGCTCGAAGGCGCCGTCGCGGCCGAAGCGTTCGTCATCCCACTGGACGACGAACAGCACGGGGCAGGCGACCTGCGGGGCATCGGCCCGGTGGCGTTCGCCGAATCGTCCCCGGATGGCGCTGGGCCCCGTGAAGCCGCACAGCCCGAGCACGGCGGCCTTGATGCGCGGTTCGGCGGCGACGAACGGCAACCCGAGCATCGTGCCCATGGAAAGGCCCCAGTAGCCCACCCGGGCCCCCTCGATCTGCGGCAGTTCGACCAGGGCGTCTAGCGTCGCGCTCCAGTCGCCAACCATCCGGTCGAAGGTGTCCGGGCGCTTCCAGAGGGCGATGTAGTCCGGGTGCCCCGCCGGGTCCTCGACAGCGGTGATGGGACCGCGCTCGCCGTGGTCGATTGCGTCGATGGCTGCCACAGCAATGCCGTGGCGGCGCACGAACCGCCGAGCGAGCGCGAGGCCGTTCGGATTGCGCTTCTCGCCCTGGCCGCCGTGGCCCATGAGTACGAGCGGCACAGGGGTCGTCACATCGGCCGACGACCAGAGGATCCCCGGAATCCGGTCTCCAGCACGCTCGACGATGAAGCCCCGCTCGGTGACGCCCATCGTCGTGGTGCCATCATCCCGCCATTCCATGCGCTACCCTTGCTGCCCTGCGTGCTGAGGCCAACTTTACCCCGGCGGCGGGTTGTCGTCTGAATGCAGAGGGCTGAACCAACACATGGTGTTGACGACGCCCAACACCACGTGGAGAATCCGTGCCAGCGCGCACCAGGGCGCCTCCTGTCCGCGGCAAGCACCGAGTGCACCTGGCAACCGGTATCCGACCTCCTGGACCACTCTTGCGGTCCCGGTTCAGCGGACGCGGGACTGCCGCAGGAGCACCCGATGGGACAGTCACCCGAAGATCATACCCACGCGCCCGAGAATACCGCCCCCGACCATGACCACACTCGCCATACGGGCGAGGTGGTCCCCCTCCCGGGCAACCCGAGCCTCAAGCAACTCGGCACGCAGGCCAAGGACCTGCGCCGCGGCGTGCACCGTGATGCGCCAGCAGATGTCGCGCTGTTCATCGCGCATCATCCACGGGGTGCGCAGCTGGCCGAATCCGAAGAGGGTCGCCGTACCGTCACGCTCCGGGACGCCCAGCTCGCGATCGCCCGCCGATACGGCTTCGAAGGCTGGCAGGCGCTGGCCCAAAGCGTCGGACGTGCCCGGGTGGAGGAGCGCGACATGCATCGCTGGTTCGGCGTGGAGTTCAACAATGAGGTGTGGGAGCTCATCCATGCCGGCATCAGCCCCGACAGCCCTCAGCCCGACCGCGACCTCGTCCTGTATGGCGCGTTTGCCTCGGCGCGCCACTGGCACGAGTGTGGCACGGTGGCGAATGCAGCCCGGGCCGAACATCTCATCGCGCGGGCCGCGCTTGCCGTGGGCCTGCACGATGTAGCCTTGCGGCACGCCGAGGGTTGCGTTTCGCTGGTCGAGGAGCACCCCAGCGAGATGGCTGATTGGGACGGCGTGTTCGCGCGGGAGGCCTTCGCGCGGGCCCTTGCGGCGACGGGCGACGTGGAGGCGGCCCGCAAGCAGCGCGAGATCGCGCTCCGGCTCCTGGCCGAAGTCGCAGACCCGGAAGACCGCGCCGTTTGCGAGACGGAGCTTTCGCGTCCCCCGTGGTTCGGCCTCGAGTGATCGGGGCCGCAGCGGGCCTACGTCAGTCGCGGTGCGGTGGTCGCGACAGGGGTGCAGGCCCCGGGCGTGAACCCGATTTTGCGCGGTTGTAACCCTTACTTCGCCCTTCGCCCACCGGGTGGACTTCCCGCGGCTCCTATACTCGAAGCATGCGCATTGCCGTCATCGGAGCTGGTTCCGCGGGACTAACTGCTGCCTACCGGCTGACCAAGGCGGGCCATCGAGTCATGGTCTACGAAGCGAACCCGTATGTCGGTGGGCGAGCGCACACCGAGCACTTCGGCCAGGGGCACCACCTCGATGCCGGTGCGGGCTGGGTGACGACGGCCTATTCCCGCACGCTCGCACTGTTCGAGGAGCTTGGAGAACGGGAACGGCTGCAGCCCCTCCGGGCAAGCGGCCCAGCCGAGCTGCTCCTGGGCGACCAGGTCTACATCAGCAACGGGCTGCCCCGGACGCCTTCGGGCGAGCACCTGGTACCGCCGGAGGAGCGGGAACGGCTGCGCAACTGGCTGCAGTGGCTCGAAGGCTACCCGCCGCTCGGGTTTCGGACGTTTAACGACCAGGAGACGGCGGAAGCACACCTGGCCCCGGTGAGCCCCACGGCGGCGAGGTACCTTTTCGGTCCGATGTTTGAGGGGCTCTTCGCGCCGCTCTCAGAGCAATCGGCCGAGTTCCTGCGGTCGTGGATCGCGGCCAGCCGTGCCCGGTACTTCCAGGTGGCCGAGGGCATGGATGCGCCGTGGAAGCGCGTCGCGAGCCACCTCGAAGTCCGGCTGAACGCGCGGGTCGAGATGATCCGCCAGGGCGGCAGCCGCATGGAAGTGGTGGCGAACAGCATGGGCACGGAGTTCGACGGCATCGTGGTAGCGGTGCCGCCGCCAGTGGGAAACCAGTTTGTGACGCGGGCGATCGAGCCACGCTGGGTTGCCCAGCTGAACTACGAACACATCGAGTACACGGGGCAGTGCCGCCTGTACCTGGCCATGCCCGGCGATGCGCCCGCGCGGATCCACCGGCGATCCATGCCAATGGGCCTGATCGCCAGTGTGGAGTGGCAGTCGGCGAGGGACGGCGCGTGGGGAACCTGTCCCCCAGGGTGGCAGTGGGCCCTGGTCTGCGGGAACGAGCGGTACAACCGGCACCTGGTGGAGCTGCCTGACACGGAAGTCGCCGGCCATCTGTGGAACGAGGCCGTGAAAGTCGTCCCGAACCTTCCGCCGTTGAGATCGTGGAACGTGCGGCACGTGATCCGCTGGACCCAGGCGGTGCCGACCATGGCACCGGGACACTTCACGCGGATGGCAGCCTACCAACGGCGCCCGCCACTGGTGTTCGCGGGCGACTGGACCCACCAGGGGTGCATCGAAGGGGCGGTACGGTCGGGCGAGGCGGCCGCCGAGGCCTTCGGACCGGGATAGGCGTCGCGGGCGCGCGCTGAGCGTGTAGAATCCGCGCCATCTTCCCGGAGGCAACACACATGCGATTCCAGGACACTCCGGAGCTGGCCGATTGGCGCTCCACCGTCCGCAAGTTTGTCAAGGACTACTGGCTGAGGGACTCGAAGGGCGACGAGGACGAGATGGCCATGATGGAAGGGGGCGGGGACCCGAACCGCACGAAAGTATGGCTCGATAAGCTCGCCGAGAATGGCTGGATTGCCCCTGCCTGGCCGAAGCAGTACGGCGGGGCCGACATGTCGGTCCTGGAGCAGTTCGTGCTGAGCCAGGAGCTGCACGAGGCCGGGGCGCCGACGAGCCGCCAGATGCTGAACCTGGTCGGTCCGACGATCATGCTGCACGGCACCGACGAGCAGAAGGCGGAGCACTTGCCGCCGATGCTGCGGGGCGAGGTTGCCTGGTGCCAGGGCTTCAGCGAGCCGGGATCCGGATCGGACCTGGCGAGCCTGCAAACACGAGCCGTGCGCGACGGCGACGATTATGTCGTGAACGGCCAGAAGATCTGGACCTCCGGAGCGCACCGGGCCGACTGGATCTTCATGATGGCGCGGACCGACCCGGATGCGCCGAAACACCGCGGCATCAGCTACCTGCTGGTCAACATGAAGCAACCCGGTATCACCGTGCGGCCACTCATCAACATGGCCAACGGGCACGTCTTCAACGAGGTGTTCTTTGAGGACGTGCGCGTGCCGGTGAGGAACCGGATCGGCGAGGAGAACCGCGGCTGGTATGTAGGGACCACGACGCTCGACTTCGAGCGGTCGAACATCGCCCGCGCGATCACTGCACGGAAGAACGTCGAAAAGCTGGTGAAGTACGTGCAGGGGCGGTCGGCTGCCGGTCAGCCGGTCAGCTCGAGCTATCGCCTCGAGATCGCGGACCGGGCGCTCGAAACGGCCATCTGCGAATTGCTGTCGTTCGTCGTGATTTCGATCCAGGCGCGTGGCGGCGTCCCGAACATGGAAGCCAGCATGTGCAAGATGTACGGCTCTGAGCTCTCCCAGCGCATCGCGCTGACGAAGATGCACGTGACCGGCATGACCGGCCAGCTGCGCAAGTTCGAGGGGCCGGAAGCGGTGCTCGGACACAGCGCGGCGATGGAATACATGCAGGTAGTGCCGGCGACGATCGCGGCGGGCACGAGCGAAATCCAGCGCAACATCATCGCGACGCGCGGACTCGGGCTGCCTCGCGGTTAGGCGGCGGCGGACCATTGCGCCGCCCCTCCGGCGCCGGTCGCCGGCGCCGGAGGGGCGGCGTGTTTCGAGGAGCACCATGGAATCAGCCGACACGCTCGATGTCGTCGAGGAGCTGATGGCCCGCCAGCGGGCCATCAGGCGGTTCACGGCGCGGGATGTGGATGACGCGCTCATCGAGCGGATCCTGCGCGCAGCCACGCGCGCGCCAAGTGCCCGCAATGTCCAGCCCTGGCGTTTCATCGTCGTCCGCGAGCGCACCTCCAGGCAGCAGCTCGGCGCCATCTTCGACGACCTCGGTGCGCGGATGTACGGCCAGGGCGCACCCGACCGGACGCCCTGGGAGGACGTACCGGTGCTCATCGTCGTGTGCTCGGAGTACGCCTTTGGGGAGGGTGAGGCGGCGATGGCTGCCCTGGGGGCATCGATCTACCCGGCGGTGCAGAACCTGCTGCTCGCGGCGCAGGCGGCCGGGCTGGGCACGGTGCTCACGACGCGCTGGAAGGCGCGCGAGGCACAGCTGCGGCCCATGCTGGGACTACCGGAGAACATGGCGGTGCACGCCATCATCCCCATGGGGTGGCCAGACGGGCGCTATGGCAAGAATC
Organism: uncultured Anaerolineaceae bacterium; assembly: GCA_964507025.1. Taxonomy (GTDB): domain Bacteria; phylum Chloroflexota; class Dehalococcoidia; order Tepidiformales; family Tepidiformaceae; genus Amarobacter. Next base: position 53,893 of record CAZDOK010000016.1, read on the forward strand.
GCAGAGTGCCAGTTGCCGAAGTGACGTACCGCGAGCGCTTCGGCCAGCCCTGGTGACGCTCCGCGGTCAGCCGCCACCGAGGGCGGGCACGATGGCGATCTCGGTTTCCGATGCCATTGCATCGTGCAGCGCGAGCGGCACGACCTCACCGTTCAAGGCGAACGCCAGCTCGGGACGCAGGCGGCCACTCTCGACGACCCGATCGTAGAAGCCGGGGCAGCGGGCATCGACGGCGCGCAACACGTCACCGATCGTGGCACCCTCCACGTCCAACTGAGGCGACCCCCCGCAGAAGCTGCGAAGGGTCGCCGGGATGATGACGCGGACCATCAGGACAGGCCGTTGAGTTCCTCGACCAGGCGTCGCGGAGACATCGGGAGATCGGTGAAGCGGTGGCCGGTCGCATCGGCGATCGCGTTCGCGACGGCGGCCAGGGGTGGCACTATGGGCACTTCTCCGACGCCGCGCACGCCGTAGGGGTGGCCCGGGTTTGGCACCTCGACGAGGATCGTGTCGATATCCGGCACGTCGAGGGTAGTCGGCATGCGGTAGTCGAGGAAGCTCGCGTTCACGAGCCGGCCAGTCTCGTCGTAGAAGTACTCCTCGTTAAGAGCCCAGCCAATGCCCTGTACGGCCCCGCCCTGGATCTGCCCTTCGACGTAGGAGGGGTGGATCGCCGTGCCGACATCCTGGACGGCGGTGTAGCGGAGGATGGTGACCTTGCCGGTGTCGGGGTCGACCTCGACATCGACAATGTGGGTGCCGAAGGCACCGCCGGCGCCGCGTGCAAGGAGCGATGCCTTGCCCGTGATCGGGCCGCCGGTGCGGGCCGACTGGGCCGCCATTTCCTTGAAAGTGAGCTCCCTGGTGGAGTCCTTCAGGCATCGCAGTACGCCGGATTCGTACACCACATCGTCCTCGGCGACACCCCAGAGCCTCGCGGCGCGGGCGACCATCTGGCGTCGGATGTCCATGCCGGCCTCGAAGACGGCGAGGCCCGACGCGAACGTGGTGCGGCTTCCACCGGTCACGTCGTTGTGGCCGATCGAGTCGGTGTCGACCACGGAAGGCCGGATGGTGTCGTAGGGGACGCCGAGCGTCTCGGCCAGCTGCATGGCGAGCGATGCGCGCGTGCCGCCGATATCCGTGGAGCCTTCGACCAGATTGATGGTCCCGTCAGTGTTCACGGCGACCACGACACTGGACTGCATGCCGCCGTTGAACCAGTAGCCGGAGGCGACGCCGCGGCCCCGGTTCGGCCCCTCGATGGGTGAACGGTAGTGGGGGGAGTTCAGAGCGGCCTCGACGACTTCCTCGTTGCCGATCCGGGGGAAGGCGATGCCGTTCACCATGCGCGCGCCCTGCTTCGAGGCATTCACCTTGCGGAACTCGAGGGGGTCGATGTTCCGGGACCTGGCAAGCTCATCGACCACGCTCTCGATGGCGAAGGCCGCCGCCGGGGCGCCGGGCGCGCGATAGGCAGCCGTCTTCGGCTTGTTCACGACGACGTCGTAGGCGTTCAGTTCGAAGTTGTCCAGGTTGTAGGGCGAGAGCATGGTCATCGAGCCGGCGCCGACGGGTGAGCCGGGGAAGGCGCCCGCCTCGTAGCAGAGGGTCGCCTGGACGGCGGTCAGCCGGTCGCCCTTCGCCGATGCCTTGACCTTGATGTAGGTGCCGCTCGTGGGGCCCGTGGCCTCGAACACCTCGGTGCGGCTCATGGTCGCCTTGACCGGGCGGCCGCTCTTCTTCGAGAGGAGAGCGGCGACGGGGTCGAGGTAGATCGGCAGCTTGCCGCCGAAGCCACCGCCGATCTCCATCGGCACGACCTTGACGTGGTTGATGGGCAGCTTGAGGACTTCGGAGACCAGGCCGCGCACCGCAAACGCACCCTGAGTGCTGGTCCAGATTGTCAGCGTGCCATCGGAGTTCCAGTTGGCGGTGGACGTCTGGGGCTCGATGTAGCCCTGGTGGACCATCTTTGTCGTGAACTCGCGCTCGATCACGACATCCGCGTCGGCGAAGGCTGCCTCGACATCTCCGCCCGCGAACTTGTTGTACGTCGCGATATTCGAGGGCCTGTCGCTCAGCTCACCGGTCATGAGCGTCTTGGTGCGGCGCGACTCGTTCAGGAGCGGAGCATCGTCGCGCATCGCATCGCGCACATCGAGAACGGGTGGCAGGACCTCGTACTCGACCTTGATCTTGCCGAGCGCCAGCTCGGCGACGTGGGGGCTCGCCGCCGCGACGGCAGCGATGGCATGGCCACGGTAGAGCGCCTTATCCGAAGCGAGGATGTTGTCGCTCACTTCCTTGACGTTGACCGCGCTCTCGCCGAGCTCCTCGATCTTGTCGGCGGCGGCAGGCAGGTCTCGATGGGTGACGACGGCGAGCACGCCGGGGTGCTTCTCCGCCTCACTGGTATCGATCGACAGGATGCGCGCGTGGGCGTGCGGGCTGCGAAGGACCTTCGCGTGGATGAGACCCGGGAGGTGGATGTCGGCGCCGTACTGGGCCTTGCCGGTCACTTTCTCGACGCCATCCGGGCGGATGGGCCGGGTGCCGATGACGGAGTAGCTGGGGCGTTCGGCTGTGGTCACGTTATTTCGCCTCCTGCATCTGGGTGGACGCCTTCATGACGGCCTTGACGATCTTGTCGTAGCCGGTACAGCGGCAGAGGTTCCCGGCAAGCCAGAAGCGCACCCGGTGCTCATCGGGGGTCGGCTCGCGGTCGAGGAGTGCCTTGGCCGACATGATGAACCCGGGCGTGCAGATGCCGCATTGGAGCGCCGCCTCTTCGAGGAACGCCTGCTGCAATGGATGGAGTTGGTCCCCATGCGCCAGCCCCTCGATGGTGGTGACTTCGGCGCCCTGCGTCTCGACGGCGAGGACGCAGCACGAGTTCACAACGCGGCCGTTGAGCATCACGCTGCACGCTCCGCAGTTGCCGTTGTTGCAGCCTTCCTTGGTGCCGGTGAGTCCGATCTCGTCGCGGAGGACTTCGAGCAGGCTCTGGCGCGGTTCGGCAAGGAATTCGACATCCTCGCCGTTGAGGCGAGTCTGGATGTGCATTTTCGACATGGGCTAGCGGGCCTCCCGGAGTCGCTGGAGCGCCCCTTCGAGCGCGCGGATGGTGAGGATCTTTGCCAGGTGCTTGCGCTGTGCGACGCCGCCACGCATGTCGTCGATCGGGGTGGCCGCATCGGCGGCGGCCTGACCGGCTGCCGCAAATACATCTGCGCCGGCGGGCCTGCCGACGAGAGCCGCAGCGGCGGCTGGCACCATGATCGGTGTTGCGGCGACCGCGCCCAGTGCCACGCGGGCCCCTTCGACCGTGGTGCCATCGGCCGCGAGCTGGATGCGGACGCCGGAGCTGGCAACCGCGATATCCATCTCGTTGCGCGGGATGAAGCGGTGGTAGTAGGCGGCAGAGCGGTCCGGCTGAGCCGGGATACGGATGCTCACGAGGATCTCGCCTGGCTGGAGATTGTTGCGGCCGGGGCCGGCGAAGAACTCCTCGACCGGCAGCTCGCGGGACCCTGAAGGCGAGACGATGTTCAGGCGAGCGGCAAGCACCATGAGCGCCGGCGAGGAATCAGCGGCGGGACTTGCGTTGCAGAGGTTGCCACCGAGGCTCGCCCGCGACTGGATGGCGGTCCCGCCGATGATCGATGCGGCATCGACGAGGGCGGGGAGTTTCCCGCGCACGGCGGGGTCCTCGTAGATGCGGGCGAGTGGCACGGCCGCGCCAACTTCGAGCGAGCCATCGGACCTGAACGACATCGCCATCATCTCGGGAATGTGCTTCAGGTCGATGACCTGATCGCACTGTTTTCGGCCTTCGCGGAGCTGCACGATGACGTCGGTGCCACCGGCGAGCATGAGCGACCGCTTTCCGTTGCCGAGCGCAGCGAAGGCTTCGGCGAGAGAGCGCGGTGCGACGTAGTCAAACGCTTCCATGCACCATCCTTGGATGAGGAGTTACCCGCAGGGAACGGGGATTGCGGAGCTTCCTGGCAGTGAAAAGGATGATAAGGCCCCCGCAACGGCTTGTCTTGAACGGCCCGTTCGCCGGCTTGTGGGTAGAATGCCTCGACATGAAGCGCCCGCTGCTGCTGGCAGCCCTGGCCCTCGCCCTGGCCCTCGGCCTTTCCTCGCGGTCGACGGCGTTCGCCGACGAAGGCTGGCTCATCACCGACTACGCGATCGAGTACGAGATTGGGCCCGATGGGACGATTTCGGCCAGGGAGACCATCCGCGCGGACTTCGGGTCGCTGCAGAAGCACGGGATCTTCCGCTATTTCTGGGAACGCGTGCCCTGCGGCGACCCGATCGCGGGGGCTCAGCAACCCATCTACAGCTGCCCCGAGGGGAGCAACCGCGAATACGAGTACGACATCCAGGGCGTCACGCACGTCGACGGGAGCAAGTGGAAGTACGATGTCTCACGGGACTCGGGGAAGGTCACCGTCAAGATCGGCGACGCCGACGTGTTCATTTCGGGCCCCCAGGACTACGTCATCACCTACACGGTCAAGGGCGCGCTCGACGCCTACGACGACCACGGCGAGCTGTACTGGGACGCGACCGGCGAGTGGCCGGTGAGCATCCTCCAGTTCCGAATCACGGCAACGCTCCCCGACGGCGCGAGCGCTTACGCCGTGTGCTACCAGGGATACGCCAATTCGAACGAACAGTGCCCGGCCTCGGCCGCGGGTAACATTGTGAGCTTCGAAAGCAACCGCGAGCTTGTGTGGACAGAGCAGGTGACCATCGCGGTGGGCTGGCGCGAACCGGTGGTGGAGATCGCGCCGCCCAAGCTCGAAGACCGGCTCACCGCCGGCGACCTGTTCACGCTCGACGTTGCCGAATGGGCGGGGCTGCTGTTGAGCCTGGTGGCAGGTGTGGTCCTTGTGGGCTCGGCCTGGTGGACCCACGGGCGTGACCGCGCATACACCTCGATCTATTACCTCACCCAGAACCCGGAGGAACACACCAAGCCGCTGTTCGCCCGGCAGCAGGTGGTGGTGGAGTACCTGCCGCCGGAGGACCTGAAGCCCGCCCAGATGGGCGTGCTGCTGGACGAGCGCGCCGACACGCTCGACGTGACCGCCACCATCGTTGATCTCGCAGTGCGCGGTTACCTGCACATCACCGAGCTTCCAAAGAAGGGCTGGTTTGGCAGCAACGACTGGAAGCTGACCAAGAAGCAGGAGGCGAACGGCCTCAACGCTTTCGAGAGAAAGGTCTTCAATTCGCTCTTCAAGACGGGCGACGAGGTAGAGATGTCGGACCTGCGCTACAAGTTCGCGACCGACCTGGAAAAGGCGAAGGAACTCATCTACGACGACGCCATGAAGATGAAGTGGTTCAACATGAAGCCAGAGTCGGCCCGCGGCATGTGGGTCATTGTAGGTTTCGCGTTCCTCTTGTTCGGTGCCGGGCTGGCCGCTTTCGCCGGGCTCTACCTTGGCCGCGCACTGATGCCCCTGGGGCTGATTCCGGCCGGGCTGGCAATGCTCATCATGTCCCGGTCGATGGCGAGGCGGACGGCCGCCGGTAGCGAGATGCTGCGGCGGGTACTGGGATTCCGCCTGTACATCGCGACGGCCGAGAAGCACCGCCAGGAGTTCAACGAGCGCGAGAACATCTTCGCCCGGTATCTGCCGTTCGCGATCGTCTTCGGCTGTGTCTCGAAGTGGGCGAAGGCGTTCGAAGGGCTCGATGACCAGGTCCAGCAGTCGACCTCGTCGTGGTACTCGGGCACGGGCCCGTTCCGGGTAGCGGCCTTTTCGAGCGGATTGCAGAGCTTCTCGAGCTCGGTGTCCAGCACGCTGGCAAGCACGAAGTCGAGCTCCGGGGGGTCGGGGTTCTCGGGCGGATCGAGCGGCGGTGGTGGTGGTGGCGGCGGCGGCGGCAGCTGGTAAACGTTACTCCGCCCGCGATCTCGCGTTGTCTCGCCGAGACGGCTTGCGCGTGTAGAACATCTGTTCTATTCTGCGCGCCCATGCCGCTACTCTACGAAGGAGACCCCATGCAAACCTCGCTGTATCACCTCCAGGTCAACGTCCGGGAGGAGAACCTCCCCTTCTATCGCGACCTGATGTCGTTCCTGGGCTGGACAACGTTGATGGACCAGGCCGAGTTCTTCGGAACCGGGGCCAGCAACGGCGCCAGCCTCTGGTTCATCGGGCAAGTGAAGGACACCGCGAACGACTATGACGGGCCAGGGGTCAACCACATCGCGATTGGCGCCGACTCGCAGGCCGACGTCGATGCCACGGTGGCATACCTGAAGGGTCGCGGCGTCGCGGCGCTGTTCGAGACGCCGCGCCACCGGCCCGAGTTCTCACAGGGGCCGGACCAGACGTACTACCAGGTGATGTTTGAGTCGCCGGATCGGGTGCTGTTCGAAGTGGTGTACACGGGACCGAAGCAGGCGTAGCGCCGCTACCGGTTCAGCCAATCGCGGAGGCGGTGCGGCACGTTGGTGATGATGCCATCGACGCCAGCCGCCACGACGCGTTCCCAATCGTCCGCCGAGTCAGCTGTCCAGCACCAGACGGTCACCTGGCGGCGCTTCGCCTTCTCGACGAGCTCGCGGTCGACCGCCGGGTGATGTACGGAGATGGCCTGGCCGTTCCGCTTCATCAATGCGCCCAGGAGACGGTCAACATCGTCACCCGAGACGGGCGGGGTGATGATGGCGGCCGAAACGCGCGGCTCGGTGTTCCGGGCGCGCTCCACCATCTCCGGGTTGAACGAGTGGACCGCAGTCCATGCCTCGGCGTTGTGGCGCCTGATGACCTCAACCACCGCGTCCACGCACCGCTGATCCTGTTCCGGGTCACCCGGCGTGGCCTTCAGTTCGCACATGACCGTCAGGCGGCCAGCGACGAGCGCGAGCACCTGGTCGAGCGTGGGCACCGGCTCGCCGCCTCCCGCATCGGCGGCCTGGAGTTCAGCGAGCGACTTTTCCTTCACCGGGCCACTGAGATTGGTCGTCCGGTCGACGGTGTCGTCGTGCATGAGCACGGGCACGCCATCCGCGCAGAGCTGAACGTCGATTTCCATGGCTTCAGCCGGCGCACTTAGGCAGGCGCGGACGCCGGCGAGGGTGTTCGCGGGCGCTTCGCCGGCCGCAGCGGCGTGACCAATCACCAGCACGTAGGGCTTCATTCACCCACTTTACGCCCCTGCCGGATGCCGATCGAACAGGGACAAGTGAGGAATAGTTCATATTAAACGGGTGTTAACCTACCTAAGGTGCGGGCATCCAGCCGGGTGATATGGGGGTCCGGCAGACCGGGAGGCAGACATGAACGTCGGGCTTATCTCGAACTATGTCTCCATGAAGGGCCGGAACTTCACCGTCCAATGGGCGGATGAGGGCCACAGCCGCTTCCTATGGCGCTGGAATGAGGACCACTACCCCGACCCCCTTGTGCCTGTGTTCGCCTGGATACATCGCGACTTGCCCTCGCAAGCAGCACCGTACGCCCTGGCCGAGGTCGAACCGCCGGCGCCATTCAGGGGTACGCAGGTCCCCCACGGGTTCCAATACGTCCGGGGCACTCCCCTGGGACCGGACGAGCTGCCGACATTCGGGGCGAAAGCCCTGGCGCTCGGCTCGCGCTGTGGCGGCGCCGGGCACGTTTGGGAGCGCTTTGCGCAGCCGCGCACCGAGGCGGCCGTCCGGGCGCTGCAGGCGGCGCCCATCGATCGTTCAATCGCCGAACTCTCCCGGCTCTACCACGCGGCCTTTCACAATACTCACATCGGGGGACTGGTTGCGTTTGGGCCAGTCGTCGGGCCCCTCCAGGCCATGATCGACACGCTCTTCGAGCCGAGCGAGGCGGCCTTGCTCGTTCAGGAGCTGGGCCAGGGGTCGGATAGCGCCACGATGGAGAGCAACCGGGCCGTTGCGGAAATGGCGGGCCTCGCGCTCAGCGACGAATCGGTTGCTCGCATCGTCCGGGACAACCCGGAAGATGCGCTGGAGCAGCTCCGGAGCGAGGCCGCCGCGCGCGAGTTCATCGCCGCCTTCGACCGGTTCGTCGACCGTTACGGATGGCGCGCCGGGGGTTGGGACATTACCAACCCGACACTCCGGGAGCAGCCGGCGAACGGGTTGGCGATGGTCCGGCAGGCAATGGCGGTCCGCGAGACGACGGCGACATCCCGAAGTGAGGTCCTGCGGCGCCGTGGCGACGCCGTTGCGCTCGTCGAAAGCCGCCTTGCGGATCGGGGGGCCCAGCCCGCGCAGAAGGAGGCATTCCACGCGTTGGTCGGACAGCTCGAAAACTACGTCGCCGTACGCGAAGGACGCGCCCTGTGGCAGCTCATAACCACCGGCTCCTTGCGGATGGCCCTCCTGCGCAAGGGCGCCCGGATGGCTGCTGCCGGCGCAATCGCCATGCCCGAGGACATCTTCTTCCTGCTCCCGGAGGAGATTGACGCTTTCTTCACCGCCGACCGCCAGGGACGGCTGCACACCGTCGTCGACGACCGGCGCGCCGGGTGGCAAAGCTGGCTCGGCGACAAGCCCCCCGCTGTGATCTCGGCCGACCCCACGCTCATCCCTTCCGCGGCGGCTCCCCCGGACGACCTGGTCGTCCACGGGCTGCCGGGTTCCCGCGGCAGAGTGACAGCCCGGGCACGCGTGCTCCTGGACTTTGCCGGGTGCGACGCGCTGGAACCGGGAGAGGTGCTCGTCTGCGTGATGACATCTCCGCCCTGGACGCCCCTGTTCGCGGTTGCATCAGCCATCGTCACTGACTCGGGTGGTGCGTTCTCCCACCCGGCAATAGCAGCGCGCGAGTTTGGCATCCCCGCCGTCGTGGGCGCCGGTGATGCGACCGCGCGCATCCGGACTGGCGATACCATCACGGTTGATGGCGAAAGCGGAGCGGTGCGAATCGAGGCTCGGGGCTAGCTGCCGGGGCGCTGCGCGCCGGTCCTCTTGCGGGAAAGGTTCCGTCCAAACCGCGACATGCGGACCGCGCGTTCGGCGAGCGTCCGGACGCCCATCGGCCGGCGCGGTAGCGCAGCGAGCTCGCGCAGGGCGTCGCCGAACCCCGACATCACAGGCACCCCGTGCCCGGGCAATCCGGACTCCGGCGCGGCCGCGGCGAACTGCCGGATGGACTCGAGGTACTGTTCGTCGTCGCGGTTGGCGAGGCGCATCGAGCGCGTGAGCTCCCCGCCATGGCTGATCACGAGGTCGCCAACGAAGGCGGCTCCCAGGCGATCGACCACGAAGCAGCAGGAGCCCGCCGTGTGGCCTGGCACGGGGATGGCCCGGATCCCGGGCAGGATCTCGGATTCGGCTTCAATGCACACATCGACGGGCACGTCGGGAGCGTCTGACCGGCTCAGGCGCCCGACCAGGAAACGAGCGACGTGCGTACGCCCGACCGTGGAGTGGAGGAACGCCTGTCCCTCGCGCTGGAAGCAGTCGCCCCGGCCGATGTACAGCAGGGCGCCGGTGGCTTCGCGGACCGCGGCTGCGGCGCCGGAGTGGTCGCGGTGCATGTGCGTGAGCAGGATGGCGGACAGCGTGCCTCCGTGCGCGCGTACCTCGTCGAGGATGGCGGGCGCGCTCGATGCGAAGCCGGTATCGACCATTGCGAGCCGGCCGTCATCGGCTTCGACGAGGTAGACATTGGAGCCACGGGTGCCGTGAAGCCACCAGAGGCCCGGAGCGAGCAGGTCGGCCAATGGGAACACCCCCTGCGATTGAGCTTACCGTGACGCCGCGTTGCGGGAAGGGTGGTTTGCGTTAGGAGGGGAAGGAAAACGAAACGAGCCCTTCCTTGTGGAAGGGCTCGTTGGGAGCGTGCGCGTAGAGGGGATTGGTAGCGGGGGAGGGATTCGAACCCCCGGCCTTCGGGTTATGAGCCCGACGAGCTACCACTGCTCCACCCCGCGACCTGTGCCGTGCGAAGTTGGGTGCACCTTAAGTTCTGAAGAGCGAAGTACTGCAGGGCGCGTCATAGAAAACAAGTCTTCAATGCAGGTCAAGCCCTCGACCATTAGTACGCCTCAGCTGAACACATTACTGTGCTTACACCTGGCGCCTATCGAACAGGTAGTCTTCCTGT
>CAZDOK010000017.1:0-51959 GCA_964507025.1 uncultured Anaerolineaceae bacterium
CGCACCGTCGGCGCTGGCGTCGTCACCAAGATCCTCGCCTAGGCGAGCGGGAGCAAGCAGCAATGGCCAAGAACAAGGGCGATCGCATCATCATCCAGATGCAGAGCACGGAGGGGCCGGTTTTTCGCTACACCACGCAGAAGAACCGGCGTAACGATGCAAACCGGCTGGAACTGAAGAAGTACCACCCGGGCCTTCGCAAGCACGTGCTCTTCAGGGAGACTCGGTAAGGCGCATGGCACGAACACAACGGCGCCGCACTGCTCCAGCCGCCACCGGCGGCGAGCAGCCGGCCGACTCGGCGCGGCGCATCCGCGAAAACCTGCCGCGCCCCGCCGCGGCGCCTGTTTCCACGGGCATCGCACGCCCCGAACCCCGACGCCGCCGGAACCCCTTCGGGTTCCTTTCCCGGCTCCAGCCCCGGGCCGTGTCCGATGTCATCGCCGAGCTGCGCAAGGTGACCTGGCCGAGTTTCAACGAGACTCGCTACCTCACCATCGTCGTCGCCATCGTCGCCATCATCATGGGACTCTTCCTTGGCGGCGTTGACCTCCTGTTCGGCTGGATCATCGAGAGGCTGTTCTTCTAATCATGTCTAGCGAACCGCTGCCCATCACGGCCCTGTCCGGCGTCCACCCCGAAGAGAAGGCCCCAAAGCGGCCATCTCGCCGCCGCAAGGACGAGGACTCCCTCGAACAGGAACAACTGACCGACGAGGAGATCGCCGCGCCGGGCCGCAAGTGGTACTTCGTCCACACCTACAGCGGCCACGAAAACAAGGTCCGCCACGCCATCAAGGCAACCGTCGAACAGATGGATGCCCGCGACAAGGTCTTCCACGTCGTGGTCCCGACCGAAGACGAGATCGAGATCCGCGATGGCCAGCGCCGCACGGTGAAGCGCAAGCTCTACCCGGGCTACGTCCTCGTCCAGACCATAGAGCTCAAGGAAGGCGACCCGGATTCCGACGAGGCCTGGCACATGATCCGGAACACCACCGGCGTGACTGGCTTCGTTAGCTCAGGAACGCGCCCGGTGCCGCTTTCCCAGGATGAGGTGAACCACATCCTCCGTGCCATGCGCATGGAACAGCCGCGCGTCCGGGTCTCCTTCATTCCCGGTCAGAGCGTGCGCATCGTGGATGGACCCTTCGAGGACTTCGTCGGCACGGTTGACGAGATCAATACCGAGAAGGGCCGCGTCAAGGTGGTCGTCAACATGTTCGGGCGCGAGACCCCGGTCGAGCTCGACTTCCTCCAGGTGGAGCGCCTCTAAGCTGAGCACCGGCGGTGCCCCCAAGCACCCGGCACCGAGCCGCAGTACCATGCCAAAGGCCCCTCGCAAGCGAGGGGCCTTTGCCGTGAAGACGATACAGAGGCGGAATCGCGGCGCAGATCCGAAGCGCCCTCGGAAATCGTTTGATCCGTTGGACACGGGCAGGACCGGAGGGTTATCCGGTCCTGCACCAAGGGGTCTGCCCGCCGCCATGCGTCGGACGGAGGCAGCTCTGTTTGCCGGCGCTTTCGCGCCGGGCTGCGGGCCCGGGAGGGCTTTGGCCTTAGAAGCCGGCCCTCCCGCCACGACCTCGCATACGGGGGTCGAGCACATCGCGGAGGGCATCGCCCGCCAGGTTGAACCCGAGCACGGTAAAGGTCAGCGCGGCACCCACTGCGAGCGCCATCCAGGGATCCGACGTCCCGTTCCGGCGCCCTTCCTCGATCATCTTTCCCCACGAAACCCGGGTCGGGTCTCCCAGGCCGAGGAACGCCAGCGTGGCCTCGATCAGGATGTAGAGGCCGATGGAGCTCGTGAAGGTGACGATGATGGGCGCCGTGATATTCGGGAAGATGTGCCGGCCCATGATGCGTACGTCGTTCGCACCAATCGTCCGGGCTGCCATCACGTACACCTCTTCGCGGGCGGCGAGCACCGCGCTCCGGACGATGCGTGATGAACTGGCCACACCCAGGATACCCAGCGACACCGTGTTCACCGTCAGTGTCGGATTCGAGACGACCTGCCCGAAGAGCAAGAGGAGGACCAGGCCAGGGAAGGCCTGCAACGTATCGACGATGCGCTGGGCGAAAAAGTCGACCGCGCCGCCGAAGTAGGCGCTCGAAACGCCCACCACCACGCCGAGGATGGTCGCGATGAGCGCCGCCCCAAGGCCCACGTAGAGCGCCGTCCATGCGCCATGGATGATGCGCGAGTAGAGGTCGCGTCCCAATCCGTCGGTGCCGAGCCAGTGGTCCGAAGTTGGGTGCCCGAAGAGGATGGGGGTCTCACCCTTCTGGAAGACCTCCGCCGGGTGCTCCAGGCGGACCATCGGGTCGGTGAGCGCCTTCTCCGCCAGCACCGGGTCGTACTTCGGGTTCGTCTTCGTGAAAATCGTCTCCGGGTCGTAACGGTCGATCTGGTCGCCAAAGATCGCCGCGAACACGCAGAGCCCGATGATGACCACGCCAAATCCGCCAAGCGGCTTGTTCCGGAAGAACCGGCCGATATGAACGAGCATCCGCACCAGCGTCGGACGGTCGCTCAGGCTACGGCGTACGCCATACGCCCCGGGTCGATCGAGGACTGCCTGATCGTGTGCCATCTGCAGCCCCTCCTAGGAGTATCGAATGCGAGGGTCGAGCACGCCGTAGAGCAGGTCGATCCCCAGGTTGACGAAGACGATGAACGTGGCGATCACCAGGACGAACGCCTGGACCACCGGTACATCGCGCGCGTTGATCGCGGCCAGAATGCGCCGGCCAACGCCGGGAATGCCGAACAGGTTTTCGAACACCACGTTGCCGCTCAGCAAGCCGGCCAGTGTCAGGCCGAGCACCGTGACCACCGGCACCATCGCATTCTTCATGGCGTGGCGGATGATGATGACGCGTTCGCGCATGCCTTTCGCCCAGGCGGTCCGGATGTAGTCCTGGCGCAGCACCTCGAGCATCTGTGAGCGCAACAGGCGCATCACGCCGGCCCCTGAGGCAAGGCCTCCAGCGATGGCGGGCAGGATGAACAGTTTGAAGCTGCCCGCCGGGTCCTCCCAGAGCAACGGCGACGTACTAATCGGGATGCTCCACAGCTTCCACTTGACCACGTACAGCAGCAGCATCGTGCCCACCCAGAAGTTGGGCATCGCCAGCGCCAGGATCGCGAAGAAGCGCAGGCCATAGTCGGTTATCGAGTCCTGGCGTATTGCCGAGATGATCCCAATGGGAATTGACGTAACCACGGCCACGAACAGCGACATCAACGAGAGCTGGAGCGAGTAGGGCAGCCCATCCTTCATGCCCTGCAGCGCGGGCTCCTTGTTCTGGTACGACACGCCAAAATCGCCACGCAGCAGGTTCCCCAGGTAGATCACATAGCGTTGTGCCACCGGCTTATCGAGCCCGAGCTCCTTCCGCACGGCATCGATCTGCTGCTGGCGCAGCGCTGGATCCGTGGATGTTGGGTCCTGGGCGGCGATGCGTTGGGCGACGAAGTCGCCCGGCAGCACGCTTGTGGCCAGGAACACCAGGGTCGCGACCAGCCAGATGACCGGGACGTTCACGACCATTCGGCGAAGAATGTAGTTCCTCATGGCTTCCCCCTCGTAACGGCCCCGGGGCAGGAGCCATCGCTCCTGCCCCGGGGTGACCTTCCTGCGCTAGGCCGGCCTGCCCTGCCAGGTTGGGTCGCTCTGGTCGAACCAGTAGTACTGGCCGTACATGTGCTGCTGCACGAACGACGACGCCTCGGGAATCTTCAGGTAGTTCCAGCGCAGCGTGGAACCAACAGTCACCATGTTGTAGTGGATGCCAGCGCCGTAGTTGAGCACCAGCTCCTTCATGACATCCTTGGCAATCACCTGCCGCTTGGCGATGTCGAACTCCGTCATCGACTGCTCGGTGAGCTGGTCGACCTTGTCGATCTTCACGCCGTACTGCTGGAACTGCGGCTGCTTGGAGTTGTACTGGAGGTAGTTCAGGAGTGTCGGCTCAGGGTCCGAGACCTCCGTGATCCACCCGTACCAGATGTTGTTGCTCCCGTTGCCGTATCCCTGCTTCACGATCTTGCCCGTGATGGTCGAGTACGGCTCGAGCTTCGCAGTGAAGGTGTTGCCGAGGACTTTCTTGAGCTGATTGGTGATGAGCGCCGAGACCCCGGAATACAGGCCCTCCCAGATGTCGGCGATATCCACGATGATTTCGCCGAGCGCCGGGCCGCCGCCCGCTTCCCACATCTTTTTCGCTTCGGCTTCTTCGAGCGCGCGATCCTCGAGGTACCCGGGGAGCTTGATGAGCTCGGCTTCGGATAGCGCGAACGCGGACTGGGAGGGTGGGTTGTTGCCAGCCAGCACGCCCCGGCCCTGCAAGATGGTGTCGATCAGCTGGCGCCGGTCGATGGCCCGGAAGATCGCTCCGATGAGGTTCGGGTTGTTCCACGGGGCGGCGCCGCCGTAGTACGAACCCGCCATCGGATTGCCCCCGAACGACTTCGTCTCGTAGAGCTTCCCCTCGAAGCGCTTCAGCAGGTCGGCCAGCACCGTGTTCTGCTGCGGGCCGAAGGCGTCGATCTGTTTCTGCTCAAACGCGGCGAGCTGGGCGGACTGGTCAGTGAACAGCGGTAGCCAGCTGATGCCGTCCCAGTTCACCTGGGTGTGGAACTTGTCGTGGCGCACCCACGACGACTTGCCCTCGGCCGACCACTCCTTCAGCACGAAGGCCCCGGTGCCGATCACCAGGTCGGCCTTCATGTTCTGGTAGTCCTTCTCGAAGGCCTGGATGGCTTCCGGCGCCTGGACCTTCGAGTACGAACCGGCCAGCGTGGTCAGGAAGAACGGGTCCGGCTTCGAGAACGTCACCTTCACGGTCTTGTCGTCCACGGCCTCGACCTTGTCGACTGCCTGGTAGGCCGACTTCCGGTAGAAGTTCGGGTCTTCGGCGCCATCGAGCGTCTTCCCCGCCTTGTTGCGAAGCATGAACTGGACAACGTCGTTGGCGACGGCCTTGCGGCCGTTCACCGGTGGCTTGTCGTGCCAGTACACGTTGTCGCGCAGGGAGAAGGTGATGGTGTTCTGATCGGGCTGTTCGTACTTCTCGGCAATGCCGCCTTCGAGTTCGCCCTTGTTGAAGCTCTTCCACTGCATCACGCCCAGGTTGGTGAGGCCCATCAGCCACGCCACCGGCGAGAAGCGGCTGCGGTCCACGTCGAACGTGTCCCAGGTGTTGTTGGCGCTAACGAAGTGGGCAACACCGCCCTTCTGCATCGCGGCCTGGGTCGGTGATGCGGCCCCTGTCGGCGACGCCGCCGGTGTTTCGCCGCCCGAAGGCTGCGTCGGCGTTGCTTCGTCGTCGTCGTCGTCCCCGCAGCCAACGAGCCCGAGCGCGGCCGCGCCGACGCCAGCGGCGGCCGCGCCGCCAAGCAGGCGGCGGCGAGTGAGGTGTTGAGAGGCGGCACGCCTCTTCCAGTAGTTGTCGGAATCCGACACGGCAGAATCCCCCCTTGGCTTCTGTTCACCGTTCCTTTTTAACTGGGATACGCCTTCCCAAACGGTGATTCGCGGAGTATACGCATGGGCGGGTTTGATGGAAGTGTCCGGTAAGGAAACTCACGCTTACCAGATTGTCATGCCCAGGGATGCGTGCAGAATACGTCCCTGGTGATGTCCGCCCTCATCGCTTTGCCCGGACCAACGCGAACTGCCATACTGGTCGCTCGGCCTGTTCGTCGGGAGCGCTTTGCCGCGTCCCGCCGGAAAGGACCACCTGTGGAGGCGCGCCGCCGAGCGCGCCGTTTGCACACGAGGAGAAACGGTTGGCAAAGAAAGTCCGCGCAGTGGTGACACTGCAACTCCCGGCCGGGAAAGCGAACCCGGCCCCGCCGGTTGGTCCCGCACTCGGCCAGCACGGCGTGAACATCATGGAGTTCTGCAAGGAGTACAACGCTCGCACGCAGGACAAAGCCGGGCAGATCATCCCTGCCCAGCTCACCATCTTCGAGGATCGCTCCTTCACCTTCGTCCTGAAGACGCCGCCGGCCGCCGACATGCTGCGCAAGGCCGCCGGCATCGAAAAGGGCAGTGGCAACCCTCGCCTTACGAAGGTGGGCAAGGTGAGCGAGGACGACATTCGCAAGATCGCCGAGACGAAGATGCCCGACCTCAACGCGAACAGCGTCGAAGAGGCTATGAAGATCGTCGAAGGTACCGCCCGCAGCATGGGCATCGAGGTGGTGTAGCCATGGCGAAGAAGGGCAAGCGCTACCGCGAAGCGGCCTCGAAGGTCGACAAGTCGAAGTTCTACTCCGTCGATGAGGCGATCGCCCTCGCGAAGGAGATCCATCCCGCGAAGTTCGATGAAACCGTCGAGCTCCACATCAAGACGGGCCTCGACCCGCGCCATGCCGAACAGCAGATTCGCGGCTCCACCGTCCTGCCGCATGGCCTCGGTAAAGTCATGCGGGTCCTCGTCTTCACCGAAGGCGAGGCAGTCTCGGCCGCCCGCGAAGCAGGAGCCGACCACGTCGGGAGTGACGACCTCATCAAGCAGATCGAGGGCGGCTGGCTCGACTTCGATGTCGCCATCGCCACGCGCGAAATGATGGGCAAGGTCGGCCGCCTCGGCCGCGTCCTCGGCCCGCGCGGGCTCATGCCCAACCCCCGCTCTGGCACCGTCGTCGGCGCCGAAGACATCGCCCGCTCCGTCCAGGAGGCGAAGCAGGGCCGTGTTGAATATCGCCTTGACCGCCTGGCGAACATCCACGTCCCGCTCGGGAAGGTCAGCTTCGATGAAGAGAAGCTGAGGGAAAACATGGCCACGCTCATCGAGGCCGTGAATGCCGCTCGGCCCAAGGAAGCGAAGGGCCAGTACATTCGCAGCGCCACACTGACGACCACCATGGGCCCCGGCATCCACCTGGACCTTGCTCAGACGCTGGCACTGAAGGTTTAGCGGCAGCCAACCAGCCCACCATGAGTAACGAGGCCCGGGTTACCCCCGGGCCTCAGTGCGTTGACTCGACTCTCCACAGCGCACGGGGTGTCGCGCGCGTCAGGCGTTTCGTACGGCCTCTTCCAGCATTGCAGTCGCCTCGGCGTAGTTCGTACCCTGCCCGAACCGGATCGGCTCGCCGACGCTCACGCGGACACGTGCCCTGGGGTGCGGCAGCCACTTTCCTTCATAGAATCCCGGCCGCAGCACGTCGATCCGCATCGGCAGCACCGGCACACCAGTCTCCACGGCCAGCAGCCCCGTGCCGCTCTTGAACGGCTGCATCGGTCCCACCACCGTCAGTCGGCCTTCGGGGAAGATCAGCACGTTCCAGCCCTCATCGAGCATCTTCGCGACGTACTCGAGGCTGTCGCGCACGCCCGAGCCCTCTTTCGCGAAGGGGAACGCGTTGCCCAGCAGGCTCGCACCGAATCCTCGCAACCGGTTGCCGAAAATGTCGCTCGCCGCGGCCGCGATGGCCACCCGCTGGCGGAAGCCATGCGGCATGCTCCGCAACAGCATCGATTGATCCAGGTGCATGTTGTGGTTGCTGATGATCAGGCAGGGCTCCTGCACGGTCCGGAAGCGTTCCCGCCCTCGCACTTCGACGCTGTACCCCAGCCGGAGCAGCGGAAAGACCACGAGCGACGTGAGGGCGCGGCGAACCCAGCGGACCGGCCTTCGGCGCGGCCACGTTGGGAATCGGCGCATGCGGACTTTTCGTTCACCTCGTGCTGCCATGACGCGAAGCTGGGCGATCGTTGTCTGTGGCCCAACCTCCGTATCATCGATGTAGACGCCCATATCGTCTTCAATGCCAGACAAAAGCTCGACACGTCCGAGCGAATCGAGCCCCAGGTCCGTTCCCAGGTTCGCGTCCTCGGTCAGCGGGGTATCCGTTTTCCTCACTGCTGCGATGATGCGCAGCAGCGGGTCTTCCAGCTCCAGCTGCGGCACGCCCGCAGGTGCGCGCTGGTGCTCCTTCACGTAGGCCTCGACCAGCGGCCGCCGCACCTTCAGCGTGTGCGTCCGCGGGAAATCCAGCTCCGGCCAGACCGTCCAGCCCAACACCTGCTGGCGGCCATCGAGCTGCTCGTTCGCCAGCCGTATGGCCGCGGGCGCGCTCCCCGCCTCCGATTCCACGACTACCGCGTGCAACCGCACGTCCGGGCCTTCCACCAGGCCGAGCACCACCGCGTCCGCCACGCCCGGCTGGTGGCGGAGCACCGATTCCACATCCTCCGGGTACACGTTCTGCCCATCCGAGAGGACGATGAGGTCCTTCTTACGCCCCTTGAGGTAGAGGTAACTGTCCTCGATGTAGCCGAGGTCGCCCGTGCGGTACCAGTCGCCATCGAACACGGCGGCGCTGGCCTGCGGGTTGTTCCAGTACCCCTGGAACACGTTGGGGCCACGCACCAGCACCTCGCCATCCTCGGCGATGCGCACCTGCTGGCCCGGCAGCGGCCGGCCGACGCTCCGGATGCGCCGGTCGTTCCGCGGGTTGATGGTCACCACCGGCGAGCACTCCGTAGTGCCATAGCCTTCCACCACCGCGATGCCCATCGCTTCCCATTTCAGCTGCACGTCGGGATCGATAGCGGCGCCACCACTGGCGATGAGATCGAGCTTGCCACCGAAACGCGAAAGGACGGAGCGGAAGAGCTTCTTGCGGATGGCTGGCGGCAGCGGCGCCGCCACCTTGCGGAGCCGGCTCAGCAGCCCCAGCTTGCCCCGCGCGGCTGCCTCACGCTCGATGCCGTTCATCAGCAGCGTCAGCACCTGGGGCACGCCCATGATGAACGTCGGCTTCCACTCCTGCATCGTGCGCGAAAGGGCCGCTGGCTGGCGGCTGGCCGGGTAGCACACCGCCGCCCCAACGTGGATCGGGGCGAAGCAGCCGCCCACCTGCTCGAACATGTGGCTGAGCGGCAACAGCGAGAGCATGCGCGTGTCCGGCCCGATCGGCAGGACGGCGATACCCGCCTCCACGTTCGAGACGATGTTCTGGTGGGTGAGCACTACACCCTTGGGGTCACCCGTCGTACCCGACGTAAAGATGATCTCCGCGACATCTGACCCGGTGAGCGGCGGCCCGTCGTGCCGCCCGTTCGGGCGCAGCGGTACCGACTCGAACGTATAAGCCGGCACCTCAAGCTCGCGGAGCACGTCCGCCTGAGACGGCCCACCGAAGCCAAGCGCGGGCTCCGTCTGGAGCACAAGGCGCTCCACAAACTCGCGGGAAGAGCGGACATCGAGCGGGACAGCCACACCTCCCGCGATGAACGTGCCGAACATCGCAGCCACCCAGTCGGGCTGGTTCGGCGCCCAGAGCACGACGCGGTCGCCCTTCTTCACCCCCTGTCCGGCGAGAAAGCGCGCGTAGGCGTGGGCCTGCCGTTCGAGGCCGTTGTACGTGTATTTGGTGGTGCGAACGCCCACCCGCATGGTCAGTGCCAGGCGATCGCCATTGTCGCGCACCGAGCGATCGAGCATTTCGATGAGCGTGTTCATCTGGCGGCCAGGGTGCGAGCGAACTCGCGGACTTTCTGGTCGGCGCCCACAAGGATCGGGCGGAAGTGGCTGAAGCAGAGGGTTTCGAAATCAAGGTTGGCGAGCTTTCGCACCGATTCGGTGGCCGCCAGCATGTCCTGCGTGAACAGGCGGCTCGGCAGCATCAGCCGGCCGAACTTGTACTGCATCGCATCGCCCACCAGCAACACTCCGCGGTTGGGGAAATGCAGCGAAATGCTCCCGGCGGTATGGCCCGGCGCGTGCACGATCCGCATCCCTCCCAGCGCCGGCAACTCATCGCCATCATCGAGAACGACATCGACGCGCGCCGCGCCGGGGTCGTTCCGCAACAGATACGGCTCACAGATCCGCGCGAGCCATGGATGCTGGAACGGGTTTGGCAGCGGAAGGTTGCTCTCCACGTGGTGGGCCTCGGCCAGGTGCACGCCGGTCTTCCCCGGCACCCACTCCTGCAGCTCGGGCAGGCCACCGACGTGGTCGATGTGGTAGTGCGTGATGACGATGTGCTTGATGTCTTCTGGCGAACGGCCAAGTTCCTCGACGGCCCGAAGGATGCGCTCCCCCGAACCTGGCGACCCTGTATCTATAAGGGTGATGTCGTCTTCGACGATGAGGTACGCCTTCGAGCCCTTCGTGCGGACCTGGTAGAGGCCGGGAAGGACTTCGACGTAGTTGCGGAAGGGAGCCGGCTTCAGCTCCTCCCAGCGGTCCTGCCAGGCCGGTCGGCGTGCGGGTGAAGTCATGCAGCCAAGGATACCAGCACCGGGGAGGAAAAGGGGTGGGGTGGCAAGCTCCCAGGAGGGCAATGGAAGCAGAGCAGTAGGAGAAGGGACAAGACCAGGAGCTTGCCACCCCGTTGGGACATGTGAATCCTATCACAAGCCCCTTCCCCGGGGGTAGGCGGGCAGTCATCGATGTTTCTTATCGCTCGATGGGCAAGAACCCGAATCTCGTTCGCTTGCGGCGCGGAGCGCACTCCGTCACAATCGTTGACGCACACTTTGCCGTGCCCGTGCGGGCAGGGCACTTTCGAAAGCAGGAAACCCCATGGCAATCAACCTTGGAGATAGCGAACGCGAGGCCGAATGGCGCCAGGTCGTACGCGACTTCATTAAGAACGAGGCTCCGGCCGCCCTTCGCGGCGACACGGAACAGGGCGAAGGCTCCATGTTCGGACGCCTGGGCGCGATCAAGGAGTGGCGCGAGAAGGTGGCCGCCAAGGGCTGGATCGCCCCCTCCTGGCCCAAGAAGTACGGCGGCGCCGACATGTCGGTCGTCGAACAGTTCGTCATGAACGAGGAGTTCGCCGAAGCTGGCGTCCCCGGCAACCTCGGCGGCTTCGGCGTGATGATGATCGGCCCCACCATCATCGAACACGGCACCGAGGAACAGAAGGAAGAGCACCTGACCAAGATCCTCAAGGGCGAAGTCATCTGGTGCCAGGGCTATAGCGAGCCGGGCGCAGGCTCCGACCTCGCCAGCCTCCAGACCCGCGCCGTCCGCGATGGCGACGACTACGTCATTAATGGCCAGAAGATCTGGACCACCGGCGCCCAGTTCGCCGACATGATGTACATGCTCGTCCGCACCGATCCCGATGCGCCGAAGCACCGCGGTATCACCTACCTCCTCGTCAACATGAAGGCGCCGGGCGTTACCGTGCGGCCACTCACGACGCTGGCCGGCACCCAGACCTTCAACGAGGTGTTCTTCGAGGACGTCCGCGTCCCGGTGAAGAACCGCATCGGCGAAGAGAACCGCGGCTGGTACGTCGGCACCACAACCCTCGACTTCGAGCGCAGCTCCATCGGTAGCGCCATCGGCGTCCGCAAGCAGCTGGAAAGCCTCATCCGCCAGGCCAAGGCGGGCGGCGAGGTCTCCTTCAGCCGCAACCCCAAGGTGAAGACCGAGTTCGTCGACCGCTGGATCGAGTGCGAAGTCGCGAAGATGCTGAGCTACCGGGTGGTGAGCATGCAGGCCAACGGGAAGATCCCGAACTATGAAGCCAGCATGTGCAAGATGTTCAGCAGCGAACTGGGCCAGCGCATCGCCAACCTCTCCATGCACCTGTTCGGCATGCACGGCAACATCCGGAACCGCGCCTCCATGGGCTACATGCAGGCCGTCAGCTCCACCATTGCCGGCGGCACCACCGAAGTCCAGAAAGGCATCATCGCTACCCGCGGCCTCGGCCTCCCGCGCGGCTAGGCATCACGGTACCCAGAACCACGAGCCCGCATCCACCTGGATGCGGGCTTTCCTGTTGGCGACACGGGAACGTATCCCGCGCTGGTGGTACCATCCCGCTTGGCCGGTAGTCCGGCTCCAGGGGCGGGCGTGGCGTAATGGTAGCGCGCGACCCTTCCAAGGTTGAGGCGCGGGTTCGATTCCCGCCGCCCGCTCCACACTCTTCCGTCAACCCATGAGCTGTG
Source organism: uncultured Anaerolineaceae bacterium (assembly GCA_964507025.1). Lineage (GTDB taxonomy): Bacteria > Chloroflexota > Dehalococcoidia > Tepidiformales > Tepidiformaceae > Amarobacter. The sequence continues at coordinate 11,942 of CAZDOK010000017.1, forward strand.
TCTTACGCCGGTCCCGCTTCCCGGGGCAGACGGCCGGGAGGATCGTGCATGACCACCCTGCAGCCTGAGGAGACCCCCTTCCTCACCTTCAGCGGCGCCCACCGCCCCGACCGGCACCGCTGGGTCGATTCCTATGGCGTCAACATCGCTGTCTGCGAGTGGGGCCCGCTCGATGGCCCCCCACTCTTCCTCGTCCACGGCGGCTCCGACTTCGCCGGCACCTTCGACGTCTTCGCGCCGATGCTCGCCGAGGCCGGCTGGCGCGTCATCTCCTGGGACCACCGCGGCCACGGCGACTCCGACCACGCCCCCCTGTATAGCTGGGACGCCGACGTTCGCGATGCGCTCTCGGTGCTGGATTCCACCACCCCCGACCCGGTGCCCGTGGTCGCGCACTCCAAGGGCGGCGGCATGATGCTGCAGCTCGCCGAGGCCCTGCCGATGCGCATGTCGAAGATCGTCATCATTGACGGCCTCCCCTCGCCCGAACCCCACCCGGACGTCTCAGACCACGAGCAGCGTCGCTTCACCCGCAAGAACCTCGAACAGTGGCTCGACCACCGCCGCTCCGCCGCATCGACCTTCCGCAAACCCGGCACCATCGACGAGCTTGCGAAGCGGCGCAAGCGCATGAATCCCCGCCTCTCCGACGAGTGGCTGCGCTACCTGGTCACTATCGGCGCGAAACGCGACGTGGACGGCTGGCGCTGGAAGCTCGACCCCGCGATCCGCTTCGGCGGTTTCGGCCCATGGCGGCCCGACTGGTCACTCGAACGGCTTCGCACCCTGCGTGCCCCGCTGCTTGGCCTCACGGCGACCGTGGAGGAAGAGATGGGCTGGGGCACCAACCACCGGGCGCTCCTGCCATTCCTGCCGCCGGGCGCCCGCCTCACCCCATTCGAAGACACGGGCCACTTCATCCACATAGAGCATCCTCGCCGCGTCGCCGGCCTCGTCCTGGAGTTCCTCGGATGACGATCTTCCTGACGCACAACCGCGTGAAGCTGGCGCTCCACCATCTCCGCCACTGCGAAGGGCGGCCGCTGCTCCATCTCCACGCCCTCGGCGAGCACTCTCCGGACCACGTCCCCGCCGACATCCGGGCCTGGCCTGGCCCAGTGTTCGCGCTCGACTTCACCGGCCACGGCGCATCGACCGTGCCCGGTGGCGGCGGATACACGGCCGAGGTGCTCATGGGAGATGCCGATGCCGCCATCCAGATGCTCGGTAGCGCAACCGTCGTCGGGCGGGGACTAGGCGCCTACATCGCCCTGCTGATCGCCGCGGGCCGCCCCGAGCAAGTGCACGGCGCGATCCTCTGCGACGGCGCCGGGCTCGTGGGCGGCGGCGACCAGCCCGGCCCGCTCGTTGTCCGCGGCGTCCCCGGCAAGCCGACCGCGCCCGACCCGTTCGCGCTCGTCGAACTCGCATCCGATCTTCGCCCCCCGGAATACGTCGTGCGCTTCGCCGAGATCGCCGCCGAGCACGCCGGCTTCCCGCAGCCCATCGCCGTGGCCGCGAAGGCTCGCCCCGACTGGCTCAAAGCCGTGGTCGCCCACCCGGGCGTCGCCGTCGAACCGCTCGATGCGGCCCTCGCAAGATTCGCGGCGGTCTGATCCGCCAGGACAAACGAAAAGCCGGGCCACATGGCCCGGCTTCTTCACTGTTCGTGGCGAGCGCTAGCCCTGGGACTTCACCAGCGTCCGCAGGCAGCGCGTGCAGATGTTCAGGCGGATCGATTCTCCACCGAAGAAGATCCGCTGCTTGCTGATGTTGGGCTTGAAGGTGCGCGACTTCTTGGTCGCCTTGCGCTCCCAGCGGCCCCCGTGGGTGTGGCGGATGTGCCGCCCAAACATTGTTGTCTTCGCGCAAACGTCGCAAGCGCCGCTGGCCATGCGTCAATGCCCCTTCCGTGGCAGAATCAGAACCTCCATGCTAGCACCCGGATTCGATTACGGCCAAACCGGCGCGCTCCGAGCGCGCCAGTGACCGCAGCCCATGTCGTCAACGACCTCATCGATGGCGCCTCGTTGCGTGCGCTCTTCATCGCCGCCGCCAGCCACCTCCGCCAGTCGGCCGCGGCGATCGACGCGATCAACGTCTACCCCGTCCCCGATGGCGACACCGGCGCCAACATGTCGGCAACGCTGCGCGAGGGCGTGGATCGTTCGCTCGAGCTGGGCAACCACCCGGCCGTCGCCGAGGTCCTCCACGCCATCGCCCGCGGCGCGCTCTACGGTGCCCGGGGCAACTCGGGCGTCATCCTCTCCCAGGCGCTGCGCGGGTTCGAAAGCGGCATAGGCCCGGCCGAGGTGCTCGATGCGCGGACGCTCGCGCTCGGGCTCGAAGCCGCAGCCGCGCAGGCCTACCACGCCGTGAGCAAGCCCCAGGAAGGCACCATGCTCACCGTCTTGCGCGAAGCCGCCGCCGAAGCCAACAGGCTGGCGAGTACCCTGCCTGCCCGCGGCGCCGGCGTTGGCTGCCTGCCGGTGCTGGTGGGCGCCGTCGCAGCCGCCGACGCCGCCGAGGAAGCCACCATCGACCAGCTGCCCGCCCTCAAGGAAGCCGGCGTCACCGATGCCGGGGGCGAGGGCGTCTGCGTCATCCTCGAAGGGCTGCTCGCCGCACTTACCGGCGCGACTCCGCGGCCGGCCGTCCACCAGGCGCACCGCCCGATCGCCATGGTCGAAGGTCACGGCAAGGACGAGTTCGGCTTCTGCACCGAGTTCCTCGTCGAAGCCACCGGCAGCCCGCTCGACCTCGAACGGGTCCGCGCCCTCGCCGAATCCGGTGGCAACCGTTCCGTCGTCGTGGTCGGCGATGAGACCCTCGCCCGTGTGCACGTCCACACCATCGATCCGCAACCGCTCCTCGACGCCGCTGGAGCGCTTGGCGTGGTGTCGCGCGTAAAGGTCGAAGACATGGGCGCGCAGCACGAGCGCTTCAAGGCCAGCGGTTCCGGCGCAAGCGCCCGCATCGCCGTGCTCGCCATGAGCCGGGGCGAAGGCTTCGACCAGGTGTTCGAAAGCCTCGGTGTGGCCGTCAGCGACCTCGGGCTCATCGAGAAGCCACCCGCCGGACGCATCGCCGACGCAGCCGACGCGCTGCGTATCCCCGATGTCATCGTCCTTAGCAACCACAAGAACGTCCGGCTCGCTGCCGAGCAGGCGGTCTCGCTCGCGAAATGCACCATCCACCTGGTACCCACTACCTCGCTCCCCCAGGGGGTTGCCGCCGCGATGGCCTTCGACCCCGACGAGAGCGCGGCGGCCAACGTGGCGGCCATGAAGGAGGCCGCGGAGGGCGTCTCCACCGTGGAGGTGACCATCGCCGCCGCCAGCCGCACCGCCGACGGGATCGACGTGCGCGAGGGTCAGGCGATCGCGCTGCTCGATGGCCGCCTCGTCGCCGCGGAGGAAACCCCGCGCGATGCGTTGCTTGCGGGCCTCCGGCGGGCGAGCCTTACCCGGGGTTCCCTGGTCACGCTCTATGGTGGCGAGGGCACGCCCTCCGGGGAGCTCGAAGCCGCCCGCGCCGAGGTCGAGGCCGCCTTCGACGGCGTCGAGGTCGAAGCGCTCAGCGGCGGGCAGCCGCTCTACCCATTCATCGCCTCAGTGGAGTAGCCCGCACGCCATGCCGCGCACGCTTCGTCCCGCCTTGCTGCTGCTCAGCTTCGTGCTCGCCCTTGCTGCCATCGCCTGCGGAGACGGCGCCAGCGGTGACGCCACCCCAATTGGCGACGCCCCGATGCCCGCAGGCGGCATCCCCGCCAACCTCCGCACCATCACCGTCAGCGACTCGGGATTCTCCCCCGGCGCGCTCCAGGTGCCTATCGGCACCGAGGTCTTCTGGCAGTGGACCGGCAAACAGGAGCACCAGGTTACCGGCACATTCAAGAGCAACGACGGCGACATCCCGGTCGAGTCCCCCCGCCTGAAGGGCTCGGGCACGTTTTCGTACGAGTTCAAGACCAACGGCCTCTTCGAATACCACTGCGCGGTCCACGGCGAAGCCATGTCGGGCCAGGTCATCATCAAGTAGCGGATTCCGGCCAATCGCCCGCGTTTACCCTCCGGTGGTGGAAACGGCGCCGGCATCTGTGGTATGACATCCCCGGCACTCCGGGAGCGGAGCGGCCGGAGGTGAGCGATGCAACAGGGGCAACTCAGCGCACGGGAGCGCGAAGTAGCCGCGCTCATTGGCCGCAAAATGACCAACGCGGAGATCGCGCTGTTGCTCGGCCTGAGCGCGTCGACGGTGAAGCACTACGTCGAGACTGCCATGCGCAAGGCCGGCGTAACCAACCGCGTCTCGCTTGCCATGTGGTTGCGCGACCAGGAGGGGGCCGGTTGACCCCGGCCGATCGGCGGGGGCCAAAGAGCCGTATTGCGGGGTGCGCTGAGGACCGCCCATGCTAAGTCCACCAAAACCTCGGTGGAGACTCGTGACCAATTTTCGTTCTATACGTGAGCCGCTCGTAGCGCTGACCATTGGCGTCTTCACTTCGTGGTTCGCCGTATCCGGGTCAGTCGCGTATGACAATGCTGGGACTGTATTCTGTAAGTGGCCCTACGCAGGAGGTTCTTCTCTTCTGTACGTTCTTCACCAGAATGACCCATCTTATCCTCCGACCGGCGCATACGCCACAGCCTTCAGCGATGCTCGAAGCAATTGGATCAATACTGCGACGCCGGTATACTTCCAGCCGACGACCTACTGGCTAGACCAGCATTACTGGTCAGCACTGCCACTTACTGGCAGTGGGCCCTTAGGCCACACTGACTTTGGCTGCACTTGGCCTGGAAATCAACGCTCTTGGACTTTGGTTGAGCTGCATACTGACCGGCTCGATTCCGAATCTTCGACCGTAAAACGATCCGTTGCAAGCCATGAGCTTGGCCACCACATTGGGATCAGGCACAGTTCTGTTTCTCAAGCGGTTATGAATCAAGATCGGAATCGCGAGAGCATCTACTCGCCGCAAACAGACGATATATGCGGGGTAAATCATCGCTACCCATCGACGTCTTGGCCGCCGACTTGCGGGTACTAAGGAGGAGAAAGAGTATGCCTCGGTTCGTCATGATCGCCATCTTCCTATTGGTCGGGCTCGCCAGCGGAACGGTGGCCCTGGGACATATACCCGGACGAACCTCCTCCACGGTCGGCGGCGACAGTGATTGGGGAGACTTTCCCAGTCTAGCGGATCTTATGTCGCGGACAGAGATTGTCGTCGTGGGTACGCTGCTTTCAGAGAGAATCGAGACGGTGGAGATTCCATCAAACTACACAGCTGAAGTGCTGGTCCGAACTGATGTCGTTCGTAGCTATCGCATTTCGGAAGTAGTCGCCGGAAGGTATGAGCCCTCCCTTATCGAGACTCGTGTGGCGAGGTCGTATCGGTTCGATAACTCTCCCGTGCCACGTGCGGGAGGGGCCTTGGACATCGTCGACCTGCAGGTCGGAGCCGAGTATGTGCTCTTCCTGCGGTGGTACCAGCCGGAGGCTGGTCCGGCTCACTGGGGCCAGCCCGGCGAGCCAGCCACGGCAATCCTGGTAGGCGACGACTTGCTTTTTGTCTCCAGCGAGCGGTTTCGGCGCACTCTTGAAGAGGCTGATTTGACACCTCCATCACCGGGGTCGGCTGCTCCGTTCCGCGCAACGTTGTCAGCCGTCCGAGCCTTTGCGGTAAGTGGCTGGGGCGGATAGGCGAGAGTCGTTGTGCAGCGCTCCATCCCCGCCGGAGGCATCCCTGTGCCCGGCTGAAGGGCTCGGGCACGTTTTCGTATGAGTTCAAGACCAACGGGCTGTTCGAATACCACTGCGCGGTCCACGGCGAAGGCATGTCGGGCCAGGTCATCATCAAGTAGCGGATTCCGGCCAATCGCCCGCGTTTACGCTCCCGTGGTGGAAACGGCACCGGCATCCGTGCTATGACATCCCCGGCTCTCCGGGAGCGGACCGGGCCGGAGGTGAGTGATGGCGAACACCATCGCATGGCCAGCACTGGTTACCGGAGTCGCCCTGGCCCTGGCTGCCGGAACCGCCCTTGCGACGGCGAGAGGAGTCCTCGCAACACGCGAGCCGGACCGCGGGAGCTGGGTGCCGCCAGTTGTCCTTCTCGCGTGCAGCTTGCTGCTGATCGCAGGAGTCCTCATCGCGCTCTGGGCGCTCAATCTCCGTGGCACGCTGGGGCGATGAACGTCCTTGTTTGCGGATCCACGACTGGACGGGCGGCGTGAGCGCGGAATGGTCTGGCCGTGGCCATCGGCGCGCGCTCATCGTCGGCCCCTTTGTACTCGCCGGGCTGTTGGCCGCCTCGCTCGCAGTAGTGCGTATCGGTCCCGGTCGCGGGGACTCTCGTGAGGCAGCCTTGGACAGCGGACCGCCCACGGCCGAAGCCCGGAACCTGTCGACTACTCCCGTCAAACCGGATCTCACAACCCTGCCGCTCGAACCTTGTTCGCCCGGGGAGTATCCGCCGGGTTCAGTCGGTCGGACTGTGTGCGAGGAGAACACCCGCAATAAGCTTGACGGCGTCATCGCCAGTCTGCGCATCTCCCCGGACAGCGCCGGGTTCGGCGAGCACACAGTCCCCTGTAAAGAGCCCGCCAGCCGCCTGGCTGACCCCGGCTCTGTCGCCGGGACATTGATGGACATCTTCGTGCGCGAACTACCACGGGCCTGGTCCGATACCGTGGGGACCGGCTTCACTGCCTGGGCTTGCGACGGCCGGGTGATCACTTCCGACCGGCTGCTGCTCGTGGCTCCCGGCGTGACGGTCCACATCGTGAAGTACTTGCGCCCCGAGGCGTGGGTTTCCATTAGCGCCTCGCCTGAGCGCATCTCCACGACAAGCATCGATGCGGAGCAAGTCATCCTCGTTGCGGGCATCCCCGGGCTCGAGTCCGTGGACGGCCGCGTTGCCTTCGCTGTGAAGACGGTGGACGGCTTCGTGGTGACAGAGGTCATCGGCCACAACGCTTCGCCAGACCAACTGCTCGCCGTCGCCTCGGCATTGCTGCGGTCCTGTCCGGCGCCAGCTTCCGCCTCCACGACGTTCACGGTGATCACGACCAGCCGCCCCTGGTGCGCCCGCTGGGTCGACCAGTGGCAAAACGAGACCGGCTTCCTTCTCGAACTGCGCTACCTCGGCGCGACCCCTGACCGCAGCGGGGGCGAGACGTTCGAGTATCACCTGCCGCCCAACACGACGGAGCACGCCATCCCGGCAGCGGACATGCCCGGAGCGCCGGGCACGGCCGACTGCCTCGCCCGCAACGATGCTGAATTCACGCTTTACGTGGAACTACCGGCGGGCCCGCTCGAAGCCAGTTCCGCCAGCCTCCTGGGCCTCTGCCGCTAGGGGCCACCGGTCAACCGCCAACACCCGCCTACGCGTAGCGCTCCTCGCGCCACGGGTCGCCGTAGATGTGGTAGCCGTAGGTCTCCCAGAACCCGGGCCGGTCGTGGTCCAGGAACTGGATGCCCCCCACCCACTTCGCGCTCTTCCAGAAGTACAGGTGCGGGATCACCAGCCGCAGCGGCCAGCCGTGCTCCTTCGTGATCTCCTGGCCGTTATGCGTCCGCGCGAACAACACGCCCTCGCGCATGAGGTCTTCGAGCGGCACATTGGTGGTGTAGCCGCCGTAACTGTGCAGCATCGCGTACTTCGCCTCGGGCTTCAGCTTGATCGCGTCGATCAGCGCCTTGAACGGCACGCCCTGCCACGTGTTGTCGTACTTGCTCCACGTCGTCACGCAGTGGATGTCGCTCGTATCGGTAATGTCTCCGAGGGCGTTGAACTCTTCCCAGGTGAAGGTCTTCTCCTCCTCCACCAGCCCCCACACGTGGAACCGCCACGAGTCGAGGTCGATGCGCGGGATGCTGCCGTAGTGGAGCACTGGCCACCCGGTGGTCAGGTGCTGGCCCGGCGGCAGCCGGAGCTTCCCATCGGGGCGCATCTCTTTCGTGCTCTGCGTCGTGAACATCCAACTCTCCTGGCGTCATCCGTCCCGTGTGAAAACCAGCGTAGCCGGTGCCATCGCACACCGACAAGGCATATTGCCTTACCGCAGCGCTTCCCGCGGTTACACTGGGAGCGATGCAAGATGCCGACACCCGCCCGGCAGCCGGCCCCCGCCTCGCCATCCGCCCCCGCGATGGCTGGTTCCTGGCCCTCGCCGCGGCCATCGTCGGGCTCGACCAGCTCACCAAGTGGATCATCCGCGGGTGGCTCGAGCGTGGCGAGGCCTATTCCCTGGTCTGGCCGCTCAAAATCGTCCACGTGACCAACAGCGGCGCAGCCTTTGGGATGTTCCAGGGCGCCGGGCCCCTCCTTGTCATCACCAGCGTCGTCGGGATGGTCGCCATCCTCGTTTACCTCTTTAACCCTGGCTTCGCCCACCCGCTCATGCGCCTCGGGCTGGCCTTCATGCTCGGCGGCGCCGTCGGAAACCTCATCGACCGGGTCTCCGAAGGCCGCGTCGTCGACTTCGTCAAAGTTCCGAACTTCCCCGCGTTCAACGTGGCCGATTCGGCCATCACGATTGGTGTGTTTTTCCTGATATGGGCACTGATGTTCGACACGACTCCGGAGCCGAAACCACCGAGCTGACCGCCGCTGAAACCGGCCGGCTCGACGCCGTCCTCTCCCGGGCCCTGCCCGAGCTTTCCCGCGCCCGCGTCCAGCGCCTCATCGAAGCCGGGAACGTCCGCGTCAACGGCGAAGTGGTCCGCAAGTCCGCCACCGTCCAGGAAGGCGACCTCCTCGCGTTCGAAGTCCCCGCGACAGACCATGCCGTCACCCCGTCCGGCCTCGACCTGCCCCTCCTCTACGAAGACGACGACCTCGCTGCCATCGACAAGCCGCCCGGCCTCGCCGTCCACGGCGCCCCCGGAGACACCGGCCCGAGCGTCGCCGGCTGGTGGCTCGAACAGCTCGGTCCGGCGGCCGCCGGCTTCGACGCCGAACGCCCCGGCATCGTCCACCGCCTCGACAAGGACACCTCGGGCGTCCTCCTCCTGGCGAAGACGCCGGCGGCCCAGGTTGCCCTCAGCCACGCCTTCGAAGAGCGCACCACCCGCAAGACCTACCTCGCCATTGTCGAGGGCAAGCCTCCCCAGCCGCGCGCCGTGGTCGACGCCCCGATCGACCGCCACCCGGGCGACCGCACGCGCATGGCCGTGACCACCAGCGGGCGCCCCTCCCGCACCGAATACGAGCTCATCGCGGGGGACAACGAACGCTCATTGCTGGAAGTCCACCCCGAAACCGGCCGCACCCACCAGATCCGGGTCCACCTTGCCGCCATCGGCTGCCCGGTCGCCGACGACGGCGTCTATGGCAGGCGCGCGACCCATGGCCGCCAGCTCCTCCATGCCTACCGGATCCAGGTGCCCCACCCGTCCGGTGGCACCCTGACGGTCACCGCCCCGGCCCCCGGCGACCTGGCGACGGCGATTCGCTCCATCGGCGCCGAACAGGTAGCCTCGCACTACTCCCAGCCCGTGCCGCCAACCCTCGAGGCGGCCGCCAGTTGAGCTTGCACCGTGACTGACTCCTCGCGCCCCGTCCGCACCCGTTACGCCCCCAGCCCCACCGGCGACCCGCACGTCGGCAACATCCGCTCGGCCCTGTTCAGCTGGGCCTACGCCCGCGCCAACGGCGGCCAGTTCCTCCTCCGCATCGAAGACACCGACCGCAACCGCCTCGTCGAAACCTCGGTCGGCGCGATTATGGAAAGTCTGCGCTGGCTCGGCATCGACTGGGACGAAGGCCCCGATATCGGCGGGCCGCACGCGCCCTACTTCCAGTCACAGCGCCTGCCGCTCTACCAGAAAGCCGCCGAGACCCTCATGGACCGCGGCCGCGCCTACCGCTGCTTCTGCAGCGCTGAACGCCTGGACCAGATGCGAGCCGCCCAGGCCGCCGCCAAACGCCCACCCGGCTACGACGGCCTCTGCCGCGCCCTCTCCCGCGAGGAGTCGGACACCCTCGCGGCTCGCGAACCCTTCGTCATCCGCTTCGCCATGAACCGCGACGGACAGACCGTCCTCCACGACATCATCCGCGGCGATGTTGTCTTCGAGAACAGCCTGCAGGACGACTTCGTGATGCTGAAGTCCGACGGCTACCCCACGTACCACCTCGCACTCATCGTCGATGACACCGAGATGGAGATCACACACTGCATCCGGGGCGACGAGTGGATTTCGAGCGCTCCCAAGCACATCCAGATCTATGAGGCGCTGGGCTGGGAGCCGCCCCAGTGGGCGCACCTCCCGCTCATCCTGGGACCCGACCACAAGAAGCTCTCCAAGCGCAGCGGCGATACCGCCGTCCTCGACTACCGCGACAACGGCTACCTGCCCGAGGCGATGGTCAACTTCCTCGCCTTCCTCGGATGGTCGCTCGACGACCACACCTCCATCCTTGGCGCTGAAGAGTTGAAGCAGCATTTCGCTCTGGCGCGGGTGGTGCCAAACCCGGCCGTCTTCGATATCGAGCGGCTCAACCACCTCAACGGCCACTACATCCGAGCCATGGACGATGGCCGGTGGGAGGCCACCATTACCGAGTGGTGCGAGCGCCAGCTCCCCGAGTCGGTGAAGCGCCCCCTCGACCCGGACATCGTGAAGTCGGTGGCACCCCTGCTGAAGGAGCGCGTCGGCCGGCTCGACGAGATCGCCGGCCTGGTCGAGTTCCTCTTTGGCTACGAGGCGCCCGAGTACGAACTCGATGCCCTTACCGAGCGCGTTGGGGGCGATGTCGAGGTCGCGCTGAAGGCGGTCGATGGCGCGCTGGTCGCCCTCGACGCCATCCGGGAAGAGCGGTGGGAGCGAGACGCGATCGAGGCGGCCATCCGCGAGATGGAGGCCACCCTCGGGATGAAGTTGCGGAAGTTCGTGCCGGTGCTTTATGTCGCGGAGATGGGCCATGCCCAGGGCATCCCGCTCTTCGATTCGCTCGAATTGCTCGGCCGCGAACGGACACTTCAGCGGCTTCGCACCGCCCGCGCGCGACTGGGCTAGCGGCCGGCGTTGTGCTGGAGCGTTCCGCGCCCGGCATGGTACCCTTGGAGCTCCTGCTGGGGACTCGTCTAATGGTAGGACAGCAGATTCTGGATCTGTACGTGGGGGTTCGACTCCTCCGTCCCCAGCCAGCACCGTGATATGAAGAAAGGGGTCCCTGTGGGGGCCCCTTTTGCACTGGTGGACCAATGACCTTCAAGCACAGCATCCACATCGACGCGCCCGTGGAGAAGGTCTTCGCTTTTCTCTCTGACCCCGCGAACTGGAAGGACATCGGACGGACTGGCGTCGTTATCACCGAGGTCCATCTGAACGATCACGGCGTAGGCACCAGCTACAGCTGGGAGGCGCGCATCCTGGGTCTCCCCATTCGGGGCACCAATACGTTCACGGAATTCGCGCCGAACGAGCGCATCACCGACGAGTCAACCCTCGCCCTGGAAGGCACGTGGAGGTACTCGTTCGAGCCAGAAGGCGCCGGCATGCGGCTGACGTTCGAGAACTTGCCCAGCTCGTTCATGCGTCTGCCATTGCTCAACAAGCTCGATGAGCTCATGGCGAGCGGGCACAAGAAGGTGATGTACGACCTCAAGGAGCGAATGGAATCTTGACCGTCCACCTCAGCCCCTGGAACCCGGCGAGTGCTGGCCAGGCCCCTGCGCGCCTGCACAGGGCTCCCACCGCTCGGATGTCGCACTCCACAGCCGCTCCCAACCCAGGGGGTGTGGGTAGTCCTCACGGAACCGGGCAACATATCGCTCCAGTTCGTCAACCAGCCCGTCCAGGGTTCCCGTGTCTCCGGCGGCGTCGGCCCGCGCCGGGGGGTAGTATGGACCTGAGTAGTGGATCCGCGACCCGCGCGTGCCCGTTCGCTGCCCGACGATGAGGACCAGCGGGACCTGCGCCAGGCGGGCAATGCGCACCGCCCCAAGTGCGAACCTCCGAGAGGAGTACCCGCAGAACGGCCGAACGTGCGCATTGGGCTTCTTCCACTCGATGTCCAACGACAGGTACCCCACTCCGCCAGGCATCGAGAGCGTCCGGAGCAGCCGGGTCTGGACATCCTCCTGGCCGACGTAGGCGAGCGACACTTCTCCCGGCCGCAGCGTGTGGACCAGGCCGTGGACCATGCCCATCATGAGCCTCCGCAGGAGGACATCCCCCCTCAACTGGAACGGCTCGATCGGATCGACTCCGCCGGTGGCGATCAGCTCCGGAAAGGTGGCTGCCAGGGGCAGGATCGGCGCATACCCGAAGTGGCCTCCGACGATCAAGAACGGCGTGCGCGTACTCAGCAGCTGGTCGATCTCGTCCCGCCCGAACTCCTCAACCTCCCAACGGGAAACGTCCTCCCGCCCGGTACTGGCCCGCCGTATGTCCAGGAGATCCAGGTACTGGTTTCGGATCGTCCGGCGAGCGGTCCCGAATGCATCCCGACGCGAAGCCCCGAACAAGAGCCGCGATTCGGCCCGGAAGGCACGTCCACGACTGGACAACAGGCATTCCAGGCCGGCCAGGAGCTCCACCCCAGCACCTGAAACTCGCCGTGGCGTGTGGTCGGCCACAGCAACGAACCCGCGGAGCGCCAGGTAACGCAACATATCGGCCACCCACACCCGTGCCTTGCGGAACGCGGTAAGTTGACCGTTCGCAGGGAAGCGGTCGTCGGCGGCGACCAGCACATCACTGGCTCCGGTGCCGTCGCTCATCGCATGCCCGCCGGGTTGTGATCGACGGCCACCAGGGGGCTCGAGTCCCGTAGCCCGGCGCACACCCCTCGCATCAGCCAGTGGGCACGCCGAACGCCAAAAGGTCGCCGCATCCTTGCGATGTTCGTTAGGACGAGGCAGAGCTCCCGGCCAAGGCAATACGCCAGTTGGGTTGCCGCAGCCACAGTCGACCGCCGCAGATACCAGCCCAACACATGTCCGGTGGCGCTGAAGTCGCTTCGCAGGGAAGCCCGAACCGCCGCCCATTCGACGACGCCGTGGTGCACGACGGCCGGCTTTTCGAGTTCGTGAATCGTCCCCCCAAGGAGTGACAGGCGAAACGCGAGCTCACCCTCCTCGCAGGCAGTGAGTGCTGCCCCGCGGCCGAGCCTTGTGCTAAAGCCGCGCACTGCCGCGATCGCCTCGGAGTTCAAGGCCATATTCCCGCCGAACCCGCCCATGCAGTACTCCAACCAGGGACGCGACTTGCGGCCCGGGGAACGCGGACGCCAGGCCGGCACCATCCCTGCATGGCCGATGCTGGATTCGGCGACCAGCGGGCCAAAGAACATCGCAGGCCCGGAAACGCTCGCCGCCGCGGCAACCAGCTGGAGCAGCCAATCCGGCGATGGCTCGCAATCATCGTCGGTGAACGCGAGTAGCGGCGCTCGGTTGGCCCTTAGCGCAATGTTTCGGGCTGCGGACAATCCACGTGTGGTTGTCGGAGTATACCGCACTCTGCAATCGTCTACCTCGCCAAGCGCCTCCCTGGTCTCGGACGAGGAGCTCTGGTCGACGACGATGATCTCGAATTCGTGGAAGGTCCCCGCGAGCAGCGCTCGAATCGGCCGCAACACCAGGTCTCCCCGGTCTCGTGTGCAAATGGCGACCGCGACGGGGCGGGCGGGGGACTCCGGCGTTGGAGGAGGTGCCTCCCCGGTTGGCAATTCCGCAGCAAGCATGATGGGCGCAAAGTAGGCGGAAGAAATGAGGCGGGCGTTGAGTGAAGGTATGCGATGCGATATTCAACGGTGGCCCATGCGGGGAATGCGCTCCCAGAATTCCTTACCCGGTTGCGAGCCACTCGCGAACCCCAGGTGCCGGACTCCTCACGCGCGCCCACCGGGATGGCTCGTCGACTTCGCCTCCACCCGGGAGGCGTTTCATGACCTCGAGTGCGCGAGGAGCGCTCCAGGGAGGATGGGGGCGTGACACCACAACAGCCGCGCTTGATCGACAGCCGAGTGTCGAGACGGCGATTTATCGGCGGCGCCGGCGCGACGCTCGGCGGAGTGGCCGGGCTCCTATCATTCGGCTGTGGTGACCGCGGCCAGATCGGGCATCCGCGGCCGCGCCAGGCGTCGCCCGCCGCGACCTGGACGGCGGCACCGCGGAACGAGTCAGCATCACCGGTTCATCCACCTGAGCCCACGGCCCCAATCGAACCGCAAGTCTCGAGCGCCATCTGGCCGCTGAAAGTGTCGGAAGATGGGCGCTACCTCACCGACCAGGCCGGCATCCCATTCCTGATTCGGGGTGAGGCGGCATGGTCCCTCATCGCAAACACCACCACGGCTGAGGCCGCTCGTTATCTCACCGATCGGGCCAAGCGGGGGTTCAATGCCGTCCTGGTGAACCTGCTCGAGGCCAGGTTCGCCGTCAACGCACCGGCAAACCGGAACGGCGACCAGCCGTTCCTCACCCCGGGCGACTTCTCTACCCCGAACGAAGCCTACTTCGCCTTCGCCGACGATGTCCTCGACCTCACAGCTCAACACGGCAACGTCGTCTTCCTTTGCTATATGTACCCGGGGTGGGGAGGTGGCGACCAGGGGTTCTGGGACGACCTGAACAGCCCCGTGAACACCCAGGACGTCTGTTTCGAGTTCGGGAGATACCTTGGAAACCGCTATAAGGACCGGCTCAACCTTGTCTTCGTCGCTGGGGGTGACTTCACGCCGCCAGCAGGTACGGAGGGCGAAGCGCGGCTATTTCGGATGCTCCAAGGCATCAAGGCTGCCGGCGCACGACAGCTGCACACCGGTCACTGGAGTGCCCCGATCATCTCGACCGACCAGGCGCGCTTCGCCCCGGCGATGGACCTCAACGCGGTGTACACCTACGGCCCCGGAAACAACGGGCTCACCTACATCGAGGCGCGCCGCGGATTCGACCATTCCCCGCCAACCCCTGCGTTCCTGCTCGAAACCGGGTACGAAGCCGAGGGATGGTCCCCCGGCGACCCCGCTTCGATCCGAGAGTACCAGTACTGGGCAGTCCTCGGCGGTGCCACAGCCGGGTTCTTCTATGGGCACCGCGATATCTGGGAATTCGCAACCGGCACATGGTCATCCGGATTTGGATTCGGCAGCCAGCACTGGGAGCAATCGCTCAACGCGCGGGGCACCCTCGACAGCCAGAGACTTGGGGCCCTGCTGAGTTCTTTGAACTGGTACCAGTTCGTTCCCCGCGGGTCCGACAACTCGGCCGACCCTATCGTCTCCGGCGGCGGAAACTGGGCAGAAGGCGACTACGTCGCAGCGGCCTCGGGGGATGGCCGCTCCTTCCTTGCATACGTCCCACCCGGCGGAAGCCAGAAGCGCACGTTCAAGGTCGATATGGCCTCCGCCCTTGGCTCGGCCGGAAGAGCCCAGTGGTTCGACCCAACCGACGGGAGTCTCCGCGACATAGGCCCGACCCCAGCTGATAACACCGTCGAGCTCACTTCTCCAGGTTCCAACGCATCCGGGGCGAACGATTGGGTACTCCGGATCGAACGGACGGGTCCAGTCTCAATGGGCCCCCACGGTGGACTCTGGCTCCCTGGCGTCGCTCGAGACGGGTAGCGTTGGCCAACCGCCGATTGGCCAACGGCCCTGGCGGTACAGGCAGTCCAGGATCGCTCGCGTCACCTTGCCAGGGTCATGCCGGATAAGTCCGCCTTCGGCGAGGAGGTCCGCCGTCATCAGCCGGTCGCCTGCAGAACCTGCCAACCGCGACAGGGAGACTGGCACCGAGCCGGTCTCCTCGTAAATCGCGATGCTGTCGCGCGAGGGCACCGCGTCGTTGGCCAGCACATAGTCGACAACGCCCACGAATGCATGCGACTCGAGTGCGGCCAGGTGTGCCAGGCCATCCATGCCCGATGTCTCTCCCGGCTGCGTCATCAGGTTCAACACGAGGACGCTGGGACAGCTCCGGCGCGCCAGGGCCTCGGCAATCTCGGGTATGAGCAGGTTCGGAAGAACTGATGTGAACAGCGAGCCGGGCCCCAACACGACCAGGTCGGCTGCGCGGATCGCCTCCACGGCAGGAGCGAACGCCGGAGGGTCCGGCGGATCGAGCGCGATGTGCGTGAGATCTTCGTTGGCAAGCCCGACAGCACTTTCGCCCAGGTAGCGCTCCCCGGAGACACCGTCGGCCACGAGCCGGACGTCGGTCAAGGTCGCTGGCAGGACGCGTCCTGCGATCGAAAGCACGCGCTCCGCCATCAGGATCGCCTGGTAGAAATCACCCGTGATACCGGTGACCGCTGCCATGAACAGGTTCCCGAACGAGTGACCGGTTAACCCATCGCCGCCCGGGAACCGGTATTGGAAAAGCCGCCCGAGCATGTCCTCGTCGTCAGCCAGCGCGACCAGGCAATTGCGAACGTCACCGGGTGCGAGCATCCCAAAGTCGCGCCGCAAGCGCCCGGACGAACCGCCGTCATCGCTCACCGTGACGATGCCCGTGAGCGCTCTGATTTCGCCTTCGGCGAGCACCGACTTCAGCCCGCGAAGCAGGGTCGAAAGGCCCGTACCACCGCCTATCGCAACGACGGACGGGCGATTACCGCATAGGGCCTGCCCCGACAGGGCATCTCGCCGCATTCAGCGAGCGTACGGGCACTCCCGGGCCCCCGGGTTGAGCATCGGTGCGGAGATGCGCAGAACGAGGCGACCTACATCACCGCTTCGGGGTTAAAGCGGTACCCCCACGTCCTCACCGCGACGATTGCGTCCCGCCCAATGGCTCTCCTGAGTCCCCAGATAGTCTTCTTGCCGTCCTCTGAGACCGGGACATATGCCGGATGGGCCGCGATGAGTTCCTGCAGCATGGCGGCGTGACTGGCCGTCAGGTGACACACCCGCCAGCCGTTTCGTAGTACCTCGCCCGTGTCCGGCCGAAACTCCCAACCACCGAATCGGTACCCGTGCTCGGCCCAGTAGCGGGCCTCGGCCGCCTTGACGGCCTCGGCGTCCTCGTAGATCCCGGCTTTCATTTCCACCCCCCGCGCAGCTCTCCGGCCGCGCCCACCATTGATTCGGCGTCGACAAAGCTCAGAGCCATTCGAAACCTCCTCCCCGCCTGGCGAGGTCATTCCAGCGGTGGCTGGCGGTAGGAAATGCGACTTTTCGTAAGACGAACGCAAAACCTCGACGAATCCTCCTGGAATCGGGGAAATCCCTGAGACCAAGCTCCCAGCGGATCAGCCGCTCTGCTCAGCCCCTGGCCAGCTTCCTGATGGTTTTCAAGAGTGATACCTCATCCAGCTTCGCAATCTCGCTGGCGAAGGGGTTTCCAAGGACCGTCTCGATCGCACCCCCAATTCCCAGTCGGAATTGGCCGGAATAGCCCTGGGGGACAAACGCGGCCGTGAGGCTCATGCGCTGAAGCAGGAAGATACCGCGGTCTCCGGGAAGCACGAGCGGGTTCGTGGGGTGTTGCGTCAGGGAGAGTTGCCCATCTATCTCTCGGGGACCGCCGGTGATGTTGAGCACATACCGCTGATTCGGATTCCCGCGAATCACCTCTTCGACATCGAGTTGGGCCAGTTGCCTGGTTTCGCCGTCGAACAGGAATTCCACGGCAGTCACCCGTCCCACGACGATGGCATCAGCATGCTCTACCGCCTCGCTGAGCGAGGCGAACCCGAGCCCGCCGCACTCTCCGGGGACCGTGACCCGGCGCACCGACCTGGGGTCCACCTCGGACGCAGCGAACACGCGAATAGCCGCCTGTGATTCTTCTACCCCGAGCGGTGGCAGCTCCCGTATTTCAATGCTGGGCCGAGGGGCGGGCGCCGTGGGTGCTTCAGCCGTGTCGCCGCAACCTGCCACAACGATCGCCGCGAGGATCGAGAGCACCGCGCTCATCCAGACAGTCGTCCTGGAGAGATTCATGCACAGATAGTATTCGCCCGCCCCGGGTTCCCGCTCAGCCGGGGTAACGAACCGGTGTAGAAGGGGCGGTGCCGGGAGGCCGCACCGCTGCCGTCAGGCCAGGCCGAGGGATCGGGCTCGGGCCGCCAGCTTGGCCCGCGATGTGACACCCAGCTTCGAAGACAACGACTGGAGGTGGGACCGGACCGTGTTGGGCGAGACCGACAACCGCGCGCCGATCTCGACGTTCGAAAGCCCTTCCTGGACCAACGCCAGGACCTCTCGCTCACGCAGGGTGATGCGTGCCTGCTCGATCCGCTCCGGAGGGCCCGACGCCAGCGCCATCACTACTCCGGTTGAAACCACTGGAGGTCCATCAGTCAGGCTTGTCACGGCCGCACGGAGCTCCTCTCCCGATGCGTCGATACTCAGCAGCGAGAACACGCCACCTGCAAGGTGAGATGCCACGACACCATGCGATGGCTTCGAACCGAAAATCACCAGCCTTCGGCCGCTGGCAGCCTCTTCGACGAGGACATCCCCCGACGCCAGTCCCGCTCCAGCGTCGGTGGTAGCGACCACGTCCGCATGGGGGTGCGCCTGCTCGATTGCTGTCTTCACGAGGGCAGCAACAAGCGACGCCGATGATGCCCGGACTTCATACCGAACTGGTGGTGGTAAACCTTGGGCAGGTGACGGTGATTCAGCCCCGTATCTCGATGGTCGAAGAGCTTCCGGTGACGATTCGCACGCCTGCCGACCTTGCCAGCCAGCGCCTGCCCAGTGGTGACACGCACGCGATGTGCTCCGTGTCGGACCTCGTGAGCGTCAGCTGTGCGCCGATGAAGGTCGCCAGCTGGCTACTGATATACGAACCGAGGCCCAGGCCGCGATGATCGCGGCGGGACCCGATGGCGTTACGAACGCCTATCGTGCACCGCTCCCGGTCGTTGGCAACCGAGACGACCAACGGGACCGACGGGTCGCCGTGATCGTTCGCGTTGCCGACAAGCGAACTGATGAGTGCTTCGAGGTGCAGCGGGGCGCCCACTGTTGCCGCGCGCTCCCCGGGGCCCTCGAAAGCGACATTGACGCCGAGCTCCCGGTAGTCTGCGACCACCGCCTCGACGACTTCGGCCGGGACATACACGCACTCCTCACTCGCCTGCGAGGCGCTTGCCATGTCGATGACCTGGGCCGCGGTGCGGAGCATGCGATCCGCCACCCGGACGATGGATTCGCAGCGCGAACGCACGTAGTCATCGGCGCTTTCGGCCGCAGCGCAGCGCGCCGCAGTCGCAAGCAGCGCCAGCGGGCTCCGAAGCTCGTGGTACACCATCGTTACAGGGTTGGTTACGACCGCGTTCACGGCTGATCCACCCGCCGATTACTGATTTGTTCCCATGCTATTAGGGAAAACCCTACTTCTGAATCCGAAGAATGGACAGTTTTGTCCTCGCTTTCCCCTAGTCGAACGCCTAGTCCAAAGGGATGAGAGGGGTCATCGCGCCGTTCCCCTTCCCGCTGCCCGGGCAATTTGCCGTTCCACCATTGCGAGCTCAGCAAGCAGCTGGTCGCGGTAAGCCTCGAGCAACGCGCGGGACTGCAGGTTCCTCTCACTCTCTTTCACCCGGGCGGTGAGCGCCCCACTCTCGGTCGCTGTTCCCATCGTTCACTCCTTCTCCCTGGCCTGCGCAACGTGCGCGCTTATGTGATACGGCAGCTAGAGTTGAGCGGTGGTAGCCGTCACGTCTGAGACGTTGGCCGACCCGGTTCGCATGCTCGCCTATGCCGGGCTTGCCGTCGCCTGCTTCGCGGGCGCGGTCACAGCCGAGCATCGCCACGCACGAGCCCTTCGGGCGGTCGGCGTCATCGCGCTGGTCCTCGGCATCGCGGTCACGCTGGACCTCGGAGCGAGTCTCGCCGACCTCGGCCGGAGACTCGCCGGATCCGAAGGCTGGTACCGCGAGCGAAGGCCCGTGCAGGCCGCCGCCATCCTCGCGATCCTCGGCTTTGGCCTGGTTGCGGCGATCGTGACGTGGCTGCTCGCCGGGCGAATGGTCGCTGCGCTACGGATTCATCTGCTCCTGCTCCTGTCGCTCTGCTGCTATGTCGCTGTCCGCGCGATTTCGCTCCACCAGGTCGATACGTACCTGAACTGGCGCCCCCGCAATTCAGGCATTCGCCTCGGCGACATCATCGAACTCAGCCTCATCACCGTACTCGCAACTTCCGTCCTGCTCTCCCGTGTGCCTCAATGCAGCGCGAGCCGCCCGGCCGAAAAATAGGCCTGCATCCGCTCGGCAAAGTAGCCGCCATCGTCGTCGGCACTGAGCGACGGTCGTGAGTTCCCATTGATGGGCGGCGGATTCGTAACACCATCGTTGTTGGCGTCGCAGGCACAGGTAGCGCCATCGGCACCGCGTCCGAAGAGCAGTCCTATCACCCCTGCATCCACATACCCCTGGAGGTTGCTGAACCCGGCGTCCCCGAACAGCCACTCCACCCGGTTGTCCTGGTAGTGATTCCAGGTGTTGTCCATCGCCCGCATACGGGTGTTGCCCTGAGGAATCTGCCACAGCACAACACGCAGCCCGGTGAGCTGGACAGTGGCAGCGATGAAGTCGCGGTGCCTCCTGAAGTCGTCCGCATCCCACCATGAAGCGCCACCGTCACCGTAGACATACTGCTTGAATGCCGCATCGCGGTCACTGAACTCCATGAACACCAGGTCGAAGCGAGCTCCGAGCGAAAGGTAAAAGGCCGCCGACCGCTCCGCGAGCTCGCGCATGTGCGGATCCGGAGGATCCGAGTACACCGGGTCCTCCCCAGTCCCCCACCAGCTCTGGTGGTAGGCGAGCGAGACGTTGGGCGCCAGCTCGCCTCGCATGGCGACCACCGCCTGTGCCAGCCCCGCCGCGTTGTTCGCGTAACCGGCTGCCCGCGGATGGCCCGAATCATCCACTGCCACCGGCACGGTTCGCGCGTCATCGTCCTTGCCGGCCTGCTGCATGTACGCCCACGTATCCGGCTCGAGGTGGAGGATCACCCGTTGGTTTGGAAAAGCCGCCGCCCGCAGGAAGAACAGTTCGAGGTCGGCGAAATAGTCCCGCATCGTCGACGCGCTCCGCAGGTTCGCCCCCACGCCGTCAGACTCCTCCATGTCCGAACCGGGCAGGGACTGACGCAGCATGTAGTACGAGAACACCGGGACCATTCCCGCTGCCGATGATTCCTCGATGTAGTCGGAGACGAAGCTCCCATCAGGGTTCCAGTTCGCCCACCCGCTACCGGTGTTCACGCCCCCCGCCAGGTACTGGTAACGCACCCCGAATCCCTTGGCTGCCTGATCCCGCGCCGCCCCCGGCGGACTCGCCACACCAGCGGGCAATTCCGAAGGCCACCATCCAGGCGCCGCGGGAAGCGCTGGCGCCGGCGATTCGACTTCCGCGTCACGAGACAGTTGTGGAAGGTGCGCTCGCACCGCCTGGGAGCTATCTGGTGCCCCATATGCTCCCTGACCTGAGGCCGCTGCCACCGCCAGGGCGACCACCACGACTCCAACCCAGCGGTGAGACGTCATACGTGAACCTTACAAGACGGGCGGAGGCCGGGAGGCGACCCCCGCCCCCTGCGGCAGCGGACGGACGAACTCTGCCTGTCGGGATGCTCGCCAATTTGCGTTGTTCGTGCGTGGAGGTACCGTCAGGGCGTTGCATCGACACGGGGCACATCTGCTCAACGATTGGACGAGTTTCCCGTGGGAAAGTGCCACCGGAGGCACTGATGACGCAGCTGATTTCCGATTGCATCCCGGTAGCGTTTTCGCGCCGGATCCCCAAGCCCTGGGGGCACGAAGTGGTCCTGACGCCCTCGTCGCTACCCTACACCGGGAAACTGCTGCACGTCCTCGGCGGGTGCCGCCTCAGCCTCCAGGTGCACGATCAGAAGACCGAGACCCTCACGCTGCTCTCCGGCGCCGTGAACCTCGCCATCGAGAACGAATTCGGGTCACTCCTTGTCTTCGAAATGCAGGAAGGCATCGGTTACACCGTTCTGCCCGGCCGCAAACACCGGCTCTCGGCCCTGAGCGACGCCGTCGTCCTCGAAGCATCGACCCCTGAAATCGGAACCACCTTCCGTCTCGACGATGACTATGGCCGCCCGGACGAGCTTGCCGGCACGAACGCACGGCTCGTCGGGTAGTCCCGCCTCACGTCCCAAACACGGTACGGCAATCCTCGCACAGCCCGTGCGAGGCAGGCTCGATGCCCTCCGCCAGGATCCGACCGCAACGCGCACACACCTGGCGGTGGCGATGCTCCTCGGGCACCAGTTCCACGATGAAGGTGGTCCGGTCAGCCGTACTCCCTGCAACGGTGACACGCTGCACCCCTTCGAGCCCCGCCAACTGCTCCTGGAAGTCCAGCAATGCACCAGCCGCGCTGGTCGGGGTCTCTACCTTCGCCACCGGAGGCCGGTCTGATCCGATGGCAGCGGGAACTGCCGCTGGCAACGCGCACGCCTGCTCAAGAGTCTCCGCCATCCGCGCGGCAAAGCGCTCCAGCGTGCGATACCGCTTCGCGAGATCACGAAGAGGCTCCGCGGCCGCATCGAGCAGGGGATCGGACATCGGGTTCGTCAGGTGGCTTAGCTCCTGGGGACGCTACAACGGCGACCGTACGCTACAAACCACCTAACGAGGATCCGTCGAGCATTCGTGGGGCCCGCCCGCTCCTTGCGCACCCTCACTTCACGACAAACGTCCGCGCTCCGTTGTTCCAGTGCAACAGGCCACCCCAGCCCGGTCGGAACACACCGATCTTCAGCGTGTACGTGCCGGGGGCAAGGTCCATCGGCACCGTCCAGGTCTTGCTGAACGAGCGTGTCCGGTTCGCTGAGAACCTCTGGCTATCCCAGTACGCCTGGTAGACCTTCTCGCCCGATGCGCTGTACGCCTCGATATCCACGAGCGCGGTGGTCGCCACGCTCGATCGCACGTTCGCAGTGAGCTTGATGCTTTTCCCACGGCTCACAGACGTCCGCGAAGTCGACCCGGAGACAGCCCACGAACCGGTGAGCGGGGCCGTTGCGGTCGCGGTCGGCGTCGCCGTGGGTGCGACCGTCGTGGGCGTCCGCGTCGGCGTGGCGGTGGGTGCGACCGTCGTGGGCGTCCGCGTCGGCGTGGCGGTGGGTGCGACCGTCGTGGGCGTCCGCGTCGGCGTCGCGGTGGGTGCGACCGTCGTGGGCGTCCGCGTCGGTGTCGCTGTGGGCGCGACCACCGTGGGCGTCCGCGTCGGTGTCGCTGTGGGCGCGTTGGCCGTTGGCGTGCGGGTTGGCGTTGCAGTCAGGGGCGGCGCCGAGCCACCGCTCAACATCATCGCCCCACCGGAGTAATAGCCTGCCGCCCTGGCCTTGAAGAAGCCCCCATCATCGTCACTGTTGAGCGACGTCTGGTCGTTGCCGTTGATGGGTTGTGGGTTGGTCACTCCGTCGCCGTTGGCATCGCAGGCGCACGTCGCGCCATCGGCGCCGCGTCCGAACAGGAACGCCACCACGCCTGCATCGATGTACGACTGCAGGTGCGCGCGTGATGGGTCGTCGAGCAACCACTCAACGCGGTTGTCCTGGTAGTGATTCCAGCTGTTGTTCATCGCACGCATTCGCGTGTTGCCCAGCGGGATTTGCCACAGGACGATGCGCTTCTGGGCGGTGTTCGAGAACGCCTTCAGGAACCGCGCGTGCCGGGCGAAGTCATCGGCGTCGAACCATGAGGCGCCGCCATCCCCATAGAGCGCCTGCTTGAATCCGGCATCCCTGTCGCTGAACTCCGCGAACGCGACATCGAAATTCGCCTGGAGTGAGTTGTAGAAGTTCCCGGCTCGCACCCCCAGCGTGTCGGTCGTCGAATCGTTCGTCTGGCTCCACTGGATATCGATTCCCGTGCCCCAGATGCTCATGTGGTACCCGAGCACGACATTCGGCGCGTATTGGTCGCGCAATTTCACCACCGCCTGCGCGAACCCGGCCATGGTGTCGGGAATGCCCGCCACGTCAGCCATCCCGCTGCCGCCCACCTTCGCGGGAACGGTCGCGGCATTGTCGCCGCTGGAGCGTTGCTGTACGTAGCCCCAGAGGTCCGGCTCCACGTGTAGCACGACCTTCGTGCTGGGAAATGCCCCCGCTCGCTGGAAGA
This sequence comes from uncultured Anaerolineaceae bacterium, assembly GCA_964507025.1. Taxonomy (GTDB): domain Bacteria; phylum Chloroflexota; class Dehalococcoidia; order Tepidiformales; family Tepidiformaceae; genus Amarobacter. The sequence goes on from CAZDOK010000017.1 coordinate 36,025, forward strand.
AGAGCTTCAGGTCGCTCCAGTAGGCCGCCATCGTCGAGGCGTTCTGGAGGTTGTTGTACACCCCGGAGACCTCGTCCTGCCCGTTGCCCGGAGCCGACTGGCGGATCATGTAGTACGTGAACACGGGGGTGATACCGTTCGCCACCGAGTCCTGCACGTAGTACGTCGCAAACTGACCATTGCTGTTCCAGCTCGACCACCCCGAACCAGTATTCACACCGCCCGCCAGGTACTGGTACCGGAAGCCGAACGGCGCGACCGACTTCATCGCGGCTGCGCCGCCAGGGCTGTCGGCAAGTCCGAGCTGCAGCGTGGAAGGCCAGCCGGTCGGCAGGGTCCCGGCAGCTTCTGCGCGGTTCGGCGCTGCGCCGGGGCGCAGAACGCTTGCTGCCAGCAGAGCCATTCCAAACAATCCGCCCAGTGCTGCAAGAGCCAGTCGCGTCATTACGGATACCTCCGACGCTTCGTGAACCGACGGGGCCGTTCAGTGCCGCGAAGCGGGCTGCCTTCAAAGTCGACGGCACCACCGTTAGGAAACCCACATCGGCGTAACCCGTGTGTAAAAAGTCCGCCACCAGCCGGGAGTGGGTTCGCCACCCCGGGCTGGGGCCGGCCGCCTCCAGGGCACATGCACGTACGACCCGGAGGGACACCCGGGGCGGGCCTTCCGGCCATTGCCGCCGCCCGCCGTCCGGTCCATCCTGCGGTCAACACGCTCGCTCGCTTGAAAGGTGGCCCCGATATGGCGGTCTACAAGCTCTCCGGTTACCCGAAGCCTCTCCAGATCACTTCCGGCCCCCAAATCACCGTCCGGCCCATGACTCGCGACGATGGCCCTGCCCTCCTCGCCTTCTTCCGCCGCGTCCCCGACGACGAGCGCTACTTCCTCAAGGACGATGTCGCCTCGGAGTCCGTCATCGACGGCTGGACCAAACACCTCGACTACGACCGCGCCCTGCCTCTTCTCGCCTTCGACGGCGACCGCATCTGCGCCGACGCCGTGCTCATCCGCCACCGCGGCGATGCGCGCTCCCATTACAGCGAGATCCGCGTGGTCGTCGATCCCGAATACCGGGAACGCGGCCTCGGCACCGCCCTCATGAAGGAGCTCATCGATATCGCCTGGGATGCCGAGCTCGAATCCGTCCAGGCCGAGTTCGTGCGCGATATCCAGGAGGATGCACTGGAAGCCATCAAGGCCCTCGGCGGGGTCGAAGTCGGATCGCTCAAGGACGCCTACCGCGACCGCGACGGGACCTCGCACGACATGGTCATCCTGCGCATCCCGCTCGGCCGCTACTGGCAGTGGACCCGCTTCTAACCCTCACGGTCCGGGCGATTCCATCGAGTTGCCGGCAATACTCCAGCCAGTCCAAACGGCACGCAGACGTCGGCCCGTCCGGACCTTTGCGCGGAACGCCTCGCGGTGGCATCGTCCCGCGCGTACGGCAGAAACTGGTCTTCACACGGACAGGCAGGAGTTCATGACACAATCCGAAACCCTCGCTCGCCCCCAACCCTCGGGCACCGAGCACTTCGATGTCCTCATCGTCGGGGCCGGCATCTCCGGCGTCGGCGCCGCCTACCACCTCACCCACCAACGCCCGGGCACTACCTTCGTCGTCCTCGAAGCGCAGGAAACCTTCGGCGGCACGTGGTGGACCCACAAGTACCCCGGTATCCGCTCCGATAGCGATCTCTACACGTTCGGCTACCGCTTCAAACCATGGACGGGCACGCCTATCGCCACAGCCGAGGAGATCCTCAAGTACATGGGCGAGGTCATCGACGAGAACGACCTCGGCCGTCACATCCGCTACGGACACCGCATCGACCGCGCCACCTGGTCCAGCCAGGACAAGCTCTGGACCATCGACGCGACGCGGTCCGATACCGGCGAGGCGAGGCGCTTCACCACGAACTTCCTCTGGATGTGCCAGGGCTACTACCGCCACTCTGAAGGCTACACGCCGGAGTGGCCCGGCCTGGACCGCTTCCAGGGTCAGATCGTCCACCCGCAGACCTGGCCGCAGGACATCGATCTCGCTGGCAAGAACGTCGTCGTCATCGGCTCCGGTGCGACGGCGGCCACGCTCATCCCGGCAATCGCCAACGAGTGCGGCCACGTCACGATGCTCCAGCGCTCGCCGACCTATTTCATCCCCGGCCGCAACGCGAACGACCTCGCCGATACGCTCCGCGAGCTCCAGGTCGATGAGTCCTGGATCCACGAGATCGTCCGCCGGAAGATCCTGTTCGACCAGGCGAAGTTCACGCAGCGCTCGTTCGAAGAGCCCGAAGCCGTAAAGCGCGAACTCATCGGCATGGTCCGCGCCTACCTCGGCCCCGACTTCGACGTCGAAACGCACTTCACGCCGCGCTACCGCCCCTGGCGCCAGCGCATCGCCTTCGTGCCCGATGGCGACATCTTCCGGGGCATCCGAGCCGGCAAGGCCTCCGTCGTCACCGACGAAATCGAGTGCTTCACCGAACGTGGCATCCTCCTCAAGTCCGGCGAGGAACTCAGGGCCGACATCATCGTCACTGCCACGGGCTTCAACATGAACGTCCTCGGAGATATCGACTTCACCGTCGATGGCAAGTCGCTCGTCTTCTCCGATACGGTGACCTATCGGGGCATGATGTTCACCGGCCTCCCGAACCTGGTCTGGGTGTTCGGCTATTTCCGCGCGAGCTGGACCCTGCGAGCCGACCTCGTCGCCGACTTCGTCTGCCGCCTGCTGGCCCACATGGAGCGGCGCGGGGCGAAACAGGTCGAAGTGGCCCTCCGCCCCGAGGATAGCGACATGGACCTTTTGCCCTGGATCGATGACGAGAACTTCAACCCGGGCTACCTCATGCGTGCCATTCATCTGCTGCCCAAACGTGGCAGCAAGCCCGAGTGGCAGCACACCCAGGACTACTGGCGCGAAAAGGACGAGCTCCCCGCCATCGACCTCGATGGGCGCGAATTCATCTACAGCTGACGCGGCGGGCGGGTGGCGAGCGGCCTCCCGCTCTCCCTGGTTCGTCACGCACGGTCACGCTGCCCCCACGAAAAGGGCCGGTGGGCCCTCCTGATCGCGCGCACCTCCTGTTAGCGTGGCGGCAAAGGAGTATCGCCATGCGCATCGTCGTCACCTCCGATGGGAGCCCCCTTTCCGAACGCGCCATCGCCGCCCTGGCACCATGGATTCGCAGGTGGAGCGCTGAGACATGGCTGCTGTCCGTGGTCGACCCTCGGGAGTCGCACGACGTGCTCTCCGAACCGGGCCGGCCGGTCGCGCCGGCGAAGGGCCTGTCAACCGCCCCTGCGCTCGGCGGCGCACAGATCAGCCCGGCGCCCACGGTCTCGGTGAGCCGCGGCCAGTCCCTCGAGGCCGCCCGGACGGCCACCGAGGATGCGCAGCGCGACCTGGCAGCTCGCTACCTCCAGGGCATCGACGTCAAGGTGCGCGCCGCCTTCGGCGACAACGCCGCCGAGGCCATCGCCCAATTCGTCGGCGAGGAGCAGCCCGACTTCGTGGCCCTCAGCACCCACGGGCGATCCGGCCTGGGCCAGGCGTTGCTGGGGAGCACCGCCAGCGCGGTGGTCCGCCATTCGAAAGTTCCCGTCATCGTCGTCGGGCCCGATGTCGAGGCCGCCGGATAGGCCCCAGGCCTACTCCCGCGGCCCGCCCATCAGCCAGCGGTCCCACGGCAGGCGGAACACCGCCAGCACCACCACCAGCCCCAGGATCTGCAGGGCAAGGCTCCACCAATCGGTGAATGTGCCCGAGAGCAGTTCGCGCGCGCTGGTGACGGCAGTAGCGCCAACCCATACCCAGAGCATGTCCGTGACGAGGTGCGCAAGCCCGTAGCCCACCGCAAGCGGAGCCGCCGGTATCCGCCCCGCGCCGGCGGCGATGAACAGCGCGTTGCTCGGGAACGGTCCGGCGGTATAAGCCGCCGCAAACATCACTGCCCGCCGCCGCTTGCCGTGGCTGTGCCGCCCGAACCAGGCGCCAAGTGCCTCCGCGTTTCTCCGGGAAGCTTCCGGAAGCGCCGGGGCCACCCATCGCGTCAGCTCGGCGAGCACGAACCGCCCCGCGGCCCCCGCTATCGCCCCGCCAATCGCCAGTGGTACCAGCGGTACTCCCGTGCCCACCCGGAAGGCGGTGAGCACCGCCCACATCGGCGGCATGAACGCCGGGACGATACTGATCGCGAACGCGGTGCCCCACGCCACCAGCAACCACAGCAGGGTTGTCACCGGCTCAGTCTGCCACGGCTGCCAGCCTCAGGTCCGCCAGCGCCTACGCGTCTCTCCAGACAGGGTCGCGCTTCTCGAACCACGCCTGCCGCGCCTCGCGCGCGTCGTCTGTCTGGCTCGCCAGCGCCTGGTTCCGGTTCTCGAGTTTCAGGGCAGTCTCCAGCGGAATGCCGTTCACGGTCTCGTTGAGCACCTGCTTGGTGAGCCTGAGCCCCAGCGGGCTGGCCTTCCGGACCATCCCCTGGGCTATCGCTACAGCCGCCGGCACGAGCTCTTCCTGTGAGACCACCCGGGTGATCAGGCGCATCTCCCGGGCCTCGTCGGCCTCCACGATCCTCCCCGAATACAGCATGTCGGCTGCGTACGCCGGCCCAACGATTTTCGGGAGGAAGTACGACGAACCGACATCGGCGCCGCCCAGCCCCAGGTTCAGGTACGAACAGGCGAAGCGCGCATGCTCGGTACCGATGCGCATGTCGCAGGCGATTGCTATCGAGAGCCCCCCTCCGGTGGCCGCCCCGTTGACCGCGGCGATGAGCGGCTGGGGACAGTTCCGCATCCTCACCATCAGGTCGGCAATGTCTTCCTGGAACGTCATCAGGTCCTGCACCGGCCCAACCCCTGGCTGCCAGGCCGCCTGCTGGCCCGATGCCTTCAGGTCGAGCCCGGCACAAAAGCCCCGGCCGGCGCCGGTGATCACGATGACCCGTGTCTCGAAGTCACGCTGGCGCCCGTCGAAGAAGTTGCGTAGCGCCCGCAACATGTCGTGATCGATCGCGTTCAACCGCTCGGGGCGGTTCAGCGTGAGGACGCCGATGGGCCCGTGTTGCTGGAAGTGGATGGGCTCGTTCATGCCGCGGATTGTGGACCGGGCCTCAGCGACTGTCGATGCATCCGCCCCTTACCGCTCCGCCAACACCCGCGTCCCCGCCAGCCGGTCGTGCAGCCCCCGGTTCTCCGAATCGAGGAACATCGCCCCCGGCACCAGCATCGCGGCGAGCTCGAGCCCGAGGAACACAAACGACCAGTCCGAGGTGATCGTCGCCCCGAAGAGCGTGAAGGCCGCGAACGCCGGCCCCCACGCCGCGAACCACCGCACCGACGCGCGGCGCAGGCCCGGTGGGCCGCCTTCAGGTCCAACCACGAGCAGCCTGAGCCGCCGCTTCGCGAAGTGGCGCCCGTGCCGCGCGGTCGCCGGGACCTCCACGCCCCACAGCACCGCGACCAGCACCCCGGTGGTCGCCCAGCTGGCCAGGGGGTGCATCTCCTCCGGCACCGCGCCAGTCGCGACTGGCGAGACCGTGGCCGACTCCATCAGGCCGAGAGCGCTCGCGGCCCCGTACCCAAGCGCGAGTACGATGAAGGCTGCCACCAGCCAGAACAGCGCATCGATGACCCGCGCCGTCATGCGCTCCATCGGCTCCGCGAGCCGCGGCTCGTCCGTCCGCAGTTGCTCAAGGCCGCGCAGCAGCTCGACCGCTCGGTCCGCCGACGGGTGCTTGCGCTGGGATGACGCTCCACCGCCCATGCGAACACGGTAGCATTCATGTCAATCGCCATATGGATGATGAACGGGTTCTCGATCGCGCCTACCAGGACGCCGTCTACGAGGTCGACCTGCCGGAAGGGTCCGTCGCGTTCCGCATCGGCGATGCCCCTCCGCGCGGGCTCCCCCTCCCGCTTGCGCTGGTCACAGCCTGCAACCCGGGGATGGAGCGTCCCGGCGAAGCCGCCAACCGCGCGGCCAATCGCCGCCTGGAAACCGAACTCGTCCGCCGCGGCTTCCGGTTCTTTCATGGCCGCGGCCGCGACCAGGCTGCCACCCACGTCGAGCCCTCGTTCGCGGTCATCGGCATATCCCGGGACGATGCGCTCGCCCTCGCAGCCGCTTTCGGCCAGGCCGCCATCGTGTACGCCGGCACCGATCGCATCGAGCTCCTCTGGTGCGCCGCGCCCCATTTGCCATCGGCGTAGAATCCCGCGCACCTGCCGCTCGAGATCAACGAAGCCTGCGCGGCGCTTGAGCAGGGCCGCATCGCCGGCCGGGCGATCCTCGAATTCTGACCGTGCTCTACCCCAGCGGCTCGAGCACGAGCTCGGGGTTCTGCTTGCGGCAGTAGTCCTCTTCCCACGAGGAGGGGAAGATGGCCACCAGGTCCCCATGCCGGTCGCGCACGCGCATCGATGAGCGCGGCCACTGGACCTGGCCCCCTGGCGGCAGCGTCACGCGCTTCGCCACGGTGTGCTCCATGGGCACCACCTTCGATTCGACCCCGTACTCGGTCTCCAGTCGCGATGCGACAACCTCGAACTGGAGCGTCCCAACCGCCCCGAGGATCGGCGTGCGTGTCCCATCGAGCGGCCAGAACACCCGCACGGCGCCTTCTTCCTCGAGCTGCTCCAGCCCGCGCTGAAACTGCTTCGATTTCGCGAAACTGAAACTCTCGAGCTGCGCGAAACACTCTGGCTCGAACCGCGGGATCGGCTCGTAGCGCAGGTTCTTGCTCGATGTCAGCGTATCGCCGATGAGGAACAGCCCCGGGTTGACGAGACCGATGACGTCGCCCGCGTAAGCCTCCTCCACCGTCTCCCGTTCGCGCGCGAACAACCGGTGCGGCCGCGTAACGCGGATGCTCCGCCCCAGCCGGGGGTGATACACCGTCATGTCCTTCTCGAACCGCCCCGAGCACACGCGGAGGAACGCCATCCGGTCCCGGTGCTGCGGATCCATGTTTGCCTGGATCTTGAAGATGATCCCGGAGAACTCTTCCGAGTCCGGCGCCACCTCGCCGGCGTCGGACGCCCGTGGGCCCGGCGCGGGGGCCAGGTTCGCCAGTGCCTCCACAAACGGCTCCACGCCGAAGCTGTTGAGCGCGCTCCCGAAGAACACGGGCGTCATTTCGCCACGCAGGAATGCCTCCCTGTCGAATTCCGGCGTGACCCCACGGATCAGGTCGATCTGCTCTCGCAGGTCGCCGTGGCCTTTGTCGCCGAGGATCGCGGTCAGCTTCGGGTCGTCCAGGCTCCCCACCGTCACCGGCGCGCGGTATCGGCCACCCTCGGTGCGTTCGAACTGCAGCACCGCGTGGTTCACCAGGTCGTACACGCCCCGGAAGGTGGGACCGTCGCCGATCGGCCAGTTCATCGGCACGGCCAGCATCCCCAAAACGCGCTCGATCTCGTCGAGCAGCTCCAGCGGCTCGCGTCCCGGGTGGTCCAGCTTGTTGATGAACGTGAGCACCGGGATCTTCCGCATGCGGCACACATCGAACAGCTTGCGCGTCTGCGCCTCGATACCCTTCGCGCTATCGAGCACCATCACCGCGCTATCGACCGCCGCGAGCGTCCGGTAGGTATCCTCGCTGAAGTCCTGGTGGCCCGGCGTGTCGAGCAGGTTGAACCGGCACCCGAACGCGTCGAACTGCAACGCTGTCGAAGTCACCGAGATGCCGCGCTGGCGCTCCATGGCCATCCAGTCGGATGTCGAGCGTCGGGCGTTCCCTCGCGCGCGGACCGACCCGGCTTCCTCGACCGCGCCTCCGTAGAGCAGGAACTTCTCGGTCAGCGTCGTCTTGCCCGCGTCGGGGTGAGAGATGATCGCGAACGTGCGCCGCCGGCGCACTTCCTCGCGCAAGGCGGCACGTGCGCCCGTGGGCGCGGGAGTTTCGATCATCCGGGTACCTCGAGAAAGAGAACGGGTGCGACCATCGGCTCGGTGCCGGCACCTTCTCTCCTACCGTAGCCGGGAGGCCCGCTACCGAACAGCGGAAGAGGGCAGGATTAGCCCCAATTGTTCGCTTCGAGCGAACTATGTACGCTTCTGGCTTACCTCACGCTCACGTGAAGGTTCCCGGGGGCAACAATGCAACCATCCGCCGGTGTCCCGCTCGGCGAAACCCTGGATAACCGCCAGAAGTGGCTGCTCCTCGGCAGCCTCATGGTCTGCCTCTTTGTCGGCGCGCTCGACCAGACCGTGGTCTCCACCGCCACCCCGCGCATCCTCGCCGACCTCGGGGGCTTCGGCCTCCTCTCGTGGCTGTTCACGAGCTACATGCTCACCTCCACCGTCATCATCCCGCTCGTCGGGAAACTCGGTGACATCTACGGGCGCAAGCTCTTCCTGATAGGCGGCGTCTTCCTCTTCATGGTCTCCTCGGCTGCCTGTGGCGCCGCCCCGAACATGCCCGTCCTGATCTGGATGCGCGCGGTGCAGGGCCTCGGCGGCGGCATGATCTTCGCCTCCGTCTTCGCCACCATGGGCGACCTCTTCTCGCCCGCGGAACGCGGCAAGTACATCGGACTCTTCACCGGCATGTTCAGCCTCGCCAGCATCCTCGGTCCGGCGTTCGGCGGCTTCCTCACCGATAACCTGAGCTGGCGCTGGGTGTTCTACGTCAACATCCCCGTCAGCCTCGTGGCCATGCCGGCGATCTACTTCAACCTCCCCTCCAGGGAGCGCTCGGGCAACCCTCGGCTCGACTTTCTCGGCGCCGCCCTCCTCTCGGCTTCCTCCGTCATGGCACTCCTCGCTCTCGTCTGGGCCGGTGACAAATACGCCTGGGGATCAAGCCAGATCATCGGCCTGCTTGGCGGCTCCGTGGTCATTCTCGGGTTCTTCATCTGGCAGGAAGCCCGCCACCCTGAGCCCATCCTGCCCCTCCACCTCTTCCGTAACCGCGTCTTCCTCATGTCGAACCTGATCGTCTTCACCTTCGGCGTGGGCGTTTTCGGGGCGTTCCAGTTCCTGGGCATCTACGTCCAGACCGCTCTCGATGCCTCGGCAACCACCTCCGGCGTCATCAGTACCCCCCAGAGTCTCGGGGTGCTCCTTACCAGCATCGTGGGTGGCCAGGTCATCTCGCGCACCGGCAAGTACAAGTGGCAGACGTTCTTCGGTACGGTGCTCATCGCCATATCGCTCGGGATGCTCACGCAGCTCAGCCTCGAAACGAAGCTCTGGCACATCAGCGCCATGATGATCGTCCTGGGCCTCGGCTTCGGTCTCGTCCTGCCGACGATGTCGCTCGTGGTGCAAAACGCGGTCAGCTACCAGTACATCGGCGTCGCCAGCTCTTCGAGCCAGTTCTTCCGCCAGATCGGTAGCGTGCTTGGCATCGCCGTCTTCGGCGCCATCCTCGCGAACACCTACCACTCCCAGTTCGAAGACCGCTTCGGGCCCGAAGATCGCGCGGCCGTCGGCCCCGTCATCACCACCCAGCTCGATGACCCAACCGTGAAGCTGAACGAACAGGCCTACGCCCGTATCGAACAGCAAGTGATGACGCTGGACGGCGGCGAGGCGATCCTCGCTCGCGCCGAGTCCGCCCAGGGCGAGAGCGTCGTCCGGGCAGTCAGGAACATCTACATGGCCGCCTTCGGTGCAGCGCTCGTCTGCGCCCTCTTCGCCGTGTTGATGCAGGAACTACCGCTGCGCCGAACCGTCCAGGGCGGCCCTCCGGGCCAGGTCCCCCAGGGCGCAACCGCCACAGGTGGTCCCGTGCCGGCTGAACGCGCACCGGGCGCCCCGGGCAAGTAGGCACCGGACGTATCGCACAACAAACGGCCCCGGCAAGTTCGCCGGGGCCGTTGTAGGTGTTGCCAGGGACGCAGCTTAGAACCGCTTCTCCTTGATGCGTGCCGCCTTGCCTGTCAGGCCGCGCAGGTAGTACAGGTTCTTACGGCGCACCTTACCGCGACGTACAACCTCGATCTTGTCGACGCGCGGACTGTTGACCGGGAACGTCCGCTCGACGCCGACGCCGCTGGCGATCTTCCGCACAGTGAAGTTCGAAACCAGGCCCTTCATCCGCTTGCGGATGACAACCCCCTCGAACACCTGGATGCGCTCTTTGTCGCCTTCGACGACCTTCGCGTGCACGCGGACCGTATCGCCGCTGTTGAAATCAGGGACATTCTCTCGCGCTTCGTTAGGCACGAGCGCGTCAAGTTCGTAAGCCATTGCAAGAACCTCTGTGGGCGTAACTTTCACACGATACCGGATCCGCCTTTATGTTCCACCCCGCCGGGCGTCCTCAGCGGCCGGTGCTGCCGTGCCCGCCGGCCCCGCGGGCCGTCTCCGAAAGCTCGGCTGCCTCCTCGAACGCAACGTCGGCCAGCCTTGTGACCACCAGCTGCGCGATCCGGTCACCATCGTGCACGGTGTGCTCGATGTCCGGCGCCATTGTGTAGAGCGTGATCATGATCTCACCCCGGTAGTCCGCGTCGAGCGTGCCGAACGTGGCGAGCACACCCTGGCGCGCCAGCCCACTCCGCGGCCGGAACTGGGCGTCCAGCCCCCACGGCACTTCCAGCGCAATCCCGGTCGGGATCATCACCGGCCGCTGGCCCACCACCACCGGCTCGCCCTCGAGGCACGCGTGGATATCGAACCCCGAAGCGAATTCCGTGGCCCGCGCGGGGATGCGGGCGCCGGGGCGCAGCAGCTTCACACGGATCGTCTCGCTCATGGCCGCGGGATGACCGGCAGGATGAGGTGGCTTGGACGCGCTGCGTCGTGGAACACCGTGTTCAGCGCAACCTCCAGCCCGTGATCCGTTGCGACGGCGGCGCCCGTGTTGGTGTTCCGGTCGAACCCGGGGAAGTTCGAGCTGCTCACCTCCAGCCGGATGCGGTGACCCGCCCGGAACACGTTCGAGGTCCCCGCCATGTCGATCGTCACTTCCACGGGCACACCTGGCTGCAATAGCTCGGGCCGTTCGAATCCGCGGTGATAGCGCGCCCGGATAATCCCGTCGGTCAGGTTCATCGCCGTGCCGTCCGGGTGCACGTCGACGAGCTTGGCCGTGACGTCCGTATCCGGACAGCTGCTCGCAACCCAGAGCCGCGCCTCGATTGTCCCGGTCACCTGGACGTCCCGGTCCAGCACCGGCGTGGTATAGCAGAGCACGTCCGCGCGCGCCTCGACATCCCCCTGGTCAAACGGTCCCGGCGGTACGTCGAGCGGATACGGGAAGAGCGCGCCGCCCCGGGTGGGGCACGGGTTCAATGGGTCGTATACGAACTGGTCCGGGCGCTCGCCGCCGGGCGCATCGGTCGAAAGCACGCCGTCGCCGCGAGCCGTTGCCGCCGCTCCGTTCGAATGCAGGTAGTACTTCGTGGGTACGGCCTCCCTCGGCGGCCAGTCAGAGTACGTGTCCCATGTGTTCGCGCCCATCGTGAACACGCGCACCTGCGGCCCGGCGTCGATCCCGGTGTCGCGGTCTCGCAACCAGCGGTCGAACCAGTTCATGTGCAGGTCCTCGAGCAGCACCTGCGAAGCCTGCCCGAACACCGTTTGCCCCACCGAGGCCGTCAGGGTCGACCCATGCGACCAGGGCCCGACAATCAATCTCTGGCCGTTGCGGGCCACCTCGGTGGGCCCGTTCGCGCGCATCCCGCTGAAATTCCGCAAGGTGCCCCGGATGAACAGGTCGTACCAGCCCCCAAGGTTGTAGGCGGGCGCGTGAATGCGCGGATGCGCAGCCTCGATGGAGATGGGCTCCCAGTACGCATCGCGCGTGGGGTGTTCCAGCCACTCCTTGTAGTAGGTCGCCACCGCATCGTGCGCGAACGCCGGGAGTTCGTTGACCGGCAGGTGCCGCAACGCCGGCCAGTGGTCCCACACCACGCCCCCCAATCCCGCCATCACTCGCTGCAGTTCGCCGGTTTCGAGACCCAGGCGCGGCACCTCGGGCAAAGCCAGCAGCAAGGCGGTCCACGTCAGGTTGAAGCCGAGTTCGAACGCCCCGCCGCGATACGTCCACCCGTCGTAGTAATCGGAAGCCGTGAGCGACGGGAAGATGCATTGCAGGTTCGGCGGCTGGGCCGAAGCGGCGAGCCACTGTGTCGCCCCCAGGTATGAAAACCCGTACATCCCCACGCGGCCATTGCTCCAGGGCTGGCGCGCGCACCACTCCACCGTATCGAAGCCATCGCTCAGCTCCTGGTGGAACGGGTGAAACCTCCCATCTGATTCGAACCGCCCGCGCACATCCTGGACCACCACCACATAGCCCTCGCTCGCCGGCCGTATCGGCTGCAGCCAGCCGTACGAGAGGTTCGCCATGGACTTGTTGTAGGGCGTCCTTGTGAGCAAGACCGGATAGTTGCCCTCCGGCTCGGGCCGAAACACATCGGCCCGCAGGATCGTGCCGTCGCGCATCGGCACCACGACGTTGCGTTCGACTCGGATGTCCATCAGAGAAGGCATGCGCGCAGCATACGAGCGCCTGCTCCGCCGCGCGACGCACCAGGGCCGGGAGTTGACCGATTACGGGAAAAGTGGCCACTATGTGGCTACTTTCCCGGGAGAGCACCACGAGCGTGAAGACCATCGGCGTCCGCCAGCTGAAAAACGAGGCAACCCAGATCGTCCGGGCAGTCCGCGATCAGCACACCCTTTATGTCATTACGGTGAACGGCCAGCCCGTCGCCACCCTCCGTCCTTACTCCGACCGCGATATCGCCGGCATGCAGCGTTCCGAGGCTGTCTCTGAGATCGCCGCCATCGAACGCCTGGCCAGCGCGGTCGGCGACGCGTGGATGAGCGTGCCGGATGTTGATGACGGCGCCGAATCGCCCGCGCCGCGCCGCCCGCGCATTCGCCTTGGCGAGGAGGACTGACGTGGCCACCCTCGACGCCAGTGTCCTCATCTCGCTCTTCAACACGCGCGACCGGCTCCACCACTCGACGGTCGCCTGGTTTCGCGAGGCCGTGGCCGACGGCGAGCCACTGCGCGCTCCCGTGACGGTACTCGCCGAAGTGTCTGCCGCGATTGCGACCGGTACGGGCGACAAGCAGCTTGCCCGCGACGTCGAGGCGCACGTCCGCCACTCCCCCCTCTTCGAGCTCCTGCCTGTCGCTCTGCCACTCGCCGAGCGCGCGGCCACGCTCGCCGCCGAACACCAGCTCCGCGGCAGCGACGCCATCTACTTCGCCGTCGCCGAAACCCTGGGCGACCGGCTCGTCACCCTGAACCCGCGCCAGCTGCAGCGCAGTGGAACCGTCGTCGAGACGGTCCGCCCGCGGGTCTAGACCTACCTGAACAGGTCCCGCTCCGAATCCCGGATGATCGACTGCATCGTCGCAGTCTCGTCGGGCTCCCACGGCAGCCCCCGCACCACCGCGCAGGGCACACGTGAAAGGTTCCCCTTCACGAGTTCCGCCGCGCCGGCCACTTCGTCGGCCGTGCACAGCGCCTGCACCCGGAACTCGTGTCCGTGTGGGTCGACCTGGCCGATGTAGCTTGTCACCGGCTGCATCCCGGCAATCCCGATAGCGATGTCGGTCTGAGCCTCGCGCCACGGCCGGCCAAACGTGTCCGAAACAATCACGGCCACGTCCACGCCCTGTGCCTTCAGCGCCTTCCGCACACCCATGGCGCTCGCATCCGGGTCAACCGGCAGCAGCACCGCCAGCCCGTGACCGCCCGAACTCGACTGGTCGATACCCGCGTTCGCGCAGATGAACCCGTGCCGGGTCTCCGTAATGAGGATCGGCCCTACCTGCCGCACCACCCTCCGGGACTCGCGCAGCACCAGCTCGATGACGGCCGGCTCCTTCTCCCACTTCTCTGCGTACTGCCGGGCGAACGGCGAGACGTCGACACTCGCCAGCTCAACCACGCGCCCCTCGGCCTTCGAGACGATCTTTGACGTGATAACCAGGATGTCGCCCGATTCGAGCGGAGTCCCCGCCGCACCCGCAGCCGCGAAGATGCTTCCGGCGAGGTCGGTCCCCGCCGTGATCTCGGGGAGTCCAGGGATGCCGAAGATAGAGATTCCAGGCATGCGCGCCGCCTTGTACGAAAGAGAGTGCCGCCATTGTGGCCGAGCCTCGCCCCACGCGTAAGCGGCGGAGCAGGCCTACAGCCCGGCGATCCGGATGCTCGTCTGCGTCTTGTGCTTCCGGTTCAGGTTGATGAGCAGCGAGGTCATCATCTCCACGTACCGGCTCTGCGAAGGCCCGCCAGCATCGATCCCCCGGACACCATCAATCTCGTTTGCGAGACCGATAATCACCTGCTTCGCCTCCGCATCGCGCCCGCACACCAGCACGTCGGCCTCGATCGGGTGGTCTACGTGCTGGAGCTCCTCAGCGCTCATGTTCTGGAACGCCGAGACCACCCGCGCGTTCGGCAGCTGCTCGATGGCCTCCTGCAAAGCGCTGTTGCCCGGCACGTTCAGCGCGACGGCGCCGACCCCCTGCTGGAACTCCAGGGGCGCCACCACGTTGCACACGATCTTGCCATCGAGCGCCCCACCCAGCGCCTCAAGGGTCGCCTGCTGCCCGGCGTACGGGAACGTCAGGAACACCACGTCCGCATCGCCCACCACGTCGGCATTGGCACCGCCCGTCGCGGTCGCGGAGGGCACCACTTCGATCACCTTTTGCGCACCTTCCTCCCCCCGCTCCGTCGAACGCGAACCAATGGCGACTTCGTGACCGGCCCGGGCGAACCGCATGGCGAGGCCCAGCCCCTCCGGTCCCGTGCCTCCGACGAACGCGAGCTTCATGACGATTCCTCCGCACACCAATGAATAGGAGAAGCGTAAGGGTTGCGGGGGAAATGGGAGACTCGCGCCACCCATTTTCTCCGCCTGCCGCTCGCCTGCCCCTGCGCCAGTGCGCTCCCGCTGGCGACCTTCTTCAGAGGAGACTCTCGCGCCCGGCCCGAGTATAGGCGCGCTTACCACCCCGGCCGGGTGGGCCTCTGGGCGTCTGCTATACTCGAACCATTGGCGCGGGTCCCCGTCCGCGAAACCGGAGATCGCCTTTGTATTCCCGCTGGCTACGCAACAGTTTCATCTACCTGCTCATTCTCGTGGCCGTCATCGCCATCGTGTTCGCATTCTTCTCGAGCGGTGATGACCACCAGAAAGTCGGGTACGGCCAGGTCGTCGAAGATGCCAAGAACGGCCTGGTCCAGAAGATCGAGGTCGACGGCAGGAACCTGACCGTTACCTATGTCACGACCAGCAGCGATACCGAGCCCGAGGTCAAGTCCTCGAAAATCGGTCCGAACTCGGAGATCGAGAAGCTCCTGGCCGATGCCGGCGTGTCCCTCAGCCGCCCGGCCGGCTCGGGCGCGGGCGTGGCCGCGGTCAACCTCGAATACAAGGACAGCTCAGGCTTCGGCCCGTGGCTCGGCCTTCTCCTGAACATCCTGCCCTTCCTGCTCTTCGGACTCTTCCTCCTGCTCATCATGCGCCAGGCCCAAGGCTCTAACTCCCAGGCCATGAGCTTCGGCAAGAGCCGCGCTCGCCTCTTCACCGGCAGCAAGGTCACCGTCACCTTCGCCGATGTCGCCGGCGTCGATGAATCCAAGGAAGAGCTCGCGGAAGTCGTCGAGTTCCTCAAGTACCCGGAGAAGTTTGCCGCCCTCGGCGCCCGCATCCCCAAGGGCGTGCTCCTGGTCGGCCCTCCGGGCACCGGCAAGACGCTCCTCTCGCGCGCCGTCGCCGGCGAGGCCGGCGTGCCCTTCTTCAGCATCTCCGGCTCCGAATTCGTCGAGATGTTCGTCGGCGTCGGCGCCAGCCGCGTCCGCGACCTCTTCGACCAGGCCAAGAAGAACGCGCCCTGCATCGTCTTCGTCGATGAAATCGACGCTGTCGGCCGCCAGCGTGGCGCCGGCCTCGGCGGCAGCCACGACGAACGCGAGCAAACCCTCAACCAGATCCTGGT
>CAZDOK010000018.1:0-4279 GCA_964507025.1 uncultured Anaerolineaceae bacterium
CCCTAGCCCCGGCGCCCATTTGCGATTCACGATATTCGCGCTGCGCGTTAGTTCCTGGTGCGGCCGCGGGCGATGCGCGGCGGAGCGACCGTTTGCGCGGCGCGGAGGCAGAGTGCGAGGCTGGCGACGTAGTCGTCGTGTTCGCCGGGCGGGGCGCTCCAGGCGATCGTGCCGCCGGGACGGAGCTCGCGCCGGCAGGCGCTGATCTCGCGCCAGGCGCGCCGCCACTCGGGTGAGCCATCCGATGCGGGGAGGACGATGCGGCCGCCCCCAGCGGCACCGAGCAGGTCCCACCCCAGGCTCGATTTCGAGGCGGCGGTGAACACCACGCCCGAGACGGCATCGCCGAGCTGCTGCTGGAGCTGGGCGACGAGCGGGCCGCCGAGGCCGGTCTCGTCGGCGACCAGGCGTTCGAGGCCCCAGGCCCGGGCCACGGATGCGGCTTCGCTGGTGAGGGCGCCAAAGGGCGCGCCCCGCCACGAATGCCAGGCCACGACTTCGCAGCGGCGTTCGCGGATGCGGGCGATGGTGAGGACGCTCGCATCCGCGCGCGCGCCGGCGCCGCCGAAGTCGATGCCACCGACGTACCGTTCGTCGGCCTGTGGGGCGTGCAGCACGGGGTGGCCGCCGCGCAGCGCATCCAGCTGCTCGCCATCGAACAGGGTGGCGGCCGCGCGCGAGGAGACGAGCTCGTACTGGCTCAGGAAGAGCGGGTTGGTGGGGCCGAGGCGGGCTCGTTCGGTTTCGACGTACTTCCGGTAGAGCGGGGCTTCCTCGGCGACGGCTTCCCAGCTCGCCTGGTGGTGGCGCGGTTCAAACTCGGGTTCCCCGGCATGTTCCCGGTCGTGGGCGCGGTTGGCTTCGATGGCGCGTTCAAGCAGCGATGAGCCATCCCAGGGCGTGCCGAGCAGGAGGGCCGGCGCGCCGGTGGAGGCGGCCATGGGGCGGAACTGGCGGTCGAACCAGTCGGCATCGATATCCTGGGCCTCGTCGGCGATGATGCCGAAGGTGGCGGTGTGGCCGGCGACGTGGGCCTCGGGGGAGGCGCTCAGGAAGGTGGCGGTGACGGTGCCGGCGCGGAGGATGTTTTCCTCGGCGGAAAGGGGGATATTCCAGCGGCCCGCGTAGCGGATGAGGCCGAGGCGCGTGCGTTCGAGGCTGATGCGCCCCTGCGGGTAGAGCGTCGGCGCGCAGACGACGATGTTGCCTTCGCGCTTTGCATAGTGCTGCATGAGGAGCGCGACGAATGCCGCGGCGACTTCGTTCTTGCCGGCCTGGCGCGGGAGCATGACGGTGAACTGGGCGCCGGGAGTGCCCGGCCAGGCTCGCGCGAGCGACCTGAGGATGTCGGCCTGGTATCTGCGGAGGGCGGCAAGGGAGCGCATCTCCGGTATCCTCGCGAGTGGCGACGAATCACTCCTAAGGTCAATTGGCACACTCCGGAAGGGCGCCAGGGTTGTCGATGATGGACATGGGACCCGCCCATGGGGCCCCGGGGGATGTGTGACAACAGGACGAAAGGCCGGAGCGCTGCTCACGCGGCGTGTCTGGCGATTGCTGCCACTTATCGTTCTCCTGGGCGGATTGGGAGCGACCTTCTGGCTCGTGTTGATGGCCCAGGGCTCGGCCGATCGCCAGGACACCGAAAGGCTGCACCGTCTATCGGACGATGCGGCGGAGATGATCCGCGGGCGGCTCGCGGTGTACTCGGATGCGCTGCTCGGTGGGGCGGGCCTGCTCGCCGCCTCGAACGAGGTCAGCAGCGACGAGTGGCGAGTCTTCGTCGAAAGCCTGGACCTTGGCGGGCGCTACCCCGGGATCAATGGCATTGGCGTGATCTTCCCGGTGCCGGCATGGGACCGGGAGGCCTTCGTGGCGGCACGGCGCGAGGAGAGCCCGGGCTATGCGGTTCACGCCGTGCCGGGCTTCACCTGGGGCGAAGTGCACTACCCGGTGAAGTACCTCGAGCCGCTGGAGCCGAACCGCAAGGCCGTGGGGCTCGACATGGCCTCCGAACCGAACCGGCGAACCGCCGCCGATCTCGCCCGGGACACCGGGTTGCCGCAGGTGACCGGCCGCATCGTGCTGGTGACCGACGAGCAATCGCGTGCCGGCTTCTTGCTCTTCGTGCCTGTGTACCGGCCCGAGATGCCCTTGGGCACGGTTGACGAGCGGCGGGCAGCCTTCGCGGGGTGGGTATATGCGCCGTTCATCACCGAGCTGTTCCTGGAGGGGGTGCTCGGCGGGCTCGACCGCGAGGTTGATGTGCACGTGTACCAGCAGGTGGCCCAGGATGCCCGGGAGGCGCTCTACCACTCGCTGGCGGGGGAAGAGTCCGAGCACACGCACGCCGGCCTGGAAACGCGCCACGTCTCGCTGGCGGGACAGATGCTCACGCTCGAAATCTCGCGCGGTCCGGAGTTCGATGCGGCGAGCCGGGGGCCGCAGGCGGCGATCCTGCTTGGCGGGGTCGCCGTTTCGGCGCTGCTCATGGTGGTGGTGTGGAAGCTGCAGGGCGCGGGCCGGGCGGCACACCAGCTGGCCGAGCGGCGGACGCGCGAGCTGAATGCGGCGCTCGCGTTCCAGAAGGGCATTCTCGATGGGGCAGGGAATGCCGTGGTGGCCACCGATCTCCACGGGATGGTCCTGCTCTTCAACCCGGCGGCCGAGCGGCTGTTGGGGTACCGGGCGGGAGACCTGGTGGGCAAGCACAGCCCAGTGGTCTATCACGACCCATCGGAGCTGCAGGCCCGCGCGGCGGAGCTTTCGATGGAGTTCGGGCGCGCAGTGGTCCCGGGCTTCGATTGCTGCGTGGCGCGCGCACGGCGGGGTCAGACCGATTCGCGGGAATGGACGTTCATCCGGAAGGATGGCAGCCGGGTGCCCGTGAGCCTCACCATGACAATGTTGCGCGATGCCGATGGCGAACCGACGGGCTACCTGGGCATCGCCCGGGACATCAGCGCGGAAAAGCAGGCCGAGCAGGAGCTGCGCGAGAGCGAGTCGCGCTTCCGGGGGGTGTTCGACCTTTCGCTCGACATGATCGCGACGGTGAACCGGCAGGGGTTGCTGACGCAGGTGAACCCGGCGTGGGAGAAGACGCTGGGCCACCCGGAGGATGTGCTCGTGGGCAAGACAATCTGGCCGCTGGTGCACGCCGAGGACCTGCAGGAGGGCATCGCTCGGGTGCGGCCGGCGCTGGAAGGAGAGGCCGTCTACGATTCACGCGTCCGGGTGCGTCACGCCAGCGGGCGCTGGCGGTGGCTCTCGTTCAATCTGAGTCCCGTTACGGATTCCGGCGAGGCCTACCTGGTCGCGCGCGACGTCACGGGCGAGGTCGAATCGCGGCAGGAGATGGAAGAACTGCTGGAGGTGCTGCGGGCGAGCACGGCGGCGATGGCCGAGCAGAACGCCGAGCTCGACCAGTTGCGCGAGCAGGCGGAATACCTGGCGAACCACGACACGCTCACGGGGACGCTCAACCGGCGCGCCTGGTTCGCCGCCGCAACGGCGACCAAGCCGACGGCGATTGCCATCTTCGATATCGACCACTTCAAGGGTGTGAACGATACCTACGGCCACCCCGCGGGCGATGCGGTGCTGGCCGAGGTTGCGACACGGTTGGACAGCGCACTGCCGGAGGATGCGTATCTTGGGCGGCTCGGGGGTGAGGAGTTCGCGGTGCTCTTCATCGGTGAGCTGCAAGAGGCGCGGGCGGCCGCGGCCCGCTGCATCGAGGCCGTGGCCGCCGGGGCGGTGGTGCTGCCCACGGGCGAGACGCTCCAGGTGACCGTGAGCGGCGGGCTGGCGGCCTGGCAGGCGCGACGCCGCTCACGCGAGGATTCGCTGGTGGCGACCTACGACGCGGCCGACCGCGCCCTCTATGAGGCGAAGCACGCGGGGCGTCACCGGCTGGTGGTCGACCGGGCGGCCGCGGCCTGAGTCCGGATTCGGGTCCGTCCTAGGCGCGGGCCGCACTCCTGCGCCGCAAGGCGTACACGGCGCCGCCAACCGCCAGGACGAGTGCCACGGCCACGATCCCCGATGTGACCACGGTCGCGCTATCGCCGCCACCGCCGCCGTCGCCCTCGCCGGTGGCGGGAGGCGTGGGCGCGCTGGTGGGGCTGGCGGCCGCCGTGGCCGTGGGGCCCGGCGTGCTGGCGCTGGCCGATGTCGGCGTCGCCGTCGGCTGGGTGGCCAGCGTGGGCGTGGCGGTAGCCGTCGCGGTCGCCGCCGCCCCGGTGGCGGTTGCCGCGGGGGTAGGTGTGGCGGTCGGTGT
>CAZDOK010000018.1:4379-41755 GCA_964507025.1 uncultured Anaerolineaceae bacterium
GGTGTGGCGGTCGGTGTCGCAGTTGCCGTCGCCGCGGCGGTGGCCTGGGCGGCGGTCACGATCACCAGGCCGGTCATCGAGGGGTGGATGTCGCAGTGGTAGGCGTAGCTGCCGGCGCTCGTGAACGTCTTCTGGTACGAGGCTCCACCCGCCAGCTGCCCGGAGGCCAGCTCGCTGCCGCTATCCGATGACACGGTGTGCGGGATGGCGGCGTCGTTGTTGGTCCAGGTGACGGTGTCGCCGACCGAGACGGTGACGCTCGCCGGAGAGAAGGCGAAGTCGGCGATGGAGATGGAGGCGTTGGCAGCCGTGGCGGGCCGGTTAGCCGCCACCCCGGCGACGAGGGCGATGGCAGCCATGGCGCTGCCCGCGGCGAGACGAACGATCCTGCGCATTGAGATGCTCCCCCGGATTTGCCGGCATGCGCGCCGGTACCGTGGAGAGCTACGCGGGCCACCACGCGGCGAGATTGGTTGCATGTGCAAAATCATCCACGCGCGGTGGCCCGGGGGTTAAGGGATGGTTCAGGCGGCGCGGCGAGCGAGGCGGGCCTCGCTCGCGCTGCGGACTGCGTCCTGGATACCGAGGAGGCCCTCCCTGCTGAAGCCGCCGCTGGCCACCAGGTCGTTGAGCGCGTAGGCCGCGGCTGTGGCGCGTGCGCGGCGCTCCTCATGCTTCTCCAGGTGCTCTTCGATGGTGCCGCCGGTGGCATAGCCGGCGAGGATGGCGTCGGCGGTGTAGTCGGCGTCCCGGAAGGCATCGGCGATGCCAGAAGCGAGGATGGGGTCCTTCAGGTAGGCCGCATCTCCCACCAGAGCCCAGCCGGGGCCACTCGATTTCCGGTAGTAGGCGGCGGTGCCGGTGGAGCCCTGGATACGTTCGACGCGGTGCGCGCGGGAGAAGCGTTCGGCCATGAGGGGGTTGCCGGCGAAGGCACTGGCGATGGCCGCCTCGGGGGCGGCGCGCACCTCATCGAGCATCGCGGCCGGCCAGTAGCCGCCCAGGCAGGCAAGCCCCCAGTTGGTGGGGAAGGCATAGGTGGCGATGCCATCCTGGACGTAGGTCTCCATGGCGGCCGAATCCCAGTCCTTGTAGTAGGCGAAGTAGGTAATCGCGCGGACGGGCCGCTCGTTGTACTTCGCGGCATCCACCTGGCGTGCGACGAAGGAGTGGCGGCCATCGGCGCCGACGACGAGCCTTGCCCGTTCGATGGTCTCGGCGCCGGAGCGGTTCCTGCCGGCGATGCCGGCGATCCGCCCGTCTTCGCAGATGAGGCTCTGGACGGTGAAGCCCTCGCGCACTTCGGCGCCCGCATCGCGGGCGGCATCGACGAGGACGGTATCGAGGACGCTGCGGCGCGGCGCGATGGCCGGGTAGGGGTTGAGCTCGGCGTGGACGTTCACGGTGAAGCCGTCGACGCCCATCAGGATCTGGCGAAGGGCGGGCAAATCACTGCGAAGGATCTCGTCGAGCACGCCCCAGCTATCCAGGCGCTCGACCGAGTCGCCGGTGAGCATGTGGGTGGAAAGCACGTCGCTGGGGAACGATCCGCGGTCGACGGCGAGAACGCGCAGGCGGCCTTTGGCCAGGCGGAGGGCGAGGGGCGCCCCGGCCGCGCGCGCGCCAACGATGATGACGTCGTACATGTGGTTACCTCCAAGGGGGCCGGGTGTGGCCCTGGTGGATCCACCGTAGGCAGGCGCTGAAAACAGGCTCTATGAAGGGAGTCACGCTCGGGCGGGGGCCTCCGCCGAAGGGACTAGGAGGCGGGAATCAGGACCGTGAAGGTGGAGCCGCGGCCCGGTTCGGATTCGAGCGCGATGGCGCCACCGTGGGCACGGACGGCCCCGAGGGCGGAAGCGAGGCCCAGGCCATGGCCGGCTTCCTTCGTGGTGAAGAACGGATCGAAGATGCGGGTGCGCGTCTCGGCGTCCATGCCGACTCCCTCATCGGAGACTTCGAGACGGACGTAGCGGTGTGCCGGCCGGGCCTCGACGAGCGGCGAGGGCGCGGCCCCCGAGGCATCGGTGATGGTGGAGGTGCGGACGACCACGCGCCCGCCCGTGCCGCGCGTCGCCTCGACGGCATTGACCAGGAGGTTCAGGACGAGCTGGCGCAGCTGGGTCGCGTCAGCTTCCACCGGCGGGACCGGCTCAAGGTCGGTATCGATCCTGGCGGGAGTGCCGGGGATCTTGCGGGTGTAGCGGACGATCTCCTCGGTGAGCGCGGCCAGGTCCACCGGGTGGGTGGCCGTGGGTCTCTGTCCGGCGAAGGTGATGAGCTGCTCGACCAGCTCCGAGGCGCGGGTGGCCGCGCCTCGGGCTTCGGCGAGAGAACTGTGCTGCTCCTCGTTCGCGGCATCCATGGCGGCCAGTTCGAGGTTGGCAATGATGACCGTGAGCAGGTTGTTGAAGTCGTGGGCGATGCCGCTCGCCATCAGGCCGAGGCTTTCGAGCTTGAGCGCCTGGACGCGCGCCTGTTCGAGCCGCTTGCGCTCGGTGATATCGCGGATGGTGACACTGGCGCCGATGACTTCGCCGCGGAGGCCGAGGACCGGGGAGAAGCAGCCTTCCCACCAGCCCGGTGCGAGTTCGGGCGCCTGGAACTCGCGCTCGATGGTGAAGGTCTTGCCGGCCAGGGCATTGCGCACCTCACCGAGGAAGCGCGGACTTTCGATGAAGAAGGGATAGTCGAGCAGGTTGGTGCCTTCGACCTCGGTGGTGCCGGTGACGCGCTCGAGCAGGCGGGCGGCGGCGGCGTTGATGCGGCGAATCGTCAGGTCTGACGCGACGATGACCATCGCGTCGTGCGAGCCGCGGAACACGGCCTCGGTTTCAGCGCGCGATTCGGCGAGGGCCTGCTGGGCCTCCTTTTCGCGGGTGATGTCCATATATACGCCGACCATCCAGAGGGGGGTGCCGTTGGCATCGCGGCGAGTGATCTTCCCGCGGGAGCGGATCCAGCGCCATTCACCGGAGGCGGTGCGCAGTCGCCATTCGGATTCGTACATCTCCGTCTCGCCCTGGAGGTGCGCCTGCCAGGCGCGCGTCACGGCCCGCTGGTCGCCACGGTGCATGTGCTGGATGAAGTCGAACGTTTCGACCGGGCCATCGTGGTGGTGGTCGTAGGCTTCCCAGAAGCCGTCCTGGAAGACGGTGGTGTCGGCAACGAGGTCGGCTTCCCAGGTCCAGAGTCCCGCGGCTTCGAGCGCGACGCGCAGGGTGCCGGGATCCGGCTGTTCGGCGAGTGTGTGTTGCTGGGACATGGACTTCCGTTTCAGGCGCGGCTGCGGAGTCGCCACGTGGGGTTATTTCGATGGTAACTGATGCATCTCGGCGCGGCATAGGGGAAATCCCTCGCCCCGGCGCTCTCGGGCGTCGTGGATTGTGATGTCAGTCACAAACATTGCCGGGGCCAATGACTCGCCGTTACCGCGTCAATCCGTCGCGGGCACGCCGAGCTCCCGGAGCAGTCCCCGGACGTGCTGCTCGATGTCGAGCGCGATGCCGCGGACCACTTCGATTGGCTGGCCGGCGGGGTCATCGACCTGCCAGTCCAGGTAGCGCTTGCCGGGATAGAAGGGGCAGGCATCGCCGCAGCCCATGGTGATGACGACGTCGGCGGCGCGGACCGCGTCGTCGCTGAGCGGTTTGGGGAACTCGCGCGAGAGGTCGATGCCCCGCGCCGCCATCATCTCGACGACGACGGGGTTGATCTCGCGGGCGGGGGCCGAGCCGGCCGAGCGCACACTGACGCGGCCGCCGCTGAGCTGGTGCGTGAGGGCGGCCGCGATCTGGGAACGTCCCGCGTTGTGGATGCAGACGAAGAGGACCTCGGGGGTGTGCATGGTCACCTGCTGTCCCCGGGGTCGATGCCGGGTGTGTGAGGTTCGCGCAGGAGCTCGTAGACGGCGGCGGCAAGAAGGGCACCGGCGATGGGCGCCAACCAGTAGAGCCAGTGCGCCTCCCAAACGTTCGCTGCGACGGCGGGCCCGAAGGACCGGGCCGGGTTCATGGAGGCGTTGGCGATCGGCCCCCAACCCGTGGCGGCGAACCCCACATAGCCGCCGATGGCGGTGGCGGCGAAGGCGCCCTGCGCGCGCGAATCGGTCGCCACGGCGAATACGACGAAGGCCAGGAAGAAGGTGAGGATGAGCTCGGAGAAGAAGGCCGCATCATCACCGCCGATGCGCGGAATGGTCGCGCCGGCCTGC
The DNA here is from genome assembly GCA_964507025.1 of uncultured Anaerolineaceae bacterium. Taxonomy (GTDB): domain Bacteria; phylum Chloroflexota; class Dehalococcoidia; order Tepidiformales; family Tepidiformaceae; genus Amarobacter. The sequence continues at coordinate 8,593 of CAZDOK010000018.1, forward strand.
CCTTCCTCGCCCGCAATCGCGACGATAGCGAGCCCGGCGATGACCGCCCCCGCAAGCTGGCAGGCGACGTAGCCCAGGGCTTTCGCAGGTGCGATCCGGCGCAGGGCGAGGAACGCGATGGTGATGGCCGGGTTGATGTGGCAGCCCGAAATATGGCCGACCGAGAAGATCATCACCATCACGATGAGCCCGAAGCTCATGCCGATGCCCACGCCCGTGACGGCCCCGCCGCTCGCCGCATCGACCGCGATCGCGCCGGGCCCGGCGAACACGAGTGCAAAGGTGCCGAGCAGTTCGGCGACGTAGGGGGCGATGCGAGGTTGTGGCCGGAGCATGGCGTGACGCCGATTCACGGTACGTGCCCGGCAGGTGCGATCAAGCACGGGTTGTTAACATGCCGGCCCGCCCATGGCGGTTCCGTGGCGCCGCGCGAGCCGCTACGCTCCGACGATGATTCCGAAGGACGACCTCATCAACTATGTCGGCAATGTGCACGCGCGCACGTACGAGGCGGTGGAGCGGCTGGCCGATGCGCATGTGCACTGGCGGCCGGCGCCGGGCGAATTCTCCGTGGCCGAGCTGGTAGCCCACATCGCCAACACGCGGCTGATGAACCTCGGCGCAATCCAGACGGGCGTGACGAGATACAAGGGTCACGCGGTGAAGCCGGATGTGACCGCCGCCGGACTGCGCCGGCTGGTATTGCGGACGGGGAAGAAGACGGTTGCGGGGCTGGTGGATACGGACCTGGAGCGCATCATTCCGAACCTTGCGGGGCCGGCGTTCCCGGCGTGGCGGCGGGTGCTGGGCGGGCTCATCGAGCACGAGACGCACCACCGGAGCCAGCTCTGCAGCTATCTTTCGGCGTTGCAGATGGAGCCGCCTCCGTTGTTCGGGCTGCACGCGGAGGAGCTGCCGCGCTAGGGGGCGAAGGAGGGCGAGGAACGACCCGCCCCCAAACCGCGGCCCGGCAGTCACGGCGCGCCTGGAGTGACTCGCCCGACCCACGCCCCACGCCCTGGCGGGTCGCGTAGACTGCGCGGCCATGAGCACGTGGTTCGATGCGGCGCGGTTTGGCATGTTCATCCACTGGGGGCATTCGTCGCAGCAGGGCGTCGAGCTCTCGTGGCCGATGGTTGGCGGGAACGCAGCACTGCCGGGTGGCGAGATGACCGTCGAGGCGTACCAGTCGTCGTCGGCGACGTTCGACCCAACACAGTGGGATCCCGCCGGGCTGGCGCGGATGGCCAAAGGCCTGGGGATGCAGTACGCGGTGTTCACGACGAAGCACCACGACGGCTACGCGATGTTCCACACGAAGACATCGGACTTCGGCGTGCAGCATTCGCCGTACGGGCGCGACATCGTGCGGGAGTTCGTCGAGGCGTTTCGCGCCGAGGGCCTGCGCATCGGGCTGTACTTCTCGCTCATCGATTGGCACCACCCGGACTACCCGGCCTTCACCGATGCCGACCGTCCCTACCGGTTCGGGCGCTCAACGCCGCCGACGGACCACCGGTGGGAGCGCTTCTCCGGTGTCATGTTCGACCAGGTGCGCGAGCTGCTGACCAGCTACGGCCCGATCGATATCTTCTGGTTCGATGGCGGCTGGGAGCGTACGCCCGAACAGTGGCGGGCGAAGGAGCTGGAGGCGCTCATCCGGGGGCTGCAGCCCAGCATCCTCCTGAATGACCGGCTGCCAACGGTGGGCGACTTCGAGACGCCCGAGCAGTTCGTGCCGGCGCAGGCGCCCGGCCGCACGTGGGAGACGTGCATGACGCTCAACGAGAGCTGGGCCTACAACCCGGACGATGGGGCGTGGAAGTCGCCGCGGCAGGTGGTGCACACGCTCTGCGAGGTGGCCGGCAAGGGTGGCAACCTCCTTCTGAACGTGAGCCCGATGGGCGATGGCGCCATCATGCCGGAGCAGCGGGCGATCCTGGGGGCGATGCAGCGCTGGCTGAGCCAGCACCTCGAAAGCATCGTGGGCACCGAACCCGGGCTCGAGCCGTGGCAGTTCTACGGGCCCTCAACACAGCGGGGCGGCACAACCTACCTGCACCTCTTGATGCGGCCCTACGAGACGGTCACCGTCCGCGGCGTGCCCATCCGGCACGTGAAGCGCGTGCGGCTGCTGGGCACCGGTCAGGAGCTCGAATTCAGCACCCGCTGCGCGATCATCGACCAGTTCTTCAACCCGGACCCGCCGGGTGAGCTGACGATCCGCGTTCCGGAGGAGGCCATCGATCCGCTGGCGACGGTGCTGGCAGTGGAGATGGAGTAGGCGAGGACGACGCCCGGCCGCTCTTCGTCGCTGCCGGCCACTTCCGCTTCGCGAAAGACGACGACGAGGGTGCCGGTTTCGGGGTGGTAACTCGCTCTCCTCCGGCTCCCCGGGAGTTAGATCAGGCCCGCCTTGCGCGCGTCGTCGAGGAAGCGGTCGATGCCGATATCCGTGAGGGGGTGCTTCAGCATCTGCGGGATGAGCGATGGCGGGATGGTGCCGATATGGGCGCCGGCAAGCGCCGCCTGGGTCACGTGCAGCGGGTGGCGCAGGCTCGCGGCCAGCACCCGGGCGGGCAGGTTGTGCGTCTCTACCAGGTCGACGCACTGGCGGATGAGCTCCATGCCGTCGTAGCTGACATCGTCCAGGCGGCCGACGAAGGGGCTGAGAAACGCCGCGCCCGCCAGGGCGGCAAGGAGAGCCTGGTTCGGCGTGAAGATCAGGGTGGTGTTGATGCGGATGCCCTCGGCGCTGCAGCGGTGGATGGCCTCCAGCCCTTCGGAATCGATGGGGATCTTCACGACGACGTTGGGATGCCACGATGCGAGTTCGCGCGCTTCGGCGACGAGGTCATCGGCCTTGCGCGAGACGCACTCGGCGGAAATCGGGCCATCGATGACGGCGGCGATCTCTTGGACCCGCTGGCGATAGCTGACCCCGTTCTCCTTCGCGAGGAGGCTGGGGTTGGTGGTGACGCCGGAGATGACGCCGTAGCGCGCCGCCGTGCGGACCTCGTCGATGGAGGCGGTATCGAGAAAGAGCTGCATGGTAGGGACTCCGGCGGGCCTCGCCGCGGGCGGGGCGTGGTAACGGAATGGTAGGGGGAGGACGGGGGAGGGAGAAGGGAGGAGGGAGAAGGGAGAAGGGAGAAGGGAGAAGGGAGAAGTGGCCCCGCCCGGCCAGCCTCCGAACCGCGACGGGCAGGGAGCGGCACCCCGGCATGCCATGGGCGCGCGTCCGCCGCCCCGATTGGCCAACGGCCAATGACCAGCGCGACCCACGACTCCGCCCGGCGTACGCTGTTGCGATGCTGTCGCCGGAGCTCACGCGGAAGTTCGTGGACCTCTACGCGGAGCGCGGGACGGCGTGGGCCGAGGCGTTCCCCGCGACGCTTGCGCGGCTGCGCTTGCGCTGGGGGCTCACGTTGGGCGAGACGTTTGCCTACGTGGGCTACGCATTCGTGGCGCGGGTGGAGCTGCCGGGTGGAGCGCCCGCCGTGCTCAAGATCGCGCCGCCCGACCCCGAGTTCGCCAACGAGATTGCGGCGCTCCGCCTGTACGACGGTCGCGGGGCCGTCCGGATGCTCGATTCCGACCCTGAGGCGACCGCGTTGCTGCTCGAACGGCTCGAGCCGGGCACACCGCTCGCCGAGCTTGACGATGACGTCCGCGCGACGGAGATCGCGGCAGGGGTGATGCGCGAGCTCTGGCGGCCCCTGCCACCGGACCACGCCTTCCCGACGATGGAACGCTGGGGGCAGGCGTTCGCGCGGGTGCGCGCCGCGTACGGCGGGGGGAGCGGCCCGTTTCCACCGGACCTCTTCGAGAAGGGCGAGCGGCTCTACTTCGAGCTTTGCGCCACTGCCGGCGAGCCCGTGCTGTTGCATGGCGACCTGCACCACTGGAACATCCTGGCGGCCCGCCGCGAACCGTGGCTGGCCATCGACCCGAAAGGCGTGGCCGGCGAGCCTGCCTACGAGACGGGCGCCCTCCTTCGAAACCGGATGACGGTGGAGCCGGACCTGCACGCGCTCACCGTGCGGCGGGCGGGCCAGCTCGCCGATGCGCTGGGGCTGGACCAGCAGCGCATCCTCCACTGGGCGTTCGCGCAGGGGGTGTTGAGCGCGCTCTGGACACTCGAGGGGCACGGGTCGATCGGCGAGGAGCAGCTGATGCTGCCGGGGGCGCTGGCTTCGATCGTCTGAATCGCTATCCGGTGCCGAGCGGGAAGGTGGCGAGGATCTCGGCGCTGGTTGGCGTCTCCTTCGCGATCGAGAGGGAGCTCAGAGGCAGTTCCCATGTGAGGGGCTGGCGCGCAAGCCAGGCAAGCAGCGCCCCCAGGTCGGCGCCGTCGAGATTCTGCTGGGCCAGCGTGATGTGGGGCACCCAGCGTTCGGGAGCATAGTAGGGAGCGGTCGGCGGATAGCCCGCGGCCTGGAGGTCGTGGTCGAGCCGTTCGGCGAGCGCCGCGGCCGCGGGCGAACGTGCGACGGTGACGAAGACGACCGGCGCGGGGCCCCCGAAGACGCCGAGTCCGGAGCTGGCGAGCGTGAACGGCCTGGTTGCGGCCGCCACCCGTTCGACGACGGCGACGGCGCCCGGCTCCACGTCGAAGTCACCCAGGTGGAAGGTGACGTGGGGGATGCCCCCGGGGAAGCCGCGCCGGGTGCCAAAGCGGCGCTCCATCTCGCCCCAGAGGGCATCGATGCGAGCCGAAGACGTGGAATCAAGGAGGGCGATGACCCCGGGCATGGGAGGCTCCCTTGTGGAGAGGAAAGAGGGAGGCGAGACCGGCCGTCTTCGTCTCCCTCCTGTGCGCGGGTCAGATCTGGCTGTAGCCCGAGCCCTTGCGGTCGATGCCGGTGCCCTTGCCATCCTTGATCCAGCCGAACTCCTGGAGGATCTCCTGGCTGTAGGTGACGCGGCCGGTCACTTTGTCGAGAGGCTCGCTGGCGAGCAGGAGGGCGGCCTTCGCCATCAGGATCGGGTGCTCGCCGCGCGGGTCGTCCATGCCGGTGACGAGGTGGTGGTGGACGGTGCCGGGGGTGGGGACGACCTGGGAAGGCGAAACGCAGGTGACGCTCACGCCATCCTGGTAGACCTCGGAGGCCAGGCCCTGGGTGAAGCGCTCGAGGGCGGCCTTTTCGGCTCCGTAGAGGGTGCCGCCTCGGCCGAAGTCGCCCTTGTAGGGGCCGCGGCCCGGGCCGATCGCGGCGCCGGAGGAGATGTTGACGATGGAGCCGGCCTTGCGGGCGATCATGTCGGACAACACGAGCTGGCTGAAGTAGAAGGGCGCATGGAAGTTGACTCCGATCGAGCGGTGCCACTTGCTGATCGGGTAGTCCTTGATGGGGATGAAGTAGGTGAGTGCGGCGTTGTTGACCAGCACATCGATGGGGCCGTACTTCGCCCGGGTTTCCTCGACGGCACGGACGCACTGGTCGTACTCCGAGATGTCGGCGGTGATTGCGGTGGCTTCGCCGCCGGCGGCCTTGATGGTGCCGACGGTGTGTTCGAGCGAGCCTTCGAGGACGTGGTCGCCTTCCTTCAGCGTGCGGGCGACGCATGCGACCCTGCCGCCTTCCTCGGCGAAGAGGCGTGCGATTTCGGCGCCGATGCCGCGGCTGGCGCCGGTGACGATGACAGTCTTGCCATCAAGCTTTCCCATGGGGGTTTCCTCCTGACGTGAACGTAAGCGTGCGGATTGTACCGGAAGTTCGAAGGGCGAAGTGCGCCGGCTGGCAAGAGACAAAGAGGAAAGAGGAAAGAGGGAAGAGCCAGGAGCCACCGGCCGGCGACCCACCCCGGGTGGTGCGTTTGCCCGGACGTGGAAGAATGCGGGCCATGCCGGACATGACTGCCGACGAAGCCGACGCCTTTCTGCGCGAGACGCGCATCGCGAAGCTTGCGTATCTGCGGGCCGGCGGGGCGCCGACCATTGTGCCGGTGTGGTTCGAGTGGGATGGCGTGGTGGCCCGGGTGTTCACCTCGCGGAGGTCGCCCAAGGCGCGGCGGATCGCGATCGAGCCGCGGGTGGCGCTTTCGGTGGAGGAGCCGGTGGGAGTGCCGGAGCGGTGGGTGACGATCGAGGGCACGGCCACGATCGGGGATGGGGGGACGGTGGAGCTGTTGAGCCGCCTTGCGCGCCGCTACTACGACCCGATCAGGGCGGAGCAGGCGATCGCGAGCTGGACGCGGGACGCGGCAATGTGGGTGACGCTGACGATCAGGCCGGGGCGGATTCGCAGTTCGAGCTAGAGGGAGAAGGGAGAAGCCTCCACCCACTCCCACCCGACCGCCAATCCGGGCGTGCTCATGCCTGCTGCCTCCAGCCTCATACCTCATTCACTGTGATGGGCTTCACATGGGCCGAATTGGGCTCCGCCTTTCGGGTGAGCGCGGATTCATCCGCGAGATGGGTGGCCGAGGCAGGGTGCGTGCCTACTATCTGCTCAACAAGGAAACGGAACGCGGGGCAGCCACCCCGCCCGCAGGGAGGAACATGAAATGGAAGCCGCGATCATCGACATCACCACCAGCGCGCCGCAGGCGCAGGACCACGCCCACCACTGGGTGATCGAGGAAGCGTCCGGGCCGTTTTCGAACGGGCGTTGCAAGCGCTGCGGTGCCACGAAGGCCTTCAAGAACTGGCTCGAGGACACCGATTTCATCACGAATGAGGAGCATCGGCTGGCGGCGTAAGTCCCCTCAACACGCCAGACCCGCCTCTTTCAATTGCGAGGCACGGAGATCCCCCGCTCCGTGCCTCGTTTTGTTGTCCAGCCCGGAGCCTGGGTGAGCGCTAGTCCTCGGTCTCGGGGAAGAGTGGCCTTACGCCGGCGACGGCCTCGGAGAGCTGGCGGGCGTTGGCCGCCCCGCCTGCCGCGGACTCTTCGGTGTAGGTGGGGCGGGCGAAGGGACGTTGGTTCCGCAGGTGGTAGCCAGAAGTCGCGGAATCAGCCGGTGGGCCAGGGACTGCCCAGGGCGAAGCCGGCCCACGCCGCGGCGGCAACGGCCACGATGCCGGGCCACACGGCGCGCGCGAAGGGGCGACCGCCAGAGGTGATGGCAAGCACCGCCTTGGTGATGGAGTTGGTGGTGAGGCCCGCCAGGATGGGGATGATGGCATCTCCCGCGGAGATCTTGCCGCTTGCGACCAGCGAAGCGACGGAGATGGCGGCTGAGTGCGTATCGGCAAATCCCGCGACAGCCGTGGAGATGGTGAGCCCGGTCTTGCCGAGCCAATCGTTGAGGGCCGCGGAGACGAGCAGGATCACCGTCACCGTAACGGCGAACACGATCGCGGTCTTCGGTTCGAAGGCGCGACCGGATGAAGCTTCGACTTCGGCGGTTTCGCGGAAGGCGCGCAGCGCGAAGATCGTACCGTAGCCAGCGGCGGCGATGCCGGCCAGGGCCATCGCGGGGCCGATTTCGCGCAGGGCGGGCATGCTGGTCGCGCCAACTACCACCACCATCTGGACGATGGTCGCCACGGTCGAGAGCACCGCGGCGGCGACCGCCGGCCGCATGAGGCGAGGTTCGCGGCTGGCGCGGCCGCCCATGCTGCCGATGGTGGCGGAGCTCGAGATGAAGCCCGCGGCGAACCCGGCAAGCGGCAGCCCCACGCGCGAACCGAGCATCCGCTGGGCGATGTATCCGGCGGAGCTGATGGCCATCACGATGATCACCAGGCGCCACAGCGAGTAGGGGTCCAAGACGCCGTAAGGCCCGACGCGCTCGCTGGGGAGCAAGGGCAGGACCACGAGCGCCGCGCCAGCGAAGAGCAGTCCATCGTGGATCTCCTGCTCGGTGAGCACCTGGGAGACCAGCCGGTGAAGCTGGGCGCGGATGGCGAGGAGGATGGTGACCGTGACGGCTAGGCCGGCCGCGAGCTGGGGTTCCCGCTGGGCGAGCGCGCCGAGAAGGAAGGCGGTCAGAAGCGCGACCTCGGACGTCAGGCCCGGGTCGTCGCGGTCGCCCATGGCATAGGCGATGAGGATGGCCGCGGCGACGAACGCGAGCGCCACCGCCAGTACGGCCATGTTGCCGATGACCATGCAGATGCCGCCGAGCAGCGAGACGAGGGCGAAAGTGCGGACGCCTGCCGGCGCGCGCCGGGGGCCGCTGCCCTTGTGGCGTTCGCGCTCGACGCCCATGAGGAGGCCGATGCCGAGGGCGACGGCCAGGCCCCAGCCCTCCTGATCGAACGAAACGCCGCCTAGGTCCATGGGCGGCTCGCGTGGCGGCGGGCGGCTCCAGCGGCTATGGGCATCAGAACCAGCCGCGGCGATGGAAGATGTACGCCATCGAGCCAGCGATGGCTGCCATGGCGGCCATCATGGCGGCGAACCCCCAGTTGCTGTGCAGGCCGGGGATGTCATCGAAGTTGGTGCCGAAGATGCCCGTGATCACCGTGGCGGGCAGGGCGAGCGCGCCGACAACGGCGAGCACCTTCATCACCTCGTTCATCCGGTTGTTGAGCGCGCTCAGGTAGGTGCTGAGGGCGACTTCCGCGTCTTCGCGCAGTTCTTCGAGCGCCATGTCGACCCGCACCAGGTGGTCGTAGATATCGCGGTAGTAGACGTGGTTGGCGGGCTGGACCAGGTGAAATTCGCCGCGGCCGAAGCGGAGCATCAGGTTCTGTTCGGGGACGATGAGGCGGCGGACGCGGCCGGCGAGGGAGCGCAGCTCAAGCACGCGGTGGTGGTCCATGCCGGCCACGCCCTCGGTGACGATGCGGTCCTCGACGTCGTCGAGCTCCTCGCTCATCGAGCTGACGCGGGGAAGGATGGCATCGACGCTGCGGTCGATGATCTCGTACATCAGGCCATCGACGCCGGGCCGGATAGTGACGCCCTGGGCGAGCGCGTGCGCCACCTCGGCGATGGAGGGCGGGGCCTCGGGGCCATCGTGATAGGTGATGAGGAAGTCGCGCGAAAGGAACAGGTCGAGCTCTTCCATCTCGGGCTGGGTGGCGCTGGGCACCATCGCGGCGACGACCACGAAGAGGTACTCGCCGAAGTCGTCGATCTTCGGTGTGTGGAGGTGCGGGGCGAGACAGTCCTCGATCGCGAGGGGGTGGAGGCCGAAGCGTTCGCCGAGCGCCTTGAGCTGTTCTCGGTCACCACCGCTGAGGTCGTACCAGCGCGGGGCCGGCGTTTCGGTGTCGCGCTCGCGCCAATGACCATCGATGCAGGACCAGATCCGCATGGGTGGATGGTACGGCAACCGGGGCGCTACTTCAGGAGGCTATCGAGCACCTTCTTCCAGTCGTCGTAGGTCTCGGGGTTACCGGCGAGGACCTCGCCGTTGATGATGAACGACGGGGTGCCGCGGAGACCGAGGCCCTGGGCGGCGCGCAGGTCTTCCTGGACCTGTGTCAGCGCCGATTCGCCGCTGACACAGGCATCGAAGGCGGCCGCTTCGATGCCAGCTTCGCCTGCCAGTTCGCGGAGGCTGGTGGGCGAGAAGGCGACGCCAAGGCCCGGACCTGACTTGTTGTTGGCTTCGGCCTGGGCGATGAAGAGGAGCTTGTGGAACTCCCAGAACCTGCCCTGTTCGGCCGCGCACTGGGCGGCGATGGCGGCCGTACCGGTGACCTGCTGGAGGGGGTAGTAGCGGTAGACGAAGCGGACCTTGCCGGTGGCCACATAGTCCTCGAACAGCCTGGGCTCGATGGTCGCGGTGAAGTGGAGGCAGTGCGAGCAGCCGAAGTCCTCGAAGGCTTCGATCACCACCGGGGCATCGGCGCGGCCGATGGAGGTGCCGTTGGCGAGGTCGAGGGGAACCGAGGCGCGAGCGATGAGTTGCCCGTGTTCCGAGCGGGGGCCGCCGCCGGAGCCCGGGGTCGTGGTGACGGAGGAGTCGCTGTTGGCGGGCGTTGGGGTGGGATCGTCGCCGTCGTCGCCGCAGGCCGCGAAGCTGGCCCCGATGAGGCCGACGAGTGCGAGGACGGCCCAGCGAGCGGGCCTAGGCATCGAGGAAGGCATTCACATGTCCCATGAAGGTTTCGAACTGGTCGTGGTGGAGCCAGTGGCCCGCGTCGTCGATTTCGACCGCCCTGTAGTTGTGGAAGGCGCTGAGGTCCATCTTCACGGGGCGGGAGCCCCAGCTCTCCTTGCCCCAGAGGATGAGCATGGGGCAGGTGATCTGGTTCCAGAGGTCGCGGGCGTCTTCCATGTTGAACTCATAGGGAGACCCAGCATGCGTGTAATTGTCGAATTTCCAGGCAAAGCCGCCCTCGGCCCGCCGGACGCCGTGCTCGGTGAGGAAGTGGGCGAGCTCGGGCGAAAGATGGCGGTTTGCCTCGCGCATGCGCGCGGTAGCGGCCTCGATGGTGGGGTAGATATGGAGGGTGCGGCCTTCCAGCCGGTGCATGCTCTCGATCCAGACGCGCATGCGCTCGTGGGCCGGGCGGCGTTCGCGCTCCCAGATGCGGCCAAGGCCCTCGATGGTGACGAGCCTGGAGACCTTCTCGGGGAAGGTGCCGGCGTACTGGAGCGAGACGCCGCCGCCGAGGGAGTGGCCGACGATGGTGTAGGGCTCGCGGCCGATGGCTTCGCCGAGGGCGTGGAGGTCGAGCGCGTAATCGATGATCGAGTAGTTGCCGCCGATGGCCCAGGCGGAGTCGCCGTGGCCGCGGAGATCGGGGGCATACACGCAGTAGCGATCGGCGAGGGCTTCGGCGGTGCGCTGCCAGGAGCGGGCGTGGTCTCGGGTGCCGTGGACCAGGATGATGGGGGGCTTCGCCTCATCGCCCCAGACGAGGTAGTGCAGTTCGAGGCGCTGCGAAGTGAAGTAGCGGGAGACGGGTTCCATGGGGGTCTAGGGTAAGGGAGGGAGAAGGGAGAAGGGAGAAGGGAGAAGGGAGGAGCAAAGAGGAAAGAGGAAAGAGGAAAGGGCTTCATCACTGGTGCTTCAACACGTAGCGGGCGATGAGGGGGTTTGCCGCGCGCTGGATGTCGAGGATCGCGCGTTCGGGAGAGCCCGGCGGGAAAAGCGCGAAATCGGCCTCGGTGCGGGTGCCGAGGGCGGCGCCGGCCGCCTGGAGCGCGCCGTAAATGGCGTGGGCGGTGGCGATCAGCGTCCGGTCGAGGTCGATCGGGTCCGGGTCGACCGAAAGAAAGGCGAGCGGGTCGCGCAGGTGCGGCCCGGCGGCGAGCGGGCTGCCTTCCCGGGCAAGGCCCCAGTGGAGATGGGGACCGGTGCTCAGCCCGGTGGAGCCGGCGAGGCCAAGCTGCCGGCCCCGTTGCACGTACTCGCCGGGGCGGACATCGACCCGCGACAGGTGGGCGTAGAGCGACTGCCAGCCCCCGCGGTGAGCGAGAATGGCGTAATTGCCGAAGACCGCGTTCTCGCCGGGGGTGGCGATGCCGGGCGCCGGGGCGCGGACGGGCGTGCCAGCCGGAGTACCGATATCGACGCCAGTGTGGCCGCCGGCGTGCTCGGGGATATCGCGCGCGCCGAAGAGCGAAGTCAGCGGCCCACTCACGGGGAGCCCCACGAGCATGCCGCCGCTGAGGATTGCCGGGCCGAAGGCGATGGTGTCCATGCCGGTCAGGCTCAACCGGGCGTCGAAGAGCTCCAACATGCGGGTGGCACGCGAACCTCCGCCCGGCGTCTATACGGGAAATCCCGCATAGGCGAGCATTCGGGAAATGCCGAAACTCCTCGAAATGGGGGGACAGGGCAGCTAATGCATGTCCAACGCTGACGCCGGCCCGAAAGCGAATCGCGATCTGCTCCTCGAACTGGCCTTGCTCGTGAACGAGCGGGAATCGGTGGGACGTATCTTCGCGTCTCTCGCGGAGCGGATGCTCCGCGCGGCCGAATTCGACTATGCGTCGCTCTTCGTCCTTGAAAACGACCCCCGGTTCGTGCGCGCGGTTGCGTCGTACCCGATCGAGATCGAGCCGGCCATCGCAGGCGCCGTGTTCCGGGAAGAGACCGTCGGCGTGCAGCTCATCGGCGGAGGGGCGGATGGAGTCGAGTTCGCGACGAGCGAGGTGGAAGACCTCGCAAGCGTGCGCAACCTCAAGGCAGCCGGCATGCGGCGCGGCTGGGCGACGGCGCTCGTCGACGATGGCGAAGCGTACGGCGCGCTCATCACGGCCCGGCGGCGCGACGAGCCGTTCACGCCCGGCCAGGTTGAGTTCCTCGGCGAGGTCGCAGGTTTGCTGGCGCGGGCGGTGCGCCAGGAACGCGACCTGCGCGAGGCGCGACGGGCGAGCGAACGCGCCCGGGCGGCAAATGAACTGTCATTCGCGCTCAACGCGGGGGGCGACCCGGTAGCGGTCTTCGAGCGCACCCAGGGGATCCTCGGGGGCGCCCTGGACTTCGACTATGCCTCGCTCATTCTCCGCGATGAGGGGCGCATCGCCTTTGCCGCGGAGCTCCCCACATCGCTGCACGAGCGGTTCGAGTCGGAGCAGTACGGCGATGTCATCCAGCTGGTGATCGAGAATGGCGGGCAGACGGAGACGCGCACCGACCGGATAGGGCCGATGGGCGCCCGACTGCATGCCGCGGGGATCGTGCGGGTGGTCGACACGGCGTTGACGAGCGCGGGCGAGCCGCTGGGGCTGATCTCGTTCGGGCGGAGGGGCAACCACCGGTTCTGCGACATGGAGCGGGAGTTCATTTCGCTCCTCGGGAACATCTTCGGGCAGGCCATCGCGAACCACCGCCGTTTCACCCGCATGCAGGCGGTTGCGGCGCGATCCCATGTGCTGAACGAGGTCGCGCTGCTGCTCCACCAGGGAGAGGGCATCGAGGCGATCTTCCAGCGCCTGCTGGACCTGATCGGCCTGGCGATAGAAGTCGACTACGTGGGCTTCCTCGAGCCCGGCGACCTGCCCCGGACGATGCGCATGGTTGGTTCGCGGCCGGAGCTGGTCCGGCCTGCCGGGGCCGTCGAGACGTTCGACGTGCTCCGCATGGACCTGCTCGCCGAGGCGCCCAACGTGGTGGTCCAGTATCGCGTGGACCGGCAGGTCGATCGCTCGAACTTCAACCAGGTGATGCACCGGAATGGGATGCGGCGAGCGGTCTCGATCCCGATCCGGCGTGGCGGCGCCCTGCTGGGCTTCCTCTCGCTGGCGCGGCGGCGCGAGGAACGGTACGACGACGACGAAGTGGCGTTCCTGGAGACGCTTTCGACGATGCTCGGCCAGGCGATGGTGAACCAGCGCCGGCTGGCACGTGCACATGTGGCCGCGGCCCGGGCGAGGGTGTTGAACGATGCCTCGCTGCTGCTCAATAGCGGCCAGCCGGTGCGGGCGATCTTCGACCAGTTGCTACCCTTGCTGCACCAGAGCGTCGAGTTCGACTACGTCAGCCTGTTCGAGCCGGCGGGCGAGCCGGGCTTCTTCCGCCGGGTGGCGCGCGAGCCGGAGGACCTGGGGTACCCCGAGCCGGTAGTGCACGAGCGAGAGCTTGGGATGCCGCAGTTGCGGGCCGCCGGAGAGGGCATCCGGAGCTACCGGTTGGATGTGGCGGACCCCTCGGCGGCGACGGCCGCAGCGCTCCGGGATGCCGGGCTCGTCGCCGGCGCCTCGGCCCTGATCACGGTCGAAGGGCGGGTCGAGGGATTCTTCACGGTGGCGCGCCGGCGCGCCATCGAATTCAGCGAGGACGAGCGGCGCTTCCTCTTAACGCTGGCGCGGATGCTCGGCCAGGCGATCTACGGCAGGCGGCGGCTCGATGCCTCGACGCGCGAGGCGGCTCGCTCGCGGTTGCTGAACGACATCGCCGTGCTCTTGAACCGGGGCGAGCCGCCCGAGGCGTTCTTTCAGCGGCTCTCCGAACACCTGCGGGAAGTGCTCCCGTTCGATGGGATGGCCCTGCTGGTGGCGCAGGGCGACCGGTTCCGCGTTTCGGCGAGCGGGTCGGGCGTGCTGTTGAAGACCGGGAGCGATATCCCGCGGGAAGACATCGGCGAGCGTGTCCTGGGGCTCCTGGAAGGGCGTGCGGTGGTCGAGGGCTCGCTGGAAACACTCGGGGGACGGCTCGCGACGCTGGGCATGACGGCCGGGCGGCGTAGAGGCGCGATCTGCGCGCTCCGGCACGAAGGCCGGGAGATTGGCCACCTGCTGCTCACCCGGAGCGCCGACCAGGAGTTCGACGCCGAGGAGTGCGCCTATCTCGAGCTGCTGGGCGCGTTGTTGGCGCAGGCGATCGCGAACCAGGAGCGGCTGGAGGCGTCGCAGCGGGCGGCGGCGCGTGGGCGCCTGCTGAACGAGATTTCGGTGCTGGTGAACAACGGCGATTCACCCGAAGCCTTCTTCAACCACCTCGTAGAGCGTTTGAAGGTGGTGGTGCCGTTCGACGCCATGGTGATGTTCGTGTACGAAGGCCCGGAGACGCTCCGTTCGGCCGGCAGCATGACCGGGCGGGTGTTCCCGGTGGGAACGAGGGTGCCACTGGCCAGCATCGGCGAGGAGATGATGGCCCTCCTGGCTGAACAGCTGGTCGTCGAGGGCTCGACCCGCGAGATCGGTGGAGAGCTGACGGCAAGGGTGCTCCCCCTTGGCCACGAACGGGTCGCTGTTGCCGTGCTCCAGCACGAAGCTCGCCCGCTGGGTTACCTTGCCCTGGTCAAGCAGGACCCGTCGCCGTTCACAGGCGACGAGTGCGCGTACCTGGAGCTGGTGGGCACGCTGCTGGCCCAGGCCACCGCCAACCACCAGAAGGTCCAGGAATCGCACGCCGAGACGATCCGGGGGCAGGTGCTCTCCGAGCTTTCGGTGCTGCTCCAGGGCGGCGAACGGCTCGCGGCCCACTTCGACCGCCTCTCCGAGCTGCTGCTCCAGGCGGTGGGCTTCGACTTCATCTCCATCACGGTGGCCGATCCGGCGACCGGCGGCTTCAGTTCGTCGCGCTCGGAGGAGCTCATGCTCGATGGCAGGCCAGTCCTCTTCGAGCCCGAGGGAGTGGATCTCGTCCGCGAGGAGCATGGGGGCATCACCCAGTACCGCCCCGACCACGTGGAAGGCCGGGCGGTACCGGGGGCGCTTGCCCGCGCCGGGTTCAGGCGTGCGGTCACGGCGATGGTGCGCAACCCGGAAGGCCCCGATGGGCTGCTGACGATCGGACGCCGCGATGACCTGCCCTACAGCGACCGCGAGATGGAGTTCATCAAGCTGGTGGCGGCGCTGCTTGGGCAGGCGGCGGCGAACCATGCGAAGACGCACGCCCGCGAGGCGGAGGCGCTCCGCAACCGCATCCTGAGTGAGCTGGCCATCCTGCTGAACGACGGGGAGCCGGTGGAGGTGCACTTCAACCGGCTGCGCGAGCTGCTGCTCCAGGGTGTTGGGTTCGACTACTGCTCGGTGGTGGCGCGGGAGCCCACGGGAGAAGGCTTCCGCACGATGCGCTCGATCCCGGTGTACGACGAGCACGGCAACGAGCTGCCCTTCGACCCTCGCAGCCTGGACTTCCTGGTGAACAACAACCTGCGCAGCAGCCAGTACGGGTTGGAGGGCGTGGAGAACGGTGCGCCGGGCAACCTGTTCGATGTCGGCCTGCGGATGGTGTTCAGCGTGTTGCTCTCGGCGGGAACCGGGGTGGAAGGGGCCCTGACCATTGGGCGCAAGAGCCCGTTGCCGTTCCGGCGGCAGGAGCGCGCGTTCTTCGAGCTCGTGGCCAGCCTGCTCTCCTACGCGATCGCGAACGAACGGCGCATCGCGATGAGCGCGGCCGAGGCGGAGGAGCAGGGCATCATTGCCCGGGCGGCGGCGGCAGTCGCCCGCAAGACCGGCACCCTGGACATCGTGGCCAGCCTGCGCGATGCGATTGCCGACTTCGTGCCCGCGCCGTTCGTGAATTTCGGCTTCCTCGAATCCGGTGAGATGACGTTCCCAACGCGCGATGGGAAGCCCGTGCGCCTGCCGCTCGGAGAGTACCAGGGGCCAGTGCTCGAGGACGGACAGGTAGTCCCGCCGCCCGCCAGTCCCCACGTGCCGGCGGTTGGGCGGGAGATGGAGCGGCTGGGCATCCAGCGCCCGGTCCTCACGGCGGCGAGCTCGGCGGGCAGCACCGTCGGCATCCTGGTGGTGGCCACGCGCGACCCCGGCTTCGAGTTCGGCCCCCGCGAATTGCGCTTGATCCGGCTCATCGCGGATATCGTCGGGCCGGCCATGGCGAACGTGCGGGCGGTGGAACGGGAGCGCCAGGAGGCCGAAGACCAGCGGGTGCTTGCGGAAGTCGCCGCCGTGTGCGCCCGCGAGGCCGAGCCGACCGCGCTGGTGAATGCACTCCACCGGCCGTTGCGGGTGCTGGTACCGCGCCCGGTGGTGGCGTTCGGTTTTCGCGATGGCGACGAGGTGGTGTACCCGCGGGGCGATGGCACGTTCGTGCACGTGGCCGGGGATGCGTACATGCAGATGGCGGAGGAACTCGGACAGATCCACGCCGATGAGCTTCCGGGCGATAGCGACCGGCCCGGCGTCCTCCGGCAGATGGGCGTGCACGCCACCTGCACCACGGCTGTGCGCGCGGCCGGCGAAACGGTTGGGTTCCTGGTGGCGGGGTCGCGCCTGGAGGGGTATCACTTTGGTAGCCGGGAACGGACGCTGCTGCGGCTGATTTCGCAGATTGTTGGCCCGGCGATGGAGAACGCCCGCGCGGCGATGCGCGCGCGCGAAGAGGTGGAAGAGCAACGCATCCTGGCGGAGGTTGCGGCTGTCTGTGCCCGCGAGGCCGACGCCGACGCGATCATCAACGCGCTCCCGGAGGCACTCGGTGGCTTCATACCCGGCGCCGTCGTCCTCGATGGCCAGGTCCATGGGGACGAGACGCACTATCGCATCTCGGACCCGCTGCTCAGGGCCTTCTTCGGGACCGGGCGGTTTGTGGTGCCGTTCACCCCGGCCGGGTTCATCGCCCGGGATCGCGGGCAGGCGAGCGGGAACGTCGACGATCTGCCGGGGCCGAATCCGTACACGGCCTTCGATGTTCACGCCTTCGCGCTCACTTCGTACTACTCCGCGGGATCGATGACGAGCATGTTCCTGGTGGCCTCGCGTGACCCGGCGTTCGTGTTCACGGAACGGCACATGGAACTGCTTCCGAAGATCGTCCAGGTGGTTGGCCCGGCGATCGAGGCTGCTCGTGCACAGCAGGAGGTGGCTCGCCAGGGCGACCTCTACAGCCTGATCCTGCGGTCGCTCACCGAAGGCGTGATCTTGATTGACCAGCAGGGCCAGGCCGTGTTCGCCAACGACACGGGCCGCAAGATTCTGCGGTCACTCAATCCAGATGGCCCGATGACGCGGTGGCAGGAGCTGATGCCCCAGCTCCCACGGGAGCTGCGCACGAGCTACGTGAAGGCATTCGTCGATGGAGAACAGGCCAACGGCCGGGCCGCGCTCGAGATCGATGGCCAGCTCACCCACTTCGACTACGAGCTCGTGCCGTTGGCCGACCCGCGCATGAAGGTGCTGATCGTGGCGATCGATGTCACGGCGGATGTGTTGCGCCAGGAGGAGCAGGAGCAGACGCGGGAGCGGATGGCGCAGGCATCGCGCCTGGCGGCGCTCGGCGAGCTCATCGGCGGCGTGGCGCACGAACTGAACAATCCGCTCACGGCGGTGCTCGGCTTTGCCGAGATCATTGGGTCGAGCCCGGCCGCCAGCGCCGTGAGCGAGGAGATCGCGATCATCCAGAAGGAAGCGCTGCGCGCGCGAAACATCGTCCGCGACTTGCTGTTCATCGCCCGGCCGGGGACCTCGGAGCGGCAGCTGGTGCCGGTGAGCGAGCTGGTGGCGCACATCGAACGGCTGCGGCGCTCGCACTGGACAACGCTGGGCATCACGGCGGACATCCGCATCGAGCCGGACTGCCACGTGTGGGGCAACGAACACCAGCTCACCCAGGTGATCCTGAACCTGGTGACCAACGCGGAGCAGGCGTTGAGCGAGCGCGAAAACGGCCGCCTGACCATCGCCTCCGATTGCGATGGCAAGCGCACCCGCATCATCGTGAGGGACATCGGCAAGGGCATGAATGAGGCCACGCGGTCGAGGATCTTCGAGCCGTTCTTCACCACGCGGCCGGGGCTGGGCACAGGGCTCGGGCTGCCGCTTTCGTACTCCATCGTCCAATCGCACCAGGGGAGCATTTCGGTGGTCTCGGCGCCGGGCGCGGGCACGACGTTCACGATCGACCTTCCCGCAACGCCGGCCGCCGAGGCAGGACAGCCGCCCGTGGAGCCGGCCGCTCCGCGGGCCGCGTCGCGCGTGCTCGTGGTGGATGACGAGCCCAGCCTGCGGAAGGTCTGCCAGCGGCTGATTTCGAGCCTGGGGCACCACTGCGACACCGCGGACAATGCCGGCTCCGCCCTCCAACTTGCCGGCGCCGGGGATTTCGACCTGGTGTTGTGCGACTACCGGCTGGCAACCGAGACGGCGGACCAGGTGCTCGAGGGGTTCGCCCGCGTGGCCCCGCAACTCATCCCCCGGACCGTCATCGCGACCGGCGCGACGACGGATCCGGGGGTATTACGGCTCGTGGAGCAGTATGGGCTGAAGCTCGTCGCGAAGCCGTACGGTGTGGAGGAACTCTCGCGGATCATCGAGGAATCGCGGGCCGACTGAGGGAAACCGCTGGCGGGTCCGGCCCAACGGCCCATGCGCCCGGGCCATCCGGCCGATGCCGGGCAGGGGTGGGGCTGAGAAACTGGGCGCAGAAAGAACTGGAGACCCGCGATGTCTGCCCACGAATATGACCCTGGCGCCAATGCCGAAGTAACGACCCGGCACGCCGAGGAGCTCGTGGCGGACGTGATGGCCCACGTGTCGATGCTGGTGGTGATCCTGGCGGCGGCGTTCCTGGGGGCGGCGCTCTGACCGAAGGCGATGAAGAGCGTGCCAGCCGCGACGAGGGCGGCACCGATACCTACACCCCAGGTGATGTGTTCGCCGAGGAAGATGGCCGCGAAGATCACGGTGATGACGAGCGAGAGCTTATCGATGGGTGCGACTTGCGAGGCGTTGCCCAACTGCAGCGCGCGGAAGTAAAAGAGCCACGACAGGCCGGTCGCGATGCCGGAAAGCCCGAGGAAGAGCAACGTGTGGTTCGAGAGCCGGGGGATCTCGCGGTGGACGCCGGTGGCGAACACGATCCCCCAGGCGAAGACGAGGACCACGACGGTCCGGATGGCCGTCGCGAGGTTCGAGTTGACGTCCTTGACGCCGACCTTGGCGAGGATGGCAGTGGCCGCAGCCGCGATGGCGGAAAGCACGGCGAAGGCAAGCCAGCCCATGCAGTGACTATAAAGGGCGGCGCTCGGTGAAAAAGCCCCTGCGGCGATCACCCGATCGACCCAGCAGAAGCGGGCCCATCGACCGCTGGCAGCGCTCGGCGGCGCGGGCACACTAAGACCACCACGCTGGAGTAACTGAGATGTCCGCCCGCTACGATGACCGCCACCCCGAGTACCAGGCCCACGCCCGGACCGCGGAGGATGTGGTCGCGGATGTACTCGCGCGGGTGTCGACCGTGGTGGTCGTGATCGCTGCGGCGTTCCTGGGGGCGTCGTTCTAGGCCGGCAGTTCGGGCTGGCAGGTGCGGCAGAATCCTAGGACGTCTGGGAATAGGCTGCATCGGGTAGTGCAACTGCCCGGCGAGGTGCCATGCTGGTGCCATGCCAAGGGGCGCCGCCAACAACGCGGATACGGGTAGAGCGACCCTGACTGAGCGCCAGCAAGAGGTGCTCGCCCTGATGGATCGGGGGCTGACCAATGGGGAGATCGCCCGGCACCTCGGCATCACTCTTGACGGTGCGAAGTGGCATGTCGCGGAGGTCATGCGGAAGCTTGACGCCTCCAGCCGGGAAGAAGCCGTCGCCTTGTGGAGGTCAGGTCGCTCGCGCTGGCAGGGCTCGGCGCTCCTGCTCCCGGCGGCCCTCGGGTTCGTGGTCGCCGTTGCGGTCGTTGTCGTGGCGGTGTTCGTGTGGCGAGCAGGTACCGAAACGGAGGATGTGGCGCCCTCGTTGACGCCCACTGCGCTCTCCAGTCCAACCGGTGTACTCCCGCACGACGTTTGGGAGCCAGTCGGTCCCCCATCGTTCACGCGCGGGATCCACGGTGCCGCCTTGCTGCGGGACGGAAGGGTGTTGCTGGCCGGGGGCAACAACATCTCCGGGCAACCCGTGGTTCACGACTCAATCGAGATTTTCGACCCACTGACGGATCAATTCGTTGACGGCGGGAAGATGCTGACCGCGCGACAGACGTTTGCCCCGGTGGTGCTGGGTGACGGCCGCGTGCTCCTGGCTGGCGGCGTAACCGAGACTGGAGCCACTGCCGCGGCCGAGATTTATGACCCGACCAGCGGGAGGAGCGAGCCCACGGGGTCTATGGCCGTTCCACGCGTGTTCTTCGGAGCGGCAGCGCTCAGTGATGGCCGGGTGCTCATCGTTGGCGGCGGCGCCGGGGACGATGGCGCGACGGCCGAAGTCTACGACCCCGTAACCCGCACCTTCGTGCCGATTGGCGCAGTGCCCCGCATGACCGAGGCCGAGCCGAAGGTGGCGACGGCAGTCGGGCGCGTATTCGTCTTCTCCGGCCAGCTTGGTTGGGAGTTTGCAGCCGACGAGTTCCGCCAGCTCGATACGCCCGACGGGTTGACCGTGCTGGCGCCGCTGCCGGAGCTGCCCACCGTGCTGTCAGACGGCCTCATCTTGCTGACCGGTGGGACGCTCCCTCGGCCGGGAGCGGATCCGCGGGCTCCTCACATCGCCCTGCGCTCGGCGGCGCTCTTCGACCCGCAGGCCGGAGATATCGTGTGGCGAGGTTCGATGCTGGCACCGAGGACCAAGCACGAAGCAGTGCTCCTGCAAGATGGTCGGGTTCTGATAGCCGGCGGGACCTCTGACACGCAACTGGGCGTGGTCTACGAGTCGGCGGAGATCTTCGATCCGGTGACACGGACGTTCACGCCCGCTGCGTCAATGCTCGAGCCGCGAGTCTGGCACTCAATGACGCTTCTCCCAGATGGCCGCGTCCTGGTCGTCGGGACGGGCCGCCAGCCGTACGTCTCCATTGCCGACATCTACTACCCGTAATCGTGGGCGAGAGCTTCACGTCAGGCCGGCATCTCTGGCTGGCAGGTGCGGCAGAAGCTTGTGATGCGCTGGTTCGCGGTGATTTCGCTGATGGTGGCGCCGCAGCGGGGGCAGGGCTTGCCGCCGAGGCGGTGGACGCGCATGAAGTCACGCCGTTCCTCGTAGTCGAGCACGCCGTCCTTCACCATGGCCTCGCGGACGAGCGGGGTGGCCCAGGCCATGACGGCGAGAGCCGCCCGGTAGAGCGCGCGCAGGTCGTCCTCGCTCAGCTTCGTGCGCGGGATGTAGGGGTTGATCTTCGCTTCCCAGAGGATCTCATCGCTGTAGGCGTTGCCGATGCCCTGCACGAACTCGGCGTTGGTGAGGATGCTTTTGATCTGCCCGCGGTACTTCTTCATGCGCGCTACCCATTCGTCTTCCGTCAGGGCGGAATCGAGGAGGTCGGGGCCGTTGGTAGCCCAGTTCGGGATGTGGTCGAGCTGTTCGAGGGGGACCAGGTAGAGCTTCCCCATCAGGCGCTCATCGGAGTAGCGCAGGGAGCGGCCTTCGGTGATATCGAGCACGAGGCAGGTCTTAGCGCGGAGCTTGAGTTTCGGTTCGACGTACTGGAAGCGGCCGGTGAGCATGGGGTTGATGGCAAGCACGCGCCCCGAGGCGAGCGGGAAGAGGAGGAACTTCCCGTGGCGCTGGACCTCGCCGAAGGCATCGCCCGGGAGCTCGCGGAACTCCTGGGCGGGGGTGCGAAAGACGTGGGGGATGCGCACCTGGGCTTCGGCGATGGCGCGGCCGGCGAGGTGCTCGGTGAAGAACCCCTTGATGGCCTCGAGCTCGGGTATTTCGGGCATGAGGTTGGGATTGTAGAGGAAAGAGGAAAGAGGAAAGAGGAAGGAGAAAAGAGGAAAGACCCTACGCGAGGCGGCGGGCTTCGAGCCTGAGGGCGCCCCACCAGGCGATGGCCACCACCAGGCCGCCGAGGGCCATATCGACGAAGAGGTGGTTCGCGCTCGCGACGATCGCCCAGGTCATCACTACGGTCAGGAGGACGGCCAGGGTGCGCAGGGCGCGGCTTTCGGTGTTCACCCAGATGGCGGCCGAGGCCATGGCGATCCAGCCGAAGTGGAAGCTCGGGATGGCCGCGTATTCGTTCAGGATGAGCGAGGGCTGAACGTAGTTCACCGCCGTATCGCCGCCGAAGACGGTATCGATGAAGCCGAGGTCGTAGCCGTGGGCGGCCATCAGGCGCGGCGGCGCGGCCGGCACCGCGTAGTAGAACAGCAGCCCGATGACCATCGAGACGAACATGACATTGCGCATGAAGAGGAAGGCGGGCCGGTTGCGGAACCAGAGCCATGCGCCGACGAGGGCCAGCACGGGGAAGTGCAGGTAGGCGTAGACGAAGTTCGCGAACTCCTTCACCGCGTGAGAGCGGATCGACCATTCCTGGATGGTGGGCTCCCAGAAGAGGCCCATCCGCCGTTCGAAGTGGATCAGGTGGTTCGTGACCTGGACGGAGAAGTCGAGGCGATCCGGTGCTGCTCCACGGAGCAGGAAGTAGACGCCGATAACGGCGAGGACGATGGCGAAATCGCGGGCGAACCAGCCGGCGCCGAGGACGGCGGGCTGCCACACCCGGGGGGTGCGCCGGCGGCTGGAGGGGAAGGCGCCCAAGGGTACTTGCCGAACGGTCACCGTTGTCCTCCTTTCCGCTGGCCGGGCGCTTTGCCGGGCTGTTGTTTCAGATTGCCCGGGGTTGCGGGCCCGGGCTTCGGTCTTTGGGGGGAACCGGGGCCACCAGTTCGATGGCCCCGGCGCGGCAATGGGAGTCGTCGTGCCTGATTACCGCGCAGTCAGTGTTTCAAGCCGGTGCGCGGGACTCTGCGAAAGCCATCACAAACGGGGTCCGACTTTGGAGGGAGAAGGGAGGAGGGGAAGGGGAGGAAAGAGCAACGAACGAGGAGCAGCCTCCGACCCGCGACGGGCAGGGAGCGGCACTCGGGCACGCCACCCCGGTCGCGCGGCAGCCTCCGAACCGCCATTCCCACGCGGTTCTAACGGAAAGATCAGGGTTTTCACGTAACAGCGACCAAAAACCCACGTACTAGTAACGAGGCACGCCCGGTTGTTGCCAGCAGGTGGCGACGGGGTGTTCGAGTGGTTGCAGCCCCTGAGGGGCGGGCCAGGACATGGGGAGGACCGGGCTGCGGGCGATTTGAACGGATCGCGTCAACGTAACCATTGCCGGCTGCGGGTTAGGCTGGCCCACTTCCAAAGGACGGAAATCACATGACTCTAGCGTTATATGGAAAGTCGCGGCGGCGGCAATGGGGGCTGGTCGCCCTTGCGCTGTTCGCACTGCTGGGCGCGTTCAGCGCGGCCCTGGCGCTGCGCGAATCGGCGCGGGCCACCGACGCAAGTACGCGCGGAATTTTCCCTGTGCTCGTCGAGGGCAATGTTCAGTCGAGCATCTGCACGGATCGCGGCTACGACTACGGGATGAGCACGGAGACCGCGCCGCCGATCGGCACGACGCCGTACGCGCTCGTCGGAGGGTCGATTAGCATCACTTCCAACGGGACCTATGTCTCGTTTGTTTCGACCATTCCGATCTTCGAGGCGTACGTGAAGGGCGGCCCCAACGCCAACCGGTACACCTATCCGCCCACCTACCCGGCAGGGGTGCTCTCGGACGGCAACCTCCACTCGCCGGATCACCCGAGTCCGGGCCAGATCCCGGGTGTAAGCCATGTGGTGGTGTGCTATAACGCCGTCCCGGCCGCCATCGCCATCGAGAAGACCAACGACACGGGTGACAACATCGTCAACCCGGGTGAGGCGTTCAACTGGATCATCAAGGTGACCGTCACCGGCGCCGCGACCAGTGCGGCGACTTCAATCACCGACACCATCCCGGCCGACTTCACGGCCGGTGCTCCCGTGGAGACGAGTGACCAGCTCGACTGCTCCGCCAGTTCCGGGAACAGCATCAATTGCACGCTGGCCTCGGGCGCGCCGGTTGGTGAGTACACCATCACCGTCCCGGTGACCGTGTCCTCGGAGCCGGAGATCTGCGGCGAGCCCATCACCAACACCGCCGTGGCCCAGATGGGGACGGAGCCGGCTATCGACGACGATGACTCGGTCACGATCAACTGCGGCGAGACGATCGTGACCACCGTCCGCGTCTGCAAGGTCTTCGAAGATAACGGCGACGGCATAGCCCGTGGCGACACGAAGTTCGACTTCGAAATCGACTACTACAACAGTCAGAAAGAGCAGCCCGACACCGCTGCGACGTCCATCTCCCTGGCGGAAGGCGAAGGCCCGATTTGCGATGAGGTCGACCTCATCGGCGACGTGGAGGGGGCGACCTTCACTGAGCTGGCGACGCCGATCACCGACGAAACGGGCTACCCGATGTACCAGGTGATGGACGGCGACAAGACCACGGGCGAAAGCGTCGTTGTGATCATCTGGAGTGGAGGAGGCTGCTCGGACGAGAGCCAGGTCGACTTCCTCGCGCAGGCCCAGACGCAAGAATTGGAGTACGACGGGACCTGCCAGGTCACCTTCTATAACAGGGAAGTTCCCGGCCAGGTGTCGCCCACCGGCGACCTTCGCATCGAGAAATACCTCGATATCAACGGCGATGGCGACGCCGACGACGCCGCCCTCGGCGAAGGCCCAATCGAGGATTGGAACATGACGGTGAGCGGCCCGGGCGTGAACGGTGTATTCCCGACCAATGCCAGCGGCGTCGTCAGCTTCTCGGGCCTCGACATGGGTGATAACTACGCAGTGACGGAGGCGCTCCCCGGCGGTTGGACGCTGACGAACGTGACGATCGACGGCGCAGCCAGCGCGTTGAACGTGACCAAGAACGTGACAATTCCCGACGGCACGACCCGCGTGGTGGCCTTCTACAACCAGCCGCTCGGTTCGCTGAACGTGCACAAGGTTGCGGTGACCTCGCACAACGCCGGGCCCGACGTACCTGCCCCGAACGATGACGATGGCTGGACCATCACTGTCTCGTCCGTCGCATGCGGGATCAACCAGAGCAAGCAGACCGATGCAAACGGCAACGCTTCGTTTACCGGGCTCCCGCTGTGCACCGACTACGTGGTGAGCGAGAACCCGGTGAACGCGGGTTCGCCAGGGTTCAACCCGGTCAGCCCCACTTCGTTCTCGAACCAGAAGCCCGAGGGCCAGACCCTGACCTTCACCAATCGCCTGGCGACCTTCGATCCGCCCTGCCAGGACTGCATCCAGGTGACGCCGACGCCGACGCCGACCTTCACGCCGACGGCGACACCGACGACGCCGCCCACCAGCACGCCCACCACCAGGCCGACCGAAGAGGCGACGGCGGGCGCCCGGACGCCGGGCCCGACGCCTATCGCCCCGAGCACCGGTACCGGTGGCAGCGGTGGCGCGGCGAGCATGAACCTTCTGCTGCTGATCGCGGGCCTTGCCGCGCTCAGTGGTGGTGCCACGCTGGCGGTCGCGGGTAAGCGCCGCCGCTAACCAGGAGCTACCAGCCCGTCCCTGGTGGCTGTTGTCCAGGAAAAGGCCCCGGTTCGAACCGGGGCCTTTTCCTTTCCATGCGTGCTATTCGACCGTGCTGGGCCTGCGCATCACGGCTGGTTGGCGCGGAACTCCAGCCCGTTTGGCCCATGGCCGGTGCGGGCAGCGATGCCATCGTGGAATGGGTACACACGGGGCGCGGGTCCCGGGTCGCCCCGGTGCCGGGTGATACAAGCCCGACAGCGATTGGTGGAGAGGGAGCCAGGCCCACGCGCAGGCGGGGGAGGAGGAGGCGGTACTTGCCAACCACAACAACTGCATGGGGTTGTGTACGGGGAGAACGCTGGCAATTCGTTGAGTGTGCCGGCTGATCGGCCGGCGGAGTAGGACAAGAAGATGACACTTTCTCTCTATGGCAAGTCGCGAAAGCGGCAGGGGGGCCTGGTGCTGTTGGGCTTGTTAGCGGTGTTGATGGCGGTTCTGGCTGGCCTCACACTGCGCCAGGATTCGGCCAAGGCGCTCGACCTGGCCAGTGCCAACGGCACCTGGGGAAACATCACGACCGGCGACCCCGGCTGCGAGGTCGGCGAAGGCACAGCCCAGATTCGCTGGGGCAATGGGACGGGCTCCGGCTGTGGTGACCAGAGCGGGTACGACTGGGTTGGCAACAGCGTCAACAACATCCTGGCCGGGCAGACCTTCCTGCTTGGGGGGTTCACGCATCACAACCGGCCGATCGACTCGGGCGGGGCGCCGACCACGGTGCCGCTGAGCCTTCCGCTGGTGTTTGCAAACCCGGCTGGCGGCGTGACTCTCAACGTCGATTTCGGCCATTGGGAAACGCCGAACGGCGGGGAGAATGGAGTCTGCGCCGACGGAGGCACGCCGTACCAGGCGGGGACGATCAATGTCAATGGTTGTGCAGACAAGGTGACGTTGCCCAACATTGGGAATCAGACGTTCTCCGTTGGGGGCACAACGTACGTTCTCGAGTTCACGGGCTTCCTGCCAGTGGATAGCACGGCCGAATGCCCCGCTACACCGCCCGCTGGCACGCCAGTGGACTATTTCTGGACCATGGAGAACGCGGAAAACCGGGCCTGCATCTATGCCAGGCTCACGGTTGTCCGGACGGTCCGCATCATCAAACTCGCCGACGGTTCGAACACGGGCACCTTCACCGGGACGATCGCGCCCGGCGGCCCCACCGATGCCGACGACGTGTTCAGCGTGACGCTCACCGGCAGCGGCAACTCCGCAGCCGATGTGAACATCCTGACGACGGATGCCCAGGTTGTGACCGAGACCACCCTCCCCGCCAACTGGTCGCTCGTGGGTTACCACGTGAAGGCGGACCCGGACGGTGTGGCAACGTGCTCCGGGAGCGACGAGTATACGAAGGACGCAACCAGCGCGACGACGGTGCCCGAGGGCGACGGGAGTTACCTCGTCTGCATCAAGAACAGCTACACACCGCCGACCCGCACCATCGAGGTCTGCAAGGTGGTGGTCGATAACGGCGATGGCGTCACCGACGGCGGCAGGTTTGCCTTCGGTCTGGCGTGGGACAAGACCCCGCAGGGAGGCATCTTCGTCGGCGAACTCCTGGCGGGGCCGCACCCGATGGAAGGCGATGCCGAGCCGATTTGCACGACGTTCCTGGCCCCGTCCGGATCGACGGTGACGATCACCGAGACAAACGGCAGGCCGGGCGGCAACGTTCAGCAGCCAGGCAGCTGGAACGGCGACGACCCGCTGTATCCGCAGAACGACTACGACGGGCTCGGATCCAAGGACAATCGTGCGGACCTTCCGCCCGGCGTCAACAAGGTCACCTTCTACAACAAGACGCTTCCGCGCACGAAAGAGATCATCCTGGAGAAGCGGTTCGTTCAGCTGAATGGCTACACCCCGGATTCCGAAGACTACCCGACCTTCCAGTTCAACCCGGCGATCGACCCGGCCCCGGTCTGCGTCATCGATGAGACCGGACTGCCCGGCATGGTCCGCTGGACCTGCACCGTCCCGGCCGATTGGCCTGTCACCGGCACCGTCACCGAGACGCCGGCCTCGGGCTGGGCAAAGGTGGATTGCGGAGACGTGCCCTCCACGGATGCCGACTTCGTGTTCTGCAACGCGCCGTACGGGACGGTCTGGGTGAACAAGGTGAACACCTCGGCGTCGGGCCCGAGCTTCACCGCGAGCATCAGCGGCGGAGCGTTCCCGGGGAACGACGTGCTGGGCGACCCGCTCGATAGCACGCCGACCATCGCCCAGGGTTCGCCGGCCGGCCAGTCCGGTGTGCCGCTGAGCAACACGCCCATCAGCGTCACGGAAGTGAACGCGGGCACCGTCGAGACCTGCGGGAGCGGCGCGACCAACTACTTCACCATCGTCCAGGCGCCTGCCGATACGGTGCTCGATACTCCCGGCGAGAGCCAGACGTGGACGATCGTGAACCAGCCGTGCGGCGTGCTCGGACAGGGCGGGATTGTCCTCGCCAAGTACCGCGACAACAACGGCGACGGCACCGCAAACGGCAGCGATGGCTACGAGGCGTGGACGTTCCGGATTACCGGTCCAAACGCCTACGACAAGACGTTCGTGCTGACCGCGGCCCAGATGCCTTACCTCGTCGGTGAGCTGCCTCCTGGCAACTACACCGTGAGCGAACAGACCCAGGGCGGCTGGAAGGTGATTGGCCTCCGCGTCGACGGCGGCGCGCTGGCAGCCGCGGCGACGCAGACGACGGTTGCCGTCGACGGCGCGGAGAACGTGCTCCGCGGTGTCGTCTTCTACAACCAGCCGCGGGTGAACATCGAGGTCGACAAGGTCGAGATTTCGCTCGCGACGCCAGCCGGTGCTCCCGGCAACGGCTGGAGCTTCACCCTGAGCGGCTGCAACATCACCCCGCAGGTGGCGGTGACCGGCGTCAACGGCAAGGCCACCTTCAGTGACCTGCCGCCGGCGGTTGGCTGCTCCTACACGGTCACCGAGACGGTGAAGGCGGGCTGGTCGGCCATCAGCCCGGTGCAGGTGACTGCGCCGACGACGGCCGGGCAGACGGCGGTCCTGAGCTTCACGAACGTCAAGATCGAGGTGCCCGAGTTCACCCCGACCCCGGTCCCGCCGACCGGGACCCCGGTCCCGCCAACGGTGACGCCGGTTCCTCCAACCCCGGTTCCGCCAACAGCGACGCCAACTGAAGTTGAGGACATTGCCGGCGAGAAGACCCCCGGTCCCACGCCGGTCGCTCCGAGCACTGGCACTGGGCCGGCCAATGGTGCAGGCGGAATGAACCTCCTTATGCTCGTGGCCGCGTTCGTGGTCCTGAGCGGCGGGATGAGCCTGGCGGCGACGGCGAAGCGCCGCAACAGCAAGTAACCACCAGCCCGTCCCTGGTGGCTGTGTCCAGGAAAAGGCCCCGGAGCAATCCGGGGCCTTTTGCGTGGGGGAGGAGGGAGGACGGAGGGGTGGCCGCCCGGCCCGTTCCCCCCACGGAGGAGGTGCGAAGGATGAATTGCGAAGTGCGGGTTCTCGAATAAACACCGTCACAGCTGTGGATATTCCGGTGTCCACCGGATATCCACCATTAACCAGGGCTGCTCATACGGCGTTCTAACTGACCGGGCTGGTGGCTTTCCCCTAGACTATCCATACCGTTCACTGGATGTCCCCCGAAACGGGCTGAAAGTGAACACGATGTGTCCGCCAGGTCGATGACCGGGGCGTGAATGGTGGACAACATCGGCACATGCGGTAGCGGGCGAAACGCAAGGAGGCGTGCTCGGCAACGGAACA
Organism: uncultured Anaerolineaceae bacterium; assembly: GCA_964507025.1. Lineage (GTDB taxonomy): Bacteria > Chloroflexota > Dehalococcoidia > Tepidiformales > Tepidiformaceae > Amarobacter. The sequence continues at coordinate 37,985 of CAZDOK010000018.1, forward strand.
CGAAAACGCTGCGGGGATGAAGCTTCGGGGAGGAATCGTAGCTCATCCGAATCGCCGGAACGGTACACCCGGCACAACAGGACGGAGACACAATTGACTCTCGCACTCTACGGAAAGTCGCGAAGGCGGCAAGGGTGGCTGCTTGTCGCCGCAATCATGGCGGTGTTCGCCGGCCTTCTGGCTGGCGCCGCCAGCATCAGCAGTGCTTTCGCGCATACTGCAACCATCAAGGGTAAGGCGACCTGCGAAACGGATGGCACCTACACCATCGCGTGGGAAATCAAGAGCGATAACAACAAATACATGTTCGTCGACTCCGTGTCGACGAACGCCGGGACGACGAACCTCGCCGGCTTCGCGCCCAACCCGGTGAACAACAAGGGCAAAGTGCTGGGGACCACCACCGGCGTACCGGGCAATGCCACCTCTGTGACGCTGTCCGCACAGGTCGATTGGTGGGCGAACGCGGACCGGACCGGCGCCCATTGGGGCCCAGGTAACCCAACCGGCGAAGTCAAGCTCAAGGGCGATTGCGGGCCTGATGACTCCATCGTCCTCAGCCACAGCGCCTGCGAGCTCGTCGACGGGCTCCCGAACGCGATGTTCCACTTCATCATCCCCTCCGGGACGCCGCTCAACGCCCCGAACGGGTATCCCCTGGCGGTCGGCTATACCGGCGATGTCACCGGAGCCGCCAACACCAGCGCCAACGAGCGCACCCCGCAGAATCCATCGACCGTCCACTGGGACGTGTACATCCCGTTTGGCACCGATACCAGCATCACCGCGAACACGGCGGCCTCCTCCGGGTACAACGCAACGTGGGGCGGCGTGAAGGGCGCCGAGCACAAGACCGTCACCAGCAGCGATGACGAGTGCGGCATCGTCGCCCCCGATGGCAAGATCATCGTCAAGAAGGTGGGCCCCACCATCACCGGCGACCTCGCCAATACCGACTTCTCGGGCACCGTGATCAAGAACGGCGGCGGCCACGACGGCGACTGGACGGCCAAGGTCGGCGGCGCCGATACCACCAACTTCGGCCTGGCCGACGGCGACTACCAGGTCGCCGAGAGCGCCATGCCCATGACCGTCACCGGGGGCAAGATCCAGTTCGTCGGCTTCCAGGAAGTCGATGGCGATGGCGCCTGCCCCACTCCCGACGCCAACAACTACAAGGACGACGGCCTCGTCTCCATCGACGACGACACGAAGACCGTCTGCGTCCTGAACGAGTTCGTCGCGGACCCGCCCGCCTGCGTCGACTACACCTACAACAGCGCGGCCGTGAAGAACTTCATCACCAGCACGGTCAACGCCGATGGCACCGCTTCGGCCACGCTTTCCGACAAGTTCGACGGCTGCGACCTGCCGAAGGTCCGCTTCTCCCTCTACGAGCTGACCGGCAGTTCGTGGAACAACTATTCGAACTGGGCCGGCCAGGTCCACCAGAAGACCCAGTCGAAGGAGCTCGTCAAGGGCTCGGCCGTGACGTTCGACCTTCGCCCCATCGAGGTCTGCAACTACCAGCTCGACCTCTACCTCACCAACGACCCGGACCTCGCCGACGATGCGAACATGGGCACCGGCGAAGTCGCCACGCCCAACGGCATCCACCGCCCGGCCCCGCACCACAGCCCGGCCCCGGATGTGCTCCTGAACGGCGGCTCCGGCAAGGCCTGGTGGGTCGAGCAGGGCAACCGCTGCATCGAGGTCTGCAAGCTCGTCGATGCGAACAGCCCCTATGGTGGCGCCTTCACCCTCACCGCGGGCGGGCAGAACATCCCCACCGGCGACCTCGAGCCCGGCCAGTCCTACTGCGAAGTCAAGGTCTTCAAGGCTGCAAACCCCGATAACGGTGTCAACGTCAACGAGCTCCTGCCCCTCGGCTGGCTCAACGCCGGCGGCTTCCCGAAGTTCGAGCACGAGCAGGATGGCCAGCTCATCAGCAGCGGCGCGCTCACCGGCGCGGGCGTGACCATCACCGCCGGTGGCGATTCGAAGGTCACCATCATCAATAAGTCGCTCATCCCGCCGCGGACCATCGAGGTCTGCAAGGTGTGGGACCTTTCGAACGACGAGATCGCCGACCCGGATACCACCTTCACCATCACTTCGGACCAGGGCCATAGCGTCGGGCTGTTCGTGGGCGAAGGCGACAGCGAGCCCGTCTGCGAGACGATCGAGGTCGACTACGACGCCGCGGGCGTGCTCATCTCCGAGCTGCTTCCCGCCGGCTTCACCTCGAAGACGGGCGAGGGCTACCCGAAGTACGTGGTCGACTACGCGACGGCGACCGGCGTGGCCGCCTCGGGCAGCAGCGTCACCGTGAACCTGGACCACTGCGCCGTGGCGCTCAACGGCCAGGCGGAGCGGCTCGTCCAGCTCGCCGAGGAGATCGTGGCCGTGCCTTCCTGCACCGTCACCTTCTATAACAAGGACGGCGGCGAGACCCTGCCGACCGGCGGCCTCCGCATCGAGAAGTACCTCGACCTGAACGGCGACGGCGACGCCAACGACCTTGGCGAAGGCCCCCTGACCGGCTGGAACATGACCGTGAAGGGCCCCGGCATCGACGGCGCCTTCCCCACCACCGACCTGGACCCGAACGACCTCTTCGCCGAGGCGGCCGTCGCCTTCGATGGCCTCGATTCGGGCGACAAGTACCAGGTGACCGAGGAGACCCGCGCCGGCTACGTCCTCACGGGCGTCCGCATCGATGGCGGCGCCGTCGCGCTCGGGGCGAGCAAGGAGCTCACCATCCCCGAGGGTGGCACCACCGTCATCCAGTTCTTCAACCAGCCGCGCACCGGCATCAAGGTCAGCAAGACCGAGATTTCGCTGGCGACCCCGGCCGGCGCCCCCGGCGCAGGCTGGAGCTTCACCCTCAGCGGCTGCGGGATTGTCCCGCAGGTCGCGACCACCAACGCGGCCGGCCAGGCCCAGTTCGATGACCTGCCCCTCGCGGTGGGCTGCACCTACACCGTCACCGAGACCCAGAAGGCCGGCTGGTCGGCCATCAACCCGGTCCAGGTGGCGAACCCGGTAACCCCCGGCGGCTACGCGACCCTGAGCTTCACGAACGTGAAGATCGAAGTCTGCACCAACTGCCGGACCATCGAGACGCCCACCCCGACGGCGACGCCGGAGACGCCGACCGCGACCCCGACGCCGACGGAGAAGCCGGAGGACCCGACGGCAACGCCGACGCCGGTCGATGAGACCCGCGGCGAGCGGACGCCCGGCCCCGGCCAGACGCCAATCGCCCCGAGCACCGGCGAGGGCCTGCTCGGCGGACAGGCCGGCGGGATGAACCTCCTGCTCATCGCGGCCGGGCTGATGGCCCTGAGCGGTGGCACGGTTGTCCTGGCAATGGCCCGCAAGCGGCGGTAGCCCCGGCCACACGGCCAGCACACGAAGAGGCCCCGGATGGAAGTCCGGGGCCTCTTTACGTGTGGGAGTCCGAACCGCGACGGGCAGGGAGCGGCGCCGTGGCGTGCGAACAGTGGTGCGCGGCAGCGTGCGGTGACCTGGGCGTGCGCTGCCGCGGGGCGTCCCGTGTGTGCGGGAGCGCCGCTTCCTGCCGGTCGCGGTTCGGAAGGGTGTGTGTGGTGTGGTGGCGGTCCACCGACCCGCGATCGTCGCCGTGGAGCCAGGTACCGAAGGTGCGCCAGGTGAGGAAGTAGGCCAGGGGTTCGCGCACGGCCCGCACTATATCCGAACCGCGACGGGCAGGGAGCGGCGCCGTGGCGTGCGAACAGTGGTGCGCGG
>CAZDOK010000018.1:41855-48915 GCA_964507025.1 uncultured Anaerolineaceae bacterium
GAGCGCCGCTTCCTGCCGGTCGCGGTTCGGAAGGGTGTGTGTGGTGTGGTGGCGGCTGGCTGCGGTGGGGCGGTGCGAAGGAAGGTGGTGGGCTGCCGTGGGGCGTCCCGGGTGTGCCGGAGCGCCGCTTCCTGCCGGTCGCGGTTCGGATGGGTGTGTGACGCAGTTCACACTTTCCACGTTCGCGGGGCCGTTCGGGCCGGTGCGCGGGGGCCGTTAGAACCAAATCCACCCCTTCTAACAGCATTCCTACTGTCATAAGGCAGGGGTTTCCCCTATTCTTCCCGTGGTGTTCACTGGGTGTCCCCTCTCTGGGGGGACTGGTGGATCACCAGTTGCCGCCCGGTGGACTCCTGGCGGACAACAAGGAAACGAAGCGCAATGGGGCGGTCCCATGGTCCGGGCCGCAAGGGGAACAACAGGAGGCCGGACACGGGCAAATCAACAGAAACGCTGCGGGGATCGAGCTCGGGGAGGACACGCGAAGCTCATCCACACCGCCGGCAAGGGACAGCCGGCACAGTCAGGACGGAGAGAATATGACTCTAGCTTTATACGGAAAATCAAAGAGGCGCCAGGGCAGTTTGTTGCTGCTTGGCGTCTTTGCCGTGTTCGTGGCGCTGCTCGCGGGGCTGACGCTCCGCCAGGACTCCGCGAACGCACTGACCCTTGGCAGCGCGAACGGCACCTGGACCGCCATTACGGGAGGCCCTGATTGCCAAACCGGACTCAACACGAACGAAGTGCGCTGGGGTGACCCCAGCTTTTCGTCCGGTTGCGGGAGCACGAGCGACCGGAGCGGCTACCGCTGGGATGGCGGATCGGCGGCCACGTTCAGCGCGGGGCAGAGCTTCCTGCTGGGGAAGTTCACCCACTACAACAACCCGGTCTACGGCAATGCGGCTACGAGCGTGACGCTGAGCCTGCCGCTAGCCTTCACCGACCCTGTTCAGAACGTCAACCTCTCGGTGGTCTTCAACCACGACGAGACCCCGAACTACGCGAGCCCATGCGCGTATCCGGCGGCTGACAACAGCAACGGCTGTGCTGACCGGGTGCAGCTTCCCAGCCTTGCCGATCAGGTGTTCCAGGTTGGCGAGAACCTCTACAAGCTGGAGTTCACCGGTTTCCGGCCCCTTTCAGGCACCACAACCTGCCCGGCGAGCGACCCCGGGGGCACGGAAGTCAACACGTTCTACACGAAGGAAAATGCCACCAACAGGGCGTGCATCTACGCGAAGCTGACCTTCACGGCTCCGGTGGTGGATGTAGTCAAGGAAGCGGTCAGTCCGACCGTGAACCAGGGCCAGGACGCGGCGTTCAAGATCACCGTCAAGAATTCTTCCTCGCCCGCGGCTACCGGCTGGAACCTGAGCGATCAGCTCCCCGCCGGGTTCTCGTGGACCATCGACCCGGCCGTCGCCGGCTGCAGCATCTCCGTGAGCCAGCTCCTGACCTGCACAAACCTGACGATCCCGGCTGGCGATCCGAATACCCCTGGCAAGGTCGAGATCATCGTCAAGGCCTCGACGGTGGGGGCTGCCTGCGAGCCGATCACCAACCTGCTCGTAACAGTGTCAAAGACGGGGAAGCCCGACGACACGGGCGGTCCGGCGACGGTCAACGTCACCAACTGCCCGGTTGCCGGGACGCTCATCGTCTATAAGGTCGCCAACAACCTTCCGTCGGGGAACGGCCCCTATGCCGGGACGGTTTCCCCGGCGATCAACTCCGCGAGCACCTGGTCGATCACCGAGCAGGGCGGCAACCAGACGTTCACTCCCACCCCGAATGGCACCTACACGGTCAACGAGACCGGCATGCCGAAGGCGGTCACGGGCGGCAAGATCGAGCTCGTCGGCTACAAGGTGACCACAAGCATTGCGGACTGCTCGACGAGCGAGGGCGACTACTCGCTCTCGGCCAACCAGGCGACGATTGCGAACGACACCAAGGTCGTCTGCGTGCTGAACAAGTTCGTGGCGATCGTCGACCCGACCATCTCCAAGGAGAAGGCCTCTGAGGGCGTCACGGGCGGGTATGCGTACTGGGACGTGAAGGTGAACAACTCCGCGAACCCGAACGATGCGGTTGGCGTGTTCGTGAAGGACGACGCGACCCTGGTCAGCGTCTCCGGCGGCAGCTGCGCCGCGTCAGCGGGCGCTAGCCTCGCCAGCGGCACCTCGTGCACGGTCACTGCGGGCGCCACGCTCGTGGTGAAGGTGAAGAAGGAAGCCCCGACGGCCCAGTGCCTTCCCCAGTACATCAACAACTCGGCCAGCGTCTGGCGCGGCACGTCGGACTCGGGCGACCCGATCTCGCCGAGCCCGGTGGGGAACACCGAAGCCACGAAATACACGATCGCCGGCAACGCATCCAAGTGTGGCCAGCCGAGCATCACCAAGAAGCTGGTCAACGGCGGGACCGAACCCGTGACGGTGACCGACCCCAACGACATCGCCTGGACGGTCGTGGTGACGAACCCGGCGACGCTTCCGGGCGCCGCCCAGACCGTCGTGATCCGGGACTCGAACGTCATCGTGACAAGCGGGCCGAGCTTCACGAACGGTGCTGACTGCACGCCGAACAACGCGACCGGCGACTTCCAGACCGCGCTGACCGGGAGCGGGGTGAGTTGCACGATGCCCGGCGGCGCCTCGGTACAGTCGACCATCACCTTCACGGTGAAGCCTTCGGGCACGGTCGCTCGCGAGTGCCAGGACAAGCCGTTCAACAACACCGCTTCGATCCAGATCGGCGATGCCGACCCGATCAACGCAGTTGGCCCGACGATCACGCTCCAGGGCGACGCGGCCAAGTGCACGCGCAACCTTGAGATCTGCAAGGTTGTCGTGGGCAACGGCGACCTCGCGGTCCGGAGCGGTGCATTCGACTTCGGCGTGCGTGAAGACGGCGCGACGACCATCAACGGCATCGGCGGCCTGAACGCCAGCGAGCCGAACCCTGACAACAACCCGGGTGCAAACGGCACGAAGGTCTGCAAGACCGTCAAGGTCGCGACAGACAAGACGATTTCCGTGTTCGAATTTGGCAGCCGGCCGGCCAACTGGGGCAGCGATGCCTCGGGCTATCCGAAGTACTCCATCAACGGTGGGGCACAGGTCTCGAATAACACGACCACGAACGTTACGGCGGGCACGCCGGACCTGAACATCACGTTCTACAACCGGCCGGCGCTGCCGACCAAGAACGTCACGTTCCAGAAGTACATCTGCAACAGCCTCGGCGACGTGGCGAAGAACGAGGGCTCCGGCGGGGTCGACCAGGTGGGCATGCCCTCCATCTCGGCGACGGGTGGCCTCTCCGGCCAGCTGAACCAGACGGCTGGGCCCGTTGGCGGCGGCACCGCGGTCACCCCATCGAACGACGGGCGTAACCAGGCCAACTGCCACCTCTGGGGCAGTGACCAGACCAAGTACCCGGAAGAGACCGGGGACTGGGACATGCAAATCTGGAACAACAGCCGCGGCAGTCTGCTCCAGACGGTGAACATCCCCGCGGGCGGGACGATTTCGGTACCGCTGACCGACGCGGTCCTGCTTGAGACCCTGAAGGCCGGCAGCGACGGCGCGCGCGTCGAGGAGGAACTCCGGACCGGCTACGGCTTCGGCTCCCTCAAGTGCTATACCGACCACAAGAACCAGGACAACTGGGAATGGCTGGACTTCAACCCGGGCGGCATCCCGACGGGCGAGGTGTACTGCATCGCCTACAACGTGCCGGCCGACAAGCAGATCACGATCGAGAAGCGCTTCGTGGAACTGAACGGGACCGTCCCGACGGTGGCCGACGTGCCGGGCTTCACCCTGGACCCATCGGCCAACACTTCGTGCGCCGCGCCGGTTCAGCAGAACGCGACGACCTGGACGGTGACCTGCACCGTCCCCTACGACTGGAACGGGACCGTCGCGGAGACCCTGCCGCTTCCGGCTGGCTGGCAACAGACCCAGTGCACAGCCGAAACTCAGACGACGGAGCAGAACCTCAGGTTCACCTTCTGCAACCGGCCGGTCGGCACCGTTGTAGTCGTCAAGTACGAGAACGTGCCGCCTGCCACCACCCAGACGTGGACCTTCAACGGGACCGTCCCTGGCGCGCCAGTGGCGCTCCAGACCACGGGTACGACGAACGCGACTGGCACCGCCAGCACCACGCTGACCAACGTCCCCGCCGGCAGCTACACGCTGGCCGAGCTCCAGGGGCGCGGGCAGTGCGAGTCTGGCACCACGTCGTCTGACTACCAGACGCGCGGCCTGACGAGCAGCTCGCTGCCGTCGGCGACGGACGTGAACGGGGCGCCCATCATCGGCGCGAACGACCTCACCGTGACCGTCCAGAAGGGCACCACGACCTACGTTGCCTTCGGCAACCAGGGTTGCGGATCGGTCCTTTCGGGCCAGCAACTCCAGGTCTTCAAGTACAGCGACCCGGCCGGCAACTTCACCGGGACGACTGAGCTTGCAGGCTGGACCATCAGCATCACCGGTACCGCCGGTGCTGCGACCGGCTTCAACGCCTCCGAAGACACGGCCCTCGGTACCGGCGCGTTCTTCCTCGGCATCCCGGACGGCACCTACACCGTCTGCGAGACGGCGAAGACTGGCTGGGCGGTTGTTGGTTCGAAGTACAACGCGACCAACCAGGCCGGCGTCTGCCGGACGGGTGTGGTCGTGGCCCTCGACCAGACCGTCGTCGTGAACTTCTACAACCAGCCGCGGGTGAACATCGAGGTCAATAAGACCGAGATTTCGCTCGCGACGCCTTCCGGAGCCCCCGGCAACGGCTGGAACTTCACCCTCAGCGGCTGCGGCGTCGGCCCGCTGTCCCAGGCAACCGCCGCCAACGGCAAGGCCACCTTCACGGACCTGCCGCCGGCAGTCGGCTGCTCCTACACCGTCACCGAGACCGTGAAGAGCGGCTGGTCCGCCATCAACCCGGTCCAGGTGACTGCACCGGCGACGGCCGGGCAGACGTCGGTCCTGAACTTCACGAACGTGAAGATCGCGGTCTTCACCGACTGCACGCCGACAACCACGACCCCCACCCCGACGCCGGAGACCCCGACGCCCGAGAAGCCGACGCCCACGGCGACGGCCACGCCGGAAAAGCCGACCGACCCGACGGCGACTCCGACCGAGGAGCCGACGGAGAAGCCGACGGAAGACATTGTCTCGGGCGAAAAGACGCCCGGCCCCGGCCAGACCCCTCTCGCTCCGAGCGCCGGTAACGGCCTCATGGGCGGCGGCGCCGGTGGAGTGAACATGCTGATGGCGCTGGTTGGCCTGCTGGCCCTCAGCCTCGGCAGCACCATCCTGGCCATCGGCCGGAAGTCCAGCCGCCGCTAACACCGCGCGGTAACGCATCACCCACCCGAAGGGCCCCGGAGAAATCCGGGGCCTTTCTGCGTACGGCAGAACTGCGGGGCGTGACCGCCCCGAGGGTCGAACGTTCATGTGGCTTGCGGCCAACGACCGTGGCGCCGTCAACGCCGCAGCGCGCCATCCCTGGCGCGCCTCGGATGATCTTCCCGCCAACGTCCGCATCCCCCCGGGGTCGAACGTTCATGTGGCTCGCGGCCACCGCCCGTGGCGGCGCCAACGCCGCAGCGCGCCATCACCGGCGCGCCTCGGATGAGCTTCCCTCGAACGTCCGCATCCCCCCGGGTCGAACGTTCTTGTGGCTCGCGGCCAGCGACCGTGGTGAGAGTCCGAGGCGCGCCAGGGATGATCCTCCCTCGAACGCCGCCAACGCCCCGGGGGTCGAGCGTTCGTGTGGCTCGCGGCCAAGGACCGTGGCGCCGTGAACGCCGCAGCGCGCCATGACCGGCGCGCCTCGGATGAGCTTCCCTCGAACGTCGCAACCACCCGGGCTCGAACGTTCATGTGGCTCGCGGCCAACGACCGTGGCACCGCCAACGCTGCAGCGCGCCATCCCTGGCGCGCCTCGGATGAGCTTCCCTCGAACGCCCCAACCGCCCGGGGGTCGAACGTTCGTGTGGCTCGCGGCCAACGACCGTGGCGGCGCCAACGCTGCAGCGCGCCATCCCAGGCGCGCCTCGGATGAGCTTCCCGCGAACGTCCGCATCCCCCCGGGGTCGAACGTTCGTGTGGCTCGCGGCCAACGACCGTGGCGGCGCCAACGCTGCAGCGCGCCATCCCTGGCGCGCCTCGGATGAGCTCGCTAGACCCTTAGCGCGGCTGCCGCGTCTTCGAGGTCGTGCTCGGCGTCCGAGTAGCCGTTTTTCGGCGCGAACCAGAGGTAGGTGAAGCCGATAACGCCGGCGACAGCCGAGGCGGCGAGGATGCCGACCTTGCCTTCGTCGATAAGCAGCGGGTCGGTGAAGGCCAGGCCGGTGACGAAGAGCGAGACGGTGAAACCGATGCCGGCGAGGAGGCCGACCCCGATCATGTGGTGGAGGTTCACTCCGCGGGGGAACTGGGCGAGCCCGAAGCGGACCGCCAGCCAGGCCGCGAGGAGCACGCCGATCGGCTTGCCGACCACGAGGCCCATGGCGACGCCGAGCGTGACGGGGCTGCTGACGGCGTTGCTGACCATGTCGCCGGAGAGGGCGACGCCCGCGTTGGCGAGGGCGAAGATCGGCACGATGACGTAGCTCGACCACGGCGCGAGGCCGTGTTCGAGCCGGTCGAGGGGGGATTCGGTGCCCCGGGTGAGCGTTTCAAGCTGGGCGAGGGTTTGTTCGGCGCGCTCGTGGTCGCCGGATTCGCGGGCCTCGCGGAAACGCCGGAGCAGCTCGGGCGCGGACTCCTCGAACTCGCCCTCTTCGTAGTAGGGCTTCGAGGGCGTCAGCATGGCCAGCACGACGCCGGCGACGGTGGCGTGGATGCCCGACTTGAGGACGGCGGCCCAGAAGCAGATGCCAAGGGCGATGTAGATCTGGGTCGAGCGGACGCCGGCGCGGTTCGTGGCGATGATCGCGACGAGCAGTCCTATCGCCCACAACGCCGGTTCGATGGCGATCTGGTCGGTATAGAAGACAGCGATGACGACGATGGCGCCGAGGTCGTCGGCAACGGCC
>CAZDOK010000019.1:0-47080 GCA_964507025.1 uncultured Anaerolineaceae bacterium
ACCCCGCGGTCTACATCATGATCCTGCCGGGGATGGGTATCGTCTCGGAAGTCCTGCCCGTGTTCTCGCGGAAGCCCCTTTTCGGCTACAAGGCCTTTGTGTTCGCGACCATGGGCATCGGCGGCCTGGGCTTCAGCGTGTGGGCGCACCACATGTTCACGACTGGCGCCGTGCTGAAGCCGTGGTTCGGCTTCATGACGTTCATGATCGGCGTGCCGACCGGCGTGAAGATGTTCAACTGGCTGGGGACGCTGTGGCGGGGCTCCATTTGCTTCGAGGCGCCGATGCTGTTCGCGCTCGGGTTGCTGAGCATGTTCCTCATCGGCGGCATCAACGGGACGTTCTCGGCCGCCGTGCCGGTGGATTTCGCCCTGCACGACACATACTTCGTGGTGGCCCACATCCACTATGTGCTCTTCGGCGGCGCCGTGTTCGCGGTATTCGCGGGGCTGTACTACTGGTTCCCGAAGATCTGGGGCCGCCGACTCAACGAGCGGCTGGGCCAGGCACAGTTTTGGCTGATGTTCGTGGGATTCAATCTTGCGTTCTTCCCCATGCATCTGCTCGGTCTGGACGGCATGCCACGGCGGATCGCGACGTACTCGAATGAGTCAGGGTGGGAGGCGCTCAACCTGGCTTCGACGATCGGGGCGTTCCTCATCGCTGTGTCAATGATCCCGTTCATTGTGGCGGTCATCGCGGCGTTCATGCGGCCGAAGGACCAGCCCAACGATCCGTGGAACGCGAACACGCTCGAGTGGTGGACCACCTCGCCGCCGCCGGTGCACAACTTCGACGACCTCCCGGAGGTTCACTCGGAGCGCCCGCTCTTTGACCTCCGCCACGGCGGAGCGAGCCACTAGGGCCCGCCCGAACCCAATTTCGAACCTGAGGGAGACGTAATCGATGGCAGCTCATGGCATCGCAACCCAGCACAAGCAGGGCCTGAGCAATGGCATGCTCGGCTTCATCCTCTTCATCGCCTCCGAGGTGATGTTCTTTGGCGGACTGTTCGCGGCCTACTTCATCGCCCGGGCCGACGCGACGGAATGGCCGCCTGAGTACCTGCTGACCCCCGAGCAGGTGGCCGCGGGCGTGAAGCTGGAAGTCGAGTTCGCGCTGCCGTTCATCGCCACGATCCTCCTGGTGCTTAGCTCGGTAACCATTCAGCTCGGTGTCTGGTCGATCCAGAAGGGGGACCGGACAGCGCTCGTCCGGTGGCTCATCGTTTCAATCGTGCTGGGACTCGTGTTCCTGGTGGCCCAGATGTACGACTACAGCCAGCTGCACTTCCGCGCGGACGATACCGTGTACGGGACAACGTTCTACACTTTGACCGGCTTCCACGGCGCACACGTCGCCGGGGGGGTCATTTTCATGATGGTGGTGCTGGCTCGCTCGATGGCGGGCCAGTTCTCAGCAGCGCGCCACGAGGCAGTCGAAGCCTGCTCGTTTTACTGGCACTTCGTCGATGTGGTGTGGATCGCCCTGTTCACCGTCCTGTATATCGTTAGGTAGAACTGCAGCCCGGAGCTGCCACCGAGGGGAGTAGCACTGTATGGAACACCAGCCCAACGAACACGGCTCGCACGGGGGGCCCCATCTCCCCGATCCGAGCATCTGGCCCCTCGTCGTTGGTGTCGCAGCGCTCTTTCTCGGTGCCGCGCTGATCTTCTGGTCGCGCGATACGAGCAATGATTTCGCCGGCCCGCTCCTTGGAGCGGCAATCGTCGCCACCCTCGTGGCCGCCTTCGGGTGGGCCTACGAAGACGGCAGGATGAAGCGCAAGGCCGAACAGGAGCACGCCCGGGACGGCCGCGAGGCCCGCTACACCCAGGTGGTGACGTTCGCCATTGCCGAGGGCCAGGTGGAAACGGCTCGCGGGAAGTCCGGCATCATCAGCCGCATCGAGGGTTCGGATAGCGCCCTGCGCGACCTCGATGGCTTCCAGGATCTGCGCATCATCCTCTCGCCGGCCACCACGGGACCTTCGCAGGTGCTTGTCGAAACTACCTGGTCGGACCGGGAGGGCCTCGCTACCTACGAGCAGACGCGCCGGACCATGCTCGACATGCTGGCCAGCCATCCCGAGGAGGTTGTGCCCGGTTCGGTCCAGGTCTTCGACATGGAAGTTGTCCGCGACACGAAGGATGTGTCGTTCCGCTTCGGCGCGGGTGCGGCGTTCACCGTCATTGCCGGGCTGCTGGTCGGCGGCTTCATGGTTGGGGCGGGCCTCAGCCTCTTCCAGGAGGAAGGAACCGGCGGTGGCGGTGGCGTGGCCCCGACCCCCGTTCCGGAGAACCCCTTCCGCGTTGTGGCGACTGACAACAAGTTCGACAAGGCAGAGATCACTGCCGGCCCGAACGCCGAGATCACTATAACCCTGGTCAACAACGGCCAGGCCAAGCACAACATCCACTTCACCGACAAGGCGGGCGGGACGACGCTCGCCGCCGGCGCCCAGGGCGAGATCATCGACGGTGGGGGCACGGAGACGAAGGTGACCTTCACCACCCCGGGTGTGGGCGAGTATTACTTCCTGTGTGACCTGCACCCGGCCGAAATGAACGGCACCTTCAAGGTGGTCGAGGGTGGACCCACCGGTTCGGGTGAGACTCCCAACGGCGGTGGTGGGGAGGTTCCCGGAGCGACCAACGTCGTCGCGAAGGACAACTTCTTCGACGTGAAGAGCCTCAATGCGAAGGCCGGTGAACCGTTCACCGTGACCCTGACGAACCAGGGGCAGGCACTCCACAACATCCACTTCCTGGATAAAAAGGGAGGCAACACCCTGGTTGAAGGCGCGCAGGGCAAGATCATCAAAGGCGGCGAGACCGACACGATCACGTTCACCGTGCCGAACCCCGGCACGTACTATTTCTTGTGCGACATCCACCCCACTGAGATGACTGGCGACTTCATCGTCGAGTAGCCCTGCCCGCGCGCGACACCCGAAAGAGAAAGCCCCGGCTCATCGCCGGGGCTTTCTCTTTCTTATCGGGGGAGGGGAACTGCTACTCGAAAGCCCCATCCGCAAGGAGATCGATGAACTCCTCGTCGCTCAGGCCCACGATTTCCTTGTAGACGTACTCGTTGTCCTCACCCAGGCACGGTGCGGCCTTGGTGAGTTCTCCGGGCGTCTTCGAGAGCCGGAACGATGGCCCATCGTAGGCACGGAGCCCCATCACCGGGTGCTGCAGCTTCCAGTAGTGCCCCCGGTGTGCCAGCTGTGGGTCGGCGTGCATCGCCTCGGGCGATTGCACGATCCCGCACGGCACGCCAAACGACTGCATGAGCTGCACGACTTCCTCGGTGGTGAACTTGCGGACCGGGGGGCCCTCAACCCCCTCCTCAGTCTGGAGGGCGGGCTCGTCACCGCGGCGAGTGAAGTCCTCGAACCAGAAGCCGAGGTGACGGTCGATCTCCTTCAGCTCGTTGATGCGCTGCCAGCGGCGGCGCATCCGGTCCATGTCGCACCACTCGGGGCGCCCGAGAGCCGCCTTCAGGCCTTCCCAATGTTTCTCGGTAGTGCACGCCACAGCGATCCAGCGGCCATCGCGGCACCTGTAGGCGTTGTGTGGCGCTGCCTCCATATCGTGGTTGCCCAGCCGGATCTGTTCGTGGCCATTGGCGGTCCAGTCGAGGATCGCGGTGCCCAGCCCGTGCACGGCAGCTTCCATCTGGCCAAAGTCGATGTACTGGCCTTTGCCCGTCCGCCTGCGGAAGTCGAGTGCGGCGATGAGGGCCGTCGCGGCAAGGTGCGGGACAAGGAAGTCGGTGTAGGCCACACCCGTCCCGATCGGCGGTTCATCCGGCCAGCCGGTCATGTGGTTGAAGCCGGCGGCTGCCTGGAGGACGTGGCCGTACCCCATGTAGCTCGCCCAGGGGCCGGTCTGCCCATAGAGCGGCATCGAGATCATGAGCAGGTCGGGCCGGAGCTGCCGCAGCGACTCGTAGTCGAGCCCGAACTTCGCCATCGTGCCGGGCGTGAACGACTCGGTGACCACGTCGCAGGTGGCGATGAAGCGCCTGACCAGTTCGGGCCCGCGCGGGTGCTTCAGGTTCACGGTGATGCCGCGCTTGGAGCTGTTGAAGTTCGCGTAGTAGCCGGAACGATCGATGCCCGGAACGTCATCGACGAACGGCCCGACACGCCGAAGTGCCTCCGGGTAGGTGCTGGACTCGATCCGGACAACCTCGGCGCCATGGTCGGCGAGGTACTTCGAGACAATTGGGCCGACACCAACCCAGGCGAAGTCGGCGACCCGGATGCCCGTGAACGGTTTCTGAAGTGCTTCGGGCATGGGCTACACCACCATCTTCAGCTTGAGGCGCCGGAGCTCGGCCGCATCGAACCCGAGCAGCTCACCGTAAACGGCCGCGTTGTGCTCGCCGACGTGAGGCGCCCGGCCACGCTGCTTCCAGGGCGTTTCGCCGAGCTTGAACGGCGCACCCGGGTAGATGAACGACTCGCCGATGTCGTCGTGCTGGACACGGATCCAATAGTCACGCGCTGCCAGGTGGCGGCTTTCGACAATCTCGCGCGGACTGAAGACGGGGGCCCAGCCGGCACCACGGCGCTGCGCCTCGGCCACGAGATCCTCCTTCTTCCGGGTCTTGAGGAAGGCGGCCAGCGTTTCCTCGACGTACTTGGAGTCTTCGGGTGGGAGCGGCTGCAGGGACGTCAGGCGGGCCCGCCACTCAGCTGAATCGAGCCCCCGGGCTTCGCCGGCGTCGGCGAGCCAGTCGATGATGGCGTTGGCGCCAGCTCCGATGAGCCCGCCAACCTGGAGCGCGACCAACCACCCGTCGGCCGTTTCGAAGAGGTAGCGAGCGCCGCGAACGCCATTGTTGTTCCGGTGGATGCCCGGCCCGGAGGCGTTGACGCGACGGATGTCCCAGATCTGCTGGGTGTTGTCCATCGCGTTGGCGACGGCCTCCTGCATCGAGACATCCACGTGCTGGCCCGCCCCGTCGTTCACCCCGCGGGCGTAGAGCGCGATCATTGCGCCAACGGCGGCATGGAAGTTGACCTGTGCGTAGGCCTGCGGCGCTGTCACGCGAACGGGGCCGTGCTCATCGTCGCCGTTGAGGTACATGAGCCCGCCGATGGCCTGGCCGACGATATCGGTCGCATGCCACTTCGCGTAGGGGCCTGTTTGGCCGAAATTGGTGATGCTCACGAGGATGGCCGATGGGTTCGCGGCACTGACGGAAGCGTAGTCGAGCCCGAGGAGAGCCGCGTTGCCGGGCATGTTGGTCTCGATGACGATATCCGAGGCGCTGATGAGGCGCCGGAGGATCTCGCGACCTGCCTCGAGCCGGGGCTGCAGCGTGATGGAGCGCTTGCCAGCGTTCATGGTCCACCAGTAGATGCTGGTGTTGGGACCGGATTCGCCCTTGAAGAAGGGGCCGTTCTGACGGGTGGGGTCGCCATCGCGGGGAGGTTCGACCTTGATGACGTCGGCGCCGAGCTCGCCGAGGATACGGGCACAGAGCTGGCCCTTCTCATCGGCGAAGTCGAGCACGCGATAGCCGGCGAGGGGACCCGCCGGGTGTTCGAGCGGGACAGGAGGGCTCTCAGGATTCATATAGCGGTGTTCTACCGGTTCCCCCGGCCGGGTTCAAACGGCTGACCGGACGAGCGATGCAAGCGATTCGTCCTCGCCTTCGAGGTCGCCATCGAGCGCGTCCTGGATGCGCTGGCGGAGCATGTCGAGGCCCCATCGGCGCTCGGCTGAGATCGCCACCACGTTGCGGGGTGGGGCGCCGGCGCCCTGCAGCGCGGCGCGCGCCTCGTCGAAATCCGCCACAACCGAGCCGTCCTCGTTGCGGAGCAGGTCGGCCTTGTTCAGCGCGAGAAGCCGCGGTTTCCCCTCAACGCCAAGGTCTTTCAAGGTCGAGTCCACGGTCTGGGTGTGCTCGTAGGCGTTAGGGTGGGAGATATCGATGACGTGCAGCAAGAGGTCGGCTTCCTCGAGCTCTTCGAGCGTGGCGCGGAAGGCGGCCACGAGCTGCGTCGGAAGCTTCTGGATGAAGCCGACGGTGTCGGTCAATAGCACCACCTCGCCGGAGGGCAGCTTGATGCGGCGCGTCACCGGGTCAAGCGTGGCGAAGAGCTTGTCTTCGGCGAGCACGTCGGCGCCGCTGAGTGCGCGCATCAGCGTGGACTTACCGGCGTTCGTGTACCCGACCAGTGCGACCACGGGAATGTTGTTCCGGGCGCGGCGACGGCGGTACAGCTGACGCTGGGTGCGGACTTCTTCCAAATCGCGGCGGATCTTCGCGATGCGGTTCCGGATGAGCCGCCGGTCGGTCTCGATCTGCGTCTCGCCAGGACCGCGGGTGCCGATCGCGCCTTCCATGCGCTCGAGGTGCGACCACTGGCCCGCGAGGCGGGGTAGCAGGTACTGCATCTGGGCGAGCTCAACCTGCGCCCGGCCTTCGCGTGTCTGCGCGCGTGTCGCGAAAATGTCGAGAATGAGCGCGGTACGGTCGATGACTTTCACCCCGAGGATGCGCTCGAGGTTGCGCTGCTGCGACGGCGAAAGCTCGTCGTCGAAGATGACCACGTTGGCGCCGAGGTGCTTTCGCGACTCAACGACTTCATCGACCTTGCCCTTGCCGATGTAGGTGGCGGGGTTCGGGTGGTCGAGCTTCTGGGTGGCGCTCCCCACGACGTCGGCGCCCGCCGTCTTCGCGAGTTCGGCAAGTTCCTGGATGGATTCCTCGGCTGGCAGAAGAGCACCCGGCGTATCGGCGGCGACAAGGTAGGCGCGGTCAGCGACCCGGGCGGTGGATTGAAGGGTTCTTGGCATGTGTTGGATCAAGCGTAGCGGGTTGTGGGGGCGGGGCGCGAACGGGGCCGTCCCTTGGCGGGGGATAACGCCAGGCGTTACTATCATTCTGTCCATGATCCGCTCATTTGCAGATCGCGAGACGCAAGCGCTGGCAGATCGCCACCCGTCCCGCAAGTGGCCGCTTGACATCCAGCGAGCCGCCCTGCGGAAGTTGCGTCAGCTGGAAGTGGCTGAGCGGCTCGACGACCTGCGAAACCCATCGGGAAACCGGCTGGAGGCGCTGCACGGAAACAGAGCCGGGCAATTCAGCATCAGAGTCAATGACCAGTGGAGGATTTGCTTCAGGTGGTCGGACGGAGAGGCCCACGATGTCGAACTCTGTGATTACCACAACTGACCGGCTCGCGCCGGTTCACCCGGGAGAGGTTCTGCTGGAGGACTTTCTCAAGCCGCTCTCCATGAGCCAGTACCGACTTGCCCGCGCCATTGGGGTCCCACCACGGCGCATCAACGAGATCGTTCACGGGAAACGCGCAATCTCCCCGGATACCGCGCTTCGACTCTCGCGGTTCTTCGGACTCTCGGACGGATTCTGGATTGGTCTCCAGGCAAGGTATGACCTGGACAGGGCGCGCGATATTCTCGGCGACCGCTTGGAGCACGAGGTTGAGCCGCTCGAGCGGCTCGCTTAGGAGCTCCGGCGCGACTGGTTTCCGTGGGGCCATGCGCCGTCCCGTGATCGAGTTCTCATCATCCGGTGGACTCGAACGAGCTTCACCCTCTGGTGCGCACCATGGGGCCACAAGTGACCGAGCACTCACCAGACTTCGGCTACTTCGCCGACCAGGCCTCCAGGCGGCGCATGCCTTCTTCCAGGCGGTCGTCGGGGGTGGTGACACTGAGGCGGATGTAGCCCTCGCCGTTCAGGCCATAACCACGGCCGGGAGTCACGACTACCCCGGTCTCATCGATGAGCCTGGCAGCATAGTCAGCGCTGGTGACCCCTGCCGGAAGCTTCGCCCAGACGTAGAGCGAGGCTTTCGGCGTATCAACTTCGAGGCCGCACTTGCGCAATACCTCGACAATGCGGTCTCGGCGGCGCTGGTAGATGGCGTTGTGCTCGTCGATGCAGTCCTGCGGGCCGTAGATAGCCTCGATCGCCATCTTCTGGATGGCCTGGGGGATGCCGCTATCGATGTTCGACTTCACGCGCATCAGGGCATCAACCATCTGGGCGTTGCCCACGATCATGCCGATGCGCCAGCCCGTCATGTTGTAGATCTTGGACCAGGAGTTGAACTCAACGGCCACGTCGCGCGCGCCCGGCACTTGGAAGATGCTGATGGGTTTGTAGCCGTCGTAGGCCACATCGCAGTAGGGATTGTCGTGGAGGATCGCGACGTCATACTTTTTCGCCCAGGCGACGGCCCTTTCGAAAAAGTCGAAGTCAGCGACTGCGCCGGTTGGGTTGTTCGGGTAGTTGAGCCAGAGGACTTTCGCCTTCTCAGCCACATCTGCCGGTACGGCATCCAGGTCGGGCTTCCACCCGCTCTCGCGGGTGCAATCGAGCCGGTAGCTCGTCCCCCCGGCGAACATCGTGCCGATTTCGTACACGGGGTAGCCCGGGTCCGGGACCAGCGCGACATCGCCGGGATCGATGAAGCACAGGGCGATGTGGGCGATGCCCTCCTTCGAACCGATGAGCGGCAAGGTCTCCTTCATCGGGTCGAACTTCACCTCGAAGCGGCGCTCGTACCAGTCGGAGATGGACTGGCGTAGCTCCGGTAACCCTTCGGACTCCGGGTAGCGGTGGTTCACCGGCTCCTCGGCGGCCTGGTGGAGCGCTTCGAGGATATTGCGCGGGGTGGGAAGATCCGGGTCCCCGATGCCAAACGTGACAATGTCGACGCCCTGGGCCCGCTTGGCGGCGATCCGCTTGGAGATTTCGGCAAACAGGTACGGGGGCAGGGCCTCGACGCGCTTCGCGAGCTTCATGGGGACAGGTCCTGTGTCGGGTCTGGGGTGCTGCCGGCGAGCGGCGGCAAAGGCGGGGCCAGCCCGGCCTTCGCGGCACGACCCGATCCTATCACGCGCTCACGCCACGGCCACGCGGCACCTGTCTTACCCCGCGGCCGCGGCGACCTGGGAGGAACCATCGCCGGCCGTATCGAGGCAGGCCAGCATCTCGTCGATCGAGGTGAGCTTTGCGCGCTGGCGTCCCTCGCGGGCGCCGAGCGCCTGTTCCACGGCATCAATCCGGCGCCAATCGGCGAATGTGACGCAACGGCAGCCCGTCGCTTCGATGCGGGCCGGGTAATCGGCGAGCGGCGATCGGCCCGGCGTGAATGTCCGCCCGGCCGCCGCGTCCTCGATCATCGCGGCAACGGTCTCGACCGAGTCGGGCTTGTTGGTGCCAATCACGCCGGATGGACCGCGCTTGATCCAGCCGGAGGTGTACATGCCCGGGATAGGCTGGTTCGTCGCTTCATCAAGGACGCGCCCACCCTGGTTGAGGATCACGCCCCAGCGCTCGTGGAACGGAACCCCAGGCAGTGCGACACCCCTGTAGCCCACCGAGCGGAACACCAGCCCCACGGGCAGGGTTTCGATCTCGCCTGTTGGCTCGGCCGCAAGGGTGCCTGAATCGGTGGCCACCAGCCGGTTCCGGACGAGCCGGAGGGAGGCGACCCCGCCCGTACCGTCGTCCAGCAGCTCCACGGGGGAGACGAGGAAGCGGAGGAAGAGCTGCCGCTTCTTGCCGCCGGGGGGCCGCGCGCCAAGCTCCTGGATCATCTGCACCTTGCGCTGGAGCATCCGGTCGCCGCTCGCTTCGAGCTCGGCGCGGCTGAGGTCGTCGAGCGCGCCCTCCCCCGGGCGGATGACCAGGTCAGCGTCAGCCAGCTCGCCGAGCTCCTTCAGCTCGGGCGTGGTGAACGCGGCCTGTGCAGGCCCACGCCGGCCGAGCAGGTGCACCTCGCGGACCCGGCTGGCCGCCAGCGCCTCGATCACATGGCGCGGCATGTCGGTCTGCTCCAGCTCTTCGCGGCAGAGGCAGAGGATGCGCGCGACATCGACGGCTACGTTGCCCACACCAACGACGGCCACTCGCTCCTGCGACAGGTCGAACGGGCAATCCTGGAAGTCCGGGTGCCCGTTGTACCACCCCACGAACGCCGTGGCGGGGTGGCTGCGGAGCAGATCCTCGCCGGGGATGCCCATGCGCCGGTCGGTCTGCGCGCCGGTGGCGAAGAGCACCTGGTGGTAGTGCGCCCGGATGTCGTCGAGCGAGAGGTCGCGCCCGAACTCGACATTGCCGAAAAAGCGGAACCGGGGGTCCTCGGCCACCTGCGAGAATGCCTTCGTGACCGTCTTGATCTTCTGGTGGTCAGGCGCGACCCCGTGGCGGACAAGCCCGAACGGCGTTGGGAGCCGGTCGAACATGTCGACCCTGATATCCCCCGGGCCATCCCGCAGCAGCGCCTCGGCAGCGTAGAAGGCCGCCGGGCCGGCACCAATGATGGCGACACTGAGAGAATTGGAGCTTGTGGACTTGCCGTTCATGCGTCCATCAGCTGCGTTTCGAGCGTCTCGATGGCGCCCATGTACTCGTTGCGCTCTGCCTTCACCAGGTCGCCGATGGTGACGATGCCGACCAGCCGCGACCCATCGACGACGGGCACGTGCCGAAAGCGGCGCGCCGTCATGGTGCGAAGCACCGAATCGACGTCGTCCGCCGGCGTGGCAACCGTCACCGGCTGCGTCATCCAGTCGCCCACGACGGCCTCGCCGGGCCGCGCGGACGCTGCCATGTGGCGGATGATGTCGCGCTCGGAGAGGATGCCGGCCGGGCCGCCCGCCGCATCGACGACAACGAGCGCCCCAATGTTATGCCGCGAGAGAAGGGCGATGGCCTCGCCAATCGAGGTTGCGGCGCCCGTGGTGATCACGCCGGGGCCCTTGGCCGCCAGGACCGATTCGAGTTTCACGCGGAGCACCTCCGTGCGCTGCGAGGATCTGCATCCAGCTTCGCACATGACGGCAAACGGTGAAGCACGGACGGGTTCAAGATAGGGGACCGAAGGGCCGAAGATCGGTAGCTGCGTGTGGCGCGGTCAGGCGTACCACTCGGCGTCGAAGACGCGTGTAGCGGGGCCCGTCATGAAGACCGAGCCGTGGCCGTCCCATTCGAGCACGAGGTCGCCGCCCGGGAGTGAGTCCACCAGGCGGTCGCCGGTGAAACCGCGCAGGCGCGAAGCCGCCGCGACCGCGGTCGCGCTCGTGCCCGAGGCGAGCGTGATGCCCGAGCCGCGCTCCCAGACGCGGTGCTTCACGTGGCCAAAGTCCAGCACCTGGACGACCTGGAAATTCGTGCGGCGGGGGAAGAGCGGGTGGTTTTCGACCAGCGGGCCGATGCGTTCGAGCGGGAACTGCGCCGGGTCGTGGTCGATGTAGTGGATGGCGTGCGGGTTGCCGACGCTCACCAGGGTGAGCTTCAGCTCCATACCGCCGACGGTGAGCGGGAGGTCGATGACGGGGCCAGGCCCCTCGACGTTGGCCGGCAGGGAGGCCGGGTCGAAGTCCGGCGGTCCCATGTCGACACGCGCGGCGACGATCACGCCGCCTTCGCGGAACAACTGGAGCGTCTTGATTCCGGCCAGCGTCTCGACTGTGACCACTTCGCGATCCGCCGGGACCAGCCCCTCCTCGACGGCGAACTTCACGACGCAGCGGATGCCGTTGCCGCACATCTCGGCCTCAGACCCGTCGGCGTTGAACATGCGCATCTTCATGTCGGCGATCTGCGAGGGCAGGGCGAGGATGAGGCCGTCGCTGCCGACGCCGAAGTGGCGGTCGCTGACCTTCCGGGCGAGCTCGGGCCAGTCCATGTCGCCGGTGGGGAGGACATAGACGTAGTCGTTGCCGAGCCCGTGCATCTTGGTGACGCGCATGGGCCGAGTGTACGGGACGCCGGCAAGCACATCAATGGGACTAAGTCTCAATTGAACGCCGGTAGAGATTCGCTGCCACGGAGGTGCCTTACCATGGCCCCGCAATGACGCTCATAAACGTCCCGGAGCCAGTGCGAAAGCGAGCGGTGGCAGCCGGCGAAGAGGCCTGGCTGGCTTCGCTGCCGGGCACCGTGGGGCGCCTGGAGAGGGAGTGGGGATTCCGGGCCGGCCGAACCTTGAGCGGAGGCTCCGAGGCACTCGTCGTCGAAGTCCGGTGCGACGACGGCACACCTGCGGTGCTGAAGCTGCTCATGCCACGCAACGACGACTCCGCCCGGCACGAGTTCACTGTGCTCGAACTGGCCGCTGGCACTGGCTGCGCCCGACTCCTGCGTGGCGACTTCGAACAGAGCGCCATGCTGCTCGAACGGCTCGGGATGCCGCTGGCCGACCTGGGGCTTTCGAGGCGAGCCGAACTTGCGGCGATGTGCGACACGGCACGAGAACTGTGGCGTCCGGCGGCGGGATACGGCCTTCCCAGCGGAGCCGACAAGGGCCGCTGGCTCGTCGAGTTCATAACGTCCGAGTGGAGGGCACTCGGGCAACCCTGCTCCGAGCAGGCCATCGACCACGGGCTGGCGTGCGCGCGCCGGCGCATCGCCGCGCACGACGACGAGCGCGCGACGCTCGTGCACGGCGACATCCACGAGCGGAACACGCTGCAGGCCGGGAGCGGCTTCAAGCTCATCGACCCCGACGGGCTGCTGGCAGAACCGGAGTACGACCTGGGCGTGATCATCCGCACCGAGCCCGTTGAGCCCCGCGGGGGTGCCCCCTCCGAGCGCGCGAGATGGCTGGCCGCCCGCACCGGCCTCGACGCAACGGCGGCCTGGGAATGGGCATGCGTGGAGCGCCTTTCGACCGCGCTGGTGTGCACGGGTCTCGACTTCCAGCCGCTCGGCCGGGAGCTGCTGATTGCTGCCGAGCACGCCGCCATGGTGTCGTGACGTTCCCGGGGTATCCTACCGTCGCTCGCCCCTGATCACGTTCGTGCAGGCACCGGTGAAGATGTTGGCCTGCATCTCGATGTCTTCCGCATCGCGCACCCACGTGATCCGCCGGTCGTCGCGCCGGAACCACTGGTCCTGGCTGCGAATGAGGCGGTGGGTTGCGATCTTCGCTTTCTCGATCGCCTCGGCCAGGGAGAGCTCACCGGCCAGGTGCCGTACGGCCTCCGCGTAACCGATCGACGACATCGCCGGAGCGTCCCGCGGGACGCCGGAATCCAGGAGCGCGCGGACTTCATCGAGCAGCCCGCCGGCGAACATCGCCTCGACTCGCCGGTCGACGCGGTCGTAGAGCACCGGGCGTTCGATGTCGACGCCGAAGAGCAGGAACTCGAAGTCGGGATTGCCTTTGCGTTGCCATTCTGAGATGGGCCGGCCGCTCTTCTCGTAAACCTCGATGGCGCGAATCACCCGCCGCACATTGCGCCCGTCGATGCGTTGGGCCGCCGTGGGGTCCACGGACGCGAGGCGGGTGTGGAGCGCCTCCCAGCCGTGCTCGGCCGCGAAGCCCTCCAGCTCGGCGCGCAGCAGCTCGTCGGGCGCGACCTCCGGGACCTGCCAGTTTTCGAGCAGCGCCCAGACGTACTGGGCGGTGCCGCCAACCAGCCAGGCAAACGCGCCCCGTTCCCAGACCTGGCCGAGGACGGTGCGGGCGTCTCGCTGGTAGGAAGCCAGGCTGTAGCCTTCGCGCGGGTCGGCGATGTCGTAGAGGTGGTGCCGGACACGCCTGCGGTCTTCGAGCGATGGCTTGGCGGTGCCAATATCCATGCCGCGGTACACCTGGCGGCTGTCGGCGTTCACGATTTCGCCGCCAAGTCGCAGGGCGAGTTCGAGCGCCATGGCGGACTTCCCGGTGCCCGTCGCGCCAACGATGGCGACCAGGCGGCGCAGCATCAGGCCCTCGCCGCCGCGCAAATCGCGGCGAACTGGTCGGCCTTGAGCGAAGCGCCACCAACCAGCGCCCCATCGATGTCGGGCTGCGACAGCAGCGCGGCCGCGTTCTCGGGATTCACGCTTCCACCATACTGGATGCGAATGACATCCGCGGCCGCCGAGGCGATCTCCCGCAGGACTCCGCGAATGTAGGCGCAGGCTTCCTGGGCAACCTCGGGCGTGGCTGTCTCTCCGGTACCGATGGCCCAGACAGGCTCGTAGGCGATGGTGACGCGGGCCGAGAGCGTGAGCCCGGTGAGCCCCGCGCGGAGCTGCCGATAGAGCACCTTCTCGGTATCGCCGGCCCGGCGTTCCTCCAGCAGCTCGCCAACGCAGACGATGGGGTCGAGCGGTGATGCGAGGACGGCGGCCAACTTGCGGTTTACCCAGTCATCGGTCTCGCCGAAGAACTGGCGGCGCTCACTGTGGCCGATGATGACGTGGGAGCAGTAGTCCTCGAGCATCGGCACGCTCACCTCTCCCGTGTAGGCGCCCCTGGGTTCCCAGTAGACATCCTGTGCACCGAGGCGGACGTGGCTTCCGGCCAATGCCGCGCGCACGCTGGCCAGGTGGGGAAAGGGCACGCAGACCGCGACATCGCACTTCGCACCGGCGGTGTGTGCGGTGACCTCACGAGCCAGCGTGACCGCCTCGGCTTCCGTGGTATTCATCTTCCAGTTCCCGGCGACGAATGGCGTTCTCATGATTCAGCTCCTTTCGCCGGTGGCCGCAACCCTCGCCGAAACGGCCGCGACGAAGTCCTCGGGCCGTTCGATCGTGAGCCGAAGCTTGCGGGCGTGGGTCCACCAGATGTATGGAAGTATCCCCGTCCGGACGGGTTCGCGCAGTTCGAGCTCGGCCGACGGGCCCCATGCCGAGGCGAGCGCCACGTGCCCCGCAAGGTTGGTGCGGATACCAAGCCCGGAAAGGAAGTGGTGACCAACCACAGCGGCGGAAGCGATATCGCCATACGGGATGGTGGCGGAAAGGCTGAGCGGATACTCAATGCGCACACCATCGGGTTGGACCGCGGCGAAGGCTCCTGGCAGCCGCCGCGCGAAGACTCCCACAAATGCCACAGCGAGCAGGAGGGGAATCGCGCCGAAGGGCAGGATCCACCAGGACTCGCTGGCTGCCATTACGCCCCACACCATGGCTGCCACGCCAAACAACATGACCCCGGCGGCCAGGCCGAGGGCAACACCGAGGCCGCGCGACCAGCGGAAGGCGAATCGTTCGCCACCGACCGTCACCTCAGGTGTCCATGAGCGCGGCCACGCCCGGTAGCTCCCGCCCTTCGAGCATCTCGAGCGAGGCGCCGCCGCCCGTCGAGACGTGAGTGAACCGGTCCTGCAGACCGGTGAGCGCCACCACCGCGGCAGTTTCGCCGCCACCGACGACGGTGATGGCATCGAGCGACGCCAGCGCCCGCGCCAGCCCGAACGAACCGGCAGAAAACTTCTCCATCTCGAAGACGCCCATGGGGCCATTCCAGACAACCGCCCTGGCGGCCTTCAACGCCTCGGCGTAGGCCTTCACCGTCTCGGGGCCGATATCGAGGATCATGTAGCCCTTCGGTACCTCGCCGGCGGCGCGGGTGAGGGCCTCGGCGTCAGCGCCGAACTTGCTGGCCGCCACAACATCGCGGGGCAGGTGAACCGCGACACCGCGAGCCCTCGCCTTCGCGAGAATCGCCTTCGCAACTTCCACCTGCTCGTCTTCTACCAGCGACATCTGGACGTCGATGCCGGTGGCCTTGAGGAAGGTGTTGGCCATGCCGCCGCCGACGAAGAGCATATCGAGCTTTGGGAGGAGGTGTTCGATGGCGGCGATCTTGGTACTCACCTTGGCGCCACCGACGATCGCGGCGAACGGTTTCGGGGGGTTCGCGACGAGGGCGCTGAGGTAGCGCACCTCCTTCTCCATCAGGAAACCGGCCACCGCGGGAAGGTAGTGCGTCACGCCCTCGGTGGAGGCGTGAGCACGGTGGGCAGCACCAAACGCATCGTTGGCGTAGATGTCCGCGAATGCCGCAAGTGCCTCCGCAAAGGCGGGGACGTTCTTTTCCTCCTCGGGATGGAAGCGGAGGTTCTCGAGCAGAAGGACGTGCCGGCCCATTGCGGCGACGGCTTCCTCGGCAACCGTACCGACGCAGTCCTCGGCGAAGAGCACTTCCTGGCCAAGCAGGTTCGCCATGCGGCCCGCAACCGGGGCGAGCGAGAGCTCCGGGTCCGGCCCTTTCGGGCGACCAAGATGCGAACAGACGATGACCTGGGCTCCATGTTCGAGCAGGTAACGGATGGTGGGCAGCGATTCGCGGATGCGCGTGTCGTCGGTGATGGCCCCGCCTTCCATGGGCACGTTGAGGTCGGCGCGGACGAGGACCCGCTTCCCGGCAACGTCGATGTCGCGGATGGTCTTCTTGCCGATGCCCTCACTCATCGCGATGCCGCCCGGGCGGAGATCCCGCGCTTTTCCACGTCCATGAGCTTGTTGACGCGCCGCTCGTGGCGGCCCCCCTCGAACTCGCTGCGGAGGAAGGCCGCGAGGATGTCCTCGGCAACGCCGCGACCGATCTCCCACGCCCCGAGCGCGAGCATGTTCGCATTGGCGTGCTGGCGGGCGCGGGCCGCGCCCCAGCTCGTGTGGCAGAGCGCGCAGCGGATACCGGGCACCTTGTTGGCGGTGATGCTGATGCCCACGCCGTTGCTGCACAGCACGATCCCGAGGTCAACCTCCCCTTCGACGACTTTCCCGGCGACCGCCTCGGCGAAGTCGGGGTAGTCGACGGATTCGGGGCCATTGGTACCGAGGTCGAGCACTTCGTGGCCGAGCCCACGCGCGAACTCGACAAGTTGGTTCTTCAGTTCAAAGCCAGCATGGTCGGCCCCGAATGCCAGTCTCATGGGCGGACACTCCTCAACACGGGGATCTGGGACACGCCCAGTATACGGGCGATGGTATCGCGATCGATGGCGCCCTCGCGAAGGATCCGCGGCTCGTCGCCCGCCAGGTCGACCACGGTGGAATCCATTCCCTCATCGGTGGGGCCACCATCGATGGCGAGAGCACAGAACACGCCGACCTGCCGCTCGGCCTCCTCGCAGGTGGTCGGGCTCGGCCCATCGGAGACGTTGGCGCTTGACGCGGCGAGCGGTGCGCCGAGCCGATCGACGATGTCGAGGACCAGGTCGACCGGGACGATGCGGACCCCGACCGTGCGTCCCCCGGCGAGTGCCGGGCTGTTCCAGCCTTTGCGCGCCGGGACGATGATGGTCCAGGCGCCGGGCCCGAGTGTGGCGATCAGGCGCCGGGCCGCCTCGGTAACCACGGCGTAACGGCCGAGCAAGGCGTCATCGCGTCCGAAGAGAAGCTGGAGAGGGATGGAAGGATCGCGCCGCTTGGCGGCGTACAGCGCCCTGACTGCCTCGTCATCGCGGACATCGGCGGCGATCCCGTACACGGTGTCGGTCGGCAAGATGACGAGCTCGCCATCGCGCAGGACCTGCACCGCGCGTTCGATGATGGCGGGACCGGGAGCGTCGGCCATGGGCTCTCCTGGCCGGGCCTCGAAGGCCCGAATTCGTTGACCAAACTATACAATTCGGTTAGCGTTTCGTATGGGTACCGCGCACTCGATGACCGACACCCCCTCCCGACCACAACCCGCCTCGGCCGCCAATCCCGCGAAGGGACATGAAAGCATAGTCGTGCTGGACTTCGGCTCGCAGTTCGCGATGCTGATCGCCCGGCGCGTGCGAGAGCTCAACACGTACTGCGAGCTATTGCCCCATGACGTCCCCTATGAGCGAATCAAGGGGATGGACGTGCGGGGCATCATCCTTTCGGGTGGCCCGAACAGCGTGTACGACCCGGATGCCCCGCTGGCACCCGACTGGGTGTGGGAGTGCGGCCTGCCTGTCCTCGGCATTTGTTATGGAATGCAACTCATGGCCCACCAGCTCGGCGGGAAGGTGGGCCCGGGCATCGAGCGCGAATTCGGCCCGGCGATCGTGCAACGCGAGCACGCGGCACCCCTCCTGGAAGGGCTGCCCGGGGAGTTCGAGGTCTGGATGAGCCATGGCGACCGGCTCGACGAAGTGCCACCTGGTTTCACCTCCTACGCGCGCTCCGGGAATTCACCCTATGCGGTGATGGCCGACCTGGAACGCGGCTACTACGGCCTGCAATTTCACCCGGAAGTCGTCCACACCCCGCGCGGCAAGGACATCCTGCGGAACTTCGTCCGCGATGTCTGCGGCGCCGAGGGGACGTGGACGCCGGGGAACTTCATCGAGGAGTCCATCGAGGCGATTCGCGCACAGGTGGGCAGCGCCGGCGTCATCTGCGGGCTTTCCGGCGGCGTGGACAGCGCTGTCGCGGCGGCGCTGGTGCACCGGGCAATCGGCGACCAGCTCACCTGCATCTTCGTGGACAACGGTCTCCTCCGCGCCGGCGAGGCCGAGGAAGTCGTCACCACGTTCCGGAAGAACATGCACATCAACCTGGTGCATGTCGACGCCGAGCACGACTTCCTCGCTCAGCTCGCCGAAGTCACGAACCCGGAGACGAAGCGCATCCGCATCGGAAACACGTTCGTGCGCATCTTCGAACGAGAAGCACGGGCGATCGAGGACGCGCGCTTCCTCTGCCAGGGCACGCTCTACCCGGATGTGATCGAGTCGGGCTCCCATGGCAAGGGCGCCTCGACCATCAAGACCCATCACAATGTGGGCGGACTCCCGCCGGACATGAAGTTCGGGCTGGTCGAGCCCCTGCGCTACCTCTTCAAGGACGAAGTGCGGCGCATCGGCGAGGCGCTCGGGCTGCCAGAAGAGATGGTCTGGCGGCACCCATTCCCCGGCCCCGGTCTCGCGATCCGATGCATCGGCGAGGTGACGAAAGAGAAGCTCGACATCCTCCGCCTGGCGGACCGGGTCGTGATGGATGAGATCCGGGACGCGGGTTACTACCGCGACATCTGGCAGAGCTTCGCGGTACTCACCGACACGAAGACCGTCGGTGTGATGGGCGACTTCCGGACCTACGGGTACGCCATCGCCATCCGGGCCGTGGTGGCCGATGACGCGATGACCGCCGACTGGGCCCGCCTGCCGCACGAGCTCCTTGCGCGCATCTCGAACCGCATCGTCAACGAAGTGCACGGCGTCAACCGGGTGGTGTACGACATCACCCCCAAACCGCCCGGCACCATCGAATGGGAGTAATCCGATGAGTGCACGCGTGCTCCTTGTCGGCAACGGCGGACGCGAACACGCGATCGCCTGGAAGCTGGTCCAGTCCGCCGCCGTCGGCGAGGTATTCATCGCCCCCGGCAACGCGGGCACGGCAACCGTCGGGACGAATGTGCCGGTGCAGCCGAAGGATATCGACGGCATCGTGAAGGCGGCAGTCGACCTCCGCATCGACTTCTACCTGGCGAGCATGGATGACCCCCAGCCACTGGGACTCGTCGACCGGCTGCAGGCAGAAGGCGTCCTCTGCTACGGGCCAACCGCCGCCGCCGCGCGCATCGAGGCAAACAAGGCCTGGGCAAAGAGCTTCATGGCCCGCCATGGCATCCCCACGGCCGTGGCCCGGGCCTTCAGCGACCACTCCGAGGCGGTTGCCTATGTCACGTCCCTGCCCGAACAGCGGCTCTGGGTGAAGGCCTCGGGACTCGCCGCTGGCAAGGGAGCGGTCGGCTGCGAGACTCAAGACATCGCGCTGCGAGCGCTTCGCTCGATGATGGTCGATGGCGAGTTCGGGGACTCCGGCAAGACGGTGGTCATCGAACAGGACATGCAGGGCTGGGAGACCAGCGCCCACGCGTTTTGCGATGGGAAGATCGCCGTCCTCTGGCCGTTCGCGACCGATTACAAGCGAGCGCTCGATGGTGGCGAAGGACTGAACACCGGGGGCATGGGCGCCTACGCGCCGAGCACGGGTGTGGAAGGCGAACTCATCCAACAGATCCAGCACCGTGTCGTCGACCCGGTTATGCGGGGAATGGCCGCCGAGGGCCACCCGTACAACGGCACCCTCTACCCGGGGATCATGGTGACCGGCGATGGACCGAAAATCGTCGAATACAACGCGCGGTCCGGCGACCCGGAGACACAGGTCCACATGCCACGCCTCGAATCTGACCTGTACGAAGTGGCCTCGGCGGCGGCCCGCGGCGAACTCGCGAACATCGACGCGCGCTGGTCGCCGAAAGCCGCCGTGGGCGTCGTGATGGCGCCCGGTGGCTACCCTGGGAAGTACGAGACCGGCCACCCGATCTCCGGCCTCGAAACGATCGATCCGGGCGTAATGGTGTTCCACGCGGGCACCCGCACCGAGGGCGGGAAGGTGGTCACCAGTGGCGGGCGGACGCTCACTGTCGTCGCCCTCGGCGACACGATCCGGGAAGCGCGCGAACGCGCCTACGACAACGTTCGGCGGATTCACTTCAAGGACGCGCACTACAGGACCGACATCGCACTGGAGGCTGTGGAATGACCAACCCCCTCGTCGCCATCCTCATGGGCTCGGCCAATGACGAGCCACTGCTCGAACCAACGAAGAAGGTGCTCGACGACCTGGGCATTCCCTACGTGGTCCGGGCCATGTCGGCCCACCGCACGCCAGACAAGGTCCGCGAGTTCGCCCGGCGTGCCGAGAGCGATGGCTTCGAAGTCATGATCTGCGCCGCCGGCGGCGCGGCACACCTCCCCGGTGCGGTCGCCGCGAACTGCACGTTACCGGTGATCGGCATCCCGCTGGCCTCCAGCGAAGTCGCCGGTGGCCTGGATGCTATCTACGGCGTGCTGCAGATGCCGCCGGGCGTCCCGGTGGCTGGCGTCGCGGTGGGAGCCTGGGGCGCCCGCAATGCCGCCTACCTGGCCGCCTCGATCCTCGCGCTCAAGCATCCGAACATCCGCGAGTCGTACAAGGCGTTCCGGGACCGACAATCCCAGGGGTGACGCGGATTACGCGGTCACCGTGGGTTTCCGGGCGACCCAGATCTGTTCCTTGCCGTATGCCGGGGGCGACTTGAAGTAGTCCGAGTACTCGGCAACCACCTCGAACCCGGCGAGCTCGAGCAGGTACCGCATCTCGTGGCGATACGTCCAGCGCATGCGAAGGACTTCCTCCTCCTGGCGGAGCACGTAGCCCCGCTTGTCGACTTCGGTGAACCGCCACGTCTCCTCGAACACCTGGGCGAGGGGGTCATTCATGCGGTCGGCCACCTCGATCCGTACCAGGTTCCACGTCACTGGATGCGGGAAGTTCCCCATCGGCGTCCACGCCTGGGGCAGCGGCCCGGGATCCAGCCGGTCCAGGAGCGGGTCGAACAAATCGACCGCCAGGATGCCCCCGGGCGCGAGGTGCCGGCGCGAGGCTTCCAGGCAACGGCGCTGGTCCTGGGGCGCAGTGAGCATCATGAACGAGCGGAACGCGATGTAGATGAGACCGAACTTGCGGCCCAGGTCGAAGTCCGTCATGTCTCCCCGCACGAACGCGGCACGCCGCGATACCTCGGCCGGCTGCCGTGCGAGCGCTTCCGCGGCCACAGTGAGCATCGGCTCCGAGATATCGAGCCCGGTGACCTGGATACCCGCGCGAGCCATCTGGAGGGCCACGCGGCCGGTACCGCAGCCGAGCTCGAGGGCGGGCCCGGGCGCTGCGCGGGCCAGTTCGAGATAGAAGTCAGCATCGCCTTCCACTACCGGCAGTGATGCGGTCCGGTCGGCGTAGATCTCGACGTTCAGGCCGGGCTGCGCGTAGAAGGGATCGGTCACCCGGTAGAGTGTACCGCCGCCATGTTCTCTGTTCCGGTGCGTTGGTTGCCGGTACGATGTCACGGTGATCCCCCGTTACTCCCGCCCCGCAATGGCCGCCGTCTGGGATGACCAGAACAAGTTCCAGCGCTGGCTCGATGTGGAGGTCGCCGCCTGCGAGGCATGGGCCGAGCTCGGGCAGATCCCGGCTGAAGCCGCCGCCAGGATACGCCGCGACGCCCGGTTCGATGTCGCCAGGATCCACGAGTACATCGCGATCACGCACCACGACGTCACGGCCTTCCTGAGGTCGGTCGCCGAATCACTGGGCGAAGAGGGGCGCTACGTCCACTTTGGGCTCACCTCGTCGGATGTGTGGGACACCGCGACGGCGCTCCAGCTGCGCGACGCGTGCGACCTGCTGCTCAGGGGGATCGATGCCCTGTCGGCCGTGCTCGAACGCCAGGCGGTCACCCACCGCGACACCCTGTGCACGGGCCGCACCCATGGCGTGCACGCCGAACCGACGACGTTTGGGCTGAAACTCGCCGTCTGGGTGGACGAGATGCGCCGCAACCGGAAGCGCCTCGAGGCAGCGCGGGAGACAGTGGCCGTGGGCGCTATCTCCGGCACGGTCGGCACGCACGCCTCCGTGCCTCCGGAACTGGAAGAGATCGTCTGCCAGAAGCTCGGCCTCGGCATCGAGGCTGCCTCGACCCAGGTGATCCAGCGCGATCGGCACGCGCAATTCGTCACGACGCTCGCCATCATCGGCGCCTCGCTGGAGAAGTTCGCGACAGAGATCCGGGCGCTCCAGAAGACCGAGGTGCGCGAAGCGGAGGAACCCTTCGATGAAGGCCAGACCGGGTCGAGTGCGATGCCGCACAAGCGCAACCCGGAGCTCTGCGAGCGTGTGACGGGCCTGGCGCGCATCCTGCGGGGCTACGCGGTGACCTCCATGGAGAACGTCGCGCTCTGGCACGAGCGGGACATTTCGCATTCGAGCACCGAGCGGATCATGTTTCCCGATGCCACGCTCGTTCTCGACTACATGCTCTACATCTTCACCGGCGTGATGGACCGGCTGACCGTCTTCCCCGAGCACATGCGCGAGAACCTCGAACGCTCGTTCGGCCTGGTGTTTTCCCAGCGCGTGCTGCTGGCGCTCATCGAGTCGGGGTTGAGCCGCCAGGACGCCTACGCCATCGTGCAACGCAACGCGATGAAGGCATGGCGCGAGCGGACACCGTTCCTCGAACTCTTGCTGGCAGATGGAGAGGTCACCAGCCGCATCACGGAACAGGAGCTGCGGGGGTTGTTTGATTACGGGTTCTACCTGCAGAACATCGGCGCGACGTTCGAGCGCCTGGGCCTGTGAATCCCGACCCATCGAGCCCACCAGTAACCGAACCCCAGCCGCCCCCGGCCAACGGCCTCCTGCCCGCACGCAGGGTCATCTCGACTGCATGGACACTTGTCCTCGATCATCCTCGCCAGGCGATGCTCCCGTTGCTGGTGATCCAGGTGCCTGTGGCAGTGATCACCAGCGGGCTCCTGGCCGTACTGCTGCTCACCGTGTTTGGCGACGAGGAGATCGACACCACGAAGGGTGGCCAGTTGCTCGCCGTGCTACTGATTGGCGCGGCGCAGGCACTGTTCGCGCAGGTGGCACGGGGCGGCACCATCGTCTCGATGGCGGGCATCCTCACCGGCAAGCCGAAGTCGCTGACGGAGTCACTCGACCCTGCTTTCAACCGAATGGGAGGCCTGTTGGCGCTGGTGCTCCTGGTCTCGGGGGGCCTGTTCCTGGCGTTCATCACGCTGGTGGGGCTGGTGTTGCTGCCCTACCTCGCACTTCGCCTCGCGCTTTCGTTCGAGGCGTTCATGCTCGAAGAGCTGGCGCCTGTTGCCGCCTTGCGGCGAAGCTGGCAGTTGATGCGAGGGCATATGCTCCGCCTGCTGGTCGTCGTCCTCCTCACCATCGCCATCCTCTTCGGGCCCTTCCTGGTGATCTCGTTGATGGGTGAAGCCGTGCGCGGCGACCGGAACGCCGAGGTCATCCTCGGGGCGGTCTACTCGCTCGTGCAGGGCGTGCTGCTCATCCCGATCGTGGCATTTGTCACCGCCACCACGACAGTGTTCTATCTCAATCTGAGGGAGCAAGAACGTGCCTGAAGTCCTGCTCGAATCGACCCTGAAAAACCGGGCGCACCGCGGGAAGGTGCGCGACACCTACGACCTCGGCGAGAACCTGCTCATCGTCGCTACCGACCGGATCTCCGCGATGGACGTGGTGCTGCCGACGGGAATCCCGCGTAAGGGCCACGTGCTCACGCGACTCTCGGCCTGGTGGTTCGACCGCATCAAGGAAGTGGTGCCCAACCACTTCATCGCGGTGATCGAGGAGCACAACCGGGGCCTGCTGCCGTTCGAGATCGGGCCGGAGTACTACGGCCGCTCGATGCTCGTGAAGAAGGCGAAGCGTCTCGACGCGGAGTGCATCGCGCGCGGCTACCTCTCGGGCTCCGGGTGGAAGGACTACCAGCGCACCGGCGCCGTTTGCGGGATCCCCCTGCCCGAAGGACTGCGCGAATCGGATCGCCTGCCCGAGGCGATCTTCACGCCGAGCACCAAAGCCGAGGTGGGCCACGACGAGAACATCTCGTACGAGCAGCTCGAGGAGATCGTCGGAGAGGAAGCGGCGAACGCGATGAAGCTGCGCACGCTTGCCGTCTACAACTATGCGCACACGGTCGCGCTGGAACGGGGCGTGATCATCGCGGACACGAAGCTGGAATTCGGCATCTGGAACGAAGAAGTCATCCTCATCGACGAAGTGCTGACGCCCGACAGCAGCCGCTTCTGGCCCGCGGACCAGTACCGGCCCGGTGCCGCCCAGCCGAGCTTCGACAAGCAGCCCGTGCGAGACTGGCTCGCGGCGAACTGGAAAGACGGCGAGACGCCGCCCCCGCTTCCCCCGGACGTCGTGGCCGCCACGACCGAACGCTACCTCACCGTCTACAAGATGCTGACCGGACAGGAGCTGCCCGCATGACGAAGGCCAAGGATTCGAAAAAGAAGAAGGACGGGAAGGACACCGCTCCGAAGGGCGAGGGCACCTACCTGGCCCGCGTTTGCGTCTCGCTCAAGCCGACGGTGAACGACCCGGAGGGAATCACCATCGGCGGGGCGCTCGGCTCGCTGGGGTTCTCTGGCGTGCTGGGCGTCCGCTCCGGCCGTTACTTCCAGGTGACGCTGCAGGCGGCCGACCCGAAGGATGCGGCAACGCAGGTCGACCAGATGTGTTCGCGGCTCCTGGCCAACCCGGTCATCGAGACCTATTCGTTCGAGCTGGAGAAGCCCGGGAAGAAGTAACCCCCCGGGCCTACTTCGCCAGAGGGCCGGGGTCGACCGCGAAGTAGACCTCGCAGGCCCGCCGCGTGGCGCCGGGTTCGAGGACTGCGGGGCGCTTCACGAAGCGCGACTCCTCGATGATGAGCTGAAGGACGTCGCGCGGGTGGCAGCTGCGGAAGTTGCCGTTGCTGGCACGGCGGACCAGTTCGACCGCCGCTTCGATGTTCTGCGGGCTGGCGTCGACGCCCATGGCGTCAGCGAAGCGCCGGAAGATCTCGGCCATCTGCTCGGGCGTCGGCTCGGGGATGCGGATCTTGTACGGCAGGCGGCGGAGGTGCGCCTCCTCCAGCATGGTCTTCGGTTCGAGGTTGGTACTGAAGCAGATGGTTGAGCGGAACGGGAAGGTGATGCGTTCGCCCGTGACGAGCGCCATGGTGTCCTCGCCCCGTTCGAGGGCGGCAATCCAGCGGTTCAACAGTGCATGGGGCGAAACCTGCTGACGACCGAAGTCGTCGATCGCGAGCAGGCCGCCGTGCGCCTTCACGTGAGGCGGCGCCTGGTGATAGCCCAGGGCAGGGTCGTACGCGAGGTCGAGGTCCTCGTGGCGGAGCTCGCCACCCACGAAGACGAACGGCCGGCGGATGCGCATCCAGCGGCGGTCGTAGGCCGAGGTCGCGTCGGCTGTATCGTCGCCCTCCACCGGCTGGTGCACCAGGTCGTCGTACAGGCGGATGATGTGCCCGCTGACGTAGACGGCAACGGGCATGAGGGTGACGCCCTGGATGGCTTCGCTGGTGAGTTCGAGGATGGTGGTCTTGCCGTTGCCGGGGGCGCCCCAGAGCATGGCAGGGCGGCCTGACGTGAGCGCCAGGCAAACCTTGGCGACCACATCGCGGGCGAGCACCAGCTGCTGGAGCGCGCGCGCCAGGCGCACGGGGTCGGGCGCGCCAATCTCGGTATCGTGCTCAAGGACGCGGAAGTAGTCCTGGATGGGCACCGGAACCGGGCCGACGTATTTGCTGCGCTCGAAGGCGTTTTCCGCTTCGTGCATGCCGAGCTCGGTGAGCCGGTATTGCCATTCGGTCTCCAGGCGGCCCGAGGCCGAGGTCGTCTCGACGAGGCGCTGCCGGCGAAGTTCGTCGAGGGCTTCGCGTGCCACGCCAGGGCTGACGCGCATGGCGTTCGCCACGCCGATGGGCGACGGAACCGTGATGCGGTAGAGCGTCTTGAGCGCGAGGTCTTCGATGAAACGTTCTGGAAGCCCGAGCTCATGGACGTGATCCGGGGCCTCCGGAAGGGTGGGCAGCGCGCGAAGATGCCCGGCTGCCGGCCGGGGTGCTGCCGCGTGCCCGCGATCGTCCACGTAGTCCGGTTGCATCGCGAGGTTGCCAGAAGTAGGGGGGTAAGCCTGCTCCATATCACCTTCCCGCACCGCCGCTCCGAGGGAGGGGGCTCTCTCGCGCGATGCTCTCAGCTTGAATGTCGGCATTCGGCCCCGGCTGTCCAGATCAGGCTGGGAGCTACACGCGGGCGTCGTGGTGACAGGGGAGTGGACGGACGGTTGCTGTGAATCCGGGAGCAGGTGAAAAGCGGGACTCCGGCGTCCTTAGTCCGCGGGGGCGGCGGGCGGCGGTGGAGCGGTGCTGAATCTCCCCTCCATGTCCCAGAGGAGCCACCACTCGCGGCGCGCCTCCATCCGGATGAAGCGATCGCCGCCGCGCTCGACGAGGGCGATCTCGTTGAAGCCGGAGGCAAGGAAGCAGCGGTGGGCACGCTCGTTCCACTCCAGCGTATGCAGATAGAACGTGCGGAAAGGGTAGTGCTGCCAGGCGTAGCGGAGGAAGATGACGGTAGCCTCGCGCCCCATCCCCGCGCCGCGATAACGCGCGTCGCCGATGGAAATCCCGAACTCGGCCGTCTCGCGGCCGTGGTCGGCGTTGTAGAACATCACGCTGCCGATGTGCGCCCCCTCGCGCGTTTCGATGGCGAACTGGGCGCGGTCCGGCTGAGCGAAGGCGAGGTCGTGTTCGAAAACCTGGAGGAACCGGGTGAAGCCCTCGTTGAACGGCTGCATGCCGTTGAGCCGGGCGTTCTCGGGGTCGCGGCGCCACGCGTAGTCGTCGATGGCATCATCGCGCGTCTTGTACCGGATCCGCAGGCGTGGGCCGGTTGCGACCACCAGGTGGTCGCGCGATCCGGGCCGCACCTCGATGGTCATGGCACGTCTCCCAGCTTCTTCGCGGCCTCGGCCACGAGCTTGCGTTCGCCATCGTACGTGAGTGTGGCCAGTGCCTGCTCGGCCGGGAGCCAGCAAACGATGTCGAACTCGTGGTCGTGGAGCGAGACATCGCCACCGACGGGGCGCATGAGCCAGTGGTGCACCTGCTTGTGGTAGCGCACGCCATTCGCGGTGAACCAGTACTCGATGGACCCGAGCTCATCCCCGAGCTCAACCTGCAGCCCCGTTTCTTCCTGGACTTCGCGGATGGCGGTCTGTTCGATCGGCTCATCGGGGTCGGGCGTGCCCTTGGGGAGGCCCCAAACGCGGTCGGCCCGGCGGCCACACACCACAACCTCCAGCCGGCCGGCATCGTCGCGGCGCCAGACAACGCCGCCAGCCGAGACTGCCTCCTGGACGGGGAGCCGGCGTGCCATCAGTTGTCGTTCATCTCCCCAAAGCGCCGGAAGAGCCCACCCTCGCCCGCAATCTCCAGGGCGATATCGATCGCATCGGCCAATTCGTCCGGGGCAATCGCCCGATACCCCTTGAGGAGTTCGGTTGCCTCTTCTCCGCCAATCTCGCCCAGCGACTCGACCGCCGCGAAGACAACGTCGAAGTCCTCATCGGCGAGCAGCTCGCCGAGGGCCGGCACCAGGTCTTCGGAGCCGAGGTTGCCCGCTGCCACCGCCGCTTCAAGCCGAAACTCCTCGTCGCCCGAGTAGAGCTGATCGGCGATGTACTCCACCCACCGCTCCAGGGCGGAGCTTCCCATGGCGCGCACAGCCGAGATCCGCAGCTCGCGGTCCTCGGATTCGTATGCCGCGGAGATGAGGTCACCCACCCACGGCTCATCGCAGGGGCCGAGCGCCTCGATGGCCGCGGCACGCACCTCAACCGGCTGGGTGGCATCCTCGAATGCGCCACGGAGCACCGTTATCGCGCGTTCGCCGTCAGCCCTGGGAAGCTGGCCAAGCTGGAGTGCCTCCACAAACCGCCGGAGGTTGATTGCTGCCGCGGCGCGCACGCCAGGGGCAGGTTCGCTCTCCACGAGGTCGACGAGGCGGCGGCCGATGCCGCGGTCCTCGGTCTCCCACAGGCTGAGGATCGCGCGTTCGCGGACCTCCGCATCGGGGTCCGAGAGCCCGATGCGGCCCAGCTCAACGAAGTCGAGTTCGACGTTGTCCTCGGCCAGTTCGAGGGTGCGAGAGTAGATCTCAGCCCTGCATTCGACCGGGATTTCGAGCCAGTGACCGCGCAACCATTCGGCACCCGCCCGGTCAAGGTCCGAGAAAAGGGCGAGGTCGGTATCGGTGGGTTCACCCCCGGCGGCGAGATCGGCGATGAGTTGTTCAAGGGCACGTGAGACGGTCACAGCCATGCACTGATCGTAGCATCAGTGCCCCCAAGCAGCCTCGCCCTTGAGCGGCCGCGCCAGCAGACCCCCCATGGCCTCTGCAATCGTGGCCTCGCCCGCCACCACCCGCGCCACCTGGACCGTGATGGGCAGGTCGACCCCCAGCGCCCCTGCGAGGGAGAGTGCGACCGGCGCGGTTGCGGCGCCTTCGACGGTCTCGCCAATCTCGGCGCGCGCGTCGGCCGCCGTGCGCCCACGCGCCATCAGCTCGCCGAAGCGCCGATTGCGGCTCAAGGGCGAAAAGCAGGTCGCCGCGAGGTCGCCGACACCGGCAAGACCCTGGAACGTCAGCGCTTCCGCGCCGCAAGCCACACCAAGGCGGGTCATCTCGGCCAGCCCGCGCGTCATGATCGAGGCAACCGTATTGGCGCCGAACTCCAGCCCCCATGCGGCGCCAGCGGCAATCGCGATCACATTCTTGAGCGCGCCGCCGAGCTCCACGCCGGCAACGTCGGCCGAGGTGTACACGCGGAATGCCGGGCCGGCGAGGGCCTGCTGCCATGCGCGCGCGGTCTCCGGCGAACTGCTCGCCACCACGGACGCCGCCGGCAGTCCGCGGGCGACCTCGTGGGCAAGATTCGGGCCCGAGAGCACCGCAATCCGCTCTGGTGCCCAGCCCTCGGATTCGAGCACCTGGCTCATCCGGGCGCCGCTGTCGAGCTCGATGCCCTTTGCCGCCGAGAGGAGCGGCAGGTCACGCGACAGGTGGCTCGCCTGGACCGAAACGCGGAGACTCTGCGCGGGAACCGCGACAACGACGCCATCAAGCGAAATGCCGGGACCCGCCGCCTGTGCGGTGACCCCGGCGCCCAGCCGCAGCTCCGGCAGGCGTTCCAGTCCGCGCCGGATGTCCACCGCTACCGCCTCTGCCGGCGTGCGCGTGAGGATGACCACGTCGTTGCCCGAGCGTTCCAACAGTCCGGCGAGGGTGACTCCCCAGGAAGTAGCGCCCAGGACGCCGAAGCGAGC
This sequence comes from uncultured Anaerolineaceae bacterium, assembly GCA_964507025.1. Classification (GTDB taxonomy): domain Bacteria; phylum Chloroflexota; class Dehalococcoidia; order Tepidiformales; family Tepidiformaceae; genus Amarobacter. The sequence continues at coordinate 29,474 of CAZDOK010000019.1, forward strand.
CATCTCAGCCGGTCGCCGGGCGATCTCCGCCCTGGCCGATCCTGGGCTCGGTGCCAGACAGCAGCCGCCGGATGTTCGGGATGTGCTTGTATTCGACCAGCGCCGTGGCGAACAACGAGTACCAGGCAAACGACCAGTCGGCCCAGCCGCCAGCGGCCGCCCCGACGATGATGACGGCGCAGACCGGCACACCAACCACCGACATGACGGACACGTACCTTGTGGCTCCGACGAGCGCCGCTCCGATCAGCGGGAAAGCGAGCGAGATGAGCGGGGCAAGACCCAGCACGCCACCGTAGGTGCTGGCGACGCCGCGGCCACCACGGAAGCCGGCGAATACCGGCCAGACGTGACCGACCACGGCAGCCGACGCCCCGGCAGCCGCCACCTCGTTGCTATCGAACACGAGGCGGCCAACGAGGGCGGGAACCGCACCCTTCGCGATGTCCAGGATCATCACCAGCACAGCGGGGATCTTGCCCGCGGTCCGGAGGACGTTGGTGGTGCCGGTCTTTCCGCTGCCGGATTCGCGGATATCACGGCCCAGCCACAGGTAGCCGACGATGAGCCCCCAGGGGAGCGAGCCAAGCAGGTAGCCAAGTGCGATGTTCGCGGTGTATTCGAGGATCACGACCGCGAATCATCCTCCGTGCGGGCCCTGAACACCAGCTTGATGGCCGTACCTTCGAAATCGTGCGCCTCGCGAATCGCCCGTTCGAGGTAACGACGATAGCTGAAGTGGACAAGCGCCGGGTCGTTCACGAACAACACGAACGTGGGTGGGTCGATGCCGGCCTGCGTGGCATAGAAGAGCTTGAAGCGCTTGTTGTGGACCAGCGGCGGGACGTGTTCGCGCATAGCCTTCGCCAGGAGGGCGTTCAGCTCACCGGTGGTGAGCCGGCGGCGCCGGGCTTCCCGTGCCTCCCGCGCGAGCTTCAGCAGCGGTCCGAGACCGCGCCCTTCAAGCGCCGAAATGAACGTCACCATCGCCCAGGGGACGAACTTCACCTTGCCCCGCATCTGGCGTTCGGCCCAGTCCCGTCCGGCCTCCGGGTCCTCCCAGAGGTCGGTCTTGTTCACCGCGATCACGAGCCCCTTGTAGTGATCGATCGCGATGCCCGCGATGTGCGTGTCTTGCGAAGTCACTCCCTCGGTACCATCGACCACCAGCACGGCGACATCGCAGCGTTCGACCGCGGCGGTGGAGCGCATCACGGAGTGGCGCTCCACCCCCTTCCCGAGCTTGCCCGGGCGCCGAATCCCCGCGGTATCGATAAGGAGGAACGACCCCTCGGGCGTGTCGACCTCGGTGTCGATGGCGTCTCTCGTGGTTCCCGCAACATCGCTCACGATCACCCGCTCCTGGCCAAGGATCGCGTTCACGAGCGCGGACTTGCCTACGTTCGGCCGGCCGATGATCGCGATCCGGGTGCGATCCGTCTCCACGATCGGTTCCGTCTCCGGGAGGAGCGCAATCACCTCATCGAGCAGCGTGCTGACGTTCAGGTAGTGCAGCGCGCTCACCGCGACGGGGTCCCCGAGGCCAAGAGCAGACGCCTCGGCGACGCCTTCGAACTCCCGCTTCTCGTTGTCGGCCTTGTTGGCAACGACAATCGTGGGCCGCCGGGCCCTGCGCACCACATCGGCCATATCGTAGTCGCTCGCGGTGAGGCCATCGCGGGCGTCGACACAGAAGAGCACGACCGCCGCGCCCTCCATGGCAGCTTTCACCTGGTCGATGATGAGCGACGCGTAGACGTTCTCCTCGTCGGTTTCATACCCTCCGGTATCTATCAGGCGAAAACGCCGGTCGCGCCACTCCACGTCGGCCTCCACGCGGTCGCGGGTAGTGCCAGGTTCATCTTCGACAATGGCGCGGCGCTCGCCAAGGACCCGGTTGAAGAGCGACGACTTGCCGACGTTCGGCCGGCCCACGATGACAACGCGCGGGAGCACATCCGATGCGGCGGTCATTGGCCCGCACTTCCCTGCGCGCTCACCAGGGTGACCTGGAGGTTCGCCACTGGCTCGGCCTTGAGCCCACTCGGCAGCGTGACCGTCACGGGATACCCCCTCGTGCCGGTAGCTCCGCCGGCCAGCGATACGACGACCTTGATGTCGCCTGGTTTGAGTTCGCGGATCTGGGTGAGGGGGCCGGTCACCTTAACCTCGACCGAGTAGACACCCGAGTGGGTGAGCCCGGCGGGGGCATTTTCGAACGTCGGCCCGACGACGAAGGTCGTGGCTCCGCAAGGCGCGCCCGCGGGACCGGTGCCGCATTCGATGGCGCGAATCTCAACCGTCACCGTCACCGAAGGCCGGCCCAGCGAGGTGTTCGCCGGCTCATCGATCGCGCGGATGAGGGTCTGGTCGGTGCGGGCGCCGGAGACATCGAGCGGTTGGGTCGTGAGCTTCGTGAGGCCAGAGACCACCGCCTGGGGGCCGGTTACCACGACTGTCGCAGGTTCCACTTTCACGTTGGTGATCATGTACCCCGATGCGACATCGCCCGTGGTGAGCACTTCCACCGGCAGGGTCCGCTGGACGAACGTCTGCTCGACCTGGATCGAGGCCTTGGCCCGGGCGGGCGTGATGGTCACGACCACCTGCGCGCCGCTCTGTGAGCGGGCGACCAGGTCGCCTTCGATCGTCGTGTTGTCGCGCACACCACTCAGGTTCACATCAAGGTCCACTGAGCGCACGCTGGCCACCCGTTCGGGCAGGCCGCTGATGACGACGGTGGCCGGTTCGATGGTGGTAGCCGACTCGACCTCCTGGTAGCCGGCCGCTACCTGGCCAGACCGGCGGATCGTGACCGGCATCTCCCGCTCCTCGGGTTCGACCACGGTGACGCGAACCGAAGAAGGGATGACTTCCACGACCTGGACGCCGCTGCGACGAGACTCGACTTTCACCTCGCGGACGTCCTCGATGCCCGCCTGCATGCCCTGGACGTCGACATAGGCGCGGAAGTCTCCCGGGACCAGGTTCTCGAGGTCGTCGTCCCGGCCTTCGAGCACCACCGCCACAGCGAAGCTGTCCTTCATAATCAGGTTGCCCGCGTTCCGGGCCTCGACCGGGATGGCGGCCGGCAACCCTTCGGCCGGGAAACGGACCGTGACGCGCGGGTTTTCGACATCCTCGACGATGAACCAGATGGCGAAGGCCGCGACGAGGCTGAACGATGCCAGCAGCCAGTTGCGGTACACGCTGGCCACCGATGACCGGGCAATGGCGAGGGTGAGCTGCACCCACGAGAAGCGCGAACGTGAAGGGGCGATCATGCTGGCACCGCCCGGCCATTGCGGCCCGCGGCGCCGGGCTCGAGCACCCACTCGAGGACGGCCCGGAGCCGGCGCTCATCCGGAACGTGGGTGAGCCGCCCGTTGAGCGCAACGCTGATCTCGCCCGTCTCCTCGGAGACGACAACGCTCAGCGCGTCGGTCTGCTCGGTAATGCCGATGGCGGCGCGGTGGCGCGTACCGAGGTGGCGGTCGTCGGGGTCGTTCGCCAGGGGCAGTACACAGCTCGCAGCCACGACGCGTCCGTCGCGCAACACCACCGCCATGTCGTGCAGCGGCGAATTGGGATAGAAAATGCCGCCAAGCAGCTCGGGCGAAACCTTCGCGTCGACCGGGACGCCGGTTTCGATGACATCCTGCAAGCCGGTTTCCCGTTCGAGCACGAAGATGCCCCCGTGGCGTTCCGCCGACATGCGGCCGGCGGCACGCACCACCGAGTCGATGAGCTCGTTGTACTTGCCTTCGGTAAGCCATCCCTGGAGCCCGGTCCGTCCGAGGCGGTCGAGCGCCCGACGGATCTCGGGCTGAAGAATGATCACGGCACCGACCACGAGGGCAGTCACCGAATTCGCGACGAGGAAGTTGACCACGGTCAGGTCGAACAGCCGCCCGAAGACGACGAATACCAGGAACAGGGCGAGGGCACCCCGCAGCTGAGTTAGCCCGCGCGTACCGCTGAGGACGCGCAGGGTCGCGAAGATGACGAGCGCGATCAAGAAGATGTCGATCGCGCTCCAGACATCAAACTGGGCGAGGACGTCCCGAAAGTGTTCGCTGTCGAGCATGGATGGCGCGGCAAGCCCCTGGTGGTGCCACCCATGATACGACGTTAAGGAGGAACTCCGGGTTAGCCTTCGACCTGGCCATGCACGCCGAGCAAGAACGCCACCACGGCGGCCTGCGCCCACACCCGGTTTTCAGCCTGGTCGAAGATGATCGAGGCAGAACTCTCCATCATCTCGTCGGTGATCTCGTCGCCGCGGTGGGCGGGCAGGTCGTGCATCACGAACGCGCCGCGAGCGGCGTGGTCCATGAGTTCCCTGTTGAGCTGGTAGCCCGCGAAATCGATACGGCGGCGCTCTGATTCGCGCTCCTGGCCCATCGAGGTCCACACGTCCGTGTACACGGCCTGGGCTCCCTGGACTGCGTCAACAGGGTCGTGGACCAGCGTGAGCTTGCCGCCGCTCGCTTCTGCCCGGGCGCTGGACTCAGAGATGACGTACTCAGGCAGGGTGTAGCGCCGGGGCGACGCCATCCGCACGTCCATGCCGAGAGCGGTAGCTGTAAGGACCAGGCTCGCGGCGACGTTGTTCCCATCGCCGATGAAGGCGATGGACACGCCCTTCAAGCTGCCAACCTTCTCCTTCAGGGTGAGGAGGTCGGCGAGCGCCTGGCAGGGGTGCTCCTCGTTGGTCAACGCATTGATGACGGGAATGTCCGAATAGTGGGCGTATTCCTCGACGATGACCTGCCCGTAGGTCCGGACAGCCACGATGTCGACGTAGCGGGCGAGGACGCGGGAGACGTCCTTGATCGCCTCGCGCTCGCCAAGGCCCACCTCCTGGGGCGCGAGGTAAATGGTCTCGCCGCCAAGGTGGCGCATCGCGACCTGGAAGCTCACACGGGTACGGAGCGAAGGCTTTTCGAAGAGAAGCGCTAGCTGGCGGCCATCGAGCAGCTTCTGGGGGTGCTCCTTCAGTCTGCCCGCGATGTCGAGCAGTTGCGCGGTTTCCGCGGCCGAGATGTCAGCCGAGGAGAGGAGGTGCCGTACGTTCGTGTGCATCGCCCGAGTATAGGAAACAGGTGTGCTTATGTCCGTTCGGGGCGAGTGTGAGATAGGCCCTATGCGGAGCCGTTGGCGTTCTGCCGTAATTCATGGCAGGAGGCACCCGTGGCAGAGCAGCGCATCATCCGGCCGGCATGGGAGCGGAAGTTCGCGGAAGGCAAGATGTTCGAGCGGATGGACTGTGTGCGCTGCGGGGCCCGATTCAACTTCGCCCAGACCCCGCGAGTGACTCGCGTCCCGCGCTGCCCGGCGTGCGGGGCGTTCGGGGCACAGCCCCACGCAGCGTAGGCGCCGGGCCCGTTTTCCGTAGCTCCCGGTTTGGTACGATGGTGATCTGCGCAGGGGTGTAGCTCAGCTGGTAGAGCATCGGCCTCCAAATCCGAGTGTCGCGGGTTCGAGTCCTGCCACCCCTGCCAGAACTCTTGGGCCGAGACCCTCACGCGGCTTGCCGCTGGGCCCATCCGGTACGTAACATCGCCTCATTGCCCAGGTGGTGGAATGGCAGACACGCTGTCTTGAGGGGGCAGTGCCTGTATGGGCGTGTGAGTTCAAATCTCACCCTGGGCACCATCACTGGTTCGGTCGGCGCCATGGCCAAGTGGTAAGGCAGAGGTCTGCAAAACCTTCACCGCCGGTTCGAATCCGGCTGGCGCCTCCAACTCGAAACACGCGCGGCGAACATCTGAGCCGCGTTGAACGGCCCCGCAGCTGCGGGGCCGTTGTTGCGTGGTCGCGATCCTCCCCTAGCGCGGAACCGAGAAACTGCCTTTGATGCGGATTTCGTACGCCTTCGCCGTCCTGGCGTCGACGGCTTCGACGTCCTTGCAGTCGAACTCGCCCTTCAGCTCGTTCGCGCCGTCGTCCACGGTCACGGTGCAGTCGGTGCCCCACTCGCCCGCGGTCGCGAATTCCTCGGTGGTGATGGAGAGCGCGCCGGGGGCCTCCTTCGAATCGGCCTGGAACGCCAGGATGACGCTTGCCTTGTCGTTCCCGAAGGTGAGGAGCGTGTAGCCGCCGGTGGCGAGCCCGTTGCCCGGGGCATCGATCTTCACGTCCTTGTCGCCAGCGACCTCGACGTGCACCTTGCCCTCGCCGAAAACCCCGTCCCTGATTGCATCAACCGCGGTGCTGCTCGAAGACCCTCCGGAGTCACCACCGCCAGATGGAGACGCCGAGGCGTTGCTGCCGGAGCCGGCCGCAGACGAGGCCCCGTCGACGCCTCCATCGGAGTCGTCGTCATCGCCTCCGCCGCATGCGCCCAGGACGGCAAGAGCCGGGATCAGGACCAGAAGCGATCGACGAAGGGAGTACACGGCGCCACGCCTCCACCACTGTTTCGGATGCCAGGCGGGCGAATCCGGCCGGCGCCGGCGGGCCAGCGAAGCAGATGGACTATAGCACCGGTTGTCAACTCCTGAGGCCCCCGCGGACCACGCTTCGTTCCAGTGCGCGCGGCCCCTCGCGCTGGCAAACGCAGCCCGGTAGCATCCGGCCATCACTCTCGACAGGAGCACCAGCATGGGTGGACTCCGTGGCGAGGCCGCAATCGTCGGCATCGCCGAATTCGCACCGGTTCGGAAGCCGGACCGCACCTGGATGGGCATGGAGGCCTACGCCGAGCTCGCGCGCCAGGCGCTGGAAGACGCGGGCATGACCCTGGGAGACGTCGATGCGTTGATGACGGGCCACGTCGCCGAAGCCGGGCCCATGTTCATGCCCGGCCACCTCACCGAGTACCTGGGCATCCAGTCGCACCTCTCGGAGATCGTCGACCTGGGTGGAGCTGCCAGCGCCGGGGCCGTGCTGCGGGCTGCCATGGCCATCGAAACGGGAATGTGCGAAACCGCGCTCTGCATCTTCCACACGCTGCCCCGCCCCCAGAACCCCATGGGCGGCGGCCAGCGCTGGGGCCGCAACTGGGGTTCGCCGATGTCCGAGTTCGACTACCCGTATGGCGCCATCGGCCAGAACTTCGCCTACGCCACGATCGCGAACCGGTACGCCTTTGAGTACGGGCTGACCGACGAGCAACGCGCGAAGGTCGCGGTAGACCAGCGCACGAACGCGATGGCGAACCCGAAGGCCGTCTTCCGTTCGCCGATCGACATCGACGACGTCCTCAACTCGCCGATGATCGTCGATCCGCTCCACATGCTGGAGATCGTGATGCCATGCTTCGGCGGCGGTGCCATCGTGGTGACCTCGAAGGAGAAGGCGAAGAAGGCCAGGAACCGGCCCGCCTACATCATCGGCGGCGGCGAGAACACCACCCACCTTTCGGTGACCTACGACCCGGACATGACCCACACCCCGATCAAGGCAGCCGCCGACCGGGCCTGGGCGATGGCCGGCGTCACGCCAAAGGACATCGACCTGGCATCGCTCTACGACTGCTACACGATCACCGTGCTGCTAACGCTCGAGGACACCGGGTTCTGCGGCAAGGGAGAGGCAGGGAAGTTCGTCGAAGAGCACGACCTGACCTACAAGGGTGACTTCCCGATGAACACGCACGGCGGCCAGCTGAGCTTCGGGCAGGCGGGCATCGCCGGGGGGATCTCGCATATCACCGAGGCGTACCTGCAGATGACGGGCCGTGCCGGCGACCGCCAGTTGAAGCGTTGCGACACGGTGTTCGTGCATGGCAACGGCGGACTGATGAGCGAACAGGTCTCGCTCATCCTGCGCGGCGAGTAGGAGGAGAACAATGCCGAAATACCGAAAGGGCGTGGAGCCCCTGCCTGTTCCGACCCCGATTACGCGGCCGTTCTGGGACGCTGCAAAGAAGCACCGGCTGGCGCTCCAGCGCTGCGCCAACGGCCACGTCTTCTACTACGCGCGCTCGCACTGCCCCAGGTGCCTCTCGAACCAACTCGAATGGGTCGATGCCTCGGGCAAGGGCACGATCTACAGCTACACGGTGGCGCGGCGCCCCACGTCAGAGGAGTTCGCCGGGGACGTGCCCTACATCATCGGCGTCATCGAGCTCGCCGAGGGTCCGCGGATGACCAGCCTCGTCGTCGAAGCCGATCCGGATAACGTCCAGATTGGCACCCCGGTCGAAGTAGTGTTCGACGACGTGAACGAGGAGATCGCCCTGCCTTACTTCCGGCCCGCCTGACGCGCTGTCAGGAAGGCCAGCCCACCGCGTTCCGGAGCCGAATCCCGGAGAAGTGGAAGCTGTGTTCCCAGGCGCCATGGAGGGGTGCCAGCGACTGCATGATCCGCAACTCGACGCCTTCACTGCCAAGGGCCCCGATGAGGTCGCCGACCGGCCGCACGGCTTTTGGTGACTCCGTCGAGGCGCTCACCCACATCCAGGGGTCGCCGTCGAGCGGCCGAAAGCCGGCGGGGTCCATCTCGTACCGGTAGAGCGGCGTGGTGCGCATCCTGTCGAGCCACGCCCACTCGATGCAGGCGATGCGCGCATCGGGGCGGCCGCCGAACCAGTGCTCGAGGTCCGGCAGCGTGGTCTCGGGCGTGGGCCAGAGGAGCACGCGGGGGCACTCGCGCGGGAACAGGTAGGTCCAGGCTCGCGTCTCGTCGACCGTCCACACCATGGGCCGGACTTCGGGCCGGTGCGGAGGAGTGCGTGGCACGAAGACGCCGATGGCCGGGTCTTCGGAGAAGTGGAAGAGGCGCAGCGTCACAGGTCCTCGATGTCTTCGGGAGCGATGTCGAGGGCGATCGCGAGCGCGCGGTTCACCTCAGGCATCCTTGATTCGTCGAGCGAGCCGACATAGTCAGCGAGGCGTCTCTTCTCGACACTCGTGACCTCATCACAGCGAATTACGCTGTGGTGACGAAGTCCATCGTCGGGTCCCACCGGAACTTCGGTCGCGATGCCATGAGCGGTGGTATAGACAGGGGCACAGGCGACGGTCGGATAAGGGGCGCTGATGAAGTCGGGGCGGGCGACGATGAGGAATATCCGCGCGTCCTTCACGTCGTTGCGGGGAGCGCGTACCCGATAGAACTCACCCCGCCGCACGTAGCTTCGCCTCGGCATCGAGTCGCGCCAACACTTCGTCACTCGGCTCCACAGGGTCGCCGAGCGCGAGCGGATCGATCGAGTAGTCCAGAACGTCTGACTCCGCCAGTTGCTCCGGAGTAAGACTCGCGAAGATCTCCCGGTCCCTTGCGTTCCGCTCGGCGCGGCGGAGTTCGCGGATGCGGCGGCGCACGGCCTTTTCGATGAACTCCGAGCGGTTGCCGCCCGTGCCGACCGTTTCGTCGATAGCGGCGAGCAGTTCTTCGGAGAGCGACACAGACGTCTTGACCTTCATACCACCATCTTACCACCGCCCACGAAGGCGCCCGGTCACAGCCCGTATTCGGCCGGCCGCGTGCGCACCCACTCGCCGACCATCTCGCCGATCATGATCGACGTGAGGTTGGTATTGGCCCGTGGGACGGTCGGCATGATAGAGGCATCCGCGATGGCCAGCCCGTCCACCGCGTGGCAGCGGCCGTACTGGTCGACCACGGCCGCGGGGTCGCTTGCGGGGCCCATGCGAGCGGTGGCACACGGGTGGAAGCCGCTTGCCGCCAGGCGGCGCACCAGGTCGGCGATGCTCTCGTCCGAAAGGTCGCGGCGCGGGTCCGGGAAGGTCACCTCGGCGATAAGCTCGCGCATCGCGGTGGTCTTCGTGAACGCCACCGTATCCCGGAAGCAGGCGACCAACCGCGCGAGGTCGCGTTCGTCCTCGCAGAAGTGCTGCTCGGTGATCGGCCCGGCGTGGGGGTCGGCCGAGGCCAGCCGGACCGTCCCGGTGCTGTAGGCCTGCTCCAACACGGCCGCGATGGCGAAGCTGTTGAGCGAGCCACCCCTTGGGGAAAACGAGAAGGCTTCGATCTGGAGGTCGTTGCGGTGCTCGCTTCCCGGAGCGGTGTACCGGAGGATGGTCTGCACGATCGGCTGGTCCGCATCGAGGAGCGAGGGGTCCTTCGCGCGGCAGACGACCGCGAGCGCCGGGTGGTCACTCAGTTTGGCGCCCACCCCCGGTACATCGCGGACCACATCGATGCCGTGCTGGGCGAGTTCCTCGCGCGGGCCAATGCCCGACCGCATCAGGATCGCGGGCGTCTGGAGTGCACCGGCGGAGAGCACCACCAGCCGTCCCCGGACCTTCTCAACAACGCCATCTGTTTCGACCTCGACGCCTACCGCGCGACCATTCTCGACGATGACCCGGCGGGTCAGCGTGTTCGAGCGGATGGACAGGTTTGGGCGCGCCCGCGCCGCGGAGAGATAGCCAACGGCTGTGGAGATGCGAAGCCGGCCGATCTTGTTCATCGGGTGCGGGCCGGCGCCCCAGCCCCAGGGATCGTTGGCATCATCGCAGTAGGGGTAGCCGAGTTCCTCGGCCGCGGCCAGCCACGCCTGGTGGACCTGTGTCATCTCGTCCGGGCGATAGCGGCGGATGGTGATGGGCCCGGCATCGCCGTGGTAATCGCGGTCGCCAAACTCCAGGTCGCGTTCGAGCCGCCTGAACGCGGGCAGCACCTTCTCCCACGCCCACTCCGGATTTCCCGCGGCGGCCCACCCGTCGTAGTCCTCGGGCATGCCGCGCAGGGCGATGGTGGTGTTCACCGCGCTTGACCCGCCGGTCACGCGTCCCCGCGGGAACGGCCGGGCACCGCTCCTTGCGGTCGGCTGGTAGTCGAAGCCCCAGTCGTGGTCGGCGTACGAGTTGTTGTGGCTGTTGACCAGGTCGTAGGGCGTGCGGGCGGTGTCGGGATAATCGGGGCCCGCCTCGATGAGCAACACCGAGCGGTCCGGGTCCTCGCTCGCCCGGGCGGCGACAACGGCCCCGGCGGAGCCGGCGCCAACCACGATCGCATCGAACTGAACGTCCACTTGTCCCTCCACGTGGCCCAGAATCTACGTCGGTGGGGCTTCCGCCGCCATCCCGCCTCGAGGCGTGCACTCGCACCTGCGCTCGCCCGGGGGGTGCCGCTCCCGTACAATCCGGGCCACATACCCCCTCCCATCGAGGCTCCCATGTCGTTCGAAAAAGTCATCGCGCAGGCGCGCGCCGAAGGCCGGACCCTGCTCAACGAGGTCGAAGCGAAGTCGCTTCTCAAGGATGCCGGCGTAGCAGTCGCCACCACCACCCTCGCCACCAGCCGCGATGAGGCCCAGGCCCAGGCGGAAGCGGCCGGTTACCCGGTGGTCCTCAAAGTCGTCTCCCCGGATATCGCCCACAAGAGCGACGTGGGCGGCGTGAAGCTCAATCTGCGCGACAGGGACGCTGTCGGCGCGGCCTATGACGAGATCGTCGCGAACTCGAAGAAGGCGGTCCCCGGGGCGAACATCCTCGGCGTTGCCGTGCAGCACATGGCCCCGCAGGGCACGGAGGTGATCGTCGGCATGACGACCGACCCCCAGTTCGGGCCGGTGATGATGTTCGGGCTCGGCGGCATCATGGTTGAAGTGCTGAAGGACGTGTCCTTCCGTCTCGTCCCGCTGGCCGACAAGGACGCCGACCAGATGATCAACGAGATCAAGGGCCGCCCGGTGTTGGCGGGGGTGCGCGGACAGCCGCCTTCAGACATCGGCGCGCTGAAGCAGACGATCCTCAAGGTCTCGGAGTTCGTCGAGAAGCATCCCGAGGTCCGCGAACTCGACCTGAACCCCGTCTTCGCCTACCCGGATGGCGCGCTCGCTGTCGATGCGCGGATCGTGATTGCGGAGTCCTGATCGCTCGCTGATGTTTGGCGCCGCGCCCTGGCGGGCGCCCCGGAAGGAAGAAGTCTGATGGCAGTCCCCGGTCATAAGCTCGACCGCATGTTCAACCCACAGGTGGTCGCCGTTGTGGGCGACAAGGGGCCGAACTACATGTGGCTCCAGAACAACATGCCCTTCAAGGAGAGAGGCGGGCGCCTCTATTCCGTGCAACTCGACGAGAAGGAGATCCCCGGCATCGAGGCACTCGGCATCCAGAACTTCAAGTCGATGGCAGACGTGCCCGAACCGATCGACTACGCGCTCGTCGCCGTCCCGCGCCAGGTCTCGCCGTACGTGCTCAAGGACCTGATCGCGAACCGGGCGAACGGCGCCGGGTTTTTCACCTCGGGGTTCGCCGAGACCGGTGAAGAACTCGGCATCAAGCTCCAGGAGCAGCTGACCACGATGGCGCGCGAGGCGAACTTCAACCTCGTGGGGCCTAACTGCATGGGCCTCTACCTGCCGAAGGCCGGTGTGCGCTTCAACGCCGACGCCCCGGTGACCGATGCCGGGAGGATTGGCTTTCTCTCGCAGTCGGGCACGCACGGAATCATGTTCAGCCTCGTCTCGGCCGCGAACGGCCTCTACGTCAGCCGCTGCGCGTCGTTCGGGAACGCCGTGGTGCTCGACGTCGCGGATTATGTCGAATACCTCATGCTCGACGACGAGACCGAAGTCATCGGCATGTACGTTGAGGGGGTGAAGAACGGACGGCGTTTCTTCGAGGTCCTGCGCGAGGCCTGCAAGCGAAAGCCCGTGATCGTCTGGAAGGGCGGCCAGACCGAGGCGGGCGCCCGCGCCACGATGTCGCACACCGGCTCGCTGGCGGCCCCGCAGGCGGTCTGGGACGGGATGATGCGCCAGTGCGGGGCCATCACCACCAACAACCTGGACGAGACCATCGACACCATGAAGCTGCTGCTGAACAGCAAGCGGCCCCGGGGCAACGGCATGGCCCTTCTGGCCCAGACCGGTGGCCAGTCCGTTTCGATCACAGATGCGTTCGCCAAGGCCGGCCTCCGCGTGCCGCGGTTCAGCGAGAAGACGTACACCGAGCTCGGTGAGTTCTTCAACATCGTCGGCGGCAGCTACCAGAACCCGCTCGACATGGCCGGGACGATCCAGGGGTCGATGGACACCCTCGACCGCATCCTCCGCATCCTCGACGCCGACTCCAACATCGACGCAATGGCGATGGAGCTTTCGGCGATGTTCGCGGCGCGCCAGTGGAAGAAGGTGCCCGAATCGCTCGACAAGACGATCGAGACGATTGCCGCCCACCAGCAGCGCTCCGAGAAGCCGTTCCTCGTGATCCTCCACCCGGCACACGAGGCGGAGTACGTGGCGAGCATCGCCCCCAAGTTCCACGAAAAGGGCGTCCCGCTCTTCCAGAGTTTCGAGCGGGCGGCCGCTGCGATGCAGCGCGTGCTCGCCTACGAAACACGGTAACCCCCCGGTGGAGCTGCGCCCGCTCGGACCGCTTGGACAAGTCTCCGCGCTGACCCTGGGCGGAGGCGGACTTGGTCAGGTCTGGGGCGCTACCACCCGCGATGAAGCAGTCGCCACGGTCCGCGAAGCCGTCGAAAGCGGTGTCAACCTGCTCGACATGGCGCCCAGCTACGGCCGCGACGGCGAGGCCGAGCGAGTCATCGGCGAGGCCTTCGGAGGACGTCTTCCGGCCGGACTGCGGGTCACCACCAAGCACGTGCTCGGTTCACCGCCTGCCCCTGAGGTCTACCGGCGGCTGAGCGATAGCCTGGATGGTTCCCTCGCGCGCATGCGGCTCGATAGCGTCGACATCTTCATCCTCCACGGGATGATCGACGGCGCAGCCGAGGAGGGGGCAACTACGCGTACAAACCTCGCGCTCTTCCGGGACTCCGTGGTCCCGGCCTTCGAACGATTGCGCAAGGAGGGCCGCATTGGTGCCTGGGGCATCACGGGCGTGGGCGTTCCCACGGCCATCCTCGACGTGCTCGAACGCGGGCCACGCCCCGCCGTCGTCCAGTGCATCACGAACGTGCTGGACTCACCCGGCGGCATGAAGCGCTACGAGGAGCCCGCCCGCCCCCGGGACATCATCGCGACAGCCGCGCGGCACGGCGTGGGGGTGATGGGCATTCGAGCCGTCGCGGCCGGAGCGCTCACCAGTGCCATCGACCGGGAGCTGCCCGGCGGGACGCCGGAGGTCGCCGACTTCGCGCGAGCGGCGCCATTCCGGGCGATCGCGGCCGAACTCGGTGTTTCGCCAGCGCTCCTGGCACACCAGTATGCGCTCACCATGGACGGCGTTTCGACCGTGGTGCTGGGCGTGAAGAATCGTGAGGAGCTGCGCGAGTGCCTCGCCGCCGAGGCAGCGGGGCGACTGCCAGAGGAACTCACTGGCCGGCTCGACGCCGCCGTGGGCCGCTCCGGTTAGTCGTCGCTGCTGGCCAGGTTGGCCAGGCTGCGCTCCGCCTCGTCCACGCTTTCGAGCTTCACGATGCCCCGCTTGAGCGCGTAGCGAATGAGGTCCGTGCGCGATTTGGCCTTGAGCTTGTCCATGATGTGGGCCTTGTGCGCCTCGACCGTCTTCACGCTCACGACGAGCTCATCGGCGATCTGCTGGTTGGTGTGGCCTTCGGCGATGAGCTGGAGCACCTCGCGCTCCCGCGGGGTCAGCGTGTCGAGCGCGGTCTTTTGCTCGGGGCGGCGCGCCTGCAGCTGGAGCTCGGCGATGTCGAAGCCGTCGCTCAGTGCGGCCGAGTAGTACTGGTTGCCGCGGTGCACCGTCTGGATCGCCAGCACCAGCTCGGAAACATCGGAGTTCTTCACGAGGTAGCCCGAGGCACCGGCGCGTATGGACCCGCTGATCTGCTCCTCGTCGACGAAACCGCTGAGAATGACCACGCGGGTGGTGGGCGATGCCTTCCGCACCTGGCGGGTCGCCTCGATGCCGTTGAGGCCGGGCATCACCACGTCCATGAGCACCACGTCGGGCTTGTTTCGCTCGACCGCCAGGAGCGCCTCGCGGCCATTCTCACAGTCGCCGATCACCTCGATTTCAGGACGGCTTTCCAGCAGCATCCTGAGACCCTGGCGAATGACCGCGTGGTCGTCGACGACCAGGACACGGATGGGGAGGTTATTGCCGTTGCCTGGGCCCCGATTCACGTTCACGCGCATCACCTCCGCGACTGCAGGCACCGTACCGCCGCTCGCCGGCCGGGCGTGCACATGGTGGGCAAAGTGTAGCCGAGAGCAACAAATTATGAGCGGTGACCCATCGACGCCCCTGCGGGCACGTTCGCATCCGGGCAGGACGCGCATTCCGGTCGCCCGGCCCCTGGCTCCTCGCAGGCGGCTCCAGCCTCAACAAGGAGCTCGCGGAGGCGCCAGAGCGGCAAGCCCACCACGTTGCAATAGCAACCTTCGAGCCGGGTGACGGTACCCACGTCGGTGTCCTGGATGGCGTACGCGCCCGCCTTGTCCATCGGCCTGCCAGTGGCGATGTAGTCGCGCACCGCCGTGTCGTCGAGATTCGCAAGCTCAACCTCGCTGATGGCGTGGCTGGCCCGCTCGAACCCGGGAGCGACCACCGCCACACCCGTGACGACACGATGGACACGCCCACGCAAGGCCCGCCACATGGCCAGCGCATCCGCCTCATCAGCCGGCTTCGCATAGGCGCGCTCCTGGTCGAACACGATCGTGTCGGCGCCAATTACCACGGCATCAGGGGTGGCCGTCGCCACCTCGCGTGCCTTGGCAAGCGCGAGCGATTCCGCGTCCGCGACCGGGTCGTGGTCGAACGGCTCGTCGATGGCCGAGGGCACGACATCGAACTCATCGAGAAGCTCTCGGAGCAGCTCACGCCGGCGGGGTGACGCCGAGGCGAGGATGACGCGCGGCGTCATTCCTCCGCGTCCTCCAGTACGCCTTCGAAAACGAGCCGGCTGACGCATTCGATGTGTCCCGTCTGGGGAAACATGTCGAGCGGCGTGATCCACTCCAGCCGGTAGCCGCCATCGACGAGGACGCGCAGGTCGCGGGCGAGGGTGGCCGGGTTGCAGGAGACGTAGACGACCGTCTTTGGCTGGAACTCCTTGATGGCGCTGAGGACGATCGGCGCGCAGCCGGGCCGGGGAGGGTCGAGGATGATCGCGTCGGGCTGCTCTTCGAGTTCGGGGAGGATGTCCTCGACCTTGCCAACGAGCATCTCGACAGTCGGCGCCTGGCGCAGGTTCGCCTCGGAATCGCGAGCGGCGCTGTTCGACTCCTCGATAGCGAGGACGCGCTCGAAGCGGCCGGCGAAGATGACGGCGAACGTACCCACCCCCGCGAAGCCATCGATGAGGAGGCTTCCGCGCTCTGGCAGCGCCTCGCCGACGAGCTGGACCATCCGCTCGGCCTGGGCACTGTTCACCTGGAAAAAGGCGCTCGCGCTCACCAGGAACTCCTTGCCGGCGAGCCGCTCGCGATAGGACTTCTGGCCGGTTTCGACCGGCGCCCCGGGGATGGCGGGGCTCACGAGGTAGCTGCCCGTGGCCGGCGAATGCCGCACCTGGATCTGGTGGAGCCCGGCACCGAATCCCTGCAGTTTCGGCAGCAGGTCGCTCACCCATGGGTCGGCGATAGGGCAGGATTCGACCTTGAGCAGGCCCCTCCCACGCCGGCTGATATACCCGACATCGCCCCACTTTTTCCCGGTCGAAAAGCGCAAGTGGTTGCGATAGGCCCAGGGGTCTTCGGCGCCCACGATGGGGCGGACCACTGCGTCATCGAGCCGACCGATGCGCCGAAGCTGTTCGCGGACCACGGCCTCCTTCGCGGCGAGCTGGGCCGGGTAGGCCATATGCTGGAGCTGACAACCGCCACATTCACCGAAGAGCGCGCAGCGCGGCTCGATGCGATCCGGCGAGGGTTCGAGCACGCGGGTGGTCACCGCCTCGATGTAGTCGGCGTACTCGCGTTCGACGAGCGCCTCGACGAGCTCGCCGGGCGCGGCGAAGGCCACGAAGACCACGCGGCCATCGGGGGCGTGGGCAAAACCCGCGCCGCCGAAGACGAGCGATTCCACCCGGAGCGTAAGGGTCTGTGGCTCCGTGGGTTCGTTCCAGCGCTTGCCACGGCGTGACATGGATTTGAGGTTAGGCGCTCGCGGTGGTGCAGGCGAGGACGGGACGACCCGGCCACGATCCCCGGCAGCCATTCCGGTCGATTTCTCCCGGCAGGCGCAGACCGTGCTCGTCCTTGCCATTGGCGGGTTCCGGATTCATACTTAGAGCTTGATCCGCTGCGGCGGATCGTTTTTGTGTTGGGATCCGCTTGGGGTTCCCGGGACCCTGCCCGGGTGGCGCAACGGCAGCGCATCCGATTTGTAATCGGACGGTTAGGGGTTCGAATCCCCTCTCGGGCTCCAGCACGCATCACCCGCGCCGCGCAAGCGGCGAGGCCTCGTGGAGAGATGGCCGAGTGGTTAATGGCAGCAGACTGTAAATCTGCCGCGCTACGCGCTTCGTAGGTTCGAATCCTGCTCTCTCCACCACCCATTGCCATCAGCCTGCCGGCTGCTGGCCAAAGGAGCACCCAGCCAGCTGCTCGCAATCCGGGCCCTCATAGCTCAGTCGGCAGAGCGCGTTCTTGGTAAGAACGAGGTCTCCAGTTCAAATCTGGATGAGGGCTCCACCATCACACTCCCGGGCGGATGGCCGCCCACGAAACACCTCACTCACGGCCCGGAGGGCAACCACCACAATGGCGAAGGCGAAATTTGAGAGGACGAAGCCCCACGTAAACGTCGGGACGAT
>CAZDOK010000020.1:0-45180 GCA_964507025.1 uncultured Anaerolineaceae bacterium
GCTCAACGCCCGCGAGCTCTTCCATTTCCCCGTCGTTCTCGGCGGCGCCGCCCTCACCCGCAAGTACGTCGAAGACGACCTCCGCGGCGTGTACAGGGGCAGCGTCTACTACGCCCAGGACGCCTTCGAAGGCCTTGCCACGCTCGACCGCGTCGTGCCCGCCCTGCGCGAAGGCAAGCCACTCCCCGTCCTCACCCGCGGCGGCCAGGAGGTGAAGGGCGGCGGCGACAGCGGCTACGACGAGGTCCGCCTGAATGTCCCACCCGCCGAGGGTCTGCCCGGCGAGCACGACTACGCGCCCTCCGGCGTCGCCCGCGGCGTGCCCATCCCCACGCCGCCCTTCTGGGGCAGCCGCGTCGTGCGGGGCCTCCCCCTGCGCGACATCTATCCGTACATCAACGAGACCGCCCTCTTCCGCGGCCAGTGGCAGTACCAGCGCGGCGACCGAACCGAAAGCGAATACGCCGATTTCGTTGAGTCCGAGGTCCGGCCTATCTTCCGCCGCTGGCAGGAGCGTGCCATCGCCGAACAGCTCCTGGTCCCGCAGGTTGTGTACGGCTACTTCCCCTGCCTGGCCGACCGGAACGAGCTCATCACCTGGCCCGGCTTCGAAAACGGCCAGCCTGCCGGAGAACCGGTGCGCTACACCTTCCCGCGCCAGCCCACCGGCCGCCGCCTCTGCATCGCCGACTTCTTCCTCTCGGCCGATGAGGCCAAGGCGAACCCATCCGGGCCGCAACACGACGTCGTTGGCCTCTTTGTGGTCACGATGGGCGACAGGGCGAGCACCTTCGCGAAACAGCTCTTCGAAGCCAACGAATACCGCGACTACCTCCACTGGCACGGCTTCGCGGTCGAAAGCGCTGAGGCGCTCGCCGAGATGTGGCACAAGCGCATCCGCGAAGAACTGGGCATCGCCGGCAGCGACGCGAAGGACATGCGGAAGCTCTTTGCCCAGGGCTACCAGGGCGCCCGCTACGCCTTCGGCTATCCCGCCTGCCCCGACCTCGAAGAACAGGTGAAAACGGCCACGCTCCTGGACCCTCGCCGCATCGGCGTCGAGCTGAGCGAAACGTTCCAGTGGCACCCGGAACAATCAACCAGCGCCGTCGTCGTCCACCACCCGGAAGCCCGCTACTTCGTCATCCGCTGACATACGGAACCGTCCATCTGAGGCGCGCCAGTGACGGTGCGCCTCAGACGCCTGTTCCTCGAACGTGGCCGGCGAGCAACCCCACGCCTCGTGGCGCCGGGTTCGGGGCACGGACACTGTCGCCTGTCATCACTGACGTGCTTCCGATTCACACCCGCGCGTGCAAGTCTTGCAACCCGTTTCCCAGGTCCAACTGCAGGTACGTCGTATCCATCCACTCCCCGAACTTGTACCCAGCGTTCCGCAACACCCCCACCACCTCGAACCCATGCCGCTGGTGCAGCCGGATGCTCACCTCGTTCGTCGACGTGATCGACGCCACCACAAGGCGCACCCCGATGCCCCGGGCTTCCTCCAGTAACGCACCCAGCAACACCGACCCCACTCCCTTGCCTCGCGCCCGCTCATCCACGTAGATGGTGTCCTCCCGCGTGAACCGCCACCCATGCTTCTTCGACATCAGCGTCAGGTACGCAAACCCCACCACCTCGGCCCCGTCCTCGGCCACGATCACCGGCTGGAGCCGGTCGCGATGTTCTCCCCACCACGCTCGCCGCTGGTCCATCGTCCACGGCTCGGTGTCCCAGGTGGCCGTGCCATGCACGATCTCGTGATTGTAGATGCGGTTGATCGCCTCAAGGTCCGCCTCACATGCCGGGCGAACCTTGATCGCTGCTGGTGCCGTCATGGCAACACTCTGCGGCATCGGCGTTTCGGCCGTGTTTCGCGCCCGGTGAAGGCCCGGGCAAGCTCCTCGTTGCCCACTGACCGTGGTGCCGTAGCATTCCCAGTAATGCGCGAAAACGTGGTCGTTGCCCTGGCCATCCTTGCGGGGATCGCGGTAACGGCAGGGGCCTACCTCACGGTTCACTCGCGCGGAGTCGCCCTCGGCCTCGGCATCGTCGCCGCCTACCTCGTGTGGGGCGAGATCGGCGACCTGATCCGGGGCGAGCAGCCCGCTCCACCCAAAGGCTCCCCACTGCTGGCCAACCCCCGCATCCGGCGCCGCCTCCTCAGCCTGGTGGCCGTTGCAGGCGCTTCGGCCCTCATCATGACCGACTTTATCGTCGGCGATCTCCAGGTCGATGATGTCCGCGAGTGGATTCGCGACCTCGGTCCGTGGGGCCCGGTCCTGCTCATCACCGTCCTCGCCGTGGCGATGGTGTTCGCTCCCATCCCGAATCCGCCCTTCATGATCGCGGCCGGCATCGCCTGGGGCACCTTCTGGGGCGTCGTCTATTGCGTCATCGGCCAGCTCATCGGCTCCGCCATCATCTTCTACATCTCACACAGGCTGGGCCGCCGCTTCATCCCCCGGCTCATCGGTGAAGAAGGCGCCAAGCGCGTCGACCAGATGGCCCGCCAGATGGGCCCGCAAATCGTCTTCTGGTGGCGCATGATGCCTGTCTCATTCGACTTCGCGGCCTATGCCGCCGGCCTCACCGGTATGTCGTTTCGCCTCTTCATTACCCTGGTGTTCCTGGGTTCGATTGTGCCGACCACCGTGGTCGTCGGCTTCGGCGATTCCTTCGGAAAGTCCTGGGAGGCCCAGGCAGTCACCCTCTCACTCATCGTGGTCGCCCTGCTCGTCCCCTCCACCGTCTTCTACTTCAAGTATCGCGACTCACTCCCCCCTATCCGCGAGTGGCCACGCCGCCTCCTTGGCGACGAACAACCCGGTTCCGCCTGACCCTGTAAGGAATCCCCGCGCCCCCGGTCTTACTCCCAGAACACCACTGGAGTGGACATGGACCGCAAGACGTTCGCACTCGCCGCACTGGGTGGCGCGGCTCTCCTCGGCGCC
The DNA here is from genome assembly GCA_964507025.1 of uncultured Anaerolineaceae bacterium. GTDB lineage: Bacteria > Chloroflexota > Dehalococcoidia > Tepidiformales > Tepidiformaceae > Amarobacter. Next base: position 2,958 of record CAZDOK010000020.1, read on the forward strand.
GGGTTCCTCGCCATCATCAGGCCGGGGGCCCTGTTGGATGGCCCCGGAGCTGCCCCCGGCCCCGCCCGGGCCACCGTGACCCTCGTAAAGGCCGCAGGCCCGACCATCGTCGTCCCGGTCGGACACGGCGACGCCCTCGCAGCTCCCAGGGCTGATGCTGCGCGCGCCGGCGCTGATGCGCCGGAGTCTCCCGCAGGCAAGAACACGGTGGATGCCGAAGCCGGTGGCCCCCCGGCCGCCAGCGATGCCGGCACGGCCGCTCCCGCGCCCATTGAGTCAGGCGCCCCGGGCGATAGCGCGGAGCCCGCGGACCCGTCCGGCGCGCCCGCCGCTCCCCAGGACGGCGATGACGGGCCGCTTCCCGGGGAATGGCCCGCCGGTGATGCGTCCGCAGGGCCTCCTGCCGGAGACGGCGCGGCCGACGGTGCGGGGGAGATCGACCTCACCCTCTGTAAGTCCTTCATCTGCTTCGACCTGCCGAAGATCGACTTCGTCATCGATTTCGACGGGGATACCCCGGGACCGGGTGCCGGCCTGGATGCCGATGACATCCTCCCGAAACCGACCATCAACGCGCCGCTCCTCACGGGCATCTTCTACCGCTAGGTCCCGGTTCGCGCAGCCGTGGAGAAGGGAGGCGCACAGTGCCTCCCTTCTCCACCCAAAACCCTGTACCCTTGGCGCGGCACCGGGACCACCGATGGCCCGAAGCCAGGACGGTACGCACGAATGCTCCTCGCGCTCGATATCGGCAACACCTCCATCCACATCGGCCTCTGGGATGGCGACACCATCGCCAACACCTGGCGCATCGGGGTCGAACAGGAAAAACTCCCCGATGAGTACGGCGTCCTCCTTATGACCCTGCTCAACAGTGGCGGCGTCGACGCCTCTGATGTCACCGCTTGTATCATCGGCTGCGACGTCCCACCACTCATCCCCACCTTCGAACAGGTCTGCCGCAAGTACTTCAACATCGACCCCATGGTTGTTGGGCACGGTCTCCGCACGGGCGTCCGCATCCTCTACGACAACCCCAGGCAACTCGGCGCCGACCGCATCATCGATGCCGTCGCTGCGAGCAGGCTCTACGGCACCCCCGTCATCATCGTCGATTTCGGCACCGCCACCGTCTTCGATGCCGTCAACGAGCAAGGTGACTACCTCGGGGGGGCCATCGCCCCGGGTATCGGCATCGCCAGCGAGGCCCTCTTCAGCCGCGCCGCCATGCTCTACCGCGTCCAGCTCGAACGGCCCCCCGTCGCGATCGGCAAGAACACCATCCACGCCATGCAGTCCGGCATCCTCTTCGGATACGTCGGCCTCGTCGAGGGCCTCGTGGCGCGCTTCAAGGCCGAACTGGGCGGCAATCCGAAGGTCGTTGCCACCGGAGGGCTCTCCACCCTCATCGCAGCCGAGACCGATTGCATCGATGTCGTGAACGGCGACCTCACCCTCATCGGCCTCCGCCTCATCTACGAACTCAACGCCGAAGGGCACTAGGGCCCCGACATGGATCAGCAGCCAATCCCCTATCCCGACCTTCCGCTCACCGGGCGTCACGTCGTCCTCGGCGTCACTGGCTCTATCTCGTGTTACAAGGCCGCCGACCTCGCGAGCAAGCTCCGCCAGGCCGGCGCCGATGTCGAAGTCGTCATGACTCCTGCCGCGGCCAGGTTCATCGCACCGCTCACGTTCCAGTCCCTCACCGGACGCGATGTGGTCGTCGACATGTTCGTCACCACCGAGGCAGAGGCCCATGTCGAAGTCGCCCGCCGCGCCGATGCCTACGTCATCGCACCGGCCACCGCCGATTGCATCGCCAGCCTTGCTCACGGTAACGCCGGCGATATGGTCACGCTCACCGCCCTGGCCACCACCGCCCCCATCCTCCTGGCACCCGCCATGGACAACCAGATGTGGGAGCACCCCGCCACCCAGGACAACATCGCCACCCTGCGCGAGAGAGGCGTCGAGGTCGTCGGCCCGGTACTCGGGCGGCTGGCCACCGGGCGTACCGGCCTCGGGCGCCTCGCTGAACCACCCCAGATCGTTGGCGCCCTGCGCACGCTCCTCGGCGAGCGCACCGGCGACCTCCGCGGCCGCCACATCGTCGTTAGCGCTGGTCCTACCCAGGAGCCCATCGACCCCGTCCGCTACGTGGGTAACCGCTCCACCGGCAAGATGGGCTTCGCCATCGCTGAAGCAGCTCGCGACCGTGGCGCGCGCGTCACCCTTGTCGCTGGCCCGGTCGCCCTCGAATCGCCCTGGGGCATCCACCGCATCGATGTCGCCACGGTCGAACAGATGCTCGTGGCGCTCGAACAGGCTACCGCCGATTCCGATGCGATTATCATGGCCGCCGCCCCGGCCGACTTCCGCCCGGCCACGGCCGCCGACCACAAGCTCAAGAAGGCCGACGGCCACGACGCGCTGACCGTCGAGCTGGTCCAGAACCCCGACATTATCGCGACATTGCCCGGCGGTGGTGTCCGCGTCGGCTTCGCGGCTGAAACGCGCAACCTCCGCGACTACGCCCAGCAGAAGATCCCGGCCAAGCGCCTCGACTTCATCGTCGCCAACGACGTGAGCGCCGCCGGCTCCGGCTTCGGCACCGAAACGAACGAGGTCATCATCTTCCACAGCGACGGCCGCACCGAGGAACTCCCGCTCATGAGCAAGTATGCCGTCGGCCACGCCATCCTCGACCGCGTCCTCGAACGCCTGGCATAACCGGCACCGCCCCAACCAACCCCGAGCAGGCGAGCCCGACCGTGAGGGAGGGCCCACCCCCGCCCGCCCCACCATCACCATTCAATCGCCTGGGCCAACCCCCGCCCGCCAGCGGCCAACGGCCGCACCCTCACGCCTGGTTCGGTCTTTTTCTCTCAAGATCGCGCGATTTCCGGCCAAAGTTATCAAACAAGGACATCATGTGACAGAATTGCGGCGTTTGATGGGACTCGTTGGGCGATGAGCTCACCACTCTGCCCGTCAATGAAGGTGTCTGGATGTCCCTCAGCCCTAACCCACAGCCCGGCGCGACGCCTGGTTTCGACCCCCGTACCGCCGCCATTCTCGACCGCCTCCAGGCGCACATACCCCTGGTGCCCCGGCCCTTTGCGGCGGTCGCCAGCGAGCTCGCGCTCAGCGAGGACGAGGTGCTCCAGTGCATCCGCGTACAGCGCGCCGAACATGTCATCCGCCAGGTCAGCGCGATCTTTGATACCCGCGCGCTTGGCTATCAGTCATGCCTCGTTGCAGCGCGCTACCCCGACGGAGCACTCGATGCGGCAGCTGCCGTCATCAACCAGCACCCGGGCGTTTCCCACAACTACCGCCGCGATCATGACTTCAACCTCTGGTACACGATTGCCGTACCGCCCGGGCGTCCCATCGAAGCAGATGTTGAAGCGCTTCACCGGGCCTCTGGCGCGATCTCCTCGCGGATGCTTCCCACCATCCGCACCTACAAGATAGGCGTCCGCTTTGCGCTTGCAGGTGCCCCGGCCGCCAGGAGCGGTGGTGGCGGTGGGAGCCATCCGCACCGCCACCGGGAGGGGTCACCGGTCGCTCTCGACGACATCGCCATCAGGGCGGTTCGGGCGCTGCAGGATGACCTTCCCGCCGTCGAACGGCCCTTCGATGAACCAGCCGCCCGCCATGGCTTCGCAACCACCGAGGCGCTACTTGAAGTTGCCGAGGGGCTCCGCTCCCACGGCGCCATGCGGCGTCTTTCGGCCGTCCTCCACCATCGCCAGGCCGGCTACACGGCGAACGGCATGGTTGTCTGGAGGGCCACACCGGAGCAGTGCGATGCCGCTGGACCCGCCATGGCCTCCAATCCCGCCGTGTCCCATTGCTACCAGCGCCCTGCTTACCCGGATTGGCCTTACACCCTGTTCACGATGATCCACGGCCAGTCCACCGGCGATGTCGAGACCAGCATCAGGGAGCTCCAGGAGGTCAGTGGCCTTAGCGACTACCGCACCATCTACTCCACCCACGAGTACAAAAAGGTGCGCGTGTGTTACTTCGATGAGCGCCTCGAAGCATGGACCGCCGAAACCGGCTCCACGGCATTGGCGGGTGACGGCAGGTGAGCGCCCGTCCCGTTCCTCCGCCCAACCTGCTCGATGTGGACTTCGCAAAGAGCCCATTCACCGTCGCCTGGGAAGTTACCCGGGCCTGCGCGCTTGCCTGTGTCCACTGCCGTGCTGAGGCGCAACCCCATAGGGACCCGGCCGAGCTCACCACCGATGAAGGCCTCTCACTTGTCGACCAGGCCGCCGCGATGGGCACAAAGGTTTTCGTTGTCACCGGCGGCGATCCGCTCATGCGGTCCGACTGCTTCGACTTCATCCGCCGCGCCCGTGAGCGCGGGATGCAGGTCGGCTTTTCGCCAAGCGCCACCGGGCGCCTGACGCGTGGCAGCCTCGAACAGGCACTCGCCGCCGGTGTTCATCGCCTTCATCTGTCCCTCGATGGCGCATCGGCCGAGTCGCACGACCGGTTTCGCGGTGTCCGCGGCTCATTCGACCGCACGATCCGCGCCATGCACGATGCGCGCGAAATCGGGCTCGGCCTCCAGGTCGGCACTACGGTCACCCGGGACACCGAAGCTGACCTGCCGGCCATCGCCGACATCCTCCGCGATGCCGGAGCGGCCATGTGGAGCGCCTTCTTCCTCGTCCCAACCGGGCGTGCCCAGCAAAACCAGATGCTCGATGCCACAGGGCACGAGCGCGTCATGTCCTGGCTTGCCGGCCTCGCCGGAAACGTGCCATTCGACGTGCGCACTACGGCTGGCATGCAGTACCGCCGCATCCTTGCCCATCGGGCCGCTGGTCGTGCGGAGGGCCAGGTCGTGGCGGGTGCAGGGTTCTCGTTCGGCGGCGCCAGGCGCCCGATGCGCGCCGTTAACGATGGCGATGGGTTCTGCTTCGTGTCGCACACCGGCGAAGTCGCGCCCTCTGGCTTCCTTCCCATCGTCGCCGGCAACGTCCGAACGCAGCCGCTGGCCGAGATCTATCGGGATGCGGAGCTCTTCATGAACCTGCGCGACAAGAGCCTGTTGAAGGGCCGCTGTGCGCTATGTGAGTTCCGCGACCCATGCGGCGGGTCCCGTGCCAGGGCCTGGGCGATCTCCGGTGACTACCTTGCCGAAGACCCGTCCTGCGCCTACGTGCCGAAAGCCCTTCGTTCCCCGGAGCAGCCCCATGCTTAGTGTCTCAGCCCTCATCCGCCGCAACGTCACTCCCCGCGAGGTGCTCCGCCACGGCCGCAGCAGCAAGGGACCTTCCCATCTGCTCCACTTCTCCGAGGACAAGAAGCCGGTCGTTGTCTGGAACGTGACCCAGCGCTGCAACCTCCACTGCATCCACTGCTACGCCTCCTCCCAGGACCGCCCCTACCCCGGCGAGCTCACCACCGCCGAAGGCTTCGCCATGCTCGAAGACCTCGCAGCGTTTGGTGTCCCCGTCGTCCTCTTCTCCGGCGGCGAACCGCTCCTCCGTCCCGATCTCTTCCTCCTCATGCGTCGCGCGCGGGAGCTGGGCATGCGTGCTGTCCTTTCCACCAACGGCACTCGCATCGAAGCCCACGAAGCCCGGGAGCTCGCCGAAATCGGTGTCTCCTACGTCGGCATCAGCCTCGACGGCATGGAACCAACCCACGACCGTGTCCGCGGCTCCAGTGGCGCCTTCGCGGCTTCGCTGCGGGGCATCAAGTCCTGCCAGGAAGTTGGCTTGAAGGTGGGCCTCCGCGTCACTGTCCACCGCAAGAACGCCGCAGAGCTTCCGGAACTCATGCGTCTCATGACCGAGGAACGCATCGACCGGATGTGTGTTTACCACCTCGCCTACGCCGGCCGCGGCGAGAAGATCAGCGGGTTCGACCTGGATGCAGATGAAACGCGCGCGCTCGTCGAAGAGGTCTTCGATTGGGTCGCTGGCTGGCCCGAGGGCGATCCCCGGGAGCTCCTGACGGTCGACAACCACGCCGATGCGCCGTTTCTCTATTTGTGGCTGCGTGCACGCCAGCCCGAATACGCCGCGGACGTTGCCCAGTTGCTGCGCTGGAACGGCGGCAACCAGAGTGGTATCGCCATCGGCTGCGTCGATCCCCAGGGCAACGTCCACCCGGACCAGTTCTCCTGGAACCAGCACCTGGGCAACGTGCGTGAGCGGCCCTTCTCGGCTATCTGGACCGATAGTGCCAACCCGCTGCTCGGCTTCTATCGCGACCGCCGCAATCGTCTTTCCGGCCGTTGCGGCTCCTGCCGCTTCTTCGAATGGTGCAACGGCAACCTGCGCGTCCGCGCCCACAGCGCAACCGGCGACCTTGCCGGCGATGATCCGGCCTGCTACCTGAGCGACGACGAGATTGCGTTCGAAGCCTGATCGCGGGCTCGTCGCCCCGACCCGCTACAGCTCCAGCAACAGCCCATCCTCCGCGCACACATACGCTGAGCCCACCTCCGCCCGCCGCTCCAGCATGTCGTTGCTCATGTGGGTGAGCACGGTGCGGGCGCATGCCAGCGCCTCCTGGTTCGCCTGCAACGCCGAAAACGGCAGGTGAAACTTCACCTCCCGTTCGTACGTGTAGGCCTCGCAAATGAACACGTCCGATCCCCGCGCAGCCTCCAGCAGCCCATCGCACCACTCGGTATCGCCGGAGTACGCAATCACCCGGCCCTCAACTTCCACTCGATACGCGTGGGCCGGCGCCCCGCTGGCGTGCAACACCGGAAACGGCGTAACGGTGAGCGGGCCGAGCCTCTCCGGCGTCCCCTCCGCCAGCTCCACCACGTGCGTCTGAAACCGCCGCTCCACCGTCGACGAGCCCGGATAGAGTGTCTCCATGGCCTCCACGAGCCGCGCCGCGATTCCGGTCGGACCCGCCACCACCAGCGGGGTTGTCCTGCGCGAAAACTGTCCCGCAAGGATCAGGAACGGCAGCCCGCCGAAGTGATCGCCATGCAAGTGGGTCACAACCACCGCATCCACCGAGTTCGGGTCGAAGGCCTGCTGTCGCATCGCCGTCAGCGAAGTCGCGCCGCAGTCGAGCAGCGTCACCCCGCCCGCAACCTCCAGCGCGATACACGCCTGGAAACGCCCGCCGCTCCCAAACGCATCCCCCGAGCCGAGAAATCGCACCCGCACTGGCACGCCTGCATCATAGCCACCGCTCCGCGCGGGCGCAGCGGTCACAGCCGCCTAGATGTCGAGGTTCTTCACCTGGCTCGCATTCGCCTGGATGAACCGCCGCCGGTGGCTCACCTCATCCCCCATCAGCTCGTAAAACAGCTGATCGGCCCCCGCTGCGTCGTGTACCCCCACCTGCAGCAGCATCCGCGCATCTGGCTTCATCGTGGTCTCCCAGAGCTGCTCGGCATTCATCTCGCCGAGACCCTTGAAGCGCTGCACATTCAGGTTCGCGCGCTTGCTCTGCTTCCGGTACTCCTCCAGCTCCGCGTCGTTGTAGAAGTACCGCACATCCTTGCCCGAGGCCGCCCGGTAGAGCGGTGGCTGCGCGATGTACAGGTACCCGCCTTCGATGAGCTCTGGCATGTTCCGGAAGAAGAACGTCAGCAGCAGCGTCCGGATGTGCGCCCCGTCGACGTCGGCGTCCGTCATGATGATGACCTTGTGGTAGCGCAGCCGCGTCACGTCGAACGTCTCGCGGATGCCCGTCCCCAGCGCCGAGATCACCAGCCGGATCGCCTCGTGGCCCAGCATCTTGTCGGGCCGTGCCTTCTCCACGTTCAGGATCTTCCCGAAGAGCGGCAGGATCGCCTGGTACTTCCTGTCGCGCCCCTGCTTGGCCGAACCGCCCGCCGAATCGCCCTCGACGATGAAGAGTTCCGATTCCTCGGGGTCCCGGCTCGAACAGTCGGCCAGCTTGCCCGGCAGTGTCCCGCTTTCGAGCGCGCTCTTGCGCTGCACCAGGTCGCGTGCCTTCCGCGCCGCCTCGCGGGCACGGCTCGCCACCAGGCACTTCTCGATGATCCGCTTCGCGTCTGAGGGATTCTCTTCGAGGTACTGCGCGAGCGCCTCACCGACCACCGTCTGCACCTGGCCCGCCACCTCCGGGTTGCCCAGGCGCGTCTTCGTCTGGCCCTCGAACTGCGGCTCCGGCAGCTTCACCGAGACTACCGCGACCAGGCCCTCGCGCACGTCCTCGCCCGTCAGGTTCGGGTCGGCGTCCTTCAGGATCTTGTTCTTCCGTGCGTAATCGTTCAGCACGCGTGTGAGCGACTGGCGGAAGCCCGTCATGTGAGAGCCACCGTCGATCGTGTTGATCGAGTTGGCAAACGTGTACACCGCTTCGTTGAACCCGTCGTTGTACTGGATCGCGCACTCGATGACGTTCCCGTCGACCTCGCGCTCCACGTACACGGGCTCGAAGTTGATCGCTTCGCGCTCGCGGTTCATGTGCCGCACAAAGCTCTTGATGCCGCCCTCGAAGTAGTAGTTCACTTCCTGCCCGGTCCGCTCATCCAACAGGTGGAACCACACCCTCTTCGTCAGGAACGCGTACATCCGGAGCCGCTCGGCTTCGATCTTAAAGTCGAAATCCACGCTCTCGAAAATCGAGGCATCCGGCTTGAAGCTGATGGTCGAGCCTGTCTTGCGCGGTTCGGAGAGCTTTCGCGGTGCCAGCTCGCCGAGCGGCACGCCCCTCGCAAACTCCTGGCGGTACACCTTCCCGGACTTGTCCGCCCCCTGGACGTCCGGGTCTGGAACCACCTCGACCCACATCTCCTCCGAAAGGGCGTTCACCACGCTCGCGCCCACGCCATGGAGACCGCCCGAGACCTTGTACCCGCCGCCGCCGAATTTGCCGCCGGCGTGGAGGACCGTGAGAACGGTCTCTACAGCGCTCTTGCCCGTCTGCTTCTGGACGTCGACCGGGATACCACGCCCGTTGTCGGTGACGGTGCACCACCCGCTGGCGTGGAAGATTACTTCCACGCGATCACAGAACCCCGCCATTGCCTCGTCGACTGCATTGTCGACGAGCTCCTTGATGAGATGGTGGAGGCCTGCCTTATCGGTCGTACCGATGTACATGCCCGGCCGGCGCCGGACCGCTTCGAGACCTTCAAGGACCTGGATGTTCTCGGCGGTATAGGAAGACGACGTTGCCTGTGTGGTCATAGTCGAAAGAGCTATCCTGGCGCGCCTTGCCCCACGATGGGGAGACAGGGGCAATTCGTTCGCTTACCTTCACAGTTTATCAGAACAAGGGTTCCGAAGCCAGCTTTGCGAAGCGGAAACCTCAAGGCCCGAACGCGCTACAACGCCTGCCACCACTGCCGTTGACCCTCCCGCACGAACCGCCCCAGCCCCGGCGCCGGCAGGTGGCTCGCCCCCACGATCGAACCGTCAGCGATCAGGCGCTCAACCGTCTTCTTCCGCGTCTCGCGCGCAATGCCACTGTCCCAATCGAACACCGAGTCAGTCTCCGGATCCTCCGCGTCAATCGCCGAAATCACCACGTCGCCCAGGATGAATCCTCGCTCTCCACCCGAGCTGACCACCACGCTGGTGTGGCCCGGCGTATGTCCAGGAGTCGGGATGGCCGTCAGTGCCGCCGAGATCGCGCGCTCTCCCTCCACCAGCTCCATCACCCCCAGCGCCTCCAGGGGGCGCATGTCGCGCTCGAACGATGCGTTCGGGTTCGCCAGGTAGTGGTCCCAGTCCAGCTTCGGCACCAGGAACCTCGCCTCCGGGAAGAGCACCTTGCCGGTCGCCCGCTCGAAGTTCCACCCCGTGTGGTCGCCGTGCAGATGCGTAAACAGTATGTGTGTCACCTGCGCCGGCTTCACCCCCGCCTCCGCCAGCTCGGCGAGCAACCGCCCGTTGTGCTCCGGCCCCCAGCCCGTGTCGACCAGCAGCAACAACGCCCCATCCCGTACCAGGAACGAGCCGAAGTTCAGCGGCACCCTGCCTTCCGCATCCAGGTGCCGCCTGTATGGCCCAAGGTCCGCCTTCGGGTAGACAGTCGAGGCCGGATAGGCCTCGATGGTGTCGACCAGTGCCGTGATCTCTACGTGTCCTACAGTCGTGCGCTTCATGCCGCGAAGTCTACCCGACCCTTGCGCACCGAAGGTGCCGCCTCCAGCCCGGCACCTGCTCCGGTCCGGGAAGCTGTATCATCTCGCCCATGCCGGAAGGGGATAGTTCATCGACCTTGCTCGAAACCATCGAGACCGAGCACCTGCGCCTGTTTGAGTTGCTGGCCGGAGCGCCCCCGGCACGTCTCGCTGAGCGACCCCGCACTGGCCGCTGGTCCGTCGTCGAAAACGTGCGCCATCTGATCTTCGCCGAGCAACTCCACCTGGGCCGCCTCCTCGAAGGTGGTCCCCAATGGTGCGCACTCGGGCTACCCCCGCCCGGGTTGCAACCTCGCTTCCCGATGGTTGGCACACCAACCGGCAGTGTCGACGAAGTCATCGCTGCGTGGCAGCGAGCCCACGACCCCATGCGTCAACTGGCGCTGAACGACACCCGGGAAGTCCGCAGCGCACTCGAGAAGAATCTCCGCCACCTTCGGAGTCACATCACGGTCGTCGAGCGAATGCTCCGCGCGCGGCACGCCGGCCATCGATAGCGGTCCCGGATCCTTGTCCGGCGTCCGTTTCGCCGCCGATAGCAGTCCTGGACCCTAGTCCGGCATCCGTTTCGACGCTCGGCGGATCGCGAAACCAGCGGCTTCCACGCGCCGCGTCAGCCCGAGCTTGCTCAGAATGTCGCTCACGTGGTGCTTCACCGTCTTTTCCGAGAGGTACAGCTGCTCCCCAATCTCCCGGTTCGTCATCCCCTCGGCGATCAGCTCCAGAATCCGCAGCTCGCGCTCGCTCAGCTGCTGCGCCATCCGGTCCTCTTCGCTCACCACGTTCCCCCGGCGGATCTGCTCGATGACCGCCGCCGAGCTGGTCGCGTCCAGGATCTTCCCGCCGCGTCCTACCACCCGCATGGCCTCGACGAGGTCTGCCGTCTGGACTTCCTTCAGGATGAATCCGCTCGCCCCGGCTACGATCGACGCCATCACCGCCTGCTCATCTGCATACGAGGTCAACATCAGCACATTCGTCTTCGGCAACGCCGAGCGGATGTCCCGGCATGCCTCGATCCCGTTGAGCTTCGGCATCCGCACGTCCAGCACAACCAGGTCCGGGTTGGTCCGTTTCGCTTCGCGCACCGCCTCCAGCCCGTCGCGCGCCTCCCCGATCACGCTGAACTCCTCATACGCCCGCAGCGCAGCCTTCAGCCCCGAACGCACGAGGTCGTGATCATCCGCCAGGAGGACGTGGATGGTCTCAGTCGTCATCTTCTTCCTCTTCCTCGTATCGCCTGGGGACTGCGATCCGAACCGTCGTGCCCATGCCGGGGATGGGAATCACCGTTAGTTCCGCACCAAGGCGCTCACACCGGGTGCGCATCGTCACCGTGCCCAGTCCCCTCCGGGTCGATGCCTCATCGAATCCTACGCCGTTGTCCTGCACCGTTAGCACAGTCGCGCTCGGCGTCTGCCTGAGGTCCACCGCGATCTTGGTCGGCGCCCCGTGTCGCACCGAATTGCTGAGCGCTTCTCGCGCAATGTAAAGCAGGTCCTCCGATTCGCGCGCTGTCAGCTCCTGGAGCGCCGCGGCGGAAATGTTCACCACCGATGGAACGCTGGGCGGCACGATCTGCCGGATGATGAACGCCAGGTCCTGCGTCAGGTTCGGCTGCTCGATTGGCGTCGCCGCCTCCAGCATCGTGATATACGTCCGGATGTCCGCGATCAGTTCGTTGATGCGCTCCACCCCGTGCCGCAGCGAGCGCCGAACCTCATCCGGAAACCCCTGGCGCGCGGCGAGCCCGTCAAACTCCAGGCCCAGCGCATACAACGATTGGATCGTCCCGTCGTGCAGGTCATGGGCGATGCGCACACGCTCTTCCAGCAGGAACAGCCGCCCTGTCCGCTCCCGCGCCATCGCATACGAAAGACTCACACCGGCCTGCAGTGCCAAAACGGCCGCCGCGACTTCGTCAGCCGTTGTGAAGTTCGCCCGACCCCTGTCGCGAGTCATATACAGCGACCCGATGGCGCGCCCCCCGGCGCGAATCGGCACCCCGAGGAACGCGGCCATCTCCGGGTGGCCTTCGGGCCAGCCCGAGTAGTTCGGGTGTTCGCTAACATCCGCAAGCCGTATGGACCGATCGCGGTGCCACAGTTCCCCGAGAAGCCCCCGGCCTCGCGGTGGCTCGCCAAGGCGCCGAGCCTGCTCCTCGCTGATCCCCGTGTAGACGAACCGGGTCAACACCCCGTGCTCATCGAACGTCGAAATCGCCGCGTAGTCCGCGTCCGTGACGTCCTTGGCCCGTTGCGCAAGCTTCTGGAGAATCTCCGCCAGATCCTCGCTCTCCACGAGGATCTCGCTCGTAACGGCCATCTCGCCCAGTTGCCGAAGGACCTCCGGTTCGCCTTCGGAGGTTTCTTCCTTTATCCCCATTACCACGCAATGATAACCGGCTCACACACTCCTCTGCATCTGTGGGCCCTTGGTCCCCCGCTTTCTGGTCCCATTCGACCATCGTCCACCCCCATCCTCGGACCGACACTTACCTGGTGAACGCCCACACAATTCGCGTGATCACCGCAGATCCGGCACTCCGCAACGCCCTTGTCGGTCAGATCGAGCGGTCGGGCCGGTTCGCACTCACCACTGTCGGCGAGCCCCTCCTCGATGGCGCCGGCATCGATGACGTCGTCGTCACGACTCCCGCCGATTGCCCGGCACCGGAATGTGAGGCGATGGTCGCCCGCGGTGCACGTGTCATCATCCTCACCCCGGTCCCGCGGGAAAGGGAACGCCTGCTCTACAGCGAATCAGGAGCCAGCGCCTATCTCCCCATGCTGATCGACGGCGGTGAGCTGATGGATGCCGTCGATGCCGCCATCCGCGGAGAACGGCCCATCCCCTTTCGAAGCGCTGACTTCCCCTACCCTTGCTGACGCGGGCTACTCCCCCGCAGCCTGAATCGCATCGGTCGCTGTCTTGGCCCAGCTCCAGTCACCGAACTGTTCGCCCTGGTACAACCACCACTCCGCGCCCCAGAGATACACGCGCTCCGCCCCCGTCTGCCGCCCATACCTCACATTCCGCCGCAGCTTTTGAGGCGTCAGGTTCGGCGATGGATTGGCGGGCGAGAGCAGCCGCGCGTCGTCGTCCGTCCACGGCTCCGCCTGGAGTTCGGTCACCCAGAACTCCTTCCCGCTTTCCCTCGCGGTCCGCGCCTGGTAGGCATAGTTCGGCATCAGCGGCCCGATCTCCATGATGTTCACCACGAACCGCCACCCCGGCACGCCGTAGTTCCGGAACGGGTACAGGCTCTGCCCCAGGAGATCGCCGTCGGCCAGCGCGTCCTTCCACCGCCGGTCCATCACGAAGTGCTGCGCGTGATTGATCGCCACCGGCCGGTCGAGCGGGTCGTGCTCCCGGATGGTCGCCACCACTTCGGCCACGTACTCGCGGCTCAGCGTCCAGTCCTGCGAACGCGGCGAGGCGATGTAGCCCTCGTTCTCCGCCCCCCACGAGTCCACCACCCGCCGCTCACCCACATGCCGGACAACCGCCACCACCATTCGCAGCGCGCGCTGCCGCAACACCCGGTTGTCGGAAAGCACCGCCCCCCTCGGGAGTTCCAGGCCTTCCGCCGCCCAGGCCGGGATGTAGAACTCCGGGTGCCGCTGCGTCTTCATCCCCACGGAGAGCGATACCGTTGCCCCCGCTCGCTCCGCCGCATCGAGCTGTGCGTCGAGCGTGGCGAAGTCGAATTCGCCCGGCCGTGGTTCCAACTCATCCCACGGGGCACCCAACCGCACATGACGGGCTCCCGTGATGTCGATGAGCCGTGCCAGCGTGGCCCCGCACCATTCGGCTCGCCCGGGCCGCCTGTCGTCCACGTACCCATCCGCCCCGGCCGCGGGGTCCTCGAGCAAGAGATATTCCGCCTGGTCGCAACTGAAGTTGAACCCGATCACCGGGTCCGCCATCGGCTCGCGATGCGTCCAGCTCAATGCAACAAACAGCCAGACCTGCCCCGCCAGAAGCGCCAGCGCGAGCATGGCGCCCCCAACGATCCCGAGCACCCACCGCCGCCGGCGTTTCCCCATGCGCCAAGGCTCCCGCCTCCCGGGCCAACGGACAAAGCCGCCCGTCCGCCCTCCGGCGAACTGGGGCCCTACACCACCATCCGCCGCACGATCTCGTACATCAGCTCGCAACCCATCTGGAAGTTCTCGACCGTCATGAACTCGTCGTTGCCATGGAATCCGCGGCGTTCCTCAGGGCTCAGTAGGCAGGGGATGAACCCGTAGGCCGGGATGCCCTTCGCCCGCAGGAACCGGTTGTCCGTCCCGCCAATCGTCATCCCCGGGACCACCACCGCGTCCTCCATCGCTTCCTTCACGACATCGTTGATGGTGCGGAAGAGCTCCGTGTCCCAGGGGACGCGCTCCGGCTCGCCCTGGTCGGGCGAATACAGCTCGACCGTGATCCGCTCGTCCGCGATCTGTTCGCGCACCTGCCGTATCCAGTCCTCCTTTGACTGGCCCGGCAGGAGCCTGCAGTCGATGATCGCCTCGCTCTTCGCGGGGATGACGTTCGCCTTGATGCCCGCGTTCAGCATCGTCACGTTCAGCGTGTTGACGAACATCGCCTGCATCTCCGGCGACTGCCGGATGCGTTCCTCCACCTCCGCGCGGTCACTTGGCATGAGTCCCGCGTCCGCCAGCCGCGCCAGGTATGTCTCCGTATCCGGCGTGAACGTCAGCGGGCGCTCCCACTCCACCAGCCGGTTCAGGGCCTGCACCAGGTACACCGCCGAGTTATCTGGATGCGGCACGCTCCCGTGCCCGGGCCTCCCGACCGCCGTGAGCTTGAGCCAGCAAAGATCCTTCTCGTTCGTCGCAATGCTGAACAGCTTCGCCTCCTCCCGCCCGAACCGCGTGCTGCCCCCACCTCCCTCGCTCAGTTCGAACTCCACGTCCACGATGTCCGGCCGGTGCTCGCAGAGCCACAGCATCCCCCAATCGCTCCCAGCTTCCTCGTCGGGCACTGCGCAGAACACAACGTCGCGCTTGAGCGCCACCCCCTGGCGCTTCAGCAGCAGGAAGGCGATGAGCTGCATCACGCCGCAACCCTTCATGTCCACCGTGCCGCGCCCATAGATCCGCCCGTCTTTGATCACGCCCTCGAACGCCGGGACCGTCCAGTACTGCGCCTCCACCGGCACCACATCGGTATGGTTGCAGAGCATGATCGGCCTCTTCGACCCATCGCCCCGCAGCCGGGCGACCATCACCTCGCGGTTCGGGGCGGTTTCGATGTACTCCACCTCGATGCCCGCTGCCTCGCACAGCGAACCCAGGAACCGGGCCCCCGGCTTCTCGTTCCCCGGCGGGTTCGAGGTGTCGATCTGCAGGTAGCGCACGAAGATGTCGAGCGCTTCGCGGTGGATGGCGGGCCAGTCAATCATGCGGAAGTCCTCCGGGGTTGCGAGGCCGAATCGTAGGCATCTCGCGCCCTCGGCGCCAAATCACGAAGTTGCGCCGTTCGTTGTGCAACATAAAGAAGAACCCATCGCGCCCGTTCTGGCGTATACTCAATGCAGCCGAATCCTTCCGCACGGAAGGAGCGGGGGACCCAACTGTAGGGGTGTATCGCGCGAAAGTGCGCGTAGGCAACTCCCAATGCCGAACCCGTCAGCTAACCTCGCAGGCTCTTGGGAGAGACCGTAGCTTCACCGCCCTGGTCTCTCGGACGCACTCGCCAGGCCGCCTTCGCGGGCGGGCTGGATGTCGTTGTGGGGTAGCCGGGTGGCTGGCACGTCTTCGCATGGCTTCGGAATCGAGCGGGGCATCTACTATGGCGCGAAGTTCCTCGCGCAGACATCCCAGAACCTCTGGCTCGCATCGCTGTTCCTCATCGCCGGTACAGGGAAGAGTCCGGCGCTCGGCCTGAGCAGCCTGTTCCTTGCCACCCTCCTCCCCTCCATCATCCTCGGCTTGCCCGGCGGCGCCATCGCCGACCGCCTTGGTCCGGCGCGCGGCTTCGCGGTCGGAGCCGTCCTCCGCTTCCTTCCCGTCGCCGGCGCCCTCGTCTTCCTCGATGGCGGCACCAGCGCGTGGATCTTCGCCTTCGCCTATTCCACCGGTTCTCAGGTCTTCACCCCGGCCGAGATGGCGCTGGTCAAACCGCTCCAGCACCAGCAGGCCGGCCGGGTCCACTCCTGGCTCGTCGCGCTCCAATATGGCGGCCAGGGCCTGGGGATGCTGGTCCTCGCCCCGGCGCTCTACTTCCTCGGTGGCCCCCGACTCATGCTCGCCGGCGCGATGATCGGCTTCCTGGTCCTCACTGGCGTCACGTCTCTCCTCGCCTGGCGGCTGTCCTCCCTTCGTGTCCAGGCCCCGGGTTCCGTCGCCAGTGCCATGCGCTTCGGCGAGGTGCTGCGCTTCTTCGGCTCCGAATACCGCGCCCGCTATGCCCTCATCGCACTCGGCCTGAAGATGGTCGTCGCCAAGGGCATCGTCGTCGCCCTCCCCTTCTACCTCGAACGTGACCTCGGTCTCGGCCTTGGAGCGCTGGCTTACCTCATGGTCCCTGGCGTCGTCGGCGTCGTCGCCGGCCTCCTCTGGTGCGGCCGATCTCTCACGCTCGATCGCGCGAGCGACGTGATGCGGCTCTCCATCGCCGGTCTCGCCGTCTCCGTCGCCGCTCTTGCCGCGCTCGACTACGGCATCACCGCCGTCGCCCAGCTCAGCCACGTACCGCCCGTCATCCGCCTCGAAGCCCAGATGAACACCACCTTCGCGGTCGCTGTCCCGGTGGCCTTCCTCCTCGGGATCTGCCTCAGCGGTGTGCTCATCGCCGCCCGCGTCGCACTGACCGAGACGGCCCCGATGGGTCAGCAGGCCCGCGTGTTCGCTGTTCAGCTCACGCTCACTGAGTCATTCATCGCTCTCCCGCTCCTCCTCATGGGCGTTGGCACCACCTTCGCCGGCGCGCGCCTCACGCTCGGCGTCCTCGCCATGGTCATCGTCGGGGCATTCCTTGTCGCCGAGGCCGACCGCTGGCGTGTCGCCGGACGGCAATCTCACCGTAGCGTCGTCCTGCCCGGACCTGCCGCAACCTAACGCGAGGACTCGCCTGCGGCGGCCACGAATGCCGCGAAAAGCCGATCGGCACTCACGCCGATCCCGGCGCGCCCGGCCATGTCCTCCGGGTGCCACTGCACGCCAACCATGAAGCGCATGCCCGGCACTTCCACCGCTTCTACGATGCCATCAGGGGCTCGACCGCAGATAGCCAACCCGGCCCCAAGGCGGTCCAGTGCCTGGTGGTGCCGCGAATTCACTTCGATCCGTCCGCCACCAACGATCCCCGCCAGGCGGCTGCCCGAGGCAACCTCCACGGCGTGCGCCGGCCCACACCGTGGTTCCTGGACCGAATGTGCGAGAGCGCCTTCCACCATCGACGGGATGTCCTGTACCAGCGAACCGCCGAGCGCCACGTTGAGCACCTGCATCCCCCGGCAGATAGCCAGGATCGGCAGTCCATCCGCATGGGCCGCCTCAATCGCCGCCAGCTCCATCGCATCTCGCCCGTCCGACACGCCCGTGACGGTCTCGTGCGGCTCCTGGCCATAGCGGGCCGGAGCCACGTCTCCCCCACCCGTCAGCACGAGCCCCGCGCATCGATGCACCGCGGCTTCCATCAGCGCGCGGCCCATTCCAGGGGCGATCACCAGTGGCAAAGCCCCGGCCGCCTCGATTGCCCGCAGGTAGTTCAGGTTCAGGCTCGCCCGTTCGAACCCTCGGCTATCGAACGTCGTGGCGGACGTCACGGCCACCAGTGGCGCGCTCATCGCGGCCGATCCTCGCGACGGAAGACGAAGCGCAGCCCCGACCAGCGCTCGTCGATCGCGCACACCTTGTTATCCACGAGCCCGGCCGCCAGCCCCACCTCGCGGATCGCATTCTCCCCGATCCCCATGGGTGTGCCCCTCCCACGTTTAGGCCATGCGATCCAGAGCCCACCGGCTGGTTGGAGCTGCTGCTTCAGGTCGAGGAACCGATCCGCCAGCCCTTGCTCCCCCGCCACGAAACACACCACCACGTCGATCGCGCCACATCCCGGTGCAACAAACGCAACCCTGTCCGGTAGTTCGCCCAACACCTCCCGGAATCCTTCCGGAGGGTCTACCAGTGCGACTCGCGCGCCTGGCTTGATGCCCAGCTTCTTCGGCAGCGGAGTCCCCGAATACCCGGCCATGGCCGCCATCCTACCCGCAAGCGCCGGTCGCCACCTCATCCATCTGTGCGACACCCGTGTCGTACACTGGCGGCGGAACGCGGCGCCATTCTCTCGGGGAGTCCCATGCAGCTTTCAACTTCGCTCACCCAGGCCTACAACGACCAGGTCCAGCTCGAGTTCGAATCCTCCTTCGCCTACCTCCAGATGGGCGCCGACTTCGAACTGCGCAGCCTGCCAGGCATGGCCACGTGGATGCGCCTCCAGTCCCAGGAAGAGCACCTCCATGCGATGAAGTTCATTCAATTCGTGCTCGACCGCGGCGGCAAGCTCCAGCTCAAGGCCATCGCCGCACCCGCACCCACACCCGATGCCGTTGTCGCGACCTTCGAGGCCGCCCTTGCACACGAACAGCGCGTCAGCCGCGCAATCCACGACCTCTATGCGAAGGCCCTCGAAGAGCACGACTACGCAAGCCTGCCGCTTCTCCAGTGGTTCGTAAACGAGCAGGTCGAGGAAGAAGCTACCGTCTCCACCATCCTCGAACGGCTTCGCATGGTCGGCGACGACCGCACTGGCCTGCTCTTCCTCGATCGCGAACTCGGCCAGCGCTCGGCCGCCGTCACCCAGGATGCAGCACCAACGGGCGAGGGCGGGGCGGCCTGACGGGCTCTCCCCTCCTCCACGACCAGCACGAAGGGGGACGCATTTGCGTCCCCCTTCGCTGTTCTCATCCGCCGCAGGACCTTAGCCCTGCGCACCCTTCGAGGCCAGGTAGTCCTTCAGCGTTTGGCCAGAGCGCCACATCGGCTCGGCGCCCTCCAGGCTCATGATCTTGTCCCAGTTCGCCTGGATCCACTCGGCGTCCTTGAGGTCGGCCATGCCGGGCTGCACACCCGGGCCCTTCACGATCGAGGCCCGGTTGAAGTTGCCTGCCCCGGCCTCAATGATGATGCCGCTGTCCTGGCACTCCTTCGAGACCATCCAGGTCACCGCCGGCACCACGAGTTCCGGCTTCAAGCGCTCCACCATTTCCGCCGGCATCACCGTCTGGGTCAGACGGGTGCCAGCCACCGGTGCGACCGTGTTCACGTTCACGTTGTACTTCGCGCCTTCCTGCTTCAGCACGTTCATCAGACCGATCATCGCGGTCTTCGCCGCGCCATAGTTGGCCTGGCCAAACTGGCCGTAGATGCCCGACGACGAGGTCGTCAGCACCACGCGCCCGTACGACTGCTGGCGGAACACCGGCCAGGCTGCGCGCAGCACCGTGAACGAGCCCTTGATGTGGACCGCGAACACCGCGTCCCAGTCCTGCTCGCTCATATTGTGGAACGCGACATCCCGCAGAATGCCCGCGTTGCAGATCACGATGTCGAGCCGGCCGTAGGTGTCGATCGCCGTCTTCACCATGTTGAAGCCGCCGTCATAGCTCGAAACACTGTCGAAGTTCGGGGTGGCCTCGCCGCCGGCAGTCTTGATCTCGTCGCACACCTTGCGCGCCGGGGCCGCGTCGGCACCCTGGCCGTGCGGATCGCCACCGAGGTCGTTCACCACAACCTTCGCGCCGCGCTTCGCCAGGTCCAGTGCGTATGCGCGGCCGAGTCCGGCGCCCGCACCCGTGACCAGGGCGACCTGCCCTTCGAAAGAAATCGCCATCTTCTCAGTCCTCTTTTCGGTTGGTGTTCTCTGGCTGCGGCAGGCCGGCCCGCCAAAGCCGAACGGTCTTCACTTCCGTGCAATCTCGCAGGTTACCAGCTAATGCGGTTTGTTTCCCCCTCGAACCCCACGCCTTCCGCCCATACACCGCACGCGGCCGGACCGTATAGTGGACTCGTGCCAGGAAACATGTGGGATGAGCCGGAAGAGCCCGCCGGTGACCTCGACCTCCGCCTCCTCCGCGTCGCCGCCGCTCCCCTCGACCCGGAGGGAACGGCCCTCCGGCTCCGCATGGAGACCAGCCGCGGCGACATCCAGGCAGTCCTCCACCCCGTGGAAGGCGGCACCGGCGCCATCATCTGCGTGGGTGGCGCGCTGGGTGGTATCGATGGGCCCGCCGATAGCCTCTATGCTCGGCTCCCCCTGCTGCTCGCCCACTCGGCGGTCACCGTTTTGCGCATCGAATACCGTCACCCCAACAACTTCGAGGAGTGCGTGCTCGATGTGCTTGCCGGTTGTTCCTTCCTCCGCGGCATCGGCGCGTCCGACGTCGCGCTCGTCGGTCACAGCTTCGGTGGCGCCGTCGTCATCAAGGCTGGAGAACTCCACGACTCGGTAACCGGCGTCGTCTCGATGTCCCCCCAGCTCTACGGCACCCGCGAGGTTGAAAACCTGGGCAAGCCGCTCCTCCTCATCCACGGCATGGCCGACACCATCCTCGACCACGAGGCCAGCGAGGATATCTACCGGCGCGCGCTCGAGCCCAAACGTATCGTCCTGTATGCCGAAGCCGGCCATTCCCTCATTCAGGCGAAGGACGCCATCGATGCCCTTCTCGCCGAGTGGATCCCCGCTCGCCTCGCACACACCCCCATGGATGGCGGCCGCGAGGAACACGAGACCCACTGACTCCGTCGCCCGGTCGCGCTACACTTCCGCCCTCGCAGAGGAGTTCGCCCAATGACCAACGAAGAAGTCGTCTCAGCGTTCATCGCCGAGTGGAGTAACCCGAGACCCGACCTCGATCGCCTCGTGTCCTACTTCTCCACCAGCGCTGTCTATCACAACATGCCGGTCGCCCCCGTGACCGGTCATGCCGCCATTCGCCAGACGTTCGCGGGCATCCTCTCCCAGGTCGAACCGCGCGGCTGGGAGATCCTGCACCAGCTCTCCTCGGGCAACATCGTCGTCAACGAACGGATCGATCGGTTCGCCAGGGGCGACAGGGCGGTCGAACTGCCGGTCACCGGCGTGTTCGAAGTGCACGATGGCAAGATCGCCGCCTGGCGAGACTACTTCGACATGGCCACCTGGATGAAAGCCATGGCCTGACGGGCTGCGCGAAGGTGGAAGGGAGTGCCTCCAACTCCACCCTCACGCGCATCGGGCTCCACCGCCCGATGACGCCCTGCCCATGGCAGTCCACTTCCCGTCGACGATGTCGATTCTCGACATCAGCCCGAGCGCTGCGGTGAAGCCGGTGCTCCGGTCCGGACCGTGCTCGTGGCGATCGATGACGCTCGCGTCGGCTTCCATCCCAGCGTCTGTCAGTTGCACGATGAAACGCACTGTGCCACCCTCCTTCGACAAGGAGGCCCCATGTTCAATCCCCACCACGAACGCTCCTCCCCGGAATGGTGGAAACAACGCTCCCAGGGGCGGCTGCCAGGTCTCGTCGGCGTCGAACCGGTGGCGTTCGGAGAAGGTTGGGCGGAAGGGCGCCTTGAGATCCGCCCCGAGCTCTGGGCGCCAAACGGCTTCCTCCACGCAGCGACCGTCATCGCCCTCGCCGATACGCTCTGCGGCTACGGCTGCGTCGCCAACCTCCCCGATGGCGCCAGCGGCTTCACCACCATCGAGGTCAAGAGCAACTTCCTGGGCACCGCCACTGAGGGCACCCTTACCTGTCGCGCCACCCTCGCTCACGGGGGCCGGACCACCCAGGTGTGGGATGCCCCGGTGGTACACGAACAGACCGGCAAGACCATCGCGCTCTTCCGCTGCACCCAGATGGTCCTCTGGCCGAAAGACTGAAATCACCCGCTCAGTCTCGACCGCGGCCTCGCTGCCCCACGGGGGCACCCGCCTAAAGCAGCCCGCGGCTGAGCTCGATCGCGCTCAGTCCCCCGGTACCGCGGAGCGGGATCACCCGGTCGAAGCGCAGCCCCGCATGCTCAGCTAATGCCCGGTACTCATCCAGCGTTCGTTCCCGGCCACCGGTCACGACGAGCCCCGCGAGGTCCTCGCGCGTGGCAGCAGGCGTGGCGCATGGATCGTCTGTCAGGAGTACCTCGATGATGGCGAGCCGCGAGCCGGCGGGCATCCCCGCCTGGCAATTCGCAAGGATGAGCAGCGCACGCGCGTCGTCGTGATCGTGAAGCACTCGCCGTAGCACGTAGTACGCGCCGCCACCGGGCACCTCCGCCAGCACCTCTCCCGCCCGCACCTCCACGCGGTCCTCCAGGTGTGCCGCCTCGATCCGCAGGCGCGCGCCATCGACCGAGTGCGGGCGCTCAACGCCCACCCCACGGACACCCGGGCAGCGGACAAGGACCTCCGCCAGGAACGCGCCGTCGCCGCACTGGAGGTCGACCACACAGGCCGAGCGTCCCACATCCGCTGCGGTGGCAAGTGCGCGCGCTGCAGCGATCGCCTGTTCAGCCTCGAAACCCTCGTTCCGGTGGATCTGCCCGGGCGTCGAGGGCTGCCCGGTCTCTACCGCGTGCAAGAGGTCTCGCCACGTATCCCAGCCGCGGGTCGCCATCGCCAGGACCTCGCCGCGCAACCCGGAGCTGTCGCCAAGTGTCAGGGCGTTGCTCAGCGCCGTCGCCGCGAACCGCCCGTCCTCCGTGAGCGAGAAGACGCCCTCGGCCACGAGGAATCGCAACAGCCGGTGGAGCGCCTCGGGGTGCACGCCCGCCGTGCTCGCGAGGACGGTGGAGCTTCGGGGCGCATCTCGCAGCATGTCGGGGATGCCGAGCCGGGTCGCCACGTAGATGGCCTGGAGGCGCGGCACCCCCGCGAGGATCTCCTCGATGGCATCCCGCGGGGCCTTGCCTCGCGACTTCATGGCGCGCTGCCGAACCGGGGCCACGCAGCGGGCCCCTGACGATCCCCGGCTGTGCGGGGCTTGTTGCGCGCGATCGATTTCGAATCCACGGCGTCCGTGCCGGGAATGATACGCCGCCGTCAGGGCGCCGGCGCCGCACCGAAGTAACCGGGCTCCGCGTCGATCTCAGGGTCGAGCCGCGCGATCTCGGCCGCGACCAGCGCGTAGGCCTCGATGAGCGCGTCGAGCGTTGCCGGACCATTCCCCTCCAGGTACGCGGCGTCGAGCGCCAGTTCGCATGCCCGCGACCACGGGTTGTCCGGCGGCCCCTGCCGCGCGATCACCTGGGCCGAGCACGAAACGCGCAGTTGCCCTTGCCGCCCCTGGATCGTTGCAATCGACCTGTCGCCCCGCATCCAGAGGCCCACGGCGGCGCGCGCCCCGAGGAGCTCGAGGGCGAACCGTTGCATCTGGGTCACCGTCGCGTCGGAGCTGCAGGCGAGGGCCCCTGCCAGCGGGCTTGCGGCGCGGTCGCTCCCGGCGGCCGATGCCGCCTTCTTGCAGACCTCTGCCCAGCCGCTGGCGCCTGTGCCGGCCACCGCGATGAGTTCCATCTGCTGCCAGGTCTCACTGGCTGCGGCGTTCGCCGGGGGCTCATCGGCGAACCAGGCCGCGAAGTCCACCTCGGGGAGCGAGACCGGTGCTGGCGTGCCGATGGCCTGCAGGTAGGCCGGCGTTGCCGGTTGCGGGGCCACGATCCCGCCGACGAAGGGCACACCGCTGAGCGCAGCGGCGAGGTCGGCGTTGGCGCACCGCGCGGTGCCGAGCAGCGAGAGCAGGATCAGCCCCCAGAGCGCCTTCTTCACGCCGTGATCATCGGCAGGGCGGCGCGCCGGCGGAGCCTGCGCTCTCCATCGTCCGGTTGCTGGCCGGCCCAGGGGGGAGCAGCGCGCCGGGACAGAGATAGGGCCGCGGACCGGCAGAGCAAAGGAACGGGAAGAGCTGTCCTACCCCCTGGGAAGGCCGAGGCCCCGCTGGGCGATGATGTTCTTCTGGATCTCGCTGGTGCCCCCGCCGATCGGGCCGGACATCGCCAGCAGGTAGGAGGTCAGCACGCGGCCATGCAGTTGCGACCACGGCGATCCCGGCTGTAGCAGGCCGAACCCGCCCAGCAGGTTCACGCCGGTATTGGCGACCTTGATGCCCAGCATGGCCATCCAGACCTTGCCGATGCTCGCTTCGTAGTTCGGCACATCGCCCTTCGATTGCAGCCAGGCGGTCCGGTAGGCGATGAGCCGCCCGACCTCCACCTCCACCACCAGGTCCGCCAGCTTGTGGCGCACCTCGGGCTTGTCCCAGGGCCGGCCGCCCGGGTGGCGTTCCTTCGCCCAGCGGACCAGGTCATGCACTGTCCGCCGCGCCCCGGAAATCGCCGCGATGTTCGAGCGCTCGAAGTCGAGCGTCGTCGTGGCCACATACCAGCCGTTGTCCACGCCGCCCATCAGGTCTTTCGCCGGCACCCGCACGTCTTCGAAGAACACCTGGTTGAAGTCGCGCCTATAGGCGATGTTCGGGATGCCCTGGACCGAGATGCCCGGTGCCTTCATGTCGACCACGAAGGCGCTGATGCCCTTGTGCTTGGGCACATCCGGGTTCGTCCGAGCGAGCAGGAGCATCTTGTCGGCGATGTGGCCGTTCGAGGTCCAGATCTTCTGCCCGTTGATGACGTAGTCATCGCCATCGCGGACAGCCCGCGTTTCCATGCTGGCGAGGTCGGAGCCGCTTCCCGGTTCGCTGAACCCCTGGCAGTACCACGTCTCGCCGGAGGCCATGCCGGGCAGGTAGCGCTGTTTCTGCTCTTCGCTCCCGTGGACAAGCATCGTTGGGCCGGTGATGCCGATGGTGAACAGCCGGCCACCCGAGGGCGCCCGGTGATAGGCCAGTTCCTCATTGAGGATCATCTGCTCGATCTGGGTCTTGCCCATGCCGCCGTACCGCTCCGGCCAGGCCGGGGCGAACCAGCGTTTTGCTCCGAGCTTTTTCGTGAACTCCCGCGCGAACGCCAGCTGCTCCTCGTTGTCGAAGAAATCGTCGTCGCCTTCGAACCCGGGCGGGAGCTCGGCCTTCAGGAACGCGCGCAACTCGGCGCGCCACTGCTCGGTCTCGGGTGGGAAGCGGAATTCCATCGTCGGCTCCATGCGCGCCCCGGCGGGCGAAGGATGCGCACGGGAGTGTACGCCACTCCCTATTCCCGGGGTCAGCGGGCGCTGTCACGTGCGGCGCGGTATGCGTGGTCGATCAACGCTGTCGCCTCGGCGAGCAGGCCGGGCGCGCACGCGATCACGTAGCCATCGGCGAACGTGAGTCCGCCGAACCCGGCCGTCGCTCCCCCCGCCTCGCGCACGATGAGGCCACCGGCGGCGATATCCCAGGGGTTCAGCCGGTACTCGAAGTAGCCGTCGAGCTGTCCCGATGCCACATGGCAGAGGTCGAGCGCGGCCGATCCGGACCGGCGGATGTCGCGGATGTGGGGAAGCACTCCGGCCACCATTGCCGCCTGCTCGGCGCGCCGCGCAGGGTCGTACGCGAAGCCGGTGGCAAGGAGCGCCGTGCCGAGGTCCGCATTGCCGCTGATGGCGATGGTCGCCCCGTTTCGGCGCGCTCCACGCCCTTTCGCGGCGGTGAACACCTCGCGGTGTGCCACGTCGTGGACCACCCCGGCCACCACTTCGCCCTCCACTTCGGCGGCGATGGAGACCGCGTAGGCGGGGATGCCGTAGATGAAGTTCGTGGTCCCGTCGAGCGGATCGAACACCCAGCGAACGCCAGAGGTGCCCGCCCGCGCGGCGCCCTCCTCGCCGAGCAGTCCGTCGTTCGGCCGCGCACCGAGGATGAGGCGCTCGATGAGCGACTGCGAGCCCTGGTCTGCATCGGTCACCATGTCGGTCCGGGTTGACTTGGTCGCGACGTCGAACCCGGTGGCGGCGAAGCGCGCCAGGAGGCGGGCGGCTTCGGCGGCGATGTCGATCGCCAGGGCGAGCAGATCATCGGCCGGCGGTGTTGCGCTCACCGGAGCTGCCGCCCGCCATCGATGACCACGATGCTGCCGGTGACGTAGCTCGCGGCGTCGCTTGCGAGCCAGACCGCGGCGCCGGCGATGTCGCCGGGCTGCGCGAGCCGTCCCATGGGCACGTCGGCCCGCAGCCGTTCGCCGTGGCGGCTGGCGAAGAGTTCGCCGGTGAAGTCGGTTTCGACCCAGCCCGGGGCGATCGCGTTGACGCGGACGTTCCGGTCGGCCCATTCGAGCGCCATCACCTTCGTGAACTGGTGGATGCCGGCCTTCGTGGCGGAATAGACGCCAAGGCGCTCGCCGGGGACGACGCCGAGGACGCTGCTCACGTTGATGATGCTGGCCGGGCGCCCCGCCTCGAAGGCCCGCCTGGCGAACTCCACGCTGGCGAAGTAGGTGCCGCGCAGGTTCACATCCACGACGGCGTCCCACTCTTCGACCGTCACGTGCTCGGCGCGCTTGTAGTAGGGGCTGATGCCGGCGTTGTTCACCAGGATATCGGCCGGGCCCAGCTCCCAGGTGCTTTCGATCATCGTCGCGATGCCGGCCGGGTCGGCGTTGTCGCAGGTGCGCGCGATGCAGTTCGCACCGAGCGAGACCGCCGCCTGGTGGAGCGGCCCTTCGCCGCGGGCGGTGATGATGACGCGGGCGCCGGCGTCGATGAGGGCGCGGGCGATGCCGTAGCCGATGCCGCGCGAACCGCCGGTCACGATCGCGGTCTTGCCTTCCAGTGAGAACGGGTTCATGAGCGGATTTTCGCCGTTCGCCGGCCGAGCCGCGACCGTTACCGAGGCCGGGGTGACTGGCGCCTTGCCTCGCGATCTACCATGGACGACCAGTTGTCCGGGGCGAACGCGCTATGAACACGGTCCATCGACTCTGGCTCGCCGACGTGGTCTACCCTGAGGCGCATCCCCGCTCCGGTGTCGGCCCGGTCTACGCCTTCGCCGTCACCACCGGCTTCGGAGTGGTGCTGGTCGATACCGGGCTGGGGCCACCACACCCGTTGATCGACCGGCTGTACCGCCCCACGCGATACGACCTCGCCGCCGCGCTGGAGTCGGCGGGCATTGTCCGCTCGTCCGTCGTCGCCATCGTGAACAGCCATCTCCACTTCGACCACTGCGGGAACAACCGCTCGTTCCCGGGGATTCCCGTGTGGGTTCAGGCCGCCGAGCGCCAGGCTGCACGTCAGCCGGACTACACCATCCCGGAGTTCGTCGAGGACCCCGGCATTCAGTACCGGCTTGTCGAGGGCGAAGCTGCGGTGGTCCCTGGCGTGCGGCTCATCCCCGCCCCCGGTCACACGCCCGGGCACCAGTGCGTGGCGGTCGAGCACAACGGGGACATCGAACTGATCGCCGGTCAGGCGTTCGAGACCATCGACGAGTTCCTCGCCGTTCAGGCTGCTGACGCGATCCTGACGAAGTACCCGGCCGTGGCTCCCCTCGTTCCGCGCGTGACCCGGATGCATGTCTCGCACGATCACCGCACCTGGGAGCGGGCACGCGACTGACACTCCGACCGAGACTTCCGAACCGCGAACGGCAGCAAGCCGCACTCCGGCCAACCCCGGGCGCCGTGCGGTAGCGCGGAAAATCTTCCAGCACGAAACCGCATTCCACCGCATGAACACCGCACTGCACCGCACGTGCGGTGCAGTGCGGTGCCCCCTGGATTGTGAGCGACGGGGAGCGACTCGGAATGCGTCGAGACAAAAACAATTCCACCTTTGCGACGCACTCCGACGCATTGGTGACGCATTGTCACGCACGTGCGTCGGCATGCGTCGGCCCCGGTCGCGAGCACTGGAGCCCGAGGTGACAGCCATGAGCTGAAGGCGGTGACGGTGGCGTTCATGGCTCGACACTGCGCGAGGTCACTGGCCTTCACCAAGCCGAGCATGGCACCGGTGGTACGCTCGGAAGCCATGGAGCGATACCACATCGGCCTCGCGCTCATCGCGATCGCCGTCCTGCTCGCGGTCGCGGCCCTCGTGGTCCCGCGCTTCGCCTTCGACGACACCGCCAGCGCCCCGTCCGAGGCGGTGCGCCGCCTGAAGACGCAGGCCGCTCACGTCCGGACGATCCCGCCGTTGGTGTCCCAGGCCACGCATGCGGAACAGTACGGACCCACACCCGATCATGTCCGCGGTCGCGTGGTCGCCCGGACGCTCTTTGGCATCAGGACGGGCTGGTTCGCAGCCACGATCGAGGGCGAAGAGTGGCAGTACGATCTCCGGAAGGAACTCGGCGTATTCATCACGTTCGTCGTCGCGGAGGCGGGACTTCTCGGCGCCGCCGCCTGGCTTTTCGCCACCAGCCGCTGAGGAGGGCACACCCCTCACCCCGGGGTTGACTCGGGAACCGCGAATCTCCGCTCCTTCGGCGCACTTCGCACTTCGCACTTCGCACTTCGCACTTCGTACTTCGCACTTCGCACTTCGCACTTCGAACTTCCCCGTTACCCTCCAGCGCCCCGAGCGTTGAAACTACCCGCCATGGCCCACGCCCCCGTGTTCGACCTCGACCACCCCCGCGCCTACCTCCAAAGCGCCGACCCGGTGCTGGCGGCCCTCATCGCCCAGGTCGGGCATATCGAGGTGCGTCCAACCGGCCCCAACGCCTACCAGGCCCTCAGCCGCTCTATCATCTTCCAGCAGCTCAGCGGGACGGCTGCGGGAGCCATCTACCGCAAGTTCCAGGCGTTGTTCGGGCTCGAGGGCGACGCCTTCCCCGCGCCCGAACAGGTCCTCCCCCTGAGCGACGACGACCTTCGCGCGGCCGGCCTCTCGCGACAGAAGGCCGCCTCCATCCGCAGCCTCTCCGAGCACTTCGCCAGCGGCGAACTCGGCACCGAGCAGTTCGAGCACTGGGAGGACGAGGAGATCATCGCGCACCTCACCCGTGTCCGCGGCGTGGGCCGCTGGACCGCCGAGATGTTCCTGATGTTCCACCTCCGCCGCCCCGACGTGCTCCCGGTGAACGACCTGGGCATCAACCGCGCCATCATGAAGCGCTACAGCCTTGATGCGATGCCGAAACCGGACGCCGTGAGGGCCATCGGCGAGCCATGGCGCCCGCACGCGACCGTCGCCTGCCTCTACCTCTGGCGCAGCGAGGATGTGAGGACGCCGTAGGAAGGCACGAGGCTAGAGGCATGATTTCCGAGGCGCGCCAGGGATGGCGCGCTGGGATGTCCGTCGCCCGAACGCCGCTGGCCGGGGTCGGATGTCCCGGTGATGGGACCGGGTGGTAGGGGCGTATCGCCATACGCCCCTGCGACGCGCCCCGAACGGAGCGTCGGCGCGAACCGGCGTTCGGGCGTCCACCGCAGCAGCGCGCCATGACTGGCGCGCCTCGGATGGGGCCAACGGCCATTGGCCAATGGCTAGCGGGCCAGCTCCGCCATCAGCTCCAGCACACGCGGGTCGCGGTTCCCGATGAGGAGCGTGCCCACGCCGGAATCGGCCCACGCCCTGTACCGCTCGCGGATGCGCTCGACCGGGCCCACCAGCGACATCTCGTCGGCCATCTCGTCCGGCACCGCGGCCTCGGCCTCGGCCTTGCGCCCTGAGAGGTAGAGGTCCTGGATCTTCGCCGCCGCCTCGCCGTAGCCGTAGCGCGTGGCCAGCTCGTTGTAGAAGTTTTTGCCGCGGGCGCCCATCCCGCCGATATAGAGCGCCGTGCCCGGCTTGGTCGACGCCAGCCCGGCCTTCACGTCGTCCGTGATGATGACGTTGCAGGTGGCGACCGTGTCGAAGTCCTTCCAGCCCTTGCCGTTGCCGGCGCGGCGGAAGCCCTCTTCGATGTCGGGCCTGAACGTGTCCATGCGATAGGGTGAGAAGAACGCGGGGATCCAGCCGTCCGCGATTTCGGCGGTGAGCCGGATGTTGTTGGGGCCGAGGGTGGCCAGGTACACCGGCATGTTGCGCCCGTGGAGGATGCTCTTCAGCGGCTTGCCCAGGCCGGTCGCGCCGGGGCCGGTGTAGGGCAGGTTGTACTCCTGACCGTGGAACTCGACCGGCTCCTCGCGCGCCCAGATCTTCCTGAGGATGGCCACATACTCGCGGAGCCGCGCGGCAGGGTGACCGTACGGCTGACCGTGCCAGCCTTCGACCACCTGCGGCCCGCTCAGCCCCAGCCCGACGAGCATCCGCCCCTTGCTGAGCGCGTCGAGCGTCATCGTGGTCATCGCCGTCATCGCGGGCGTGCGGGCCGGGATCTGCATGATGCCCGTGCCGAGCTTGATCTTTGTGGTCAGCCCGGCCAGGTAGGCGAGCGGCGTCACGGCATCGGAGCCGTAGGCTTCTGCGGTCCAAACCGAATCCCAACCGAGCCGTTCCGCTTCGAGGACGGTGTCGACCGGGAGCTCCATGCGGCCTCCCGAATAGCCAAGGTAGAGGGCGAGTTTCATGGTCCGGCTCCGGCGGCAGTGCCCGCGTAAGTGCGTCCGTTACTCTACCGCGTGGGCTGCGGAGGCGCGCGCTATGGGCCGGTGGGCAATGGAGGCGCGATGCCCGGAGGCGTTTGTTCGAAGCGTGCCAGTTCGTTGCCAGCCGCGTCGAGGCCAACCACCGTGAACCCCTCGGAGACACGTTCGACGGTGAAGTATGCGAATGCCCAGGGAAGCCCGGTTTCCGGTGGTGCGGGCGAAAGATCGATGAGTACTGCCTGGCCGTCAGGGTAGCGCACCTCGATCCGCGTGATCGGCTCCTCGGCCGCGATTTGGACGACATTCCGGCTGCCGCCGGGCCCCGCCATCGTCCCCAGGCCGCCGTTGAGCCCGACGGGGCCGCCTCCGGGCCGCTCTGGAGACAGGTAACAGGCGCGCAGGGAACCTCCCTCGTCGTCCTCCAGATGTACCGCGCACCAGCGGCCGGTGGAGGTTGGGTAGATTCCCAGCGACTCGCCGCCTGCGTGCCCGTTGAGCCATGCGACGCGCACCGTCGGTCCCGTTGGTTCCACGGCCTCGCGGATCGCGTCTGTGATCGCCTTGCTCCGGAAATCGCTTCGTCCCGCAATGGTCTGCCCGGCCGATGTTCGGATGGCGACGCGCGCTGCTGCCCACCGCTGAGCCGAGTTGCCATCCTCCACCAGGATTTCGATCTCCACCGTGGCCGGCGAGCCATCGCTGAGCGCGACGCCAGGCCGGTGCCAGGTGAAGGCCCAGATGTCTGGTGTGGTACCAGATCCAGGGAGCCAGTACGAGTCGCCGTCGGCCGAATCAAATCGCGCGACGGAAGGGTTCCAGGACCCGGTGACGTAATCGCGGGACTCGAGGATGAATGGCACGGCGAACCGCGACGGAGCGACGGCTTCCGAAAGCGCCCAGTCCGCGACGTCGAAGGCCTGGCGGTACGCCTGTTCCGGGCTCCACACCGCGCCCGGCGCGTCTGGCAGAGGCGTGGGGGCTGGGATGGGCGTCCAGACTGGCGTGGGCGTGGACTCGATGGTCTCAGCGGGTACCTTGTCTTCGCCCGGTCCCGTGCTCCCCGCGACCATGACGGCGGCGCTCGCTGTGAGCACCGCGCCACCAGCGATGCCACCAACGGCTGCCTTCGCGGGGACAAGAGCCGCCAGCCCGGACAGCCACGATCGCACGCGTTGCGGGCCGCTCTGGCTGCGCGCCCATGCCTCCGCCAGCTCTTCGCGCGAGTCCACCCCAAACTTGCCCAGCAACTCCCGCACGTGCCACTTGGCGCCCTGCAGCGAGATGCCAAGCATCACGGCTATCTCGCTGTTCGTGTGGCCGCGCTCGATGAGCCGCAGCACCTCGCGCTGCCGGTCTGTCAGCCGAATGCTCTGCCGCTGTGCCCGTTCCATGCACAGATGATGCACCGGGAGGGCCGGCCTGTCCCTATCCCATGGACGACATAACGCAGAAATTTCGTATCCAGCCTGTCCCCTACCGCACCACCACCCGGTACACCGCCCCCTCGCTATCGCGCACGGCGTACAGCTCGCTCTCCTCGTCCTCGCCGAACGAGGAGATGCTGCCGGGCAGCGTTCCAATCCGCTCCGTCTCGAACGCGCCCGCGCCCACCTGGCGGGTCGCCCAGAGGTTGCCCGAGCAGTAATCCGTGAACAGGTAAACGCCATCGAGCGCCGGGAACTCGCCCCCGCGATACACGTAGCCACCCGTGATCGAGCAGCCCTCCCCGTGGCTGTACTCGAAGATCGGGAGCGTCAGGCCGGTGGTGTCGCAGCCGCTCGACGGGCGGAAGCAGTGCGCCCCTTCCATCACCGCCCAGCCGTAGTTCTCGCCGCCCTTGCTGCTGGCCGGCTGGAAGTTCAGTTCTTCGTACTTGTTCTGGCCCACGTCGGCGATCCAGAGGTCGCCCGTCTCGCGGTCGAAGCTGAACCGCCACGGGTTCCGCAGCCCCCAGGCCCAGATCTCGCCGCGCGCGCTCGACCGCACGATGAATGGGTTCGACTCGGGGATGGCGTACGGGTCGCCCGAGTCGACATCGATCCGCAGGATCTTGCCCAGGAAGGCGAGCAGGTTTTGCCCGTTGTCGTCGGGGTCGCCCGAGCTGCCGCCGTCGCCCATGGCGATGTAGAGGTAGCCATCCGGGCCGAACGCGAGCATCCCGCCGTTGTGGTTCGAATACTTGTCGGCCACGGCCATCAGCTCCTTGCCGGTCCGCTGGTCTGCCTGGTCCGCGCCAGCGGTGGCGCGGTACTCGGCGACCGTGTTGTCGTTGTCCTGGGCCGTGTAGTAGACGAAGAAGCGACCGTTGCGTTCGTAGTCCGGGTGGAAGGCGAGGCCCAGCAAGCCCTGCTCGTTGCCGCTCGATTTGACCACGTTCGTGATATCCAGGAACGGCTCTGAGAGCACGCGCCCCCCTTCGACAATGCGGATGCGGCCCTGCTTTTCGAGTACGAATAACCGCCCGCTGCCGTCGCCCGCGTGGGTCACGAACGTGGGCCGTGCGAGCCCGCTGGCCACCTCTTCGAGTTCGACGTCTGGCAGTGGCGCTGGCGTGCCGGCTGGAGTCGGGGTCGCCTCTCCGGTGCTCGGAGTGGTTGGCGGCGCGGGAGCCGTGGCTGTGGGTGAAGGCGCGGGCGGCGTCTCGTCACGGTCGTCGCAGGCGACCAGCAGCAGCCAGACGACGAAAGGGAGCGAAAGGAGCGAGACAAGCATGGGTGGCCTGCGGGATGCAGTCGGCATCCGGGCCATGGTGCCGCGGCGCCAGTAAGCGCCGGGGAAACGCAGCCTCACCGGTTGCCCAGGTGTTCGCGGAGGAATCCGCCCACGGCGTGGCGGTAGGCGTCGGGGTCGTGGTTCCAGGCGCGCACGTGGTCGGCTCCCGGGATGCGCACGTACTGGACGATGTCGGGCCGGGCGAGCGCCAGTGCGTCGCTGGTCCCGACCGGGATGGTGCGGTCGGAATCCCCGTGGAAGAGGAGGATCGGCACGTCGAGGCGTCGCGCCGTCTCGAAGTGGTCGAAGTCGCGCCAATCGAACCCGTAGCGGCGGGCCGCCACGCGGTTCGAGACCGGCAACATGCGGACCGGCAAGCGCAGCTGGCGCGCCCGGTGCTCAACAGTCCGAACGAGATCGATCATTGGGGCATCGAGCACGAGCGCCGCTACGCGGCTGGCGAGGCTTGATCGGCCCATGAAGGCGAGCGAAATCGCGCCGCCCATGCTGTAGCCCACCAGCACCACCCGGCGTGCGCCCCGTTCGAGAGCGAAGCGGACCGCCCCTTCGACTTCCTCCCACTCGTCGCGGCCGTAGGCGTATTGCCCGTGGGGCGCCGGAGGGCAGCCTTCGTCGTTCCGGTAGGTGATGGCCAGGCAGTCGATGCGGTGGCTGGCGAGGATGGGCATGATGCGCAGTGCCTCGCGGCGGCTCGCGCCCTTGCCGTGGACCAGGATCGCCCAGGTGTCGCTGCCGGCCGGGACGTGCCACGCCGGGAACTCGCCGAGCGGTGATTCGAACCGCACGTCTTCGAACTGCAGGCCGTGGGCGCCCAGGGGGTCGCCATCAAAGGCGAACGCATCGAGGCGCACATGGTCGCCCGGGCGGAGGTCGCCGGCGCCGAAGCGGAACTCGCGCAGGGCCACCACGCCGTTGGCGTCGAGCACCGGACCGGCATGGCCCCATCCGCGGGCGCCGCGGAGCAGGTAATGGCCGGTGGCCGTCGCGGCGGTGACGGGCTCCCTGGTGGCGTGCCGGAGCGTGACCAGCCCGGGAGCGATCGAGGTGGCCTGGAGGTCGAGTGGATCGGGGCGGTGGTCACGCTCCGGGTTGAAGCCGGTTTGGTGCAGCACACGTGCCAGCGCAAGCGAAGGCGCCAGCACGAGGCCGGTGCCCACCGCCGAAACCGCCACCAGTGGATTCACACGCATCGGCATCCATCGTAGCCGGTCGCGGGTTGAACGCGGGTAAGCGCCCGCCCCCTGACAACCCGGGCAGCACGCCCCACAATGGCGCGATGCCGCAGTACATCACCGAACCCGAACGCCGCATCCCCGTGGTCGCCGAGACCGATGTGCTCGTCATCGGCGGTGGGTCGGCGGGGATAGCGGCGGCGGTTGCGGCAGCTCGCGGCGGCGCCCGCGCCACCCTCGTCGAACGCTATGGCTCACTCGGCGGGCTTGCCAGCAACGGGCTCATCATCCTCCTGCTCACCCTGGACGACGGGCGCGGGAACCAGGTGGTCGCCGGGCTCTGCCAGGAAATGGTCGACCGCCTCGCAGCCCGCAACGCCTGCCTCTTCCCCCCGCGCGAGGAATGGGGCTCGCCCGACCCGGCGCTCGTCGAGAAGTACCGCCGCGTCGGCCTCGTCTGGGGCAGCGGCCCCCACGCCGTCCGCTACTCCGTCGCCTACGACCCCGAGGAGTTCAAGGTCGAGGCCGACCGTATGGTGCTCGATGCGGGCGTCGACCTGCGCTTCCACCGCTGGGCGGTGGGCGTGCGCAAGGACGGCGACCGCATCACCCACGTCATTTTCGAATCGAAGGCGGGCCGCGAAGCGATCGCCTGCGGCGCCGTAGTCGATGCGACCGGCGATGCCGACATCGCCGTCCTCGCGGGCGAGGAAGTCGCCGCGGAGCGCGTCCACCCGTGGCTCTGGTTCCGCACCGCCAACGTCGACGTGGCGCCCGCCGAGGCCTCCGGGCTGCGCCCCGGCTACTACCGCACCATCCAGCCCGGCGGCTACCTCCACCCCTGGGGCGCCTGCCGAGCGTATCGAACGCGACATCGACGCGACAAACCCCGACGACCTTACCTACGCCGAGGTCGAGTGCCGCCGCCTCGTCCGCGCCGAGGTCGACCGGCTGCGCGGCAAAGCGCCCGGCTTCGAACACGCCTACCTCTCCGGCTTTGCGGCCACGCTCGGCATCACCGAATCGCGCCGGCTGGTGGGCCGTCACATCCTCACCCGCGAGGAGATGGACCAGCCCATCGACGATGTGGTCGCGGTGACCGGCAACTGGACGAAGTACGGCGCCATCTACAACATCCCGTTCCGCTCGCTCCAGGCCCGGGCGACCGCCAACCTGCTGACCGCTGGACGCTGTATCTCGGTCGACCACCGAGCGCACCACGCGACCAAGGAGATCCCCGCCTGTTTCGCCACCGGCGAGGCGGCCGGTACGGCCGCCTCGCTCGCCCTCCAGCACGGGGCGACGTTCGATGCGCTCGACGTGGCGTCGTTGCAGGCCAGGCTGCGCTCGGCCGGGGCGTACCTGGGGCAGTGAAAGTCGAAGTGCGAAGTCCGAAGTGCGAATAGGCCGCATCGCGATGCGGTAGACTGGGTGCTATGACGCAGCAGGCGAAGTTCACCGTCTCGGAACGCGACCGCGAGCATTTCCGGAAGATCGGCCGGTGGAAGGCGGAATCGCATGCCGCGGCTCTCCGCGCTCACCTCGAGCTGCCCATCGCCGAGCGCCTCGAGCGCAGCCTCGCGTGGACCATCGCCGAGCGCCCAACGTGGCGCTGGCCGATCACTGCCGACACCCCGAGGCCCACGTGGGAGCGGGCAAGAAAACTGGGACTGCTCCTTGAGCAGGAATCCTGAAGCCGCCCGGGAGCTGATTGTCACGATCGGTCGCATCCTCGATCAGGCTGGCCTTCGGGCCGCGCTCATCGGTGGGCAAGCGGTCAATTGTTGGGTTGAGCCCCGCATCACCATGGATGTGGACATCACCGTTCTCTCCGATGGCCCGGCAGTGCGGATCGCCATCCGGCTCTTCGAAGAAGCCGGCTTCACGGTTCAGCTCCAACAGGACGGCGGCGGAGCTTCCGGCCCGGACTTTGTGAGGCTTGAACATGCGGCGACCCTGGTTCCGGTGGACCTGCAGGTTGGGAAGACCGAGTTCGAGACCGTCGTCGTAGAACGTGCAGCCCGAGCGCCGGGCCTGGCCGTCCCGGTAGCGACCAGGGAAGACCTTCTCGTGTTGAAGCTCCTGGCGTCGCGGCATAAGGACTTCAAGGACCTCCTGGACCTCGGGAAACTCCCGGATGTGGACTGGACGTATGTCGAGCGGTGGGCGGCTGTGTGGGAGATTGAAGACCGTCTAGAAACCCTCCGCCGCACCCTCGCCGAGGAAGCCGCCAACACCTGAGTCGTAGGGGCGTATGGCAATACGCCCCTACGACGTGGGCCGACACGCGGGCCCGGCAATCGGCAATGGCGGGGCGGGGTGCGGCGGGGTATACTTCCCTCCCCGGGTAACTGGCGAGTTCGCGGAGCACCGCGAGGGAGCCCGGCACGTCACGCATGGTCGCTCGCCTGGGCCGAAGGTCTCGCTGCATATCTCGCGCGGGGCCTTTTTCGATCCCCCGGGGTGGAGTCGGGAGGCCCTCATGCCTCAAGCCTCATCCCGCATTCCTCCACCGGAGGTGGAACCATGCGCGCACTCCTCGGCGTTTACGACAAGACCGGCATCGAAGACTTCGCCCGCGGCCTGGCCGGGCTCGGCTGGGAGCTGGTCTCCACCGGCGGCACCTTCGCCACCATCGAAAAGGCCGGCATCCCCGTCCGCAAGGTCGAGGACATCACCGGCTTCCCCGAAATGCTCGACGGCCGCGTCAAGACCCTCCACCCAGCGGTCCACGGCGGCATCCTCGCCCGCCGCGACCTCCCCGCCCACATGGCCGCCCTCGCCCAGCACGGCATCGCCGGCATCGACCTCGTGTGCTGCAACCTCTACCCGTTCGTCGCCACGGTCACGAAGCCCGGCGGCGTCAGCTTCGAAGAAGGCATCGAGAACATCGACATCGGCGGCCCCACCATGCTTCGCGCCGCCGCCAAGAACCACAACGACGTCATCGTCGTGGTCAGCCCCGAGGATTACGCGCCCGTGCTCGCCCACCTCAGGGACGACGGCGGCATCTCACCCGAGGCGCGCCGCCACCTCGCCTACAAGGCGTTCGCCCACACCGCCAGCTACGACAGCGCCGTCTCCGAGTGGCTGCACGAGCAAGCCCACCCCGGCGAGGCGCCCCACAGCCTCACCATCCCCCTGCGCCTGGCCCAGCAGCTCCGCTACGGCGAAAACCCCCACCAGCGCGCCGCCTTCTACACCGATGGCACGCTCAAGGAGCACGGCCGCGGCGGCATCGCCACCGCCATCCAGCACCACGGCAAGGAGATGTCCTACAACAACTACCTCGATGCCGACGCCGCCTGGAACTGCGTCAACGACTTCACCGGCCCCACCTGCGTCATCGTCAAGCACACCAACCCCTGCGGCGTCGCCACCCGCGACGACCTCCTCGAGGCCTACCGCCTCGCCGTCCGCGCCGACGCCACCAGCGCCTTCGGCGGCATCGTCGCCTTCAACCGCGTGGTCGATGAGACCCTCGCCCGCGAGCTGCGCGAGTTCCGCAACCCGAACGACGGCGAGACGCGCATGTTCTACGAAATCGTGGTTGCGCCCGGCTACACGCCCGAGGGCCTGACCGTCCTCAAGGGCAAGTCCAAGGACCTCCGCATCCTCGAAGCGCAACCCCACGCCCCCGGCGGCCGCTCCTTCCGCCAGGTCGGCGGCGGCTGGCTGGTGCAGGACACCGACGACCTCACGCCCGAGGACATCGAGTTCAAGGTGGTCACCGACCGCCAGCCCACGGAGAAAGAGCTCGAGGACCTGCGTTTCGCCTGGCGCTGTGTGAAGCACGTGAAGAGCAACGCCATCACGGTCGCCAGGGACGGCCGCCTGCTCGGCATGGGCAGCGGCCAGCCCAACCGCGTGAAGAGCGTGGAGATCGCGATGGAGAAGGCCGGCGACGAAGTGAAGGGCGCGGTCCTCGCCAGCGACGCCTTCTTCCCGTTCGCCTGGGGCGACTCAATCGAAAAGGCCTGCCAGGCGGGCGTCGCCGCCATCATCCACCCCGGCGGCTCCCTCCGCGACCAGGATGGCATCGACTGCTGCAACCAGTACGGCGTGGCGATGGTGCTCACGGGCACGCGGCACTTCCGGCACTGAGGGGTGGAATTCCGTTGACCGGCGTTGTCTCCCTGGGTAGGCTGAGCCGAACACGCGTTCGGGTGGGGGCATGCCGTTCTACGACCGCCCGTTTTTCAAGCAGCTGCCGAAGAATGACCTTGGCATCGACACGCATCAAGGCGGTGTCGTGATCCCCAAGGCTCTAGTTGCCTATCTTCCCCCGTTACCTCCTCCCACGGCCGCGCCCACGGAGGAGTACCCACTTGTGCTGGACCTCTTCGACGGTGGGACGCCGGTCGCCACGGTGACCTCCCGCTGGCACTACCAGACCTGGGGGAATACGCGAACTCCCGAGCACCGGCTGACAAAGAACCTGGAGAGTGCGCTGCTTGCGCGCGCCGCCGTCAACGACATCCTGATGTTTGAGCGCCAACTCGGAACTGTAGACCGATTTCGCGTCACGCTGATTCGCCAGGGCACCGATGCTCACGCAAGACTCCTGGAGGCGTCGGCAGGGAAGCGGTGGGGTGTCGTTGGTGCCGAACCGCCGGAGTCTCTGGCTCCGATTCGACGGGAGATGGAGGACATCCTTGAGGCGTCGTCTGGTCCCTTCGAAATGTTCGAAGAGCGGCGGATCGGGAACGAGCACCGGCGGCTCCTTCGCGATGCCGCCTTCTCCCGATTGGTCAAGCGAGCGTACGCGCACTCTTGCGCTGCTTGCGGGGTTGGGTGGTTGGTACCGGTTGGAGAGCCGGGTTTGGATCCGGTATCGGAGCCAGAAGCTGCCCATATCGTTCCGGTCGCCCTGCGGGGGCGTGATGACCTGCGCAACGCACTGTGCCTCTGCCGCGCACACCACTGGGCGTTCGACAAGAAGCTCCTCTTTGTCGACGAGCGTGGCGTTTGGCGAGTAATTGCGGCGTCGCAGGGGGAGAACCGGAATACGCTACTAAACGATATCGAAGGAAGCCAGCTGCGTTTGCCGCAGAAAGGGTACGCGGCGCCCGCTGCCGAAGCGCTCGCGTGGCACCGCGAGAGGGTGCTCTCCGCATGACCTTCACCTTCATCGACCTCTTTGCAGGTATCGGCGGGATGCGCCTGGCGTTCGAGCGTGCGGGTGGCGAGTGTGTGTTCACGTCCGAGTGGGACGCTTATGCACAGAAGACTTACTCGGCCAACTTCCCTGGTGAGATCTGGGGAGACATCACGCTGCTCACCAACATGGAGGACATCCCCGAGCACGACGTGCTGGTCGCCGGATTCCCATGCCAGCCGTTTTCCATCGCGGGCGTCTCCAAGCACAACGCACTGGGTCGTGAGCATGGCTTCCGCAACAAGACCCAGGGGACGCTCTTCTTCGATGTCGCGCGCATCATCGATGCGAAACGCCCAGCAGCCTTTCTCTTGGAGAATGTTAAGAACCTGATCAGTCACGACAGGAAGCGAACGTTCACCACGATTTTGGAGACCCTGGACGAACTCGGGTACCACGTCTTCTACGATGTTGTGGATGGCCAAGCGGCGGTCCCCCAGCATCGCGAGCGTATTTACATCGTTGGGTTCCGGCTCCCTACACCTTTCAAATTCCCGACGATTCCGGTGACGAGGCCGACGCTCAAGAGCATTCTGGAGCCGGAGCCGGACTTCAAGTACACCCTGACGGTGAACCTGTGGGAGTACCTGCAGGACTATGCAGCCAAGCATCGCGCCGCGGGAAATGGATTTGGGTTTGGGCTGGTGGATCCCGACGACCCCGCGACCGTCACACGCACGCTGTCTGCCAGGTACTACAAGGACGGTTCGGAAATCCTCGTGTATCAAGGGGATTCTCTGCCGCCGAGGCGGCTCACGCCGCGCGAGTGCGCGCGGCTGATGGGGTTCCCGGATGACTTCGAAATCCCCGTCAGCGACACTCGTGCGTACAAGCAGTTCGGGAACTCGGTCGTGGTTCCCGTCGTGGAAGCGATCGCGCGGGAGATGGCCAAGTGGTTGACGCCTCGCCAGATGGAACTGGCACCGCCCCCGGCTCGGGAACAGGTGAGGCTTCTCGAAGAGTCCGCCGAATACGTCGCCGCCTCCTAGCATGGGGCCGGGCCAACTTCGCGCACTTCGCCTGGCGTGAAGAGTCAGATCCATGGCTGACGCTCGCGGCGGAGATGCTGGTGCAGCGTACCCGGGCGCCGCAGGCTGAACGCGTCTTTCGGACATTCCGCGCCAGGTTCCCGACAGCAGAAGCCCTGGCCGGGGCCGGGCCGGAGGTCGCCGCCGAGATCACCAGTCAGGCGGGGCTCCATTGGCGAGGGCCACTGCTCTACGAGGCTGCCCGGCTGGTCGCCGCACGCGGCGGGACGCCCCCCGAGTCGGAGGCGGAACTGCGGGCGCTGCCGGGTGTCGGCCCCTATGCTGCGGCCGCATGGCTTTCCTTCCACCGTGGCAAGAGGGCGGTCATCATCGACAACAACGTGGCCCGCTGGCTGGCCCGGTTGGAGGGCCAACCCCATGACGGCGAGACGCGACGTAAACGTTGGGTAGCCGAACTCGCCGACCGACTCACGCCCGCACGGTCGTTCCGCGATTACAATTACGCGGTGCTTGATTTCACCATGCAGGTCTGCGTGCCGGGCAAGCCCCGGTGCGAGGTTTGCCCGATTCGGAAAGACTGTCACGTCGGCAACCCTTCGCTACGGTTGGCGTCACTTTGACACACTTAGAAACAGAAGTCAACACTTCAGATCTGATTTCTGTTGACGATGCCGTCGTTGAGTACGGCATTTCGCGGAGCACCATCTTTCGACTCTTCAAGCAGGGGCTGTCTCGGTTCAGGAGGCCGGGCGACCGCAAGACATACGTCTCGCGCGCCCAGCTGGAGTCGATGACCTCCTTCCGCCGCATCGACTAACCCCCAACCCCATCCCCAATCCCGTATAGTTCGACCCACACCAACAACCTCTCCCCGGAGCCCACCCCCATGCGTTATGCCTACGAACCCGATGTCGAAGCCTTCCGCGCCGAAGTCCGCCAGTTCATCGCCGAGAACCTCCCGCCCGAAGAGGTCCGCCTCCAGCGCGGCTATGAAGGCGGCTTCAAGACCAACCAGGAAGAGTACGACTACACCATGGGCTTCCAGAAGAAGCTCTCGGCCAAGGGCTGGCTCGCCATGGCCTGGCCGAAGGAGTACGGCGGCGGCGGCGCCAGCCACATGCGCCAGCTCGTCTACAACGAAGAGATGGCCTACCACGGCGCGCCCGCCGGCAACATGGGCATCGCCTGGGTCGGCCCCAGCCTCATGCTTTACGGCACCGACGAGCAGAAGGCCCGCTTCATCCCCCGCATCACCGGCGCCGATGACTGGTGGTGCACGCTCTATTCCGAACCCGGCGCCGGCTCCGACCTCGCCGCCCTCCAGACCCGCGCCACCCGCGACGGCGACGACTACATCATCAACGGCCAGAAGATCTGGACCTCCGGCGGCCACCTCGCCGATTGGGGCTGGATCGCCGCCCGGACCGACCCCGACGCGCCCAAGCACAAGGGCATCACCATGTTCATGCTCGATATGAAGAGCCCGGGCGTCACCGTCCGCCCGCTCATCAACATCGCCGACCGCCACGGCTTCAACGAGGTCTTCTTCGAAGACGTGCGCGTCCCCGCGAAGCAGGTCGTCGGCGAAGTGAACCGCGGCTGGTACCACATGGCCGTCGCGCTCGACTTCGAACGCAGCGGCATCCAGGCCT
>CAZDOK010000021.1:0-44590 GCA_964507025.1 uncultured Anaerolineaceae bacterium
GCGCAAGCTCGCCAGCACCTCTTCCACGAAGGGTGCATTGGCATGAATCGTGATGGCCACCGTCTCCGTCCAGATGAAGGGACTGCCAGAAAGGGCCCTTGCGGCCGCACCTCGGACCGACGTGAGTTCACCGGCATTCACCAGCCGCGCATCTTCCGGTGCCGGGACTGTGCCCGGGGCGTTCGTCACTATTTCCAGAGGTGGCACGCAGCTCGGTTCCTGTGCGTCGGGCCTTGGAACACACTCACCGTAGATGAGATACACAGCATCTTGACCGTTTGCGTTTGCGCGGAACATCTTCGTGAGCTTGAAGCCTGCAAACTCTTCGCCAAGCCACGCCACCGGGTACGCGGCAAAGTTCTCGGCCTGGGTAACCGCCGAGGCATCGAGTTCCCCCGGGCGGAAGCGTGACGGGTCCGCCGGCAAACCGTTGCCGAGAGGGTTGCGTTCGGGCTGAGCGGCGGCAAGAGCCGCCCAACTGGCAATCAGTCCCAACACCAGGACCGCCAGTAGCACGTTCATTTTGGCCAAGCGAGACATCTCAGTTCACTCCTTCTGCGTCGTTGAGAGACCTCGTTTCGAGGGCTACCTGGGCGTTCGTCTTGCCCTGGGCCACCAGCGCGACCACCTCGCGTTCCCGTGGGCTCAGGTCCTGGTGCATCGCTCGAACCTCCTCTCCCTCCCGCTCACCGGGGGGGGGGTCCTTCTCATACCACAAAGCCGTTGCGGCTTCCATCACAAAGACGTTAACCGCCATCGGAATGTTCCGCCGGCTGCGCGTGCCAGGCGCCGGGGTATCATTTCAGTCCGGCGGTGTGACGGTGAACCCGGCGGCGAACTGCCGGCAGTCCGTCAGGAAGGCCTCCCGAGCCGCATCACAGAACACGACCCAGGAAACGCCGGAGTGGTCGCGCAGGCCGGCCACTGCCAGGAGGACGTGCCTGGTCTTCCCGGTTCCGGGGTCGACGCGCGTCCCCTTGAGGAGCAGCTGGCGCTGATCGCCCCGGTCGCTGGTGCGAGCCGGGCCGAGGTCCGCCCGATCGATCCGCGCCGCCAGAAATCTTCGGCTTCCGTCAGCGAGGCCCCATCGTGCCGGAACACGAGGATGCCGCTGTCGCGGACGTTCCTGGGCCCGGCCATCATGACCGGGAGGAGTCCCGGGTCGACGCCTTCGAGGGCTTCGGGCCCAAGCCCAATCCGCCAGCCCGCGGGCACGCGCGCTTCGAAGTCGCCGTAGCGGCCAACCGTGACCGAACCGTCGCCGCCGCAGGCGCCCGCGCCGAGCCAGAAGGGCGCGAGGGCCATGGCCGCGAACAGGACCACGTGTGTTCGGTGCCGCAAGCTCTGTTGACCCTGTTCCATCGCTCACCTCCGCCCGCACCGCTCGGGGAGGGGCAGGGATGTCATACCACACATGCGGGCGGGACTCCATCAGACGAACGCCGAGTGCCGCGCCCAACAGCGCCACCCATCCCGACCGCCGGTCAGGCTGGCACGCTCGGCAGGAGGAGATTTACGGCGTGACGCGCAGCGGCAGGCCCCTATGGAGTGAAGCCGACCTTCCACCGGTCGCGGAGGATAGAACCCGGCTCGCCGAAAGTCAGCCGCACGGTGCCAAGGAGTTGGTCAAAGTCGCTGAACGCGAAGCTCACGAAGGAGCTCGCCCCCTGGCCGATATCACCGGTAGGCGACGTGCCTGTCTCCGTGCCGCTTCCCGACGGTGGCACGGTCGTGCCGTCGGCAAGCGTAAGCGTGAACCCGTCCGCAGCCGGGAAGTATCCAGTCATCGTGAAGGCGATCCGCCTGACACTGGGATCGGAGAACCAGAGGCCTGTTACTTTCAACGGGTCCCCGCCGGATGCAGCGGCAATGTCGCTTGAATCTACGGCTGCTCGTTCGCCCCGCTTTCCGGTGACGCCTTGCCGCGAGAGAACGGAGTCCAGGCGGATGTCAACCCAACGCGCGGAACTCCCACCCGGAGCGGGCGAGGCGATGAACTCCGTGAACTGGATCTCCAGG
Source organism: uncultured Anaerolineaceae bacterium (assembly GCA_964507025.1). Lineage (GTDB taxonomy): Bacteria > Chloroflexota > Dehalococcoidia > Tepidiformales > Tepidiformaceae > Amarobacter. The sequence goes on from CAZDOK010000021.1 coordinate 2,020, forward strand.
GGTGTGCCGAAATCCGTCGGCGGGAAGGCGAAGGTCACCGGTTCGCCCGCGCCGCCGGCTATCCGTGGGCCGAACACGGGACCCCCATTGACGCTGGCGCCCACCAGCGAGGGAAGCGCGAGCTGCTCGATTCCCGGAGGGCCCTCCAGGGCCACGGTCACCAGCGTTTCGGTGGTGGAGCGCGTGGCGCTCAGCGGCCGGACGGTGACGCCCTGCGCTTCGGCCGGGGCGCCGGGCGAGAGCGTCTCAACACGCAGCGCCCTGGCCAGGTCGGCGGGCGGCTTGAGTTCGAGCACCCAGTCGCCCGCGATGCGGCGGGTCCCCTGGCCGTCATCGACATCGACGAAGGAGACGACCATCTTGACGGGGCCAACAGCGCTGACGGGACGCAGCCGCTGGATCGTCGCGGGGCCATTGGCGAAGAGCATGATGCTTGCGGTGAGGTCGGCAGGCGCCAGGTTCCCGGACACGAACGCCTTAGCCGGGATGCTGACCCGGGTCACCTTGTTCGGGTCTGCGCCAGCGACGCGTGCGGCGAGTTCGACGAAGGTGGCTGTCCCGCTGAACTCGGCTCCTGATACGGCGAGGGTGACACCGCTGGATTCCGCGGTCACGTCCTGCGGGGAGGTCAGGGGCGGGGCGCTGCCGCCCTGCCTGCCGTCGCCTGAGAATGCGAGGACGATGGAGACTGCCAGCACGGTGACGATGGCGGCAACGGCGCCAACCTGGATTACCCGGCGCATCAGTGTCCCGCTCCATTGAAGTACCCGGAGGTCGCGTTGTAGTCCATCGCTCCTCCGACATACGCGCCGTACCATGCCGTTGTATTGACTGCACAATCGTTCGAGTTTTCGCAAAGGAAGGTGAAGCCTTCACCTTTCCCGCCTGGCCGGACGTATAGGTCGCCAAAAGAAAACTGAGCCCTGGACACCCAACCATTGTTGCTATCCATAGAGAAACCAGGCTCGATGCTGCTACTGGACCGAGTGACCCAGCCGCCAAACCACGAGGGGTAGGCCCCCATGTGCCAACCATAATAGGCCCAGCCGGTCGACGGTATCGCGGCGGAGAACGAGACCTGAGGAACCGCAACAAGATAGCCGTTCCAGTTCTGCCAGTAGAACTGGGTAGTCCTATAGGAGTAGTTGTACGTCCCGTGGTTGTTCCTGAGGTAGTACTGCATGGAGAACCAGCTGTACGCCTTGGAGCTTTCGGGGGCATGCAGAGACGCTGCTGCGGCCAGGATAACAGCCAGCAGGACAGTTAGGACACCGGTGGACCTGCGCGATATTCGGGTCATGGTTCTCCCCTTGCGAGCAGGTCATAGCGCTGCGCGACTCGCTGCTTCGCGGCCTCTCCGGATCTTCCAACTGGGCTTTCACGGTCTCAATCCCTCTCTTCGGCCACCCCCAATCGGCGGGGTCACCCGAGTTCGTGTCCGATCTCAGTCCACCAGACGGCCAGCGCAACCCGCCCTCCCAGGCCCAGCCTCCGGCATGCGCTCGCGATGTAGTCCTTCACCGTGTTCGGACTCAACCCAATTTCGAGGGCAATTTGGGCGTTGGTCTTGCCCTGGGCCACCAGCGCGACCACCTCGCGCTCCCGCCGGCTCAGGTCCTGGTGCATCACTCAAACCTCCTCTCCCTCCCGCTCACCGGGGGGGGGGACATGGTTCTCTTACCACAAATCGGTGGCCGCTTCCATCACAAAGACGTGAGCCGCCGCCGGAATGTTCCGCCGGCTGCGATGGCCCGGCTCCGGTTTTTCATTTCAGTCCGCCGGCGTGACGGTGAAATCGGCGACGAACTGGCGGCAGTCCTTGAGGAAGGCTTCGCGGGCCGCATCACAAAACACGACCCAGGACACGCCGGAATGGTCGCTTAGGCCACGAGGATGTGCCGGGTCTTCCCGGTGCCTGGATCGACGCGCGCCCCCTCGAGGAGCATCTGGCGCTGATCGCCCCGGTCGCTGGTGCGAGCCGGGCCGAGGTCCGCCCGATCGATCCGCGCCGCCAGAAATCTTCGGCTTCCGTCAGCGAGGCCCCATCGTGCCGGAACACGAGGATGCCGCTGTCGCGCACGTTCCCGGGCCCGGCCCCCATGACCGGGAGAAGCTCCGGGTCGACATCTTCGAGGGCGTCGGGCCCGAGCCCGATGCGCCAGCCCGCAGGTACGCGCGCTTCGAAGTCGCCGTAGCGTCCAACCTGGAGTACGCGGCGCATCAGTGTCCCGCTCCATTGAAGTACCCGGACGGTGGCTGGCAGTCCATTGCCATGGCCGCGAGCAGGACCGCGGCCAACTCCGTACCGGTGCCGTCCGGAATCAGCGCCCGACCGAGGTTGCGTCATGGAGCTGGCGGAGTCCTGCGTTGCTCTTCATCCTTGGCGTGGAACTCGGTCTCCAGCGCAGCGAATTCGGGGGTGACCCCCAGAGTCTTGAAGTCGAACCTCCCGATATGCTGCTCGTAACGCAAGAACTCAAGGGGCGGCGAGCCCTGCATGCGGTAATCGTAGGTTGCGATGCGATCTGCCGAATCCTTGGCGGTAGCGAACCAGATGGCGATTGGCGGCGAGCCACCGGCAGGTGTGCCTCCCGGGAACACGAGTCCTGGTTTCGGGTCGATCATGAACAGCAGGACAACCGGCCCGTCACTCCGTTCGGCCACCAGCGACAGCCTGGGGTGACGGCCCCGCAGGTCGTATGCTATCGCCTCTCGAGCCTCGTCCCTTGTTAGGCCCGCCCCCTCCCACCAATCCGGCGCGAAGAACTCCAGGACCGTTCCTTCCTTGATGCCGCGACGTTCGCATTCGCTGACGCCACGGTAGATCAGCTCGTCGCAGACGATCGCATTCCAGGCGAAGTACTTCATAACCTGCTCCACGTCTTCCGCCTCGACGGCACCTATGAAGCTCGCCAACGACGCCTCACGCGCGATGACCGCGCTACGTCCCTCGTCGATGGAGGGGACGCCTTCAAGCACCGCCGGCGTGGGAGTCGGCGAGACGTGGTCGGACTCGGACGTGGAGGCGAAGCCGCCAAGTGCGGCCGCCCCCACGACCGCCCCGGTTACAGCGACGACGCTTGCTAGCACGAGGACGAAGCCTCGCCGGTGATACAGCTTGTGCCACGAGTTCATCTTGATTGCCTCTCAGTAGCCGCCAGAGCCATTGAAGACCGAGCTGTCGCTCCCCCAGGACATCGCCGACCACGTTTGGCAGGCATAGGGAGTGTAATTGGGTGATGTGCCCACTCCGCCGCTGCGCATGTAGTCGGGCGAACCAGTCGTCGCGTAGCTCACGCCGTCCCAATAGCCTGGGCACTCAGCGTAGGGCGGGTAGCTGTTGTTGTGGTGCTTCCGCGGGTTCGGATAGAAGACGTTGTAGCATTCCATCCCGTTGGCCCAGCACGTGTCGTTCGACCCACCGTTGGAGTAGGTCATGTAGTACGAGAGGAACGCGGCCAAATGGGAATGGGCACCTGATGTTCCACATGTGGATGCCGTACCCACGGTCTTGTAGAACCACTCACCGGCCGTGTCGACTTCCTGCGTTAGCTGGCTTCCAGCTGGCATGTCGGTGAGGTGAAGGATATCTACTGTGACGTCGTAGTTGTTCTCCCAGACCCCTCCTTGATACACTTGGAGGCGCGCTCGCATGCGGCAAGAACCTTCGTTCCAGTACTGAAAGCGGTAGATGTAGTTGTGGCTCCCCGGCGTAAGGAGCCATCCGCGGATCCAGGCCGAATTGCTGTGTGCGAAGTCACGCGCCGCCCTGCCGCCGTCGTTGAAGTGCAGGCCGGCCTGCGACCCGCCTGCCGCGTTGCTCGGCATGATCTGCACGATCCAGGGGGAAGCCGCGTGAACCGGTCGAGCGACCATAAACCCCGCGGTTCCAAGTACGATGATTGCGGCGGCCAGTGCCGCCATGAGTGTCTTGCGTCTCACCTCATCTTCCCTTTCTCGTTCCCGTGGTGCAGCGATTGACAGCGAGACCCCAAGAAAACGGCAGGCGAGCTGCGGGAAAGCCCGTTTCTCGCCGAGGAGCCTCTTCCCCCCGCAGTTCGAGGGTACCGCGTGAGTTCGCGCCCACAATCCCTCTCTTCGGCTCCATCCGATCGGCTCTAGCCATTCGTACCCGTGCCAGCGGAAGCCCACCAGACCGCCAGCGCGGTCCGGTTATCCACTCCCACTTTGTGCATCGCGTTGGCCAGGTAGTTCTTCACCGTCGCTTCGGAGAGGCCCGTTTCGAGGGCGATTTGGGCGTTCGTCTTGCCCTGGGCCACCAGAGCGACCACCTCGCGCTCTCGCGGGCTCAGGTCCTCGTGCATCGCTCGGACCTCCTCTCCCTCCCGCTCACGGGGGGCATGGTTGTCATACCACACATCGGTGAGGGCTTCTATCACAAAGACGTGAACCGCCGCCGGAATGTTCCGCCGGCTGCGAGGAGCCCTGCGCATCCGCGAAAACACCCCCGGACGTGACTGCTGTTGCCGGCCGTTTCCGCCCATCGGGTTTTCGACGTTGGCTTCCCAAAACGGTATACTTAGCCTAGCGATTTCCCCCTGCCCACCATCGCCGGAGCCTGCCCCTTGTCCATCGAGCCAACCTCCAACATCCGCCCGGTCCAGATCGAGAACGAGATGCGCACGAGCTACCTCGATTACGCGATGAGCGTGATCGTGGCGCGGGCGCTGCCGGAGGTGCGCGACGGGTTGAAGCCGGTGCAGCGGCGCATCCTCTGGGGCATGTTCGAAGGCGGCGCCCGGGCAGGCACCGCCTACCGCAAGTCGGCGGCCACGGTTGGCGACGTGATGGGCAAATACCACCCCCACGGCGACCAGGCGGTCTACGACACGCTGGTCCGCATGGCGCAGGATTTCTCGCTGCGCTACCCGCTGGTCGACGGCCAGGGCAACTTCGGCTCGGTCGATGGCGACCCGCCGGCGGCCATGCGCTACACCGAAGCGCGGATGTCGGCCATCGCCGAGGAAATGCTGGCGGACATCGACCAGAACACGGTCGACTTCGAACCGAACTACGACGGCCGGCACCAGGCGCCGGTCATCCTCCCATCGCGGCTGCCGAACCTGTTGCTCAACGGCTCCTCTGGCATCGCCGTGGGCATGGCCACGAACATCCCGCCGCATAACCTGGGCGAGCTGGCCGATGCCATCGCACTGCTCATCGAACAGCCCGAATCGACGCTGGATGACCTGCTGCAGATCGTAAAGGGGCCCGACTTCCCGACGCACGGCATCGCGCTTGTGGGCAAGGACAGCGAGCAGGTGCGGCTGGCCTATGGCGAGGGCCACGGCAAGGTGACCATGCACGCGCGCACGAGCGTCGAGGAATCAAGTCGCGGCCGCACGAGCATTATCGTCACCGAGCTCCCCTACCAGGTGAACAAGGCACTCCTGGTGGAGAAGATCGCCGACCTGGTGCGCGACAAGAAGATCGAGGGTATCGCCGACCTGCGCGACGAATCCGACCGGAACGGCATGCGCATCGTGATCGAGCTGAAGAAGGAAGGCTCGGTCACGCAGGTGAAGAACCTGCTGTTCAAGCACACGTCGATGCGCACCAGCTTCTCCGTGAACATGATGGCGATCGTCGATGGCGCGCCGCGCCGGCTGGGGCTGAAGCGCGCGCTCGAACTGTTCATCGACCACCGCCGCGAAGTGGTGCGGCGGCGCACGGAGTTCCAGCTCGAAAAAGCGCGCGAACGCGAGCACGTGCTCACCGGTCTGCTGAAAGCCATCGAAATGCTCGATGCGGTGATCGCGACGATCCGGGCCTCGGAATCAGCCAACAACGCGCTCGAACTCCTGCAGGGCCAGGGGCTGGTGCAGGCGGAGCGGCTGCCGGCGAACAGCCCGGCGGCGCTGCGCACGCTCACCCGCCAGAACCCGTTCGACTTCACCGAGATCCAGGCGCGCGCCATCCTCGATATGCAGCTGCGCCGCCTCGCGGCCCTCGAACGCCAGGCACTGCTGAACGAGTACGAAGAGCTCATCAAGAAGATCAACGAGCTCGAGGACCTGCTGGCGAACCCGCGCAAGATCGATTTCCTCATCCGCGACGACATGCAGGACTTGAAGAAGAAGTACGGGGACCCGCGGCGGACCGAGATCGTCGAGGCCGACCCGGAGGACTTCCGCGAGGAAGACCTGATCGCCCACCAGGACAGCGTCATCACCCTGAGCATCCGCAACTACATCAAGCGGATGCCGCTGGAGGAGTTCCGGCGCCAGAAACGCGGCGGCCAGGGCGCGCGCGGCGCGCCCACCCGCGAGGAAGACGCCGTGATGAAGCTGGTGGTCTGCGATACGCACGACAACCTGCTCTTCTTCACCGACAGGGGGAAGGTCTACCACCTCCGCGCCTACGACGTGCCCGATACCAAGAAGCAGGCGAAGGGCCTGCCCATCGTGAACCTGATCGACATCGAGCCGGGCGACCGCGTCACCGCGATCCTCGTGATCAAGAGCTATGACGCCGACTTCATCCTGCTCGCGACGCGCCTCGGCGAGATCAAGAAGACCTCGCTCAAGGACTTCGAGGAGGTCCGCCGGAACGGCAAGATCGCCATGGACCTGGAGCCGGACGACCAGCTGATCGCCGCCCGGCTGGCCACGAACGAGACCCACGTCATCCTCGTTTCGAGCGAGGGCCAGGCGATCCGCTTCAAGATCGACGACCTGCGCCAGGCGAGCCGGACGAGCGGCGGCGTCCGCGGCATGAAGCTCGCGAACGGCGGCTACGTCGTCGGCGTCGAAACCCTGGACGACGGCGACCAGTTGCTCATCATCTCCGAAAAGGGGTTCGGCAAGCGCACCCGCGTGGAGGAATACCCCGTGCAGGGCCGTGGCGGCCAGGGCGTGAAGACCCTGAACATTACCGAGCGCACCGGCAAGGTCGCCGCCTGCCGCATGGTGGGCCCCGGCCAGGACCTGATGCTCGTGACGCGCGAAGGCATCGTCGTCCGCACGCGGGTCGACTCGATCAGCCTGATCGGCCGGAACACGCAGGGCGTGACCGTGATGAAGGTCTCGGAGGGCGACCAGGTGGCGAGCATCGCCGCGTTCACCATGACCGACCAGGCAACCGCGCGCCGGGCAGCCGAAAACGGCAACGGCAACGGAGCCGACCCGGACCAGGTGCTGAACGAGACCATCCCCCTCGAATTGGACGAGGAGAGCGACGATTAGCGCCGGGGCGGGCTAAGCGCCATGCCCTCCGGTGTGCTCTTCGGCCTTGGCGCCGCGTTCGCCTGGGGCAGCGGCGACTTCCTCGGCGGGTGGAACGCCCGCCGGCTCCCTTCGACGACGGTGGCCTTCTGGGCGCAATCCAGCAGCCTGGCCATCCTCCTCGCCCTCGTGCTGGTGGTGCGGCCGGGGTGGGACAACACCGCCTTCGGCTGGGGCCTCGCAGCCGGGCTCTTCACGGGATTCGGCGGCGCGGTGCTCTATCGCGGGCTGGCCACCGGGAACGCCGCCGTCGTTGCGCCGCTATCGGCCCTCGGGGCGGTCGTGCCGGTCGTGGCGTCGGTGGTGCGGGGCGAATCGCCGGGCGCCATGGCCTGGCCGGGCATCGTCCTGGCGCTGCTCGGCGTCGTGGTCGTGTCGATCCCCGGCGAAGGCGCAAGCTTCCGCAGCAACCACCACCTCGGACCGATCCTCATGGGGCTGGCGGCGGCGCTCGGGTTCGGGTTCTTCTTCGTGCTTATCAATGAAGGCACGGGCGAGGGCCGGCCAGAACTGATCGTGTTGCTCGGGGCAAGGCTTGGCGCCGCCATGCTCATCGGGTCGACTGCCGTCGCCGGTGGCATCCGCCACCCCGGGCGGCTCCTCCCGAACCTGGTGGCGCTTGGCGTGATCGAGCTCTCCGCGAACGGGGCCTTCGCCCTGGCGAGCACGCGCGGCAACCTGGCGGTCATCTCCGTGCTGGCTTCGCTCTACCCCGTCGTGACCGTGGTGCTCGCCCGCGTGTTCACCCACGAGCGGCTGACCGTCGCGCGCGTGGCCGGGGCCGCGCTGGCCCTCGGCGGTGCGGCGCTCGTCTCGGCGAGCTAGCAGGGAGCGCTGAACGACCTCGTGGTCTGCTTGCCCGAGCCGTCAGTGGCCACCACCCGGAAGTTCGTGCCCGCACGGGCGCTCACCCCCGTGAGCGTCCCGGCCCAGGTGTTGCCGCCCGTGTTCTGCAGCTGGACCTGGTGGTTCGCTCCGCCAGAAGCCGTGAAGTAGACCATCGCCGACCCCATGCCGACGTCATCGGTGATGGTCGCGGTGAAGCTGACGCCGAGCGCGGTCAGCATGCACTGGCCCGTGATGGACTGGACGACCGGTGGCTGGCCGCCGCGCGTGGCGGTCACCTGGACGGTGAAGGAGTTGTTCGGGCCTTGCACCGTGACCTGGCCGTAGTAGACCCCTTCGCCCGCGGGGAGGAGCCCGGAGTCAACCGAAACAGTCACCGTGGCCCCCGACGCGCCAGGGATGGTGCCGCCAGCGGGTGACGCCGAGAGCCAGAGCCCTCCCGAGGTGCCGACCGAGAAGCTCGCGTCGCACGGTTGCGGGTTCGTGATCACGAACGTGCTGGCGCCGCCCGCCGGGATCTCGAGCGCGAACACCGAGCCCTGCAGCACCGGGAAGCATGGCACCTTCGTGGGCGTGGCCGTCGCGGTTGGCGTGGGCGTGTTCGTCCGCGTCGGGGTTGCCGTCGGCGTGTTCGTGCGCGTCGGAGTGGCGGTATTCGGAGCCTTCGTCGGCGTGGCGGCCGGTGGCGGCGTCTGCGTCGCCGTCGGGCTGGCGCTGCCCGCACCGGCCTGGGCCGTCGAACCCTCGGTCGGGCTCCCCGCCGGGGTGCTGGCCGGCGAGGGTGTGGGGGTCACCGAAAGCCCCGGCACCGGGGTGAAGGTCTCGACCGGTGGCGGCGTCGAGCCGGAGCCGCCGGGCGGGGGGTCGGCCTGGACAGCCGTGCCGCCATCGTCGCGCGTCAGCGCAATGGGGCTCTGGGGGATGAAGAGCAGGGCGACGAGCATCGCCGCCAGGACGGCCAGCCCGGAACCGGCCTTCAGGAAGCTGCGGCCCACGGCGCCACCACCGGAGCCGCCCGATGCCGAACCGCCCCCGGAGCCACCGCCGGAGCCCCCTCCCCCGCCACCGCTGGCGGTCGCGGCGGGGCCGGGCCACTCCTGCATGAGCCCTTCGAGGATGTGGGCCTTCGCGCCCGCCGGTGCGCCGATGGCGCCAAAGGCCGCGAACGCCGCCAGCGGCGCGAGCTTCTTCTTGCGCTCTTCGCAGTCAGGGCACTGCGCCACGTGCCGGTCGACGAGCTTGCGGGTTTCGGGCGACATCCCCTGGATGTCCGCCTTGCTGAGCACGGCATCGAGGCTGGCGCAGTACTGTCGCCCGGTCTTGAACATGATGAAGGCTCCGATCGCTTCCTCGACGGCCTTCTTCAGACGGTTCAGCATCACGTAGCCATTGTTTTTCGTGACACCGAGCACGTCGGCAATCTCCCCGCTATCGAGCCCCTGGCGCAGGTGCAGGTCGAGCAGGGTGAGCTGCCTGGGATCCAAACCGGCGGCGGCTTCCCACACGAGCGAGGCGATGGCGCCTGCCTGGGCTGCCTCTTCGGGGTCGGAGAAGCGGTCGGTATCGACAACGTCGAAGCCGACCTCCTCGCCGTCGCTGTCCTCGAAGGTAAGCGGCCGTGTGCGGGAGGCTTTTTCGAGCCGGTTCAACGCGGTGTTGCGGGCGATCGTGAAGATCCAGCTCTTGAAGCTCGCGCCCTTCTGCAGCCCGCCGAGAGCGTTCATCGCCTTCAGGAAGGTGTCCTGGGCGATGTCCGCCGCTTCGTCGCGGTTCCGCGTCATGCGGGCGACGAAGTCGTAGACGGGGTCGAAGTAGCGGTTGTAGAGCTCGGCGAAGGCGTGCTGATCGCCTGCCTTAGCGAGCTCCACAAGGCTCGATTCAGCGAGCTGGTCCATGCCACTCCTCTGCCGCGCCACCGCGCGCCGGGTTTCCCCGGTTGGTCGAAGCCCGCCAGGCCGTCGAAGCGTGCGGGCTTCGAGGGTAGGACAGGCAGGCGCGGAAATTCTTACACAGGGCGCTCACCACAGGTGGCCATGATCGCACGGGGCCGGGGGGATGGCTCAAGCGGCGACGTGGGCCGGGGCCCGGGTGGCGGCCCCCACGCGCGAGTACGCGCGCGACCGTCCGGGCCCGCGGCGGATGGCGCAGTCCAGGTCGCTGGCCATGGCGGCCAGGCCGATGGCGTCGAGCGCGGGGATGTCGTCCGGAGCCGGCAGGCCGCTGCGGCCCATCACATCGGCGAGTTCGCGGCGTGCGAGCGCGCGCGAAAACGGCGTGGTCGAGGGGTGGACGGCGACGTAGCGCAGCGCACGGAGCGAGGTCTCGTACTCGCCCCAGTCCGCCAGGATGAGCGCGAAGCCGCGAGCCACCGACAGCACGTTGTTCGTGAAAGCGAGCGAGACACTCCCGTGGAGCGAGGCGAGCAGCTTCTCGATGGCTGCCTCCTCGTTGCCAACCAGGCGCTCGAGCATGCCTTCGCTGCGGTCGACTTCGGTGATGCCGGTCGCATCTCCGGAGGCCAGGAAGTAGCGGCGGGCCTCGGTGTGCATGGCGCGTGCGTCATCGTACTGGCCCAGTGCGATCACCGTACCGGCCAGGTACACCAGCGCGCTCCCCATGCCCTGGGGGTCGTTGAGTTGTTTCCGCAGCAGGTAGGCCTGGCGCTGGTGTTCGGCGGCAGCGGTGCGGTCGCCGTTGGCCTCGGCGGCGAGCCCGCGCTCGATCTCCACGAATCCTCGGAGCCAGATTTCGCCCAGGGCCTCGAGGATCATGGCTGCCTGGCCCGTCAGGCGCATCGCCTCGTCGAGATGGCCGGTGGCGGCACCCTCGGGGGTCGGCCGGTAGAAGTAGTGGCCGGCACCGTCCGCCGTCACTTCGATGCTCGCCTCCCGCAGGCGCGCGCACCCGGCGAGCCAGGATGCGAATGCCACACCGATGCGGTCCTCACGCGCATGCGCGCGGCGGAGCGCGGCCGAGGCGGCGGCGTAGGCCTCGCTGTACTGGCCAGCGCCCAGACGCAGCGCCGCGACGACGGTCAGCGGGTCGGTGCCCATGCCCGGGCCCGGCTCGGCGCCCGATTCGGCGAAGAGCCGCTGGGCGCGCGCGATGATGGCGACCGCCTCACCCGGCTTGCCGATGCGGAAGAGCGTCCAGACGTAGTGCGTGAGCAGCGAGGCGAGCACGGGCTTGCCTGCATCGCCGGCAGCCTCGAGCGCCTGGATCGCCATGCCGCCGATTTCGTGCGCTTCGAAGAAGCGCCCGCGGAAGGTGAGGTAGGCGAAGAGCGGGTAGCGCGCCTCGTCGATCAGGTCGATACGGCCATGGGTGCAGGCCCACCGCCAGGCCGCGAGCACGTTGGCAAACTCCGCATCGATGGCGGCCGTCGCGGCGACCTGCCCATCGCTCTCCAGCGCGGCCGTCCGCGCGGCCAGGAAGCGCCCGTAATACGCGGCGTGGGTCGCCTGCAGGCCCTCCCGGCTGGCAGCCTGGCAGCAGAGGAACTGGCGCATCAGCGGATGGAGCGCGAACCGGCCACCCGCGCACTGCAGGAGCGACCGGTCGGCCAGCGAGCGCAGGAGCGGGAGCGACGCGCCGGCGACTCCGCAGGCCGCATCGCTCGTGAACCCGCCTTCGAACACCGCCAGGGCGCGAAGGACTTCGCGCTCGCCCTCGCCCAGGTGGCGCAGGCTCTCTTCCATCAACGCATTGATGCTCTGATGGCGGGCCGGCGTATCGGGCAGGTCGATTTCGAGCGCCGAGACATCGGACCGCACGAGCGCTGCGACGTCGGCGATGCCGACATAGCGGGTCAGCGCCGCCGCGAGCTCGATGGCCAGCGGCATGCCATCGACCTGCCGGCAGATCCCGGCAACCGCGTCCAGTTCGGCGGCGGAGACCTCGACGGACGCCTCGGCCTGGCGGGCGCGCTCGACGAAGAGGCGCACTGCATCCGGCGTTTCGCCGCCGGTGGCTTCCACGGCGAGCCCGGTAGCGCGATACACCCATTCCTGGCGGAGGCCTACCACCGCGCGCGAGGTGGTAACCACGCGAACGGAGGGCGCGGCAGCGAGGAGATCCTGGAGGAAACTACGGGCTGGCTCGATGACGTGTTCGAGGTTGTCGAGGACGAGGACAAGCTCGAGCCCGGCCAGGTGCTGCACGACTTCGGCGGCAGCCTCGGTGGTGCGCGGCTTGTAGCCCGTGGCGGCTGCGATGTCGGCGGCAAGGGTGGCGGCCGTCGAGGTTTCGAGGGCAGCAAACGCGACCGGGCGGCCGGCCGCGGCCAGGCGAGCGGCGAGCTCGCTCGCAAGCCGGGTCTTCCCCATGCCGCCAGCCCCGACGATGGTCAGGAGCCGGGCATCACCCTCGAGCAGGTCCATGAGCCGCTGCATCTCGGCGTCGCGGCCGATGAACGACGTGCCGGGGGCCTGGAACGGGAGCCGGGCGGGCGTGTTCGCCGGCACGGCGCCGGCCGGGGCAGCCGGGAGCGGTTGCTCTTCGAGCGTCCCGAAGAAGCGGTAGCCCCGGCCGTGCACCGTCTTGATGTAGCGCTGGGACTGGCCGTTATCGCCGAGCGCCTTGCGGGCGGTCATCACGCGGCTGTTGAGTGCCGCCTCGGTGACGTACCGTTCGGGCCAGACGCGGTCGAGCAGCTCCTGCTTCGAAAGCGCGCGGCCCGCGTTCTCGACGAGGAAGGCGAGGACTTCGAAGACCTGGGGCTCAAGGGGGACAGGGCTGCCTTCACGACGGAGCTCGAAACCGGGGATATCGAGCTCGAATGCATCGAAAGCGTAGACCCCTCCCCGCACCGACACGGGCACTGGTGCGGCATTCATTGGCGCAGGGTGCCACGGGCTGCCCCGGGAATCTGTGAATCCCGGCACAGAGCGGCTCACCCTTTGGACGGAGGGCCGCTTGCAGTTTCATCCAGGGAGCTGCCGTCAGGCCTGTCGCTGGCGCTCGTTCCACCACCCGGCGATGAACCCCACGCCATAGGAGACGTGCATCGTCGCCATGGCCGCGAAGGTCAGCACCGGGTTGGCGCCGTTCTTCGCGGCGGCCTGGCGCGCCATCAGGAGCCCGCCCCCCGCATACGCAACGCCGAGGAGGCGGAGGAGCCAGCGCGCCCTCGACGAGAACCTCCCGAGCAGCCAGAGGGCGGGCCCGCCCGCGACCATCGCCGCGGGGGCGAAATGGCGGGGCTGGAGCGGCCGGCCGCGGGCCAGGAGGGTGCCCTTCGCGGCGCCATACTCCCGGTACTGTCTGGCGAGTGCCTTGAACGTGCGCCGCGGGTAGTAGGAGCTGCGGATCGCGGGCGTGAGCCAGATCCTGCCACCAGCCTCGATCAGGCGAGCGTTGTAGCTGTCCTCGTCGGCGCCGTCCACGGTCTCGTCGAAGCGTCCAACCACCTCCCACACCTTCCGGTGGTAGCAGCCAAAGGGGACCGTATCGACTTCGCCCTCGGTCTCGGCGTACCGGAACTTCGCGTTGCCGACGCCGAAGGGCGAGGACATGGCGGCCGCGATGGCGAGCCCGGCGGTGCCCTCGCCGATCGTCTCGATGGGGCCGCCCACGCAGGCGGCGCCGGTGCGCCTGAGGGCGGCCACCGATTCGCGCACGAAATCCGGGCGGACCTTGCTGTGGGCGCCGATGATGATCCAGCAATCGCCCCGAGACGCGTCCATGCCCTCGTTCAGGCCGGCCACCGTGATGCGGCGCGGGTTTTCGACCAGTTCGAGCCGCCGGAACGGGGAGCGGTAGCCGGCCACCAGTTCGCGGGTGCGGTCGGTGCTGCCGCCATCCGAAACGAGCACTTCAATGTCGCCGGCGCCATAGTCCTGGGCCGCGAGCGAATCGAGAAGGGCGACGATGTAGTCCTCCTCGTTGAGGCACGGGATCACGATGGAGACGAGCGGGCGCTCGGGAAGCGTGAGCGGCGCGTCATCGAGCCGGCCGGCGGCAGTGGGAGTCGTCATCGCTTCACCGTAGCAGCGGGCGGAATGCGGTCAATCCGCCGGGGGGACGGGTTCGCCAGCGGCGATGGCACGGGCAACGGCCTCGACGCGGGCGGCAATGCGGTCGCGGGCGTGATGCGCCGCCACCCACGCCCGGCTCCGTTCGCCGGTGGCATCGCGTTCGGCGGGCCCGTCGATGAGCCGTTCGATCGCGTCCGCCATCGCCGCGGCCGTCGAAACGGAGACGAACGGCGGCGGCTCGGGGTAGGCGGATTGCTCGTTGAACCAGGTGACGACGGGGCGGCCGCAGGCCATGGCCTCGAGCTCGGCCATGCCGGCGGAGCCGAGCTTCATCTGCCCCGCCACCACGGCGTGCCGGTTGATGAGCTCCGGGAGCTTCCAGCGCGGCTGCGGCGCGATCAGCGTGACGTTCGGCAGGGCATCGAACCGGGCCGCATAGGCCCCGCCGGCGTAGGCGGTGAAGCGGATATCGGGCCTGCGTTCGGACAGCACGCGGCAGGCTTCGAGGATGGTGTCCGCGCCCTTGATCTCCGTGAGCCCGCAGCAGATGAACACGCCCGACTGGCTCGATGGAGGCGCGGCTGGCGCGAACCGTCCAAGGTCGATGGGGTTGGGCAGGAACTCGGCGTCCGGGCGGAGGTCCCGCAGCAAGGGCCACAGGTCGGGCGTGGCATAGAAGACGTGGCGGGCGTGGTGCACGGCGCTCCGCACGAGCGGGCGCGTCCAGGCCGTCTGCCCGCGGAGGTCGGTGCCGTGGCAGTGGAGGATGTAGGGAAAGCGCCCCAGGCGGCCGAGGTTGCCCAGGTAGGCGTAGTGGATGTGGGCGAGGTCGTAGCCACCCCGGCGCACCCGCCCCGCGATCCTCAGCCAGTCGAGGGCGCGAAGCGGCGCGGTGACCGGCTTCACGGGCGAGGGAAGCCGGGCGCCGAAGAGCCGGGGCTGGAAGAGGTCGACCTCGTGGCCGCGCGCGCGCAGCCCGGCGCCGATCTCGGTGGCCACGGAGGCGATGTCGTTGATCTCGGCGATGCGCATAGAAGGGAAGGCCGCGGGCGCGCTAAAGATCGGAGGAGCCGCGCGCCTGGCTGAGCCATTCGACAGTGTAGATGGCGATGAGGCCGAACACGACGGTGACCGCGATGGCCACCGCGACGCGCCCGAGCATCGACCCGGCAAGCCCGCCCGAGGAGCTGTAGGAGGCTGTCACGTAGCTCTCGGCGCTGCCCACGGCGACCTCGGCGTTCGCCAGGCGGACGTACGACTCGTCCTTGGTCTGGCGCTTGCCGCGCACCTCGTCGAGCAGGCGAAGGGTCTCCGGGTCGAGCTTGCTCTCGGCGAGGGCCACCGTGTCGACCGCGAACGCCTCGATCGCGGCTTCGAGGGAAGCCTTGCGGGCGGTAAGGGCCGAGGCGGCATCGCCCGCGGCGACCGGCTGGCCGAGGACGCTGCCGGCCACGGCGGCGGCGGCCCCGTTCGAAATGCCCGCGATCGCGCCAAGCGCCCCCTCGACTTCGGCGAGCTCGCGGCGGAGCTGCGCCTGCTGTTCGTAGTCGGCGGTGGATGGCGAGGTGGTGCCGCGCGCATCGATCAGCGGCGGGAGGTAGATGCCGAGCGGGTCGGTCTTCGCCTTGAGCTGCGCGTAGACGGCTTCGAACTGGGCGGTGTTCTCCTCGGCGACCTTCCGGCGGCGGTCGACGAAACGGGTGCGCCAGAGACCATCCTGCGCGGTGTATTCGGCGGTGAAGACGTTCACGAACGCCGTCCGGTAGCGCTCGGCGTCGGCCTTCACGGGATCGGTGATCGAGACCGTGAGGATGCCGCGCGAGATGCCATCGGCGACGGAGATTGGGCTGAGACTGATCGCAAAGCGGCCGAAATCGAACTCCGGATCGCCGATCGCCTCGCGCACCTTCTCGCGGAAGCGGGGATCGCTGGTCATCTCCTGGGCCTCGTAGATGCGCAGGCCGCGGTCGCCGCCGATCACCAGGTCGTGCACGGTCGTATCGAGGGTGAGGGAGGCGGTGGCCGTGCTTTCGCCCGTGAGGCTGCCGATGAAGAGCGCCGCGAGTATGCCCAGGACGGCGAAGGGGATGAATAACCAGGCTCGCCGGCGGATGAGGGAAAGGTCGCGTTCCAGCCCGCTGGTTCCGGTCGGCATCGGGCCGTATCGTAGTTGCCACGCCGGACGGGGGTCAATTGTGAATCGCGTCACGAGGTGGAATCGCGCCCGTGCTTGACCTGGCCTTCATCGTGGCGCTCCAGGCGGTCCTCCTGGCGGCGGTCGTCCTCCTCCGCGAACCGAAGCTGCTCATCCCCTGCGTCATCCTCGGCCTGCCCTTCGAATACCTGCAAACCGAGGCCCTGGGCGCCCTTGGCGAAGGCGGGGCCGGCGGCGCCATCCGGACGATGCTGAACCCGGGCAAGGCCGCCATGGCGGCCACGATCGTGGTGGCGGCCTGGCGTTGCCGGCACGACCCGGCACGCCTCGTCCCCAATTCGAGCTTCCTTATCCCCGTGGTGCTGTTCGCCGGGGTGATCACGCTCGGGGTGGGCTGGTCCGATACCCAGCGGCCAACGAACGCCGTCATCATCCTGCCGATGTACGTGGCCTTCGTCTTCGCGGCGCCCGCGCTCATCGAAAACCGGCGCGATATCGAGCGGATCGTCGCCGCGTTCTTCATCGCCGCCGCACTGGTCTCGCTCATCGCCATTGCCCAGCGGGTGGTGGGGGTGTTCCAGTGGCGCAGCATCCTGATCGAATCGGATGCCTACAGTTACCGTTCGAACGCGACCTTCGCCGACCCGAACAACCTGGCGCGCTTCCTGGCGATCTCGATGGCGCTCGCCATCGGCATGATCCTGGCGACGGGCCCGCGGCGGATGACGGTCTACCTCGCGGCGCCAGCGCTCGTGCTGGGCCTGCCCGCGCTGGTCTCCACGGCCTCGCGCTCGGGCTGGCTCGGGTTCCTGCTGGCGGCGTTCCTGATGATCCTGCTCGCTCCGATCCGCCGCTACACGAAGCTGCGGCTCATGGCCTGTGGCGCGGCTGGCGTGGGCGTCCTGCTCGGATTGATGATGCTGCAGGGCGGCTCGGAGTTCGAGCGCATCAAGACACTCACCCTCGGCATCCGTGTCCTGGGCCAGCGGGAGTTCCTCATCAGGGCCGGGTGGGAGATGTGGAAGGACAACCCGTTCATCGGCGTGGGGACGGGCAGCTACCAGAACTCGCTGGTCCACAACTACCTGTGGGTCATCCCCTGGTGGGCGAAGACCACGCTTTCGCACACGTCGTTCGTGAGCCTGATGGCCGAAGGCGGCATCGTCGCCATCGCGATGCTCGGGTTCGTGGTGATCCGCGTGGCCAACGCGAGCTGGACCGTGTACCGGCGCGAAGTGGAACCATACGCACGGCTCCTGGCGGCCTTCTGCGCGGTGGCGCTCATCGAAATCCTCTTCCAGAGCCAGTCCGAGGGGCGGCTCTTCGAGGAGCCCTACCTGTACGCGCTCTTCGCGCTCTTCATCGCCGTCGAGCAGGGGGCCGCGCGCAGGCGGCTGGCCACCGCCGGCGCGCCGGTGGAGGAACGCGCGACCGCCCGGGTGGCAGCCCGCCTGCCCGCGAAGGTTGCGCCGAGGGAAGCCGCGCCCGAAAGCCCGCCCGCCCGCGCCTGAGGCCGGCATGGGCGGTGCACGTTCGCGGTAGTCCCCGGCCGCGGGTACCATCCGGGCATGTACACGGTGTTCGCCGGCGGCGTTGGCGCTTCGCGGTTTCTCCAGGGCCTCTGCCAGGCTATCGACCCCTCGGCAGTCACGGTCGTTTCGAACACCGGCGACGATGTGGAGATGTTCGGGCTGCACGTTTCGCCCGATACGGACATCGTCATCTACGCGCTCGCCGATGCCGTGAACCCCGACACCGGCTGGGGGCTCCGGGGCGACACCTTCGCCGTGGTCGACCAGCTTCAGCGGTTCGGCTACGAGCGCTGGTTCAACCTGGGCGACCGCGACCTCGCGATGGCCATCCACCGCACGCGCCTGCTGCGCGAGGGCGTGCCCATGCACGAGGTGGTGCGCGAGCTGGCGAAGGCCTGGCAGCTCACCTGCACCATCCTGCCGATGACAGACGACCCGGTGCGGACCATGATCACCGGCCCCGATGGCGAGCTCGCCTTCCAGGAGTACATGGTGCGGCTCCGCACCGAGGTCGACGTGAAGTCGATCCGCTTCGAGGGCGCGGAGCGCGCGCGGCCGGCGCCCGGCGTGGTGGAGGCGATCGGCGATGCGAAGGCCGTCATCCTCGCGCCAAGCAACCCCTTCGTGAGCATCGGGCCGATCCTGGCGGTGCCGGGTGTGCGCGAGGCGCTCGCGAACACCCGCGCGACCCGCGTGGCCATCAGCCCGATCATCGCCGGCCAGGTGGTGAAGGGCCCCGCCGCGAAGATGATGACGAGCATGGGCTACGAGGTCTCGGCGCTCGGCGTGGCGAAGATCTACCGCGGGCTCATCGACCTCTTCGTGCTCGACGTGGAGGATCGCGCACTCGCCCCCGCGGTCGAAGCGCTGGGCATGAAGACGCTCGTGGTCGACACGATGATGACGAGCATGGAGCGCAAGCGTGAGCTCGCCCGGGACATCCTGGACGCGCTGGAGGATGCGAGATGAGCGACCTGCCGATCCTGATCCCGGTGAACGGGCTGGACCGGGCGAAGGGCCGCCTCGCGAGCCTGCTCACCGCCGAGGAGCGCGTGGCGCTGGCGCTTGTGACGCTCGAGACGGTGCTGCACGCGGCCGGGCCGCGCGCGATCGTCCTGACGCCGGATGAGCGCGTGGCGGCGCACGTGAATGGACGCGGGCGGGTGCTGCGCGAGGACCCGGCGCTCGGCGGCCTGAATCCCCAGCTCGAACGCGCCATCGAAACGCTCTGCGCCGAAGGTGCGGTCACCTCCCGGCTGCTCATCCTCCACGCCGACCTCCCCCTGGCGACGGCCGGGGCGATCGAGACGCTCGAGGGGCTCGACGCCGGCGAGGGCACCGTGGTGATGGTGGAAAGCCCCGATGGCGGCACGAACGCCATGCTGTTGCACCCGCCCGGGCGGTTTCCGCTCGCCTACGGGCCGGGGAGCTTCGCAAAGCACGCCGCCGCGGCCGAACGCGCCGGCATGACCGTGGTGACCAACCACAACCGCGAGCTCACCCTCGACCTGGACACCCCGGACGACATCCGCGAGCTGCTGCGCGCGCCGCGCGGGCGGCAGGGCGCGGCGGGGCGCTACCTCCAGACCATCCGCGTGGAAGCGCGGATGGAGCGCGCGCGTTGAAGGTGAAGTGGCCCGCGGCACTCATCGCCGGAGCGGTCCTGCTCGGCGCGTGCGGCAAGGCCGCCGACCCCGTGCCTCCGCGGCCCACGCCCACACCCACCATCGCCGCGAATGTGACCGCCGGGCCCCGGAGCGTCACCGACATGATCGGGCGGCAGGTGCGGCTGACCGAGGAAGTTCGCGTGGTGGCGGTGATGAGCCCATCGGCTGGCGAGTTCGCGGCCGCGCTCGGGCTCGAAATCGCCGGGCGGACCTCCGACACGCCGGAGTCGCTCGCGCCCGGGGCGAAGGTCACCGGCTCGTCGCTCTCGCCGGATTTCGCCGCGATCGCCGCGCTCGAACCGGACCTGGTCATCGGCGACGCAACCTTCCACAGCGGGCGGACGCGCGACTTCGAGAAGTTCCCCTACCCCGTGTTCGTCATCAAGGCGGGGAGCTACGACTCCGTGCTGGAGACGCTCGATACGCTCGGCGATGCCACGGGGCGCGCAAGCGAAGCCGCCCGCGCAAGGGCGGACATCGAGTCACGAGTGGAGGCAGTGCGGGCCCGGGCGCGCCAGGCGGGAAGTTCGCCGAAGGTGCTGGTGGTGACCGGCGGCGGACGCGACGTATTCGGGGGCGGGACCGCGACCTACACCGGCAGCCTGCTGGAGGCGCTCGGCGCGGTCAACGTGCTCGGCTCGGCGCCCGAGGGCGGGCCTATCGCCGGCTTCGGCGTCATCGAGGTCGCCCAGGCGGCCGCCACGAACCCGGACGTGGTGCTCGTCCTACCGTCGGGACAGGGCGGCCTCGCCGAACAGATCCGTTCCGACCCGGTATGGGCCGGGACGCCGGCGGTCCGCGATGGCCGCGTGCACGAGCTCGACGTATCGCTCTTCCTGCGGGCGCCCGGGCCGCGGGTGGCCGAGGCGGTGGAAACGCTCTACGGGTTGCTCTGGCCCTGAGAGGGCACCGGGGCACACGAAAACGGGCGCCCCTGGAACGGGACGCCCGCTGGAAGTGCTCCGATTGGCCGGGCCGAACGCTAGTACACGCCGTCCTTGGCGACCTGCGGGGCGGTGTTGCGCGTGGTGAGCGCGGGCCCGAGGTTCACCAGGTCCTTCTGCGATGGGCCGGGGCCGCTCCAGCTGGCGGTATCGGTCGAGAGCCGCTTGGCGCCGACGAAGTAGAACTGGACAGTCCGGCCGGTCTGCCCGCAGCCCGCGATCTGGGCGTTGGCGACGACATCGACAACGTAGACCACGCCACTCGAATCGTTCAGGGTCGCGCCATCGCCACAGACCTGCGACGAGGCGCCATCACTCACGATGGCGATGACGGCCTGGCCGGGCCCGATGCCCGCCGGGGCTTTGCCGTAATAGGTGGTGGGCGGCGGTGGCGGGAACCCCTGGGCGGTGACCAGGGCGGGGATGCTGGCGAGAGCCGCGCCGGCGGCTGCGATACCAAGAAGAAGCGCTCGTTTCATGCTGCCTCACAGGTGGGGCTGTGGCACCCCATTGCTTGCAGCGTAGAAGTGCCTTCTTATGCAGGCAAGGCACTCTGCCACATTGTCTGATGCTGCCTGCAACTGTTTACTGACAGTTTACAGCGGTGTGAAGCCGGAGGAACGATGGCACTGACGGAACGGACCCGCGCGTTGATCGCGCCTGTGCTCCGTCCGGTGCGGGCGCGGATGGGATTCGCCGGGCGGGCGCGGCGAAAAGCCCGGTATCTGCGCGACGGGATCGACGGTATCGCGGCAGAACTGCGCACCACCACCAGCGCGCATGCACGGGTGCTGCGGGAGTTTGGCGCGGTTGTGGGTGATAATGTCTCAATTCACAGCCCACTCATCATCGTCAACGCGCGGAACGATTTCAGCCGCCTGCGCATCGGCGACCGGGTCCACCTCGGCGCCGATGTCCTCATCGACCTTGCCGATGACGTGACCATCGAGGATGACGCCACGCTCTCCATGCGCTCGAGTCTCGTGACCCACATCGACGTCGGGCCAGGCCCCCTGCGGGAGCGGCGGCCGCGCGAGCAGGGACCGATCCGCATCGGCCGCGGCGCCTACCTCGGCATCGGGGCGACCATCCTCCACGGCGTCACCGTCGGCGAAGCAGCCACCATCGGCGCCCACGCACTGGTCGACCGCGATGTCGCCCCGGGGGCGACGCTGTTGGCTCCGCGCGCCCGTATCGCTGAAGGCGGTCGCGAATGACCGGACAACCGCCGATCGAGACGAAGCGGGGTTCGATCCTCATCCTGGGGTTGCCCTACTTCGGGCGCCTGCTGGTGCGCGACCTGGCCGGGCTCGGCTGGAACGCCCGCTACATCGACCATCCCGGGCGCCACGTGGGCGGCTGGGCGAAGGTGGCGAGCGCGGCCACGCGCGCCGATATCGTCTACCTCATCGGCAGCCGGATCGACCGGGGTTCGCCCCAGGACAACCTGCTTCGCTTCCGCCGCAAGCCCGTCGTCATCCACTGGGTTGGCACCGACGTCCAGATCGCCGTGGAGGAACACCGCCACGACAATGTCGCCCTGCGCATCGCCGAGCGCGCGACCCACTGGTGCGATGCCCCCTGGCTGGTGGAGGAGCTGCGCAGCGCGGGCGTGAGCTCCGAGTTCGTGCCCCTACCCATCCCCGTGGAGGAAGGCCCGCCGCCGCCGCTCCCCGCGCGCTTCGGCGTGCTGCTGTACTACCCCGTCGACCGCCAGGCGCGTGCCGTCTTCGATTTCGACACGATGCTCCGGCTGCCCGAGGCCTTCCCGGATGTGCACTTCACCCTCATCCCCTCGCCGCCCGAAACGCTGCCCGGGCCGCTGCCCGCGAACCTGGAGGCGCGGCCATGGGTCGACGATATGGACCCGCTCTACAGCGAAACGACGGCGCTCGTACGGCTGACCACGCACGACGGCCAGTCGTTCATGGCAGCGGAGGCGCTCAGTCGCGGCCGTTATGTCATTTGGACGCACCCCATGCCCGGTGCGATCCAGGCGACGGGCTTCGAGCAGGTCTCCGCCGCGCTGCGCGGGCTCGTCGAACGGCACCGCTCCGGGAACCTCCCACTCAACGCCGAAGGGCGCCGCGCGGCCCTCGACCGCTATGGCGGCGGGCGGCCGCTGGCCGATATCGACGAGCGCTTCCGCGCACTCCTGCCCGGGTAGGCAGTCATCGCATTTTGACGATACACTGGAAGCGCTGATGAAGAACATCGAAACGCTGACCGGCGAAGAAGAGCGCGCGGCCGCCATCTTCCGGGCGCTGGGCAACCCCGCGCGCGTCCGTATCGTGACCGAGCTGAGCCGCAGGCAGGCCTGCGTGACCGAGCTGGTCGATGTGCTCCCGCTCGCGCAATCGACGGTTTCCCAGCACCTGAAGGTGCTCCGCGAGGCCGGCATCGTCCGCGGGAACGTCGAGGGGCCAACGGCCTGCTACTGCCTCGACCCGGACGCGATTCACTGGCTGGTGAAGTTCTGCACGGATATCTGCTGCCCGCCTGGCGGCGGCGGCGCTGCCTGTGGGCCCGATACGGACTGAGCCAGCGGACCGCCGGGATGCCAGCGCGCTCGCTGTGCCGGTGGCACACGGCAGGCTACGCTCAGACGCGATGACCGCCTATCGCCCCGAAGACCTCGCCCCGCTCGAAGTGGCCCTTCTCGGCGTGCTCTCGGTGGGCCTGCCGCCATCACGCGCCGCCGGGAGCGACACCTTCCGGGTCGACCACGTGACCGCGGTGGTGCATTCGCTGGCGACCACCGGTGGTCGCGAGCGGCACCTGGGCGCTGGCGGCCTGAAGGTGACGCCCGAGTTCCGCGCCGGGCTCCGCGCGGCCATCGAATCGCTGACCGAAAAAGGGCTGGTGATCGCCCAGGCGGCCGGGATGCCAGCGGCGGCGGGCGGCTTCGAGGAGGGCCTCCAGATCGACCTGGTCGACCCCGACGAACACCCGGCGGTGCTCGACCGGTACCTTTCGCAGCTTTGCATGGAGCAGCTGTTCAACATCCCCGCGGTGTACCCGTACCTGATGGAGCGCTACGCCGCCAGCGGCGAGGTGTGGCGCCGGCTGCGCGAAGGCGGATACGCGCGAGGCTAGGCACGCCCCGGGCCGAGTAGCAGCTCGAACACCACCGTGCGGGTGCCGGGCCCGAGCGTGATCGTGACCAGGTCGCCCGGGAGCATGATGGTCGCGCCATCGGGAACGAACGTGTGCCCATCGCGCCGCAGCGCGACGATGCGGGCGCCGGCGGGGAAGGCGGCATCGGCGAGGCGGCGATGGGCAACCGGCGCAGCCTCCGGGACAGCGATCTCGACGGTCTCCATCTCTTCGCCCAGCGGCGCGAGCTGGCGCATCTGCATGGCCGCGGCACGCCGGTAGGAGCGGAGCAGCGTCCGCGTGTCGATGATGCCCAGCACCTCTCCGCCCGGGCCATCGATGACCGGCAGCCACCGCCGGTCGTGCTCATTGAGGAGATCCAGGGCGCGGTCGAGCGGCCAGTCAGCCTGGACGGAGACGGGAATGGGGCGGCTCAACGACGCCGCGGTGCCAGCCACGCTGCCGGCGCGGAGGTCGGCCGCCAGCAGCTCGCCGAGCGAACCATCCTCCCGGCGGACGATAGCCTGAGCCGATTTCGCCGCCTCCAGGGCCGCCCGGATCTCGTCAGCCGTCGCCGCCGGTTCGATCAGCGGCACGGGAACGGCCGCCCGGCCAGCAGGAAGGGCGGTAAGCAATGGGAAGGCGAACCGGTGGCGGTGGGCCGGCGAATCAGCGCGGGTCGCGACCTGGCTGCGGTAGATGCTCTCGTCGCCCACGAGGAGCGTGGCCACGGCAACAGCGATCATGGCGGGGCCCAGCAGCGAAAGGTTGCCGGTCATCTCCGCAACCATCAGGAGCATCGCGAGCGGGGCGTGGGCGATGCTGCCGAACATCGCGGTCATGCCGATGATGACGACGGGGCCGGGCTCCTGGGGGAAGCCCGGGAGCTCGTGGCCCAGGCGCCAGTAGGCCGCGCCGATGAGCCCGCCGATCACCATGCCCGGGCCGAAGATGCCACCGGAGCCTCCGGAGCCCACCGTGAGGGAAGTGGTGAGGATGCGAAGGGCGGGGAGGAGCAGCAGGAGCCAGGGGGAGAACTCCATCACGCCTTCGCGGGTGAAGGCCTGCTGCACCCAGCCGTAGCCCACATGGATGGCCTCGGGGGCAGCCATGCCGATGCAGCCGACGAGCAGCCCGCCCAACGCCGGCCTGGCCCACACCGGCCCCGGCGCTTTCTTGAAGAGCCCCGTCACGCCGTAGAACGAGCGCGCATAGGCCAGGCCGAAGAGGCCGCAGGCGACCCCCAGGACCGCGTAGTAGGGCAGCTCCTGGGGGTGGGTGAACGAAAACGAGCCCGCGCCGCCGAACACCGGCGTGTAGTCGGTGTAGGCCCCGAAGATCGAGTAGGCGACGATCGAGGAGATGAGGCCGAGGAGGATCACGTCGGCTTCGAAGTCGTGCTTGTAGAGGACCTCGGCCGCCATCATCGCGCCGCCGAGCGGGGCCCGGAAGATCGCGCCGATGCCCGCGCCCATGCCGGCGGCGAGCGCCCGGCGGCGCTCGGCAGGCTCCAGGTGGAGGCGATCGGCGATGAACGAGCCGAAGCCGGCGCCGATCTGGGCGGTCGGCCCTTCGCGGCCAGCGGCGCCACCCGAGCCGATGGTGATGGCCGAAGCGACGAGCTTGACGGGGACGACACGGAGGCGGACGCGCCCCGCTTTGTGGTGAAACGCATCAATGGCGGAATCGGTGCCGTGGCCCTCGGCTTCGGGTGCGAGCCACCAGACGATCAGTCCAGAAACAAGACCACCGAGGGCGAGGACCAGCGGCAGCGCCCACCAGCGCGTGGGACCGCTCCACTCCTGGCTACCTTCGCCGAGGGGCGCGGGGGGGTGATAACCGGCGAGGCTGCCCAGCAGGTGTTCGGTCGCGAAGTCGATGCCTTCGTAGAACGCGATGGCCCCAACGCCTGCCACGATGCCGATGACGACACCCAGCCAGGCGGAGCGCAACAGCCGTTGACGGGTGAGCAACCCGAGCCGGTCAGCAGTTGCCCATTGGAACTGCCTGCCGACCATGGCTCGATACTACGCCTCCACGGCGTTGCGGTGCACCTGCCTCCATGCGGAACGGCCGCCTCCGGGTGGAAGCGGCCGTCTGGTTCGGCGCCGGTTGGGAGTGCCCCCTACAGCTCCTGGCACTCCGGCCGGGTCTGGAAGAGCTCGTCCAGGCCCTGCGGTTCATATTGATCGAGCGCGTTGAACGACTCGGCGACCTCGTCGAATGCGCCCTCGACGCGGTCGACGAAGCTATCCAGGTCCTCGGTAACCTTCGCCAGCGAGCTGGCGTCGAGCGCCTCGGCATCGGCGATGAGGTCATCGAACACCTTCACCAGGTCGTTGCTTGCATCGACGAAGATCTGGTGGATGGCGTCGCCGTCCTTCACGTCGGGCGCCTTCAAGCCGCGCATCTCGCGCTGCAGCGTCACCGTCTCGGTCCGGCCGTCCTCGAGGAAGCCGACCAGCAGCTCCTTGAGGTCCTGCGCGCTGCCCGCGCTGTCCACCTTCGACTGGAGGCTCTGGTTGGCCGATTCGAGCGCGCCAACCCAGTCGGTGAGCGACGTGCAGATGCCCGCGACCCACTTCTCGTTGGTCGTTGTGGGCGGACCGGCGGTCACCGTGCGGGTGGGCGACGGTTCCGGGTCGGTGGTCGCATCGTCTTCCTCGCTGAAGATGACGCGGGCGCAATCCGAGTCGTCCTCGATGAGTTCGATGATCTCATCGACCTCGGGGTAGTCATCCGCGACGTCCTCGAGGCGGCCCCGGAAGTCGGGTTCCTCCACCTCGTCGAGGATCTTCAGGAACTCCTCGATGAAGTCGGCGTCGTCATCGATGTCGGCGACGAGCTTCGCGACCTCGTCGGTCTTTTCGTCGTTCTCCTTGAACTGGGCCTCGAACGCCTTGACGACCTTGTCGCCGCCCTTGACGTCGGGCTCGCCGATTTTGTCGAAGGCGGCGCGGAAGTCCTTCTGGACGTCCTTCTGCTCGCCGGTCGCATCGGCGTAGGCTTCCCTCGCCGCCTTCGTATCGGTGAAGTCGACCTCTTCGAAGGCGGAGCCCGTGTTATCGCGCGCCTTGTCGAAATCGGCGGCGGCCTCGCAGAGCGAGTCGACCCACTCCCGGGCCTCGACCTTCTTCGCGCCGTCGCCGCAGGCCGTGATGATCGCGGCGAGCGGGAGCGCGGCCACCAGCAGCATCAGCCGTCCCGTGAGGGCCCTTCCTGGCATGGGTACCTTCCTTGTCACGAATTCGACCATTGTGGGAGCCCGCAGGTTCAGCGGCAAAGCTCCCCATGCTAACCATCGGCGCCCGGAACAGCTTGCGTATGTGGTCCGAATCTCAGGGACGGAGTATCTCGCGCAACGCCGCGCAAACCTCGTCGACCTCGGCGTCGCTCAGCCCCGGGTACATCGGCAGGCTGATTTCGCCGGAGAAGAAGCGCTCGGCCACGGGGAAATCGCCCTGCTTCCAGCGGCCGAGCTTCTGGTAGGCCGTGTGGTAGTGCAGGGGGATGAAGTGCACCGACGTGCCGATGCCCCGTTCGGCCAGCTGCCGGATGACGTCATCCCGGGGCACCGGCGAGCTTTCCCGCACGCGGACCATGAACAGGTGCCATGGCTGGCGGTGCTCCTCGTTGAACGCCGGCAGCATGAGGTGCTCTTCGTCGCGCAGGTTGGCGAAGTAGCGCTGGGCCACGCGCGTCCGCTCCTCGATGAACGATTCGAGACGGGCCAGCTGCGAGCGCCCGAGGGCCGCGGCGATATCTGTCAGGTTGTCCTTGAAGCCGAACTCCTGGATGTCGTAGCGCCAGCTGCCGCCCGCGTCGTAGCGGTTCCAGGCGTCCTTCGACATGCCATGGAGCGTGAGCCGGCGGACGCGCGCGCTGAGCTGCTCGTCATCGGTGGCCAGGGCGCCGCCCTCGCCGGTGGTCATCGTCTTGTTCGCATAGAAGCTGAACGCGGCGGCATCGCTGACGCTGCCGATAGGGCGGCCGCGGTAGAGCGTGCCGATGGCGTGCGCCGCGTCTTCGAGCACCTTCAGGCCGTGGCGGCGGGCGATATCCATGATCGCATCCATGTCGCAGGGCTCCCCGGCGATGTGTACGGGGAGGATGACGCGCGTGCGGGGCGTGATCGTGCGCTCGATCAGCTCGGGGTCGATGTTGGCATCGGCCTCGCGGACATCCACGAGCACGGGCATGGCGCCGCAATGGATCACCACGTTGGCCGTGGCGGTGAAGGTGTAGGGCGTGGTGATGACCTCATCGCCGGGTCCGAGGTCCCAGGCGGCGAGCGCGAGGTGCATGGCGGCGGTCGCGGAGTTGACGGCGTTGACGAACCTCGCGCCGGTGTAGGCCGCCAGCTCCTCCTCGAGCGCCTTCACCTGGCCGGCGGTGGTCAGCCAGCCGCTGCGCAGCACGCCCTCGACGGCGGCGATGTCGGTGTCATCGAGCTCGACCTTGACGAAGGGGATGCGCTGTTCGGCCATGGGGTGAAGGGTAGGGCCGGGCGCGGCCAGAGGCGAGAGGCCACTCCTCCCTTCTCCCTCCTCCGCGGGGGGCGGTTGGCCTGCGAGGGTGAGGGGCAGGTGCGTGTCCCTTGCTGACGCGCGGGGCTCGCCACGGATGGGTGACCGGATCAGCAACGGGTAGGCCGCCGCGTATCGGTCCGAGTGTGACCGGGCGCCGCCCCCTGCCAGTCGCGGCCCGGGAGGTCTGGCGGCAACCATTGCATGAGGGGCAAATCGGTTAGAGCCTGCACAACGAATCGTTGACGGACTTATAGCAGAGGGGCACGATACCCCGCGCCTGGTCGCTTTCGGGGAGCGAGACTCAAACAGGCGGGGGAAATTCAGATGGCGAACGCAGCACTCTTCGTAGGCTGGGGGCAGGTCGTCCGGGGGCGGGAGACGAAGGCTCTGCAGGTGTTCAACGACTCGCAGGTTTACTACGCGCGGCTTCAGAAGGAGGGCAAGATCGAGAGTTTCGAGACCGTCATCCTGCAGCCGCACGGCGGGGACCTGGCGGGCTTTGTGCTGCTGCGCGGCGATCGCGCCACGCTCGAGGGGCTGACTTCCAGTCCCGAGTTTCAAACGCTCACCGTCCGGGCCAACATGATTGCGGAGAACGTGGGCGTCATCAGCGCGGCGATTGGCACGGAACTGACCGAAGGGATCGGCCGCTTCCTCCAGGCCGCGACTGAACTGGGGACCTGAGAGGTCCGGGGGCTCAGCCGGGCTACGTCATCCGGACGAACTGCTCGATGAGCGCCAACTCGACTCCGGGTGCGTCTTCCTGGATGAAGTGACCCACGCTCTCGTGGCGGGATCCCGGAGCGGCGTTCGGGCGAGGGACATCCCAGCGGGCCATCACTGGCCCGCCTCGGATCCTCATCCTTGCCCTTGCTGACGCGCGGGGCTCGCCGGCGGTGGATGGGATGGGCGATTGGCTTGCGACGGTGGGCGTTGCGTGCGTGTCCCTTGCTGACGCGCGGGGCTCGCCGGGGGGATGGGATGGCGATTGGCCTGCGACGGTGGGCGTTGGGTGCGTGTCCCTTGCTGACGCGCGGGGCTCGCCGGGGGGATGGGATGGCGATTGGCCTGCGACGGTGGGCGTTGGGTGCGTGTCCCTTGCTGACGCGCGGGGCTCGGCGGGGGTGGGCGGGGCACTTCTCCCTTCTCCCTCTCTTTCCTCTTTCCTCTTTCCTCTTCCGCCCCTACCAGGCCGGGGGCGCACGGCGGCGGCCATGGTTCCGGAGGAACAGGGCCACCAGCAGCGCCCCGAACACGAACCCGCCGATATGCGCGAACCACGCCACCCCCTGCGCCGCCCCCGCCGCCTCCGTGATCGTCGCGTAGCCCGAGAGCAGGTTCTGGAGGAACCACAACCCGATCATGATGAACGCCGGGATCGGGATGGGGATGAAGATGAGGATGAAGAACGGGATCACCACGTTCACGGTGGCGTTCGGGTACCAGACGATGTAGGCGCCGAGCACGCCCGCCACGGCGCCGCTCGCCCCGAGCACCGGCACCACGCTGTCCGGGTCCATCGCCCCCTGGAGCAACGAGGCCACGACCCCCGAGGCCAACAAGAAGAGCAGGTAGCCCGCGTGTCCCATGCGGTCCTCGACGTTATCGCCGAACACCCAGAGGAAGAGCATGTTGCCGATGATGTGCAGCCAGCCGCCGTGCATGAACATCGAGACCACGATGGAGAGGATGGCCTGCCAGCGCGCATCGCCAGTGAGCCCCGATTCGCCCCCCACCGTGTCGAAGAACTCCCCGGGCTGGAACGCCCACGTGCAGATGAAGCGGTCCGCCTCGGATGGGCGAGTCTCGAAGCCGTAGCACACGCCCCGGGTCTGCTCCTCGAAGTCCTGGAGCGCCTGCCGGTTCGTCGGGGCGATGCCCGTCGAAAGCCCGAGCATGAAGACGAACAGGACCACGTTCGCCAGGATGACCCCGTAGTTCACCCAGGGCACCCGTCCCGATCGCGGGCTATCGCCGACCGGGATCACGAAAGGCCGGCCAGGTGGGCGGTATCGTTCAGGCGGGCGACGTACAGGCGGCCGCCGCGCTCCTCGATCTCCGTGAGCGCGCAGTTGGCCACATCGATGCGGAAGACGTGGCTTTCGGGCATGCCGAGCACGGCCGAAAGCATGCAGTTGATGGCCGTGCCGTGCGACACCACCAGCACCTCGCGGCCGCGGTGCGCCCCCACGATCCGTCCGAGCGCCCGGTGCGTCCGCTCGCGCACCTCGGCCACCGATTCGCCGCCGGGCGGTCGCCAGGCCGGGTCTTCCGCTCGCATGAGCCCGTACTGTTCGGGGTAGCGCATGCGGATCGCCGATTCGCGTTCGAGCTCCCACTCGCCGTAGTGCAGCTCGCGCAGGGCGGGGTCGGGCCGGGGTGCCACACCGCGCTCCCCCAGGATGAGGGCGGCAGTCTGGATCGCGCGGCTGAAGTCGGAGGTGTAGGCGGCCGACAGGTTCGCGCGGGCAAGGCGGCCGGCCAGGGCCCGTGCCTGTTCGATGCCGAGCGGCGTGAGGCTGGTCTCGGCGTGGCCGCAGAAGCGCCCCTCGCGGTTGGTCACGGTCTGGCCATGGCGGGCTAGGTAGACGCGGGTGACTCTGGCCACGGCCTACAGGGTACATGCCACGTGGCCGGAACGCGTGTGGGCTATCCGCGCGCGAGGCATCCGCCGATGATCGGCATGAGGGTTCGAAATGGAATCGACTGGCGCATCTCCCGCGGGTGGTCCGAAGCCGGCGCTCGTGCTCGGCGGCGGGGGCGCTTACGGCGTCATCCAGGCGGCCTACATGCTCGCCGCGTGGGATATGGGCTTCCGCCCGAGGGTGGTGGTGGGCACGAGCGTGGGCGCGCTCAATGGCGCCTGGTTCGCGCTCCACGGCGACCGCCCGGCCGAGCTGTTGCGCATCTGGCTGACGCTCGACCAGCTGGCGCTCGTTCGCTGGCACCCGGTGAAGATCGCCGCGAACCTGCTCCACCACCCCCAGAGCATCGCCTCGAACGAGATCGTCCCGCGGCTGGTGCGCGAACACATGAGCGGCGCGCGCTTCGAGCATGCGCGCATGGAGCTGGCCGTGGTGGCAACCAACCTGACGCGGGGCGAAAAGCACGTGTTCCAGCAGGGCAGGATCGCGCCCGCGGTGCTCGCCTCCACCGCCATCCCCGGCGTGTTCCAGCCGGTCACCATCGGCGGCGACCAGTTCGTCGATGGCTGCGTGACCGCGACAGTCGACATGACGACGGCGGTCGAGCTCGGGGCCACGGAGATCCTGGCGATCGACCTGACGCCGCCGCCACCGCTGGCCCGCCCCAAGACGGCGCTGGGGGTGCTGCGGCAGTCGTTCAGCATCCTTTCGACCGCGACCACGCGGGCCGTGGAGACGTGCCTTTCGCGGCAGCTGCCGGTGCGGGTCATCCGGCCGGACCTGTCGGGCAATTCGCCGTGGAAGCTCGAGGACAGCGCGGGGGCGGTGGCCCACAACCTGCGGCTGGCGCGCGAGGGGCTCGCCGGCGTGTTCGACCGCGAGGGCCACGTCGCGCCGGAGGGCACGTGCTGGCTCGACCCGGCGGAGGCGGAAGCGGGGGCGCCGGCGCCGCCCGAACCGGCCCGGTTCTTTGGACGGGTGGGGCTGCGGAAGGCGGGGTAGCGGAGTGGGGCGACGCCTCCCGCGCACGCATCGCGGCCGTAAATTGTCGGTAAACCGTCGCGATCGTGCCCCCGGGTGGGTTCCCGCTTAGCGGGAGTGCGGCTAGGGTGACCATAACGCGGCACTGGGGCGGGGAAAACCGGGCCGCGGGGTGCATATGGTTCGACGCCTGATGATGCTGGCCGCCATGGGCGCGATGGCTGCCGGCGTGCTGACGATGACTTGGGGAGCGGTACGCCCGACGCCGGCTGCGGCGCTGACGAACTGCGACACGAACACGGCAGCGCTCAATTCGGCAGAACAGCAGGTAGTTGCGGAGATTAATGCCTATCGCGTCGCGAATGGGCGTGCACCGCTCAAGGTCTCGGCGAATCTGTCGCGCGCCGCTGCCTGGATGGCCGAAGACCTGCTCGCCAACAACTACTGGTCACACACGGACTCTTGGAAACGGTCCGCATATACACGTGTCCAACAGTGCGGATACGTGGGGACGGGAGCTGGTGAAAACCTCGCGATGGGCTTTAGCGGGGCTTCCGTGGTCTCCGCGTGGAAGTCGTCGCCAGATCACAACACCAATATGCTGAATTCGTACTGGAAGGTCATCGGCGTGGGGAACGCTGGTGGCTACTGGGCGGCCGACTTTGGCAGCTACGATGACTCCGGCGACACGAGCGACCCGGGGAGCGGCGGCGGCTCTGGGTCAGGACCGGCGACCCCGACGCCATTCCCGCCAACCTCCACGCCAATTCCGCGGTTTTCAACGCCCGTCGCGGCCCAGCCAACAGCGACCCCCACGCAATTCGTCCCGGCGCCGAACAACTCGTACGCCTACCCGTCGTTCCTCCCTATCCGGCGGGTGTCGGTCCCGATGCTGGCGGCGGAGTAGCCCGTTACAGTTGCATTACGGCCCGGCCCTGAGGGCGATTTGTTCGGGAACTCCCTGATATCGTCGAGGTAAAGGCCCACATACCATGCGGTCAACTTCGGGGGTGCGGCCTGCCGGTGGCGGCTCACCGTGTGCTGCGGCGCACCCCGATGGGGGCACTCATGGGGCAGCCCATCCCGGCCGGCGATGCAGGAGCCGGCCTGTTTCCGGGTCCACGGGACGCCAGGGAGGCGCTCGTGGCTGCCGGTGCGCTCGACAATCTCTCCGAATCGCTCCAGCGCACGGCCGACGTCTTCGCCGGCCGCTTCGGTGCCGACCTGGCGCTCCTTGGCGTGTTCCGCCACCGGCCCATGCTCTTCTCCTGGCCCGCTTCCGGCCCCCTCTCTGCTTCCGCGCTCTTCCCCGAGGCCGCCCCTGATTCCGACCCCGGCTACGCGGCCGTGGTCGAGGCGCCCGGAGTGACCATCGACGACGACCTCGCGCTCACGCCGTCGCTCACGGCGTCGCAACAGGCGGCCTACCGCCAGGGCATGCGCTCGGCGATGCGGGTGGGGCTGCGCGATGAGCGCGGGAACGTCCTCGGGTTCGTGGTGGTGATGTCGGGCGAACGGGGCGCCTTTTCGACCTCGATGGCCGGGGAGTTCTTCGAGCTTGCCGGGCTGGCCGCCGCCCACATCCGCCCCGCGCTCCTTCGCGAACAGCTCGCGCGCGAGCGGGCACTCCTTGCCGAGGAGAGCCGGCTGCTCGCCGAAGCGGTCGGAGCCGAAGACGAGGCCATCCTGGTGCGCGCCATCGCCGATGGCATCCAGCGGGGGCTCGGCTGTGATGCCGCGCTCGTCTTCGTTGCCGGGCGCACGCAGGATTCGCCCCACCTGCTGAGCTCCCCCGACGGGCTGCTCGATGGGGTCAGCGGGGAGCGCGCCCGCGCTGTGCTGTCGGTCCCGGGCAATGCCGCGCTGTTCGAAACGAACTCCGAGGGCTGCCGCGTCAACCGTGACCTGGCGCTGGCCGCCACCACGCCGATCGAACGCTTCTTCCTGGAAGAGCTGGGGATGCGGTCGCTGCTCTCGGCCGTACGGTCGTCTCGGCTGGGTGGCCTTGGGCTTGGGCTGGCGGCACTCCGCGCCGCGCCGGGCAACTGGAGCGCCGACGAACGGGCATTCCTGGCGCGGCTTTCCCGGGTCGTGGAACTCTCCATAGAGCGCTTTCGCCGGGGCGAGCTCGCCGCGGCCCAGGCCGTGAGCCTCCAGCGGCAGACCGAGCTCGCCGAGGTGGGGGCCGACCTCCTGGCCACGCTTTCGGACGCGGAGGACCTGGAAGCTGCCTGCACCACCATATCGGCGCGGCTGCGCGAGTTCTTCGGCGCCGACCACGTCGCCTTCGGGACGATCCACGCCAGGCAGCTGCGGCGCGAGATCCTGGGCTTCAGCTCCGGGGCCATGCGCCGCGAAGACATTCCCGACGCCCTTTCGCCCGAGGACCTCGAAGCCTATGCCGGGGCGCTCAACGGCGGCACCCAGGTGCTGGATGACCTCTTCGCCCACCCGGCGCTCAACCCGGGCACGGCGCTCGCGCGCGATGGCGGGGTCCGTTCCCTCATGCGCGCGCCGTTCCAGCTTTCCGATGGCGCCACCGGGCTCGTGACCGTGGGGGCCCGGCAGCCAGGCCGCTACACGCAGGAAGATGTCGAGCGCCTGGCCGGGCTTTGCCGGCCGGTCGGCATCGCGATCGACCGCGTCCGCCTGCTGGCCCGCATGGCCGAAGCCTCGGAGGTCCTGGAGGCGAAGACTCGTGTGCTCGCCTCGCTCGGCCCGGGCGCCACGATCGAATCGGCCGGGCAGGTCTTCGTCGACGAGGCCCGCCGCCTCTTTCATGCCGAACACGCGGCGCTCGCCGTGGTCCGCCGCGGGCGGATCACGGTGCTGGCCTCCTCGGGAGACGCGTTCAGCCCCGAAGAGCTGCGCGAGTACGAGGGCGAGGCACCGTCGCTCCGGCACGACTACTCGGTGATCACGGATGGGGGCCCGCACCTCATCGGTGACCTGCTCACCCACGGCCGCGTCGCCGCCGAGGACGCGCTGGTGGCGAAGGGGCTGCGCTGCATCATGCGCGTGCCCATCCGCGAATCCGACGGACGCCTTCGGGGCCTCGTGAGCGTGGCCACCAGCCGGCCACACGCCTGGGACGACGACGACCTGGCCGCGTTTGTCGACCTGGCCCGCTCCCTCGGACTCGTCGCCGAGCGGGCAGCGCTCTTCGCCGCGGCCGGGGAACGGGCGGCGCGGGTCGGGGCGCTGATGCAGCTGCTGGGGACGTTCCGGCTGGACGCCGCACCCGAGGAGGTCGCGCGCAAGTTCGCCGCCCAACTGCTGGAGTACCTGCGCGCCGATGCCGTGCTGGTGCATGCCTTCGACCACGACACCGGGGTGCGGCGGCTGATTGCCCTGGAGGGCGATGCGAGCCGCTTCGCCAGCCCGGGCAGGCTCGGCCTCGGGGAGTCAACGAGCTTCCGCGGCATGGTGGAAACGCCGGCCGCGCTATTCGACGCAGGCAACCCTTCCGCCACGCCGGACTGGTTCCGCGAGAGCGCCGAGGCCATGCAACTCGGCTCGGCCGTGGCTGTCCGCCTTGAGGCCGATGGCCAGGTGGTGGGGATGGTGGCGGCCGGGGCTGTCGCGCGGGGCAGGCTGGGCGCCGAAGCGCTGAACCTGCTGACTTCGGTCGCGGGACCGCTCGCAATGATCATCGAGCGCGCCAGGGTGGTCACTTCTCTGCGCGAACAGACACAGCGCACACGCGCCGTGCTCGACATTTTGGCCGCGCTCGGCCCGCGCGAGAGCATCGAGGAGGTCGCCGGTCCCATCGCCGAGGCGCTCCGGGCCATGTACTCGGCCGACCATTGCGCCGTGGCCGTGTTGCACGATGAGCGCGCCACGCTGGTTGGCATCGACTCCGACATCGTGACCTGGGAGGCCGGACACACCGTCGAGGCCGAAAAAGTGCTGGGGACAACGACGCCGGCAAGCGCCGTCGTCCACGTGTATGGCGACCTCGCCACAGGCGGCGAGCGCATCCCGGAGATGACCGCCGTGGCTCGCGAGAACGGGATGCGATCGTGCATGCGGGTGCGGGTGGGTACACCTGCCGAACCGCTTGGCGTCGTCACCGTGGGGTCGCGGCAGCCGGCACGCTATACCGAGGCCGATGCGCGGCAGCTCGCCCAGATCGTCCAGCCGCTGGCCGTGGCCATCGCCTACTTCCGCGGGCGCCAGGAAGCGGAACGCCGCACCGAACGGCTCGAGACTACCAACCGCATCCTCACCCGGCTGAGCGCCGGCGGCACGCCCGAGCACCTCGCGCGGGGTTTCCTGGCCGAGTGCCGTCACCTGTTCGATGCGCGCCACGGTGTCGTCCTCACGTTCGATACGGGGCCGCGCACCGGCCGCCACCTGGCCATCGATACCGCCGTTTCGAGTGCGGCCGAGGGCATGGAACTTCCGCTCGAACAGCTGCATGCCGCCCGGCTCATCCGCCACGCCTCGCCCCAGATCATCGCCGACGTGCGGTTCGAGCCCGCCCTGCACAGCCGCCACCACCGGCTCATCGCCGCCGGCCTGCATTCGGTGATTCGCGCGCCGCTGGTGGTGCACGACACCGTGCGCGGCGCTGTCTCGCTCTGGGCCGAAGGCACCGGGCGCTTCTCCGTGGAGGATGCGGAGCTCCTGGGCACGCTCACGCGCCCCCTGGCGCTCGCCCTCGAAAAGGCGGCAGCGCTCGAATCGCTCGGCGAAAGCGAGCTCAAATACCGCTCCCTGGTGGCCCAGGCCGAGGAAATGATCTTCCTCTTCGATTCGGTGACCCACCGCGTGCTCGATGCGAACAACTACACCGCCCGTGCCCTCGGCTACGAACCGTATGAGCTCACGAACCTGCGCATCGATGACATCGCCGCGGTCACGCCCGAGGAACTCGCCACCAGCCTGGCCACCACCCTCTCCGACGGCGAGCTGCACATCTCCGATTCGCAGTTCCGCCGCAAGGATCGCTCCCTCATCGACGTCGATGTCGTCGAATCGCTCGTGGCCTACGGCGGCCGCCAGGCCATCCTGGTGCTGGCGCGCGATGTCTCCGAGCGCAAGGCCCTCATGCGCCAGCTGGTGCAAAGCCAGAAAATGGATTCCCTTGGCGCCATGGCGGGCGCCGTGGCGCACGACTTCAACAACCTGCTGACGACCATCCTTGGGTTCGCCGGGCTGCTCAAGCGCTCACCGAACATGGATTCCGAAGAGCGCGAGAACCTCGCCCTCATCGAGGACGCCGCCCGCCGCGCCGCCGACCTCACCGGGCGCCTCCTTTCGTTTTCGCGGGGCGGCCTCGTCCGCTTCGGGCGCGTCGACCTGCGCACCGTGGTCGAAGACACGATGTCGCTGGCCGAGCCCACCCTCCATGCCGCGATCACGGCGACCGTCTCGCTGCCCGAAACACCCGTGTACGTCGAAGGCGACGCGGGCCAGCTCCAGCAGGCACTCACCAACATCGTCCTCAACGCGCGCGACGCCATGCCCGAGGGCGGCAGCATCGCCATCACGCTTGCGGTCGAGGGGGCCGTCGGCGTAGTGAACATCGCCGACAACGGCCCGGGCATGGACGAAGAGACGCGCATGCGCATCTTCGAGCCGTTCTACACCACGAAGCCGGCCGGCTCGGGCACGGGCCTGGGCATGGCCATCACCTATGGCATCATCCAGGGCCACCACGGCGACATCGCCGTGGCCAGCCAGCAGGGCGCCGGCACCACCTTCACCATCAGCCTGCCCCTCTACCACGACAACGAACCCGGCGGGCCGGTCGATATCTTCAACGCCGGCGAGGGCAACCTCGTGCTCGTGGTGGACGATGACGCCATGGTGCGCCGAACCACGACGGCGACGCTGGCCGAACTCGGCTACAACGTGGTCGAAGCACCGGGTGGCGCCACCGCGGTCGAGATCGTCCGCGCGCGCCCCGACCGCTTCTCCGTGGTGCTGCTCGACCTGGTGATGCCGGGGATGACCGGCAGCGAGACGTTCCGGGCGCTCACCGCCATCCGGCCCGACCTGCCGGTGGTGGTGTGCACCGGCTACGCCGCAGATGCGCACATCGATACCGACGTGAAGCGGCGCATCGCCGGGCTGGGCCAGAAGCCGTTCACGGCCGAGCGCCTCGCCCGCGCCCTCGAAGCCGCCGGCGCCCGCCCCACGCGGAGGCGGTAGAGGGAGAAGGGAGAAGTGCCTCCCGGCCCGGCCCCGTCCCTGCATCGTCGATTGACCATTCACGCGAAGCGTCGAGCCCCGACCGTCAGGGAGGGACACGCAGGGCACCCCCACCACCGCAATCCCATCCTCCGCCACCCGCTGAACTGCGAACGGCAAACTCCGAACCGCGCCCGGCACCAACGGCCCCACCCTCCGAACCGGGACCGGAAGGAAGCCGCACTCGGGCATGCCACCACCGCCACGGGGCAGCACGCAACGCTGTCCGCCCCGCGACCAACGGCTAACACTCGCCTCCAAACAAAAAACCCCGCCGAAGCGGGGTTCTCTGTTTGAAGTGAAGTGCGGTCGCTGGTTAGCGGCTGCGGCGAGCGACGGTCGCGCCACCCACGCCAAAGGCGAGGGCGCCGAGGCCGAGTGCGACGAACAGCCAGGTGGCTGCCGCATCGCTGCTCGTGGTAGCGGTGTTACCCGTTACCGGCGGCTTCGGAGTCGCGGTCGGCGACGGCGGCGTGGTGTAGGTCAGGTTCACGGTGTTCAGCTCGTAGTTCTTCCACGAGCCGGTCTCCGCGGCCTTCTTGCCACCGATGTAGAACGCCACGACTGCGCCATCGACGCCACAATTCGGGTTCGCACCCGGATCGAGCGCCGGCGAGTCCAGGACGTACCGGGATTCGCCACCAGCGTTGAACGTGGTCGTCACGCCGCAGGTCGCGTTCCCGATCCGCGCCTCGATGGTGGTTCCGGCTGCTGGCGCTGCGCCATCAACCTTCACCGACCCCACGAAGCGAGCCGGGGGATTCGGCGGCGACTCTGCCGAGACGGTGCCGGCGCTGAACGTGCCGGCGAGCCCGAAGAGCGCTACGCCGAGAACCGCGGCCAGCCACCCGCCACCGAGCAACTTCAGAACGTGCGTCATTGTTTGCTCCATTCCTGTCTGTACGGCCAATTCAACCTGCAACCCTCATCGCTTCCCCGGCTTCCCCCTCCCCGGAGGGAGAGGGAAACCGGTTCGCGCTAAGGACTGCTAGTTGACGTTGGACGCGACGGTCCAGGTGACGGACGACGGTCCGGTGATGGCGACCCAGTAGGCGTCGCCGGTCGAAAGGGCGGTCAGGTCATTCGCGCCAGGCACGTTCACGCCGGACGGGAAGAACCCGAGCCACTGCTGAGCCGAAGCGTCCCAACCGTAGATGGCGGTCACGCTGGCGGAGATGTCGTTGCCACCCGGGTTCTTGCCGGAAGTACCGGTGCCCTTGATGGCGTCGTTGACGGCGATGGCATCAGCGCCAACCCACGTGATGAGGCTCCAGCGGAACGTCAGCGTGTAGCTGTGCGTGTTCGTCAGGTCGATGACCCGGTCGAACCCGATGTTGCCTTCATCGTCATGAGCGATGGTCAGGACGTTCAGCACGCCGAGGAGGCTGTTGCTGACCTTGATCCAGGCCTGGCACTCATCCGTCTGGCCCTCAGCCGCGAGCGAGCTGAGCGGGAATTCCTTGTTGCCGGTCGTGTCCGACTTGGCAAGCGCCGGGTTGTTCACAGCCAGCGAGAAGGTCTTGAGACCAGTCGCGAACTGCTTGCCGTCGCTAATCGTACCGGAAACGCCGCTCTGCTCGATGATGATGCCCTC
Organism: uncultured Anaerolineaceae bacterium; assembly: GCA_964507025.1. Taxonomy (GTDB): domain Bacteria; phylum Chloroflexota; class Dehalococcoidia; order Tepidiformales; family Tepidiformaceae; genus Amarobacter. Next base: position 41,426 of record CAZDOK010000021.1, read on the forward strand.
GCCGCTGTCGATCAGGAAGTCGATCGTCTCAGGCGGGTACACCGCGATACCGGTCCAGGCATCGTTGGCCGCGGACGAGTAAACCGGGTGCAGCGACACAGCGCCCGTGGGGACGTTGCAGAAGCCGTCGCGGTCCATGCCGTGGAACACGATGTACTTGAACTGGTCGGTCTCGCCGTCTTCGACGGTCACGTCCTTGTAGCCGCCCCACGTCCAGTCGACGGTGGCCGCGTTGGAGAGGACCGGGAAGTGCTTGCCGCGGAAGTCCGGGTAGTCAACGGTAGCCGTGATGGTACCGGTGCCCACCTTGTCGCCGGGCTTGCAGTGCTTGCCACCCGCGAGGACGTTCGTCGCGCAGGCGGCCAGGTTGGTGCGGTAGTCGCCGTTGGCGGCAACCATGAACTCGCCGTGGTTGTCCGTGTAGAGAACCAGGTCGCGAGCGATGGTGTTGTCGCCGTAGGCGGTGCGGATGTAGTTCAGCTCAGTGGTCTGGCCGCTGGTGAACGAGTCCGGCACGCCCGCGCTGTTGGTGCCGATGATGGCGGGGGTCCAGAAGCGGTAGACGCCCTGGCCGAGGCCACCGGGGCCGTCCGGTCCCCAGGTGTCCCAGAAGTAGCCGCCGCCGACCACGATGGCCGGGATGAACGGGCTATCCGGGATGTCCTGGATGTAGAACGGGTTCGGGTAGGTCTGCAGCGCGCTATTCGGCGTGCCGAGGTAGTAGATCTCGTCCTTGATGACTTCCTTGATGAAGCCGGTGCCGCGGATCTGAACGCTGACCGGTGCAGGGGGCATCGGGGCGTCCCACATGTCGACGTCGCCGTCTTCCTTGGAGGTATCGCGGATGTTGCCCGGGTCGAAGTCGCTCAGCGCGGCGCCGCCCTTGCCTTCAGCCGCGAAGCCCTTGATGTCGAGCAGGCTGAACGGACCCTCGAACGGGACGCCCGTCACGAGGAAGACCGGGGTGCCAGCCGCCGGGGCAGCTCCGAGCGCCAGGTTAATGGTCAGCACGCTGCTGGTGCAGCTCACAACCACCCGGGCCGTCGAAGACGACCCGACCCAGATGTTGGCGTTGGCAGGCAGGCTGACGCAGCTGGAGACCGCGAACGATGTGGCCGTGTTGGTCGCCGCCGCGACGACGGTGGCAACCTGGACTGCCGCGTTGCCTTCCGGCGTCGTCAGGGCGATGCCGCGGGCGTTGTTCGGGGCGAACATGATGTCGTAGTACGGGCGGAACTGCTCGGCCGTGCCGATGGCATCGCTGCCATCAGCCGGGTCGGCCGGGCCACCGGCCAGCAGCGGCCAGTCGTTCGGCATCACCCAGCGGTCGGCCGGGAGCACGTTCAGCGGGTTGCTGTCGTCGCGCGCGCGGCCCGACGGGTTGCTGTTGGTGAACCAGCCGGTGACGCGGCCGCGGACGAGGAGGTCCTTGGAGACGTTCCACTCGGCGGCGTTGTCGGCATCGTCCAGGCTGGCGTCCCACGGGTTCGTCGGAGCGGCCGTGCCGGTCGCCCAGTCGGCGTAGTGGGTCGCGTCAGCCGGGCCACCCTGGGTCGCGATGGTGCGGTTGGAGCTGTTGTGGCTGGGCTTCGAGAACTGCGTCGCCAGCGACACGTTGATCGTGTTGATCTTCATGTAGTAGATGACGAACGCGTGCTTCGTGACGTTCAGGTTGTTGTTGCCCGACGAAACGAAGGCCTCGATATCAACCTGGCCCTGGTCTTCCGACTCGTAGAGCACGCGGCTGATGCAGCTGCCGTTGGCATCGCCAACGATGTCGTCGTCATTGGCGAACGACTGGCTGTCGTCGTCCGCGACGGACACGATGGCCTGGTCGTTGCCGCTGATGTTGGCGCCGAGGCTCGGCAGGAAGTTGCCGGGGCCGCTGCCGCGGATGTAGGTGACCGAGAAGCTGCCAGTGAACGGGCAGCTGTCGATCGTGCGAGTGTCCGAGGTGCCCTGGCCGATCGGGTCGGGGCCGTTCGTGGCGTCGCCATCCTGGTCGCCCGCGGGGATGCGCCAGTCGTGCTCGAGGATGACGCGCTGGCCGGCCCACGCCAGGAAGACCTGCTTGGCTGCAACTTCGGTGGTGAACGTGAAGGTCACGCTCTCGGTGACGATGGTGCCGGTGCCGCTACCGAGCGGGCCGGGCTCGCTGCCGGTGAAGTTAATGGTGGCCGTGCGGCCGGGGCCGCAATTGGTCGCCGCGGCGTTGCCGGCGGTGAAGGTCAGGCTCGGATAGTCCGTCGCCTTCCCGTCGGAGCCGAGCAGGGTGACGCCCGAGAGGGTACCGCCCAGGTCACCGCAGGACCCGGCTGCCAGCGCAGCCGTCCAGTTGACACCGGCGAGGCCGTTGGCGAACTGGTCCGAGCTGGGATCGCCCGAGACAACCCCAGGGCCTTCCTTCTGGCCGGCGCTGTTGGTGTGGCTGCCGCGGAAGATGTCGGTGATCGTGACCGACGACAGCGGCGTCAGGCGGTAAAGGCCCGTCGCCGGGTCGAGGACCACGCTGATGTTCTTCGTGATGGAGCCGGTCGGCGGGGTTGCGGTGTTCGTGCCCGTCACCGAGCCAGTCACCGCGCCGGTGAGGGTCAGCGTGCTGTCCTCGAGGCGGTTCCACTCCTTGACCAGGGTGGTGTTGGGGGTGCCGTCGTTGGCAACGCCGTCGTGGTCGTTGGCATCGCCGTCAGTGTCCCAGTGGGCGCTGACGTTCAGGCCCGAGACCGGGTCGACGTACACGATGCTGATCGACTGGTCGCCAGCGTCGAGCGAGACCCAGCTGATGCAGGTCGCGCCGCTGAGGCCGGCGGTCGTGGTCGAGTCGGTCCGGCCCGTGGGATTGCCGTCGCCGATGAAGATGCGGACGTCCGAGAAGGTCGGGTCCGTATCGATCGTCGTGGCGTAACCGCCGCCGTTGGTGACCTGGATGTTGGCCAGGGTCAGGCCGGGCAGCTGAGCCGCAACAGCCGGGACAGCCGCCTCGTTTGCATCGAGGAAGTCACCGTCGTTGTTCCAGTCGATCGCCGGGAGACCGGTGTTCTGCTGGACCGCGCAGATGGTGTGCCGCGAGTTACGGACGTTGATGCTGACTTCGCGACCGGTGATGACCGTGTTCGCAACATCCGACATGTGGCGCAGTTCGGCGATGATGGCGCCGGCCTGGTT
>CAZDOK010000022.1:0-44191 GCA_964507025.1 uncultured Anaerolineaceae bacterium
GCGCGGGTCGTGCCCGCCGATGCACTGCAGCATCGTCGCCACGTCCTCCACGTCGCGCCCGATCGGGCCGACCTCGTCGAGCGAACTCCCGAAGGCGACGATGCCGAAGCGGCTCACCCGCCCGTACGTCGGGTCGAGCCCCACCTGTCCGCAGAGTGCCGCCGGCTGCCGGATCGACCCGCCGGTGTCGCTCCCCAGCGCCACCAGCGCCTCGCCCGCGGCCACCGCCGCCGCCGACCCGCCGGAGCTGCCGCCGGGCACCAGCCCGGGACGCCACGGGTTGTGGGTCGGCCCATAGGCCGAATGCTCGGTCGATGAGCCCATCGCGAACTCGTCCATGTTGCACTTGCCGACCATCACGGCGCCCGCCCTCCGCAGGCTCTCGTACACGTGGCTGCTGTACGGCGGAATGAAGTTCTCCAGGATCTTCGAACCAGCCGTCGTGCGAACGCCCTTCGTCACGATCAGATCCTTCACCCCCACCGGAATCCCGGTCAGGGGAGTGGCCGTGCCGCTGGCGTACCTCGTGTCAGCCTCCTTCGCCTGTGCGAGCGCGAGCTCCGCCGTCACCGTGATGTAGGCATGCACATTCGGCTCGACCTCGGCGATCCGGTCGAGCACCGACTGCGTCAGCTCGACGCTGGTGAACTCCTTGTTGCGCAGCGCCTCGTGGGCTTCGTGGGCCGTGAGCCTCCAGAGCTCGCTCATTCGAGCACCGCCCGCACGCGAATATAGCCATCCTCGGACAGCGGCGCGTTCGCCAGGACCTCGGCTTGCGGCAGCGACGGTGCAACAATGTCCTCCCGCATGACGTTAGAAAGGGGGAGGGGGTGCGCGGTCGGCTCGACGCCCTCGGTGTCGACTGCGGCCAGCGCCGCGAAGTGATCGAGGATGCCGGACAGCTGCGCGGTGAACCGGTCGACGTCGGCATCGCTCAGCGCGATGCGCGCAAGCCGCGCGATGTGGAGGACTTCTTCAGAAGTGAGCGCCATGACCAAGAGGGTACAGGAACGCTCCCTTAACCGCGCCGGTTCACCGGTCCCGGGGCGTTTGCTACCCTCGGGGGCGATGCACCCCGCAACGGCGCCAGCCGCCTGCATCGCCCGGAGTCACGTTCCATGAGTGCGCTCGTCATGCGCAGGCGGCTTCGCGCTCGCCGGGCCACCCGCTCCAGCAAGGCACGCCTGCTCATCATCGCCCTCGTGGGCCTCGTCGGCCTCGGCGCCGTCTGCGCTGCGGCGGGCCTGGGCGCCGTCTTCGCCGTCTACAACTCCTACGCAGACGATTACGTCCCGATCGAAGAGAAGCTTCTCCAGGTCAGCAACGTCGCGACCCAGATCTACGACCGCGGCGGGCCCGAAGCCGGGGTCCTCCTTGGCCAGCTCTCGAACCCAAACGCGCAGCTCCTCGACCCCGTCCCCCTCGACGAAATCTCTCCCTGGCTGGTCGAAGCCACCGTTTCGACCGAGGACAACAGTTTCTGGGATCACCCGGGCGTGAACCTCAAAGGCCTGGTGCGCGCCGCCTACGAGAACTACGTGCTCAACGAGTTCGGGGCCGGTACGGGCGGCTCTTCCATCACCCAGCAGCTCATCAAGAATGTCTACATCTGCCCCAGCATCAGCGCTGGTGACGATGAAGCTCCATGTGTCACGGCCGAGCGCACCCTCGACCGCAAGCTGCGCGAAATCGCCTACGCCATCGAGCTCGAAAAGGACTACTCCAAAGACGAAATCCTCACCTGGTACCTCAACCAGATCTCGTACGCCGACCGCTACATCGGCGCCGAAGCAGCCGCCCAGGGCTACTTCCGCAAGTCGGCGAAGGACCTCACCCTCGCGGAATCGGCCCTCCTCGCCGGCATCCCCCAGGCTCCCACCCGCTACCACCCCCGGCTGAACTGCATGAAAGGTGACGACGGCCAGTGCATCACCGATGAGCTGGGCCGCGGCACCGTTGGCGGAGACGCCAAGGCCCGCCAGGAAGACGTGCTCGACCTCATGGTCCGCCACCAGCGCGCCACCCGGGAAGAAGTGGAAGCCGCGAAGAAGGAGGAGCTGAAGGTCTACCTCGCCTCCAACCCGCAGCGCGCCGAAGCCTTCATCGACAACCAGGTCGAACCCCGCCTGATCCGCATGTGCGAAGCCGGGCTCCTGCCGAAACTCGAAAGTGCCCCCGACTGCAAATCGAGCGTGCACGCCGCCGGCTACCAGGTCACCACCACCCTTGATTGGGAAGCCACTGCCCTCGCCATGGAGATGGCCCGCGGCTTCATCGCGTCCGGCCTCGATGCAGGCTGCGAGTGCAACAACGCCGCCATCGTCACCATCGAACCCTCGACCGGCGAGGTCATCGTCTACGCCCCGAACCGCGACCCCTCCTATCGCTCCGATCGTCGCGTCGCCGGCGATATCGACCAGCTCGTCGAGATCAACCAGCCAGGCTCGTCGTTCAAGCCCGCCGTCTACCTCACGTGGTTCGATACTCAGGACAAGGCGCCCATGAGCATCTTCTGGGATACCAGTCCCCTCACCGTCGAAGGCACGGCCATCACCAACCCGCGCCAGGGCGAGCCGAAGACCGAGGGCCTCATCTCAGCCCGCGCCGCACTCGGTGGCTCCCAGAACGTCGGCGCCTTCCGCGCCGCCCAGGAAGCGGGCGTCGACAACGTCATCGCGATGGCCAAGAAGCTCGGCATCACCACTCTCGAACAGGACTTCGACCCAACCTTCAGGGCTCACCCCGATGTCAAGTACGGGGCCTCCATTGCGACCGGCGGCGCCAACATTCGCGCCATCGACATGGCCTATATGGACGCCACCATCGCCAACATGGGGAAGATGGTCGGCACGCCTCACCTCGCCAGGTACACAAACATCGAGGACCTCAAGAGCACCGCCCTCGATACCGGCGCCGACTACGACCTTGCCCTCGAACAGAAGCTCGAGTTTCAGCGGGGCAACATCCGCATCCCCGGCACCCGCGAGCTCGACCCCATCGTCGTCCTCGAAGTCCGCGACAAGGACGGCGGCGTGCTCTACACCCAGCCGAAGCCCACCGAGATCCAGGTCGTCGATGCTGGCTCCGTCTGGCTCCTCCACTCGATCATGTCCGACTGCACGGCTCGCTTCATCATCTGGGGTTGTGGAGGCTCGAATAACGACCGCGGCCTCGACTTCGTTTCGGATGGCGTCCGCATCCCCTCCGGCGTGAAGACCGGTACCCAGCAGGGCGCACTCAGGGCGAGCGATACCCTCGAGACCTGGATGACCGGGTACACCCGCCACGCGGCTACCGCGGTCTGGGTCGGGAACGCCACCAACGAGAATGTGAACGACAGCAATTTCGCCTCAGCCGACACGACAATATGGCTCTGGAAAAACTGGATGGGCACCTATCACTCGCTCCTCGTCAAGAAGGGCGTGGGCGATGTCGGCAAGGGCTTCGACGACCTCCGACCATCAAACGTCGCCCAGCGCAGTTTCGAGACGCCCGCCACCGACCGCACGATGGAGAAGCCCTTCAAGTACTGCGACCAGTCCGTCACCTCATGGGTGCGCACCGATGTCAAGTACGAATCGCAATGCGAAGAAAAGGAAATCGATACCCGCAACGGCTACCTCGCCACCGATGACACTCCTGCCCAGTACCGCGAAAAGAAGAAATTCGTGAAGCTCCCCGAGTTCAAGAAGGAGCTTGGGGAAGAGTTGGCAAAGGAGCTGGGCATCCCGATCGCCCCGACCGAAAAGAGCACCGGCCAGGTCGCCATTGCCATCAGCAACCTCACGAACGGCCGCACCATCACCTCCACCACCCAGGTGGTGGGCAGCGTCCAGCCACCCAAGCTCAAGAACTGGAAGCTCGAAATCGGCGAATCGGCCAAACCCGAGGAATGGAAGACCATCGGCTCCGGCACGACCCCGGTCAACAACGGCGTTCTCGGCGTCATCGACGTGCGCGACCTCAAGGACGGCGTCTACACCGTCCGCCTGAGCACCGACGACGGCAAGGGCCTTTCCGTGACAGTCCTTATCAACGTGCGCCGGGGTGCGCAGACCCCGGGCCCTGGCACGCCTACCGTGCCCGGTGGGCCCACCCCCACCCCGTTCACAGGGGCGCCGCCACCACCTCCCTCGGAAGGCACCCCTCAGCCGTAACCCCGCTCATTCGCGTAGACTTCGCCCATCTTCCCGCGGGAGTGCGCATGGCCGACTACGCCCACCCGGAGCTGCTGGCCGAGCCCGGCTGGCTCGCCGAACACATCAACGACCCGGACGTCCGTGTCATCGATTGCGCCGTGCTCGAGGCCTATCGCCGCGCCCACATCCCCGGTGCAGTCCACCTTCCGGTCCACTACTACCTCAAGGACGACGGCCCGCCCGGTGCCGACCACGGCACCTTCGTGATGCCGCCCCGCCAGTTCGAGCAGCTCATGGGCAAGCTCGGCGTCAGCAACGATACGCTCGTCGTCCCCTATGACGACAACAACCACCTGGTCGCTGCTCGCATGTGGTGGGTGCTGAAGTACTACGGCCACACCAGGGTGAAGGTACTCAATGGCGGCTGGCATCGCTGGCTCACGGAGGGCCGGCCAATCACCTTCCATGCCACCCGGCCCCCGGCCGCGACCTTCACGGCCACACCTCACCCCGAACTGGTCGCCGACGCGCAGTATCTGAAGGCGAGGCACACTGATCCCGCCTGCCAGGTGCTCGATGCGCGCACCGACGCCGAGTGGGACGGCACCAACGACCGCGGCAACAAGCGCATCGGCCGTGTGCCGGGCGCGCGTCACCTCGAGTGGCTCCGATTTGTCGAAACCGCCGACACACGCAGGTTTCTGCCCCCCGCGCAGCTCGAAGAACTCCTCGCGGACGCCGGCTTCGCCCGCGGCAGGGAAACCATTACCTACTGCCAGGGCGGCATTCGCGCTGCGCACGCCGCCTTCGTCATGGAGCTCCTCGGCTGGGAGAACGTCCGCGTCTACGACGGCTCGATGCGCGACTGGGCCAACCGCGAGGACACGCCGCTCACGCTGGAGTGATGTCCCGCGCAAACGAAAAGGGCCGCGCGAGGATGCGCGGCCCTTGCACCTGGCAAATCGTGGCGTCTAGACGACCGGCGTGGCCGGTTCCTTCTCTTCGCCGCCTGTCTTCACGCGCTCGTAGCGCAGCAGCGCCTCGAGCGTGAACCCCAGGTCGGCCTTCTCGCAAAGCGAGCTGCAGTACGTCATCTTCATCGAGCTGGGCGACTTCCGCCAGTCGTAGCGGAGGTTGCACCGGGCGCAGACCTTGATGTGATTCAGGTTCATCCCGGCCGGGCCGGGTCCGATGGGCGTTTCCACGGTGTCCTCCTCTCCCGGCTTCCCCGCCCCCGTAGAGGGGGTCGAGTGCCGGTTCCAGATCCAGCGTAGACCCCATTCGTCGGTTGCGTAAAGCGACCTACCTTTAACCCCGCTACAGGGTCACGCGGCGGCAGCCAATTCGCGCGGGGCTCGCTCAACGCGCAGCAGCGCATCAATCGTGAACCCGAGGTCGGCCTGTTCGCAGAGCGAGCCGCAGTATGTCATCTTGAGCGACGTGCTCGGCGAACGGCGCCAGTCGTACCGAAGCCCGCAGTGCCGGCACTCCTTGATGTGGGTGGGGTCGCTGATAAAGGTAAGCGTCGCGGTCATCTCGGTTCTCCTCCAGGGCTCTACCCTTGTTCCTAGCCTATCGAGCAGCCCGGTTCGCCTTCCCCCCTCCGTGGGAGGATGGGCCCTCGGCCGTTCGGCCGACCCACTGTGAACCGCGCTACACAGGGCACGTTCATGCCGCCAGCAGCTCGCGCCAACTGGTGGGAACTACTTCGACCGTGCCCAGCAGCGATTCAATCGTGAACCCGAGCTCCGCCCGCTCGCAGAGACTCCCGCAGTACGTCATCTTCAGCGATCCGCTTGGAGAACGGCGCCAATCGTATGGGAGGCCGCAGTGCTCGCAGGTCCGCATGTGACTGGTCATCGGTCGTTCTCCCTCGCCCGTGGCTTGCCGCCCCCGGGGCTCTTGAGAGTATCTTCGGCAGCCGGGCACCAGATGTTCACTACGGGGAAACCCGCACTGCCCCGCCGTTTCCACGGAGATGCCACCCGGGCAACCCAGATCCTGCGGGCACCGTCGCCACGACCGCTCGCTGGCGCGCCCCAACCAGCAACGTCGCGCACCCGCGTTATTCACCGGAGGTAGGGGTATTCCCTATCTTTCCCGGTCGAAGATCACTACAGATGGATTACGACCTGGGGTCATCGCTGCGGGCCCGCCGCCCTCGCGTCATCGAAGAGGTGCGGCGGCCCCTTGCCGGCCGGCTCTTCCGCCCGGGTGAGATAACCATCGCCGGCGAGGTCCTGATCGAACCAGCCCTTCCCTTGCCCTCCCCGCCCACAACTAACTGAGGAACTGCGCGCCGTCGGCTCCTGCCGTAAGGTGTAGGGTGGCGGCCACCGCCGCCGGAGATGTGCGCGTGGACCAGGCCCTCGAGTCAGCAATCGCCGCCCGGCTCGATTCCATCGACCGCGACAGGGTAATCCCGCGAGTCTGGGACCACGACCACACCGTCTGGAGTGACCAGCCCGACGAAATCAGCGATCGACTCGGCTGGTTGCGCGCGCAGCGGCACTTCCAGGCACGGATCCCCGAGTTCGAGATGCTCCGCCAGGATGTCATCGCCGAGGGGTTCACCACCGCACTCCTCCTCGGGATGGGCGGCTCCAGCCTCGCTCCCGAAGTGATGCACCAGTCCTTTGGCAAGCAGGACAACGGTCTTCGCCTCCTGGTGCTTGATTCCACCGACCCCCGCCAGATCGCAGAGACCGAAGCGGCACTCGACCTCGATCGCACGCTCTTCATCGTCTCGAGCAAGTCAGGCAGCACCATCGAGACGCTCAGCCACCTGGCCTACTTCTGGGAGCAGGTCCCCGATGGCCGCCACTTCATCGCCATCACCGACTATGGCACTGGCCTCGAGCGCATCGGCCGCGACCGTGGGTTCCGCGCGGTGTTCATCAATCCGCCCGACATCGGTGGCCGCTACTCGGCGCTCTCGTGCTTTGGGCTTGTGCCAGCGGTCCTCTGCGGTATCGATGCCAGCGCCTTGCTTGATGAGGCCGATCGCATGGCCGGCTTCTGCGAGCCCGGCATCCCGGCGCGCCTGAACCCGGGTGCGTGGCTCGGAGCCGCCCTTGGCGAGGCCGCCCTCCAGGGCCGCGACAAGCTGACCCTCGTGCTCCCCCCCGAAGTCGAATCGCTGGGCCACTGGATCGAGCAGCTCGTGGCCGAATCCACGGGGAAGCATGGCACGGGCATCGTCCCGGTCGAGGCCGAGGAACTCGGCCCGCCGGAGGTGTACGGGAACGACCGCGTGTTCGTCGCACTCCGTGAGCACCCCGCGCTGGAGCCACTCGAGGTGGCGGGCCACCCCGTGCTTCGCGTCCCCTGCGAAGCGGCCGCTTCGCTTGGCGCCGAGTTCTGGCGCTGGGAGTTCGCCACCGCCATCGCCTGCCATGTCCTCGGCGTCAATCCCTTCGACCAGCCCAACGTCCAGGAGGCGAAGGAGGCCACCGCCGTCGTCCTCGCCGGCGGCGGCGGCGACCCCACCACGCCCCCGCTCGACGCGGTGCTCTCGCAGATTCGCCCGGGCGACTACCTTGCGCTCCTCGCCTACCTTCCACGCAACGAGGCCACGCTGGAGCGCCTCCGCCGCGCGCGCCACGCCCTCCGCGACAGCTACCGCGTGGCAACAACTGTCGGCTTCGGCCCGCGATTCCTCCACTCCACCGGACAGCTCCACAAGGGCGGCCCCAACAACGGGATCTTCATCCAGGTCGTTGACGAGCCGGGTATCGATCGCCCGGTGCCGGGCCAGCCCTACACCTTCGCCGAGCTCGAAGCGGCCCAGGCGCTCGGGGACCTCGGCACCCTCAAGCAGCATGGTCGCCGCGTCGCCCGCGTCTCCATCGAGGCGCTCGAGGAGGCAGTGCTCTGAGCCCCGGAAGGACCGGCCCATCTGCCGCCGCCCGTCGGAGGTCTGCCGGCATTCTCCTCCACCTCACCTCGCTCCCCGGTGCAGACCTTGGCGCTGACGCCGAGCGTTTCATCCATTTCCTGGTCGAGGCCGGACAATCCATCTGGCAGATGCTGCCGATCGGCCCGCCAGGCCCACGGAGCTCGCCCTACGCCGCTCGCTCCGCCTTCGCCGGTGACCCGATGCTGATCTCCATCGACCGCCTGGTTGAGGATGGGTACCTGGACTCGGCGCCTCCTCCCCCACCGGCTCACGGTTCCCAGGTCGACTTCGAGGCACGACCCATATACAGGGATCCTCTCCTCCGCGCCGCCTCTGCGCGGTTCCTCGACCGCGGAGGCGAGGCTGTGCTCCAGGCGTTCGAATCCACGCGCCCGTGGCTGCACACCTACGCCGTCTATGCCGCCCTCCGCGACGCCACGAACGAACCCTGGTGGCGCTGGGATGAGCCGCTCAGGACCCCGGCAGGTGTCCGCATCGAGCCCGGCACCACGCTCGCCAGCGAAGTGGTCTATCACAAGGCCCTGCAGGTGCTCTTCACGCGCCAGTGGGAGCACCTGCGCTCCTACGCCCGCGACCACGGAATCGCGCTGTGGGGCGACCTCCCGATCTTCGTTGACCGCGACAGCGCCGATGCCTGGGCCAACCAGGACATGTACAAACTGAACGAGCACGGCGACCCGGTCGTGGTTTCGGGTGTCCCACCCGATGCCTTCTCCGAAACGGGCCAGCGCTGGGGCAACCCCGTGTACGACTGGGACGTCCTCGAACGGGATGGGTTCCGCTGGTGGATCGAGCGCCTGCGTACCACCTTCGAGCGCTTCGATGCTGTCCGAATCGACCACTTCCGTGGCTTCGAGTCCGCCTGGGAGATCCCCGCGCGCGAGGAAACGGCCATCCACGGTCGCTGGGTCCACGGTCCGGGCGACCGGCTGTTCGCAGCGATGGAGGCCGAACTCGGCGAGCTTCCGATCGTCGTGGAAGACCTTGGCATCATCACCGACGAAGTTCGTGCCCTGCGCGACCGCCTCGGATACCCGGGCATGGCGGTCCTCCAGTTCGCCTTCGAAGGTGGCGACGACAATCCCTACCTGCCCCGCAACCAGGTCGAGAACGCCGTTGTCTTCACGGGCACCCACGACAACGACACCACCCTTGGCTGGTGGGAGTCGCTCCCCGAGTGGCACCGGCACAACGTGCGCGTCGAACTGGGGATCGGTGGCTCCGACATCGTCGATGACCTCATCCGGACCGCCTACCGGGGCCCCGCACGCACCGCCATCATCCCGATGCAGGATGTCCTGAAGCTCGGCAGTGAGGCGCGAATGAACCGGCCCGCCGTGCTCGATGGCAACTGGGGCTGGCGTTTCGAGTGGGATCAGATCCCGCCCGGCCGCGCGGCATGGCTCCGGGACCTCGCAGCCGCCACCGGGCGCATGCCTCCCGCCCCAGGTACCGACCGTGGCTGAGATCGTGCTCTCTGTGCTCGACCAGTCGCCAGTTCGCAAGGGCGGCACGCCCGCGGAAGCCATAGCCGAGACGCTTGAGCTGGCCGAACTCTGCGACCGCCTTGGCTACCACCGCTACTGGCTCGCCGAACACCACTCGACCGGCAGCCTCGCGTCGGCCAGCCCGGAGATCCTCATCGGGCACGTAGCCTCCCGTACCAAACACATCCGCGTCGGCTCCGGTGGGGTCATGCTCACGCACTACGCCCCGCTCAAGATCGCCGAGCAGTTCCGCATGCTCGAGACGCTCCATCCCGGCCGGATCGACCTCGGCGTGGGCCGCGCCCCAGGCAGCGACACGCGCACCGCGCAGGCTCTTGCCGATGGCCGAGCACTCATCGATATCGAGCACTACCCGGCTCAGCTGATGGACCTCTATGGGTTCCTTTCGGGCACCCTTCCCGAGGGACATCCGTATCACGGCATCGCCGCCCACCCGGCCGGCGATACCCTGCCGGAGCTCTGGCTGCTCGGCTCCACCCGCGCGAGTGCGCAGTACGCTGCCGAGCTCGGCTGGGCATTCTGCTTCGCCCACTTCATCTCGACCGAGGGCCCCGAGAGCGTCATCCGCGAGTACGAGGCCGCCTTCCAGCCGTCTCCGTTCCTGGCCTCCCCCCGGAGCGCGCTCGGCGTCGCGGTCACCTGCGCCGAGACCGACGAGGAAGCCGAATACCTCTCCTGGAGCCGCTGGGGAGCCCGCGTGATCGCCCGCGCCCGCGACGGCAGGGGTGTCGGAATCCCGTCGCCCGAAGAGGCCATGGCCTACGACTACAGCGAACCCGAGCTCGACTACATCGCCTACCTGCGCCAGGCCTGGATCCATGGCAGCCCCGGCACCGTGCGCGGACGCCTCGAAGCGCTCGCGCAGACTTACGGCACGAACGAGCTTGTGGTCGTGACGATCACGTACGACTTCGCCGCGCGGAAGCGTTCCTACGAGCTCCTGGCACACGAGTTCGGGCTGGCCCCTCAGGCGTAGAGCTCCTCTGCTATCGTGCCTCCACAAACCTCTGGAGGCTCTCATGGAATACCGCTCCCTCGGCCGCACCGGCGTCAAGGTCAGCAGCCTCTGCCTCGGCTGCATGATGTTCGGCGGCAAGACCACCCCCGCTGACTCCGCCGCCATCATCGACCGCGCCATCGACGCCGGCATCAACTTCCTTGATACCGCCAACGTCTACAGCATCGGCCGCAGCGAGGAGGCGACCGGCGAAGCGCTCAAGCGCAACGGCAAGCGCAACGAGGTTGTCCTCGCCACCAAGGTGCACGGCAAGATGGGCCCCGGCCCGAACGACATGAACAACACCCGCCGCCACATCATCGAGCAGTGCGAGGCCAGCCTCCGTCGGCTCCAGACCGACTGGATCGACCTCTACCAGCTCCACCGTCCGCAATCCGACATGCCCATCGACGAGACCCTGCGCGCCATGGATGACCTGGTCCGCTCGGGCAAAGTCCGCTACATCGGGACAAGCACCTTCGCCGCGTGGCAGCTCCTCGAAAGCCTCTGGGTCTCCAAGGAGTATGGCCTGAACCGTTTCGTTTGCGAGCAGCCGCCCTACAACCTCCTCGACCGCCGGATCGAACGCGAACTGCTACCGATGGCACAGAGCTACGGCATCGCGACGATCCCCTGGAGCCCCCTCGCGGGCGGCCTGCTGACCGGCAAGTACAGCCGCAACTCGCAGCCGCCCGAGGACAGCCGCTACGCCAACATCGATGCCAACCCGATGTACCGCCGCCGCATGAACGACGCCATCTGGGACGTCATCGAAGGGCTCGATGTCATCGCGAAGGAGAAGGGGACTAGCCTCTCCCAGCTTTCGCTCGCCTGGGTAATGCACCAGCCGGGAGTCACCAGCCCGATCATCGGCCCGCGCACGATGGAGCAGCTCGAAGACAACCTGAAGGCGGTGGATGTGACCATCACGGACGAGGATCGTAAGGCGATCGACCGGATCATCCGCCCAGGCACTCACGTCTCGCCCTACTACGAGGCCGACTGGGGCGTGAGCCAGCACCGCTGGTAGCTCTCGGGGCTCGCCGTCAGTGCGGCACGGCGAACTCCCCGACGATGAAGGTCAGCGCGAACAGGAACGCCATCACCGGCAGCGCCAGGATCGCCGACCGGTCGCCGCGCCGGATGGCCAGGAAGGCGAACACGCCCCCGCTGATGGCGGCCACGAAGCCCCCCAGCGCTGCCAAGAACATCGGGATCACCATGGGCAGCGGCGGCGACTCCTGGTCTCCGCCAGGCTCCTCGAGGAGTCCGAACCAGAGTCCCGCCAACCCGATGCCGCACGCCACCAGCGCGGCCGCGACGGCGAACAGCAGCCCGGCCTTCCGGCCCTGGGCGGTCGAAGGCAGGCTGAGGAATGGCGAACGCGACCTGGCGTCAGTCGTGACCAGCCTCCTAACCGAAAGCGTAGGCCGCGCCTCCGCGCCACGCGCCGCCGTTCGGGCGGCTTTCCGGGACCATTCGACCCCGCCCCTCCGCGTTTGACACCCCCGACGCCCCCGCGATAGCGTCCCCGGCACCTTCGGCTAAGGATCTGGAGTTGGCCCCCATGCGAGAAATGACCGGCGGCGAGGCCGTCTATGAATCCCTGCGCGCTCTCGGCGTTGAGTACGTCTTTGGCATCGTCTCCGTCCACAACATCCCCATCTACGACGCCATCCATCGAGGCGGCGGCATCACGCCCATCGCTGTGCGGCACGAACAGGGTGCCCTGCATGCGGCGGATGGCTACGCGCGTGCTACCGGGAAGCTGGGAGTTGCCATAACAAGCACCGGTCCCGGCGTCACCAACGCCATGACCGGGCTCTTCGAGGCTGGCTTCGCCTCCAGCCGCGTGATGATGGTCACTGGCCAGGTCGACTCCGTGTACTACGGCAAGGGCAAGGGCTTCCTCCACGAAGCCGAGAACCAGCTACCCATGCTGCGCACCGTCACCGGCCGCACCGAGTCCGTCCAACGTCCCGAGGAGATCGGCGAGGCGATGTTCCGCGTCGCTTCCGATATCTGCACCGGCAGGCCGCGTCCCGGTGCCATCGAAATCCCGGTCGATTTCCAGTACGCGAAGGCGGCAATCGACATTCCCCACGTCGAGAGCTGGCCCCGCCTGCAACCAGCGCGCGATGCCATCAGCCGCGCCGCCGAACTCATCCGGGGCGCCTCGAAGGTCGTCATCTGGGCCGGCGGCGGCGTCCTCACCGGGGAGGCCGAGCGCGAGGTGCAACAGCTCGCTGAGCGGCTGAACGCCCCGGTGTTCACCTCGACAAACGGTCGCGGCGCAGTCCCCGAAGACCACCCCCTCTGCATGGGCCCGCTCACCAACATGCCCGCGTTCGGCGAGGTGTTCGGTGGCGCCGACGTGGTCCTTGCGGTCGGCACCCGCTTCCAGGGCGGGGCCACCCGCAATTGGACCATGTCCATCCCGGCGAAGCTGATCCACATCGACGTCGATCCCGGTGTCATCAATCGCAACTACCACGCGGACCTGCCGATCGTTGCCGATGCGCGCCTTGCGCTCGCCGCCATCCTCCGCGACATGGACGGCACGCACGTGGTGAAGCCCGAGGACGCCGCCCGCCGCCAGGTCGAGAACTCGGTCTTCCTGGCTCGCGCCCAGGAGCTACGCGACGCCGCCCGCGCGCAGATCCGCAGGGAAATCGGGCCCGACTACGAAGCCATCATGGACGCCATGCGCGACCACCTCCCGCGCGATGGCTTCGTCGTCCGCGACGCCACCGTCCCGGCCTACCTCTGGGGCAACCGCCTGATGCCCATCCTGGCGCCGCGGACCTCGCTCAATCCGACGTCTGCTGCCATTGGGCCCGCCTTGCCGCTCGCCATCGGCGCAGCTATCGGCACGGACCGGAAGGCCGCGGTTATCCAGGGCGATGGCGGCTTCATGCTCAACATCGCCGAGCTCTCGACCGCCGCGCAATACCGCGCCCCGGTGGTCGTCTGCGTGTTCAACGATGGCGGCTACGGCGTCCTCCGCTCCATCGAGGGCCGTACCTTCGAGGGCCGCCAGTTCGGTGTCGACCTGCACACCCCGGACTTCGTCACTGTCGCAAACGGCATGGGCGTCGAAGCCGAGCGCGTGGAAAGTGCCGCTGCCTTCCGCGAGGCCTTCGCCCGCGGCATCGCCCACGAAGGCCCTTACCTCATCGATATCGATGTCACGAAACTCACGCCGATGGCCGGACTCGGCACGCCCCCGCCCAGGCGCGCGTGACGTCCGCCAGGAGCAAGCGGAACAGCCCGGGACAATCCCGGGCTGTTCGTTTCGTGATCGCGCGGTACGCCCGGAGCGCCTACCGCGCCGCCGACTGCTGCTTGCTTTCCATCTCCCGGAGCACCTGCCGCATCTTCGCCCAACGCTGCGCGCGCAGGCGGGCCGTCTCGTCCAGTGTTGCCGGGTCGACCTCCGCAATCATCGCGCCGTAGGCGGGGAACGACGGGATCTCGTCGTCGGTGAGCTCCTTCATCCACTGCTTGCGCTGGAACGCCTTCTCGACGTACGGGGCGAGCTCGTCGGCCTTTTGCCGCATGCGTTCCTGTTCGCTTTCCTTGAACTCGGGCATGACGTCAGAGGCGAACAATTCGAGCGATTCGCAGATGTGCTCGTGCTTGTTGTTGCCCCCCTGCTGGATGAATACCG
Organism: uncultured Anaerolineaceae bacterium; assembly: GCA_964507025.1. Taxonomy (GTDB): domain Bacteria; phylum Chloroflexota; class Dehalococcoidia; order Tepidiformales; family Tepidiformaceae; genus Amarobacter. The sequence goes on from CAZDOK010000022.1 coordinate 14,234, forward strand.
TCTGGTCGACGCCCGCATCGGCGAACTTCCGAAGGTGCGCGCGAAGCTGCGCAGGCGTCCCGATGCCGTCGCCGCCGCCGCCGAGGAAATCGAGCTGTTCCGCGCCCATCGCTTCCTTGACGGCCTCATACTGTGCCCAGATGTTCGTTCGGCCCGGTTTGTGCGTGCCGAAGACGTAGTGATGGCCCAGCCCGAACTGGAAGAACTTGAACCCGTCGAACCCTCGCCGGAACGCCTCTTCGGCATCCGGGTGACACGAAAAGCTGGTCACCATCGCGATGTTCGGGTTCACCGCATGGCCGATCGGCACGCACTCGTTCTTGAACGTCTCGTAGTAGTCGTCCACCCACTTCTTCGCCTCCGCCGGGTCGACGAAGGCGAACGTGAGCGCACCGATGCCGAGCTGGGCGGCCAGGTGGATGGTGTCCCGGTTCGAACACGCCACCCACAGCGGGGGATGCGGCTTCTGGACCGGCTTGGGCACCACGTTCCGCACCGGCATCGAGAAGTACTTGCCCTGGTAGCCCGGGTACGGGTCCATGGCGAGCATGTTGCACACCTGCTCCGTGGTCTCGCGCCACATCGCTCGCCGCTCGGCCGGGTTGATGTTGAACCCTTCCAGCTCCGCTCGCGATGCGGACTCGCCGGTCCCGAACTCCACCCGCCCGTTCGAAACCAGGTCGAGCGTGGCGATCTCCTCCGCGATACGCGCCGGCGAGTTGTATCCGGGCGGCATCAGCTTGATGCCGTGGCCCAGCCGGATGTTCTTCGTCCGTTGGCTCGCCGCGGCGAGGAACACCTCCGGGCACGAGGAGTGCGAGTACTCCTCCAGGAAGTGGTGTTCCACCTCCCATGCGAAGTCGATACCAAGCCTGTCCGCGAGTTCGACCTGCTCCAGCGCGTCCTGGAAGAGCTTGAGTTCGATGCCATCGTTCCACGGGCGCGGCAACTGGTGCTCATAGAAAATTCCGAACTTCATTCATTTCCCTCCTGCCGTTGGCCGCGGAGTCTACCAGAACACTTAGCGTCTCGCGAAGCATTTTCGTGCGACGTATTGTCCACCGCTGGCCAAACGTTTGCGCTAGGGCCACCGAGCCGACAGAATCGCCCCACCTGCACCCGCCCGGAGCCAGCCGATGACCAAGCCTACCCGCGCGCAGCGGCTCGATGATGCCGCAACCGCGCTTTTCGCGGCCAGCGCGCTCCTGGACCAGGTTCGCCTCATGATTTGGGATCGGGAGAACCTCACCGTGACTCAGCTTCGCCTGCTCGGCCACCTGCTTCTGCAGGAAGGCCTCAGCAACGCCGAGCTCGCCGAACGCCTCTACGTCACCCGCCCCTCGGTTTCCGCCCTTCTCGAACGGCTCGAACGGGGGGGATTCATTCGCCGCGAGGTCTCGCCCAACGACCGCCGTGGTATCAACATCTGGCTCGAACCCCGCGGCCGCGCCGCCATCGAAAGCCTCCGCCAGGAGCTGCGCGATTACACCGCCGGACTCATGGACGACATGCTCGATGCTGAAGTCGAGGCGTTCATCAGCGTTGTTGGGCGATTTGTGGAAGCGGGCCGCGCCCGTCGCGCACGTGACCTCGCCGCCGAGGCTCAGCAGTCCGACTGACCTGTGGACGAGGAATGCCTGCGGCTCACGGAAATCCTGACCACGTCGGCCGCTGTCGCCAACTACCAGGGATGCGCGGACGTGGGGCCGGAACAGGTCCTTCACGCCGTCGCCATCCTGCAGGGTGCCGAGTCGATTGAGGACCTCGGCCGGCCGGTCTCGCCGCTCGTTCCGCGCGGCCCGGGATCAGGAGGCGCTGCGCCTGCCGTGCGTGATCTCGCCACGCGCTGGTTCGCCCTCCTCGGAAGCGATGTCAACGCCGTGATGACCCCCGAGCAGCTCGAAGCGTTCGTCGCCGAATTGCGCGCGCTCCTGCCCCCGGACGCGTCCTGAGCGTCACGTCACGAGCCGCCGTACCACCTCGTACAGCACCTGCATTCCCAGCCGGAGGTTCTCCACGCTGATGCGCTCGTTGTGCCCGTGGATGCCCGCAAGCTCCTCCGGCGCGAGCAGGCACGGCACAAAGCCATACGCTGGCACACCCCGCAGCCGGTAGATGCGCGAATCAGTGAATCCGCTGGTCATCTCGGGCACGATGTACGCCCCTTCGACCAGCTCCGAAACCACCTCCCGCACCACCGCCACAAACCGCGTGTCCATCGAGCTTTCCGCCCCGCTGAACCGGTTCAATACCTCTACCTGCACCCGGTCGTCGGCAAGCACCGAACGCAGCTCACCAAGGAACTGGTCCGGGTCGACGTCCGGCAGCAAGCGGCAGTCGAGCGTCGCGGTGGCCTCCGCGGGAATCACGTTCACCTTGATGCCCGTGGCGATGGTGGTCACCGTGACGGTGTTGCTCAGCCTCGCGCGCAATGATGGGCTCCGCTCCGCCTCCGCCAGGGTCGCTGCGTCGTCCGTGGCGGAGAGCACGCCGGCCACCGTCATCGCCCTGGCGTGGTCGCGCATCACCGGTACGATCCGCGGCCCACGCTGCCACCGGGTCACCCGCTCCAGAGCCTGGACCAGGTGTTCGGCGCAGTTGTCTCCGTGAGGGACGGACCCATGCCCCGGCCGTCCCCGAACGCTCAGCTTCACCCAGAGCGGAACCTTCTCGGTCGGAGCCACCTGGAACACCTGCGCACCACGCGAAGACGTCAGCCCGTAGGCTCCTTCGTTGATGACGAGGTCGGTATCCATCCACGCGGGCCGGTTCGCCTCGATCCAGCTCACGCCATAGGTGCTCCCGGCCTCCTCGTCGGCAGCCGCCAGCAAAGTGACCGATTCCCGCAGCGTGACTCCCTGGCGCTTCAGCAGGATGAACGTCATGAGTTCCATGATCCCCATCCCTTTCATGTCGAGCGCGCCACGCCCCCAGACCACCCCATCACGCAGTTCACCCCCGAACGGGTCCACGCTCCAGAACTCGCGCTCAACGGGCACTACGTCGGTGTGGTTGAGCAGACACACGCCGCCGTTAGGCGGACCAAGCCGCGCGAACAGGTTCGAACGTTCCGGGGCCGATTCCGCCACCTCGAAAGGGATGCTCTCGTCAGAGAGCACGCCCGCGAGGAACTCCACCGCTCGAGCTTCGTTCCCCGGGGGATTGGATGTATCGATGCGGAGATACTCACGCAGCAACCCCACCGCCTCGGTGGTCACAGCATCCCAATCGATCTGGCTCACATTTCCCTCCGCGGCGATGTACCGGGAGTCTACCGGTGCGTCCACGGCAACGCAGCCTGCCGGATTGCCGGTACGACCACCTCCATCGATAGTCGCCTGCGTGGATGCCGTACTCTCATTGGCCGCCGCTGCTGCTGGTGCCGCCGCCGGGGCCGTTGTCCCCCTCCACCAGCACCGGCTGTACCGCGCGCCGGAGCACCGGTCCAACCCCGCATCCGGCCTCAAGCTGCGAGTGCTCCAGGCGTTCTGTCTGCTGGCCACGGGTGCCGCATGGGGCCTCGCATTTCGCCCCGGCCACTACGATGCGCTCCCGGCCGCGCTAACGGCCGCGTTCTCGCTCGTCCTGGTCGTCTTGAGCAGCACCGACTTCGACCGCCGAATCATCCCCAACCGTCTCAGCTATCCCGCGATCGCCGCCGCCGCCGCCCTCTGTTGGGCCTGGCCCGACCGCGACGTCAGCGATATCGCCCTTGGCGCGGCCGTGGCCCTCGGTATCGCCGCGTCCATGGTGGCACTCGGGACAGTTGTCGCCGCTTTGCTTGGTGTGAAGGACATCGCCTTCGGCATGGGCGATGCCAAGCTCATCGTACTCATCGGACTCCTCACGGGTTGGCCAGGGGTGCTGACGGCACTCTTTTGCGGCGTGCTGCTCGCCGGCGGAGCCGCCTTCGTCTTTTTGCTCCGCCGCGGCTGGCGCACGGTTTTCAGCTACGGCCCCTATCTCGCGGCCGGCGGCATCATCGTCATGCTCTGGATCGAGAACTTCGACTGACGCCAATCGGGGCTCCCAGTTGGAGCCCGGATTGTTCCTGGACCACGGCCCGCTGTCGCCCCTAGAGGTTGTCCTTCAGCTGGATAATCGCCGGCCCGCCGATCACAATCATGATCGCCGGGAAGATGAAGAACACCAGTGGGAACACCATCTTGATGGGCGCCTTGAAAGCCTGTTCTTCGGCCTTCTGCCGCCGCTTCGTGCGAATCACCCCGGTCTGCACGCGAATCACGCCGCCGATGGAGATCCCCATCGCTTCCGCTTGCACGATGGCGTTGACGAGTTGGCGCAGCTCGTCGACACCCGTCCGGTCCGCCATGTCCACGAATGCGTCTCGGCGCGCACGGCCCATCTGGATCTCACGCATGGTCCGGGTGAGTTCCTCTGCGAACGGCCCATGGACCTTCTCGATGACGCGGGTGAACGCCGCATCGATGCCCAGGCCGGCCTCCACCGAGGCGGTGATCAGGTCGAATGCGTCCGGCAGCGACCGCCAGATCTCTTTCTGCCGCCGCTTGATCCGCCCGAGAACGACGATCCTGGGCCCATAGACGCCCAGCGCCGTCATGACGCCGAATGCGCCGATCATCATCTTGATGTCGCCACCAACAGCGGCCACATACAGCGTTGCGAGCGTCGGCAGCACACCAGCGGCAATTCCAACCAGCACCAGGAATTGCCCTGGCTTAATCTTCATCCCCGCCTGTGTCAGACCCTTCTCAAGGCGTTCTTCCATGGTCGACGGCAGAATCCCATTCGCCCGCCGCGAGATCCCCTGGATGAGCGGGCGGATGACGCGCTGGCTGAATGCGGCTTCCGGGTCGGGAAGCGCTTCCCGGTTTGGACGCGTGTAACGCAGCCCACCCAGGCGCATGTCCATCGCTCCGTCACCGGTTGTCTTGTGCATCAGGCCGTAGGCCATGAGCGTAACCGTGACGAACGTGCTGAACGCAACAAGGATTTCCATGGCGCTAGACCTCGATGTTCACAATCTTCTGGATCACCATGAAGCCGATGACCTCCGAGACCGCCGCGCCCCCGAGCATCATCCGACCGAGTGGGTCGGTGAACAGCGTACCGGTGAACTCCGGACTGATGACGCTGAAGATGAGGAGCAGGCCGATCGGGATTCCGCCGATCACGAACCCGGTCATCCGCTGCTGCGACGTGAGCGTCCGGATCTCACCGCGTATCCGCTCGCGTTCCCGCATGGTGTGAGCAACGTTGTCGAGAATCTCGGCAAGGTTGCCACCCACCGACCGCTGGATGAGCACCGCGGTAATGACAATGTCGAAGTCCGAGCTGCCCACGCGCTCGTTGAGTGCTGTCAGCGCCTGCTCCACGCTCGCTCCCATCGCTGTGTCGCGGAGCGTCCGCCGGATCTCGACCGAGAGGGGTGCCGGGATCTGTTCCGCGGAAGCCTCCATCGCCTGGAGCAACCCGAACCCGGCTCGAAGTCCGCTCGACAGCATCTGGATGAACTCCACCAGCTGCGCCTCCATCTTGTGGAGGCGCGAGGCAATGCGGCGCTTCAGCCAGAATCCGGTGAGAAAGAACCCGGCCGGGATGCCGACAAGGCCAATCGCCGGGATCGGCGCAAACAGCACGACCATCGCCATGAGGCCCACCGAAACCAGCACGCGGAGCACAAAGTACTCCTTCGCGTTGAGCGTCAGTCCGGCCCGCTCGAGGTCGCGCGTCCAGTTCGCCGCCAGGTTCCCGGAAATGACCGTGATACCGGCGAAGTTCACCGCTCCCCGCCGCCGCAGGCTCACTCGCGCCTCCTGCGGCAGAGACTGTTCGGCGTCGCGTAGCTTCGAAAGTCGCGCGGCGGCGGTTCCCGAACCCCCGCCATAGGCCGTCACCCACAGCGTGAACGTGGTTGCGAACGCACCCGCGCAGAGGGCCGCAAGGATCAGCACCATGTGACTACCACCCTTCCGCCGTGCCGAACAGGTTGTTCGGCAGCTCGATACCGGACATCGCGAACTTGTGCACGAATCCCGGGCGAATCCCCGTCGGCCGCATGGCGCCGTGGACCTTCCCGTCTTCATCCACCCGGTCGAGCTTGAACAGGAAAATGTCCTGGAGCGTAATCGTGTCGCCTTCCATGCCACTCACCTCGGTGACATGGGTCACCTTGCGCGACCCGTCCTGGAGGCGGCTGATCTGGATGAAGATGTGGATCGCCGAGGCCACCTGCTCGCGGATTGCTCGCGAGGGCAAGTCCATGCCCGCCATCAACACCATGTTCTCCATGCGCGAGAGCGCCTCGCGAGGGTTGTTCGCGTGAATCGTCGAGATCGAGCCGTCGTGACCGGTGTTCATCGCCTGCAACATGTCGAAGGCTTCCTCACCCCGGACCTCACCCACGATGATTCGGTCGGGGCGCATGCGCAGGCAGTTGCGCACCAGGTCGCGCTGCTTGATCTGGTTCTTGCCCTCGATGCTTGCCGGACGCGCCTCGAGCGTGATCACATGGTCCTGCTGGAGGCGGAGCTCCGACGGGTCCTCGATCGTCACGATGCGCTCGGTGTTCGGGATGAATGCCGATAGAGCGTTCAACATCGTCGTCTTACCGGTACCGGTACCACCGCTGATGATGATGTTCAGGTGGGCCCGGACGCACATCGCCAGGAACTCTGCGGTTGCGTCGCTCAAGGCGCCCACTGCCACCAGGTCGGCCATCCGCATCTTATCTGCCCGGAACTTCCGGATCGTAATGCTCGGCGCCTTCGGTGAGGCTGGCGGGATGGTGATGTTCACGCGGGAGCCGTCCGGAAGCCGCGCATCGACCATCGGGCTCGATTCATCGATGCGCCGCCCCAGCGGCGCCACGATGCGCTCGATAATCCGCATCACGTGTTGCTTATCGCGGAACTTCGTCGGGGCCCGGAAAATCCGGCCCTCTCGTTCGAAGTACACCTTGTCGATGTCGTTGACCATCACTTCGCTAATGGATGGGTCGCGCAGCAGCGGTTCGAGCGGTCCAAGCCCGAGGGCCTCGTCGGCCACCGCCTCCAGCAGCTCCTCCCTGCTCGCTCCGCCCAGCTGGATCCCCTCCTGGGCAATGAGCTCGCGCGCCGCCTTCATGACGGCATCGCGCTGCTGTTCGGGGGCAAGTCCCTCCAGCGCACCGTGCTCCAGTTCCTCGATGAGCAGCTCGTGCAGCCGGATCTTCGCTGCTTCAGCCTGCGGGTTCGGCGTACCGCGAAGGCTTACCGGCGTCGCTGCGGCGCCCGGGTTCGCGGCCACACGTGTCGGCCGCTGTGGCGGCTCCATGCGCGCGGGTTCCGGAGGCGGCGCTGAAGCCGGCGGGGCGCCCGGCCGAAGACCGCTGAGCCGTGATTGACCCGGGATCCCGGGTGGCGGCGGTGGCACCTGTTCCACGTCGCCCCAGCGCCGACCCTGCGGGAGTGGACGGCCCAGCTGCCCCGATGGACGGAGCTTGGGCGGTTCGGCCGGATCTTCCGCTCCACCTCCAGCCGGTGCCGGGTTCTCTGCCTGGCTCGCGCCCGGCTGGTCGCCGAGCCGCCGTCGTGCCCCAGCCCAGCCAAACGGTTGCCGTTCGTCGCCGCCCGCGGCTCGTCGATCGCGAAGGTCGTCAGACATGTTTGGTCACTCCGTCCTCGTGCGTTTAGGCGCTCTTCTTGAACGGCACCCGGAAGATGCCCCCAAGGCCGCCGCCACTTCGTTTGCCCGTCTTCGACCGCTGCCGGATGCCGGCCAGAGCTCGCGCGATGTCCTTGATTTCCACCGCGACGCGGCTGTTCGGCCGGCTGAGAACGATCGGACGGCCGAGCTGGGCAGCCTTCACCACCTCGTTGTCCTGCGGGATCTTCCACCACAGGTCGGTGTCCAGCGTGCGCTCAACGTCCTTCTCGCGGACGCCGGTATCCATCCCCGCGCGGTTGAGTACGACCTTGATGCGCTCCTCGTCATTTCCAAAGCGCTCGTGCAGCATCTCCAGGGCGAGCACCGTGTCCTTGATGCTCGCCATGTCGAGCGTCGTAATCAGCAGGATCATCGTGCCGACTTCGATGGCCGCCGCAACGATCTCGTTAAACGTGCCCGGCGTGTCCAGGATCACGAAGTCGTGAGTCTGCGACAGCACATCGACCACGTCCCGAACGTGCGCTGAGCTCAGGTTGCGCCAGTCGCTCGGCCGGGTCGGCGCCGGGAGGATCCGCACACCCGATTCGTGCTGGACCAGGTATTCGCGGAGCGAATTCCGGTCCACGTTGTCCAGGTTCCGTGCCAGGTCGGCGATCGAACGCTCGACCGGAATGTCCATCGTGATGGCCACATCGCCGAAACGCGTGTCCATGTCTACCAGGGCCACCGTCTGGTGCGCCTCGGTGGCCAGCGCGACCGCCAGGTTCGAGGCGATGGTCGTCTTCCCGATGCCCCCCTTTGCCCCGAACACGGTGATGATGGTCCCCTGTGCTACCGGGTCGGCGAGCTCGCCCCGGCGGCGCATCGCCTCGCGCTCCTTCTTCTCGAGCACCTTCATAATCGAGGACTCGAGCTCCTCCGGGTTCAGCGGTTCCACCAGGTAGTCCGAAGCCCCGCCAACCATGGACTGTCGCATCAACCGGATATTCGCTTCCGTCGAAAACACCACGATCGGCAGGTCCGGCAACCCGTCGTTGATGCGAGACAGCGTCTGCACGGGCCGCACAAGCGGCTCCTCGATCCGCATCAGGACCAGATCCGGCCGCATCTGGAAGCACAGCGTGAAGGCCTCCACGCCATACCCCGCCGTCGCCAGGACCTGAAAGCCCAGCATCTGGAGCGTCTTCGACAGCTCCGCCGAGCTCTCCCGGTCCGGATCCACCACAAGCAGTTGCGGTACCCGTGCCATCGTCTGTTCCTCCACCGTCTCGCACCCCGGGGACCACCAGGGGCCTGCGTCGTTCTGGTGTGGGGACTGCCAGCGCCGGCTGCCCCCACGTGTGTTTTCAATGCTTCGGCTGCCTACTGGACCGGGAAGAGGTCCTCGTAGGAGAACACCTGCTTGCCTTCCACCGGTGCGGAATCGCCCTTCTGGCGGACCAACAGGCGGTACTGGCCCACGTCGTCCTTCATCGCATCGATGAGCGCGACCTTCGCCGCAAGGTCCGGCGGTAGCGCCAGCGTTACCGAGACCGACTTCTCGTATGTCGCCTCCGCATCGGGGCTCACGGCCTGCGACTGTTGAATCCCGCCGCCCTCTGCCGCTCCGTCGGGACTGTCACTCGTTGTTGCGTTCGCGTCGATATTCGGCACCGTCCGTACCACACTCTGGGCGACAGCGAGGACGAGCACGTCCTGGGCGATATATCCCGCGATCACGTCCGGCTTCTCTTCGCCAGTCAGCGGATCAACCTTCATGAGCGTCGTGATGCCCAGCACGTCGATGCGGTCGCCAGGCTGGGGGAGTCCGGCCGCGATCCAGGCCTCGTGCGGCACCTGGAGAGAAAGGCCGCGCATCCCCTCGGGCACCTTCCACGTCACCGTGTCCTGCCCCTCGTAGGTAGTGACCTTCGCCGCAAGCACCTGTTCGCCCTGGTACATGGGGGCCGTAGCGACCTTGCCCACCAGGTTCTCCAGGTCCTTATCCCCGAAGTACCCATCGACGAGGCCCGCTGCCGGGACCGTCTTTGTCCCGAGCATGTCGCTCGTGATCTTGTCTCCCACGTTCACATTCTTTGTCAGGACCACGACGGTCTCTGCGCCGGCGCCCGAGTTGAGCACCTCTTCGACGCCGTCGTCGCCACCTCTGCTACTCAAGAATGCGAACATCAAGAGTGCGCTGAGCACGCCGAACGCGGCGGCGAGCAAGAGCACGCCGCGACTTCGACTGGAACTACTCGATGCTGCCGCTATGGTTCGGTTCACGTTTCACTCCTCCCCTAGCAATATCGGCGGGTGTACCCCCCGGCTACAGGCCGGGTTAACCCGGGGTTGCTGGAAAGCGTCTCCCCGCCCGGAAGCCTCCGAAGCGGGGAGAGGATGAGTTGTCGGCTGGCGCATGCCGCTTAGCGGGCCAGGCGGATGTGCGTCAGTTTGCTGATCGCCAGGAAAGCCGCGTTCAGTTCGGCTTCGTTCGGCGCCTTGAAGAACTTCCCACCGGTCTCGTCGGCCATGTACTGCATCAGCGCGTCGTCCGAGGCGTTGCCGTATCCGATGGTGTAGATCGTGATCCCATGGTCCTGGGCAAGCTGCGCCATATCCCGGGCGCGTTGCGCCGCTGTTGACGTGCTTGTCCCCAGTGACGAGCAGCTCGTCGTCTGGTCGGGGTTGCAGTACCTGTTCGCAACGCCGTCCGAAAGGAGAACGAGTACCCACTTGGCGTTCGTACGGCCGTTGTCCAAAAATTCCTTGATGCCCATGTACGTGCCGTGGGCGATGTTCGTGTACTGGTCCGAGGAACCCCCGGCCGTCGGATCCGGCGAGTTATCGATCCCGTTGGAGAGCGACGCGAAGTTATTCGTGAGCGCCGACTCCTCCTCGCCGCGCGTGGAGAACTGCACGTATCCAATCCGGTCGTACTCCGGGTTGAACGTATCGACGAAGACCTGGGCGCCCGTCTTCACGTATTCCCACGGGTAATATGGTCCGTTCCCGGCCTCCTGGCACGTCTGACCGTACAATCGGCGCCCGGAGTTGTGGCTCGCTCGTGTCGAACTCCGGATCCCCCGTGTCACCGTGATGGTGTTTGGCTCGGTGATGGCGGTGATCCGCATCCACTCGCTATCGATGCGGAACTCCTGGCCCACATAGACGTAGTAGCTCAGCGGCTGGGGTGACAGCCCGCCAGGCTGGGTCGGGTTGTTCTTGGTCAGCGTGAGCGTGGTCGTGGTGCTGTTGATCCAGCTCGCCAGCCGCAGCTGCGAGTAGTAGTTGCCGTCGGGGCCGTGGCTATCCCAGCACATCGATCCCGACCGGTCGAGCACCAGCATGGCGTCGATGACGATCGATTCCGCGTCGCCATCCGCCGCCACGTGCCACTTGTCCACCCCGAAGAGCCGGGCGAACCAGGTCGGGATGTCGGCCGATGCCGCCACCGTGATCTTCTTGTTTCCCGGCGGATAGCTGACATCGAATGTGATGTTGGTGCCCTGGCTCTGAATGAAACCGCTGTTGTCAATCCAGTAAGCGGTTGCCTTCTGCGTGGCGTCGGCCTGGTCCGGCAGACTCTGCGCCGCCGCAAGAGCCGACGCGTCGACCGCCGCCTGCATCTGGGTCCGCGCCCAGACATAGCGCCCGACGTCGATGCTCATGGCAACAAAGCCGATGAACACAAACAGGAACAGGCCGAAAAGCGGCAACGCCTGTCCGGCCTCCCGACGGGTCACCCTGTGGATCAGCGACCGCAGCATCGCTTCCTCCTCCTGGCTGTTATTCCAGCCGCATCGATGAATGGGCAGAGATGGTTGGCGATGCGAGGTCGCTGCCGCCCATGAGCTTGAGAATCGACCCAAGCGGTGTCACAAACTCGAAGTTGTAGGCGAGGTCGATGGTCACGGCCGAACCCCGGACACCCTGGACGTTCGTTTTGGAGATCGTCAGTTTCGTCGGCTCCAGCGAGCACTCGCTCGGGTAGCTACTGCAGAAGCTGTCGTAAATACGCCCATCGATCGACGAGTTGTCCGCCTGGACAGCCGCTACGCGCGCACCCTCCCGGGCAGCGTTCGTGACCAGCAGCCACGTGTAGAACGCCCGGCCGAAATCGACCAGGCCAAACATGAGGACGAGGAAAATCGGCAGGATCATCGTGAATTCCACGAGGCTCTGCCCGGCTTCCGTCTGCCGGAAGCGGTGCAAGAGCCTGCGCACGGGCCCCCTGCGAAGTGGTCGTTCCCCCCGGTCCGTGAGGTCCATGCTCGCCTCGTCTTTCCGGCCGCATCAGCGGCCTCCGATCGAGAAAGGGGTGGGTGACCGTGGTCGCCCACCCCTTCCGGGCTGTTGTCCGGCGTGTGCCGGGTTGGCGTTAGATGGAATTGGCGACCGAGCTCAGCGCGACGCCGATGTTGCTGCCGAGGAACGTCAGAGCGCCGATGCAGACGACGGCGATGAGCGCGAGGATCAGGCCGTACTCGGCGAGACCCTGGCCCTCTTCAGTCTGATGCTTGGCGATCTTCGTCATGGCCCAGTTCTTGATCTTCGACATGTTGGTTCTCCTACCTCTTCCTGGCCGGGGCCGTGCCCCGTGTTCTGGTATGCCCCCGGCATCCGCGTCCGTTCCTCCCGCTGGCTCCAGCCAGCTGCCCCGGATGTCGCATTGGCGGACCCCGTTTCCGGGTTGGCCTCCGCCTCCGCTCTGCCCGGGACCGGGCGCTTCGTCGGTGAAGCTACTAGCAGTTTCGGCGGCCCTGCCGGGCACAAAAGGTGCGTTACCACCTGTTCACCGCCTTGACTCCTGGGCCCACGGGAAGCTCGGCCGCCGCGTCGCGCCTGCCGAATCGGAGGTTCCGTGCCGATTCTTCGGTTGTGGCTGATCGCGTATTGGCCGGACTGCTTTTTGGGGGTGAGCAATGTCAGAAGTAATGGCCTTGGCGGGAGCCGAGCCACGCCGCCGCGGGGCGTGGCGCCGGCGCCGTTCCCACCTGCAGGATGCGTCCCTGGTTTGTGTTTCGGCACTGTTCTTCTGGGTGCATGCCACGCATGCTCTGGAAGCTCGCTCTATCGCCAATGTCTTTTTCGCTCTCGAGCAAGGGCTTCTCGTTGGCGTGTTCCTCACCAGGCGGCGCACCGACACCACGTCGACCCGTCCATGGGACTGGTTCGTGGCTACGATTGGTGGATGGCTCCCACTGGCGATGCGTCCCCACGAAAGCGGGGGGAGCCTCGAGGTCTTTGGCACCGGTCTCCAGGTCGTTGGTCTGACCTGCGTGATCGTCAGCTTCGCGACGCTCGGTAAGAGCTTCGGTATCGTCGCCGCGAACCGGGGCCTCAAGGTTGGTGGGCCCTACAGGTTCGTCCGGCATCCCATCTACATGTCGCACTCGATCACCCTTATCGGCTTCACCATCGCCAACCTCTGGTGGTACAACGGTGCGCTCCTCGTGGCCGTCACCATCTTTCAAGTGCTGCGGATTCATGCCGAAGAGCGAGTCCTGGAGGCTACATCGCCCTACGAGGCTTACCGCCGCACCGTTCGCTGGCGGCTCATTCCGGGGCTGTATTGATGACCGCCAGGGCTCTCGCTCCCCGAAGGCGGGGTTCCCTCGCCCTTGGCAGGCGAACCCCGCTCCGCCTCCTCGGCCCCGTCGCCGTTTGGGGATTCTTCTCGCTCATGCTCATCCCCTACAGCTCGTTGCGGGCTCTGGGCGACGCATACTTCCACCCGCACCGCCTGGAAGCCATCGAGCAGGCCCTGTTTGGTGGGACTGCTCCCACGCGGTGGATGCAGGAAAACCTCTATGACCGGGACCTCGTGGCCCTCGATTATGCCGGCTTCATCGCACATGTCTCGTGGTTCTTCTTGCCGTTCATCTGGGGAGTGGTCGTCGCCGTCACCGACAGGAAGAAGGTTCTCGAGTTCTACGGCTGGGTACTGGCACTGAGCTATCTAAGCACCGCGATCTTCCTCGTCGCTCCTACTCGACCCCCCTGGATGGAGGATGGCGTGAGCCGCGTGCTTCTCGACCGCAGTTTCGTTCAGTACACGCAGCTCGATACCAATCCGTTCGCGGCATTCCCGAGCATGCACGCCGGTTTGCCGATGGTGATGGCCCTCTTCTTCCTGCTGCGTTCGCAATCCAAGAAGGGCTACGCATGGATACTGGGTTTCCACGGGCTCTACATTGCACTTGCGATCGTGTATCTCGGCGAACATTGGGCCATCGATGTCTTCGGCGGATGGCTTCTCGCAGGGGTCGTCGCCTGGCTGTTCACCTCAGCCTCGGTGAAGTCCCTGGTGGAGACCGTTCCTGGGCGTCCCCTGCATCACGTCGGCCGATTCAACGACTGGCTCATGGACCTCGGGTCACAGCGACCGGGCGAGTCTGCCGCTCATGAACCAGCCCCCCTGATTCCTCACGAGGCTGATCGTTGGGCAGCCTGAGTCGTGCGGTGTTGCTTCGCCGGGTGGTGCTTTTGGGCTCGCTCTGGGTGGCTTTTGCCATCTTCCTCATGCTGCACGGGGTCGCTCGCGGTGCTGGCGACGAGGTCTTCGCCCCAAACGACATATCGGGGCTGGACGCGCTGTTCGGCATGCAACCAGCTGCCTGGCTTCAAGCAGACCTGCGTCCTGTCGTCCCGTGGCTGGACCAGGTGTGCTTCGTAGCCTACACGCTCTGGTTCGTCCTCCCCCTCACCATGGCAGTGGCGATAACCCGCAAGGCTCCTCAGCACCTCATGGCCTTCTTTGTGTGGATAGCCTTCCTCACGTTGCTCACCGACGTCGTCTTCCTCTTGTTTCCGGTAACACCACCCTGGAAGCTCGATGGATACACCCGAATCCTGCTCGAGCGACCGCTCGCGAGCTACACATCGGCTGATAACAACGAGTTCGCTGCATTCCCGAGTCTCCACGCCGGGCTCCCGATGCTTTTCGCATTCTTCTTCTGGATGCACGACCGGCGTTCGAGGAAGCTCGCGTGGTTCGCGGGCGGATATGCGGCGGGAGTCGGTTTCGCTGTGGTGTACCTCGGCGAGCACTGGGTCATGGATGTGTTAGCCGGCTGGGCGTTTGCCGGTGTGGTGGCATGGCTCTGCAACAGCCCGGCGTTCTGGAGCCTGACGCGTCGCCTCCCTGGCGATCCCGCCGGTAGGCTCGCAGGCATCAACCAGCGAACGTTCGGAGAGCGAGAATCCGCACCGGAGTTTGGAACGAGAGCCCCTGAGCGTGCGCAGCGCCGCGCCGCCTAAGGCACCAGCAGCAGGTCCACCAGCGCTGGTAGCGCAACCCCCGCCGGCGCGCGAATCACCACGTCCGCGATATCCGTGAGCGCCGTCTCCTCCGGGTTCACCTCGATGAGTGGCGCCCCCCGCCGTTTCGCCATCACCGGGAAATCGGCCGCCGGGTACACCACCGCGCTCGTCCCTATCGTCAGGAACAGGTCGGCCTGCAGAGCCTGCCGGTAGCACTCATCCAGGGCGTCCTTCGGAATCGGCTCGCCGAACATCACCGTGTCGTTCTTGTAGACCCCGCCGCACTCCGGGCAGAGCGGCGGCAGCCGATCCAGGTCGATCGTCTCCAGCCGGTCGCGCGCACCGCATTCCATGCACCGCACCTTGAAGCGGTTCCCGTGGATCTCCGTCACCAGCCGCGAACCGGCTACCTGGTGCAGGTTGTCGATGTTCTGCGTGATGATGTGCGCGAGCCGCCCCATGTGCTCCAGGTCCGCCAGGGCGTAATGCCCGGGGTTCGGCGCCGCCCGGTCGATCGCGTCCGTGAACTCCGAACCGCCCACCTTGTGCTCGATCGCGTACCGCCACCAGCCTGCCGGGTCCTCCTGGAAGAACTCCCAGCCGTCGATCGTCGGCTCGCCGAACTTTGTCCAGATGCCGCCCGTGCCACGGTAGGTGGGGATGCCACTCTCTGCCGAAAGCCCCGCTCCCACAAGCGCTACCGCGTGGTGGCTACGTCGCATCAGCGACGCGGCGGAGCGCAATGCGGTGGCAATCTCGGCGTTATCCAGCAGCGAAGTGGTCGGCGGCAAGTGATTCCTCTGTAGGAAGATGATAGGCCACTTCCTCTTCGAATGCCTTGACCTGTTCGGCTACTTGTCCCACGGACCAACCGGCCTCTTCCGCCGCAATCCGCGCCACTTCGTGATGGCAGCACAGGCCGCGGCAACTCGCCCACGAAATGCCCGTGCGCCTCAGCATGAGGTCTCCAAGTGTCACCACGTGCTCGTTCCGCACAGCCTGGCGAACCTCGCCGGCAACCGCCCCGGAATGTTCGCAGAGCACTTCTCGTCCGAGCGCGAGCACCTCCGGGATTGCTGCGCCATACACGCGCAAATGCCGCAGGCTCGGCTTCGCGAGTCCGCTCTCGAGGAGTGACTCGCGCCAGCCAGCCGGCGGCTGGTCCGTGTGGACCGTGCGCATCTGTGGGGGACCGAGCCGCGCCACCACCTCCTCCGCCAGCGGCCGAAACGTACTCAGCTTCCCGCCCACCACGCTGTACATGCCACGCGCGCCCCCGAGCTTCGCGTGGTCGAGCACCCCGTGCCGCCGGCTGATCGCGGCCTCGGGTCCGCCTTTGACGTTCTGCAGCGGCCGGAGCCCCGCGTACGCGTACCGGATGCGAGACCGCGTGATGTCGTACCCCGGCAGGAGCTCCCGCGCCTCCGAAACCAGGTACTCGATGTCCTCGTTCACGGGCCGGATGTTCGATGGATCGCCCTCATAGCGCTCGTCGGTCGTGCCGATGAGCAGCAAATCGCCCTGTGGAACCGCGAAGAACACGCGCCCGTCGCTCTTCGCCGTCGAGAACACCGCGTTGTGTCCCGGCGGTTCATCAAGCTCAACCACGATGTGGGTCCCTCGCGTCACGCCCAGGAGCTCCGGCGGCGCCACGTCCTCCAGCCGGTTCACCGCATCGACCCACGGACCCGCCGCATTCACCACGAAGCGCGTGGCGATGCGGTGCGTCCGCCCGCCGGCCGACACATCGATGGCCGAGATGGCGCCCCCTGAGGTCACGATCCGCGTCACGGGTGTGTGGTTGAACACCTGCGCGCCGAACCGCTCGGCCGAGAGCGCCAGTTCCAGCGTCAGCCGCTCCGGCGAGTGGACGCGCGCGTCGAAGAAGCTGAACCCCCCGTTCGCCGAGTCGGGCAGGTAGGGCGCCACCTCGCGCAGCCGTGCTCTCCCCAGGCGGCGATGCGAGGGCACACCGCGGTACAGCGCCAGCATATCGTACGTCGCCAGCCCAACCCGCAGTTGCCACGCCGGGCGTCGCGTCCATGGGAGCATCGGCAACAGGAAGCGCTGCGGTGTCACAAGGTAGGGGCGCGTCTTCAGTAGCCAGGCACGCTCCTTGAGCGACTCGAACACGAGCCGCACGTCTCCGTGCTCGAGATAGCGCAGGCCACCATGGATGAGCTTGGTCGAACGCCACGTCGTCCCGAACCCGAAGTCCGTTGCCTCGAAGATCGCGACCCGCAGTCCTCGCGCCGCCGCTTCCTCGGCGATGGCGCACCCGTTGATCCCGCCTCCGATGATGGCGGCATCAAGCGGCGGGCCAGCAGCCAGCCCTTCGATGCTCACTCCGTCGCCCAACCGAGCGTCCGTTCGACCGCCCGCCGCCACTGCCGGAGGTGCCGGTGCCGCTCGGCCGCACCCATGCGCGGCTCGAACACCCGCTCCGCCTGCCACAACGTGCCCACCTCTTCCGGCGACGACCAGACACCGATTTCCAGCCCGGCGATGTAGGCCGCGCCAAGAGCCGTAGTCTCCGTGCTCTTCGGCCGGAGCACCGGGATCCCCGCGAAATCGGCCTGTATCTGCATGAGCAGGTTGTCTTGCGATGCCCCGCCGTCCACGCGCAGTTCGGTGATAGGCTCCGGCAGCGCCTGGTTCATCACCTCGATGAGCTCCGTGCTCGAGAGCGCAATTGCCTCAAGTGCCGCCCGCGCAATGTGCGCCTTCGTCGTCCCCCGCGTGATCCCGAGGATTGCCCCCCGGGCGTGCGGGTCCCAGTCGGGCGCACCGAGCCCCGTGAACGCCGGCACCACCGCCACGCCGCCGCTATCTGGCACCGAGGCGGCGAGCGCCTCGATCTCCTCCGACCGGGAAATCACCCCCATCTCGTCGCGGAGCCACTGCACGAGCGCCCCGGCAATGAAGATCGACCCTTCGATGACGTACTCCGGCCCCCGTTGGCCTGCTCCGCCCCCGATCGATGTGAGCAACCCGCCATCCGACCGGACAGGCCGAGGACCGGCGTTCGAGAGCAGGAAGCAGCCCGTGCCGTACGTGTTCTTCGCGATGCCCGGTGCGAATCCGCCCTGCCCGAACAACGCGGCCTGCTGGTCTCCCGCGACCCCGGTGATGGGCACCTTCGCTCCGAACACCGCCTCTTCGGTCGTACCGAACAGCGACCGCGAGGGCTGCGCCGCCGGAAGCACTTCCCGCGGGATCTCGAGCAGGTCGCAGAGCGTCTCGTCCCAGCGCCCGCGGTTGATGTTGAACAGCAGGGTCCGGCTGGCATTGGTGTAGTCGGTGACGAATCGCCGCCCGCCCGTCAGCTTCCAGATGAGCCAGCTATCGACCGTCCCAGCTGCCAGCCTGCCGTTCGCGGCGGCGTCCCGTACGGCGTGGTCGTGTCGCAGCAACCACGTCAGCTTCGTCCCCGAAAAGTACGGGTCCAGCTTCAGCCCGGTGAGCTTCCGGATCGGCTCCTCGTGGCCGGCGCTGCGAAGGTCCTCACAGATGCCGGCGGTCCGCCGGTCCTGCCAGACAATGGCATTGCCCAGCGGCTCGCCGGTCTCGCGGTCCCACGTCACGATTGTCTCGCGCTGGTTCGTCAGGCCGATGGCGGCCATGTCGCCGGGGGTCAGCGCCGCCTGGGCCAGCGCGATGGTGATCGACTCGAGCGTGGATTCCCAGATGGCAAGCGGGTCGTGTTCCACCCAGCCTGGCTGGGGGTAGTGCTGCGCGAACGGCTGCTGGCCGACGCCAACGATCTCGCCAGCGGCATCGACCACCAGCGCCCGCGAGCTCGTGGTCCCCTGGTCGATGGCGAGCAAATACGGGGGCTGCATGGCGGGAGTATACGAACTCCCGCGGTAGCTGCCGTATGCCGGGCTGTTACTGCCTTGTGACTTCCAGCTTTTCGAGCCGATCCCGCAGTTTCGTGTTCTCCTCCCGGAGCTTTTCGAACTCCTCCCGCAGCTTCTTCACCTCTTCGTCGGTTGCCGCGCCCTTGCGAAGAGCGAGCGCGTTCTCGCGCGCCATACGCACGCCGCGCCCATCCAGCTCTCGGGCTGCCATCTTCTCGAGCGCCGGCACCTGGCTGTCGTCCTTCAACGTCTTCAGCGCATTCGCCGCCGCGATCCGCACACGGAAGTCCGGGTCTTCCAGGTAGCCCGCGATCTCCTCACCCAGCACCTTCTTCCGGTCTGGGAAGAACAGGCCGAGCCGCGCGATGGCACCAAGGGCCGGCGGTCGCGCCTGGAACGGCTGGCCGTAGCCGGCAGCCTTCGACAGCAGTTCGAACCCGGCTTCGTCCCGCAGCTCGACCAGGCCGTCGATGCACCCCACGCGCACCACCTGCCGGAACGAGGGCCGGTCGAAATTGGCTGAGAGTACGTCGAACGCTCCTGGCAGCCTGAGCTTCCCAATGCTCCGGCACGCCTCGGCCTCGACGAACCACGACCGGTCGCGCTTCGCCAGCGGCTTCAGGGCTTCGAGCACCTCCGCGTCACCCCTGAACTGGCCAAGCGCCGCCACAACCCCCCGGCGCGCCTTGGGATGGCGCACGGAGAGGCACCGCAGGAGCGCATCGCGGGCCGCCGTCGTCCGGACCTCCCCGAGCGCCTTCGCTGCCGCGGCCTGCACCGCCCAGAACCGGTCGCTCATCACCGATGCTTCGAGCGCGGCGACCGCCTCAACTCCGCCCTTCTTGCCAAGGCCCTTCGCCGCCAGTTGGCGCCCGGCAATGTCGTCGTCATCGCGAAGCTGCAGCCGCAGCTCGCCGACCGACTTTTCGAAGTCGATCTCCTTCAGCACCCGGTTGTAGGGGTCGAACCGGCAAAGGTCGGGCTTCGCTGCGAGCGGGAACACGAAGGTGTGGTCGGCCTGCGTGATCTCCACCGGGAACGCCACCGGCTTTGCTCGCCCCTTGCGGAAGTCGATGGTCAGCGGAACCCGGAAGATCGGGGTCCCGTCGTCGGTCTTCTGCGTCTGCTTCACATTCACCGTGGCCAGCCGCGACGCCTCGTCCCAGGTCCAGCTTACCTTGAACGATGGGTGCCCGGGCCTGTACACCCACTGGTCGAAGAACCAGTCGAGGTTTCGCCCGGTCTCGGCCGCGATCGCGTTCGCCAGGTCCTGGGTGATGACGTTCCGCTCCTGGTTGTCGCGCACATAACGCTGGATCGACCGGAAGAACTGGTCGTCGCCCAGCAGCCCGCGCAGCATGTGCAACACCACCGAGCCCTTTTCGTACAGGTGCCGGTCGAACAGGTCGATCGGTTCGTTGAACACGTTCGTGACAATCGGCCGCCGATACCGCTCCTCAAGGTAGAGGTCGGTGTTCTCGATCGCCCCCTGCCGGTACATGTCCACGCCAAGGTGCTCCTCATCCCAGAGCATCTCCAGGTAGGTCGCGAAGCTCTCGTTCAGCCACCCGTGCGACCAGTCCCGGCAGGTCAGGAGGTCGCCGAACCACTGGTGCGCCAGTTCGTGCGAGATGAGCGGGTCGCTTGTGAAGTCCACCGCCGCCTTCCGGTCGACGATGATGTTCTCGGTCATCGTGGTCGCGCTCGTGTTCTCCATCCCGCCAAACACGAAGTCGCGCACCACCACCTGGCTGTACTTCGACCACGGGTACTTCATCCCCGTCAGCTTTTCGAACAGGGCAACCATCGCGGGCGTGTTGGCGAACGTGCGCTCGCCATCGGCCACGTCCTTCCCTTCGACGAAGTAGTCGATCGTCAGTCCGTCTCGCGTCGCATCGATGCGTGCGAGCTCGCCCGCTGCCAGGGTCAGGAGGTAGGTCGAATGCGGCCGATCCTGGTGCCAGTGGAAGGTACGTGTCCCGTCACGGTTCCTCTTGTCCTGCAGCAGCCTCCCGTTCGAAAGCGCGAACCAGTCGCCCGGCACCGCCACAATCATCTCCGACGTGGCCTTCTCGCTGGGATGATCGAAGCACGGCAGCCAGTAGCGCGTGTCCTCGTCCTGGCACTGCGTCCACACCTGGACAGGCTTGTTTGGATGCGCCTCGTCCGGCGCGATGAAGTACATCCCGATGCGTGGCTGCGCCTCGTAGGTGATCGCAATGGCGATCTCCTGGCCCCGCTTGCGCCCTTCGCCAAGGTCGACCCGGAGCTTCGCCCCGTCGTAGTCGAATGATGCCGGCTTCTTCGCAACCGTGACCCCGGAGATGGTCATGCTGATGGCGTCGAACTCGACGTAACGTGTGCCGTCGTTCAGCGGCGCAACGGAATGCGTCACCGTCCCGGAGACGCGCTTGCCGGGCACATCGAGCTTGACGTCGATCTTCATGTGCAGCACGTCGACAACGCGGTCGCGCGGCCATACGGGGCGGTCGCCCGGGAGCGCGTGCGGCGGCGTGCGGGGCTCGTCCCATAGCCGGCCACAGCCGAACCGTTCTCCGTACAATGACATTGGCGAATCACCCCATTCCGAACTGCCCGCGCATCCTACCGCCCGGCGGTACAAGGGGCGACGAGGCGGAGTTCCCCTATGCCGCGTGCTCCTCGAGCCAGGCCAGTACCTCGGCACCGTGGCTGTCTGGCCTCACCTTCGCCCACACCTTCGCTATCCGGCCTTCCGGGTCGATCACAAAGGTCGACCGGATAATCCCTTCGTATGTCTTCCCGTACATGTTCTTCGTGCCCCACGCGCCGAAGGCCCTCGCCACCGCATTCCCCTCGTCCACCAGGAGCTGGAACGGCAGCCCGTACTTCGCGGCGAACTTCCGGTGCGCCGCGGCACTGTCTCCGCTGACGCCCAGCACCACTGCACCGGTGGCCTGGATCGCTGCATGATGGTCGCGGAAGTTGCACGCCTCCTTGGTGCACCCCGGCGTGTCGTCCTTCGGATAGAAGTAGACGACCGCCCACCTGCCCTTCAGCGAGGCGAGTGAGACCTCCCTCCCGTCCTGGTCCTTCAACGCGAATTCCGGCGCGGGTGTGTCAATTGCTGGAAAGGCCATGATGGGCTGCTCCTCTCTAGTGTCCTGGGGATCCTACGAGCGCCATCGCTCGAACCGTCAGCGCGAGAGTTCTTGCGCGAGCTTCAGCAGCCTCAGGTTCGGCTCCGGGTGCTGGTGCGCCACCACTTCCGTGAGCGGCACCTCAACCGATTTTCCGCCAAGCCGGCCGATCATCACGCCCGTCCTGCCCTCCAGCAGGACCGCCGTCGCCAGGGCGCCCGCCTCCGACGCTACCAGCCGGTCGCGCATCGTTGGCCGGCCGCCCCGTTGGATGTGTCCCAGCACCACCACCCGGTACGGGTGGTCGAGCGCCTTTCCCACCGACTCGCCGACTGAAAACGCACCCCCCGCCTCGTCCCCCTCCGCTACGACGATGATGTGGCTTCGTTTTCCCCTCGCGATCGACGCCTGGAGCTGCTCAACGAGCTGGCCTGTCTGGTCAGTCGCCTCCGGCACGAGCACGCCCGCCGCACCCCCGGCCACCGCCGTGTGGAGGGCGATCGCGCCGCTGGTCCTCCCCATCACCTCCACGAAGAACATCATTCCCGTCGAGACGCTGGTGTCGCGGATCTGGTCGATTGCCAGCAGCGCCGTGTTCACCGCGGTGTCGAAACCGATCGCTTCGTCCGTCCCCCATACGTCGTTGTCGATCGTCCCGGGGATACCCGCCACGGGGACCCCGCACTCATCCTGCAGCGCGAGCGCCCCGCGGAAACTGCCATCGCCGCCCACGACGATCAGCCCCGCAACGCCGTCCGCACGCATTTGGGCGGCCGCGCGCTGCCGAACCTCCGGGTCCAGGAACGCCTTGCTGCGCGACGTGCCGATGATTGTCCCGCCCCGCTGGATGATGTTGCCGACCGCACGGTCGTCGAGCTCGACGAAGTTCGCCTCGACAAACCCGGTGAAACCGTCGATGTAGCCCACCATCGTCGCGCCGCTCGATGTCGCCGTGCGCACCGCCGCCCGGATAGCGGCGTTCATTCCAGGGCCGTCGCCCCCGCTCGTCAGGATGCCGAGTCGTTTCATGGCCTCCTACTGTGCTGCCCCGCCGGCCAACGCCGCAAGTTGCCAGCCTTCCGGCGCACCGTCCGTGCCACGTCTGGCCTCCGTTGCCCGCCAATCCGGCCGTTCGTAGCATTCGAGGATGCAGTCCATCCTCCTGGCCCTGCGCCGCAACCGCGTCACCGCCGGGGCCGTTGCCGCAGGCGCCGTCGCGATTGGTGTCTCCATCGCCGCCCTTGCTCTCTTCGGCGGAGGCGGGTCTTCGTCCGCCGCTCCTGACCCTACCGTAACCACTGCGCCGACGAACACCGCGACTGCCACGCGCGCCGCGTCCCCCACGCCGTCGGCCACACCCGTGCGCTACTACGGCATCCTCGACGGTGCGGAAATGACCGCCTCCCAGTGGGCCGAACGCAAAGATCTCCTCCCCCTCGCGATCATGCTCGACAACACCCCGAATGCCTTCCCACATTCGGGCCTTGCCACGGCGGACCTTGTCTACGAGGCGTTCGTCGAAGGGGGCATCACCCGCCTGATGGCCGTCTTCTGGCGGCGCGAGGCTGACCTCGTCATGCCCGTCCGCTCCGCAAGAACTCCGTTCGTCATTTGGGTGACGGAGCTGGGAGCGCTCTATGGACACGCCGGCAGCGCGACAACTGAGAATGACGCGAACGCGGCCGGCCAGATCGTCGAATGGGGCGTGAAAGATCTGAACGCGTTCTCACCCGAGGCCAACACGGGTTACTACCGTGATCTCGCCCGCTACGCGCCATACAACCTCGCAACCAGCACGAAGAAGCTGCGCGAAATCGCCACCGCCCTGGGTTTTCTTGGCCCACCAACGCTCGATCCGTGGAGGTTCCGCGACCCCGGCGCTCCGGCCATCATCGGGACGAAGGCTGAAGGAATCGAGGTGGACTTCCAGGGCAGTCGTTACAGCTGGCAGCTTGTCCAGTGGAAGTGGGACCCCGAGGCCAATGCCTACGCTCGCTACCAGTTCGGCGGCCCCCACCTGGATGCCCGGTCCGAGGAGCAACTGGAGTTCGCCACCATCATCGTCATGGTCGCACCCGGCGAGGTCGTCGATGGCGCGGGCCACGTGCTCCTCGAACAGCTCGGCGAAGGCCCTGCCACGGTGTTCACTGGTGGCCGGGCCATCCTGGGCGCGTGGAAGAAGCCCGAGCGTGAATCGCGCACCCGCTTTTACGACGAGTCCGGCCAGGAGATCGCGTTCGAGCGCGGGCCGATCTTCATCGAGGTGATCGGCCACCAGAGCAAGGTGATCGTGAAGGCGTCGGCGGCCGATCTTCCCGAGCTGCCGAAGTACGAGCCCCCGCCACCCGGCGCCGGCCCCATCGCCCCCGACGAGACGAACGAGCCGGGTGAGGAATCGCCAACGCCCACGACCACCGTCACCGCCAGCCCAACCGGCTCGGCCACGGCTCCACCGGGCAGCCCCACGGGGGCCGCCTCGCCTACCGCGAATCCCACCGGCGCGAGCGGTTCGCCTCCGGCTGGAGCCTCGCCCGGCGCGACCACCGCTCCTTCGGGCGGCAGCCCGACCACCACGGCGGAACCACAGGCGACCGCCACGCCCGAACCCTCATCCCCGGACGCGACTCCGCTGCCCTAGTGTGGATGATGTCCGTTCGTCCGCACGCACACGTGGCCGGAGGGGTCCATCGGCGCGGTGCAGAGTGGGCACGGCGGGCGGCCTGCCGAAACCACCTCGACTATCTCCCGGCGTAGCTCGAATCCCCGCCGGTAGTCGAACTCCATCGTCACGCCGCGCGTCTCGTCGGCCCCCGCCGGGCCATCGGCACAGATCAGAACGATGCGTTGCGCCTCTGTGTTCACTCCCATCGAAAGTTGCGCCAGGCGTATGTCGATCATCGCGTCGAGCGGCAACACCACTCCCGGTTCGGCGTCGTCCAGAGCCATCGGCTGGTACGTATACGCCTCGTCTTTCAGCACCGTCTCGATAGCGTCCCCGAGCGCCGCAAGCTGTTCCTTCTCCAGCCAGAGCGAGGCGCTCTCCCCTGCGTCGTTCAGCGCCCGCAGTCGAAACCTGCGCTGCCCTGGCTCGCCGATGGCTTCAGCCGAGATGTGGATGAGTGGACCAAAGTCGCGCGTTCCTGGCATACCTTGCTGATCGTAGGCGGTTTCGCGGTTTTCGTCGCTCGGGTCCCGCCCGCCGTCCGGTGACATACGAACCACCTGTCGCCTTTACCAAATGCCGGGGTCGACAGAAAATTCACGCAACACGAATGCTGGTGTCCACTCCGCGACATATTTTGTCGCGAAGGCGACGTACTCTCCCCCCAACTCCACGGGGAGCAAGTCACTCGCTACGAGGTGAGCGGTATGACCGAACAGACCCGGCGCTCAACCAGGCTTATCCGTATTCGCGACCTGTTCGTGAAGCGCGGCAGCCTTAGCGCCTCCGAACTCTCGCGCGAACTGGGATACAGCCAGCGCACCATCCAGCGCGACCTCCTCGCGCTCGATACCGAGCTGAATGTGCCGCTCGTCTACGAGAACCGGCGCTGGCGCATCATGGAGGGCGCGAACATGGTCTTCGGACCCGTGCGCCTCACCTTGCACGAGGCCCGGGCAGTCTACTTCGCCACGCGTCTCATGCTTCGCTCCGCCGATGAACGCGACCCCGACGGCATCGCCGCCCTCGAGAAGATCGCCGACGCCCTGCCCGACGGCGTCGCCAGCCACATGCGCCGCACCGTCGCCGAGTACTCCGAGCTCCCTGCCAACATGGACTACATCGAAGTCGTCCGCCGGCTCACCGAGGCCTGGGCCGCTAGCCGCACCGCCACCATCACCTACCGCTCCGCCTCAGCCGCGGGTCCCCGCACCACGGACCTCGACCCGTACATCCTCGACCACACCCAGAGCGGTACCTACGTCGCCGGCTACAGCTCCGAACACGACACCGTCCGCATCTTCAAGGTCGACCGTATCAGCGACGTCGAGGTCACCCCGCACGAGTTTGCCCCGGCAAACGTCGCTGAAATCGCCGACCGCTTGCGCCACAGCTGGGGCGGTGTGGTGTTCGGCGAAGAACACCACAGCGTGAAGGTCGACTTCTCTCCCACCGTCGCCACGCGCATCCGCGAAAGCTACTGGCATCCCACCCAGCGTCTCGAAGACTTGCCAGGTGGCGGTGTGCGCCTCGAGGTGGCTCTCCCCAGCCTCCTCGAGTTCACGCCCTGGGTGCTGAGCTGGGGCGCCAACGCCACCGTCATCGAACCCGTTGGCCTGCGCCACTCCGTCGCCGCCGCGCTCCGCGAGGCCGCCGCCAACTACAACTGATCCTACCGTGCCGCATACACTCAGCGGATGCAGTCGCCCGCCGATCTCCGTTCTCGCCGCCAGGCCATCGCACGCACGTGGGACCTTGCCGGCGCCGCTGTCCTCATCCCCGCCGGCCTCCCGGTGCCCGTCGCCGGAAGCGACCAGTACCACAACTTCCACCCCCACCCGGAGTTCACCTATCTCGCCGGCGCCAGGACCCCCGGTGCCACCCTCGGCTTCGACCCCTCCGACGGCTGGGTGCTCTTCGCACCCGTTGCTAGCCTCGAAGACCGCGTCTGGGTCGGCGACGGCGAAGACCTCTCGGCCCTCGTCGAGACCACCGGCCTGCCGGTCCGGCCCCTTCCCGAGCTGCGCACCTGGCTCGAACGCCGGCGCGGCGAAACCTTCGCCATCCTCGGCAACGACGACATCACCCATCGCCCGGCCGGATACGGCATTGAAAATTGGGCCGCCCTCGAACTCGATCTGGAGCACGACCTCGCGGCCCGCCTCAGCGAGCAAATCGCCGAATCCCGCCGCGCCAAGGACTCCTCCGAGCTCGCGCTCATGCGTTCCGCCGCCGGCGCTTCGGCCGCCGGCCACCTGGCCGCCCTCCGCCTCGCCCGCCCCGGCATGAGCGAACGCCAGCTGCAAATCGAACTCGAAGCCGAGTTCTTCCGCAACGGCGCTGAGCGCACCGCCTACGGGTCGATCGTCGGGACTGGCTCGAACGGGGCAGTTCTCCACTTCTCCCCAACAGCCCGCCAGCTTCGCGACGGCGAGATCGTACTGATCGACGCCGGCGCCGAGTGGGAAGGCTACGCCAGCGACGTCACCCGCAGCTTCCCCGTCGCAGCCCGCTTCGAGGGTATCCAGCGCGACCTCTACCAGCTCGTCCTCGACGTCCAGCAGGCCGCTATTCGCGATGTCCGGCCCGGCGTCGAGTACAAAGACCTTCACCTCGCAGCCTCGGCCCACATTGCCGCCGGTCTCGTCGACCTCGACATCCTCAGCGGTGACCCCGCCGGACTGGTGGAACGCGACGCCCACGCGCTCTTTTTCCCGCACGGCCTCGGCCACATGCTCGGCCTCGCCACCCACGATGCGGGCGGCTGCCTGAAGGGCCGCACGCCCAGCGATCGCTTCGGCCTGAAGTGGCTCCGCGCCGACCTCCCCCTCCAGCCCGGCTACGTCGTCACCATCGAGCCCGGCATCTACTTCATCCGCGCACTCCTGACCGACCCCGCCCGCCGTGACCTGTACCGTGACGCCGTCAACTGGGACCGCGTGGACGGCCTGCTCGACCTCGGCGGCATCCGCATCGAGGACGACGTGCTCGTGACCGCGATCGGCGCCGACGTGCTCAGCGGCGCCATCCCGAAGTCCATCCCCGAAATCGAAGCGCTCCGCGCGGAGGCCCACAGCCGATGACCCGGCCCTACGAATCGCTCACCATCACCCAGGTCGCCACCTTCCCCCGCCCCGGTACCGTCGTCCCCGGGCATCTCGGCTTCACACCCGATGGCGGCGCCGTGACCTACCTCTTCAGCGCCGAAGGTAGCCTCGTGCGCAGCCTCTGGCGCTTCGACCTCGCCACCGGCGAGCGCACGGTCCTCGCCGGCCCCCCTCCGGCCTCGACCAGCGAAGGCGATCTCTCCCGCGAGGAGGAGTTGCGCCGCGAACGCGCCCGCCTCCGTGAGCTCGGCGTCACCGACTACCAGTTCGCCTCGAAATCGGACCGGCAGGTGCTACTCGTGCCCGGCGGCGGACGCCTCTGGGCCAGCATCGATGGCAGCGAGATGCGCGAGGTCGACGGCTCCGCCGGCGCCATCGACCCCCACCTCAGCCCCGATGGCACGCAGGTCGCCTTCGTCCGCGACAACGAGCTCTGGGTGGTCCCCGTAACCGGCGGCGAGCCGCGCAAGCTCACCTCCGGCTCCGAGCCCGCGCTCACGAACGGCCTCGCCGAGTTCATCGCCCAGGAGGAGCTCGACCGCGACCGCGGCTTCTGGTGGAGCCCCGATGGCACGAAGATCGCCTTCATCCGCGCCGACTCCCGCCACATCCCCGACTACGCCATCGTCCACCAGGGCAAGGACGAGGTCGACACCGAGCCCCATCGCTACCCCTTCGCCGGCCAGCCCAACGCCTACCTCGACCTCGCCGTCGTCGACCTCGCATCCGGCGCAACCACCTGGATGGACCTCGGCCCGGACCGCGACATCTACATCGCGCGCGTCGGCTGGCGGCCCGACGGCGCGCTCACCGCACAGGTCCTCTCGCGCGACCAGCGCACCCTGCGCCTCGATCTGTTCGATGCCGCCGGCGCACCCACCACGCTCATCCGCGAACACCGCGAACCGTGGATCAACCTCTACGGCGACACCCGCTTCCTCGCCGATGGCAGCATCGCCTGGCTGAGCGAGGAGTCCGGTTACTGCCACCTCTACCTCCACGCCCCCGATGGCAGCCGCATCCGCCAGCTCACCAGCGGCGACTGGGTGGTGACGAATCTCGCCGGCATCGATGCGGAACGCCGGGTCGCGTACGTCATCGCCACCAGGCACTCGGTCCTCGAACGTCACCTCTACAGCGTCCCGCTCGATGGCGGCGAGATGGTGCGCCTCACCAGCGAGCGCGGCTGGCACGGCGCCGTCCTCTCGCCAAAGAACGACCGCTTCATCGACTCGTGGAGCAGCCTCGACCACGGCCCCCGTGTCGCCGTCCGGGACGCCACCGGCGCGCAGGTCGCGGAGCTGTTCGCCAACGACGGCGCCGAAGCCTCGACCCTCGGCCTCCAGCCCCCCGAGTTCACCACCGTCTCCGCCGCCGATGGCACGCTCCTCCACGGCGCCATCTACCGCCCGCCGCTGCTCGAGCCCGGGCGGCGCTATCCCCTCGTCGTCTCGGTCTACGGCGGCCCCCACGTCCAGCGCGTCGCCGACGACTGGATGCTCACGGTCGACCTGCGCGCCCAGTACCTCGCCCAGCAGGGCTACGTCGTACTCAAGCTCGATAACCGTGGCAGCCTCAACCGCGGCCTCGCCTTCGAGGCCGCCATCGCCGACCGCATGGGCACCGTCGAGGTCGACGACCAGGTGGCCGGCGTGCGCCATATGGCCGGCCTGCCCTACGTCGATGCCTCCCGCGTCGGCATCTACGGCTGGAGCTACGGTGGCTACATGACCTGCATGGCCATGATGCGCGCCCCGGAGGTCTTCAAGGTCGGCGTCTCCGGCGCCCCGGTGACCGACTGGGACGGCTACGACACGGGCTACACCGAGCGCTACATGGGCACGCCCCAATCCAACCCCGAGGGCTACCACGACAGCTCCGTCCTCACCCACGCCGCGAAGCTCCAGGGCAAGCTCCTCCTCGTCCACGGCATGGTCGACGAGAACGTCCACTTCCGGCACACCGCCCGCCTCATCGTCGCCCTCACCGCCGCCGACAAGGACTACGACCTGCTCGTCTTCCCGGAAGAGCGCCACATGCCCCGCGACCTGAAGGGCATGGAATACCAGGAGCGCCGCGTCCTCGACTACCTCCGCCGGAACCTCTGAGGCTGATCCCGCGTCTTGAGAAGAGTGCGCAGCATGAGAGGAGCAGGGAATTGAAGTTTCGGCTCACGTCTCTGGGCGTGGCGTTGTTGGCGCTGATATCTCTCTTGGCGTGTGATGCCTCCCCGGAGCCCTCCGCCACTCCAGGCCCAACGGCATCTCAATCGCCGTCGAGCAAATCGACGCCGGCACCCTGTGCGGCGGCCAGCCCGCTTGATCTCGCTCAGCGAA
>CAZDOK010000023.1:0-43216 GCA_964507025.1 uncultured Anaerolineaceae bacterium
TCTCGTGCCAGAGGTCGTTGCCCTCGCGGGAGCGCTCGCCCACGCCGGCGAACACCGAGTAGCCACCGTGTTCGCGGGCGATGTTCGAGATGAGCTCCTGAATGACGACTGTCTTGCCGACACCGGCACCGCCGTACAGGCCGACCTTACCGCCGCGGACGAGGGGGGCGATGAGGTCGATGACCTTGATGCCGGTTTCGAGGACGGATGGAGCGGTCTCCTGCTCTTCGAAGGAGGGCGGCGTGCGGTGAATGCCCCAGTGAGGCGCTTCGGTGGGATCGGGCAGGTTATCGATGGGCTTGCCCAGCACGTTGAACATCCGGCCGAGGGACATTTCGCCCACCGGCACCGAGATAGCCTCGCCGGTATCGATCGCGCGCGTGTTTCGGCGGAGGCCGTCGGTGCTGTCCATCGCGAGACAGCGCACCCAGTTGTTCCCGAGGTGCTGCTGCACCTCGGTCACCAGGACGCTGCCATCCTCGCGGATGACGTTCACGGCATTGTTGAGGGCCGGGAGGTGCTCCGGCGGGAACTCGATGTCGAGCACCGTCCCGATGACCTGGACGACACGTCCCTCGTTGGTGGCAGTCATGACCATGGGAGAACCTCCGTGGTGTTCGCAGTGACCTGGTGCGGCGTGAATGGCTCGGCGCCGCGCGACTTTCGGATAATCATGCCGCCACCCCAAGGATGGCGTGGGGTTCGACCTCGCGGAGCGACTCGAACTCGCGGTGCGGCCCCGGCAGCACCAGGCCGCGGGTGTAATCGGTGCGGACCGCCCAGACCGTCATTCCGGCTCTCTTGGCCGACTCGATGCCGGCCGGCGCGTCCTCGAAAGCGAGGCAGCGTGAAGGCTCCACTCCGAGACGATCAGCTGCCATCAGGTAGATATCGGGCTCTGGCTTTCCGCGCTCAACATCGCTGCCAGTGACCAGCAGCTCGAAGTGGTGGCGCAGACCGATGCGTCCGAGACATGCCTCGACCCACGGCTCGATGGAAGACGATGCGACCGCCAGCCGTTGCCCGCCCGCGTGGAGTGCGCGTACCAGTTCAGTGGCGCCGGGGAGGGGTGCGCTGCGTTCGCGATACCGGCGGAGGATGATCTCGCGGTAGCGGGCCGTGTACTCCTCCTGGGGGCGGGAAAGGCCGCAGTCGCGCATCATGTCCGCCCAGCCGGTCTTGGTACCCATGTAGGGCTTGTACGCTTCGAGCGAGATAGAAAGCCCTTCTTCGCCAAGGAGCTCGTTGACCGCCTCGAAATGCAGCGGCTCGCCGTCCACCAGGACGCCGTCCATGTCGAAGATGACTGCTGCGTAGCGAGCCAGCCTAACCCTCCAGAGCGGCGGCCCCGCCGACGATGTCGAGCAGTTCCTTGGTGATCTGCTCCTGGCGGGCCTTGTTATAGGTAAGCGTAAGCTCGCGCGTGATTTCCTGCGCGTTATCCGTCGCGTTCTTCATCGCCACCATCTGGGCCGATTGGAAGCTCGCGGCGTTCTGGAGGATGGCCTCGTAGATCTGCATCTCGATGTACCGCGGGAGCAGACCGGCGAGCACCACGTCGGGCGAGGGCTCGAAGATGTAGTCGGCGAGCAGCGCTTCGCCAGCGCCTTCATCGGCAGCCGGCGGTTCAATTGGGAGGAGCTGGCGGATCGCCGGGCGCTGGGTGGCAGTCGACACGAATTCAGGGAAGCTCAGGTAGACCCGGTCAACCTTCTCGGCGAGGTAGTCTTCGATGATGAGACGCGCGATGGCCAGCGTATCGGACTGGCTCGGGTAGTCCCCCAGTTCGGTGAACTCCGCCGCCAGGTGCACATGGGCGCGCACGAAGAAATCGCGGCCTTTCTTGCCAACGGCGACAACCTGCACCGGCTCGTGCTGCATGGCGACAAAGGTGCCGGCACTGCGGTTCAGGTTCGAGTTCAGACCGCCACAGAGCCCGCGGTCTGGCGTTATGTGGAGGACGGCGATGTTGTTGACTGGCCGCGAGACGAGGAGCGGGTGCCGGGCGGCATCGGGGTCCTCGCTCGACTGGGATGCGAGGCCGGCCAGCACGACACGGAGCTTCTCCGCGTACGGCTTCGCCTGCTCGGCGCGGTCCTGGGCGCGGCGCATCTTCGACGCGGCCACGAGCTGCAGCGCGTTGGTGATCTTCGCCGTGTTCTTGACGCTCTGGATGCGCCGCTTGAGCTGCCGGATGGTCGCCATGGCGTTCTCTCGTCCCCGGATTCACGGGCAGCACCTGGTCTGCCCGGGCTGGGGGCGGGTATCGCTACCCGCCGCGTTCGGTCACGTCCCCCTTAGTAGGGAACCGTGTCCTTGAAGGTGTTGATGACCGACTTCAGGCGCTCCTGGAGTTCCGGCGTCATCACGGGATTGGCCGCGATCTCCGCGACCAGGTCGCGCTGATTGCTACCGAGGTACTTACGGAGCTCGTTTTCGAACGAGCGGACCTTGTTGACGGGTACGTCGTCGAGCAGGCCGCCCGTGAGGGCGTAGATGACCACGACCTCTTCGGCGAGGCTGAGCGGCTGGAACTGGTCCTGCTTGAGGATTTCGGTCGCGCGCTGACCGCGTTCGAGCTGGCGCCGTGTGGCGGCATCGAGGTCGCTGGTGCCGAACTGGGCGAAGGCAGCCAGCTCGCGGTACTGCGACATGTCGCCCTTGAGGCCGCCGGAGACGGCCTTCATCGCCTTGGTCTGGGCGGAGGAACCCACGCGGCTCACGGAGAGGCCGGTGTTGATGGCCGGCCGGATGCCTGCGTTGAAGAGGTCGGATTCGAGGTAGATCTGCCCGTCGGTGATGGAGATGACGTTGGTCGGGATGTACGCCGACACGTCGTTCGCCTGCGTCTCGATAATGGGCAGAGCGCTGAGCGACCCACCGGCTTCGAGGCGGGCGGCGCGTTCGAGGAGCCGGCTGTGGAGGTAGAACACATCGCCGGGGTAGGCTTCGCGCCCCGGAGGCCGGCGAAGCAGGAGCGAAATCTGGCGGTAGGCCCACGCATGCTTGCTCAAGTCGTCGTAGACGATGAGGGCATCGCGACCGCTCTCCATGATTTCCTCGCCCATGGTGCAGCCAGCGTAAGGAGCCAGGTACTGAAGGGCCGCGGACTCCGACGCGTTGGCGGCCACCACAATGGTGTGCTCCATGGCGCCAGCCTCTTCGAGGATACCAACCACCTGGGCGACCTTTGCTGCCTTCTGGCCGATGGCGACGTAGATGCAGACCAGGTCGCCGCCCTTCTGGTTGATGATCGTGTCGAGGGCGATGGCGGTCTTGCCGGTGGAGCGGTCGCCAATGATGAGTTCGCGCTGGCCACGGCCGATCGGGAACATGGCATCGATTGACTTGATGCCCGTCTGCCCCGGCTGGTTCACGCTCTTGCGAAGCGTCACGCCCGGGGCGATGCGCTCGATGGGGCGGGTGCGATCGGTGTTAATGGGGCCCTTGCCATCGATCGGATTCCCGAGGGCATCGACGACGCGCCCGATGAGGGCATCGCCGACGGGCACCTCGATGATGCGCCCGGTGGAGCGGACTTCGTCGCCTTCCTTGATGTCGGAGTACTCACCGAGCACCACGGCGCTGACGGATTCCTCCTCGAGGTTGAGGGCGATGCCCATGGTGCCGTTGGCAAACTCCAGAAGCTCGGAGTACATGGCACCCGAGAGCCCGTGGATACGAGCCACGCCATCACCAGCCTCGATCACCGAGCCGACGTCAGTCGCGGTGACCGTGCTCCCGAAGCTCTCGATCTGCTGGCGCAGGATCGAGGCGATCTCTTCAGCACGTACTGCCATTGCGGCCTACCTCTTCTTCAACTCGTCCGAACACCCGCGCCTAGCGGGCACCCTCCAGTTCGCGCCGTAGCCGCTTGAGCCGGGTCCGAACGCTTCCATCTACCAGCTTGTCGCCGACGCGGACGACCACGCCGCCGACGATGCCGGGATCGACAGTGCCGGTAACCCGGACCTGCTTCCCCAGCGATTGGCCGATTTGTTGGGCGATGGCGTCGAGCTGGGCTGGCGCCAGTTCCACCGCCGTCGTCACCTCGGCATGGGCGATGCCTTCGTGGTCATCTGCCAGGCGCCCGAACGCAACGGCGACTGCCCGCGCCTCCGCGGCGCGGCCCTTGGTGACGAGCAGCTTCGCCAGGTTCAGCACCATCGTACTGACGTCGAGGGTGCGTTCGACCATGGAGATGCGCTGTTCGATGGGCACGCGCGTATCGGAAAGAACGGGCGCCAGGCCGGATTCGGCGAGCACCGTGGCGACATCGTTAAGCTCCATCCGCCAGTTGGCGATGGTGCCCGTGTCGCGAGCGATGCCGAATGCTGCCTGTGCGTAGCGCCTGGCCGCCTGCAGGTCTGCCATCGCCTAATTCCCGCTGAAGTTCGACTCGGCCAGCGTCTCATCGATGATGCGCTGGTGTGCCTGCCGGTCGAGGGACTGGTTGATAACCTTCTCGGCCGCGGTCACCGTGATGCCGGCGAACTCCGAGCGGAGTTCAGCGATCGCACGGTCGCGTTCGAGCTGGATCTCGTTCCGAGCCCTTTCGAGAGCGGCTTCACGGTCCTTCGCGGCCTGTTCCCGGGCGTCAGCCTGGATGCGCGTGGCGATGTTCTGCGCATTCGCCACGATCTCCTGGCCGTCCTTGCGGGCGGTTTCGAGCTGGGCCTGGATGTTGGCCTGGGCCGAGGCAGCCTCGGCGCGGGCGATCTCCGCCGCGTTCAGGCCCTCCGCGATCTTCTGCTTGCGCTCGTCCAGCATCTTCAGGATCGGCTTGTAGAGCGTCAGCCGAAGAATGACGAGCAGCACGAAGAAGTTCGCCACCTGCGCGATGAGCTGCGGCAGGTTCAGGCCGAGTGCTTCGACTGCTTTGTCCATGCGGGAACCTCGGTTCCGGCTGCTGCCGAGACTAGATGACGAAGGCGATGATGAGGGCGGAGAGGAGCGCGTAAATGCCGATGGCTTCGGCGAACGCGACGCCCAGGATCATGTTGGTCTGGATCGCGGCGCGGGCCTCCGGGTTGCGGCCGAGGGCTTCCATCGCCTTGCCCACCAGGTTACCGATGGCCAGCGCCGGGGCGAAACCACCGACTGCCATCGCGAGGGCGGCACCGATTGCCTTGGCGGCGTCTGTCTCCAGGATGACCAGGAACGGCAGAGCACTCAAAAGGTCCATGTCTGACTTGCCTCCGTTGCACCTCTCCGGGTGCGTTTCAGATTTCCGTTTGCGAACAGGCCCTAGTGAGCCTGGACTGCCCCAGTTTCGGGATGGCCGTGATGGTGCGCGTCGGCCCCGCCACCTTCATGGCCGTCGTGGTGTTCCTCGTCACCATGGTGCTCGACCGCACCAACAGCGAACACGAGCGTCAGCATCGCGAACACCGAGGCCTGGATGAAGCCCACGAAGAGCTCCAGGCCGTAAATGATATCCACGAAGAGGAATGGCATCAGGAACGTCAGCATCAGGATGAGCACTTCGCCCGCGAAGATGTTTCCGAAGAGACGGAAGGCGAAGCTGATGATGCGGATGAACTCGGAAAGAAGTTCGAGGATGCCCACGAAGGACATGATCCCGTTGAGGTTGAAGAACTTTTTCAGATACCCGAAGCCGAGTGCCTGGAAGCCCCAGAACTCAATGCAGAGGAACGCGACAATGCCGAGCGCCAGCGTGTTGTTCACATCGCTGAAGGCGCTGCGGAAATAGGGGATGACAAGCCCGAGCTTCTTCCCGGGGAACTCGACGTGCTCGACGTCGACGCCGAGTGTGGCGCTGGGAATGGCATGGTGGCCGGAATCTTCAGCGTGCTCGTCGCCGTGGCCTTCCTCTGCGAGATGCACCTTCGGCGCGTCCGGGTCGGCCTCGAGGGCAGCCAGCGCGGCGCGCACGTCGGCCTCGCTCGGCGCGGCTTCGTGGTCCTCGGGCCCTTCGAAGTCCGTGAACTCCTCGGCGAGGAAGATGATGTACCGGTCGGTGGCGACCCCGGCCGAATCGCCCGCGTGGATCTCGAACTTGACGGCCTTCGCGCCGTTCTGGGCGACGGTCATGCCGCTGGTGTTCTCCATGAACCAGGCGGCATGGTGCTCACGCGTCTCGTAGACCTTGTCGTCGTGGGCGTGCTCGTAGATTTCCTCGAACACGTGGTGGTTCACGTCCTCGGTCTTGCCGATCGCGTTGAAGAACGGCATGAGGCCGAACCAGTTGTTTACGATGACATAGATGAAGATGGTGGCGACCACCATGAAGAACGTGCGGCCGTTCTTCTCCCCGGCGATTTCCTCAACCTGGCCGACGAGGAAGGCGACGACGGCCTCGACAAAGTTCTGGACGCCCGAGGGAACCACCTGCATGGACCGGGTGGCAATGATCGAGAGGATGATGATGATGGCCATCACCGTCCACGAAGCAATCAGGGTGTTGCTGATGTTGAGCGGTCCGACGGTGGTGATGATTTCGGCCGGGACGATGATCTCCGGCTGCGGGCCGCGCGCCACCAGGAGGCCGACGGCGAGCCAGCCAATCACCACTGCGGCAATCAACGCGATCTTGAGGAGCTTCAAAATCAACCCTGCTCTGAATCGTTATCCCCGAGCCAGCGCATGAACGGTAGCAGCATTCGATAGCCACCGACCGCGGCCACGGCCAGTCCCAGGACGATCCCTATCAGTGTGAATGTGGGCTCAAGGCCGGTCTCCTCATCGAGCCAGTGGCCGATGAGTACTCCCAGGATGATTGCGGTGGCGAAGAACCACCCCGCACCCAGCAGTGAGGCAGCCGGAACCATCCATCTGCCCACACACGCCTCCCAGGCGCCGGTCTCCAGACCCCGCGCATCATAGGCGGATTGTGAAGCAATGCGCAAGCGGATCGAGGCCTCCGCGGACCCCGTTTTGTGAATCTGTGGAGCCGAATCAGGAGCGCTTGCGCTGGTCGAAATCGTCCAGGTCGAGGCCCTCGATGAAGTCCTTGAAGGCACCGAGGCGTTCAAGTTCCGCCGGATCCACCGGGCGTGTGCTTTCGAGCGCCGGTTCGGCGGGACTACCGGGCTGGCCCTCTTCATCCAGTACCACGCCGGCCCGGTCGAGGACTTCATCAGCAGCAAAGATGGGCGCATCGACGCGAACTGCCAGGGCGATGGCATCCGACGGCCTGCTGTCGATCTCCATCGTCTCGCCGTTCACATCGAGGACGATGCGGGCGTAGAACGTATCGTTCGAAAGGTCGTTCACGAGGATGTAGACGACGCGGCCCCCGAGCTGTTCGATGAGATTGCGAAGCAGGTCGTGGGTGAGGGGCCGGGCAACCGACACGTCCTGGAGCCGGACGGCGATGGCATCAGCCTCGGCCGGGCCGATCCAGATCGGCAGATAGCGATCGGCATCCTTTTCGCGGAGGATGACCACGCGCTGATAGTTCATAAGGCTGAGCCTGATGCTTTCGATGCTCAGCTCTTTCACAGGACGACCCCTCCGGGCTCGATGGCCCTGACTCGATGATAGGTTCGCCCCGATCGGCCAGTCAACGAAGCTTCCTTTCCACTGGAGGACGCAGCCCCGGGGGGCGCTCAGAGGGTGCCCGCAGGTTTGCCACCGCCACCACGCCAATGCCGGCGGCCACTACCGCCAGTACTGGAGTGACTCCCACCAGGTCGGCCATGCCCCCGGCAACGAGCACCGGCACAGAGGACGCGATCGCGGAGAGCGCGGCCTGCGTCGCTCCAACCCGTCCGCGGAGGTGGAGGGGAACACGGTCATCCATCACCGTTTGGCCGGCGACCGAGACGACCGCATAGGAGAAGCCGAGCGGGAACATGATCGCCATCGCCATCACGCCGCCACCATCGAAGTTGCCGATCTGGACGGAGTTGAGCCAGGAGAACGCGCCAAATCCACCGAGGAAGTCCGCCTCCTGGTTGACGAAGGCGAGCATGCCAAGGCATGCGACAAAGATGGTGAACCCGGTCGTGCTGAGCACCCCATGGGGCACCCGCCGGGCGAGGAATCCGGCGATCCGCAGGCCCAGCACAACCCCACCGGCAGCCGGCGTGAGGATCACCGCGCCGATATCGACCGGAAGGCCGAGTACGTCCTCGATGTACTTGGGCACGAGTCCGCCCAGGATGATGAGGGTGGTCGAGATCAGGGTGAGCTCGACCACCGCGTGCATCAATGTCATGTCGGAGCGAATGGTGCGCCAGCCGGCCAGCCACCACCGTCCCGCCGGTTCGCCGCCGATGTCGATGCGCATGGGCGAACGCGTCGTGCCGATCAGGATCGCCTGGAATGCCGCGATCATGAATAGCCCCGTACAGATAGCGAAGAGCGCATCACGGCTGTCGAACACGCGCAGGACGAGAGGCGTGAGCAGGCCGAGGCCGATGAGCTGGGCCGTTCCGCCGACTGCCTGGCTGATCGCATTGGCACGGGCCAGTTCCGAACGTTCGACGATGGCCGGCATGATGGCGCCTTCGGCGGAGCTGGCGAACTGGGTGGCGGTTGCCAGCAGAACCGCGACCACGTAGTACGCAACGGCGCCGCCTTCGTTCGCCAGGAAGTACAAACAGACCCCGGCCCGGGCCATGTCTCCAAGAAACACGAGCATTCGTTTCGGGAGCACGTCGGCCGCAGTGCCTGCGACGATGCCGGCGACCGTGGATGGCACAACGAGGGCCAGAACCAGCAGTGAACTGAGAAATGCCTTCCCGGTTTCCTCGTTGATCAGGAGGATGAGCGCGAAGTTGAGGCCGTTCTGTGCCACGCGCGAAAAGAAGCGCGTGTAACTGAGCATGCGGAAAGGACGCTGTTGCAGCAGCGGCGCCGCACGGTAGTGGCCGATGGCCTCACTCATCGCGCCGGATGAGTGCCTTCATGCGGCTCTCGAAGCGCCGGCGCTCAACCATGACGCGGCGGTGGCAGGTGAGGCACTCGATGCCAATGTCTGCCCCTGTTCGGTAGACGAGCCACTCCCAGCCGCCGCAAGGGTGCTGGCGGCGCATGCGGTAGACCTCGCCGGGGTGGATTTCCGCGATCATGCGTGCGCCGCGGCCGCGGCCCGCAGGTCGTCGCGAAGCTGCCGGGCGGCGGCCGCGGCGGACTCGGCGAAGCCCGCGCCCTCGCCGGCGTACATCACGCCGCGGGAGGCGTTCACCACCATGGTGCCAGGCTGATAGCCGGCAGCCGCCACAACCTCATCAGGGCGACCGCCTTGTGTGCCGACCCCGGGGATGAGGAGCGGTGTCGTGGGCACCAGCGAGCGCACGGCGCGGAGCTCATTCGGCGCTGTTGCGCCCACAACCAGCCCAACGTTCGCGGACCACGAGGATGCCGTGAGCGCCACTTCCTCAAACAGCATCCGGCCGTTCGCCAGGCGCTGCTCCTGGAACTCGCGCGAGCCCGGATTGGAGGTGCGGCAGAGCACGAACACTCCCCGGTCCTCGTAGGCGAGGAACGGCTCGACCGTATCGCGCCCCTGGTAGCCGCTGACCGTGACCGCACCGAAGTCCCATTGCTCGAACATGGCGCGGGCATAGGCCTCGGCGGTGTTGCCGATATCGCCCCGTTTCACGTCGCCGATGACGGGGATACCGGTGGGGACTGCCGCCAGCGTGGCTTCGAGCGCGCGCAGCCCGGGGATGCCGAACTGTTCGTAGAAGGCGATGTTGGGCTTGTAGCAGGCGGCGTAGGGCGCAGTCGCCTCGATGATCGCACGATTGAAGGCCGCGACCTGCTCGACGCGGTGCTTACGGAAGTCAGGATCCAGGCCAACGCATACGAGTGAGTCGATCTCGCGGCTGCGGCGTTCCAGCTGGTCGAAGAAACTCATGTCCAGGCCTCCTCTGGGATGGGGTCGAATCCAAGGCCGCGCATCGCTTCCTTGAACCGCTCCCGGTCGCCGCTCACGATGAGATCGAGTTCCCCGGCCAGGTGCCCCGGTGCCCTGAGGCCCTCCGCGTCCAGCAACTGGACCGCGCGGCGCGCAACGGCTTCGCTCGTATCGATGATGTTGAGCCCCGGGAACTCGCCGCGGATGTCATCCGCGAGGAACGCATAGTGCGTGCAGCCAAGGACCACCGTGTCGGCGCCGGCCTCCACCGCCGGTGCAAGCAGTGCACGAACGGCGGCGCGTGCTGCCGCGGATCCCGTGCCGCCCGATTCGACGAGCTCCGCGAGACCGGTTCCCGGGATTGTCGAGATGCGGGTGCCGCGGCCGAAGTCCTCGACCACGCGGGCGAAGAGGTCGCCGTCGAACGTCCCCGGCGTCGCGAGAATGGCAACGTGGCCGGATTTGGACCCCTGCGCGGCCGGCTTCACACCCGGGACCATGCCAACGAACGGCACCGGGAACGCCTCGCGGAGGTCGGGCAGCGCAGCGGCTGAGGCGGTATTGCAGGCCACAACGATGAGCTTGGCGCGCGATTGTAAGAGCCGTTGGGCGATCGCGAAGGAACGCTTCCGCACCTCGGCCGCCGGGCGCGGCCCGTACGGGAAGTAGGCGGTATCGGCGAAGTAGATGACGCGTTCGTTGGGAGCCATCTCCCGAAACGCCTTCAGGACGCTCAAACCGCCAACTCCGGAATC
The DNA here is from genome assembly GCA_964507025.1 of uncultured Anaerolineaceae bacterium. Lineage (GTDB taxonomy): Bacteria > Chloroflexota > Dehalococcoidia > Tepidiformales > Tepidiformaceae > Amarobacter. The sequence continues at coordinate 10,585 of CAZDOK010000023.1, forward strand.
GAACATCCCAACGGGCCGAAGGTCCATCGATGGAAAAGGATAGCACGCGTGCCCGAATCGCTGGGGTAGGCGATGCTCTGCCGATGGTCTCCCGCATCGAAGTCGCCGCCATCCCCGCCGAGGCGCTGCTCATTCCAGCTGATTGTTACGTCGTCATCGATTGCCTCCGGGCGACCACTACCATCGCGACGCTGTTCGCCCGTGGGCTGACCGACCTGGTGGTCAGCGACGACCTGGAACAAGCGCGAATCCGGGGGGCGGCGGAAGACCGACTACTGTTCGGCGAGGTGGGCGGACTTCCACCGGACGACTTCGACTATGGCAATTCGCCCGCGGAGGCGGCCGAACTACGTCTCGACGGTCAGCGGGCGTTGCTCTACACGACGAACGGCACGACGGCGATTTGTGTGCTCGCCAATCGTGGAACGGTCATCGCGGGCTCGCTTGCGAACCTGTCGGCGGTCATCGGCGCCTGCGAGCAGTTCAAAACCGTCGCCCTCGTTTGCGCCGGTGAGGCCCGCGGAAATCGCTTCGGGCTGGATGACTTCGGCGCCGCAGCCTGGTTCGTGCAGGAGCTCGCGCGGCGGAATCCTGGCGCCGAGCAGGGCGACCTCGCCCTGCTCGCGGCGCGCAGCACGGAGCTCGACCGCCTCATCCTGGACTCCGGGCACGCGGACGAGACGAGAAGGTTGGGGCTCGAACGCGATGTCCACTTCGCGCTCCGGCACGACACCTCCGGCGCGGTGCCAACCGTGACGGCACACGGGCAGGGCTGGGCATTGCTCGAGGACCGGCGATAGCGTCAGCGGATCTCGCGCCAGCGCCGGCGCAGGTCTTCGAGCAAGCGAGGATCGGGCTCGCGGCCGCCGTAGCGGGCCTCTTCGAAGGCGGCGGTGATGTCGTCGGTGACGGCCGTCGCGAAGGTCTCGTGCAGCTCTGGCAGGTATTCGCGAGGTGTGAGGCCATCGGGCCGCGGGTGCCCCTCATGCTCGGCCCGGTGGAGAACTTCCACGTAGAGGCGCGCCGCCTCCGAACCGCCCGGGTCGAGACCGGGTCCGCGCCGGCCGGGGATGAGCGACCGGAGCCAGCCGCGAAGGTCCCCCCTGAAATCGCCGGCCAGCGAGGCTGCAACGGGTGCCGCGGCACGGGCCTCCTGGCGTTTGCGGAGGCGGACAAAGATGAGCACAAGGGCAGTAACCAGGATGGCCATCCCCCCGAGCGCAAGGATCCTCAGGAGGAACACGCTGACCCGTGTGACCGGCGAGTCGTCGCCGGGTTCTCCTTCGGCGGCTTCCCCACGCCGGTCGGCCAGGTTCTCCTGGAGTCCCTCGAACGGGTTATTGCCTCCGAGAATGAGTTCGAAGAACCAGGTGAGTACCCACGCGAAAGGCGTGAGGATGATGGTGAGGACCACCTCGACGGCCTTGCCGACCACCGGGCCGACGATCGGCCCAACGACGGGGGCCACCACCGTGAAGATCACCAGCCCGAGAGCAGACACCGCGACCGTCGCGCCCAGCAGGGCCCCCGCGGTGCTGCCAGCGCGCAGGTCGCCGAACGTGGTGCCGCTCAAGGAGAGCTGCGAGGCGGCCAGCGCGACGACCGCGAACGCGAAGAACGCTGCTCCGGCCCGTCCGGCCTCGCCCGACCGGTCGGACGCGGCGCCAAGCACGATGATGATGGTCGCGAGTGCGAACGGGATGGCCGCCGACTTCGGGATCGACTCCATCTCGACCTCATCGGCGGCGCGGTAGGAAGCGCGCGCCCAGGCGGCGCCCAGCAGCAACGCCGCCACGATGCCGCGCCCTCCGCGTTCGATGGCCGTACTTGCATCCTCCAGGAAGTCCCCGACCCAGGCGAAATCCCAGACCGCGACATCGCCGGCAACTTCGATGCGGATCACCAGGTAGATGAGCGCCAGGCCACCGGCGGCGGTCGACACGTAGGCGCGCCGGCTGGAGAGATCGAAGCCCGCGAGGAAGCGCGGAAGCCAGAAACCCAGGAGGGCGACGGCGACGAAGCCCCACCAGCCCACGGCGTGCGCCGCAGGGCCGCTGTAGGCGTTGGCGATCAGCTCCGCGAGCGCGGCGAACAGGAAGGCATCGGCGAGGAGCGAGGCGCCAACGGCGATCGCACCAATCACCGGAGCACCTCGGCGCGCTGAAACACGCCCCCGACCTCACGCATGCCGATGCCAGGCGGCACGGCATCCCGCACCCGCTCGGAGGTGGCAATGACGAACACGTTGTGGCCCTCGTCGTGCAGGCGGGCGAGCACGCCGGCCAGGGGCGGAGGCATGAGCGATGCCACCACGACGAGCGTCGAGCCCTGGGGCAGTTTGCCGCTCTCCCGCTGGATAGCCCCGGCAAGGTCGCCCATCGTCAGGGGCTGGATGACGGCGAGCGCTTCGAGCAAACGGGAGACCTGGTCGCGTGACCGCGACGGGGGCAGGCGAATTGGCCGGTCGGCATCAGGAAACGCCCCGTTCGCGAGCAGGCCGACGGCGTAGCGGGCGCCCGCCGCCCATACGCAGAGTGACGCGCTGACCGACACGATCCGTTCGAGTTCGTCGCGCAGGTAACCCTCCCAGGCGTGTTCCATGGTGTCGATGTTCACCAGGAGGTACAGCTGCTGGGTGGCTGAAGGCTCATACACCCGGGAGCGAAGGTCGCCCGAGCGTGCCGTTGCCTTCCAATCGATGCGGCGCAGGGGGTCTCCGGGCCGATATTCGCGCAGGCCGGCAATCCGCAGAGGATCCTCGAAGACGCGATTGCCGCCTTTGCGTTCCCCGAACGGCCGCTCGGATGGCAGGCCCAGGTCCTCCATCGAGAACACCCTGGGAAAGACGACCAGATGCGAACGTTCGTCGTCCTCGATGGAGCGGGGGTAGGCTCCCAGGAGGTCGCCAGACCTGATCGTCGCCGTGCCGACCTGGTGATACCCGCGCGTATCGGGCGCGATCGTGAAGGTCCAGTCGTGGCGCTGGTACCAGCCGAGCGCACCTTTGCGGATGAGCCACTTCTGGCCGGGGACGGCAGCCGCTCCCAGGACTTCGTCCTCAACCGGGAGGTGCTCGGAAAGCCCGAGGCGCCACTCGTACCAGGGGAGCGGGAGCGGCTTGCGGTTTTCCAGCTCGACCTTCAGCGGCACCCTTTCGCCGATGAACACGCGGGTCTCGGCGGGCTCGCGCTTCAGCGTGAGCCGGTCGAAGAGGTGGCGGCTCCAGTAGCGGCCCGCCCACCCCAGCACAACGACAACCAGCCCGACGGCCGCGATCGGTGGCTGCGATGCGGCGAAACCTGCGACGAAAAGGATGCCGCCAACGACCAGGGAAAGGTCGCGAAACGGCATTTCAGGCTCCGATCGGGACGGGGACGCGCTGGAGGACCTCCGCCAGCAGCTCGTCGGCGCCGCGGCCACGCAGTCGCGCCTGCGTGGAAAGGATGAGCCGGTGAGGCAGTACGTAGGGCGCCATCGTCTTCACGTCGTCGGGGAGGACATAGTCGCGGCCGTTGATCGCGGCGAGGGCGCGCGCCGTGCGGAACAGGGCGAGGCTGCCGCGTGGGCTTGCGCCGAGCTCGAACGCGGTGTCCTCGCGTGTGGCCTGGACGATCTGGACTGCGTAGCGGCGCACCGCCTGCTCGACGTGCAAGTGGCGCAGGGCCGCCGCCAGGCGCACCAGCTCGGCCCCATCGATGACCGGTTCGAGCGTCTCGAGGGGGTTCGCTGTTTCGAACCGGCGGAGGATTTCGTCCTCCTCATCCTCTCCCGGGTAGCCGAGCTTCAGCCGCACCAGGAAGCGATCCAGCTGCGCCTCCGGAAGCGGAAACGTGCCCTCGAGCTCAACGGGGTTTTGCGTTGCCATCACCAGGAACGGGCTTGGAAGGCGCGTGGTCACGCCTTCCACCGTGAGCTGGCGTTCCTCCATCGCCTCGAGCAGCGCCGCCTGGGTGCGCGGCGTGGCGCGGTTGATCTCGTCGGCCAGCACCACCTGGGCGATGAGGGGGCCCTCGCGGAAGACGAACTCGCCCAGCTTCTGGTTGTAATAGTTGATGCCGGTGATGTCCGAGGGCATCAGGTCGGGCGTGAACTGGATGCGGCGGAACGAGCAGTTGATGGAGCGGGCGATCGCCTTGGCGAGCGTGGTCTTCCCCAGTCCAGGCACATCTTCGAGGAGGATGTGTCCCTCGCAGAGGAGAGCGACCAGCGCAAGGCGGACGACCTCGCTCTTGCCGACGATGACGCGCTCGATGCTCGCCTGCAGGCGTTCTGCGGTGGACTTTATGAGGGCTACATCCTCGGGGGACAGGCGGTTGGCTTGTTCGGCTGTGGTCACTGCGCGGATGGTAGCGGTCGCGGGGGCCCGATGCGAACTGTGGCGAAGAGCTGGCGGCCCGTAGACTCGGACGCATGCCTGCGGTGCAGCACATCCGGCTGGCCTACAACAGCGTGTACCTGGTCGAGTCAAGGGACGAGCGCATCCTGATCGACACCGGGCCGGACTACAGGGGTGCTCGCGAGAGCATCGCCGCCGCGATTGCCGAGCAGCCGCCATCGCTTGTTGTTGCGACCCACGGGCACCTGGACCATGCGGGCCTGGGGCATTGGTGGCAGGCACGCGGCACGCCGGTGGCGCTCCACCATGAAGACCTGCACTACGCCACCGGCCATCAGCTTGACGACGAGGAACTTCTGGCACTGGAGTCCTTCGTCCGCGAGAGTGGCGCCCCACCCGATGTCGAAGCGGAAGCGCTGGGTGGACTGGCCGCGCGACGGGCATGGGCGCGCCAGGCGGTCGAAAGCCGCGAGTATCGCCCGGCCGGCCGCGACGCACGCTGGCCGACCGGTCTCCGATACGAGCCGTTCGAACCCGCGCGCGTCCTGGTTGGAGACGAGGTGGAACTGGCGCCGGGCGTTGTGGCGCTGGCCTGTCCCGGGCACACTCCCGGAAACCTGGTGGTGGTTGCCCGAGAGGAGGGATGGCTGTTTTCGGGCGACCAACTGCTGCCGGAGATCACCCCAACACCGGCCATCCAGCGATTCCAGTCGGCCCCGGGGGTGCCATGGCGTTTCCGCAGCCTCCCGCGTTTCCTGGATTCCCTGCGGCTGATCCGGGGTCTCGACGTGCGGCGCTGCTACCCCGGCCATGGCGAACCGTTCGAGGACGTGGCGGGCGTGATTGACGCCAACCTCTCGCAGGCCGAGCAACGCACCGCCCGCGTGCACGAGACCCTGGCGGGCCACAGCGGCATATCGCTGTACGCGCTCTGCGAAGCACTCTACCCGCGCGCGCTTCGGAAGCGATTCTGGCAGATTATTGCAACGGTCCAGGGCCACCTGGATGTGCTGGAGGAAGCGGGGCTTGCGATTGCGGAGGCCGGGCGCTGGGCTCCGCGCTAGGCCGCAAGCGCGCCAACGCCCTCGGGTGCCAGCCTGCGATGGTCGACCCACAGGACGAGGCGATCCTCGTTTCGGACGATGCCGTTTAGATAGGCCAGGCCCCGGCGGTCACCCGGCGGATCGACGTGCTGATAGGCCTCCCGGGGCACGGTGAGCACCTCTTCGACGGCGTCGACCAGGAATGCGATGGGCCCCTCGTCCCCATCGACGAGCACCAGCCTGGCCTCCGACTCGTCGGCCTGGCGGACGGAACCGAGTTTGGCGTGCAGGTCGAACACGGGTACCACGCGCTTTCGCACATCGGCGATGCCGAGCACGCCGGGTGCAGCGCCGGCAACCGGCGTGATGGAGAGCACCGGCAGAATCTCGTCCACGACGTCGATGTCCAGGGCGTAGTCGGTATCGCCGACCCGAAAGAGCACGAGTTGGCGAGGCGTCTTCAGAAGAGCGATGTCGGGCACGGTCACTACCCCGGTAAGGACTGCCGTAATCATCGGCCGGCGCCGCGTGGTCTGGAGCGGCGGGTACGGGATTGTTACCATCGACTCGTGGCATTCACCGAAGCCGCGGCGGTGCGGCTTGAGACCATCGGATTTCGCTCCACGGCGCCGCGGCGGGCTGTGCTCGAGGCTATCGAGCGGGCGCCCGGTCCGTTCACTGTTGAAGACCTGCTAGGCCAGGTCCCGGCGGTGGGGCGGGCAACCGTCTTCCGGACGATCAAGCTGCTGCAGGAGCTCGACTTGCTATGCCGCGTGCCGCTGGAAGACGGGAGCGTGCGCTACCAGCTTTCCGAGGGCACGCACCACCACCACCTGGTATGCCGATCGTGCGGGGGCTTCACCGAGTTCACCGACCCGGAGATAGATGCCCGCATCCACGAGCAAGCCACGCTCCACGGTTTTCAACTCCAGGGCCACAGCCTGGAGCTCTATGGACTCTGCGCCAGGTGCACGGAGCAGGGTTTGGCCGGGCCATAGCCGGCATGGTCTACTTGGGGTCGCGGGCCGGGGTGGCGGAAAGGCAGACGCAGCCGGCTTAAACCCGGCGGCCGCAAGGCATGTGGGTTCGAATCCCGCCCCCGGCACCACTCTCGGCGCCATGATCCGTCGAGGCAGGCGAGAGCTCGGCGCCGGGTGTTGGCGGCGCGGGCGGGCGCGGAACCACCACCCAGTCTCCAGGCCGGCGGGTCGAGCACCTGTCCTGGGATAGGCGCCGAGCCCTCGGGCGGGACTCTACCAGCGCCGCGGTCAGGAACGTACGTTCTTATGACGAGGCGAATCGTAAACTTTCCGCAAACTAGCTCACGCGGCGTTCCACTTCGTATGGGGTCGACGAGGTGACTGCCTGGCGGAAGCGGTCGAACATCGTGTCATAGCGGCGCACGTTACTGGCGCGATGGATGCCCTGGTGCTCGCAGGCCGAGCCCACCGAACAACTCGCGCAGCAGTATTCGCGCCCGGCCATGATGTGCGCCGGCGTGGTGTAGCTGGCGTGGCAGCGAATGCAGCGTCGTGGTGTTTCGGCGGTCATGAGCGCTCCATGGGCGTATGCGATCTTCGGACGGGACGCCCTCATTGTGCCGCCGGGCACCGTCTGACGGAAGCGGAGTCGCCATCGGATGGCCGGTGCGGCATGCTGTGGGCATGGTCCGCATCAACCGTGTCTACACTCGCACCGGCGACGCCGGGACTACCGCCCTTGGCGGAGGCCAGCGCGTGCCCAAGGACAGCCTGCGCATCGAGGCCTACGGCACTGTTGACGAGCTCAACAGCGTCGTCGGAGTCGCGGTGGCCTCGGGCCTCGACGCCTCAATGCGCGAGCGCTTTCACGTTGTCCAGCAGGTGTTGTTCAACCTGGGTTCCGACCTCTGCATTCTCGAAGAGGACAAGGAGCGATTGCTCATCCCGAAGATCGAGCCGCGCCACGTCGAGCAGCTCGAGGTGTGGATGGACGAGTGGAACGAAACGCTCGAACCGTTGAAGAGCTTCATCCTGCCGGGCGGAGACCTCGCAACCGCTCAGCTGCATGTGGCGCGCACGGTGTGCCGCCGTGCCGAGCGTCTCGTCATCTCGCTCGCCCGGGAAGAAGACGTTGGTGAGCACGTCATTCCGTATCTCAACCGCCTTTCGGACTTCCTCTTCGTGGCAGCGCGACACCAGGCCCGGCTGAGCGGCCGGGGCGATGTCCTCTGGGACAGCCGCGCATACTGAGGCATACTCGCGCCTTCTGGGAGACAACGGAGGCGCGCATGGGCAGGTTCGATGGGAAGATGGGTTTCATCACCGGTGGCGGCACCGGGATTGGGCTGGCCTGCGCCAGGGCGATCGTGGCTGGCGGTGGCAACGTTATCGTGGCGGGACGCAGGACGAACGTGGTCGAGGCAGCCGCCATCGAACTCGGACCCTCAGCTGGCTTCGTCCAATGCGACGTGTCGTCGGATGAATCGGTGGCGGCGGCATTCGCACGGGTACGGGAGCGATATGGCGCTCTGCACCTGGCCGTGAACGCGGCGGGGACGGGAGCTGTTGGCGGCGTGCTCAACAGCACCCAGGCCGATTGGAACCGCGTGATGGAGACCACGCTTAGCGGGACATTCCGCGCGATGCAACACGAGGCGAAGCTCATGAAGGCAGCTGGCGGCGGCAGTATCGTGAATATCAGCTCGATCGCAGGCACTCACACCCACCACTGGATGACCGCCTACTGCGTCGCGAAGGCGGGCCTGAACATGCTCACCCGATGCGCGGCGGATGACCTTGGCGAGCACGGCATCCGCGTGAATGCCGTTGCTCCCGGGCTCGTGCCCACCGACCTCGCGGCGGGCCTCGTGGGCAACCCGGAGACAGTCGAGGAGTACCTGCGGCGGATGCCCGTCAGGCGCCTTGGGACCACCGAGGACATCGCCAACGCGGTCGCGTTCCTGTTGAGCGACGAGGCCGCGTGGATTACTGGTGTCGTCCTGGCCGACGACGGGGGCCATCACCTGCGGCAGGGGCCGAACCTCCTGCCGCAGTTCCAGAAGTTCCTCCCGGAGGAGTTCTAGGCCGTCACCGCCGTGGGGGCTTCAGCCCACACGGTCAGGTCGTCGTACTTCGCGAAGGCGTAGGGGGCAAAGGCCGCGGGGTCGACCGTGGCCACCACGCGCGCCGAGGTGTAGAGCTCGGCCTCAGCCAGCGACACCCCCGTGACTGAGAGCACGGGGATATCGATGAGCGGGTCGTGGCAGGATTCGCGGAAGGTGAGCGTCCCGGTACCTCGGACGCTGCGGTGCACCACCGTTCGGTGGGTCACTTCCACGAGATCGGGGGGATGGGCGAACCCGATGCCATCGGCCGAGGGGAGGTACTTGAAGTAGTAGTGGCGCGTCTCGCGTTCGGCGCCAGATTCGTAGAAACCGTCTTCGAACCGGGCGCGGACCTCGATGACGGTGATGCCCCGCCGGGTCACGGTTCCGCGGACATGCCCGCCGGAACGCTGTTCGAGCTGGATTTCCGCGAGCTTCTTGGGCTCGGCGTAGAGCTCGCGGCCGAAGATGACGGCGGTGTCGGTGCTCATAGGCATGGAGAGGCAGTACACGCCTTCGCGCCCGTCGAACTGGCAGGCGACGTTCACGGCGGCAGCATCGAACGGCCCGACGCAGTTGGAGCGACCGATCTCACTGATCGAGACGCTCACGCGCGGGGTTTCGCCAGGAAGCAGCGGTGGCGGCAGGAGCTCGGCGATGACGGCAGGGTCGGATTCGAAGGTCACCGCCAGCGTTCGCATATCGAGAAACGCGGGCGCGGCGAACGCCTGCTTCAACCTCCGCACCTGCCCCGGGTCTTTCACGAATCGCGTCATCATCGCCGCACCTCCGCTGCTGCTCGCCAATCGTACTCCCGCGCGCAAGGCCCCGTAAGTGGTCAACTTGACAGCCTACGGCCGGACCCTACCCTATGCTGGCCTGCCTCACCCCACACCAGCGGGACAGGCCCGAAGGAGAACACAAATGGCGGAATTGAAGGACGCTGCGGACCAGTTCGCGAAAGACCTGCTGGCGCAGAACATCGCGGGACTGATGATGGCATTCACCCCGAACGGCATGGGCCAGGCGATGGCGCTCCAGTCGCAGATGCAGGGCGCTGGCGCCGCCGGCGGCACTCCCGCCGTGAGCATCGAGCTCCAGGGGCAGGAAGGCGATGACCACCTCGTCGATATCGTGATGTCGGCCGAAGGCGATTCGCGGACCATCGCGACTCGCTGGAAGGACGTCGCGGGCTCGTGGAAGGTGGACGGGATCGCGCTCAAGGCGTAGGCGAACCCACCGTACGCGCTTCGAAGAGGCCGGGCGTGCCCGGCCTCTTCGCTTCCTCACCTCCGGACCGCTACCCTCATATCCGTATGGCTGGAACAGTAACCGGCGCCCGTCCCCTGCCCTGGCCACAGCGCGCGCAACGCTTCGTCGACGTGGGCTGGACCTTCCTCTTGATCTACTGGAGCTACAAGCGCATCCAGCGGAACACAAAGCTTCCGCCCGCTGAACGTGAGCGCCGGATCGCGGCAGCTCACCGTTCGAGCGCGAAGCGGATCTACCGGCTCGCCACGCGGATGGAAGGCTTGCTGATCAAGACCTGCCAGTTCATCAGCAGCCGGGCCGACGTGGCTCCGCCGGAATACGTCGCTATCCTCAGCCGACTGCAGGACCGGGTGCCCGCCAGGCCATTCCGCGAGGTTGTCGGGGTGATCGAGCGCGAGCTTGGCGCCCACCCCGATGCCATCTTCGACGACTTTTCGCGCAGGCCGATCGCCTCGGCGTCGCTGGCCCAGGTTCATCGGGCACGTACGAAAGACGGTCAGGACGTCGCCGTGAAAGTGCAGTACGCGGGTATCGACCGGGTGATGGAGACCGACCTGCGGAACATTGCCATCCTGGTCCGCATCCTGGCGCGGCTCGAGCCGAACTTCGACTTCCGCGTGATCATGGCCGAGCTCAACAAGGATGTGCCGCGGGAGCTGGACTTCATCCTCGAAGGTCACAGCGCCGAGCGGGTAGCGCGCGATCTCTCGCACCGTCGCGACATCCGGGTCCCCTCGGTGGTTTGGGAGCACACGGCGCGCCGCGTGTTGACGACGGAGTTCATCGACGCCACCAAGATCTCGGATATCCCCGCGTTGCAGCGACAGGGCATCGACCCGAACCAGGTGGCGCTCATCATGACCGAGGCCTACTGCGAACAGATCCTGGTACACGGGTATTTCCACGCCGACCCGCATCCCGGCAACCTCTTCGTACTGCCGGGGCCGGTCGTCGTGTTCCTGGACTTCGGACTTTCAAAAGAGCTGCCCGAGGAGTTCCGCCTGAACTATGCGCGACTGGTGATGGCCCTTATCAGCCAGGACGAGGCGGCGATGGTCCGGGCCTTCCGCGCACTGGGATTCAAAACGAAGAGCGAGGATCCCGAATCGCTGGTTGCCCTGGGACGGTCGTTCTTCGAATCCACCGGCGCCGACCAAAAGCCGTACATCGATGCCGATGTGATGCCAGAGGTGAACGAGCGACTCGCGCGGATCCTGAATGCCAACCCGGTGACCGAGATTCCCGGAGACATCCTGCTGATCTTCCGGGTGCTGGGGTTGATGAGCGGGTTGCAGAAGCGGCTCGACAGCCGGGTGAACGTAGTCGAGACGATCACGCCCTACGCGGAAGCCCAGGCGGCACGGCTCGCGGAGCTGGCGGAAGGGCCGGCGGCCGGCTGACCGCCCTTAGAACAACAGCCCACCGATTTCCTGGATCAACCCGGTCGCGCTATCCCAGCCGAGGTACAGCAGCGCGCCAGCCTGCACGGCGACGACAAGGCCGAGCGCGCCAATCAGCAGATTGCCTGCCATCGCGCGGCGGCGCTGCAGAGCGCGCGCTTCCTTCTCGAGCCGTTCGAGCTCGGCCTTGAAAAACGCCCGGTCGTACTCGCGGCGCAGCTCGGGCTTCGACAGGACCGCGTACGCTTCGTTCAGCCGCTGCATCGCATCGCGGGCAGTCTCATCGTGCGCTGAAGCCTTCATCAGGTCATCGGAGAGGCGCGCATAGGCGTTTTCGACCCCGGACAGGTCGCACTTCGGCGGCAGATTGAGCACCGAGTAGTAGTCGATCAGCTTTGCGTCGGACACAAACTGCCTCCCTACAGAAAAGAAACGGCAGCTTGGAGGGGAACTAGAGGGTGCCGGGCGAAGTTTTCCCCGCAGACAGACCGCGAATGTAATGGCGGACCTGCTGGAGCGGGGTCTCGCGGTCGATCGGTGCACCACCGAAGACGTGGGCGAGGATGAACATGTTGAGGATGCCGGTGATGGCCGTGGCACAGGCGACCACGTGGTCGTGGCTGAGTACGCCGGACTCCATCCCCTGGCGAAGGACCTCGTCGAGAGGCTGGCGCACGCGTTCCCCCAGCGTCTGTGAGAACTCGGCCATGGGGACGCCTCCCAGGCCGAAGACCTCGCGCAGGACCAGGGCGATGATTTCCTCTTGCTGGAGGAAGTGTTCGAGATAGCGCTCGCAATAGGCGAGGACGCGGTCCTGGATCGGCGCCTCGACGGGGAGGTGGGACCGGATACCAGACGCCATGTCTTCGAGGATTTCGCGGACGATGCTGGCGTAGAGCCCCTCTTTCGAGCCGAAGTAGTAGTAAATCATCGGCTTCGTAGTCTGGGCGTCCTCGGAGATTTCGCGGAGGGAGGTCGCCGCGAATCCCTTGTGGGAGAAGTGCCGAAGGGCGCTGGCGAAGATGCGCTCGCGCACGTCGGCTTCTCGCCCGGACTCGGTTACGGGAGAAACACTCACGGAGGTTCGCTCCAGGCGGGAAAGGGCTGGCCCCGGAGGGCCTCTGGTAGCGGAAGTATACCGCTGGCCGCCTTACGGTTAATTCCGCCAGGACAATTGCCGGACGGCGGGCGCTGCGCTACGCTCGGTGAAACCCTTTAAGGTGGTCCCGTGAGGCTGCCAAGGGAGGAGGTGCCGGCATGGCCGGCAAGTGTGTCTCGCTGTGCGCCTGCTCCGATGGCCGGGGGAGGCGTTTTTCGTGAGCGGTCCCTACCTTGGCCCCGGAGAGCTCTCCCGGACGATTCGCCGCCTCGGACATGAAATCGTCGAGAACAACCACGGCACGCAGGACCTGGTCCTCGTGGGCCTGCTTTCGCGCGGATATCCGCTGGCGAGGAGGCTGGGCGCCGCCATCCGAGAGTTCGAAGGTGTGGAGATCCCGGTCGGCGCGCTCGATATCGGGTTGTACCGCGACGACGTGACCCGGCGGGGGGCGCCGCCGCCCGTCCGTCCGAGCGACATCCCGGCATCGATCGACGGCAAGACCGTGGTGTTGGTGGACGATGTGCTCTTCACCGGCCGGAGCATCCGGGCAGCGCTCGATGCGCTCCTGGACTTCGGCCGCCCCGCGCGCGTTCGGTTGGCGGTGATGGTGGACCGCGGGCACCGCGAATTGCCCATCCGCCCCGACTTCGTCGGCAAGAACATACCCACCGCCCTCGTCCAGGACGTGCAAGTTCGCCTGGCGGAGGTCGATGGCGAAGACGGCGTGTATGTGTCTGGAGAGGAGGCCGCCCATGCTTGACGTCCAGGCTTCACCCGCCGAGGCCGGCACGCCGGCGATGCCTGCGTGGACCCGCAAGGATCTCCTCGATACGGACACGCTCACGCCGGAGGAGATCGCGCTCATCCTCGATACGGCTGAAGGCATGCACGAGGTCCGCTCGCGGCCGGTCGCCAAGGTGGCCACGCTTCGCGGGGTGACGGTGGTCACGCTGTTCTACGAACAGAGCACCCGCACACGCGCCAGCTTTGAAGTCGCCGCGAAGGCGCTGGGGGCCGACGTCGTGAATCTGACCGCCTCGGGAAGTTCGGTGGAGAAGGGCGAGTCGCTGATCGACACCGTGCGGACGCTCGAGGCGATTGGCGCCGACATCCTGGTGATGCGCCACGGGAAGTCCGGGGCTCCGTACCTGGCGGCCCGAAACACCCGCGCCGGGGTGATCAACGGCGGCGATGGGACGCACGCCCACCCGACCCAGGCGTTGTTGGACCTGTTCACCATGCGGCGCCACGTGGGCGACCTGGCCGGCAAGAAGGTGGTGATCGTCGGTGATGTGCTCCACAGCCGCGTCGCGCGTTCGAACTTGTGGACGCTCCTCGCATCGGGGGCCGATGTAACGCTCTGTGGGCCGGCCACGCTCGTGCCCCGGACGCTGGACGGTGCCGCCAGCGAGCGAGCTCGCTGCACGGTAACGACGGATTTCGACCAGGCTATCGAGGGAGCGGACGTGGTGATGGCCCTGCGGATGCAAAAGGAGCGGCAGGAGAAGGGACTGATTCCCTCGCTGCGCGAGTACATCGCCGGCTACCAGCTCAATAGGCGAAGGCTTGCGCTGGCCAGTCCTGGAGCGCTGGTGATGCACCCCGGCCCCATGAACGAGGGCATCGAGATCGCGCCGGAGGTGGCACACGGCATGGCCTCCGTGATCGAGGAACAGGTGGCAAACGGGGTCGCGGTGCGCATGGCGATCCTTTATCTCATGGCAACTGCGAGGCACGCATGAGCGACCGCATCGTGATTCGTGGAGGGCGCGTTCTCGACCCCGGCGCCGGGCTGGATGAGATGCTCGACGTTCTGGTCGCGGATGGCCTGGTGGCCCGGATCGAACCAGACATCGAGCCGGATGGCGCCCGGGTTTTCGACGCGACGGGGTGCCTCGTGACGCCGGGCTTCGTCGACTTGCACACCCACCTTCGCGAGCCCGGCTTCGAGCAGAAGGGCACGATCGCGACGGAGACGCTGGCAGCCTTGCGGGGCGGCTTCACTACGGTGTGCGCGATGCCGAACACGAGCCCGGCCCCGGACTCGGCGCCGGCAGTCGAGGCGATTCGCGACATCCTCGCGCGCGAGGCGCGTGTCCGCGTGCTCCAGATAGGGTGCGTAACGCGCCGGCGCGAGGGTCGCGAGTTGGCTGAACTCTCGGAGCTTGCGGCGAGCGGATGTATCGCCCTCAGCGACGACGGCAACCCGGTGGCGAACGCGAGGCTCATGCGTCACGCGATGGAACTCGCGCGGGCGCTCGGGCTGCCCATCAGCGAGCACTGCGACGAGCCTGAACTGAGCCACGGGGGCTCGATGAATGAAGGGCGGGTCTCGGAACGGCTTGGCCTGCCCGGCCAGCCGGTGGCGGCGGAGACAACGGCAATCGCGCGGAACATCGCGCTATGCGAGACCACGGGCGCGCGCCTGCACATCGCCCATGTGACGACTGCGCGAGGGCTCGAACTGGTGGCGGACGCGAAGTCGCGAGGGCTGCCGGTTACGTGCGAAGTAACGCCCAGCCACCTGTTCCTGACCGAGGACGCTGTGTTCGGACCGGGCAGCGAGCCCGCATATGACACGAACGCGAAGATCAACCCGCCGCTACGCACCGAAACCGACCGGCGGGCGCTGCTGGCAGGTGTGAACACGGGAGTCATCGACGCCATCGCGACCGACCACGCGCCGCATGCCATCGAAGACAAACTCCAGGAATTCGACGACGCCGCGTTTGGCATTAGCTGCATCGAGACCGCGACGGGCTCGGTCTTCACCCTTGTGAACCGTGGAGAACTCGACCTCATGGCGGCTGTTCGGGCACTGACCGCGGGACCGGCGCGAGCATTCGGCATCGATGCCCGCGCTCCCGGAGTGGGGCGGTTGCAGTCGGGGGTCTCGCGAGACCTCGTCATCCACGATCCGGCCGCCCGCTGGATCGTGGACCCCCTGGGATTCGCATCGAAGGGCAAGAACACGCCGCTCGCGGGCGCCACGCTCACCGGAGCCGTGCGCGCAGTGGTCGTCAATGGGAACCTTGCATACGAACGGGAGGCTGCCGGTGTCTGATGCCCTGCTGGTCCTGGCCGATGGGTCGGTGTTTCCTGGCCGAACGGTTGGCGCACCCGGTAACGCCGACGGCGAGGTGGTGTTCAATACCTCGATGACGGGTTACCAGGAGATGCTGACCGACCCATCGTATGCGGGGCAGTTGCTCACCCTCACCTACCCGCTCATTGGCAACTACGGCATCGACGAACGGGTCGACGAATCGGCCCGCGTCCAGCCAGCGGGCCTCATTGTCCGCGAGGCCGCCCTGCTTCCCAGCCATATTCGGTCGCACCAGACGCTCCGCGCGTACCTCGAGGCCCGGGGCGTCGTGGCAATCGATGGCGTGGATACCCGCGCGGTGACCCGGCGTATCCGCCGCCGGGGTGTGATGCCCGGCACCATCACCACGACCGAAACGGCGGAGCAAGCACTCGACCGGCTTCGCGGGCTGCCGGACTACGACAACGTGAACTGGGTCGAAACGGTGACCACCGCCCGTGTCTTTGACTGGTCAATCCCGCCTGGCGAAGGCCGCTACCGGGTCGCGCTGCTCGATGGCGGGGTGAAGCGGAACATCATGCGGTCGCTGGAGGCCAGGTCATGCTCGGTGCGCGTCTTCCCGGCCGAAACACCGGCGGAAGAGCTGCTCCGTCTGCACCCGGACGGAATCGTGCTCTCGCCCGGACCTGGCGACCCGCGCCTGCTCGATGGGATGGTAGGAGAGGTGCGCCACCTCATCGGCAAGGCGCCGATCCTTGGTATCTGCCTCGGCCACCAGGTCGCCGCGCGGGCACTCGGTGCCGGGACGTTCAAGCTGCCGTTTGGACACCGGGGCGGCAACCACCCCGTGAAAGACACGGTCACGGGGCACGTGACCATTACCGCGCAAAATCACGGCTACGCGGTCGACCCGGATCACCTCGACCGGGCAGCCTACGTGAGCCACATCAACCTCAACGACCAGACGGTGGAGGGCATCGCGCTCAAGACCGAACCACTCATGACCATCCAGTATCATTCCGAAGCCTGCCCGGGGCCGCTCGACAACGCATACATCTTCGACCGGTTCGTCGAGATGATGGCCACCGTGCGAGGAGGGGTTAGCGCATGACTCGAGCCACTGAAATCCACCGCGCCACCGATGGTGACGCCGACTGCGAAGGGATCGCCGCGATCATGCGTGGCATGGGCGCCGAGAACGTCGGCCTCCAGGGCGAATTCGACGCAACCCGGGTCCGAAACTGGATCAAGCGGCTGGGCGAGGACGGTGCCATCTACATCGCCTTCGATGGGAGCATCCCCGTCGCGTTCGGCGCGCTCGACTTCGATACGGCTGCCCCGGACACGGGCCTGCTGGGCGTGTGGGTGTTGCCCGACCACCGGCGCCGGGGCCTGGCAACCGACCTCGCGGAGATGCTGGTCGCGTTCGCGCGCGACCGCGGCTACCGGAAGATCCGCGGGCGCCTGCCAGAAGGCAACGAGCCGGCCCTGAGCTTCCTCTCATCCATCGGGGCGATGGTGCCACTCCGCAACCCCGATATGACCTTCGAGCTGCCGCTCTAGGGTGGGGACCACGACGCATGGGGGCTACCAGGTGAGTGCGCGTCCCGCCGTTCGCCGCCGGAACAATGCACCGGTACGCCCGCCGCGTCCAGCGACGAGCGTACCGGACTTCCTGTTCGCGCTCGCGATGTGCGCGTGGGTGATGGCGGCCATCTTCGTTGTCGCCACTTTCACCTACGACGATCTCTCGGCCGGCGATGCGGGGACCGACCTTGCACGCCTGTTCGCGGCGTCGCTGGCGCTCGCTGGCGCGTGCGGCTTCCTTATCGGCGTGATGTTGCTGCGCGGTGAGCGGCGCCGCGCCGATCACTACGTGACGCCCGTAATCATCGGGGCGGTGATTGGGACGCTGGAAGCCATCCTGTTCCTTTGGCCGGCCGAGGCGTTCCTGTTCGCCCCGTTCGCGCTCCTCATCTTCGTCTTCAGGCCCGTGCGCCGCCATCTCTCCAGGATGGTGCACCCGGGCAGCGATATCTTCAGGTAGCGGCCATATGCAGCTCACGCCTGGACACCCGAACAGCCGCCGGGAGGGCGCCATCTGGCCCGGGAACCGGCAGACCACGACCGGAGGCCCGCAGTGAAACCAGCCAGTGTTCTGATCATCGGCTCGGGCCCGATCGTCATCGGTCAGGCAGCCGAGTTCGACTACGCGGGCACCCAGGCCTGCAAGGCCATGCGCGAGGAGGGCGTGCGCAGCATCCTCGTGAATTCGAATCCAGCTACGATCATGACCGACCTCGACGTTGCCGACGCCGTGTACGTGGAACCGCTGACCGTGCCCGTGCTTGAGCGCGTCATCGCCCGCGAACGGCCGGAGGGGCTGCTTCCGACCCTCGGCGGCCAGACAGGACTCAACCTCGCGGTCGACCTCGCCAGGGCGGGCATCCTCGAGAAGTACAACGTGCGCCTGCTGGGCACGCCGCTGGAAGCCATCCGGCGCGCCGAGGACCGCGAGCTCTTCCGCGACATGCTGGCGAAACTCGGCGAGCCGGTCCTCGAGAGCGAGATCTGCGTGACGGTTGAAGAGTGCGTCGCGGCCGCGGAAAAGATCGGCCTGCCGGTGGTCATCCGGCCCGCGTACACGCTGGGTGGGACTGGCGGCGGCATGGCCTTCACCATGGACCAGTTGGAGGCGGTTGCAGCCAGCGGCCTCGCGGCGAGCCCAATCACCCAGGTGCTGGTGGAAAAGAACCTGCTCGGCTGGAAAGAGGTCGAGTACGAGGTGATGCGCGATGGCGCCGGGAACTGCATCACCATCTGCAACATGGAGAACTTCGACCCGATGGGCGTCCACACGGGCGATTCCATCGTGGTCGCGCCGTCGCAGACTCTGAGTGACAAGGATTACCAGATGCTGCGCTCGGCGGCGCTCCGCATCATCGACGAACTCGGCATCGAGGGTGGCTGCAACGTCCAGTTCTCATTGGCCCCGCGCAAGGATGTTCACGACTGGAGGGGCGACCCTGCGGAACCACTGCCGTACTACGTCATCGAGGTGAACCCTCGCGTCTCGCGGTCGTCGGCGCTGGCTTCGAAGGCGACCGGGTATCCGATCGCCCGGGTGGCCGCGAAGATCGCCTGCGGGAAGACGCTCGACCAGATCCCCAATGCCGTGACGCAGAAGACCACCGCTGCCTTCGAGCCCGCCCTCGATTACTGCGTCGTGAAGATCCCGCGCTGGCCCTTCGACAAGTTCGCACTCGGCGACCGCGGGCTGGGAACCCAGATGAAGGCCACCGGCGAGGTCATGGCGATCGACCGGTCGTTCGAGGCCGCGCTGAACAAGGCCGTGCGTTCCCTGGAGGTCGGAGGCAGAACCCTGCTCTGGGAGAAGCCCGAGTGGCGGGCCGCCGAGGAACTTCCCCTGCATGCCACCGATGAGCGCCTGTGGGCGGTGATGGCGGCCTTGCGGCGCGGCTCGGACACGATGGAGCTCGCGCATAAGACCAACGGGATCGACCCGTGGTTTATCGAACGCCTGCGCAACATCGTCGAGATGGAGAAGCGGCTGCTCAACGAACCGCTCCACCCGGACCTCCTCCTCGCCGCGAAACGCTACGGCTTCAGCGACGAAATGGTCGGCCAGCTAGCCGACCGGCTGCCCGACCAGATCCGGGCGCTCAGGCACGAGTGGGGCATCCGGCCGGTCTACAAGATGGTGGACACGTGCGCCGCGGAGTTCGATGCGGTCACGCCTTACTTCTACAGCACCTACGAGACGGAAAACGAGGCGGTCTCGGAGGGTGGCGCGGCAGCGGTAGTGGTCGGCAGCGGCCCAATCCGCATCGGTCAGGGGATCGAGTTCGACTACGCGAGCGTGCATGCGGCCTGGGCTCTGCAGGATGCGGGACTCCGCTCGGTGATGGTCAACTCGAACCCCGAGACGGTTTCCACCGACTTCGACACCTCTGACCGGCTCTACTTCGAGCCGCTCGATGAAGAGGCGGTCCGCGACATCATCGAGAACGAGGGCGGCGATGGCGATGAGCTACCGGCGAGCATCGTCCAGTTCGGCGGGCAGACGGCGATCAACCTCGCGGGGCCGCTCCGCCGCGCCGCCCTGCCCATCATCGGGTCGAGCGCCGACGCCATCGACACGGCCGAGGACCGCCGGCTCTTCGAGCGCTTCCTCCAGGACCTGGGCATCCCTCAGCCTCCCGGGGCAGCGATCACCGACATCGAAGAGGCGATGAAAACGGCCCAGGCGATCGGCTATCCCGTGCTGGTCCGTCCCTCCTACGTCCTCGGCGGGCGGGCGATGGAGATCGTGCAGAACGCCACCGAGCTCGTGACCTTCGTGAGCGCGGCAGCCGAGGTTGCACAGGGCAAACCGATCCTGATCGATAAGTTCCTCGAGGGCAGCGAGGTCGAGGTCGACGCGATCTGCGACGGCGACTCCGTGCTCATCCCCGGCATCATGGAACACATCGAACGGGCTGGCGTGCACAGCGGCGACTCGATGGCGGTCTACCCGCCCGTCCACCTGGACGCCGGGGAGCGCGCGACGATCGTCGATTACACGCGGCGGATCGTGCTGGGCCTCGGGGCCATCGGCCTGACCAATATCCAGTACGTCGTCCTGCCCCGGCGGACAGGTGAGCCCCCCCGGGTGTTCGTCCTCGAAGTGAACCCCCGGGCGAGCCGGACGGTCCCGTTCCTCTCGAAGGTGACCGGTGTGCCGATGGTGAGCCTGGCCGTGGGCGCCATGCTGGGAAAGAAGCTGAAAGACCAGGGCTACCCCGACGGTGCATGGCCCGAGCGGAACCTCGTCGCCATCAAGGCGCCGGTGTTCTCGATGTCAAAGCTCAAGGGCGTGGACACCTACCTCGGTCCGGAGATGAAGAGTACGGGCGAGGTGATGGGCATCGACCGGACCTTCGAAGGGGCCGTGGCCAAGGCGCTGATTGCCTCGGATATGGCGCTGAAGCCGAACGCCGCCATCCTCCTCAGCATCAGCGACCGCACCAAGGCCGATGCACTCCCGCTCATCCGCCAGCTTCACGAGGCCGGCTACCGCCTCTACGCCACCGAAGGCACCGCAACGATGATCGAGGCCCTGGGCATAGAGGTCACCAGCGTGACGAAGGTGCTGAGCGGCAGTCACCCAAACGTGGTCGACGTGATCATGGACGGCTCCGTGCAGGGAGTCATCAACACGTCCGAGAACCGCTTCACGGGCTCCCTGCGCGACGGGTTCCACATCCGCCGTGCGGCGGCCGAGAAGCGCATCCCCTGCTTCACTTCGATCGACACGGCGCGGGCGGCAATCCAGGCGCTGGCAAACCCCTCGGATTACGACGTGGCGACCCTGCGGGAGTACGTCGAATGAACATCGAGGACGCCGTCATCCTCTCCACGGAGCGGGCATGGGAAGGGGCGTACATCACCTGGTTCCAGGCTCCCGCCCTCACGCGGGGCGTCGAGCCGGGCCAGTTCGTGATGGTGCACTGCAGCGCCGAGCGCACCGACCCGATGTTCGCGCGCGCGTTCAGCTACTACCGGCTCGAAGGCGACCGCTTCGCGATTTGCTACGCGGTAGTTGGACGCGGGACGCGGTGGCTCAGTGAGCAACCGCGCGGCACCGCTGTGAGGATGTACGGTCCACTGGGCAACGGCTTTCGGCTTCCCGATGCGCCGTCGAACCTGCTGCTCATCGGGGGCGGCGTTGGCGTGGCGCCGCTGGTCGATACGGCGGAGCGGGCGGTGCGTGCCGGTCACCATGTGGTAGCCATGATGGGCGCCCGGACGGACCAGCACCTGCTCCCCGCGAGTGAATGGCCACGGGAAGTGGAGTACGTGGTCGTGACCGAGGATGGATCGGCCGGCCCCAAGGGGTTCGTCACACAGCACCTGGGCAAGTACCAGGAGTGGGCGAACCGGATCTACGCCTGCGGGCCAAACCCGATGTTCCAGTCGCTCGCGGACGTGTTGCGGAACAACGGGCGGCGCCAGTCGCCGGAGATCCTGATGGAAGAGAACATGCCGTGCGGCTGGGGCATGTGCTACGGCTGCGCGGTGTTCACGAAGCACCATGGCGTGAAGCTGTGCTGCAAAGACGGGCCGCGCTTCAACCTGTTCGAGGTGTTCTGACCGGCGCCTGGCCACTGGAGGCGCGTTAGCGGGTGAGGGCGGCGCGCACGAAACGGTCTTCCAGGGCGGCCTTCCACGGTTCATCGGCCGCCCGGTTCACGTCCTCAATCGCCGCCGGGAACAGCGACCTCACGCGGTCGTTGCCCTGGAGGAAGCAGGCGGCCCAAACCCAGAGGCCCACCAGCCGGCTCTGCCACCACAACCGTAGCCCCAGCCTGCACTCCTCCTCGGAAAGCCGGACGTGCTCGCGGTACCCGGCGAGATACTCCTCCAGGAGCGGCGAATCAAGAAGGTTCGAGAAAGTGAGCGACCGGGCGAGTTCCCAGACGCGAAGGTCGGTTTTCCACATCTCCCAGTCGACAACGGCCACGACCGAGTCGCCCTGCCAGATAACCTGTTCGTCGTGGGAATCTCCGTGCAGCAGCTGAGCGGGCAGATGGGCGAACGCCTCGGGGGGCAGCACGTCGAGCGATCCAAGCGCGTCCGCCTGCCTAGCGATCGCCGCGCGGACACGCGGGTCGGCGTCCCCTGCCGCGGCCTCCTTGACTCGTTCGAGCAGCCGCAGCGACTCTCCCTTGTCCCAGCGCATCGAGATCACTGCCCCGGAGCTCAACGGATGGCCAGCCAACAGCGCCTGAGTCCGGCCGTGCGCCGCACCAAGCATTCGGGCCCGCGCCGGGGTCAGCGTGCCACGGGGCAGCACTTCTCCCTCCACCCAGTCGAACACCGCCCAGCGCGCCTTGCCAACCTCGACGAACGTGGCGCCGCCGGGCGTTTCGTTGGCCACGGCGACGGGCACTCCTTGTTCGGCCAGCCAAGACAGCAGATCGTGCTCGCCCTGGATCCGGTCCGTGGCGATGTCGTCGCGGTACCGCCGGACGAACTTGTGGCCGGAGTCGGTATGGACGCTGAAGTTCCAGTTCAGTGTCCCGCCGCCAATGGGCTCGCCGGGTCCAAACTGCCAGAGGCCGTAGAGGCCGAGGACCACGGGAAGAAGATTCGCGCCATCGGAGTGTGGAGACACTAGCCGGCGCCCTTGATCTGTTCGCGCAACAGCTCCAGGGCGCGCTGGGCAATTTGCAGCATCACCTCGGCGCGGGTGCCGGGAAAGACGTGTTCCTCGGTCACCGTGCCGTTCGGGCCAGTAACGGCCATCACGACCGAGCCGACCGGCTTGGGCGAACGGCGGCTGCCCTGGGGGCCGGCGATGCCGCTTTCGGCGACCGCCCATGCGGCGCCCATCGCTTTACGCAGGCCTTCGGCGGTGGCGGAGACCCACTGAGGGCTGACTGCGCCGTGTTCGCGCGCAATCTCCCGGTCCAGTCCGAGCTGCTCCCAGCGGTGTGCGCCTGCGTACGGCACGATGCCGCCGTCGTACCAGCGCGACGCCCCCGGGACGCTGAGCATGCGGGCGCTAATCAGCCCGCCGGCGGTGGTCTCCGAAACAGCGACCTTCTCGCCACGCGCAACCAGCAGCTCGCCGATCTCGGCGCACAGTGCGTCATCCTCGAGCGGGAATCGTTCCAAGTTTCACCCTCCTGTGCGGCGGACCACTGACGGGAAGCCCGGCGCCTGCCTATGCTCGGGAGCATGCCCGATTACCAGGTCAAGATTGTCGACGCCTTTACGACCCGGCGCTACGCCGGCAACCCCTGCGGCGTGGTCACGCAAGCGGAAGGGCTCAGCGACACGCAGATGCAGGCGATCGCGAGGGAGCTCAACGCGAGCGAGACCGCGTTCGTTTTTCCATCGCGGGTGGCCAGCTTTCGCGTGCGGTTCTTCACTCCGCTGAAGGAGATCCCCCTGGCCGGGCATCCGACCATCGCCACCATGTTCACGCTGGCGGAGGAGGGCCGCATCGACCTCTCGCACGGGTCGGCGAAGGTAACGCAGGAACTCAACGCTGGCGTGCTCCCCGTCGAAGTCCTCAGGGGGCCCGGGGGGCACACCCGGGTGGTAATGACCCAGGCGAAGCCCGAGTTCCTCGGCATCCTGGAGCGCGAGGCACTCGCCCCGGCCCTCGGCATTGAAGTCGAGGACATCCGCGGCGGTGTCCCCGTGCAGGTGGTTTCAACCGGCACCCACCAGGCGATGGTGCCGGTGCGCTCACTCGACGTGCTGGGACGCATCCGGCCGGACCTCCAGCGGCTCGGCGACATGGAGGAGGCGGGCCAGTTCTTCGGCGCGCACGTCTTCGCGCTGGAGGCGTTCGACCCCGCGAATCGCGCGCATGCGAGGCATTTCGCGGCCGGCGCGGGAATCCCTGAAGACCCGGTCACTGGCAGTGCCACGGGCGGCATGGCCGCATACCTGTGGAAGTACGGGTTGTTGCGCGAGGCGCGGTACACCGTCGAACAGGGTCACTTCGCCGGCAGGCCGGGCCTGGTAGATGTCGAGGTCGACGCCGAGGGCGGTGAGCCTGTGCAGGTCCGCATCGCGGGCACGGCCGTGACCGTGCTCACCGGAACCATAGCCGTCTGAGCGGGTTTCCCGGACCGGGGCGAGGCTCTGCTAAGCTCGATGCGTGACGGAAGCCATGGAGTTCGCCGGCGCTGAAGAACTGCTCCGCGAAGCCGAGTTCCTCGATTGCCGCCCTATCTGGTATTCATCGAATTACGTCTATCTGGCGCAGCTCTGCGCACGCGACCAGCAGTTCGCCGCTGTCTACAAACCGCACAAGGGCGAGTCCCCGCTGTGGGATTTCCCGGATGGGGCGCTCTACCGTCACGAGGCGGCGGCATACGAGCTGTCGAAGCTCCTGGCGTGGCCGTTCGTGCCGCCAACCGTCGTGCGCGATGGCCCCCAGGGCGTTGGCTCGGTGCAGCTATTCGTCCCGCACGACCCGGAACAGCACTTCTTCGAACAGCGCGAGCGACCCGAGCTGGTGCCGCAGCTGCAGCGCATCTGCGTGTTCGATGCCATTGCGAACAATGCCGACCGGAAAGGCGGACACTGCCTGCTCGACAACTCGGACCACGTCTGGGGTATCGACCACGGGCTCTGCTTCCATCCGCAATACAAGCTGCGCTCCGTCATCTGGGACTGGGCAGGCGAGGATGTCCCGGGTGAGCTCCTGGCGGATGTGGAGGAGGCGGGCCTGGCCATCGCGGCGGAGGCCCCGGAGGCGGCCCCCCTGCTCGGCCTCCTGCATCACCACGAAAGCGCACCGCTGCTGCACCGGGTGGAACGGCTGCTGAAACTTGGGAAGTTCCCCGTGCCCGGTCAGAGCCGCCACTACCCCTGGCCGCTTGTCTAGGCGGTGGCCGTCAGTCTGCCGCCACCGCCCGGGCGGGGCGTTCGGCCCGCACCTGCCGCGCCTCCAGCTTCTCGCCGCAGTGCGAGCACACCAGTGTCGCGCTCGGCTCGTGCCCGCATGAATGGACGAGCTTGAGCGGAGGCCCGGCTTCGCCGGCGGTCCACTTGTCGCCCCAGGTGAGCATCGCAATGAGCACCGGGTAGAGGTCGCGGCCTTTCTCGGTCAGCCGGTATTCGCAGCGGGGCGGGCGGTCCTGGTACTGGCGGCGTTCGAGCACGCCGTGATCGACGAGGCCCTGGAGCCGGGCTGCGAGCACGTTACGGGCGATACCGAGGCGGCCCTGGAAGTCATCGAAACGTCGCACGCCGCTGAATGCTTCGCGAATGACGAGCATGGTCCACCATTCGCCAACCACCTCGAGGGTGCGGGCGACGGAGCATTCCATGTCGGCAAAACTGGTGCGGCGCATGGCGATACCTTAACACAAGGGCGACTCGGTTTCTCCCAGCAACCAACGTCAATTGCCTCGCAGTTCGAACGTCGGAGCGCACAACGGTAAGCTTCGTTCACCACCCACTGGAGTCCGCGAGATGAACCCTGACCCACGCGCCCACAGCCGAACCATGGTCGACGGGCCCGGTCGAGCGCCGGCACGTTCGTACTTCAAGTCGGTTGGATTCACCTCTGAGGACCTGACGAAGCCGCTCGTGATGGTCGCGCACTCGTGGATCGGGACGATGCCGTGCAACTTCAACCAGCGCGAGCTGGCGCAAGAGGTGATGGCAGGAGTCCGGGCCGCCGGTGGCACACCGATGGAGGTGAACACCATCTCCATCTCGGACGGCATCTCGATGGGTACCGAGGGGATGAAGGCCTCGCTCGTCTCGCGCGAGGTGATCGCCGACTCGATGGAGCTTGCGGCCATCGGCTACTCCTTCGACGCGGTCGTGGCGATCGTTGGGTGCGACAAGACCATTCCCGCGGCGGCGATGGCGCTGGCCCGGCTCAACCTGCCGGGGGTCATCCTCTACGGCGGCTCAATCGCCCCGGGCCGCTACCGGGGGAAGGACATCACCATCCAGGACGTGTTCGAAGGGGTGGGGCAGCAGGCGGCAGGGACCATCAGCGAGGCCGATCTGGAAGAGATCGTCGATGCCGCCTGCCCGGGTGCCGGGGCCTGCGGCGCCCAGTACACCGCCAACACGATGGCCACCGTGATGGAGTTCCTTGGGCTCTCGGCGATGGGGAGTGCCACCGTTGGAGCGACCGACCCGCGCAAGGAGTCCGTGGCGTACCGGACCGGCGAACTGGTGATGGATGTGCTCCGGCGCGGCGTGCAGCCCCGCAACATCCTGACGCGCAAGGCCTTCGAGAATGGGATCATCTGCGCTGCCTCCACCGGGGGCTCGACCAACGTCGTGCTCCACCTCCTCGCCATTGCCAAGGAAGCCGGTGTCGAGTTGAACATCGACGACTTCGACCAGATTTCCGAACAGACCCCGTTGATTGGCGACATGCGCCCCGGCGGACGGTACGTGGCGCTCGACATGGACCGTGCCGGCGGCACCAAACTGCTGGCGAAGCGGCTGCTCGAGGCTGGCAAGCTCCACGGTGACGTGATGACCGTCACCGGGAAGACCATCGCCGAGGAGTCGGCCGACGCCAAGGAAGAACCGGGCCAGGACGTGATTCTGCCAGCCGAAAAGGCGCTGAAACCCACGGGCGGGCTGGTGATCCTGAAGGGGAACCTTGCACCCGATGGCTGCGTCATCAAGGTTGCCGGTCACGAACGCCTCTACCACCAGGGACCGGCACGCGTGTTCGAGTGCGAGGAAGATGCGTTCAGGGCAGTCTCCGAACGCCAAATCCACGCGGGCGACGTGGTGGTGATCCGCAACGAAGGACCGAAGGGCGGGCCGGGCATGCGCGAGATGCTCGGCGTCACAGCGGCACTTGTGGGCGAGGGCCTCGGCGAGTCCGTCGCGTTGATGACCGACGGACGATTCAGCGGCGCCACGCGCGGGCTGATGGCCGGACACGTTGCCCCGGAGGCGGCAGTGGGAGGGCCGATCGCGCTGGTGCGCGAGGGCGACAGGATTACGTTCGACATCACGGCCCGCAAGCTCACCGTCGAAGTCGACGAGGCCGAGTTGGCCCGCCGGCGCGCGGAGTGGAAACCCCTGCCCCCGAGGTACACCCGGGGTGTATTCGCCAAGTACGCGGCGAGCGTCTCGAGCGCGGCCGAAGGAGCCGTCACCAGCTGACAACCGGGAGGATACCGTGAGCGATGCTCCACCAACCCCGGCGCCAGCGGTTCAAGCGCTGCCGGTGTCGCTGCAGAAAGACGAAGCGCTGCTCCTGCTGGTGCGCCGCCACTGGCTGTACTTCAGCCTGCGGATGGCGGGCGTCGCAGCTGCCGGAGTGGGCGGAACGGCACTGGGAATCCTGGTCGTGGCCATGACGTTCGGCTTCGACGGAACACCGGGGCGAGTCGCCGTGGCGGTCATCGCCCTGTGGGGGCTGTACTGGCTCGTGCGCGGCTACTTCACGTGGTATCGCTACCAGAACGACGTCTGGGTCGTCACAAATCAGCGGATCTTCGACTCGATCCGGCGGCACTGGTTCCACCACCGGATGTCGTCGGCGGACCTGGTGGATGTGGAGGACATCAACGTCGTCCGCGAGGGCATCCTGGCCACGGCTTTCAATTTCGGCGACGTGCGCTGCCAGACAGCGGGCGAGGTGCCGAACTTCATCCTCTCGGGCATTCCGGAGCCCGCGAAGGTGCTCGGGACCATCGATGCCGCGCGCGATGCTGCCCGGCGTGCGCTGCGTTCCCCGTACTGAGCCGGATTTTACGTTCCGCGGGTGACTCGGCGCCGGTGCCGGGGTACCGTGGTGACATGCTGACCCGCCGCCGCTTCCTGGCTGGCGCCTCGGGAGGGCTGGTGATCGCGGCGTTTTCGCGACACTGGTCGGCTTCCGCGCCGGGAGTGACGCCCCCGGCGGGAGCTGCCACACCCGAGCCACAACTGGGATTCCCGTTTCGGGTGGTCGCGCCCGGCCTCGGTGTCGATGGATTTCACCCGGACGTCCAGCTTTCGCAGACAATGCCGTACCAGGGTGGGGCGATCCTGGTGACCGCGCGGCACGCCATCTCGGGCGCCGCCAGCGTCTTCGGGCGCCAGTACCTCCTTGCCCCCGGCCCGGAAGGGCTCGCGGGATTCGTCGGCTTCGGTACCGTCGACCCCGAGGGGCCCACAACGCTCGTGGTAACCGTGAACGACCAGATGGGCCAGCCAACGACTGCCGCCTTTGGCGTCTTCGTGCGATCCACGCAATGGACGTACGACGACATCTACATCCCGCCGGCCCCACCCCCAGACCCCAGTGCACCTGAGCCTACAAAGCCCCCGCTGGAAAACGAGCAACCAAGGCTCGACGCGCTCTACGCCACCCTGACCCCGCGGCTGTGGGAGGGCCCCTGGACTATCCCCATCGACCTCGGAGGGGAGGTATGGATCAGCGGCTACTTCGGCGAGCAGAGATCCTTCAATGGGGGACCGCGCCAGGGGCACCATGGCGGGACCGACATCGCCGCGCCGGCCGGCACGCCCGTCCGGGCGACCAACCATGGCACCGTGGTGCTGGCCGAGGAGACGCTGATCCGCGGATTCCTGGTCGTCGTGGACCACGGGGCCGGCGTGCTGTCGTCTTATGGACACATGCAGGAGCTGCGCGTCGCTGTGGGACAGACCCTCACACGTGGAGGCGTGGTCGGGCTGGTCGGTTCGAGCGGACTTTCCACTGGCCCGCACCTGCATTGGGAGCTGGCCGTCGGCGGCGTGCTGGTCGATGGGTTGCGCTGGCTCGACGGGACGCAGGGTTTCTAGCCAGCAAAACCCCTAAAGGGCAAGCCTCCAACCGAGGGTGACAGCGGTGGCCCGCCTTGCGTTGTCTGAGCCCGGGATGGCACGCTGTTGGCGGACGGTTTGGACGGGTTGGGACACCTCGGCCAAAGCAGAGCAAGCGTTCGGCGCACGCGCGCCGGAAAGGCACCGCGTTCCCGGCAATGAAGATTGCTCAGCGCCTGGCGCTCCTCACAGCGTTACTCACACTTGTCCTCATTGGCGTCGGGGTCTATGTCCGCGCGACCGGCTCCGGGCTCGGCTGTCCCGACTGGCCGACCTGCCACGGGCAGGTCGTTCCGCCGGGACACAAGGAAGCATGGATCGAGTTCTCGCACCGGTTCGTGGCGTCGATCGTGGGCGTGCTCGTGATCGCGGTCGCGGTGCTCTCCTGGAAGTTCTACCGGCATGTGCCGTTCATTGTTTGGGTGGCGACAGCAACCGTGCCCCTGGTGGGGTTCCAGGGACTCCTCGGTGCCATCACCGTCGTGCGCGAGCTCCCGCCAGAGATCGTGGCCACGCATCTCGTCATCGCGATGATCGTCCTTTCCTGCGAAATCGCGGTGGCCGTGGCGATGTACCTGGAGGACCCGGAACACGAAGCCCAGTTGCGGAACGTGGTGGAGGGGCCCCGCGAGGTCGGCCGGTGGGCGCTGATATCGGTCTTCTGGCTTGCGGCGACGTTCTGGATCGGTGGCTACATGGCCGAAAGCGGCGCCGCCACGGCATGCGAAGGCTGGCCGCTGTGCAATGGGTCGGTGCTGCCCGCCTCGGACGACCAGGAGATCACGCACATGGTCCACCGCTACCTGGCCGGGGCGTTCATCTTCCTCGCCATACCGCTCGTGTTGGCCGCATGGAAGCGGCGGGCTGAACTGGCGTGGGCGCGCCCGGTGGCGATTGCCCTTGGCGTGCTGTACGTGGCTCAGGTGCTGGTCGGTGCGCTGAACGTCTGGTACACATTCCCGGACGAGCTGACGGTATCGCACACGGTGCTGGCGGCTTCCATCTGGTTCACGCTTTCGGCGGCGGTAGCGCTCACCTACTACGTGCCCGCGGCAGAATCCCGAGCCCACAGGCTCACCAAGGCCGGTGCCCCTGTATGACCGCCAACGCCATGCCCATGGCACGTGTCAATCTCGCCGCGACCATCCGCGGGTACATCTCGCTCACCAAGCCGCGCGTGATCTCATTGCTGCTGGTGACGACCGTGCCGGCAATGATGGTGGCCGAGGGAGGCTGGCCCTCGGGCTGGCTCATCCTCTGGACCCTCATCGGGGGCTCGCTGTCCGCTGGCGGGGCGAACGCCATCAACTGCTGGTACGACCGCGACATCGACGCAATCATGCGGCGCACCCGCGGCCGGCCGATGGTGACCGGCGCAATCGAACCGGCACACGCGCTCATATTCGGCATCGGGCTCGGCGGGTTCGCGTTCCTGTTCCTCTGGGCGACGACCACGCTCGCGGCAGCCATCCTCGCACTTACAGCCCTCCTGTTTTATGTCTTTATCTACACGATGTGGCTGAAGCGGCGGACCCCGCAGAACATCGTGATCGGGGGTGCCGCGGGCGCATTCCCGCCCATGGTCGGCTGGGCAGCGGTAACGGGAGACATCTCCCTGGGCGCCTGGGTGATGTTCGCGATCATCTTCTTCTGGACGCCGCCGCACTTCTGGGCGCTTGCGTTGCGATTGCAGGGCGACTACACCGAAGCAGGCGTGCCGATGCTCCCGGTGACTGACGGGCCGGCCTACACGCGCATCCAGATCCTGCGGTACACCGTGATGCTGGTGCTTGTAACGCTGCTGCTGGGGCCCGTGGCTGGCCTTGGCGCGATCTACACTGCCTCGGCGGGTGTGCTCGGCGGCCTCTTCCTGTTCTACAGCTACCAGCTCTGGCGAAAGCCTGCCACAACTCCCCCGATCCGGCTCTACAAGTTCTCGTTGCTGTACCTGGCGCTCCTCTTCCTCGCGATGGGCGTCGATGTGATCGCCCTGTCCTGAGCCCTTCCCTTCGCGCAAGCCAACTGCCAGCGTCGTGACCCCCACAACGGCCACGGCCGGGCGCTAGTCGTTAGGCGTGAAAGAGAGGATGATTGGGTTTCAACCAGACATTCCTCGTAAACCTGCCCGGCGGTCTCGGTGAACCACGGCTGAGGACTGCATGCGACCTGGCAGGGCTCCCGGGGTGCGTCTCACCACACACGTGCGGGACCGTTCCGCCGAAGTCGCGACCCGGAAGCTCACGTCCGGCCAGCGACAGGCACGGCCCGCGGGGGAGGACTGGGTATGGCCCGAAACGGTATGCGGCGGCATGGACACCGTGTCCTGCTTCTTCTGACCGTCGCCCTGCTCGCGCTGGCCTCTATCGGGGTGGCGTCGGCGCAGGTAGGCACACCGAAACCAATCACCGACGAAGCGCGGAAGATCGAGGACCTGTGGATCTTCACGCTCTCGATCGCCGTCCTGGTATTCCTGGCAGTTGAGGGCGCCCTCATCTACGCGGTCATACGGTTCCGAAAACGAACCGACGAGCTGCCGGCGCAAACCCACGGCAGCACGATCCTCGAGTTCGTCTGGACGGGAATCCCGGTGCTGATCGTCATCGCCCTGTTCAGCTACTCGTTCATCGTCCTGCGCGATGTCGAGAACTCGGCCGCAGCCGAGGACATGACCATCGAAGTCAACGGGTTCCGTTATCAATGGGAGTTCACGTACCAGCTGAACGACCTCGGCGTGAATACCGACCCCGAAGCCACCGGGGAAATCAGCGTCATCGGCACCGGGGCCCAGGAACCGACCCTCGTCATCCCCATCGATGAGCCAATCGAGTTCAAGCTGCTTTCCAACGACGTGATCCACTCGTTCTACATCCGCGACTTCCTCTACAAGCTCGACGTCGTGCCGGGGCGGGATAACCGGTTCGTGATCACGGCCCGCGAGCCGGGCGAGTACTTCGGGCAGTGTGCCGAGCTGTGCGGACTCGACCACGCACTGATGCGCTTCAAGCTCAGGGTCGTGACGCGTGAACAGTTCGACCTCTGGGTTGCCGAACAGACCGGGAGCGGCAACGCGGCGGTCAAGCGGGCTGAGTGACGACAACGTGATGGCGACGCGCACGGGCACACGGCGGCCGGACACAAGTTGCGAACCCGAGGGATGGGCCACGGCCCGGGAGGACGTATGACCAGCATCGCAGTTCCACAGGCCGGGGCGTACCAGCGCCCGGCGATTCTCGACTGGTTGACGACGGTCGACCACAAGAAGCTCGGGATCATGTACCTGTACACCACGATGTTCTTCTTCGCGGTGGGGGGCATCCTGGCGCTCCTGGTGCGGACGCAGCTCGCGGTAGCAGACAGCTCGTTCGTGGGGAACAACGCCTACAACCAGATCTTCACCATGCACGCCTCGGCGATGCTCTTCCTCTTCATCATCCCGGTGTGGGCAGGGTTCGGGAATTACATCGTTCCGTTGCAGATCGGCGCGGCCGACATGGCCTTCCCACGCATTAATGCGCTCTCGTTCTGGCTCGTCCCCCCTGCGGGGCTCCTGATGTTCTCTGGCTTCCTGGTGGACGGGGGAGCGGCCCAGGCCGGCTGGACTGCCTATAGCCCTCTTGCGCGCGGCCTCGGCACCGGCATGGACCTCTGGATCATCTCGGTCATCCTCCTCGGCATCTCCTCGACCATCGGTGCTGCAAACTTCATGGTCACCATGTTCCGGATGCGCGCACCGGGCATGACGATGTTCCGGATGCCCATCTTCTGCTGGACGATGCTGGTGACCGCGGTCCTCCAACTGCTGGCAACGCCGGTGCTCGCCTCGGCGCTTGCCATGCTCTACATCGACCGGAACTACGGCGGAGCGTTCTTCGACCCGAACGGGGGCGGAAACGCCATCCTCTGGCAGAACATCTTCTGGTTCTATTCTCACCCCGCGGTCTACATCATGATTCTGCCCGGCATGGGCATCGTGTCCGAAATCCTGCCCGTCTTCTCCCGCAAGCCCCTGTTTGGATACAAGGCCT
>CAZDOK010000024.1:0-30611 GCA_964507025.1 uncultured Anaerolineaceae bacterium
GGCCTCTTTCCCACGCCCGACCAGCGCTAAGGCGCACTGGTTCCGGTGGTGCGCGGCTTCCTTCCCGTGATCCAGAGCATCCCCTCCCGTTTCGAAAGCCCGCTGAGCACGGACTCATTCGCAGCGATGAACCTCTGCACCGCCTCGGGATCGGTCTTCGAATACTCGCGTAGCGCCCACCCGATCGCCTTCCGGATGAAGAACTCGCGGTCTCCGGCGCGAAGCTCGCAGTAACGAAACAGGCGGTCGGCGTCGGTCCGGCCCTTGTACTTCAGCTGGTGAAGAATGGCAGTGCGGGCCACCCAGAGGTTCGAGTCCAGTACGCAGCGGTCCATTTCGGGAACGAGCTCTGGATAGCGCAGCACCAGTGGACCGACTACCTGCGCCGCGAGCCCATCAACCGTGTCCCACCAGGACTTCGTCGTGATCAGTTCCCGCGCGACGGCCAGGAACGCCGGTCCGCAGCGGTCCACCCACTGCACGAGGTGGTCGACGGCCACGTACTGGTACTCGCGCTCAAAGAGCGCATAGAGGGCCCGCGCGAAGTCTCCCAGGTCGGCTTCGGAAGGTTCCGTCATTCCCCTGAGCGCCGCCTTGTGCAGGGCCCGGCGCTCTGTTGTCTGGACCCCCAGGAAGGGAAACTGGCCGCGCATGTACGCCGACATGCCGGCAGCGCGTTCCGCGTCGCGGCGGGCACTCAGCGCGGCCACAATGCGTTCCACTGCTTCGGCCGCGTACCCGGTCACTGCCTCTCCCGCGCCTACTTCGCCCCCGGCTCCGCCCGCTTGATGTAGAAGGTCATGCTCTGCATCGCCAGCACCGGGTCGATATGCCGGATAGCCACGTCGCGCGGGACGTGCGCGGTGATCGGCGCGTAGTTCAGGATGGCGCGGATCCCTGCCCCCACAAGCTTGTCGACAACTCCCTGGGCAGCCGCGGCTGGCACCGCCACAATGCCGATGTCGACCCGGGCTGTGCCCAGGAACATGTCGAGCTCCTCGATGTGATGGATGGTGACGCCCCCCACCAGGCGGCCCACAACGTCGGGGCTCGCGTCGAACGCCGCGACGATTTCGAAACCCTGGGGGCCGAAGCCGCCATATTCGGCGATCGCCTGGCCCAGCCGTCCAACACCCACCAGGCAAAGGCGCCATTGGCGATCGATCCCCAGGATCTCCCGTAATTTGCTGAGCAGACTGTTGACGTTGTACCCGCGGCCCTGTTTTCCGAATCGCCCGAAATAGCTGAGATCCTTGCGAATCTGTGCGGGCGTAACATCGAGCAACTCGCCCAGTGCCTGCGAGCTCACGACGGTCTCGCCCCGCGCCGCAAGCTCTGAGAGCGCGCGCGCGTACACGGGGAGGCGATTGATGACGACTTCTGGGATTTCGAGGGTCATGGCGGAGGTTGTGAAATCCGTAACTTTCGCTGGACTATAGTGCTCCGCATGCGTTCGGGTCAATTCAACACGGCGATGGATTGCACGCCGTTTGCCTATCTGCCGGCGATACTTAACGCACGTGTAACCGCCGCCTCCACCGCCCGGTCATTGGCAGGGTCGACCGTTCTCGGATCCAGCAATACGGCCTGCTCGTCGATCCTCCCGATCACCGGAGGTTCGCACCCGCGCAGGGCACGGGCGAGTGCATCCGCGCCGTCAGGGTGACGGATTGCGGCGCACCACGTCGGCACTCCCTGCCCCGGGAGCGACCCGCCGCCAACCATGGTCGTCGAAATCACCACGGCGCCCGCTTCGCCGGCGGCCCTGGCCCATCGGCGGGCCCTTCGACGGAGCGCTTCAGGCTCTCGCCGGAGCATCTCCCAGACCGGTACCTCCGAGTCCTGCCGCCCCAGCACGTATTGCAGCAACGTCGCGTTGAGCGCGGCGATGGTCAGCTTGTCCACGCGCAACGCTCGCGCCAGCGGGTGGCGCCTCAGTTCGGCCACAAGGTCCTTCCGGCCGGCGATGATGCCGCACTGGGGACCGCCCAGGAGCTTGTCGCCGCTGAAGAGCGCGAGGTCGGCTCCGCCGGCCAGGCTTTCCTGGACCGTGGGTTCGTGTTCCAGCCCGTAGGCGCGCGTCTCGACGAGGCACCCGCTGCCGAGGTCGTCGATCAGGAGAACACCGCGCCGCCGCGCGACCTCTGCGAGCTCGGCCACCGCGGGCTCGGCGGTGAAACCCACTATCCGGAAGTTGGACGTGTGCACCCGGAGCAGGGCGGCCGTCTCCGTTGTAATGGCCGCTTCGTAGTCGCTCGCATAGGTGCGGTTCGTCGTTCCCACCTCCACCAGCCGCGCGCCACTCTGCCGCAAGACATCCGGGATGCGAAACCCACCACCGATTTCAACCGCCTGCCCGCGGGAAACGATGACCTCGCGCGCCTGCGCGAACACCTGCATCACCATTAAGAGCGCCGCGGCGTTGTTGTTCACCACGATGCCGTCTTCCGCTCCAGTCGCCCGCCGAATCAGCGAACGGACGTGCTCGTGCCGGCTCCCCCTCTCGCCCGCCACAAGGTCGAACTCCAGGTTCGAAGCGGACGAGACGCGCGTCATCGCCTCGATGGCGGCGCGGCCCAGGGGCGCACGCCCGAGATTGGTCTGGAGGATGACTCCCGAGGCGTTGATCACCGGCCGAAGCGACGGCGCGAGCCTTGCCTGCATCGCCGCGACCGTGCGCTCCACCAGCTCTTCGCGTCGTACCGGCTCCCCCCGGGTTGCGGCCGCGCGGACCTCGGCAAGCACCTCGCGGGCCGCTTCCGTGGCCAGCGCGTGTTGCGGTCCCCCGGCCGGCAGGCCCGGGATGCTCGAGAGGATCGCGTCTACCGATGGGATCTCGCGGCGTGGGTCGTTCGGCACCCGATGAGTGTACTCCGGTGGAGCTGTAATCGAAGCGGCCGAGGGCGGCTATCGAATGTACATTCAGGCATACCGGCCATCTTCGATTGACCATGCTGGGATTACCGTTGACGATAAGAGCCACCCTCTCTCGGAGACTCCTGTGAACCTGCGGATACCCGGACCCACACCCTGCCCGGAGGAGGTGCTGGCGGCCGGCGCGATGCAGATGATGAACCATCGCGGCCCCGAATTCGCCCAGATCCTCCGGCGCGTTACCGATGGCCTGAACTGGGTGTTCGGAAGCTCGACCGATGTGCTGTCCTTCACCACCTCCGGCACGGGCGGCCTGGAAGTGGCGATCGTCAACACCCTCAGCCCCGGCGACCGCGTGTTGTCGGTCTCCATCGGCTCGTTCGGCGACCGGCTCAAGAGCATCGCGAAAACGTACGGCGCCGAGGTCGTGAGCTACGCCCTTGAGTGGGGCGAGGCCGCGGACCCGGTCGTCGTCGGCAAGATGCTCGATGAGGACGCCTCCATCAAGGCCGTGCTCGTCACCCACAACGAGACCTCGACGGGCGTCACCAACCCCCTGGAGGCGATCGCGAGAGAAGTTCGCAAGCGCGACCGCCTCATCATCGTCGATGCGGTCAGCAGCATGAGCTCGGTCCCCTGTCCCGTGGAGCGCTGGGGCCTCGACGTGGTGGTGAGCGGCTCGCAGAAGGGTTGGATGGTTCCTCCCGGTCTCGCCTTCGTGTACATGAGCGAGCGCGCATGGAAGGCCAATGCCGAGGCGAAGATGCCCCGTTTCTACTTCGACGCGGCAAAGACGCGCGACTCGCTCGAGAAGCTCCAGAATCCCTGGACCCCGGCAATGTCCATCTACTACGCGATGGACAAGGCGTTCGAGCTCATCCGGGCTGAAGGTCTCGAAGGGGTGTTCACACGCCATGAGGCGATCGCGAACTACACGCGCGAGCGCGTGAAGGGCCTCGGCCTCAATCTCGTCCCCGTCGACCAGAAGTTCGCCTCCAATACCGTCACCGCCGTCTGGTGGCCTGAAGGAGTCGATGGCAAGGCCATCAGCAAGCGCGCACGCGAGGAGTTCGGGGTCGTGCTTGGTGGCGGCCAGGGCAAGCTCGAAGGGAAGATCTTCCGGGTTGGCCACCTCGGTTGGGTCCAGCAGCATGAAGTCGCTGAAGCGCTCGATGTGGTCGAAGAGCTGCTCAACGAGGCGAAGACCTCGGCCTAATCGGCGACCTGTTCCGAAAGAACCAGTAGCGGACGCCCCATGCAATTTGCATGGGGCGTCTGTCTTCATGCATACTGCATGGCAAATGGACGCAGCCGACTTCGCCGCCGCCCGCATCGCCCTCGGTCTTTCCCAGTCCGCCATCGCAACCGCGCTTGGTGTCGACCAGGGCACCATCAGCCGCTGGGAATCCGGCAAGGTTCGCATCCCCGCCGCCATCCAACTCGCCCTCGCTACCCTCAAGGAGACTCTCGAACCCATGCCCGACAGAACCCGCCCGCGAATTCTCATCGCCGACCCCGTCGCCCCCGAAGGTATCGAGATGCTCCGCGCCGCCGGCGATGTCGATGTGAACACCGGTCTCGCGGCCGATGCGCTCATCGACATCATCGGGAACTACGACGCCCTCGTGGTCCGCAGCGAAACGAAGGTCACCCGGCCCGTCATCGAGGCTGCCTCGCGCATGCAGGTCGTCGGTCGCGCCGGCGTTGGGGTCGATAACATCGACCTCGACGCGGCAACGGAGCGGGGCGTGATCGTCGTCAACGCGCCCCAGGGCAACACCATCGCGGCGGCGGAGCACACCCTCGCGCTCTTGATGTCGCTCGCCCGCCACGTCCCCCAGGCCGATGCGTCCATGCGCGCCGGGAAGTGGGACCGCAAGAGCTACCTCGGCACCGAAATCCGCGGAAAGACCCTTGGCATTGTTGGTCTGGGCAAGATTGGGTCGGAAGTCGCGCGGCGCGCTGTCGCCATGGAGATGCGTGTCCTCGCCCACGATCCGTTCGTCCCCGTTGAGCGGGCACGCGCGCTGGGCGTGGAGTCGGTCGACTTCGAGCAGATCATCATGCTCTCCGACTTCATTACCGTGCACCCGCCGCTCACGGCCACCACCCAGGGGATGATCGGCGAGGCGGAGATCGCACGCATGAAGGACGGCGTCCGGCTCATCAACGTCGCGCGGGGCGGGATCATCGACGAGGCCGCGTTGGCGGCAGCCGTCGCCAGCGGCAAGGTGGCCGGCGCCGCGATCGATGTCTTCACCGCCGAACCGCCGAAGGACAATCCGCTGCTGGGCGACCCCCGCATCATCATCACCCCCCACCTCGGCGCGTCGACAGCGGAGGCCCAGGAGCGGGTCGCTATCGACGTGGCCGAGCAAATCGTCGACGTGCTCGGGGGCAAGCCAGCCCGCTACGCCGTCAACGCCCCCATGCTCGCTCCCGAGACCTTGCAGGTGATCCAGCCGTACATGGCCGCGGGCGAGCTGCTCGGCACCGTCGCCACGCAGCTCGTGACCGGGAAGCTCGAATCCATCGAGATCGAGTACTACGGCGAAATCGCCGAGCACGACATCACGCCTCTGCGCGCGTCGGTGATTCGCGGCCTGCTCAAGCCCATCTCCGAAGAGAACGTGAACATGGTGAATGCGAACCTGGTCGCCCAGTCCCGAGGCTGGAACATCGAGGAGCGCAAGCGGACCTCCCACGATACCTTCATCAACCTCATCCACGTGAAGGTCGGCACTAGCGAGGCCGAGGTAACCGTAGGTGGCACCGTCGAGCACGGCCACCCGAACATCGTCATCATCAACGGTCTCGATATGGACCTCGTCCCCGAACCGGGGACCTTCCTTCTTGCCTGCGACAACGAAGACCGCCCCGGGATGATCGGACGCGTCGGCACGCTCCTGGGTACCTGGGACATCAACATTCAGTCGATGCAGGTGGGGCGCCGGGGGAGAAGGGGCCGCGCGCTCATGGCCATTGCCGTGGACGAGTGTCCAACTCCAGAGCAGCTCGACTCGATCGAGTCCATCGAAGGTATCTACAACGTCCGCCTCGTACGGTTCTAGCCGGGCCTGGCCGCCTGCGCTCTGGGGCGTCCATACCCGAACATCACCTGCGCGACCCTGCGGATCTGGATCTCCTCCGACCCCTCGGTGATGCGGTAGCGCCGGTGGTGACGGTAGATGTGTTCGAAGGGCAGGTGGCGCGTGTAGCCAATGCCCCCGTGCACCTGGATCGCCTGGTCGGCTGCGTTGCACACCAGCCGGTTCGCCCGGTAGTTGCACATCGCGACCTTGTCGCTGATCTCCATGTGGTCGACGTTGTCGAGTTCCCATGCCGTCTTATAGACCAGGTTGCGGACCATCTCGCACTCGGTCTGGAGTTCGGCCAGCGGCCACTGGATGGCCTGCCGCGTGGAAAGGGGCTGGCCGAAGGTGATGCGCCTGTTCGCGTACTTCACCGATTCGTTGATGCAGTACTGCGCCGCGCCAACGCCGGAGGCCGCCTGGCGAATCCGGTTTTCGTGCGTGAAGGTATTCGCCAGCGCGAGGCCGTCGCCTTCCTGCCCGAGCATCGCATCTGCCGGCACGCGCACGTCCTTGAGCGTGACCTCCGCGTGGTCCGACGGCATGTTGAGCGTCCACCACATGAAGTCCACCGAGAACCCCTCGGAGTTGACCGGGACGATGAAGCAGCTAATGCCCTTCGGCTTGCCTTCTTCGCCCGAAGTGCGGGCGAAGATGAGGTCGTGGGTGGCGTTGTGCAGCCCGCTGTTGAACCGCTTCTGGCCGTTGATCACCCAGTCGTCGCCGTCGCGAACGGCGCGCGTCTCCAGCCAGCTGGCATCGCTGCCGTGGTCCGGTTCCGTAAGCCCGAAGGCGACGCGGGTCTCGCCGGTGAACATGCCATCCAGGAACTGCTTCTTCTGTGCCTCGGTGCCGTAGCGTTCCCACATCTTCACCGTTGGAAAGTTGCCGACGACTGACGACTCGTTCTGGAGGTCGTTGTGCAGCCCAAGGCCCTTCGAAGCCAGGTGCTCGCGGATGATCGCCATGCCGAGGTTGGTGCCGCCCTTGCCGCCATATTTCACGGGGAGCGAGTAACGGAGGAACCCCGCCCGGTCGGCACGCCGCCGCATCTCGGCCAGGAGGTCTTCCCAGTCTCTGCGTGGTGTCCCGCCGTTCTCGAAGTCCGTCCGCGCGAACTCCCGCCGGTGGTCGAAGAACCGCATGTTGTCGTCCTGAAGTTCCAGCGGCCTGATCTCGTCCTCGATGAACTGGTCGAGCTG
Organism: uncultured Anaerolineaceae bacterium; assembly: GCA_964507025.1. Classification (GTDB taxonomy): domain Bacteria; phylum Chloroflexota; class Dehalococcoidia; order Tepidiformales; family Tepidiformaceae; genus Amarobacter. The sequence goes on from CAZDOK010000024.1 coordinate 7,169, forward strand.
GCGGAGGAGTTCCTGGATGTCGTCCGGGATGGTGAAGTCCATGGCGCGCCGCACCTCGGTGTGGGATGTGCTGTCTGTTCGTACGCCTTCGGGCCATCGAAGGCAAGAAGGCCGCCGGAAACCCGGCGGCCTTCATCGTCGTCCTGCGCGTCCGCGCGTGCCGTCTAGTCGGCGACTAGGACCAGGGTACCGGTGGTCGAAAGGCTGCCACCCGTGCCGTTGACCACGCACGAGCGAGCCTTCGTCTGCTTGCCCGGCAGGCCGCTGTAGCCGCCGTCTTCAGCAGTGCCCGAAAGCTGGCGGTAGGCCTCGACGAGCAGTTGCATGCCGTACATGCCGGAGTGATTGAACGACAGGCCGCCCCCGTTCGTGTTGATGGGGAGTCTTCCGCCCGGGGCGGCATGGCCGTCCTTCCAGAGCCGGAAGCCTTCGCCGCGCGGCGCCAGCCCGAGCATCTCGGCGGTGATGCCGGCCGTTACCGTGAACGAGTCGTAGATCATGGCCATTTCCATGTCTTCCGGGCCCATCCCGGCCATCGTGTAGGCCGCGGCTGCCGAGGCGGCCGCCGAGGTGGCCGTGAAGTCTCCCATCTCGAGCATGTTCGAGTGGCTCATGTTCTCGCCGGCGCCGGCGATCCAGACGGGCTTCGTCTTGAGGCTCCGCGCGATCTCCGGTTTCGCCACAAGCACGGCTCCGCCGTAGTCGGTCACCAGGCAACAGTGGAGCAGCGTCAGCGGCCACGAAACGAGCCGTGCGGTCTGGACGTCTTCCACCGTTATCGGGCCACCCTGCGGATGCGTCTCGCGCGAGTGCATGATCGCCCGCGGATTAAGCGTGGCCCACTGCCGCGTGACGACGGCGATGTGGGCGAAGTCCTCCGGCGTGGTGCCGAAGCGGTGGTTGTGCCGCGTCATCGCGTGCGAGTAGTTCGAGGGCGCCCCCGACACGCCGTAAGGCATGCTGAACTGCGAGCCCGGGTCCCACGGGTCGCCCATGCCGCGCGGGCGGCCCGTGCCGCGGCCCTGGTTCGCCCGGGCCGACCAGCCGGCTTCGCCGTGCGTCACCAGCGCGATATCGATGATCCCCGCGTGAATTGCCGCCAGGGCGTGGTGCACGTGCATTTCAAACGAACAGCCCCCCACCGACGTCGTGTCGATGTACCGGGGGTGGAGGCCCAGGTGTTCGGAGATCTGCGATGACCAGCCCGCGCTGAAGACCCCGTCGATCGCACTGATGGGGATTCCGGTCTGGTCGCTCACATTCTTGATCGCCTCGATATGAAGCTGGAGCGAGGTCTTGGGGACTTCGGGATAACCGATCTCATTGGACTCGGCCGCACCGACGATGGCCGCGGCCCGGGAAAGTTCTCCTGGCATCTTGTCTTCTCCTGGGCCTAAATCACGCGCCAGAACGGGATGTGGACATCCTCGCTGGCCGGTTCGAATTCCACTTTGACGCGGGCGCCGATCTTGATGGTCTCGGGCTTGGTCGGGTCGACCCCGCGCAGCACCGTGAACATCCGGTCGCCCTCGTTGATATCGATGTACGCGGTGACGAAAGGCACCTCGTCGGCCCAGCCGCCGAATGCGCGATGCTGGACTGCGAAGGTGTGGATGCGGCCCTCGCCGCTGCCTTCAATCCACTCGATGCTTCGCGAGTGGCAGAACGGGCAGATCCAGCGTGGGTACCAGTGCACCCGGTTGCAATCGGTGCAACGCGGGAGCATGAGCTTGCCGGCCTTCGCTCCGTCCCAGAAGGGCTTGGAGAGCGGGTCCGGCTCCGGAATGGGCTTGTTGTAGGCCACGAATTGCCTCCTGCGGCCCGGGCACGCTCGCGCAACGCACGCTGCGCCCACGCGCCGTCCGCAAACTGGGAATATGCGTGCGTGACGCTACGGAGCGACGGGGCACTGGTCAACCCGCTGTGACCAGCGCCCCTCGTCCAGCCCTACTCCGTCACCACAAAGCGCCCCGAGTCGCTCCGTCCAAAGACTTCCGGCAGGTAGGTCTCCTCGGCGTGAGCGGGCGCGACGAAGAAGTCGCCCGGCGTGGTCGCACGCGCATAGTACGTGTATTCGTACACGCCCTTCGCAAGGAAGCCGGCACGGAGCAAAACGCGGTCGTCGCGGATCTCGGTGTGCTGCCACGGGCTGTAGTACCACCCGAACCAGGGGGCCATGTAACCTCCCAGCTGTTTCGTCTCGGCGGTCCGCCGCTCCGCTTCGAGGCGGGCGATGAGCGCCGGGTCCGTCGTCTGGAGCCGCGCGTCGATCGCCTCCAGCCCGGCTGGCAACAGGTCCTCGATGACCGCGTAGTGGCGGTGCGCCGGGAGCATGACGGTTACCGTGATCCGCACCACATCGCCGAGCTTCGCGCTGCTGATCGTCGTGCCGGGGTCATCGAGCAACGAGTACTCGTGGGTGATGGCGAAGCCCCGGTTCACCGCCTCCACCTCTTTCGCCGGGGTCAGGTAGCGCAGGTTCATGGTGTAGTACAGCCGGCCTTGCCGCTCGAAGTCGCGCAGGAAGGCCACGAGGCTCACCTTGCCCGGTTCGAAGTCCGTGAGCGGAACATCCTTGCTCGCGTCCTTCAATGGTTCGCCCTGCTTCACCAGGCCCGAGAGAATCTGGCGGCCGTCGACCGTCACCCGGTAGTTGAACTCTCCACCGAGCTCTCCCGTGACGACGGCATAGCTCGTCAGCGCCAGGATGGCGTGCGCCCGCTCGACCGGCGTCACCCAGCGCTGCTCGCCCCGAGCAATCGTCAGCCACCTGACGGACTGAGCCAGGAGCGGTTGCTCAGGCTGGATGCGCGCCAGCGCCAGAGTGACCAGCCCCGTGGTTGCGGTGTGCGTCATGAACATGCCGCGCACCGGTTCGTCTTCCCAGTGGTTGCCGTTGGCGCTGGGAATGGTCGCGGCGGCGATGTCATTGAGCAGCGCGCGAACCTGTTCGTCGCTCGCCGCCACTCCGGAATCCACCAGTGCCATCGCCAGGTATGCGCGTCCCCAGCTGTTCAACTGGGCGCGGTACTGTTCGAACAGCGCCTTCGCGGGCGAAATCGCCGACCGGCTCGGGTCGGCGGCAGCCACCGCCGCGAGCATGAACGCCTTCTGGTTCGGGTCCACCGGGTTGGCGACGTCAGCGGTCCGGTTGATGTACCCGGAGAGGTACGTCCCCGCCCGCGAGACGCCCGACTGGTCGAACGTGAGCTCGTCTCGCCGGGCCTCGCCGAGCGCGAACAGCACCCACGCGGTGACGTTCGGGTCCGACGTGCACAGCGCCTCCACGCACCATGGCCACCCACCGTCGGGCTTCTGGCGCGAGACGAGCGCGGCCAGGTCGCTCGTGATCTCTCCGCTGTTCGACGGCGTGCGCCCGGCGCTGCGCTCGGCCCGCGCCACGGCCATGTTCGCGGTCAGCCGGCTGGCGATGTATACCGTGTCCTCGAATGGGCGCGGCTCGAAGTTCCTCAGCTCGTCCGCCATCGAGCCGGTGAGCGCCGACTGGATCGCCACCTGGAGGAGCCCATTCTTCAGCACCGCGAAGGGCGGGAGGTACACCGCTTCGACACCCGGCTCGTTGGTGACTATTCCGCCGGTCGCCATGGTCTCCGGCGTCACATCCAGCAACAGGGGGATTTCCTGGGTCACCGCGTCTTCGTAGCCGCCGCCGCTCGCGGTGAAGGTCAGCCTTGCGGTTCCGTCGGCAGTCACCTTCGCTGGCCACGACACCGGGACCGACTGGCCGGCCGGCACTTTCACCGTCCGCGCGGACTTGTCCCCCAGGTCGATGCCCTCGGCACTCATCGTGACCTTCACCTCGTGCTCTTTGTCGGTGGCATTCCTCACGAGCAGGCGAATCTGGGTCTCGTCGCCGACTCGGAGGAACCGCGGCAGCGCTGGCCGCAGCAGCAGCGGCAGCGTCGATACCAGTTCGTTGGTCCCTTCGCCGACCATGGTGTCGCCGCTCACCGCCCGCACCTGCATTCGCCAGGTCGTGAGGTTATCCGGCATCGTGACGTCGACGCTCGCCCGCCCCTGGGAGTCCGTCTTCAGCTGCGCCGACCAGTAGGCCGAGTTCCGGAAGTCCTGGCGGAGCCGGTCGTCGCCCAGGCCGCCGCCTCCCTTTCCGCCTTTTGGCGGTTCGGCGATCACGTCGTTCGACCGGTTGATCGACACCGCCATCGAAGACGATGTCTGCACGGCCAGGCCTCGCTCGAACCAGAACGCCCGCAGGCCGTTCGGCCCACGCTCCTCTTCGAGCGAGAGCAACGCCTTGTCGACGACGGACACCGAAACCTCCGATGCCGCGCCGCGTCCGGTGCTGTCGGTCACGGTGATGTCGTACCGGACCTTTTCGCCTGGCCGGGCCTGGTCGCGGTCCGGCCGGATGGAGACTGTCAACTCGCGCGTCTCGGTTGAGACGGGGAGCTGGACATAACCGACCTTGTAACGCGGGACCGGGTCCTCGGCCGTCGGCGGCCGGTAGAGCACCACCGAGACGAAGATGTTGGGCACCGAGCGGTCGGCGACGGGAATCGAAAGCCGCTCGGTGTTTGTCGGGAATTGGCGCACCTCGCGGGTGATGACCTTGCCACGTTCCACTGTCACGAGCCCAACGGCGCCCTCAAACGGCGCCGGGACCAGGATGTCGGCGGTCTCGCCGACCTCGTAGCTGTCTTTGTCGGCGACGAGGGCGATGGTGTCGTCGTTCGAGATGCGCCAGCTGGCGAATTCGCTGCCCCAGACCCAGAGGTACGCGGCCGAGCGAGCGGTCCGACCCTGGGCATCGGTTACCTCGGCTACGAGCCGGTAGGTGCCTGTTTTCTCGGGCGTGACCTGGACGCTGCCCTCCCCCTTAGCATCAGTGTCCGCGGTCAGGGTCGAGACCAGCGTGTCGCGAGGCTCGCTCTTATAGCGGCGGGCGCCCTCTGGCGTCTGCTCCTTCGTGGTGATCCAGTCGCGCTTGTAGACGCGAACCGTGACCCGCTGATTCGGCAGAATGGTGCCTTCCGTGTCCACGGTTACCAGGTTCACCGTCGTGGCCGTTCCGGCCTGGGCCACGTACTCAGCCGGGCGAATGCCCGCGTAGAGCGACGCCGGGTGGACCATCACCGTGGCGCTCGATGCAACGGCCTGTGCGTTCTGGTCGGTCACGGTGGCCGAAAGCGTGAGCTCCTGTGCGCCTTCGCCCGGCTGCAGCGTCGCCGGGATCGTGTACCGGGCCACCCCATCGGGGCCCGTGACGGCCTCACCTGAGGCCCGGATCGGCGTCGTGCTCACCGCGGTCCGCCAATAGTCGTAGTCCGAGAACGAGTAGCGCTCGTAGCCTTCGACCCTCAACCCGGTCGGGCTTCCCAGCACCGACCACTCCACCGTGGCGCTCGGCACGCCACCCCCGAAGAAGAACGAGGCTGTCGTCGTCACGTCGATGGTGTCGCCGTTGACGTACGAAGGCTTCCCGGTCTCGACTTCGACCTGGAACTCGGGCTTGCGGAACTCCGCGACCAGGAAGCTGTTCCCGGCCACGGCCCAGAACCCGTACTCCGGCGCGCCCTTGAGCTGGATGCTGATCGAATAGTCTCCGACCGGTGCATCCGTGGGGATGGTGAAGCTGCCCGCGAATGTGCCGAACTCGTTGGTCCGCACGTCTTCGCGGACTACTTCCTGCCCGCGGGAGTTGAGGATGATGAACTGCAGGGGCGGGTCCGAGGGCGGGATCGAGTACGCCGCGTCATCGTCCGCCCGCACAACGCCCTTGTACTCGACGGTCTCGCCGGGGCGGTAGATGGGCCGGTCGGTGTACACCTGGCCCACCCATTCACGGGCGAACCAGTCGGTCGGGATGTCTAGCTGGTAGGGCGCCGCGCCCTGCGTCCATCGCGTCGAGGTAACGCCGCGGTGTGCGCCATCATCGAGCACGAGGTAGTAGGAGCGGTCGATGTTCTTGCCGAGCGTCGGCAGTGGCACCTTGAAGGTCGCGAGCCCGCTCGCATCGGTCGCCGCTTCCGGGGGCGTGATCTCCGGACCGGATGCGGTGATTCTTGCGCCCGTAATCGGCTTGCCAGTGTCGTGCTCGATTGCCCAGACCAGGAGCTCGTCGTTCGACATCTTCGTGACGAGCACCGTATCGACCACCGCGAAGGCGAAGTCCGACTGGTACTGGCCGCTCGATCGGACGTAGTAGTAGCCCTTCGGCAGCGGTTGGCCGTTTCCTGAGAGCGAGGTGGAACCCAGCACGACCTCGTTCGCTGAGCCGTTCACCGGCTCGCTCCAGGTGCGGAGTGCCGCGAGCGACGGCTCGAATTTCGGGCCGCCGTAGAAGTTGTGCAGCAGCCGCTGAGCCTCGCTATCGGTGAGCGGGTACAGCGTGAACGACGCCTGGTTCATGTTGGTGGCGTGGAAATACAGGATCGGCTCGACCGACGCCGAATAGGTCGCCGAGGCGCTGTAGCCCGGCAGCGCAAGGGTCACCTGCGATGGCAGCGCCCCCGTGGTAAACGAAATCGTCTGCGGGCCCATCACCTGTCCATACCGGTCGACCGCGCCCCCGGCGATGGAGACCGTGTACGACGTGGAAGGACGCATCGTCAGCGAGACGTGCATGTCGAACTCGCTGACGAAGACGTTCCCCTCCAGGTCGTCGGCCGTGAACCCCGACACCGAAACCTTTCCTTCCAGGGAATCGGGATCCATGGGGTTCGTGAAGCTGATGCTGATGCCGTAGCGTTGCGCCGAGGTCTCACCGTTCCGCGGGAAGCTGGAAGCGATGCCCGGCAGCCCCACCGTGGTGAACCGCGCCCTGCGCTCCTCGGCGGTGGCTCCGCCCTTTGCACCCGGGAGCCCTGCAGCCACCACCCCCTCATACGATGTGCGGTAACCGAGCTGGACCGACGGGGTGAAGGTCGCGATGGTGTTGTTCTCGCTCCACGCCACGGAACCGGGCACAGCCACTCCGCCCATGTCGACCAGCGAGATGCCGGATGCCGCCGCCGGGTTCATCGGCTGGTTGAAGGTGACGATCACCTGCTGGCGTGGGCTAGCGAAGTCGGTGTTGTGGTCGGGCACGATTTTCGCGACGGCGGGGCTCACCGTCCGGAAGCTCCACGCATAATCCTCGCGCAGCACACCGTCGGCGGCTGAAGTCAGCCCTTTCGGGATGCGAGCCCGGTATTCGGTGTAGGGCTGCAGATTCGCGGGGACGAACCGGTAGATCGAGGTGTTCAGCCACTCACCGCTGCCCTCGAGTGGCGGGTCGAACTCGACGATCCTGTCGGTGCTCTGGGCGCTCAGCGTGGTCAGCGGGGCAACCGAGCGGCTGAACTGCACCAGGATCGGTGCGTTCAGTGGCACCTCGGAGTCGCCATCGCCCGGCAGCGCTTGCTGGACAGTCAGCAGCCCGGTAACCGTGAACTGGCGCTGCACTTCCTCGGTCAGGCCCGTCTCGGGCCGGGCGGGTACCTTCACCGTGTAGGTCGATCCGCGCAGCAGCCCCGGATAGTCCGGCTGGAAGAGCACGGTGCGGTCGCTCAACCATGCGTAGGAACCCGCCGCGGCGGGTTCGAGCTGCAGCAGGCTTTCTGGCTTTCGCTCTTCGGGAGTGCTCGCGAACGTGACCTTGATCGGCGCGAGACGGGGGACGTCATCACCCTCGGGGCTCAGCGCAAACCCGGGCGGCTCGACGAATGGCGTTGGTTCGCCGCCGTCGCGTGCCAGCAGGAACCAGGCTACACCAACGATGAGCCCAAGGACGGCCGCCCCTCCAAGTGCGGCTCCCGCACGCCGCGCCGGCGAGTTCAAGAGATCTCCGGCCTTCTCCACGAACCGCTGCAACGCGGTACTCCCGGTTGGTTGTTCGCTCATCGTGTCCTCACTTCGAAGGTACTGGTGGCGACGGCAATGCTTCCGTCGCGCAGGCGCGCTGCAATCCGCAGCTCGTGGACCCCGGGCTGCAACGCCCAGACCAGCCGGCCATCGCCCGGTGGAATTTCGGCCAGTGCCGTGCCATTGATCGAAACCGTCACGCCGATGGCATCCGCTGGCGTCTCGGCACGCAGACTGAGTTCCTGCGCCCGCAGTTCTGGCGCGAGGAAGTACACGCTTCCCGGCTGTGGGTCGATAATGCGCACCCTTTCGCCGCCGCCCGCTCCCGCTCCAATCTGCAGCCCGGCGTCTCTTGCCCAGGCAATGGCCTCGGCAGGCGGGTTGATGGCGACGGTGCCATCGGTCTCCCGGACGTAGTACGTCTCGGTCGCCTGCGGGACGGTGCCCGCGGCAAAGATCTCGCGCTGTGGGTGCGGGCAGTCCGGACCCGGCAGCAGCCCGGTGGGGGCGCACACCACGGCCTCTTCAATCCCGGCAGGCATCGCCGGCCATCCGGGTGTCACCACCATCGCCGTCGCCTGCATCACGTCTCGCCAGATCGGCCCGGCGCCATCGATGCCTGAGACCTCCCGCATCGGCGACCCGTCGGAGTTCCCTACCCACACCCCGACGGCGAATGTCGAGGTGAACCCCAGCGTCCAGTTGTCGCGGAAGCCGGTGGTTGTTCCAGTCTTCACGCCTGCCCGGAATGGGAGCTCGAACGGCGTCGTCGCCCCGAATCCCGGGATCCGCGCGTCCGGATCCTCCAGGATGTCGGCCAGCAGATAGGCAAGCTCAGGGGCGACGGCGGGACCGGTAATGGCTGCGCCGCGCTCGTACAGCACCCTCCCATCGGACCCTCGCACCCGCGCCACGGCATAGGGCTCGGCCAGGATTCCCCCGGAGCCGAGCGCGGCGTAGGCAGCAGTCAGGTCGAGCAGCCGCACTTCCGCGCCACCAAGCGCGATAGCCAGTCCGTATCGCTCGGGCTCGGTGAGCGTGCCGAGCCCGAACCGGTGCGCGACCTCGAGGAATGCCGGAATGCCCACCCGGTCGAGCGTGCGCACCGCGGGCACGTTGAACGAAGACGCGAGGGCAGTCCGGAGCGGCACCACCCCATGGAACTGCCTGTCGAAGTTCTGGGGGCTGTAGAGCCCATCCTTCGTCTGGAATGCAGTCGGCACGTCCAGCAACGGCGATGCCGCGGTGAACCCCTGCTCCAGGGCGGCCGCGTAGAGGAACGGCTTAAGCGCCGAGCCGGGCTGCCTGGGAGTAAGGGCCATATTGATGGCACCGCCCGTTTCCTCGCCGCCAACGCTCCCGACCATCGCCAGCACCCGGCCCGTGCCCGGTTCGACAACGGTCACGGCGGCATTCGTGACATTCCGATCGGCGAGGTTGGCAAGGTGGACCCGTGCCAGCCGTTCCGCCTCGGCCTGGACGCCTGCATCGAGTGTTGTTTCGATCACCAGCCCCTGCTGATTCGCGAGGTCGGGCCGCACAATGGCGAGTTCATCGAACGCCCAGGCCACGAAGTGGGGCGCGATGGCGGGTTCGAGTTTGGGCAACAGGGCGAGAGGCGCCCGCGCGGCCGCGTCCGCCTGTTCCCCCGTGATGTGGCCCTCTGCCGCCATACGCCGGAGCACGTAGCCCTGGCGAGCCCTGGCGGCGCCGTCATCCGCAGCCGGCGCGTAGACCGAGGGGAGCTGGGGCAGGCCCGCCAGGAATGCGGCGTGGGCGAGGTCGAGGTTCGCCGCTGATACGCCGAAATAGACGCGCGCCGCGGCTTCGATGCCATAGGCCCCGCGGCCGTAGTACACCTCGTTCAGGTAGAGCTGGAGAATCTCATCCTTGGACCGGTGGGCTTCGAGCTGGAGCGCGATGAGCGATTCCCGCGCCTTGCGCAGAACCAGCGGGCCTCCGCCGCCATCAAGATAGAGCCGTCGCGCCAGCTGCTGCGAGATGGTGGAAGCGCCAGAGCGCTCACGCGGAAGGTTCCAGGCGGCGCGCACCAGCGCGAGGGGGTCGACCCCCGGGTGGCGGCGGAACCGCTGGTCTTCCGCCGAAATGGTGGCCTGGATAGCCGCCGGTGCGACATCGTCCAGTGTTATCGGGATGCGGAAGCCAGCGTTGCCGTCGCGCTGCAGCACCGTGCCGTGCGTATCGAGGACAACAGTACCCGGGATCGTCAGCTTCGCTTCAGGCGCATCGAACGGAGCGCAGAAGGCGTACACGGGAAGCGCAGCAATCGGCACGATCACCAGCGCGACGAGCGCGGCGCGCCGTCGCAGGACGCTCATGGCCGGGCCGCTCTTACTCTTCATGATCCACCCAACGTTCCGGGGGGCGTGGCGGTTCCAACCATACTCCAGAAGGCCCACAGGGCGCTGATGCGCGGCAAGTTCCCGGTGAAAGGTCTATGGTGGGCGGAGGCCCGGTGCAAAGCCTGGCCGCGAATCGAGGAAGCCCAATGCGTTGGCTCAATAGACTGCTCGGCCGCCAACAGAGCCACGAAGAGTGGCTCGAGGCCCATCCCGGAAAGCACTCCAACAAGTCCGTGCCGCCGGCCATTTCACCGGAGGACGAACAGGGAATGCGCGACCGGATGGAAGCTGAGCTCGCGGAACAGCGGGCGAAGCGGGAGGGCGGTGATTAGGGTGTAACGGCGACCGGCCGGTCCGGACCGGCGTTCGCAGTCTGCGACGTTGCAGGGCTCTCTGGCGGCCGAGCCATGGCCAGCGCCAGCAGGGTCATCCCTGTCAGCGCGAGGCTCGACTGGTACGTGCTGTGGAGGCCGATACCGCCCGTCACCAGCAGCACCAGTGCGGCTGCGGCGAGCCCGTTCCGCACCCGGAGAAGGGCTACGAACGTCGTCGCGAGGCATCCGGCCGCGATGGCGTAGGCGATCGATGGCATCGCCCCGGAGAGCCCTTCGTTCCACAACAGGAGAAAGCGAGCGGTTGCTCCCCCGTTCCCCAGGAACGCTGCGAACGTCACCGCGGTAACCGTGACACCGGCGAACGTGGCGGTTCGATCGACCGCGCCCCGTGCCAGCAGCGGCACGCTGAACGCAAAGGCGACGCCCGCGACTTCCGCCGCGTTGAGCGCTCCGCCCGTGTTGAACGTCGCCAGTCCCTCCTGGGCCATCGTCTGGGACAGGGTATGGCTGGCGCTAAGGAGAAACGCGAACGCGAACAGGCCGATCGGCAGGCTCGCTCGCCGACTCCGCGACATGACGACCCCTCCGGTTGCGATGACCGCCACCGCCCCCGAAGTCGCGGCGTCGAGTGCGAACCGATCGGCGGCGTTCAGCGCCGCCAGGGCGCTGAGCACCGCGAAGGTTCCGAGAGCGACCGCCATCCCGCGGTGCACGGGACTCCGACCCCGCCAGAGAACCCAGGCCACCGCAGGGACCGCGATCAGCAGCAGTGCGACGGATACAAAGTACGCGTATCGCCCAGCGAGGCTGAGGGCCTCGTACGGCTCGCGCAAGGCAGTGATGCCCGGGATATGGATGGCAGTGCGCGTAAACGTCCGCAGGATGAGCAGCTCAAAGGCGGAGGCCACCGCCAGCCCGGCCGCCGCGAACATGATGGCCGGCGGCGGTGCTGGCCGTTCCTGGGGAGCTGCCATCTGCCGGGCTGCCATTCCGTCCTACCTCTTGCCTTCCCGGTATCCGTACACGCCGAGCCCAATGCCAAGCGCTGAGAGGCCAACCAGCATCACCGCGCCGAGAATCGCCCACGTGGCGCTAAATCCGCCGCCGCCCGGGGCCTTCGCCCCGGCGATGGAAAGCGTGATGAACTGCGAAGCTGCCTTCATCCCGTTGCGCTCGTCCTGGCTGCCATCCCAGACGGCGAACGCGACATCAGTGCGCGCGCCCGAGCTGAACCCGGCGTGCTCGGGGCCCTCGCTGGTGTACGGCCGGGCGAACACCACCGCCCACGTGTCGTTCTCCCAGACACCCTTGCCGGTCACGTCCTGGACGGTCGAGGTGGTCAGCTGGCCAAAGGCCTGCGAGACCAGCGTCTGGACCGCCCCGAGGTCGGGATTCGCGTAGGGGTTACCGGCGGCCCGGGCTGTGTAGAACAGCGCGTCGGTCGATGGATACCCATCCACGGATGCAGCGGTGTAGATCTCCACGGGGTCACGCAGGCCGGCGTCGGAGTCGGCCCGCCAGTGCCAGATGTTCACTCCGGCATCGGCCTGGCCCATGCACACCGAAGGCACGGTTGACGCGGTCTTCGAGGGGAACTCCAGCGCGACCGCGTCGGAGAAGTCCTCCACACGGGTTGTGCTCTCGTCCTTGCTCGTGTCCTTCCACTCCACGCGGACGTAGAGGGTGTCGTTGTAGTGAAGCGCCTTGGCGCTCACCGTGGCGACACTTCCGCCCGCGGCATAGGATCCGCGCTGCGCCGTGAGCGGAACCCGCACGGCGACGGCATCCTTCCACGCTCCATCAGTGGGATCGAGGCCGGGATCCTTTGCCGATTCGTACGCCGTCAGGTACAGCGTTTGCGAAACGGCCGGGTTGGTGTTCGTGAACTGCAGCACCGCGGCCAACGCAAGCACGCTGGCTATGCCCAGGACGATGCGCCGCCGCTTCAAAATGTCGAGCACCATGTCACCTCACCTCGATGTCTTCCATCGGCACGAGCGTCGCCGGTCCGGCGAACTCGGGCCCATGGCTGATCGGCGTCCCCCACGCAACCGCGGGCTCGCCTGTCACTTCTTCCGGGTGCACGCCCAGTTGCGCGCACTCATCGCCGATCCACTCGGCCAGCGCGAGGCCGGCCACCTGGTAGAAGCTGGCCGGGGCGGCCCGACCTGCTATCCGCCGGCCGAATGCGGCACCCCAGCGGCCCAGGTGTTCGCCAAGGAACATCCGCTGCGCTCGGGCCGACTGCTTCACGCGTGGCGCCCCCAGGTGCTCGGCGGCGTACGCCTCCTTCTGGCAGAGGAACGACATGAACTCCAGTTCGACCGCGAGGTCGTCAGGGCGGACGCCTCCGGAGGTCGCATCGACCCCAAAGGCGCGGTAGAACCCCGCGATGTCGGCCATCCGTGTCGTCTGCTGGATAGCGTCACCCGAGAAGTAAGCCGTCTCGAATGTGGGGCAGTCTGGTGAAGAGCTCAGGGTGCAGAGGCGCACGTACTCCGGCTCCAGGTCCGTTGAGGTCACCACGGCGGCTCGCAGGGCGAGACCGGTGACCGGGGAGGCCAGGCCCGCGGCAGTGACTTCTGCTGCCAGCGCCCGGATCGCCTCCACCCGCTCGGCATCGGGATAGGCAAAAGCGTGCGCGAGGAGCGAATACACGGCCGAACGCGCGGCGAGCGACTCGATGGGCGAACGGCAGGCGGTTGCTGTTGGCATGGCTTGCCTCCTCAGATGGTGTTCATCGCGAAGCGATCGCGCCGCTCGATGAGGGGTTCGTCCACAGACACCCGGACGATTTCCTTGCCCTGGCTGTCGTAGCCGACCACCGTGTCGTTGAACATTTCGCGCACCTGACCGCCGATGTTCAGCTCGCCGGTCTTGGGGCCCTGTTCCACCTTGTAGCTGAACACGATCTCCTGGGTGGCACGGAAGAGCTGGAGCACCGCAAGGAGCTCGCGACTCGGGTTCGTGTAGCGCTCGATCGCCTTGTCGACGCCAGGGCCGAACATCTGGTGCAGGTAGTCCCGGGGCACCCAGCGCGGTGGGATGTAGTACACGTTCGGCTGTGTGCCGAACTGCGGGTACAGCGGCAACGCCACCTTTTCCACATGCACGAGGAAGTAGAGGGGGTTCTGGCGGTCCTCCGCCCACTCGCCACCATCGCCCACCTTCACCAGGCCCTGCAGCCGTATCTTGCCGATGCAGGCGGTCATGCAGCGCGTTTCCATCGGCAGGCCGTTGGTCAGCGGATCGGTGCCTTCCACGCGCGGGTAGCAGCCGATGCACTTCTCCGAGGTGCGGGTGCTCGGCCGGTACATCGACTTCTTGTAGGGGCACGCCTCAACGCACTTCCGGTAGCCCCGGCAGCGGTTCTGATCGATGAGGACGATTCCGTCTTCTTCGCGCTTGTAGGCCGCATTGCGCGGGCACGCGGCGACACATGCGGGGTACGTGCAGTGGTTGCAGATCCGCTGGAGATAGAAGAACCAGCCAGCATGCTCCGGCAGGCTGACCCCCTGCGGGGAGAAGCGCGTCGCCGTGTCCTCGTAGATGTTCGGGACCTTCCACTCCTCTTCCGTCGGGATGTACCCCGTGGCCATCTGCTGGACACCGTCGGCCGTCTCGAAGATGGTCTTCCCTTCGAACTGCCCGTAGGGGGCCCGCTTCGGGTCAGAAGCAGCGGCGTTCCAGACCTGTCCGTCCGGATCCGCCTTGTCCTGGAGCTCGAGCAGCTTCGTGTCCCAGTGCTGGGGATAGCCGCCGTAAGGCTTGGTCTCGACGTTGTTCCACCACATCAGCTCCTGGCCTGGTGAGAAGGTCCAGGTCGACTTGCACGCCATCGTGCAGGTCTGGCAGGCGATGCAGCGGTTGGTGTTGAACACCGCGGCGAACTGGCGCTCCTGCTTGCCGCCTTCGAAGCGGTAGTCCATCTCGCGGCCCAGCTGCCAGTTGTACACCTTAGCCATTGCGCACCTCCCCGGCCGGCTGGCCGTAGACGTCGTTGATCAGTTCGCGGACGAACGCATCGCCGCGCTTCTGGAGAATGGCGTGCGTGCCCGCGAAATAGGGCGACTGGAAGAGCCGCATCGTCTTCTCCCGTGGCATGCCCATCAGCGCGTACTCCTCGATGAAGCAACGGGCCATGTCCGCATCTGGATCCGTCCCTGCTGCCGCGGTGTACCGCATCGCCACGAATTCGTAGGGGTCATCCGTCTCAAGGTGCTTCTCCGCCATCTCAAGCCCCCTTCACGCGGGTCATTCCGCCGGCGAGGTAGCGCTTCATCAGCTCGTTTTCGCCGCCGGGTGTCATGCCTGTCGTGCCAGGAGCCCAGGCGCCCTGCCCGTTGAGGCCACCATCCTCCGCCTTCGTGATCTTGACGAGCGTCTCTTTCGGGACAGTGTTGACGGCATGGTTGTCGGCCTCGCCCCCGAAGATGAACGCCTGCGCCACCTTCGCCTTATGGAAGAGCGTGTCGGTCTGGTGCATGGGCATTGCCCAGTCCTTGGTCACGCTCTGGTGCGAGCCTCGGCGGAAGTTCGACTGGTAGCCCGTGTCGGCCGAAACGGCCCGGCCGTCGGCGCGTTCCTTGGTGGCGGCCACCGTCTTTGGCGTCGAACCGAAGCCGCCGTGCTTGGTCATCACCACGCCTCGTGGATAGGCGGGGTTGTACTTCACCCGCAGCATCAGGCGCGCCACCTCGTACTCCGGGTCGTCTGCCTTCCAGCCGATGTAGGGCCGGTCGGCCGGGTTGGCATCCACCCAGACGTAGTCGCCCTCGGCGAGCCCCATTGCCTTCGCATCCTCGGGATTCATGTGAAGCTGCTGGTCGCCCACGCTCGCAAGGCGCTTATCGGCGCGGTACGGGTCGGTGAAGTTGGTCGACCACAGGTTCATCCAGTCGGTCACCGACCAGGAGGAGTGGACCGTGTGGCGCGTCTTCGGCGTCAGGAAATAGAAGTTGAACCCTTGTTCCCAGAGGGGGTTCTTCGTCTGCTTCGTTTCGGACCACGAGAGTTTGACGTTGCGGACCGTGCGGCGCTCCGGGTCCATGTCGTCCCGCGGGATACCGTAGTCGTTCGGGCGGATGAGCCGGTTGGTGCTCACAATTACGTTGGGCAGGTACGGTGTGGCCTCGGGCCCCTCGCGGTGGACGATGAAGTTCTCGCCGTACTCGATTGCCTCCGGGATGTCGCAGTAGGAATTCATCCGCCCCGTGTCGGTGTGGAACGGCATGTTGTCGTGCACTTGCTCCCAATAGGGAATGCGCGGGTAGGTGCGGAACATCAGGAGTGACTGGCCGGGCTCGCCGTACTTCCCGTCCATGACATCCTTCACGGTGTAGCCGTTTGTCGTGCCGGATGAATCGAGCAGCCGCTGGATGTAGACATCGGTGCGACCCTCGAGGGCGAACTTCCAGTAGTCGGCGAAGCGCTGGTCGCCGGTCTCCTTGGCGAGCGCCTTGGCCACGCTGGCCATGATCATGATGTCGTCGCGCGTGTCGAACATCGGCTTCACGCCGCCCTTCCAGATCTGCAGGAAGGGGTTCTGGCACGATGCCGTGATCTCCGGCTGCTCAAACTCCAGCCAGGAGTTCGCCGGGAGCACGAAGTCCGAGTATTCGCAGGTCAACGTCATTTCGATGTCCTGCGTGATGATCAGGTCGATGCGCGGCAGGGTGTTGAAGAGGACGCCATACATCCACTTCGCGTTGTTGATGATGTTGACGTTCGTCGTCCACATCACCTTCGTCGGGGTTGGCATATGGGTCTTGCCGGTGAAGACCTTTCGCCCTGCCTGCGGTGTTTCCACAATGAGCGCCTGGTCGCCGTGGTCCCAGTACGCGGGTTCCTCGTCCTTGGTGTAGGCGTGGGCGTGGATGTCCTTGCCCTTCGCGCTCGGGTCGAGGTTCATCTCGAAGGGGTCTTCAGCGATCCAGCCCTTGAAGCCAGGTCCCGTCTCTGGAGTCCCCTGGAAGAGCGCGGCCTTGTAGTTGCCCGCCCAGGAATACATGCCGGCACCGGGGACGCCGACATTTCCGGTGAGCATCAGCGGCAGGTGTACCGCCCGGTTGTGCAGGGTGCCGTGGAACCAGTGGTTGATGCCCTCGCCCACGTGAATCGCCACTGGCTTGATAGTGGCGATGTCCATCGCCAGCTTCTCGATGAGCTCGGCGGGCGAACCGCTGATCTCGGCCGCGGTTGCCACGTCGTAGTCCTTGAGGTGCTCGCGGTAGGCCTGCCACAGCGTCAGCACCTCCACCGCCTGGCCGTTGAGCAGCGTGACCGTGCCCGTGTACTCCAGGTCAGGGTCGATGTTCTTGTCAGCCAGCTTCTGCCCGACATCGTCGCGGGTGACTGCCTTGAGCGACTTCGAACGGGCGTCGTACACCACATAGTCCTGGAGCTTGGCGTATTGCTCGGCCGTGAGCCCCTGGACCTTGAAGCTGGCCCCCCCCGGATCGAGCGAGGGCTTGTACCCGGTGATGACGTCGCGGGGATCCAGCCGCTTGAGGGTGTCGGCCCTGATAAGCAGGGGCAGGTCGGTGAACTGCTTGACGAACGTGGCGTCGTACAGGTTCCGCTCCATCAGGATCCGGGTGATCGCCAGGAAGATCGCCGTGTCGCCAAGGCCAGGCCGGCACGGAATCCAGTAATCCGCCTTGGTTGCCGGCGGGCTGTACTCGGGCGTGATGGTCACGATCTTCCCGCCGCGCTCCATCATCTCGATGAAGAAGTGCGCGTCGGCCATCTTGTTTTCGACGAGGTTTTTGCCGACGCCGATGTGGAGCTTCGCGCTGCGCATGTCGTTGAAGTCGCAGTCGGAGTTCTGGAGCCCGGTCACGAAAGGTGTTCCCGGGGCCTGGTCGCCGTGCCAGGTGTAGTTCGACCAGTTGCGGCCACCCTTTGCTTCTTCGGGTTTCACGCCGCGCACATGGACGTCGAGCAACGCCATCATGTTGGAGTTGCGGTACATCCCGTACTTGCCCATCACACCGAGCAAGCCCATTCCGCCGCGCATCTTGAATGTGCGCGTGCCCGCACCGCCCACAGCCTCGACCATCTCGGGCTGGTAGCCGTCGTCGAGGAGTGCCTGCTTGCCCTCGTCGCCCGAGTACCGCCTGGCGATGGCGACAAGGCCCTTGGCGATGTAGCTGTCGGCCTCACCCCAGCTGATGCGGGCAAAGGTGTCGGTCCCTCGGGAGTCGAACTTGTACTTCGTCCGAAGCTCGGGCGTGAGTCCCGGGAAGCCATCATCCGCCCACTGCTTCCAACCGGCGCGCACCATGGGTCCCTTCAGGCGGTACGGCCCGTAGACGCGCCGGGTGAGCGTGGCGCCCTTGTTGCACCCCCGCGGGTTCCAGGCGTTGGTCGAGAACTTGCCGTTCAGGTCGCCAATGAGCTGGCCGTCGTAATTCTGCTCGGTACGCACCACCACACCGTTGCGAACGAATGCGCGGAGACGGCAGTTGTGGGTGCAGTTTGGCGCGCAGACAAACGTGAACGAGTCGTCGTAGGCGTACTGGTCGCGGTAGACCTTCTCCCACCCACGATTGGGGTAGGCCTGCAGCGGGTTCGAGATCCCCGGGGCCGACTGCAGGAACGCCATCTTGCGTTCCACATAGAACGCCGTCCCGGCGGCCGCGGCCGCTGTGCTGACTTTGAAGAATCCTCGCCTATCCAATTCCAGCCCTCCGGTGTGAGATGTGGAGATACGCGCCCCTGGGGAGCCCGTGCGGGTCCCGGGAGGGCGGTGGGATTGCGGTTAGGCTTGTTTTGTCATAACCGCGGTAGCTTGTGGCGCGGTTAGCCGCGAGCAAAGGTCCACTCGTCGCTGGCGTCAGGGCCGAAGGAACGTATCCCGTACTGAATCCCATTCGTATCAGTAACCTCAGCCGTCCTTTGCGAAGACTGACCCGCGTCCGTTCTCCCGCATGTGACATTCGTCACAAGGGGTGAAGGTGGAGCATCCTGTGTGAGTTGGTTCATACTTCAGCTATGCCTTCGGTCACTGCCGATGTCGTCCTTGGTATCCCCCACCTGGCCGCGCTTCCCTCCTCCGAGGCTGAGCGTTTCGCTCGCGACCTCGTGGTGCGCCAGTTCGCCGCCCGCGAGTTCATTGCCGTGGAAGGCGAGCCGTGCCGAGGGTTCTTCGTGTTGCTGGCCGGCCGGGCCCGGATCTTCCGCTCCGGCGCCGATGGCCGCGAACAGATCCTCAGACTTCTCGGCCCCGGAGATACGTTCGGCGAGGTGCCGGTCTTCGATGGCGGTCCGAATCCGGCCACCGTTGAGGCACTCGACACCTGCGACGTTGTGCTCGTGCCATCGGCAGCCTTCCGGCTGGTTGTCGCTCGCTATCCCGAGGTGGCAGCCGCCCTTCTCGAGCACTTCGCCCGCAGGCTGCGCTCCTTCACCGAGCTCGTCGAGCAGATCAGCCTGCAGACCGTACAGCAGCGGATCGCCCGCTACCTCTACATGACCGCCCGCGAAGAGGGCGTTGCCACCGACGACGGGATCGTCGTCCCGCGGATAATCACCCAGCAGGATCTCGCCGCGCTCGTCGGCAGCGTGCGGGAGGTCGTGAGCCGGACGATGCGCGTGATGGAAGAGGACGGCGTTGTCGAAATCCGCCGCAAGGAAATCCTCGTTCGGGATATCGCGGCGCTCCGTGCCCTTATTTAGGCATCAGGATTAGGGATCAGGATTTAGGGATCAGGCCCAGGTGGCGGAGAGCCCGCTCATCCGCCATGCGCACGTCCCACGGCGGGTCGAAAACCAGCTCGACACTCGTCGTGCCCGCGCTCGAACCATACCCAAGCACCGACTCGACCATGCCGACGAGCGCTTCTCCCATCGGGCAGCGAGGCGAAGTCGTGGTCATCTTCACGCGGACGTCTTCATTTTCGACCTCAATTGAGTAGACCAGGCCGAGCGAAACGATATCGATACCCAGCTCGGGGTCGAACACGTGCCGGAGGGCCCGTGCAACGTCGTGCGTCGTCATGGGGCGGCCGCCTTCTCCGGCCCCAGCCGGTGGGGTGTGGGGGTATGGGGCGCCACCACGATGTGCACGAGCGATGCCAGGTGAATCGCCGCTCCAATGGCGAGCAGCGCTCCGCCGGCCCGCAACAAGTCCAGCTCGCCGGCCACAGCTCCGGCCATGGCCACCACGGTGCCGGAGGCATGCACGGTGAGCGCAGCTTTCGCTACTGACTCACTGTAGATGTCCGACACCACTGGCACCGGCCGGATGCCGGCCAGCTGCCGGTAGCGGTGGTACCACACCAGGAACGGCAGGATCTTGTAGCTGTTCCCGATCAGCATCACCCCGGCCCAGCCGCCAATGCCGCAGATACCGTAGGCGAGCAGGATCCGCGCAGGCTCGCCTCCGGGGCTTACCGGCTTGCCAATCGAGGCGAGCAAGCCGAGCACGATCGTTGCCGCGAGGAATCCAAGCGCCACGAAGGTCGCCTGGCCCTGCACATCCAACGCCCGGCGGGACCGCGCGAGCATGAGCCGAAGCATTTCGACCCCCCAGACGCCCGGTCCGAGGGCCATCGCAACGGCGACGATCACGCGGATGGAGACCGGCGGATCGGTCATCAGCAACAGGCCCCCGGCCAGCACAGCCGGCGCCGTCCACCCCAGGATCCACCCGCCGGCGATAGGCTTCCTTCGCTGTACCACGTTGAACATGGGCACCAGCTGGTAGGCGACGCCCATCACCGTGAGGCCGAGCCAGCCAATGAGTCCCAGGTGGGCATGGCCCCCGAGCCGCCCCATCGTGACAGGGAACCACAGGTGCTCGAGCGCTCCGACCCAGGTAATGCCAAATCCCGCTGCCACGGCGACGAATCCAAGTGCGGTGGCCAGGTAGCGAGTCGGCAGCGAACCTCGTCGCGGCGACCCCACGGCGGAGACCGCGTTGACGAGGAAGAGGATGAACGATGTCACCAGCCCGACTCCAGCCATGGCCATGACGGTGACATCCCAGCGCCAGACAGCCCAGACGAACACCGGCACCGATGCGGCCTGCACAAAGAAGTGGACCCGCGCGAGCCGGGTCGAAATCAGCCGCCCGCCGAGCACCGCTGGCCCAAGCTGGTACACCGCCCCAAAAATCGCCGTGGTGAGCCAGCCGATAACCGCAGCGTGGGTCGCGGCCACTGTTCGGGGGGAGTTGATGGCGAGGAGGGTATCGCTATTCGAAAAGGCCAGGATGAGCCCGGCCGCCACGAGGCCGGCCGGCGCGGCGACAAAGAATGGCGCGACCACTCCCAACGCCGGTCCCCGCCCGGGCATGGCAACCGTCACGAGGCTGCCCTCCGCACGGTGAGGACATAGCCATCGCCGCTCCCATCGAACTGCCAGGTGAACCCGCGGCGTTCGAGCTCGGGATAGAGCAACAGCGGCTCGCGATCCATCAGGGCGACGACCTGGTCGCCGGCGCCCAACTCGCCGAGCGCCGCCAGGATCCGCACCATCGGCTCGGGTGGTTGAAGACCACGGTTGTCAAGTTGAATCGTGACCATGGGCCGACCATACTGGATTTAAGTTGACGGACTGCGACAAAAGTCACGTCGGCGTGCCATTGTGATTGGGGCGCTTCTGCGTGGTCACGTTGGGGACCGGGGCACCACGCTGGCGTGTTCGTGCGGCTGCCGAAGCCCGGCATGCGGCCGGCGCGGCCGAAGCATCCCAGTTTCCGCCGATTGCCCGTCGCAAAAGGGACCGCCTGGTCCTTCTATCGGTGGGGTTTCCCACGAACACTCTATCCATTCGAGCTGGCGGCCTGGCCGAGTCCCCGGGCCAAACCGCTTGTGATTAATGTCACAGTCCAGCTCAGATCCCCGGCAGAGACTGGGGTTAAGACCAAGTCAAGCGCCTCGACTGGGCCGTGCAGGCTCTTCCGAAGCGTCTGAAAATCAACGAGGGAGAACACCACAGAACCATGAACGTCACTAGCTGGAAGAAGGCGCTTCTCATCGGCGCCGCAGGCCTGCTCCTCATCCCGCTGGCCGCTGCATGCGGCGGCAGCGATGAGGAAAGCGGCTCCACCATCACGCCCGGCGCGGTCGCTACCAAGCCCGCCGAGAACAACGGCGACAACGGCGGCGGGAACAATGGGGGGGGCGAGGCCCGTGAAATCGAAGTCGTCATGACCGCCAACATCTTCACCCCCAGGGAACACAAGTTCCCCGTGAACACGACCATCAAGTTCACCGCCGCGAACAAGGGCACCGCCATCCACAACATGCACATCCTCAGCAAGGATGCCGAGGGCAAAGACTTCAGCAGCGAACTGCTGGTGAACGCCGGCAAGAACAGCACCTTCGAAGCCAAGTTCACGAAGAAGGGCGTCATCGACTTCCAGTGCGATTACCACCTGCCAGAAATGGTCGGGAAGATCGTCGTCGAGTAACGCCGCCAACCAGGGGAATACGCGTGGCGCCCGCGTCTAGTCCAGGCGCCAGGAACTCCGGGGCCCAGGGGAAGGGCCCCGGCAGGGAAAAAGGAGAGAGAATTCCGTGGCAGTAACAAGGCGAGAACTCATCACAGGCGCAGCAGCGGGCGCAGCCGGCCTGGTGGTTGGCGGCGTTGTCGGCAAGGTCGCCAGCGATGACGGCGACGGCGGCGGCGGTAGTGGCATCACGGGCGATGCGGGGAAGATCGCCGATGCGCGCGGCCTCGCGGCCGACGACGTCGCACGCGCAGTCAAGTCGTTCGTTCCACCCGGCAAATTCGACGAATACTTCATCTTCAGCTCCGGGGGCCACGGCGGCCAGATCATCGTCATCGGCGTGCCGTCGATGCGGATCCTCAAGGTCATCGGGGTGTTCGCGCCCGAACCCTGGCAGGGCTACGGCTACGGTGCCGACTGGGGCGATGCGGTCTTGGACGCGGGCACGGATGCCAGCCGGAAGCCGACCTCGGAGAAGCGCGGCAAGCTCACCTGGGGTGACACCCACCACCCGGCGCTCAGCGAGACCAACGGCGAGTACGACGGCCGCTACATCTACATCAACGACCGCGCCAACGGGCGCATCGCGATGGTCGATCTCCGTGACTTCAAGACCAAGCAGATCCTTGACGTCCCGAACCTTGACTCCTCGCACGGCGGGTGTTTCGTCACGCCGAATTCCGATTACGTCCACATCTCGACCATGACCCCCACGCTCGTCGACTTCAACAACGTCCATGGGGCGCTCGACAACTTCGACAAGGCGTTCCGGGGTTTCTCGACTTTCCTCAAGATAGACCCCGATTCGGGCAAGATGCTGGTCGACCAGAGCTTCCAGATCGAACTCCCGCCGTACACCCAGGACCTCGCCGACTGCGGCAAGCTCGTCAGCGACGGCTGGGCCTTCATCAACTCGTACAACGCTGAAATGGCTACTGGCGGCAACCTGGAGGGCGGAGTCTCCATCGAAGCCGGCGCCTCGCAGGGCGACTACGACTACATGCACTGCATCAACTGGCGCAAGGCCGAAGAAGTCGTCAAGGCGGGCAAGACTGAGACGATCAACGGCATGAAGGTCATCTCGCTCGAGACCGCCGTGTCGGAGGGTCTCCTCTACCTGATGCCCGAGCCGCGCAGCCCGCACGGCATCGACGTTTCCCCGAGTGGCACCTACCTCACGGTAGGCGGCAAGCTCGACCCTCACGTCACGATCTACAACATCGATAAGATCAAGGCTGCCATCGACGCCAAGGATTACGAGAAGATCGACCAGTTCGGCGTGCCTATTCTCAAGTTCGACTCCGTGATGGAGGCTCGTATCGAGGTGGGCGCGGGCCCGCTGCACACCCAGTACGACGACCAGGGGCATGGCTTCACGAGCCTCTTCGTCGAGAGCGCTGTCGCGAAGTTCTCGCTCGGGAAACCCGACTACGACGGACCGAACCCGTTCACGCTCGTCGACA
>CAZDOK010000025.1:0-208 GCA_964507025.1 uncultured Anaerolineaceae bacterium
CCATCACCGCGTTCTCATAGGCGACCGCCCGCTTCGTTACCAGGTTAAACACGTTGTTCGACCAGTTCTGGATCGTGGTGTACCGCACCCGAGCGCCCTTCTTCACCACGATCTCCACGACCGCGCTGTGCAGCGAGTCAGTGCTGTAGATCGGCGCTGTGCACCCTTCCACGTAGTGAATCTGGCTACTCTCGTCCGCGATGATCAG
>CAZDOK010000025.1:218-28530 GCA_964507025.1 uncultured Anaerolineaceae bacterium
CTGCAGCGGGATGTCCACCTTCACGCCCTTGGGCACGTAGATGAACGATCCGCCGCTCCACACCGCGCTGTTCAGCGCCGCATAGCGGTTGTCCGCCGGCGGCACCACCGTCCCGAAGTACTCCTTGAAGATGTCCTCGTGCTCCTTCAGCCCCTGGTCGGTGCCGAGGAAGACCACGCCCAGCTTCTCCAGGTCCTCGCGGATGTTGTGGTACACCACCTCCGAGTCGTACTGCGCGCCCACGCCCGCCAGGTACTTCTTCTCCGCCTCCGGAATGCCCAGCCGGTCGAACGTGTTCCGGATGTACTCCGGCACGTCCTCCCATGAGCGCTCATCCCGGTCCGTCGCTCGCACGAAGTAGTGGATGTCGTTGAAGTCGAGCTCCTTCAGCATCTCGCTGCCCCACGGTGGGTCCTGCTTCTGCTGGAACGTCTCCAGCGAACGCAGCCGGAACTCCCGCATCCACTGCGGCTCGCCCTTCATGTCCGAAATCATGTTCACGATGTCGGCATTCAGCCCTTTGTTCGCCTTGAACAGAGCCTCTTCCTCATCGAAGAACCCGTACTTGTACTCCGAAACGATCGTCTCTGGTGCCGTCGTCATCGCTACCTCCCTCAGGCCGTCGCGGCAGCCGCAGCTTCGAACTCGTCGTACCCGGAAGCCTCGAGGTACTCGGCCAGTTCCGGACCGCCCGAACGCACAATCCGCCCCTCGACCAGCACATGCACGAACTGCGGCTTGATGTAGTTCAGCAGCCGCTGGTAGTGCGTGATCAGCAACAGCCCCATCTCCGGGTTCATCAGCGCGTTCACGCCCTCGGCCACCGTCCGCAGCGCGTCGATGTCCAGCCCCGAGTCCGTCTCGTCCAGCACGGCCATCGAAGGCTGCAACATCGCCATCTGCAGCATCTCGGCCCGCTTCTTCTCGCCGCCACTGAACCCATCGTTCACATAACGCCGGGCGAAGTCCTGGTCCACCTTCAGCAGGTCCATCTTCGCGAACAGCTGCTCGCGGAACTCCCGGATCGGCACTTCCTTCCCGCGCACCGCGTTCACCGCCTGCCGCATGAAGTTCACCAGCGTCACTCCCGGGATCGCCACCGGGTACTGGAACGCCAGGAAGAGCCCCAGTCGCGCTCGCTCGTCCGGGGCCAGCTCCAGGATCGATTGCCCCTTGAACACGATGTCCCCGCCGGTCACCTCATAGCTCGGGTTTCCCATCAGCACGTTCGCAAGCGTGCTCTTCCCCGATCCGTTCGGACCCATGATCGCGTGGACCTCGCCCGTGTTGATGGTCAACGAGAGGCCCTTCAGGATTTCCTTCTCGCCGATTTTGGCCCGGAGGTCCTTGATCTCCAGGAGAGCTGTCATGGCTGCGTTCTCCTTATCCAAGTTCGATGATCTGCGGCTGACTGTTCCCGCCGCGGACCAGGTACTCACACAGTGGCGCCCCATCGACAATGCGATTGAGCTGTTCGACATCCAGCCCCAGCAGGAGCTCGATCGCTTTCCGGTCTGACTCGCACGGCAGCGACGAAATCTCCGCTGCCCGGTGGTATGGGCACGAGCTGTTCACCAGGTGGAAGCCGTCGGCCTCCGCCCGCCACGCCTCCAGGATCCCTTCCTTCCGCAGGCTCGCTGTCACCTGCGCGATCACTTCCTCGATCGCCGCGCTATCCGGGATTTCCTCGCGGTGCTTCGATGCGAGCGACTCCGCCACGCTCGTCATCACCGTCGCGATCACGTCGTCGCGCTCGCCCAGGCTGCGGAGCATCCGTTCCAGCAGGTCCGCATAGGCAGGCGGGATCGACTGGGTCGCCTTTTCCGTCGGGAAGTACGCGTGATAAGGCCGCCCCGTCGCCTGCTTCACCGCCCGCGCATCAACCAGCCCGTCGGCCCGCAGGTTGTCCAGGTGCCGCCGCACCGCTGCCACCGTAATCCCGAACTGCTCCGCCAGCTCCTCCGCGCGCACCCCCCGGTGCTCGCATACGTACTCCAGGATCCGTTCGCGTGTTCCTTGCACGCTCCCCAGTGTACGGCCCTTTGGCGACTTTAGCTACTTTCTTGTTGCAAAAGTTTGGGTGGAAACTTCTGATTTCGCGCCTTCGCCCTCGGCGCCCGCCGTCTCGCTTCCACGCATCGCCGCCCTCCCGAACTCCGCCCCCAGCAGGATGATCGACCCGGCGAGAAACACCACGAACAGGATCACGAGCGCCGTCCCGATGCCCGCGTAGATCGCCTGGTCTTGCGTGAACGCCGTGAAGCTGAACACCAGCGCGATCACGTTCTTGAACGCCTCGAACACAACCGTCGCGAAGCCCGCGCTCACCAGCGCCTCCCGCCACCCCACCCGGTGCGACGGAACGAACCGGTACATCAACACGAACGTCGGATACGACACGAGTGTCGGGAGGAAGATGCCCAGCAGTCGCGTGGCTGTCCCGCCATTGATCTCGATCACCCCCAGGTCCCCCGCGCGGTCGATCGCCACCCGGCTCGCCGCGGTCAGGCCAATGGACAGTACGATCAGCAGGCCCACGCTCGGCACCAGGGCCAGGTCCAGCAGCTTGCTCCGCCAGAACGCCCGTCCCTGGGGCATGTGCGTCGTCGCGTTGAGTCCCCGGCGCAGCGCCGAGAAAATCCCGCTCCCCGACCAGAACAGGCCGACCGCACCGAACGACAAACCCGCCAGGCTGAACTCGCCCGCCCGCCCGATGATCTGGTCGACATCCTGTCGCACCGAGGCCGTGTCCTGTAGCGCGAACTGTTCGAACACGAAGTCAACGATCTCGTCCCGCTCCACGAACGCCCCGAAGATGGAGAGCGTCACCAGCGCGAGCGGCACGAGCGAGAAGATAGCGTAGTACGCAATCGCCG
The DNA here is from genome assembly GCA_964507025.1 of uncultured Anaerolineaceae bacterium. Lineage (GTDB taxonomy): Bacteria > Chloroflexota > Dehalococcoidia > Tepidiformales > Tepidiformaceae > Amarobacter. The sequence goes on from CAZDOK010000025.1 coordinate 3,095, forward strand.
CCGCATAGATGCTGCAATTGTCGGCCGAGTAGAACTGGAACGTCCGCACCACCACGCCAGCCGGCCGCCGGATGAATCCCGGGACCAGCCCCCGCGCCTCTTCCATCCATGCCCGCCAGTCGAGAGCGCCCGGCCGGCTTCGCGTCGCCATCATCCCATTCTAACCACGAGTGCCGTGGTGTCCGCTCGCCAGTTCCGCCAGCGCCTCATGCCACTGCGGCCCAACCGCTTCCCACGCGAACCGTGCCGCCGCCGACTGCAGCCCTCCCCGCGCGGGAAGTGGCCCCATCAACAGCTCGCGCAACTTCGCCCGCAGCTCCGCCTCGCTGTCGAACAGAAGCCGGTCGTGCAGCGCCTCCGGTACCAGCGCGGGGTAGTTGTACCGCCTCGGTGCTATCGGGATGCAACCGGCCGCCATCGCCTCCACCATCCCCACACCGAAGAACTCGTGGCGGGTCGTACTGATCACGATGTCGCTCCCCCACAGGAGCCTCCCATACGCCTCCCGGCTCTCGGCGAATCCGAAGTGCGTCACGCGCTCGTCCAGGGCGTCTCTTGCCCGCCACATCGCCTCGCTCGGGTTGTCGCCCGCCTCGCCCGCGATGGCCACACGGAACGGCACCCCCTCCTCGGCCAGCCCGCACACGACCCTTGCGAACAGCTCCGGCGCTTTGTCGAACTCCCACCGGTGGTTCCACAGGATCGTCCGTTCCCCGGTGTCATGTCGCTTGCGCTCCAGCTTCCGCAGCCAGTCCAGCTCCACCCCCACCGGGAGCACCACGCTCTTCGCCGCGATCTCCTCGATGGCCTCCGGCAGCAGCCAGTTGTTCGGCTGCCCCGCGAGCGTTCGCAGTGCCCCGAGGAAGTCATCCCGGTGGAATACCGAGTTGAACCCCACCAGGTCCGCGGCGAGTGCTGTCAGGTAGTTCACCTGCCCGAACCATGAGTTGAACTTGGTCCCACGCAACCGTGGATACGTGAACTGGTTCTCGTGGAAGTACGCCATCACCGGCACCCGCTCGAACCGTGGTCGCGTCAGCGCGAGGAATACCGGCAGGTCCAGCATGTCGCTCACCACCAGGAAGTCGAAAGGCCCCCGGGCCTCGCCCACCCGCGCCGCCAGCTCCTGCGCCCCCCGCCGCATCCGCCGCCGCCATTCCCCCTCCGGCAACGTCAACAGCTCGACATCGTGCCCCCCGTGCAAAACCAGCCCATCCAGGAACGCTCGGTGGCTCCCACCGTAAAACGGCTCCACAAACAGCCCACGAGCCAATCCGTCTCTATCCCCTGTCTTCTATCCTCTAACCTCTGTCCCCTACAAATGCCCGAGTTCCGCCAGCTTGAAGAGGGCGTCCTCGAACTCCCGGTCGTCAGGGTTGATCGCCTTGTACTGGCTCACGCAGTGCCCCCCGTACTTCTCCACCAGGTACCAGTCGTCGTCGATGATGAAGTCCGGGTAAGGCTGCACCCTCGGGTCCTTGTCGAACATCCCGTCTACCCACTCGCTCAGCCCATGCAGGTGCACCACGCGTTCGACGTGCGCCAGCCCCGAGGCCGACCACACGAACACACCGTGCCCCGCCGCCTTCAGCCGCCTCATCGCCTCGTGCGCCCCCGGCCGGAGCGCGTTCGTGTGCTGGTCGATGAATACCAGCGTGTGGTCCACGTCGAAGAAAATGTTCACCATCCCAATACTACCCGTTATCGATGTAGATGGGCGCGTCCACGTACCGCACGTCGGGCCGCACGCCGTACAACCCCTCGAGTCGCGCGACGTGCTCCGGCGTATGCACCGCTTCGGCCGCCTCCCGTGTCTCCCATACGTAGAAGCCGCCGTGTTCCCGCCGCTCATCGTCGTACCAGTACGTCTTGGCGATGAGCCCCGCCATCCCCTGGTACTTCGGCGCCGTCGAATGCGAGAGCGCCTCCAGCCGCCCCCGGTCGTAGGTTCCGGAGCCATGCCGAAAGGTCACGATTGTCGCGATCACGCGCGCAGCCTACTGCGCCTCGCTCCGGAGTGCGAGGACAACCTCATTCGTGCGGATGACTTGCGTACCCCGCCCGCTGGCTAGACTGGTACCCACACCACGTTCGTCCACTTCCCCCGTGCATTCAGGAGAGCAACCCCATCGTGACTACCCCCGCCTCCCCGCCACCACCTCCGATCGCCCAAGTGGCGCCGCTCATTTCCCTGGTCGCAGCCGAAAAGGTCTACCGCACGGGCCGCCTCTCCCATACCGCCCTTCGCGGCGTCAACCTCTCCATTCAGCCCGGCGAAATGGTCTCCATCGTGGGCCCCTCCGGCAGTGGCAAGTCCACCATCCTCAACCTCATCACCGGCATCGACCGCCCCACCGCCGGTACTGTCACCGTCGACGGCCAGCGCCTCGACGCCCTCAGCGAGGAAAAGCTCGCCGCCTGGCGCGGCCGCCGCGTCGGCATCGTCTTCCAGTTCTTCCAGCTCCTCCCAACGCTCACCGCCCTCGAAAACACCATCCTCCCCATGGAGCTCGCCCGCATCTTCACCAGCTCCGAACGGACCGACCGCGCCCGCCGCAACCTCGACCTCGTCGGCCTCGGCGACCGTCTCGATCACCTCCCCTCCGAGCTCTCCGGCGGAGAACAGCAGCGCGTTGCCATCGCACGCGCGCTCGCCTGCGACCCAGTCCTCCTCGTCGGCGACGAGCCCACCGGCAACCTCGATTCTGAATCCGCCGCCCGCGTCTTCGACCTCCTCGCCGACCTCAACCAGCGCGGCGTCACCGTCGTCTACGTCACCCACGACCGCGACCTCGCCCGGCGCGCGCCCCGCACCATCGCCATCCGCGACGGCATGATCGCGAGCGACGGATAGCCGCATGAGTGTCCTCTACCGCAAGTCCCTCCAGGACATCACCCGCCGGCGCGCCCGCTCCCTCTTCACCATCGCGACCATCGCCGCAGCCGTCGCCAGCCTCTCCATGTTCGCCCTCCCAACCCTCATGGACCGCGCCATGCAGTCCCGCATCTCCCACGACCGCCTCCACGATGTCCGTGTCCGCACGCTCGACATCGAGCTCACCACTGCCGACATCGAGGCACTCCGCGCCATCCCTGGCGTCGCCGAGCTCGAACTGCGGACGACCTACTTCACACAGCTCCGTCTGGGCGAACGCCGCGACGATGCCCTCCTCGTTGGCGTCCAGGATTTCGAAGACCAGCGCGTCAACGTCGTCGAGCTCCAGTCCGGGGAGGCTCCAGCCGGCGTGGCCGCCCTCAGTGATGCCGAGAACGGCCGCAGTGGCCGTCTCCGCACCGGCGAGACCACCACCATCCAGGTCGAGGACAACTCCGGTCAGCTCCACCCCCTCACTCTCACCGGCGTCGGCCGAACCCTCGAATACTCCCAGGTCGCGCTCGAAGGCGACGTCGTCCTCTACGCCCCACAGGACGCAGTCAACGCCATCGCCGGCGCCCGCGGGATCAACTCCCTCGAAATCCGCGTCGACGACCCCGCCCGCGCAGTCGATGTCACCCGCGCCGTCCAGGAGTGGCTCACCGCGAACCACCCCGAGGTCGTCTTCACCAACCTCCCCGATACCCGGGTCGCCGGCACCTGGCCCGGACAGGATGTGTTCAACAACTTCAGCACCCTTTTCTACGTCGGCGCCATCCTCGCCCTCATCTCCGCGGTCGCCCTCGTTTCAAACACCATGACCACCATGGTCGCCGAACAGCGCCGCGAAATCGCCATCATGAAGGCCATCGGCGGGCGCCCCCGCCAGGTCGGACTCTCCTTCCTCCGGACCGTGTCGCTCCTCGCCGGCGCCGGCTCCATCCTTGGCGTCGCCCTTGGCATCCCGCTCAGCAACGTGCTTGCCCGCTTCGTCGGTGCCGAGTTCCTGGGCGTTACCCCCGGCTGGGGCATCGCATGGTTCGTGGTGGTCATCAGCGTGCTCGCGGGCGTCATCGGCACTTCGGCCGCCGCCGTTCCGGCCATCATCAATGCTACCCGCCTCCCGGTGCGTGAAGGTCTTACCGCTGCCACCGCCGCACCGCCAGCCGGTGCCACCCGCATCCTGCGCGCCGTTCCGCTCCCTTCCACCGGCAGTATCGGGCTCCGCAACATCATCCGCCGCAAGACCCGCGCGCTGGGTACGGTCGTCCAGGTCGGTCTCGCCGTTGGCGTCGCCCTCGGCTTCCTCGCGCTGGGAGTCACGGTCTCAAAGCTCACCGCCGACACCTGGGACACCCTCAAGTGGGACGTCATTGTCGCCCAGAGTTCCAACATCCCACTCGATGACGATGCTGGCCAGGCTCTCCGCGAGATCGACGGGGTCGCCGCCGCCCAGCCCCTCCTCTACAACAACCTCATGGTCGAAGGAGACCAGTACGAAAGCTGGGGCATCAGCACCGCTACCCAGCTCTACGACCCCGACATCGTCTCCGGACGCTGGCTCGAATCCGCCGATGGCCAGTCCCGCGCCCGCGTTGCGGTCATCGGCCGCGCGCTCGCGAACAAGTATGGCGTGGGCGTCGGCGACAACCTCACCGTGAGCTCCGCGCGTGGCGAAGTCGACCTCACCATCGTCGGCATCGATTCACGACTCCTGAACAACGGCACCACCTTCTTCCTGCCTTTCGAAACCTTCCAGGACATCCTCGGCCGCACCGATACCAACGCCTACTGGCTCGTCGCCGAAAACCGCGACGAGAGGTCCATCGACCGCATCGCCGCCGCTGCCGAGGATGCCCTCGAAGCTGCCGGCTACCCCGTGGCCACCGAGATCCGCTACGTCGAAAAGGAGGCCAACCTCGCCAGCAACCGCACGCTCGTCAGCGTGCTCGCGGTCATGGGTATCCCCATCGTCGCCATCGGACTCATCGGTCTCGTCAACATGATGACCATGAACGTCATCGAACGCACCCGCGAAGTGGGCATCCTCCGCTGCATCGGCGCCAGCTCTCGCGATATCACGCGCATCTTTCGGGCCGAAGCCCTCGCCGTCGCGGCCGTCGGGTGGCTGCTTGCCGTGCCAGCTGGATGGGCCATCGGCAAGGCACTCGTCGTCATCGTCAGCGAACTGTTCGATTTCGGGTCGGTGCCGTACACCTACCCGTTCTGGTACCCGCCCATCGCGCTCGTGCTCACGCTGATCCTGGCCTGGCTCGTGGTCATGCCGCCGCTCCGGCGGGCTTCCCACCTTCGCCCCGGCGATGCCTTGCGCTACGAATGAGCCTGCCGGGGTCGCCTAGGCGTCGACGACGTCGAGGCCCCACACCGGCCGGAACCGCCACGTCCGGATGCCCGCGACCTTGATCTTGTGTTTCTTCAACAGCGCCTTCGTCTCTGGCACGTGCCCCATCGGCACATACACGAAGAGTTCGCCCACCTTCGAGAGCGGCTTCCATTCATTGAGCGCCGTCTCGTCCGTCAGCGTGTCCGCCGTTTCCACCTCGGCCATCATCTGCAGCCACACGCCCGGCCGCCGCACCACCACGATGTCCGGGAACAGCTCCTTGCCGCCTTCCTCACCGACCGACATCCGCGGCTTGGGCACGTTCACGATCGTCTCGAAATCCGGGTGCTCTGGGCCCGGAAACGGGAACTTCACCTTCGCGATCTCGGCGATTGCCCCCTCGCGGCGCAGCTGGCTCAGGTACTTCACAGTCACGCGGCTACTCCTTGGAACGGCGCGGTGGTACCGATTCTATGGGCGGGCCCCGGTTGGGTCGAACCTTACGGCCCTGCTTCTGCAACCTCGGGACGCACCAGGTTCCGGAATTGCCCGAAGTTCGCGCGGAACTTCTCCGCCAGCCCCGAGTACACCCGGTCGTACTCCTCTGCGTCGCTCCACATTCCCCGCGGATTCAGCAGCCGGCTGTCGACACCCGGCGCCGTCACCGGCACGTCGAACCCGAACACCGGGTCGCGACGAAACTCCACGTTGCGAAGCCCATCATTCAGCACCGCCCGCACCATCTTCCTCGTCTCCTGGATGGCGATGCGCTTGCCCACTCCGTACTTGCCACCCGTCCAGCCCGTGTTGATCAGCCACGTCGCCGCGCCGGTCATCCTCAGGCGCTGTTCCAGCAGCTCCGCGTAGACGGTCGGGTTCAGCGCCATGAACGGTGCGCCGTAGCATGGGCTGAACGTCGTCTCCGGGTCTGTCAGCCCCATCTCCGTCCCCGCGAGCTTGCACGTGTACCCGCTCAGGAAGTGGTAGAGCGCCTGCTCCGGTGTCAGCCGCGCGATCGGAGGCATCACGCCGAATGCGTCGGCCGTCAGCAGAATCACATGCGACGGGTGCGGTGCCACCTGGTCCGTATACACGTTGCGAAGCGATTCCAGCGGGTAGCTCCCCCGCGTGTTCTCCGTCACCGAGTCGTCGTCCAGGTCCACCTCGCGCGTGTCTTCATCGAAGATCACGTTCTCCAGGATCGTCCCGAACTCGCTCGTCTGTTCGAAGATGTCCGGCTCGGCATCCTTCGAAAGCCGGATGGTTTTGGCGTAGCACCCGCCTTCGATATTGAAGATCCCGTGCTGCGTCCACGCATGCTCGTCGTCCCCGATGAGCAGGCGTTCCGGGTCGGTGCTCAGCGTCGTCTTGCCAGTCCCCGAAAGCCCGAAGAACAGCGCCGACTTACCCGTCCGGGGGTCCACGTTCGCCGCCGAATGCAGCGAAAGCACCCCGTCCAGCGGCAGGTAATAGTTCATCGCCGTGAAGACCGACTTCTTCATCTCGCCCGCGTAGGCCGTCCCGGCGATGAGGATGATCCCCTCGGTCAGGTTCAACGCGACCACCGCATCGCTGCGGATCCCATCCCCCTCGCCCTCAAGTTGCAGGAAGGGGCAGTGGAGAATCGTGATGTCTGGTTCGTGCTCGAACGGTTGGCGCTCCGACGGGATGAACATCGTTCGCGCGAACAGCGAGTGGTAAGCCTGTTCCGTGATCACGCGCACGTTCTTCCGGTGGTGCGGGTCCTGCGCGACCACCGTGTCTTGCACGTAGATCTCCCGGCCCTTCAGATACGCAATCGCCTTCGCCCGCAGCCGCTCAAACGTGTCCACCGGGATCGGCTGATTGTGCTGGCCCCACCAGACGTGTTCCGAGATCTCCGGGGTGCGCACCACGAACTTGTCCTTCGGGCTCCGCCCGGTCCGCTCTCCACTGAAGACCGCGAACGTCCCGCCCTGGAGCAACTTCCCTTCGCGCCGCCGCACCGCATGTTCGTAGAGCACTGGCACCGAAAGGTTGTGGTGAATCGCTCCCGCATTCGACATCACGATGCTGGCGATGTTGTCAGTCGCGCTGGAAATCCCCATGTCCCCCTGCTTCCGGGCAGTTGCCCCAGACGCAACAGACTAGCGTGAGTCAGTGCTTCTGTGAATATCTCAGGGGTCAGCTATAGGAAGCGCTGATGACCTGGCGCGTCCCGGCCGCGAGGGCCCCCTATGCCGCCACCCCGACAGGCGTCCCCGTCACCAGCTCCATCAGCGCATCCACCTGCTTTGCCAGGTGAGCCCAGTCCTGGCTAGTTGCCTGTGTCTGCCCCGGCGCTGGTGGCACCACGTATCCCGGCAGCAGACCGTTCCCACACACGTAGCGGTCGGCCGCCGAGACACACCCCGCCAGCGAGACCTCGTTCTCCACGGGAGCGTGATGCCGCGCAATCGCCTCCTGGATCGGCTCCGGAAGGTTCCACTTCTTCGCCAGCCGTCCGCCAATCTCCGCATGGTCGAATCCGAGTAGCTCCTGTTCGACCTCCTCCAGCGTGACTTCCCGCTTCATCGCTTCCGCCACAGCCTGGTCCAGGCCGGCCGCGTCGGCATAGAACATCGCCAGCCGGCCCATGTTGTGGAGGATGCCTGCCGTGAAGGCGCTGGGCACATCGAGCCGGCGCGTCTGCCCCGCGAGCTCGGCGGCCTTGAACGCCACCGCTATCGAGTGCCGCCAGAACGTCTCGATCCGGAACAGCGCGTTCAACGCGTCTGGCGCATATGCCCCCGCGATCGCCCCGCTGATCGCCATGTTTCGTGCCTGCACGAACCCGATCGTGACCAGCGCTTCCTGCACCGAGGTAATCTCCCGGGTCCGCCGGTACGCCGCCGAGTTCACGACACGGAGCAACCGCCCACTCAATCCTGGGTCCGATGAGACGACAAGTGCGAGATCGCTGGCCGAAGACTTCGGATTCTGGGCCACCTCCATCACCCGCAGCGCAACTGCCGGAAGCGGAGGCAGCGCCTCGACAGCCTCGATCACGTCGCTGCGCCCTCGCGCGGATGTTCCCTGTCCTGTTTCGGCCATGGTGGTCTCCCAACCCGGGTTTCCCCCGAGTGTCTCCCACGCACCGCACACCCTTACATCGGGGACTCCCCTCGTTCGTCCCTTCCCGTCGCCCTACGCCGAACCCGAGACTTCGCGGGTTAGAAGTGCTCCTGGCAGTGCGGCCTGACGTGCCATCCGAATAGCCGGTCCGCAAGCGCGATGGCACGCTCCTCGCCGCGAATCCGCCCCGCCCGCCACAGCGCCCCCGCACTTCCGCCGCCGAGGTACAGGTTCGCCAATTCCTCCGGCCCCAGCACCAGCGCCGGCGCGGAATCGGTTCTCCGGCAGACACCGCCCGCCGGGCTCGCCTCCAGTTCGAACCTGCCACCCACCCCGTTCAGGAAACTATCCCGGACCTCGAACACCAGCTTTCCTTCCGCTCCGTAATGCCGCGCGCTCAGCGCCTGCTCGGTATCCACGATTCGCAACCAGATGGCGTCCAGCCGCTTCCGCTCCGTCCGCCGTGCATCCTCCAGCATCCACAGCAGCGGCTCCTCGCTCCCCGCGTTGGCGTACTCGATGGTCCTCACAAGGTCGAGCCCCAGCACATATCGCCACAGCGCGGCGTAGGCCCGCACATGCTCCACAGAGCACTCGCTCACCGATACCGCGCCGCTCGGAATCCAGTCCTCGAAGTCCCCCTTGCGCCGGTAGATCACGTACCCACGCACGATCCCGTCTTCTTCGTATACGAGGTAATTGTTCGATCCGAATCCCCCGCGATGGTCCGGGTGATCACGGAAGATCCGCACCTCCCACCACTTCTCCGAGCGGCTCACCGCACCCGGCGTCAGAACCCGCATCGCCTCGTGCGCCGGCGGGAGCGCAACCCGCGCCTCGTCGGCCGGCATGAGCCGCACCCGCCCCGGCGCCAGCACGCTGTCGTCCCGCAGTGCCCTGTACTCGTGCGGGATCCGCAGGATCTCCATCTGCGTCGCCACCCCGTAGCCGAACCGCCCGTAAATGGCCGACTCCGAGGCCCACAGGATCGCCAGCGCCTCCCCCCGCTCCCGCACCTCCGAAAGCTGCCGCCGCATCATCCCGCTCAGGATCCCCTTTCGCCGGTGCGTCGGCCTCACCGAAACCATCGTCACGCCCGCCGTCGGTACCGAAACCCCGCCTGGCACCGTCATCTGGTAACTGAAGATCCCCGCCGTCCCCACAATCTGTCCGTGGTCGAACGTCGCGAGTGACCGGTCAGCCTCGAAGATCTGCCGCCCCACCTCCAGGTGCTCCGGGTTGAACTCGTTTCCGAATGCCAGCCCCTGGCATCGCCGAAACTCCTCGAGCTCGGCATCGACAATGCTTCGGATCTCGTATTCCACTTCACCCTCCGGCCGCGCATCGTACCGGCTCCCTCCCAGCTCGTCGGTGAACCGCTACGCACTACGAGGCACGGGAGCACACTAGAGCGGAATGTTCCCGTGCTTCTTCGGCGGGTTCCGATCCGCCTTGTTCTGCAGCATCTCCAGCGCCCGGATGATCTTCGACCGCGTCTGCCGCGGGTCGATCACATCGTCAATGAATCCGCGCCCCGCCGGGATGTACGGGTTCGCGAACTTCGATCGGTACTCGTCGATCAGTTCCTTGCGCCGCGCCTCCGGGTCCGCCGCGTTTGCTATCTCCTCGCGATAAACCACGTTCGCCGCCGCATCGGGACCCGCCACCGCCACCTCAGCCGTCGGCCACGCGTAGTTCATGTCGCCGCGCAGGTGCTTGCTCGACATCACCAGGTAGGCCCCGCCATAGCTCTTCCGCAGGATCACCGCGATCTTCGGCACCGTCGCCTCGCTATACGCATAGAGCAGCTTCGCCCCGTGCGTGATGATCCCGCCATACTCCTGTCCTAGGCCCGGCAGGAACCCGGGAGTGTCCACCAGCGTTACCAGCGGGATGTTGAACGCGTCGCAGAAGCGTACGAATCGCGACGCCTTCCGGCTCGCGTTGATGTCCAGCGAGCCCGCCAACTGCGCCGGCTGGTTCGCCACGAACCCCACCGGTCGCCCGCCCATGCGCCCGAATCCCACCACCATGTTGGTCGCGAAAAGTTCGTGCACCTCCATGAAGTCGCCATCATCTACCAGCCGGTCGATCACCTCGCGCACGTCGTAGGGCCGGTTCGGTTCCGCCGGCACGATTGAGAGCAGATCCTCATCCTCCCGGTCCGGGTCATCCCCCGAAGGCACGATCGGCGGGTCCTCCGCATTGTTCGAAGGGAGGAACGACAGTAGCCGCCGCACCTCCGCCATCGTCGCCTCCTCTCCCGCGATGGCGAAATGTGCCACGCCCGACCGCGAAGCGTGCGCGTGCGCCCCGCCCAGCTCATCGTGCGTCACCTCCTCGCCGGTCACCGCCCGGATCACGTCCGGACCGGTGATGTACATCTGGCCGCTGCCTTCCGTCATAAAGATGAAGTCCGTCAGCGCCGGGCTGTAGGCGCCTCCCCCGGCCGAAGGGCCCATGATCACGCTCAGCTGCGGCACCACCCCGCTCGCCAGCGTGTTCATCGCGAAGATCTCGCCGAACCCCCGCAGGCTCTCCGGCCCGTCCTGGATGCGCGCCCCGCCCGAGTCGATGATCCCGATGATCGGCGCCCCCGTCGTCATCGAGAGGTCCATCACCTTCAGGATCTTCTCGGCTACCGCCTCGCTCAGCGAGCCCCCGACCAGGGTGAAGTCGTAGGCGAACACGTACACCGGCCGGCCTTCGACTTTGCCCCAGCCCGTCACCACCGCCTCGCCCGGCGTGTTATCGCCTCCGCGCGCCCGCACCAGCATATCCAGCTCATCGAACGTGCCCGGGTCCAGCAGCAGTTCGATGCGCTCCCGCGCGGTCAGCTTGCCCCGCGCATGCTGTGCTTCGATCCGCTTGGGGCCGCCGCCCTGGGCTACCTTCTCTTTCAGTTCGACGAGTTGCGCCAGCTTCTGCTGGGCGGTCAGCTGCTCGGTCATTCGGGAGCCTCTCAGAAACCCGCGGCCATACCAGCGGGTGTGGGGGTGTGAACGGCGCATCCATCCCGGCGCCCGCCGGGTACCTTCACCTGCGCCGTCCGAAATGTAGCATCGGCCCCCCCATGGCGCCACGAACGGCCACTCCCGTCTCGCCCCATGCAACTGCCCCTGGCCGCCAAGAAGAAACCCCCGCCGGTTGGCGGGGGCGGGATCGTGTGAGTGGTGGAGACGAGGGGACTCGAACCCCTTACCTCAGCGATGCGAACGCTGCGCTCTCCCAGATGAGCTACGTCCCCACAATGCAACGGACCGCTCCATCGTAGGGAGCGGCCCGTAGAAGGGTCAACAGCATGGCGGGACTATGACCGGTGCGACGATCCCCGCCCGATCCGGTAGCTCGTCTCACCCGTGAACTCCCGTTCCTTCCCGCACTTCTTGCACCTGCCCGGTGTCAGCTCCCCTCGCGGCGGTTCCAGGACCCAGTGATGAATGCAGTCCGAAACCATCTGGAGTGCCTCAGCCTTCGACATGGTGCAACTTCCCCCTCGATCGTTCAGTTGTCGTTTGGTTGGCCAGAAGCTAACTACCCCGCCACCAGCCTCGCGCAGTGTAGTCCCAGCTATAGACCGTTTCAATCGTTTATCTCGATTCGTCCAGCATGCCCGGCAAAGGTGTAATGACCATCAGCCCCGCCGATACATCTATCCGTTCCACCACTTCTCCGATCGCGGGGATCAGCACCTCGCCCCGCTCCCCGGCAGCCACGTACACGTCATTCGCCCCCGTGTGGATCACCTCGGCAACCCTCCCCAGCTCCCGGCCGTCCTCCGTGACAACCCGCAGCCCGATCAGCTCGTGCACGAAGTACGATTCCGCATCGTCGCGCAGCACGTCGCCGTCCGCCGCCTCGATCAGCTCCCCGCGAAACCCCTCAACCATCGTCCGCGTCGTCAGCCCGCTCAACTTCAGAATCCACTGATCCTGGTCCGGCCGTGCCTGCTCCACCGTCCGGCGCTCCCCGCCCAGGTATACCGGCCGTCCCCGCTGCAGGTTCCGCGCCGTCGCCGAAAATGCCGTCACCCGCACCTCGCCCCGCAAGCCATGCGGACGCAAAACACGCCCGACGGCCGTGAAGCCCGGGCGCGGTTCTTTCGGTGTGGTAACCAGGTTCGTCGGGCGCGGCGCCCGCCGTCGCGGCTCCCCCGCGGGAGTCCCTTCGCTGCTCAGTCGCCAATCTCCAGGTTCACGCGGACATCCTCCCGGACCGCTGCGACCTTCACCAGCGCCCGGATCGAACTCGCGATCCGGCCCCCCTTGCCAATCACCTTGCCCCAGTCGTCCTCGGCCACATCAAGGCGGACTGTCACCCGATCGCGGTCGCCGCTCTCCGCCACACGCACCTCATCGGGATTGTCTACCAGGGCCTTCGCGAGGTACTCCACCATGTCGGCCATCATGCTCGCCATCGGCTACTCCTCGGTGGCAGCTTCCGCTTCGGGTGCTGCGGCCGCCTCAGCCTCCACCGGGGGCTCAGCCTTCGCCGCCGGCGCCTCTGCCTTGTCAGCCTTCGCAGCGGCAGGCTTGGCCGGCGCAGCCTTGGCCGGGGCAGCCACGCGCACCACCTTCTTCTCGATCACGCCGGCCCGCACCAGGATCTTCTCGGCTGCTTCCGAAGGCTGTGCCCCCTTGCCGATCCACTCCTTCGCCTTCTCGCCATCCAGCTTCACCACCGGCGGATCGCTATGCGGGTCGTACGACCCCAGCGTCTCAATGAAGCGCCCATCGCGCCGTGCCGGCTTGTCCGCGACCACAACGCGGTAGTAAGGATGGCGCTTCTTCCCGATGCGCTTCAGACGAATCCGAATCATGTCTTCTCCAAACACACGCCCGCACTCCGCGGACGGACTACGCAATTCTCGCTACCGTACAACATCCCCACGTTATATGCAGTGCTCCGCTACCGGAACATCGGCATCTTGCCCGTGCTCAGCGTCTTGGCGATCTTCCGCGCCTCGAAGAACTGCTTGAGCAACTGGTTCACCTGGCTCGGGTCCGTCCCGCTCCCCCGCGCAATCCGCTTCCGCCGCTTGCCGTCGATCTTCTCCGGGTGGCGCCGCTCCCACTTCGTCATCGAAAGCACAATCGCCTCGGCGTGGTTGAAGAACGAGTCGTCGATGTTGTCCACATCCAGCTGCATTTTGATCTTGTTGAACCCGGGAAGCATGCCGACCAACTGGCCCAGCGGGCCCATCTTCCGCACCTTCCGCAGCTGCTCCACGAAGTCCTGGAGGTCGAACGTCCCTTTCTTCAGCTTCTCGCTGAAGCGGTCGGTATCCTCATCCCCCATCGTCTCCTTGGCCCGCTCGATGAGAGACAGCATGTCGCCCATCCCAAGGATTCGCCCCGCCAGCCTGTCCGGATAGAACGGCTCAAGCGCGTCCGCCTTCTCACCCATGCCGATGAATTTCACCGGAACACCCGTCACCGCCCGGATGCTCAGGGCCGCACCGCCGCGCGCGTCGCCGTCCATCTTGGTCAGGATGAGCCCGGTCGTACCCACCCGGTCGTGGAACTCCTTTGCGGCCGTCACCGCATCCTGGCCAGCCATCGCGTCAGCGACGAACAGCACCTCCTCGGGCTGGATCTGCGTCCGGAGGTCTGCCACCTCCTTCATCATCTCCTCGTCGACGTGCAGCCGCCCCGCCGTGTCTACCAGCACATGCGTGGCGTTGATCCGGCGTGCCTTCTCGAGGCCATTCGCTGCAATCACGGAGGGCCTCACCGTCGTGCCCTCTTCGTGGTACGGGATGTCCAGCGACTTCGCGAGCGTCATGAGCTGGTCCACCGCCGCAGGGCGGTACACGTCACAGGCGATCACCAGCGGCCGCTGCCCCTGCTTCTTCAACAGGTTCGCCAGCTTCGCGATGCTCGTCGTCTTCCCCGAACCTTGCAGGCCGACCAGCATGATCACGGTTGGCGGCCGCGATGCCGTCGCCAGCTTCGGAGCCTCCCCGCCGAGGATGTCCACCAGCTCGCCGTGGACGATGTCGACCACCTGCTGTGCCGGCGTCAGGCTGCGCAATACCTGCGCCCCGAGCGCCTTCTCCTTCACCCGGGTCGTGAACTCGCGCACCACCTTGAAGTTCACGTCCGCTTCCAGCATCGCCATGCGCACTTCGCGCAGCGCCTGGTCGAGGTCTTCCTCGGTCACGATGCCGCGCGCGCCGAACTTCCGGAAGGCGCCTTGAAGCTTGTCGGTCAGTGAATCGAACATCGTCCCCCAAGTGTAGCGACCCCACCCGGCTGCCGCGAAGCGCCGCTGCTCACCACACCCCAGGATTCGCCAGGGAGCTCCCAATCACCTCGGCCGCTGCCAACTCCCCGATTTCGGCACGACTCATGCCCGGCAAGCCGCCAAGGATCTCCCCGCTGTGCTCGCCAAACAACGGGGCGTGGCGCCGGAGCGGTGGTCGCTCCTCCGCGAATTCCACGCGCTCGGCGGCTGGGGGAACTTCAACCAGACTCCCCGCGACCCCCTGTCTCCAGCACGTGGACGCCCTGCAGTACCCCACTGCCCATGGCCGCGGATTCCGCGCCGGATCCGGCCCGGCTAAGCCTCTGCCTACTGGAGGAACGCATCTCCAAGCGGCTCGCGCGGCACGTCCTGGCCGGCGTTCACCATGTGCCGGGCAAGCGGCCCCAGGTTCTCGAACACCGTCGCCTGGATGTGCGCGTCGACACCCGCCTCCCGCCATGCCTCGCGCATGTGCCGCAACCAACGCCCCGCCGCCCGTTCGTCAATCACAAACGGGAAGTGCCGTCTCCGCAACCGCGGATGCCCGTACTTCGAACTGTATGCGCGCGGTCCGCCCAGCCACTCCTCAAAGAAGAGCTTGAGCTTGTCCTTCCCCGGCTCCAGGTCCTCGGGGTAAACCGGCCGCAGGTGTTTGTCGCCCTCCACCCGCCGGTAGAACGCTTCGACGATAGCCGACACCGTCTCCCGCCCACCGACCCGGGCATACAGCGTTGCCCCTTCCGCCAGTGGTTTGCTCATGCGAACTGGTCGAGCCCTCCGGTGCCTACTGCCGGGGGAATCTGGTCGCCGAACAGCCGCTTCTCCCTCGTCCTCGTCTCATCTTCGCCGCGGGATGCGACGACTGCCTGGCCACCCCGGTCCATTTGCACCAGCACAGGCTCAGCGCTCCGCTTGGCCCCGGTCTCAGCCACTCGCGCTTGCCCCATCTCCGACCTCCGCCCCCATCGTACACCTCCCTGGCATGGGCCTAATGCTTCCCTTGCAGCAGGCTCAGGAACTCCGCCCGCGTCACATGCGACTCCTTGAAGTCGCCGCGCATGGCGCTCGTAATCATCCGCGAACCAGGCTTGCGCACCCCCCGCATCGTCATGCACAGGTGCTCCGCCTCGATCACCACGCCCACCCCGTCCGGGTTCAGCACCTCCATGATCGCCTCCGCGATCTGGCTCGTGAGCTGCTCCTGGATCTGCGGCCGCCGCGCATACCCCTCGACCACCCGTGCCAGCTTGCTGATGCCCACGACTCGCCCATCCGGGATGTATCCCACATGCGCCTCGCCGTGAAACGGCAGGAAGTGGTGTTCGCACATGCTGTAGAACGGGATGTTCCGCAGGATGACCATCTCGTCGTGCGCCACCTCGAACCCCACCCGCAGGTGTTCGCGCGGGTCGCTCCCCAGCCCGTCAAAGATCTCCAAATACATGTCGGCGATCCGGCGCGGCGTCTCGAGCAGCCCCTCACGCGCCGGGTCATCGCCAATCGCGCTCAGCATGTCAATCACCGCCGCCTTGATGCGCTCGCCGTCAGGTCCACCTGGTGTGCTCAAACTCTCAGTTCCCCCCGGATACTCAATCGATCCTAGCAGCCGCCCACGGCCAGCCGCAGCGGCGTCGCCTACAGCGACCGCGCCCAGCGGTCCCGGCTTCCACGCTCACCCGCCGAATAAACTCCGAGCCTCCCGAAAAACCCTCCCTCGACCCCTACAGGGGTCCAAACGGCCACCGGATTGGGGCCATACTGCCATCGGGACATGCCTCCCGAGGTTCTACCTTGTGGATGGCCCGACGGTCGCCGGTTTCTGTGGTGCCGGCAATCCGTCGCCCGCGGCGGGTGGGCAGGTGAGACGGCCCCGGTCCCCCATTCCGAGGTTGTGCCCCCCGCCGCTGCCCCTACCTCCGTTCCAGCAACCCCCGTGTCAGCACCTCCAGGTCACCCGCGAGCGTCGGATCGTCCTCTCGCCCTTGCCACGCCCCGATCCCCAGCGAGGCCGTCATGTAGGTCGTTACGAGCATCCGCACCGTGGCGTCCACCGGCACCCGGCGCAGTTCGCCCCGGGCGATCCCCTCGGTGAGGAGCTCCCAGAACTGGTTGTAGAGCCACACCGCCTGTTCCTCGTCCACCGGTCGGTTCCGCGCCGCCACCTGGAACATCGCCACCAATATGCGCCGGTTGCTCCGCAGGTATTCCGTCAGCGAATCCAGTGCGCGGCACACCCGCTCGATCGCGGGGGTCCGCTCGTCCACCGTCGCGAAGTACTTGCCCAGCGCCTCGTTCCGCGCCTGGTGGAGCACCTCCCGCAGGATCTCCTCCTTCGAGGCGAAATACCCGTAGAGCGTCCCCACGCCCGTATCCGCCAGCTCGGCAATTTGCTGGATCGATGTCTCGTCGTAGCCGTGCTCGTGGAACAGCCGCGTCGCCGCCCCCACGATCGCCGCCCGCGTCCGCGCCTTCCGCCGCTCCAGACGCCCGGGAGCGCCCACTGTCTGTGTCATCCTGCTCATCCCCTCGAACGATAGGCGCCAGGATTCTCTTCCGAACCCCAATCGCGGGCCCCTCGACTTCGAACGCCATTATCGTTCGGCTCGCTCATAGAAGATAGCCGAGAGGCGAGAGGCTAGCCCCTAACGCCTACCGCCTACCGCCTCCCCAGCCGCCGCGCCGCTTCCTCCAGCGTCTCCTCCGACTTCGAGAACGTGAACCGCACCAGCCGGTCCCCCGCGTCCCCGTGGTAGAAGCTGGAACCCGGCACCGGCGCCACCCCCACCTGTTCGATCAGGTGATGCGCGAAAGCCGTGTCGTCGCCTTCGAACCCCAGCCCCGAAAAGTCGGCCATGATGTAGTACGCCCCCTGCGGCTGGTGGCACGCGAACCCCGCCTCACGCAGCGCCCGCAGCAAGATCCCCCGCTTCCGCGTGTACATCTCCGCCAGCTCGGGGTAATACGATTCCGCCTGCTCCATCGTGACCGCCGCCGCTTCCTGCAACGGCGCCGGCGCCCCCACCGTCAGGAAGTCGTGCACCTTCCGCAACGCGTCCGTCAGCTCCGGCGGCGCGGTCATGTACCCCAGCCGCCAGCCCGTCACGCTGAACGTCTTCGATAGCCCCGAAATCGTGATCGTCCGCTCATACATCCCCGGCAGCGTCGCCACCGGCACGTGCACGTTCTGGTCATAGACGATGTGCTCGTAGATCTCGTCGGTGATGCAGAGCGTGTCGAACTCCTGGCAGAGCCCGGCGATGAGCTCCAGCTCGGCCCGCGTGAAGACCTTCCCGCTCGGGTTGTTCGGCGTGTTCACGATGATCGCCCGCGTCCGCGACGAAAACGCCGACCGCAGCTCGCCCGGGTCGATCGCGAAGTCCTCGCCGTGGAGCGTGACGAACACCAGCCGCGCCCCGCTCATCGCCGCGTCGGGCACGTAGTTCTCGTAAAACGGTTCGAAGACGATGACCTCGTCGCCTTCTTCGACCACCGCGAGCATGGCGCACATCATGGCCTCGGTGGCGCCGCAGGTGACCGTGATCTCGCGGTCCGGGTCCAGGCCGAGCCCGTAGAAGCGCTTCGATTTCGCCGCGATGGCCTTGCGCAGCCGCGGCGACCCCCACGTGATGGCGTACTGGTTGATGTCGGCGTTGATGGCGTCGACCGCCGCCCGCTTGATGAACTCCGGCGCGGGGAAATCGGGGTACCCCTGCGCCAGGTTCATCGCCCCGTGCATCATCGCCAGCCGGGTCATCTCGCGGATGACCGACTCGTTGAAGACAGACGTGCGGCGGGCGATGTGGCGGCGGGGAGGCGTAGGCATGGTGGGGATTGTAGGGGGAGGAGGGAGAAGGGAGGAGGGAGAAGTGCGCCGGGGCGATTGCCGATTGCCGCCGTGTCGAACGTGCCGGGATGGGCGAGCCGCGACCATGAGGGAGCGGGCGCGAGTGCGCTCGGGGGAGGGGTTATGGGTCGAAGTCGTCGTGGGGGTTGATGAAGTCGAGCGGGGGTTCGTTGGGGTCGAAGCCGGACGCGAGGGGTTCCGACGGGGCGGCCCTGGGAGTTTTCCAGCCGTTGGCGTAGGCGTCGTAGACCTCGGCGGAGATGGGCGGGAAGAGCGCGTCTTCGGGGTTGGGGATGTCCTTGAGCCATTCGGGCGGTGGTGGGTCGAAGGGCAGGAGCCAGCGGGCGAAGAGGTGGAGGGAGTCACCCGTGAACATTTCGCGGGCGAGGTTCCACTGGGCTTCGGTGCGCGGGGGGATGCCGTGCATGGTCATGCCCTTGAGTGCGATTTCGTCGGCGATGCGGTCGGCGTCGAGGGGTGGGGGGCCGATGCGGTGGGCGATGGCAAGGGTCTTGACGAGGCGAGTGACGGAGGCGGGGCTGGCCTTGCCCTCGACGGCGTCCTGGAGGGCGTGAAAGATGAAGCGGTGGGGGTTGGGGCGTTCGGCGGAGGGTTCGGCTGCGTCATCGGGTGCGCGGACGGGTGCGGGGTGGAAGGGGCAGCGGGAGGCGAGGTGGTAGCAGGGGTGGCCGGAGGGGGTGGTCTGGTTGCAGTGGTTGGGGGTCACTGGAGGGCCTCGCGGTAGGCCTCCTGGAGGGCGGCGTCGGCTTCATCGGCTTCGGTGAGGATGGGTTGGACGGAGGCGAGGAAGCCCTGGACGAGGGCGAAGTGCTGGGGGAGGTCGTGGGCCTGGGGCTGAGGGCCGGTGAGGGTTTCGGTTGCGGCATCGAAGTTGCGGATGGCGAGTGCGCAGCCGCGGAAGACCTGGTCGACGGTGGCGGTGGGGATACGGCGGGCGATGGCGAGGCGGAGAGTGGCATCGATGAGGGCCTGGACGCCGGCGCGGTCGGAGAGGGAGAAGGCGGCATCGAGGAGGTGTTCGGCTGGGGAGCGGCGGGCGGCTGCGCGTGCGCGGACAGCTGCTTCGCGGAGATCAGCTCCCGGCTCGTGGTTGATGCAAAAGGTCGTCCCGACGCGCGGTGGGAAGCGGCAGGGGAGGCCCTTGCGGGTGAGGGCGGAACAGCGGGGGCGGGCATGCGTCGCGGGGGAAGAACTTTCCAGCTTGTCGACGCATTCCGACGCATGGTCGACGCATTGCGACGCACGTGCGTCGGAATGCGTGGGGTCGGGAGTTTCGGGGTGCCGGTTGAGGGTTGTGCGGCGGGTCATGGGGGGAGGTTGGGGAGGGGAGGCGGGGAGGTGCAAGGGGGAGGTGGCACGGGGGGGGGTGGGCCCTCACCCCCCCCGTGCCACCTCCCCCGACGCTGCGGGAGAGGGGATGCCCGAAACGCGACAATTCTTGTCGCGCACGTGTGGTATTTCCATGGAGGATTCCCGTGGCGTTACACTCCGGCCGCAAAACACTGATGGGAACAGGCCCTCCATGTTGGGAAAGCTCTTCAGGAGCGGTATCAAGGCTCTGACCCGTTCCGCCGAAGAAGTAGGGTGCGGACGGTTCGACCGTAACATCGTTGGTGAGTCGAAATACCTCGCCGAGATTGAGGTGGCTGCGGTAAGAGCAAAACGCAACGCTCGCGGCTACCTACGGTTCCGAGCAGCGATTGTTCTCGAACCGAAGAACCGTTTTCACCCCAACGCCGTAGCTGCTTACCCGGTAGTCGGTGGGAAGGTCGGGTACTTCACCCGCGAAGATGCAAGGCGGCGAAACTCTCGGCTCCGCCGGCTCGCAGCACGCCGTAAGGCTGCATGCTGCCGGGGGATTATCATCGGGGAACAGCAGCCATCTTTGGGCGTCGTGCTGGTCTACGACGACGCCGGGACGCAGGGTTGAGATAGTGACCAACGGCCGCACGCTCACTTCGCCGCCTCTGGGCTCCGGCGGGCCCACCGCGCATGGGGCCGACCGTGCTCGACGAGCCGATCTTCCGTCCCCCATACTCGCTCGTGCAAGGGGCGACCGATACATGCGCAAACGGGAAGGCCACCGGGCAGAGCCAGACATCACGAGCGATGGGACGTTCTATTCCCTGAAGGAGGCAGCCCGACTCGCCGGGATAACCCGCGCGCGGCTCCGTCGCTGGGTGCGCATGGGAGTCGCAACGCCATCGAGGGAGCTAACCACGGCAGACTCAAGGCGGCTTGCAGAGGGGTTCTCCCTCAGCGACGTCGGCTATCTGCATCTCTTGAAGCACCTGGTTGAGAAGGGTGTGCCGTTCGAGCGCGCCGTTCTCACGCTCCATCACTTCTTCAAGCGGTTCGGTCCACCAGGCCCGCAATGGCGAGAAGCGATCGTGAGCTTCCGTAGCTCTCCGGAAGGGAAGCAGGTGGTTGCCTACGCGCCGGATGAATGGCTGGCCACGCTCGCGATACCCGGAGCGGAAGGTGCGGGCCAACGCTTCTTTGACCTGCTGGAGGATCTGCTTCCTGTTGGAGTGAGCCTAGAGTCGCTGCTGGTCCCCAAGGAGTACCTCTCGTTCGTCGAGATCGATCCCCGAAAAGCTGATGGACTTCCTGTCGTCCGCGGAACGCGGATCCGGACAAGCGACGTCCGGGTGGTGGCCGAGCGCTACGGAGTCACCGCAGTCACCCAGGACTACTATCCGGCGATTCGGCCCGAAGCAGTGGGGCGAGTCATCGAGTTCGAGCACTACCTCGACCGAGCCGCGTAGGGATCGAACCGAGCTGTGAGGTACTTGGCAGACGAGAACTTTCCCCACAAGGCGGCGATGATTCTGTCCAGCATCGGGTGGGACATTCGGGAGGCTGTGTTTATGGACCGGCTGCGCGCGGCGGACGACGTCGGCGTCGTACTCCGGTACGCAAAACGCTCGCAGCGGGTCCTACTGAGCGCCGACATGTTCGAAGATCGGGGGACGCGAACGGCTCTGAGAGAAGACATCCGCCGCTCCAAACGAGGCAGGGTGATCTCAGTTGGCGGAGGTCCTCAGCAGTCATGGGAGAAGATCGTCGCAAAGCTCCTTTACCACCGGGAGGAGTTCGAGACGTTCTTCTCCGGCTCCCACGGAATTGTCCAAGTCGGCAATCTGAAACCGGAGACACTCAGGATGCAGCGGCCGGAGCAGATCAATCTACTCAAGACGAAGCCTGTCCAGCAGGGCGAAAAGTACCTGAAACGACCCCATCAGCCACGCCTACGGCGGGCCCTGAAGGCGAAACTTCCTCGGGCGAGCGCTCCTCTTCCTGAAGGGGAAGGCGGTCCGACTGCGCACGAAACCAACCGCGAGCCCTGAATCTGGTTGTGTTTCGGAGATGCGCGTTGCGGGTGGCGAGATGGGCGGTGGTCGGAGTGACGCTGGACGCTCCCTCATGGTCGCGGCTCGGTCATGCCGGGCGGTGCGACGGGGCGTGAATCGGCTCGTGAATCGTGAATTGGGGCGGATGGATGGCGTGGGTGGTGGTTCGGGGCCGGGTGGGGTGCGGCGTTGGGGTGCCCCTCCCGGGGCTCAGCGGGGGCGGAGCCCCGCGACTCCGGGTGGGGATGGGGTATGAGGCATGAGGCATGAGGCATGAGGCATGAGGGATTGCGGGCCGGCTGACGCGGGGTGTAGGGGTCGGAGTTGAGTGCCGCTTCCTGCCGGGCGCGGTTCGGAGGCTCCTCGCTCCTCCCTCTTTCCCCTTCCTTCCCGGCGGGCTTCGTCCTTCGCCCTTCCGGGTTTACCCTTTCGCGCATGTTCCGGAAGAACCTCGCTCTTGTGCTCCTCGCGGGGGCGCTTGCTCCCGCCGCTTTCGTCGCCTGTGGCGGCGATGGCGACGACGACGCAGCCGATACGCCCACGTCGGCCGCTTCGCCCACGACCAACACCGGGGGCTCGCCCTCGCCGGCCGCTTCGGCCACGGAAGGACCAATCACCTTGCAGAACCCCACCACCACGCCAAGCGGACTCCAGTACGAAGACATCGTCGTCGGCACCGGCGCCAGCCCCCAGCAGGCCGGGCGCGTCACCGTCCACTACACCGGCAAATTCCTCGATGGCAAGAAGTTCGATAGCTCGGTCGACCGCGGCCAACCGTTCACGTTCGTCATCGGCGTGGGGCAGGTGATCAAGGGCTGGGACGAGGGCGTGGCGACGATGAAGGTCGGGGGCAAGCGCAACCTGATCATCCCGGCGGCGCTGGCCTACGGCTCGCGCGGGCAGGGGCCCATCCCGCCGAACACCGACCTTTACTTCGAGGTCGAACTGCTCGCGGTCCAGTAGGGCGGGGTCAGTCGCGGGCCCAGGCGCGGACCACGCGGTCGCGTTCGAAGGCGGCAATCTCGTCCGGGCCGTACCCCAGCTCGCCTAGGAACTCGCGGGTGTGCTGGCCCAGCGCCGGCGATGACATCCGCGAGCCGGTGTCGCCGCCGCTCATCTTCAGCGGGCTGTTCGCCATCTTCACCGGCCCCAGGATCGGGTGTTCGACCTCGACGATCAGGTCGTCGGCGACCACCTGGGGGTCGTCGAACAGTTCGGCGGTGAGACGGACGGGGCCGCACGGCACGCCGGCTGCGTCGAAGAGGGCGACCCACTCGTCCGTCGTCCGGTTGGTGAACGTCGCCACGATAAGCTCGCGCAGGACGAGGGCGTCGTCCGCCGCGAGTTTATCGAAATCGAACTCGTCGCCCTCGACGCGGGGGTCTTCGACTTCGAGCACGCGGGCGGCGGCGCGGCGGAGGCGGTTGTTCAGGCAGGCCAGCGCGATATACGAGTCCTGCGTCTCGTACACCTTGTAATACGGGTTGTTCCGGCGAAGGACGTCGTGCCGCGAGGGGTGGGCGGCAAGCACCTCGTCGACGCGTTTGCCCTCGGCGCGGGCCTGCGCGACAGTCGCCAGGAGCGCTTCGCGGTCGGCGCGGTCGAGCCGCTCGATGGAGAACATGGGCCGGTACTGGATGGCTATGCCCGCCGCGAAGAGGCTCGTCTCGATGTACTGGCCCTGGCCGGTGCGCTCCCGCTGGTACAACGCCGCGGCGACGGCGTACGCCATGAACATCCCGGCCGCGAGGTCGGTTGGGGAGGTCGTGATTATCGGGTGGGGCAGCCCGCCGGCACCTTCGAACGACATGATCCCGGTGACGGCCTGGGAGACGAGGTCGAACCCGGGGCGGTCGCTGTACGGCCCGCGCGAACCGAAGGCGGTGTTCTCGCAATAGATCAGGCGGGGGTTGATGGCCGAGAGGGTTTCGTAATCGACGCCGAGGCGCTCGGCGACGCCGGGGCGGTAGTTCGCGATGAGCACATCGGCGGAGCGCACGGCGCGGTCGAGGATGTCTCGCGCGCGGGGGTGTTTCAGGTCGAGTGAGACAGAGCGCTTGCCCTTGTTCACGCCCATGAAGCCGCGGCTCTCGGCGGGTGCGACGGGGCCGGTGTGGCGCCAGAAGTCACCGTGGGGCGGTTCGACCTTGGTCACGCTGGCGCCGAGGTCGGCGAGCATCTGGCCGGCGAAGGGGCCGGCGATGTACTCGCTGAAGTCGAGGACGCGGATGCCGGAGAGGACGCCGTGCATGGCGGTCATCCGCGCGGGAGGCCAAGGCCGCGCGTGGCGATGATATTCCGGTTGATTTCGGAGGTGCCGGCGGCGATGGTCAGGGAGACGCTGGAGAGGACGGTCTGGGGCACCTGGCCGTACATGGGCGCCCACTGGCCATCGAGCACCTGTCCGCGTAGGCCCAGGGTGGTGTACGCGACGCGGGCCATGCGCTGGTGGAGTTCGGTGCCGAGGGTCTTGGCCATGGACGCTTCGTAGTTCGGCACGAGGCCCTGGCTCTGCATCCAGGCGACGCGGTAGGAGAGCAGGCGGCCAACCGCGAAGCTCATGCCGATATCGGCGAGGGCGTGGCGGACGGTTGGGGCGTCATAGAGGGCGGCGTCGCGGGTTTCGCGGGCGGGGGTTTTCTTCGCGTATTCGACGACCTCCTCGTACGTCCGCAGCCCGCCGATGACGCGGCCGATGCCGGAGCGCTCGAAGTCGAGCGTCGCGGTGGAGACATACCAGCCCCGGTTGACTTCGCCGACGACGTTGTCGGCCGGTACCCGCACGTCGTCGAAGAAGACCTCGTTGAAGCCCGCCTGGCCGGTCATCTGCATGAGCGGGCGGATGGTGATCCCGGGGGACTTCATGTCGACGAGGAAGTAGGTAATCCCGCGGTGCTTGGGGGCGTCGGGGTCGGTGCGGGCGAGGAGGATGATGTAATCGGCGCGCTGGGCATTGGAGGTCCAGATCTTCTGACCGTTGATGACCCACGAATCGCCGTCGCGCACGGCGCGGGTCTGGAGGGAGGCGAGGTCGGAGCCCGAGCCGGGCTCCGAGAATCCCTGGCACCAGGTGACTTCGTCGCGGACGATCCTGGGGAGGAACTCGGCCTTCTGTTCGTCCGTGCCGAAGAGGATGATGGTGGGGCCGACGCGGTCGGAGCCCATGGTCTGGCCGGGAGCGCGGTGGTAGGCCATTTCCTCGTTGTAGACGAGCTGACGCATGTGCTGGGTGCCCTGGCCGCCGTACTCCGCGGGCCAGGACATGGTGAGCCAGCCTTTTGCCGCGAGCTTCTTCGTGAAGGACTCGCCTTCGCGGACCTTCGGCAGTTCGGCCTTGATGAAGGCACGGACTTCGGAACGGAAGGCCTCCTGTTCGGGGGTGAAACGGAAATCCATGGCGGGAGCTCCTCGGAGCGGGTTCGGCGGGATAGCGGTCCCGCGGCTGGTGCGGAGACTTTACATGATGCGGCCGTGGTCGCTTAGTCCGGCTCCTGGAGGATGAGGACGGTGCCGGTGCTGCCGTTCACGGTGACGATATCGCCGGTGCGGATGCGGCGGGTGCCGGAGCGGACGTTGACGACGGCGGGGAGGCCGGATTCGCGGACGACGGGGGTGCCGTGGCTCAGTGCGCTGCCCATGTCGACGACGGGGCCGGCCGCG
>CAZDOK010000026.1:0-27418 GCA_964507025.1 uncultured Anaerolineaceae bacterium
TTCTTGAACTCGTCGATGAGCCAGTCGATAACGCGCTGGTCGAAGTCGTCGCCGCCGAGGTGGGTATCGCCGTTGGTGCTGAGCACCTGGAAGGTGCCCTCGCCGAGTTCGAGGATGGAGATGTCGAACGTGCCGCCGCCGAGGTCGTAGACGGCGATGAGCTCGTCGTGCTTCTTATCGAGGCCATAGGCGAGCGAGGCGGCGGTGGGCTCGTTGATGATGCGGAGCACTTCGAGGCCGGCGATCTTGCCGGCGTCCTTGGTGGCCTGGCGCTGGGCATCGTTGAAGTAGGCGGGGACGGTGATGACCGCCTCGGTGACGGGCTCGCCCAGGTAGGCCTCGGCATCGGCCTTGAGCTTCTGGAGGATCATGGCGCTGATCTCGGGCGGGCTGTAGCTGCGGTCGCCGAGCTTCACGCTGGCATCGCCGTTGGCGGCGGCCGAAACGCTGTAGGGAACGAGCTTCAGGTCGCGCTGGACTTCGGGGTCATCGAGCTTGCGGCCCATGAAGCGCTTGATGCTGAAGATCGTGTTTTCGGGGTTGGTGACGGCCTGGCGCTTGGCCACCTGGCCCACGAGGCGTTCGCCGGACTTGGTGACGGCGACGATCGAGGGCGTGGTGCGCGCGCCTTCGGCGTTGGGGATGACGACGGGCTCGCCGCCTTCCATGACGGCCATGCAGCTATTCGTCGTCCCCAGGTCGATTCCAATGACTTTGCCCATCTGTCACTCCTCTTCGCCGCGGGCTGCGTGCCGCGGGCGGTGCGTGGTGGTGTTGGCGAGCCGGGCTGGCGGCTCGTACGCTGCGGTGGTGGCGGTCACCCGGGCGGGGCCTCGCCGACGATGACCATGGCGGGCCGGATGACCTTGCCCTGGAGCTCGTAGCCCTTCTGGACCACGTGGAGCACTTTGCCTTCTTCCCCGGGCTGGCGGCCGACGGCCTCGTGGCGGGCGGGGTCGAAGGGCTGGTTTTCGGCGGTTATCTCTGTCACCCCCATGGCTTCGAGGAGGCGGCCGAACTTGTGATGGATGTTGACGATGCCCTGGACCCAGTTGAGCCCGGCGAGGGTGGAGTCGACCGATTCGACCGCGCGGTCGAGGTCGTCGTAGACGGGAAGGAGGTTGATGACGAGGGCGGCGTTGGAGAGCCGTGCCATCTCGCCGCGTTCCTGTTCGACACGGCGCTTGTAGTTGATGAAGTCGGCGGCGCTGCGCTGCCAGTTCTTGTAGTAGGTCTCGGCCTTTTCGCGCTCAGCTTCGAGCTCAGACCCTGCTTCGCCTTCGGGCCGTGGAGATTCGGCCGGCTGCTCGCCGGCGTCATCGCGCATGCGGGCAGCCGCGCGCTTGTCGACGATGCGTTCATCGGATTCGTCCGCCATATCCACCTCCATGATGGCGCCATGGTGGGCGCCGTTCGTTAATCGCGTCGCGAGAGTCAGTCGACCTCGCCATAGAACTCGCGGATGAGCTCGGTGAGGACGTCGCTCACGTAGCGGACGTGTGCGACGGCATCGCCGTATTGCATGCGGGTTGGACCAAGGACGCCGACGATGCCGCCGGCGCCGCCTTCGGGGCCGTAGCGGGCGAGCACGAAGCTCATGTCCTGGTAGGGGCCCTCGCGGTTCTCATCGCCGATGACGACCGCGACGCCGGGCTGGGCGAGGGCAGCGGTGGGGATGGCCTGGCGCAGCTTGCGCTCCTCGACGGCGTCGAGGGTATCGAGCATGCGATCGCTCTGGCCGAATTCTGGTTGCCGGAGCATGTCGCGCACGCCTTCGACGATGGGTGCATCGACCTGGGCGGCCTGTTCCTTGAGCATGAGGTCGGTGAGCGCGGCGACGACGGCGGCCTCGACCTGCCCGAGGGGCTCGGCGCCTTCGCGCACGGGGAATTCGGCGACGGTTTTGCCACCGAATTCGGCGTTAAGTTTGGCGGCCAGGCGGGTGAGCTGATCCTGGTGGGCCGCGACGGGGAAATCGATGGTGCGCTGGTGGACGCCGCTATCGCTGGTGACGGCGACAAGGAGGGCGCGGTTTTCGAGGAGCTCGACGAGCTGGAGCTGCTTGAGGCGCACTTCGATGAGCCGCGGCTGGGTGACGAGGGCGACGTTGTGCATGTGGTTGGCGAGCACGCTGGCAGCCAGGCCGATCCATTCCTCGAGGTCGCGCGAGGCCTGGTGGAACTGGTGGAGGATGGTGAACTGTTCCTGCGGGGTGAGCGCGCGCTCGGGCATGAGGCTGGAGACGTAGTAGCGGTAGCCGCGGTGGCTGGGGATGCGGCCAGCGGAGGTATGGGGGTGGGTGATCATGCCCTCGTCTTCGAGGGCGGCCATCTCGTTGCGGACGGTGGCGCTGGACAGGCCGAGGCGATGGCGTTCGACGAGCGCCTGCGACCCGACCGGCTGGGCGGAGCCGACGAAGTCATCGACGATGAGAGCGAGGATGCGCGACCGGCGCTCTGACAACGACATTATCAACCCTGTCGGCCCAGTTTAGCACTCCACAGCGCAGAGTGCTAAGCGGCCGGGTTCAGTGTACCAAAGGGCTCGCGGGGCGGAAACGTCGCTTGGGTGAGATGGGGCGGGCGGGGGTGCGGTGGCAGGG
The DNA here is from genome assembly GCA_964507025.1 of uncultured Anaerolineaceae bacterium. GTDB lineage: Bacteria > Chloroflexota > Dehalococcoidia > Tepidiformales > Tepidiformaceae > Amarobacter. The sequence goes on from CAZDOK010000026.1 coordinate 2,603, forward strand.
CCCGGGGCTCACACATCGACCGTTTCGATCTCGATGTCGATGAGCTCGGCATCGAGGCGCCATTCGGCGATCGTCGAGGCGATCGCCTGGGCCTGTTCGCCGGCGTGGCGGGAGCTGTTCGAGAGCACGGCGGCACCGATGACGGTGATGGCGGGCTCATCGAGGGCGTCGACCTCGGCGATGGAGGCGTTGAACCGGTTCCGCAGCCGCTCGATGACGGATTTCACGATCGCGCGTTTTTCCTTGAGGGTGCGGGAGGGGAGGCGGAGGTGGATGCGGAGGACAGCGACAGTCATGGGAGTGAGAGGAAGTATGAAGGACGAGGTGCGAAGTGCGCCCGGGGGTGGGCGGCGGGGGTGTTCGCCCGGTGAAGCCCGGGGCGGTTCAGTCATGACCGGCTGCCGCGTGGGTGCCTCGCCGGGGGTCTTCACACTTCGCACTTCGCGCGGTGGCGGGGGTGCGGTGCCGGGCCCGAGCCTTCGTTCACGTTCGCCCAACTAATGGGTATCCGGTAGAATCCGGCCACAACTGCTCCCTTGAGCCACTTCCGGAGATTCAATGAACACCATCGAGTTCCTGCAGATCTCGTCCGCCGTGGTCCCCGACCGCGAGGCGCTGGTCGAGTTCGGCGGAAACAACAAGCGGATCACGTACGCGGAGATGTACCCGCTGGTCGTGAAGCTTGCGAACGCCCTCCAGGGGCTGGGCATCGAGCGCGGCCAGAACGTGGCCGCGATGTCGGTCAACAGCGCCGATTACGTGCTCACCTACTACGCCTGCGCGATGCTCGGCGTCACCTTCGTGCCATTGAACTACCGGGCGAAGGATGAAGAGCTGACCCACATGCTGAACGTGAGCCAGTGCCAGGCCGTGTTCGTTTCGGAGCGCTACCTGGACCTGGTGCAGCGCATCCGGCCGACCCTGACGCACACGCAGCACTACATCGCCTACGGCGGCGGACGGGTGGCGGGCTTCCTGGAATACGACGAGCTGATGGCCAACGCCTCGGAGGAGGAGATCTGGTCGGAAGTCGACGACAAGGACGCGACGATCATCATCTTCACCTCGGGGACGACGGCGCTGCCGAAGGGCGTGCAGCTGACGTACCTGGACATGACGGCGTATGTGACGAACCAGCAGCCGGCCGACCCGGAGCTGCACGAGAAGGTGCTCGTCTCGGCGCCGTTCTTCCACGTGGCGGGGGCGACGACGATGATGCTGGCCATCTGGAGCGGCCGGACGCTGGTCATCCTGCCGGCGTTCACGCCGGAGGACTGGCTGGGGGCGGTGCAGGCCGAGGGCGTGACCCACGCCTTCGTGGTGCCGACGATGCTGAAGCGCATCATGGAGGTGCCGGACTTCGACAAGTACGACATCTCTTCGCTCAAGAGCATCACCTATGGCGCGGCACCGATGCCGTACGAAGTGGTGCGGCGTGCCTGCGACGTCTTCCCGCCGCTCGGGTGCGGCCTGATCAACGCCTACGGCCAGACGGAATCGACGGCAACGCTGACGTTCCTCGGCCCCGAGGACCACGACCTGAGCACCGACACCGCGGTCAAGGAGGCGCGCCTCCGGTCGGTGGGCAAGCCGATGCCGGACGTGGAGCTCGGGATCATGGACGAGCGCAACCGGCTGCTGCCGCCGGGCCAGGAAGGCGAGATCTGCGTGCGCTCGGACCGCGTGATGAAGGGCTACTACAAGCAGGAAGACGCGACGAGCTCGGCGATCATCGATGGCTGGCTGCACACCGGTGACGTTGGCAAGCTCGATGAGGGCGGCTACCTGTACATCACCGGCCGCAAGAAGGACCTGATCATCCGCGGCGGCGAGAACATCTCGCCCGGCGAGATCGAGAACGTGCTGGAAGACCACCCGGACATCGAGGAAGCGGCCGTCATCGGCGTGCCGGATGTGGAGTGGGGCGAGGTGGTGAAGGCGGTGATCGTGCCGAGGGCGGGCAAGACCGTGACGGCGGACGCGATCAACGCCTACGCGAAGTCGCGGCTGGCATCGTTCAAGGCGCCGCAGTACATCGCGATCGTGCCGGAGCTGCCGCGGAACCACCTGGGCAAGGTGCTGAAGACGGACCTGCGGAAGGTGTACGGGACGCCGACGAACGACGGGATTTAGCCCGGGCGCAGGCGAACGTTCGAGACGCCGCTCCGGCAAAGGGGCGGCGTCTTTGCGTGCCGGACGCGGTGGAGCGGGGATGGTAGGATGAGGACCATGAAGACCACGCCGGGCTACCACATGGAGCGGCGCGGGCGCTTCCTGGTTCGGTAACCGACTCGCCCACGGCAGCGCTTACTCGCGAGATGGTCGAGGAATCCCGCGAGGAGATCCGCCGCGAGCGGGCGGAGGCGGCAGCTACCGCCAGCTAAGCGCGGGTGGTCTGCCTACATAGGTCGCTGAAGCCCGTGCCTGTTCCGAGTTACGGTCCTGACGCGCATCCCGGCGCCGTTTCGGCTGAGCCCTTCTGATACCGTGGCCTTCCTTGACGAACTGGTCTCGCACGCCGAGGTGACAAACCTTCAGGCCGACGCGTGCCTCCCACTCCTCAAAGAGGCTGCGCAGCATCGTGTGACAGGCGGCCGAATTCACGACATGTTGATTGCCGCCTCGTCCGTCCTTGCCGGGGCAGACGCGTTGCTGACCTTCAATGTTCGGGACTTCGTCGAACTGGGCTTTGACCTGGCAGTTCTCGAACCGTCGGCGTAGCGGCCCGCGTTGCCGAAGCGGCGCACCCCGCCGAACTACCTCACCTCACAACCTCTGGCCCTGACGATGCGGGCCGTGCGGCGGCCGGCCGCGGAGTGCGCCATTTTGCAATCTTTCGCATAGGGTAGGGAAACCGGCGTGGTCTGGTCGTACCATGCCCTCGTGAACGTGTGGAGCGACAGTCTCCGGCCGGGCGGGCTGGTTGGCGTCCTGGTCGGCGCCATCCTCGCAGTTGCGGCGGCGGGGGTGGCGCGGGCCGAGACGCCCGTGCCATCGCAGACCGCCGCGCCCCCTGGTGCGCCCACGCCACCGCCACCTCCCGCGGGGACGCCGTGGCCGGCGCCCACCGGGCTCGCCGTCCGGGTCGAGAGCGTGTTACTCGATGCCAACAACCTGCCGCTGCCGCCTGACAAGCAGACCCACACGGCGGTGCTCACGTGGGAGCTGATGCCCGGGTTCACCGGCAACTACGAGGTCGAGCGCGGGACTGCGGCGATCGGTTCGAGCGCGCCGCGCAAGTGGGAGCTGGCGGGGACGGTGGCCGCATCGGGCGCCACAGGCGGCGTATTGCGCTGGACGGTCGCCATCCAGCCGCTTTCGCTGAGCTACTGCTTCCGGGTCCGGACGGTGATTGCGAGCGCGCCCGGCCCGGAGACGGGCCCCTATTCCGGGGAAGTGTGCGTGCCGAGTCCGCCATCGACGGGCCCCGCGCCGCTCCCGCCGGAGGTGGGGAACAGCGCCGCGCGCGCCCCGGGGAGCGGGGGACTGACGCCGGCGTGGGTCGCGTTTGCGGCCGCCGTGTTCGCGGGCGGACCGCTCGTTGCGGGGTGGGCGGCTTCGCGCAAGCGAGGCAGCTGAGACTGCGCCCGTCTCTTCGTTCGCCCCGAACCCCGGGCTCCGGTAGTATCCGCTCACCTGGGTTAACCGCTCCCTAACCCGGCGCGGTGGCCCCAAACTACCCTCCGGGATTCGGAATATGACCAGTTTGCCAGAGCGCCGCCCACCGGGTGGCCAGCCTTCGGGGAAGGGGACCCGCCTGCGGGTCAGCACCGGGGGCATTGTCGTCCCGGTCGCCATCATCGGCGCCATCGCGGCGTTCGAGACGGCGCGGACCACGGACGCCTCGCGCGAGGTGTTCTTCAACATCAGCACGCCGTGGCTGATGTACTTCGTCTTCGTCGTTTCGATGGCGGTGATCGTGGGGGCGTTCGTGCAGCGCGCCCGGATCTGGCGGCTGGGCAAGCCGCGACCGGTGCTGAACAACTTCGGCGCACGCCTGACGAACCTGCTGACGGCCGGCGCTGGCACGAGCCGGGTGAAGAACGACCGGTTCGCGGGCGTGATGCACGGGCTCATCTACACGAGCTTCATCGGGCTCCTGATCGTGACCATCCTGCTCGCGCTCGACGACTACCTGCCGCTCATCTTCGGTTCCGATGCGGAGCACGCCTTCCTGAAGGGCTGGGTGTACCTGGTCTACAGCCTCGCGGGAGACATCCTGGGCGTGATGGGCCTGGTTGGCATCGGCATGGCGGTCTACCGGCGCTACGCGGCGCCACCAAGCAAGCTGACCTGGGACAAGCGGGCGAACGAAGACGCCATCATCATCGGGCTCCTCGGTGCCGTGCTCTTCACGGGTATCGTGGTCGAAGGCCTGCGCATCGGCGCAGATGAAATCCCGGGCGGGAACGAAGACTGGTCGAAGTGGTCGCCGGCGGGCTGGGTGGTGGCCAAGGTGCTCGGCGGCGTGAGCGAGAGCGCGCTGCTGGACTTCCACGTGGGGTTCTGGTGGTTCCATGTGGTCGGGGCGTTCGTGCTGCTTTCGCTGATGGCGATCACGAAGTTCCGGCACATCGTGTTGGCGCCGCTGAACGCGTTCTTCAAGCGGCCGGCGACGCCGCTCTACCTGGCCCCGATGGGCGACATCGAGAAGCTCATCGAGGAAGGCGCGGGGCTCGGCGCGGGCCGGCTCCAGGACTTCACCTGGAAGGAGCTGTTCGACGCCGACACGTGCGTGCGCTGCGGGCGCTGCACGGAGGTGTGCCCGGCGTACACGGCGGGGCAGCCGCTTTCACCGATGGCCCTGATCCAGGACCTGAAGACCTACATGAACCATGCGGGGCCGCTGCTCATCGCCGGGAAGGACCCGGAGGCCGAGCTGGCGGAGCCGCTGGTGGGCGGTTACATCAAGGACGAGACGCTGTGGGCGTGCCGCACCTGCGGCGCCTGCATGCAGGAGTGCCCGGTGCTCATCGAGCACGTGCCGAGCATCGTCGACATGCGCCGCTACCTGGTGATGGAACAGGCCCGCGTGCCGGCGACGGCCCAGGCGGCGCTCCAGAACCTCGAGCAGCGCGGCCACCCGTGGCGCGGCACCCAGCTCACGCGCGAAACGTGGATCGAACAGCTCCGGTCGGAGGGCATCGAGGTGCCGATCTTCGATGGGACGCAGGAGTACCTGTACTGGGTCGGCTGTTCGGGGGCGCTGGTCGAACGGAACGTGCCGATCACGCAGTCGGTGGTGAAGCTGCTGATCGATTCGGGGACGAGCTTCGGCGTGCTGGGGCAGATGGAATCGTGCAACGGCGACCCGGCGCGGCGGCTTGGCAACGAGTTCCTGTTCGCCACGATGGCGCAATCGAACGCGGAGACCTTCGCGGAGCTGGGTGTGAAGCGGGTGATCACGGCCTGCCCGCACTGCTTCAACACGTTCAAGAACGAGTACGGCGACTTCGGCGGGAACTACGAGGTGACGCATCACGCGGACTTCCTGCAGTTCCTGGTGGCGAAGGGCGCGCTCAAGCCGAAGGAGATGCTCGGGAAGACGGTGACGTACCACGACAGCTGCTACATCGGCCGCGGGAACGGCATCTACGATTCGCCCCGCCAGGTGCTGGAGGCGATCCCCGGGGTGAACCTGGTGGAGATGCCCCGGAGCCGCGAGCGGGGCCTGTGCTGCGGCGCCGGCGGCGGCAACATGTGGCAGGAAGAAGCGGGCACCCGCGTCAATCACCTGCGCGCGGCGGAAGCTGCCAACACCGGCGCGAGCATCGTGGCGACGGCCTGCCCGTTCTGCATCCAGATGTTCGACGACGGCATCCCGGGCATCCAGCCGGACGAGGAGAAGCGGACCATCAAGGCGTACGACATCGCGGAGCTGCTGGAAGTGAGCGTGAAGCCAGCGGCGATGGCGATCCAGGACGGTTCGGTCGAGGTGCCGCCCGGGGTGGCGTAAGCCGCGAACGGGAGGACGACAGGAAGGGCCCGTGGCGGATGTCACGGGCCCTTTGGGTGCTCGAACCCCATCGCGGATCTGGCCTCCACACGAAAACCGAGGCGGGTCGGTCATTACCCGCTGCGATGGTGGAACGACCACCGCGCGACGCCGTGCGGGACCAGGACGGCAGGACTCGGGATGCAGCGTGGTTCGGGCGACAGGCATCCCAGCGCGCCATCACTGGCGCGCCTCAGATCGTCCGAATACACGGCACTACGAGTGAGCGCCCGGCGGCGGGTAGAGGAGCACGCGCCGGGCGCCGGTGTGCGCGGAGACGCCTAAACCATTTCGACTCCGTGGCGGCTGCCGACGGCGTTCATGAGCTCCTTCGAGGGCGGCGCGGTCTTCGTCGCCTCGGAGGCGTCTTCGAGGAAGGCCTCGTGGCCGCCGGGCGAGACGGCGACGACGATGGTGCCGGGTTCGGTGCCGACGTTCTTGAAGTTGTGGATGACGCCCTCGGGGATGAAGACGCACATGCCTGCGCTGGCAGCGACGGTCTTTTCGCCGAGAAGGACGGCGAATTCGCCGCGTACGACGTAGATGGCCTTGTCGCCGTGATTGAGGATGTGGGGCGGCGAGCCGGCGCCCGGGGGGACGGTCTGTTCGAGGAGGGTGAGGTTGCCGCGGCTTTCGGCGGCGGTGACGATGGGGCGGATGGCGATGCCCAGGAGCGAGAACGCCTTGTCCTCGCCGGGGCGGGCGATGCGGCCGGTGCGCGTTTCGTTTCCGGTTGCGGTGGTCATGAGGGGTACTCCCGTTGGTGTGATTGGGGAGGCATTTGCCGCCTCCACAACGAGCGTAGGCAACGCTGACCGGCCGGGGATTGCCCGAAAGGTGTATTCCGCGAGCGGGGTAGGGTGTGTTTTCGTGTCCGCGAGGGCCTACACCCGGGGGCCGGGGAGGAGGCCCCGGGCGCGCGCGAGGGCGACGGCCTGGGTGCGGTTGGTGGCGCCGAGCCTGCTGTAGATGTTGATGGTGTGGCGTTTGGCCGTGCCCAGGGTGATGACGAGCCGGTCGGCAATCTGCTGGTTGGTGGCCCCCTCCGCGAGGAGCGCGAGGACTTCCAGCTCGCGCCGGGAGAGCCCGCCGGGGGCCGGACTGCCCGGGGCCGGGGATGCGCTCAGCAGTTCGAGCGCCCGGCGGACCTGGCCGCCGGCCACGCCAGCCCGTTCGCCGGCGCGGAGCAGCGGGACGATCCCGGTGCCTTCCTGGAGGACGAGGCCTGGAGCCACGTGGCGCTCGATGAACGCTGAGGCAGTGGCGAGCTCCTGGAGCGCCGCGGCGTGGTTGCCCTGGCGGGAGAGGTGGGCCGCCAGTCCGAGCCGCGCGCTGGTCGCGAGGAGGGCATGACGGGCCCGGTCCTGGGCTTCGATGGCGGCGCGGAAGGCGCGCTCCGCATCGGCCGGGGCGGCCGCGGCAAGGGCCTCGAGGAGGCGGCCGGGCACGGCGGCATCGGGCAGCGGGTGGGCCAGGGTGGTGGCGCGCAGCTCGCCGAGGGCACGTGGGGCCGCCTCGTGGTCGCCGCGGAGCCACCCTTCGCGGCCGCGGAGGTACAGGTAGCTCGCGAGCCACTGGCGGTAGGTGATGCGCGCCGCCGCCCGCTCGATGGCCCGCGCGATGAGGGCATCGAAGCGCGCGCGGTCGCCCTCGGCCAGGGCGGCGAAAAGGAGCACGTGATCGGTGTAGAGCTCGAGGTGGGCGAACCCGCCGAGGTCGTCGCACATCGCCGCGGCGATGGTGGCATCCTCACGGGCGCTGGCGAGGTCGCCGGCCAGGAAGCGCAGGTAGGCGCGGTAGGCGCGCGCGCCGGCCTGTGCCGGGCCCATCCCGGGGCCCGCGAGCGCGAACACGGCATCGCAAAAGGCCATGAGGCGGGGCGCACCCACGCCGGAGAAGGCGAACTGCGGCCCGAGGCTGAGGACGATGCCTTCGGCGAGGGCGAGGCCGGGTTCGGCGGCGAAGCGCGCGAGCAGTTCATCGAGGCGGGCATCGACGGCGTCCCAGTCGCCTTCGTAGCAGGCGACCCAGGCCAGGTTCATCTCCGAGGTGACGCGCTGGGCCGGGGTGAGGTCGGCGGCGAGCGAGGCTTCGAGGGTGGGGCGGGCATTCGCGCCATCGGCCAGGCAGGTGAAGACCTCGCCGAGGTAGACGAGCGCGTGACCGGCGCCGTGGCGGTCGCCCTCGGCCTCGAAGCCGGCGAGCGCGCGCTCGAGGGAGGGGCGAGCCTGTTCGTACAGGCCCTTGCGGGCCAGGTCGGCGCCGACGAGCTGATCGAGCCAGGGGCGGGAGGAGCGGAACCGGGGTGGGAGCTCTTCGATGAGCCGGCAGAGGGGCGCCAGGTCGCGCACGGTGGCGGTGGCAGCGGCGGCGGCGATGACCCCGGCGGCCTGTTCCGGGGCGCCGGCGGCAAGGTAGTGGCGCACCGCGCGGGCGGGATCGTGCTGGGCGGCGGCGGCACGGAGGTGGAGCGCGGCGACCCGGTCGGGCTGTTCGCGGCCAAGCTGCCGGCGGAGGAAGAGGGCGAAGAGGTTGTGGTAGCGGTAGACCGGGCCGGGCGCGGAATCTCCCGAAGCTCCGGGGAGCTGTTCGATGAAGAGGTTGCGGCGGTGGAGTTCCTCGAGCATCGCGGCCGCGTCGTCGGCCCCGGTGACGGCGCGGCAGAGGCCGGGCGTCAGCTCGGCGAGGATCGAGGTTTCGAGGAGGAAGGCGCGGATGGAGGGTTCCTGGGCGGCCAGCACCTCGGAGGCCAGGTACTCGAAGAGTTCGCGCTCGTGGGCCTCGGGCGAGGCCGCGAGCCCCAGGGGCCCGCCGGGTTGCTGCCGGCGGAGGGAGAGCGCGAGGAGCCGCGCGCCGGCCATCCAGCCATCGACGCGCCCGTGCAGGTGGGCCGCGCCGGGTTCGTCGAGCTCGAGGCCGAACTGGTCGCTGAACCATGCGCGGAGCTCGCCGGGCGCCAGGAGGAGGTCAGCCGTGGCGAACTCGGCGAGCTGGCCACGGGTGCGAGGCCGGGCGAGATTGAGCGCGGGCTCGTAGCGGGTGCCGGCCACGATGTGGAAGCCTTCCGGGGCGCGCTCGACGAGGTAATCGAGGGCGGCGGTGAGCGCGGGGCTGGCGAGGTGGTGGAGGTCATCGAGGATGAGGACCGCCGGGAGGTCGCCTGCTTCGAGGATGTCGTTGATAAGGACCGCGGCGAACCGGCGTGGCTGCTGGCCGGCGGGATTCTCGAGCATCGCCTCGGCATCGTGGCCCATGCCGGGGAGGGCGCTCCGGAGGGCGGCAACGAGGGCCGGGAAGAAGAACTGCGGGTCGTTGTCTTCCTCGTCGAGGCTGAGCCAGGCAACCGGCACGGGGGCGAGGTCGCGGGCGAGGACGGCGAGCGCGGTGGTCTTGCCCGCGCCGGCCACGGCGGAGACGAGGGTGAGCCGCGCCGTCCGCGCGGCAGCGAGCAGGCGGGCAGAGAGTGGCTCGCGCGCCAGCAGGTCGGCGGGGATGACCGGCGGCCGGAGCCTGGTGCGGGCGAACCAGGAGACACTCGCGCTTGTCATTCAGGCGTGGGGAAGTATGGCGAGGAGCACGGCCAGGGGCTACTCGGGGCGGCGGCGGCGCTCGATGACGTCGGCCAGGGTCTCGCCGAGGGCGGCCTCGAGGCCCGCGATGTGTTCAGCGTCGTGGGCGGCCCAGTAGCTGACCAGCTCGGAGACGGCGAACTCGCGGCCGGCGGGGGCCTGTCCGCGGCGCGTCCAGTCCTGGGGGCGAAGGGAGCGCAGGATGGCGATGCTGGCCTGGCGCTGGAGGGCGAAATCGGCGAGGAGCCACTCCTTGCGGTCGCGGTCGCGGTTGCGGGCGGGCTCCCAGGCATCGGCCGGGGGGAAGCGGAGGACGGGGTTGTCCTCGGCGAGCATCCGTTCGAGGGCGACACGCATGCCCAGGTACTCCTCATCGCGGAAGTGGGCCAGGATGGTGCGCGCGCTCCAGGCGCCGGCAAAGGCCATGTCGAGCCGTTCCTCCGGGGCCTCGGCGACCAGGTGGGCGAGGGTGCGCGGGGTAGCGGCCAGGCGAGCGATGAGATCGTCCATGGAATAACTGTAGCGGGCCGGGCGGGGTTGAGTCCGCAAGGCCGCGGGTTGCCTATACTTCCAAACATGCCCGAACCGATACCTTCCCGCGTCCGCGTCGACGGCGTGGACCTGCAGCTCTACGAATGGCCCTCGGTTGGGCCGGTTGTGTTTTTCGCCCATGCCACAGGGTTCCACGCGAGGTGCTGGGACCGCGTGATCGCGCGGCTGCCCGGCATCCACGCCTATGCGCTCGACATGCGCGGCCACGGCCGGAGCGACAAGCCCGCACCCCCCTATCCCTGGACGAATTTCGGGCGCGACGTGGCGGCAGTGGCGCGGCACCTCGGCCTGGATGGCGCGCTGGGTGTCGGCCATTCGAAGGGCGGGCACGCGGTCACGCTGGCGGCATCGCTCGATCCCGGCATCTTCTCGAAGCTGCTGCTGGTCGACCCGGTGATCGGGCCGCGGGTGCGCGAACCGCGTCCCTCGTTCGAAGGCGACCACTTCGCGGCGCGGCGCCGGAACGAGTGGTCGTCGCCGCAAGAGATGTTCGAGCGGTTCAAGGACCGGCCGCCGTTCAACAGCTGGGACCCGGAGGTGCTGCGCGACTACTGCGAGTATGGCCTGGTGCCAAACCCGGATGGGGAGGGGTACGTGCTCGCCTGCCCGCCGAACATCGAGGCGGCGACCTATGCCGGGGCGATGGCGACGGACATCTACCCGGCGATCGAATCGCTCACGATCCCGGTGCGCATCCTGCGGGCGCGGCAGCGGACCGAGGGGGGGCCGCTGGATATGAGCAGCTCGCCGACGGCACCGGACCTGGCGAGCCATTTCCAGCACGCGGAGGATGTGTTCCTGCCGCAGTACAGCCACTTCATCCCCATGGAAGACCCGGGGTTCATCGCGAAGCACGTGCTCGAGCTGCTGGCGTGAGCGGGATGGCGGCGCGCCTGCCGGCGCTGCGCCACCGCGACTTTCGCGCGCTCTGGATCGGGAGCGCGTGCTCCAGCATCTCGCTCTGGACGCTGTTGCTGGGCAATGCCTGGATCGTCTACAAGCTGAGCGACTCGTCGCTCTGGGTGGGAGTCTCGACCTTCGCTTCGATGTCGCCCTACCTGGTGGCGCCGCTGGGCGGGATGGTGGCCGACCGGGCGGAACGACGCATCCTGGTGAGGAGCACGCGCCTGGCGACGTTTGGCGTGACGGTCACGCTGGCGCTGCTGGCGGTCACCGATGTGATCGAGGTATGGATGGTGGTGGCGCTGGCGTTTGTGCAGGGGATCGTCCGGTCGGTGGAGATCCCTTCCGACCAGGCGCTGCTGGCGAACGTGGTGCCGGCGAGCGACCTGGGGAACGCGGTGGCGCTGACGAGCACCACGCAGCACGGGTCGCGGGCGGCGGGGCCGCTGCTGGCGGGGCCGTTGCTGGCGACGATCGGGGTCGAGGGGGCTTACGGGATCTCGGCGGTGTTCGCGCTGCTGTCGTTCTCCTCGGTGCGGCGCGTGACCATCTCCTCGCGGGGTGGGGTAACGCGGCTGCGAGACGTGGGCCAGAACATGCGGGAGGGGATGGCCTACATCGGCCGGACGCCGGAGGTGGCGGCGATCTTCGTGCTGGTGTTCGCGCACTGCTCGCTGACGATGTCGTTCGACGCGATGCTGCCGGGGTTCGCCGAGACACGGCTGCACAGCCCCTCTGGCGGGTTCACGATCATGACGTTCGGGGTGGGCGCGGGGGCCCTGGTGGGGACGTTCATCCTGGCGGTGACGACGGGCGGTCAGCGGGGGACGCTGCTGCTCGGCACGGCGCTGGTGAGCGGTATTTCGCCGATGTTGATGGCGGGGAGCCACCACGTGCCCCACGCGGCCGCTGGCGCGATCCTGATGGGCTCATCGCAGGCGATGTTCATGGCGCTCAGCGCGGTGCTGCTGCAGGAGGTTGTGCCTGACGACATCCGCGGGCGGGTGATGAGCCTCTACCTGATGTCGGCGGGTGGAGTGATGGCGTTCATGAACCTGGCGTTCGGGGCGCTGGCCGACCGGACGGGCGCGCCGGTGTTGTTCTTCCTGCCGGGGGCGGCGTTCGTGGTGATCACGATGGCGAGCCTGGTGACGGGGCCGTATTTGCGGCGGATTTACCGGACCGGGACGGCGGCGGCGGCAGCGTAGGGAAGGGCGAAGTGCGGCGAGAATCCGAGGCGCGCCAGTGATCGCGCGCCGGGATGTGCGTCGCCCGGACGTCGTGGGGATGAGAGGCCCATCGCGTGCGGCATTGGGGGTGGGCGGCGCGGGGCGTGGTTCGGGGGATGGGCGCTGCAGCGGGTCATGACGGACCCGCCTCGGGTTCCTCGGGGTTGGTCGGGGGAGAGGGTTGCGATGGTTGGGGGCGGAGTGCGTGTCCCTTGCTGACGCGCGGGGCTCGCCGGCGGGGGTGGGCGGCGCCGGGCGTGGTTCGGGGGACGGGCGCTGCAGCGGGTCATGACGGACCCGCCTCGGGTTCCTCGGCGCGGGGCGGGGGTGGGGCGTCAGGCGGCTTTGCCGGAGATGACGAGCTGGTGGCGGCCGCCGGCCTTGGCGGAGTAGAGGGCCTTGTCGGCAAGGTCGTAGGCGCGGGCGACGGTGATGGCGGCGGTATCGGAGAGGCGGCGGCAGGGTGCGAGCCCGGCGCTGACGGTGACCACGAGCGAGGCATCACCCGGCAGCTCGACGGGCTCGGCGGCGACACGCTCGACGATCCGGGCGGCGACGGCCTCGGCCTCTGCGATGGAGCCGTGGAAGAGGACGGCGAACTCCTCGCCGCCGAGGCGGCCGACCGTGCCGGCGTAGCCCGCAGCGCCCGCGATGCGCTCGGCGACGGCCCGGAGAACGACATCGCCCGCGGGATGGCCGTGGGTGTCGTTGATGGCCTTGAAGGAATCGACATCGAAGATGGCGATGGCGGAGGGGCGGTGCGATTCGGCGAGTTCGAACCAGGCGCGGCGCGAGAGCACGCCGGTGAGGCCGTCGTGGCTGGCCAGGTACTCGGCCCGCCGGCGTGAGACCTCGGCGGCGCGGGCGAGCTCTTCTGCCTGTTCCTTGGCGGCGCGCAGGGCGTCGTTGAGATCGCGCAGCTCGCGTTCGGCGTGGACGCGCTCGGTGACATCCATGGTGACGGTGATGACTGCGACCGGGAGGCCGGTGTCGTCGCGGAGGGGCGCGAACTGGGTCTCGTAGTCGCGGCCATTGGCGTGGGCGTTGGCGGAGAAGGATTCGCCAGCCAGGCAGCGCGTGACGTGCTCGCGTGTGGCCGCGGCGACTTCGGGCGGGAGGACATCGAAGACGGAGGCGCCGACGAGCAGGCCGCCGGAGCGGACGGCACGGGGGAGGCTGGCGCCTTCGGAGAGGGTGATGGTGCCATCGGGCTGCATGACGGTGATGAGCGCGGGCGAGTTGGCGAACACGGCCCGCAGCTGGGCTTCCGCTTCGCGGAGCTCGCGGTTGAGGCGGAAGGCGGTGACCGTGTTGCTCGCCTGGGAGACGAGCGCGTTGAGGAAGCTGACTTCCTCGTCCTCGAAGGAGTGGGACTCGGAGGCGCAGAAGGTGACGCTGCCGAGGAGCTGGTCGCGGAAGAAGAGGGGGAAGCAGGCCATGGAGAGGATGTGGGCCTGCTGGTAGTAGCCGCGGAGGCTATCGTCGACGAGCATCTGCTCGGCGGGGTCGAACACATCGGGGACCAGGTAGGGCATGCGCGTCCAGGCGAGGTGGCGGGCGACGCGGAGGTCGCGTTCGAGTGCGGTGGGCCCCATGTTCCCGGTGCGGCCCTGTTCGGCGATGGTGGTCTCGGAGTGGCGCGAGACGTTCAGGCCCCGGTCGGTGACGTGCTCGATCGCGGGGTCGGTGAGGGTGGTAGCGACCCAGGCGAAGCCGGAGGCCTTGGCGAGCGCGGTAGAAAGGCCGGTGAGCACCTCGTTCACGTCGTCGGAGCGGCTGAAGGCTTCGGCGACATCGGCGAGGGCGCTGAGCTGGGAACGCTGGCGCTGCTGGCGCTCGGCATCGAGGACGTTGCCGGCCAGGTAGGCGAGGAGCGGGCGGATGGTCGCGACGAGGTCGACCTGCTCGGGGGTAAGTCCTCCGTGCCAGGGGCCGCGGACAACGAGGATCTCGGAGTTGCTTTCGTTGCCGGGGAGGAGGGTGGCGAAGTGGGTTGCGGGGACGCCGGGGGCGATCGCCTGGAGGTCGAACACCATGCGGTCGGTGACGGTGAAGATGCCGCCGGGTGCGGCGGGCTCTTCGGCGCCGGCACGCCAGACGAGCCAGTAGCCGCGCTGCTTGATTTCGTAGGCGCGCGGATCCTCGTGGCTGCCGAGGCGGACGAAGTTGGGGTCGCCGGCGCGGATGACGTAGGCCTCCTCGGCGGCGAAGAGGTCGCGGACGAGCGCACAGGCCTGGAGGACGGTCTCTTCGCCGGCCTCGCGCGGAAGAGTGGCGGCGAGCCGTGCCAGGGAGGCGATGTCGCCGAGCATGAGGATGCCCCTTTCCTCGCTCACAAGGATTCACCCTTGGTATCGGCAAAACCCCGATATTCGCGCAGTCCCCGGGGAGGATTTCTTGCAGTCGCTCAGTAAGGCTGAAACGAATGAAGGCCGGGCGATGCCGGCCTTCGTGGGCGCGCGGGGAAGCCTGGTTAGCTGCCGGCGGCGGGCGAGGGGGCTGACTGGGGCGGGGCCTGGACCTCGCCGCGGCGGCGGCGGGCGAACGCTTCGTCCTCGCCCATCATGGCGGCGGCCTGCTGGGCCTGCTCCTGTTCGTAGGTCATCTTGTAGAGGTTGGCGTAGATGCCGCCCCTGGCGAGGAGCTCTTCGTGCGTGCCGATCTCGGCGATGCGGCCCTGGTCGAGCACGACGATGCGGCTGGCCTCGCGGATGGTGGAGAGGCGGTGGGCGATGACGAAGGAGGTGCGGTTCTTCAGGAGCTCGCGGAGCGCCCTCTGGATGATGACCTCGGTCTGGGTATCGACGTAGGCGGTGGCCTCATCGAGGACGAGGATGCGGGGAGCGGCGAGGATGGCGCGGGCGAAGCTGATGAGCTGGCGCTGGCCGACCGAGAGGTTCTGGCCGCGCTGCTGGAGGACGGTGTTGTAGCCATCGGGCAGGCGGCTGATGAACTCGTCGGCGCCGACGGCCTTTGCGGCCTGGATGACATCGTCGTCGGTGGCCTCGGGGCGGCCGTAGGCGATGTTCTCGCGGACGGTGCCGCTGAAGAGGTAGGGATTCTGGAGCACGACGCCCATGTGCTTCGTGAGCGACCGGCGTTTGACGTCGCGGATGTCGTGGCCATCGATGCGGATGGCGCCGCCGGTGACTTCGTAGCCGCGGCTGATGAGCGAGGTGATGGTGGTTTTGCCGGCGCCGGTGGGGCCGACGAAGGCGATCGTTTCGCCCGGTTCGACGTGGAGGTCGATGCCGCGGAGGATGGGCACGCCTTCGGTGTAGTGGAAGTGGACGTCGTCGAAGTCGACGCGACCATCGACCTCGTCGAGCTCGATGGCGTCTTCCCGGTCCTTGATGCGCGGCTCGGTATCGAGCACCTCGAAGATGCGTTCGCCGCCGGCCATGGCGCGCTGGAGCATGGTGTATTGCAGCACCAGGTCGCGGATCGGGTCGAAGAAGCGACCGACGTAGAGGGTGAAGCTGGTGAGGACCAGGAAGAGGTGTGCGACGTTCACATCGGAGGCGTTTAGGGCGCGCATCCCGCCGACGATGACCACGGCGCAGGTCGCGATGGCGACGGCGAGTTCGATGACGGGCATGATGGCGGCGCTGAGCATGCCGGCCCAGATGTTGGCGCGGCGATTCTCCTGGTTGAGCGCATCGAAGCGGCGGGCGTTCTCGTCTTCGCGTGACATCGACTGCACGGCGCGCACACCGGAGACGTTTTCGGCGAGGGTGCCGTAGAGCGCGCTGATCTTCACGCGGACGTTCACGAAGGCGGCCTTGGCGTGGCGCGCCCACCAGACCATCACAATGATGAGCGGGGGCACGATGGCGAACGTCACCAGGGCGAGCTGCCAATCCACGGTCAGCAGGACGATGACCACGACGGTGAGGCCGACGAAGTCGGCCAGGAAGGTGAGCGAGCCGCTGGTGAGGAGTTCCTGCATGACGGTGACGTCGCTGGTGAGACGGCTGATCATGCGGCCGACTTCCATTTCGTCGTAGAAGCTGAGCGAGAGGCCCTGCATGTGGTCGTACATCTCTGTGCGGAGCTGGAGGAGGAGGCGGTTGCCCATCCAGGCCGTGGTGAGCAGCTGGGTATAGGCGGAGATCCAGGTCACAAAGGCGGCGCCGATCATGATGCCGAGGAGCGTCCAGATGCGGTCGGTATTGCCCTCGACGCCGGCTTTTACGGTGAGGCCGATGAGGAGGGGCTGGATGAAGCTGGTGACCGCGGTGATGATCATGCAGATGAGCGCGAGGGCGGCCTGCTTCTTATAGGGTTTGAGGTAGGGAAGGATGCGGCGGACGACCTGCGCGTCGTATGCCTTCCCGAGGTATTCGTCGTCCCAGCCATCGGAGCCACGGCCGTGACGCATGGGGCCGGTGGCCTGGCCACCAATGCCCGAGCTCCAGCCGCCGGCGCCGGCGCCACCCCACATACCCATTAGCGGCCTCCTTCAGCGGCGAACCGCGGGTGCTGATGCGAAGCTTTCACGATGCACCCCCCGCGCCTGACTGGCCGGGCGAGGTGGTGAGGACCTGGGGACCGGGCCGGGCGCGTTCGCCCGGGGCGCCATTGCCCGCCGATGCTACCGAAGCCGGCGTGGCGCGGCCCAGCGCCTCTTCCTGGTCCTTGAGCTCGAGGTCGAAGATGCGGCGGTAGAGGCCTTCCTGTTCGAGGAGCTCGGCGTGCTTGCCGCGCTGCACCACCTTGCCGCGGTCGAGCACGATGATCTCGTCGGCGCGGATGACAGTGCGGAGGCGCTGAGCGATGACGAAGGTGGTACGGCCCTGCATGAGCTCCTGGAGCGCCTGCTGGATAAGGAACTCCGTCTGGGTATCCACGCTGGCCGTGGAGTCATCGAAGATGAGGATGCGCGGGTCGAGCAGGAGGGTGCGGGCGATGGCGATGCGCTGCTTCTGGCCGCCAGAGAGGGTGACCCCGCGCTCGCCCACCCATTCGTCGTAGCCGTAGGGCAGGCTGACGATGAAGTCGTGGATGCGGGCGGCCTTGGCGGCGCGCTCGATCTCTTCCTGGGTCGCGTTGGGGCGGCCGTAGGCGATGTTGTCGCGGATGGTGCCGATGAAGAGGAAGACATCCTGCTGGACGATGCCGATATTGCGGCGGAGGGACTCGATGGTGACATCGCGGACGTCGATGTCATCGATGGTGATGCTGCCCTCGGTGACATCGTAGAAGCGGGGGATGAGGTTGACGACGGTGGATTTGCCGCTGCCGGTGGGCCCGAGGAGGGCGATGACCTGGCCTGGCTTCGCATCGATATCGACCCCGTTGAGGACGGCGCTGAGGCTGTCGTAACCGAAGCTGACGTTGTTGAAACGGACATGGCCGGCGGCGTTTTCGAGGGGGACGGCGTCCGGTTTTTCCTGGACGACGGACTGGGCGTCGATGAGTTCGAAGACGCGCTCGGAGGAACTGACGCAGCGGGCGAACATGTTGATGATGAAGCCGATGGAGCGCATCGGGAGTTGGAGGAGGTTGAGCCACAGGGTGAAGGCGAGGACATCGGAGGCGCTCGCATCGCCCTGGGAGATGAGCCAGGCGCCAACACCGACGGTGAGGCCGATCTGGGCGGCGGAGAGCCCCTGGAGCATCGGCTGGTTGCGCGCCTGGATGACGGAGGAGGTATAGCTCAAGTCGGCCTGTTTGCGGGCTGCCTCTTCGAATTTCTCGCTTTCGAACGGCTCGCGGCTGAATGCCTTGACGACGCGAATGCCAGTCAGGCCCTCTTCCGCGACCTGGGTGACTTCGGCCTGGTTCTGCTGGATCTCCTGCCAGATCGGGCGGAGGCGGCGGCTGGTGACGATGGACCGCCAGGCGAGGATGGGCAGGCTGAGGATGCTGACGAGGGCCAGTTGCCAGTTGATGATGAACATCCCGACGACGGAGATGGCGAGCATCAACATGATGAAGGCGAAGCGGAGCGCACCCATGTTGATGAACATGCGGATGTTCTCCACATCCTGGGTGGCGCGGGACATGATCTGGCCGGTCTGGACCTTGTCGTGGTAGGCGTAGCTGAGCCGCTGGAGGTTGTCGTAGATCTTGTTGCGGATGTCGTAGGCGACGTTCTGGCCGACTGTCTCGCCGAGGTACTGCTGCCCGAAGGAGGCGAGGCCGCGGCCGATGGCGAACACAACGATGGCGAGCGCACCCAGGACGAGCAGCTTTTCGTTGCCCTGCAGGCCAATCAGCCTGTCGGCCTCATCACGCTGCGGGTCGAGGCCGAAGTCGATCGCGAAGCGGATCAGGAGCGGGCTGATCATGACGAACGAGCCCGCCATGAGCATGGAGAGCCAGGCCAGCGAAATCCTGCCCCGGTACGGTTTGAGATACGGAATAAGGCGCAGCAGCCAGCGCACGGAGAGTCCCCCTTCTCGTGTGGCGAGCCTATCATACCTTCACGCAAACGTGAAGTTACCGGACGGTCGGCATCAGCCCGAAGGTGAGGGCGCTGGTACCATCGCCGGGTGGCCGCGCCCCCGGACTACTACGCCCTGCTCGAGGTTGCGCCATCGGCCAGCGCGGAGGAGGTGCGCAGCGCCTACCGGCGGCTGGCGCGCATCCACCACCCCGATACCAGCGGCAGCCCCGAATCGATCGAGCGGATGCGCCAGATCAATGAAGCGTGGGAGGTACTGCGCGACCCGGAGCGCCGTGCGGCGTATGACCGGACTCGGCCGCGGCCGGCGCCTCCCCGGCGGGTGGTGCGCACCGTGCGGCGGACGCCGCAGCCCCGGCGGCCAGGGGCAGCGGAACCGGCTGCTCCGCCCCGGGGCTTCGAACCGGCGGAGGACGCGCCGCGCACCGGGCCGGTCAGCTACACGGGCGACGCATCGATCGACTGGTACGGCGTCCTGGGGGTGCGGCCGGATACACCGCGCCAGCAGATCCTGAAGGTGCTTTCGCGGATGGCGGGCGAGCTGGAAGGTGCGCGCATCAGCGCGACGGAGTTCACCCGGAGGCGGCAGGCGATGAAGGATGCCTGGAGCGTGCTGGGCGATCCGCACCTGCGGGCGGCGTACGACCGGGCGCGCAAGGAGCACCTTTCGAAGGGCGCCGCGCCCCCGGCGGAGGAACCCGAAGCCGGCACCGAAATCCCGGCGGGACACCGCATGGGGCCGGTGACCGTGGGTGGCGTGATCGTGGATGCGGGGGCCGATTGCACCGGGGCCGACCTGCGCGGGGTCGACCTGCGGGGGCTGGACCTGGCGGGCATCTGCCTGCGGGAGGCGAGGCTGCAGGGTGCGAACCTGGAGGCTGCCTCGTTGCGGCGGGCGGACCTGCGGGGCGCCGACCTGAGCGGCGCGCGGCTGCGCTGGGCCGACCTCTCGCACGCCGATGGCACGGGGGCGAGCTTCCGGCAGGCCGACCTGGCACACGCGGCACTCAGCGCGACGAAGTTCGTGCGGGCGAATCTCTCGGGGGCGAGCCTGGCGGGCGCGGTGGGGCCGGGCATCAACCTGGACTTCGCGACGCTGGCTCGGGCGGACTTCATGGGGGCGAAGGTAACGCCGCAGCTGATCGAGCGGGGGAAGCTGGAGGGGACGATCTTCCCGGATGGGAGCGTGCGCGGGGCGGTGGAGGCGGGAGGGTGACTTTCGCGTGGTGGCAAGAGCCTGTACGCTGCCTCTAGCACTCTCCCCCGGTGAGTGCTAACATCGCGGATCGCTACGACACCAACACCTGCACTTTCCAGGAGGAATTGCATCCATGGCAGCCAAGACCGCGGCGAAGGCCGCAGCCAAGTCCAAGCTCATTCCCCTCGCCGACCGCATCGTCATCACCCCGCTGAAGCAGGATGAAGTGACGGCCAGCGGCCTGGTGATCCCCGACACGGCGAAGGAGAAGCCGCAGCAGGGCGAAGTCATCGCTGTCGGGCCTGGCCGGCTCGACGACAGCGGCAAGCGCGTCCCGCTGGATGTCGCACCGGGCGACCGCATTCTCTATGCGAAGTACACCGGCACCGATGTGAAGATCGACGGGGTGGACTACATCGTGCTGAACGAGAAGGACATCCTCTGCAAGCTCGAGGTCTAGGACCGAGTGAGCTTCGGACGCAGAGGCGCGGAGGCCGGGATCTCGCGGGATCCAGCTTGCCGGGCGCCTCTGCGTTTTGCGTGAAAGGGAGTTAGCCCGTGGTTGCAAAGCAACTGATCTTCGACGAGTCGGCGCGCCGCCGGCTCCGCGATGGCGTCGATGCCCTCGCCGACGCCGTCAAGGTGACCCTTGGCCCGCGCGGCCGGAACGTGGTCATCGATAAGAAATTCGGCGCACCGAATATCACCAAGGACGGCGTGACCGTCGCCCGGGAAATCGAGCTGGAAGACCCGTTCGAGAACATGGGCGCGCAGCTGGCCAAGCAGGTGGCGACCAAGACGAACGACGTCGCCGGCGATGGCACGACGACGGCGACGGTGCTGGCCCAGGCGCTGGTGCGGGGCGGCATCAAGGTCGTGACTTCGGGCGTGAACCCGCTGGCGCTGAAGCGCGGCATCGAGGCGGGCATGCGCGAGGCGGTGAAGGACCTGCGCAACCAGGCGCGGCCGGTGCTGACCAAGGAGCAGATCGCCCACGTCGCCGGCATTTCGGCGAACGAGAAGGAGATCGGCGACCTCATCGCGGATGTGATGGAGAAGGTCGGCAAGGATGGCGTGATCACCGTCGAGGAATCGCGCGGCCTGAAGTTCGAGACGGAGTTCGTGGACGGCCTCCAGCTCGACCGCGGGTATGTCTCGCCGTATTTCGTCACGAACACCGACCGCATGGAAGCGGTCATCGAGAACCCGTACATCGTCATCACGGACAAGAAGATCTCGGCGGTGCAGGAGATCCTGCCGCTGCTGGAGAAGGTCCTGCAGGTGACGAAGGACATCGTGATCATCTGCGACGACGTGGATGGCGAAGCGCTGGCGACCCTGGTGGTGAACAAGCTGCGCGGGACGATCAACATCCTGGCCGTGAAGGCGCCGGGCTTCGGCGACCGGCGGAAGGCGATGCTCGAAGACATCGCGATCCTGACGGGTGGCACGCTGATCACCGAGGACATCGGGCTCAAGCTCGATGCGGCGACGGTGGCCGACCTCGGCCGCGCCCGGCGCGTGGTCTCGGGCAAGGACGACACGACGATCATCGAGGGCATGGCCAGCGATGAGGCGATCCAGGCCCGGATCAAGCAGATCAAGGCGCAGATCGATGACGCGACGAGCGACTTCGACCGCGAGAAGCTACAGGAGCGGCTCGCGAAGCTGGCCGGCGGCGTGGCCGTCATCAAGGTTGGCGCAGCGACCGAGGTCGAGCTCAAGGAGAAGAAGGCCCGCGTGGAGGACGCCCTGAGCGCGACCCGCGCGGCCGTCGACGAGGGCATCGTGGTCGGTGGCGGCGTTGCGCTGATCCGCGCGACGAAGGCCCTGGAGGCCCTTGCCAGCAAGACGAAGAACGAAGACGAGAAGGTGGGCATCAAGCTGCTCGCCGAGGCGTTGGAGTCGCCGACGTGGACGATCGCCGACAACGGCGGTCTCGAGGGTTCGGTGATCGTCGACAAGGTGCGGAAGCTGACGGACCCGAACCAGGGCTGGGACGCGGAGAAGAACAGCTGGGGCGACATGTTCGAGCTGGGCATCGTCGACCCGGTGAAGGTGACGCGTTCGGCGCTGGAGAATGCGGTGAGCATCGCCGCGCTGGTGCTGACGACGGAGACGCTGGTCGCGGAGATCCCGCAGCCGCCGGCGGCCCCGCCGCCCCCACCCGAGGACTACTAGCCTTCGCAAGGTTATTCCCCCTGACACCCCCGGCCGAATCGGCCGGGGGTGTTTTTCGTAAAGCCAGCCGGGTTAACTCTTGCAGGTGGGCCGCGTTACAACCTGTAACGGGGGCACCGCAGGGGTGCCCCGCCGCGTCGCCGTCCTGTTCTGTTTCGCCCCGGGAGGGTGCTTGTCTGACGAACACTTAGACCTGCGCGCCGGGAGGGATCTGATCCTCCGGCAGATGCGGGCCCAGTGGCTGCTGCTGACGATCGCGTTCACCGCCGGCCTCTCGTGGGGCCTGTTGCGGCTGGTCGCGCCCGTCCTCACGGGAATCACCATCGACGAGGCGATCATCCCGCGGAAGACGGGGCTGCTGCTCGGGCTGGTCATCGCGCTCGTGACGGTGGTGGCGTTCCAGGCGCTCTTCGCCGGGCTGCGGCGCTACTGGGCGATGCGGACGAGCTACCGGATCGAAGCGGACATGCGGCTCGAACTCTACAACCGGGTGAACCGGCTTTCGTTCGACTACCACGACCGGACGGCTACGGGTCAGCTGATGTCGCGCGGGAGCGCGGACCTGCACGAGGTGCAGGCGTTCCTGGTGAACATCCCGATCAACTCGGCCTACCTGCTGATGGCGATCGGCGCGTTCGTGATGCTGGTGCGCACGAGCCTGCTGCTGGCGGTGCTGGCGATGGCCGTGTACCCGGTGGTGACGTGGCTGAGCGTGCGCTTCTTCAACCGGCTCGGGCCCGGCACGGAAGACGTGCAGCAGGGGCTGGCCAGCCTCGCGAGCAACGTGGAGGAGAACATCGCCGGGGCGCGGCTGGTGCGGGCGTTCGGGCGCGAGGAGCACGAAATCGAGAAGCTCGAACGGGTCGCCGACCAGGTCCGGCGCGACTCGATGGGCGTGGTGAAGCTGCGAACGGTGTACACGCCTCTCTTCCAGTTCCTGCCGGGAGTGGGGCAGCTGGTAGTGCTCGGGTTTGGCGGCTACCTGGCGACCGAGGGGAAGATGACGCTGGGCGAGCTGGTGGCGGCGCTCCAGTACCTGAACATGCTGGTGTGGCCGGTGCAGAGCCTGGGCGACATGATCGCGAGCGGCCAGCGGGCGGTGGTCTCCTCGGCGCGGGTGTGGAACGTGCTGAAGGAAGAACCGACCGTGAGGGAACCGGCGCACGCGAAGCACCTGCCGGCGGGCGGCGGCGAGATCGTGTTCGAGCGTGTGACCTTTGGGTACCAGGCCGGGCGGCCGGTGCTCGACAGCTTCGACCTGCGGGTGGCGCCCGGCACCTCGGTCGCGCTGGTGGGGGCCACGGGGAGCGGCAAGTCGACGGTGGCGCGCCTGTTGCCCCGCTTCTACGACACGGATGCCGGCCGGGTGCTCATCGACGGGACGGACATCCGGGAACTGCGGCTGAAGGAGCTCCGGCAGAACATCGGCATCGTGTTCGAGGACACGTTCCTGTTCTCGGACACGGTCCGGAACAACATCGCCTATGGGCGGATCGACGCGACCGACGAGCAGATCGAGCGCGCGGCGCGGCTGGCCCACGCGCACGAGTTCATCACCGGGCTTGCGGACGGGTACGACACGGTGGTGGGGGAGCAGGGCTTCTCGCTCAGCGGTGGCCAGCGCCAGCGGTTGGCCATCGCCAGGGCCATCCTGATGGAGCCGCGCATCCTCATCCTCGATGACGCGACGTCGAGCGTGGACGCGCGCATGGAGGAGGAGATCCGCTCGGCGCTGAAGGAAGTGATGGCCGGGCGAACGACGATCATCATCTCGCACCGGCTTTCGACGATTTCGCTTGCCGACCAGGTGGTGCTGGTGGACGAGGGGCGGGTGGCGGCCACGGGCACGCACGCGGAGCTGATCGCGACGAGCCGGCGCTACCGCGAGGTGCTCGGGCAGCTGGAGGCGATGGCCTCATGAGCGACGACGTTACCGAACTGCCGGGCGACGAGATGCAGGCGAACGGGCTGCGCGGCGCGGTCGGGATGCTGGCTCCGCGCTGGCGCGCGATCCTGGTGGCGACCTTATCGATTTGCCTGTTCACGGGAGCGAGCCTGGCCAAGCCGCTCGTTATCCAGTACGCGCTGGATAGCGGGGTGGCGGAACGGGACAAGGGCGCGCTGGTGTTGGCGGGAGCGATCTTCCTGGGGTTGATCGCGACCATTTATGTCTTCCAGGCGGCGAGCACCTACCTGGTGAACCGCATCGGGCAGGACTTCCTGCGCGAACTGCGGGTGCGACTGTTCACGCATTACCAGCGAATGTCGCTGGCGTTCTTCGGGCGGGAAAACGCGGGGCGGCTGGTCGCGCGGATGACCTCGGACGTGGCAACCATCAACGACGTCTTGAACAACGGCTTCCTGATGGTGGTGCAGTCGACCCTGACCTTGCTGGGGGCGACGGTGATCCTGCTGGTGCTGAGCTGGAAGCTCTCACTGGCGACCGCGATCATCCTGCCGCCGTTGATCATCGCGACGGCCATCTTCCGGGTGTATTCGCGGCGGGCGTACGGGTCGGTGCGAGAGCGGATCGCGGACGTGCTCATCCATATGCAGGAGAGCTTCTCCGGGCTGCGGGTGGTGCAGGCGTTCGCACGCGAACAACACAACATGGAGCGCTTCGGTTCGATCAACGAGCGGAACTACGAGGCGAACGTGAACACGGTGCGTATCTCAGCGATGTACTTCCCGGTGGTGGAGACGCTGAGAGGGCTGGGCATCGGCGGCATCCTGTACTTCGGCGGACGGCAGGTGGCGGGCGATGCGGTGACGGTGGGCAC
>CAZDOK010000027.1:0-10595 GCA_964507025.1 uncultured Anaerolineaceae bacterium
CCGCCCGTTCGCGAAGTGCGGAAACCGTCGTAGTCATTGGCCAAGTGTACCAGCGCCGCGCCAGCGGGTGCGGGCCGCAAGCAGTCCGGGCATGCAGAGCATGTTGACAGCGCATGACCGATGCGGCCAGGATCGTGTCGGGAGCGTTGACCATGGCTGCGGACACCAGCGGACTCACCAGGCGGGAACGGGACATCCTGCGTCTCATGGCGGACGGCCTGACAAACCGGGAGATCGCGGGACAACTCGTGGTCTCGGTGAACACCGTCCAAACCCACGTTGCCCACATCCTGAACAAGCTTGGCGTGCGGAGCCGCCACCAGGCTGCCGATATCTGGGTTCAACGAAATCGCTGATCGAGGGATGGCGGGCGCCATCGGAGGGAGCCTATTCTGTCATCCGCAGGTCGGAACGATGGGGGCAGGAATCGTGTTGCGGAAACGAACCTGGCTGGTTGCGGCGGTTGGCGCGGCGATCCTCGTATTGGCTGCCGGAGGAGCGGTTGCACTCACCCGGGAACCACAAAGCGCCCGAGTGGTCCTCGCGACGCCGGTGCCCGAGACCTCGCGTGAACTCAGCCTGCTTGAAGCGTGGCGGCTGGCAACTGAATCGGCCGCCGCCTGGGACGGGAGCTGGTCGATCGTTGCCCTCTACAGCACCGACGTGAACGACGCACCCGGGCCGGATTCCGGCTCCTCTGGCCGCCGCCGAACGTGGCAGGCCGAACTCGTCAACGAAGCGGGCGCGACTCGCTGGTTGCGAATGACCAATGGCGTCGCAGTCGATGCCATCGACCCCGGGTACTCCTCAACGGCGGTGGACGGAGGTCTCTCCCGGCCGCCGGCCATCGACTCTCCAGACCTCCTTGCGCTCGCCCTTCGCGAACGCCCGGGGCTCCGCCCCGGCACAGACAAGGCGCGTGGCTACCACTTCGCCTACGCCCCCGACCCGGTGACCGGCCGCTGGCTGGCGTCCGTTTCGGGTGAGGCCACAGGGGCGCCTGCGCGAGTGCTCATCGATCCTGAAGCGAAGGCCGTGGTGCGAGCCGAGCGCCTGGCCCTCCGCGGCGGTGGCTTGCTCGTATCCCGGGATGCAGGCGAAAGCTGGGCCGCATCCCGGTTGTCCGGCGTGGTGACCGCGATTGCCGCTGATGCGGCCGCCATGGAGCAAACTCCACGTGTATTTGCCGCAGCGTGGTCCGGTGATTCGCTGGGGCTCTGGGCAACGAGAGATGCAGGGCAATCGTGGGCGCGCGTGGCGATCCTCCCCGAGCGAGCTGGCCCTTCCGCGCGTGCCATGGTCGCCGGGCCGTGGGACGGGGCCGACAGCGTGCTGCTGGCGACCAACGCCGGTGTCTGGGTGTATCGCATCCCTGACGGGTCGCTGCACGTCATCGAGACCGGTGGCCCGGTGCTTGACCTCCGGCAAGATGCGGATGGGATGCTCCACGCGATCTTCATGAAGCAGGCGGACCCGGAGTCGGCACGGCACTACCGGTGGGACGCCGCAGGCTCGCGCTGGGAGCTGGTGGACCCGCAGCGCGTCACCCGGTTCGCCGATATTCCCGGCGCCGTGGCCTTTGAGGAAGTTGGCGCCGGTCAAACCATCCTGGCGTCGGGTGCTTCAGGGCAGTACACCCTGCGGGTCACGCTACGCGGCATCGAGTCGATGGGTGGTGTTGCTGCAGATTGGCAGCTCACCCAACCCGGCGGTGTTCTCGGTCTGGCGGTGGCCCCGGACTTCGATGATTCCGGGATGGCGCTGGCCGTCCTGTATCCGGGCACCGTGGTTCGGACGGCAGACCACGGCCAAACCTGGAGCCAGGTGACCGAAGTCCCCGGGCGCGGTGCCGGAGTCTTCTTCGCTGGCAGTGAGCTCGCCTTCATCACCATCCCGGGGAGTGCACAGTGGGAAGAGTTCTAACCGCGATCGCTTTCGGACTTGTGGCCGTGGCCCTGGTATTCGGCGCGGGCCACGGCAAGGCCACGACGTGGTATTCCGGAAGAGTATCCACCGGGTACGCCTTTGGCAGCCTAACCGGTGCCGCGTCCGGGCTCGGGGAGCTGACTTAGGGGCACTTCGCCAACCATAGCTCCTCCTGGTGCCCCGGAGACCCCTCCGCCTACTGGCCATTTGGTACCTGGATCTGGAGCCTCAGCCCGGCACCGACGATGTACCAGGGCGATGGCTCTGTCGTGTACCCGACTTCCTTCATGCTCCACGATATCGGCGACCCGACGTGCTCAGGCGGGAGCTACTGGGTTGACCTCTACTTCGGAAGATACAAGAACCCAAACGATAACTGTGATTGCAACAACGCAACGGAAGTTTGCTACATTTCATACAACTACGTGAACAACTGCCAGGACGCATGGGCCCATGGATGGACCTACGTGGGGTACTACGGTCCGGACTAAAGGAGCCCGTCGACAGCTGAGCGCCGCCTTCCGGGTGCTCCAGCGCGAGTCAGACTGCCTCGGCCTCGGCCTCTCCTTCCGCTGAACGCCCCACCGCCTTTACCTTCCGCGCATCCCTCGCCGGCCGGGTCTTTACCGTCCACCGGCTGTCCACCTGGCGCCACATCACCCCGGACTGCGCCACGCCATGAACCCCGTGAACGGCACGCCCGACGTGCCCCCCACGGAGCAGAACCATGAACCGTCTCGTCATCCTCATTGCCGGCGCCCTGGCGCTCGTCGTCGCCGGGTGCTCGTCGTCTCGCGACGCCGATGCCGGCTCTGTCGTCGTGCCCGGCATCGCCGCCGATGCTTCGCCCACGGCGCCCACTCCCGACCCGGCCAGCGGCGCCGGACGCTACCTCATCGCCTTCGCAGCCAACCTTGATTCCTCCGCCGGGTGCCATTACGGCGATAGCTCTGGCTGCGACATCTACACCGTCGTCTACGATGCCGCTGCCGGCACCGTCAGCGACCTCCAGCCTCTCACGTCCTCCTCGGCCGCCGAGTGGTTCCCGTCGCTCTCCCCTGATGGCTGCTTCATCGCCTACAACCTCGACGCCGGGCGGCGCAGCACCGCCACCGTGACGCACATCGCCTCTGGCGAGACCGTCTCCCTCGGCGCTGATACGCGCTTCCCCGATTGGTCGCCCGAAGGCGACGCGCTCGCCTGGGCTTCGAGTGGCGCCACCCCGCAGAACGTCTCCATTACGGACATCGAGGCGGATTGCAGCGACGGGAGCCTTGTCCTCGGAGACACGGTCCAGGTGACCAACCAGGCCGAGCCCGAATCCCGCGCCGGCGACCCCGACTTCTTCCCCGGCGGCGAGGCCCTGGCGTTCCATATCGATGGCGGAAAGCTCGTGCCTTCACAGGCCGCGGTCATCGCCGCAGACGGCACCGGCCTGACCGAACTCACACCCGTTGATGGCTCGGGGCACGTTTCCGTCCGCCCGGATGGCGAAGCCGTCATCGCAGGGAGTTCGCAGCTCCCGGTCCTCACCCTCATCGAGCGCAATGGCGACGGCTGGGGCGAGCCCACCCACGCCTTCACAGCCGGCCGGCCGGCGACCTACACAGCCTTTGATGGCCGCTACGCCTCGTGCACGGCCGTGAATCCCGCCTATCCCTCGTGGCTCGACAACGACCGGGTGATGTTCGGCCTGCAGTGCAACCAGTCCGGCCGCGTCACCTTCGCCCACCTCTTCATCGCCGGCATCGATGGCGAGGCTGACGGCGAGATGGTCGACCTGGGCGCGCTCGTCGAAGGACTCGCCGGGGTCGACGGGAAGTCGTTCATCACCGCCTCGGCCATCCCGCTCGATGCCGCCCCGGCTGCGCCCGCAACCGCCCCGGCCGCCACGCCGTCTGCCGGGGATGTCTCCGGGACGGTCTACCTCACGCTCGTGAGCCACAACGAAGAGCCCAACACCCGCCAGCCCAACTTCCTGGCCAACCCCGATTTCTACCTCGAGAACCGCGAGATCCTGGTCGAAATCGTCAACCTCATCGATGAGTACGGCGCCGCCTACAACTTCCAGAGCGACTGGAACTTCCTCCAGGCCATCGCCCGCTACGACACCGGCGCCGTCACCGCGAACACCGAAGACATGAACGTCCTGCGCTGGATGAGCGAGGTCATGGGCGTCCAGGCCGACCCCCACTCCCACGAGACCATCTACAACTACGCCGACGTCGCCTACCTCCACGAGCAGCTCGGCGTCGAACCGACGGACGTCGTCGGCGGTTTCCTCTATTACCCCTACGAACAGCAGGAGTGGGAGCAGTTCTTCTCGGTCCTCCAGGGGCGCGAGTACCCCGGCTACACCTGGGACGCCAACATCCTCTGGGGCGCCGCCACGCCCGGGCACCGCGGCGAAGATGAGCACGTCTCCGGCATCTGGCGGCCGACCGACGCCACCAACTTCTTCGTCGATAACCCCGAGAGCGACCTGGTCTATGTCGGCACCTGCGGCAGCGACCTGGCGGGAATCGAAGGGCTGGTCGCCGATCTCGAATCGGGCGCCGCGCCTGCGAGCGGCTTCTACACCGCGTCGATCATGCTCCCGCCCCAGGGCCAATGGGACGAGGACACTGTGGCCGAAGTCCAGGCGATCCTCGACGCCCTCAAGGACGAGTTCGCCACCGGCCGCGTCCAGTGGGCGAACCTCACCGATGTCGTCGAGCTCTGGGAAACGGGCTACGGCAGCCATGCCTCGCAGTACACCTGCGTCGCCGACTGACCTATCCGTCGCGAGGGATCGCACCGCGAGCCGGCGCGGTCCCTCGCTCGCCCCCCAGCCCCGCCAGCACCTCCTCCGTGTGCTCGCCGAGCTGCGGGGCCGGGTAGCGGAACCCCCCCGCCGTGCGCGAGAACTCCGCGTACGAGCGCACGCCGGCCACCGTGCCGAAGGGCACCAGCTCGTACTCCTCCCAGAACCCGTTGGCGTGCAGCCACGGGTCCGTCGTCGTCTCGTCCCGGGTGACCGCCGCGATTGCCGGGATGCCCCTGCGGTGGAGCGCGTCGAGCGCCGCCTCCCGCTCCATCCCTGCGAGCTTCGCGGCGATCGCCTCCGCGAGGCCGCCGGTCCGCGGTTCCTCCATGGGCCGCGGCCACCGCTCGCGCCAGCCCGGCTCGCCGAGCGCCTCGCAGAGCGCCTCGAACTGGCCCGGGCCGGCCGCCGCGATGCCCAGCCAGCCGTCCGCGCAGGGGTACAGGCCTTCGAGCGCGCTCGTTCCCGCGCAATCCCTGTAGCCCACAGGGGCGGGCGGCCGCCCTTCGTACCACGTCAGCTCGCCCGACTGGCAGAGCACGGCCTGGTTCGCCAGCGAGGTCCAGACATGCTGGCCCCGGCCCGTCCGCTCGCGCGCGTTGAGCGCGGTCACGACCGCGAAGGCCGCCTGCAGCCCGCTCGCCTCGTCGTTCACCGGTAGCGTGTGGAACACGGGCTCGCCATCGCCACCCTGGGCCGCCATCATGCCGCTGAGCGCCTGTAGCAGCGGGTCGAACCCCGGGTCGGGCGCCAGCGGCCCTGTCTTCCCGTAGCCCAGCACCGAGCACGTGATGATGCGCGGGTTGATCGCGCTCAGCGTCGCGTGGTCGATCTTCAGCCGCTCGCTCACGCCCAGCCGGTAGTTGTCGACCACCACGTCCGAAGTCCGCACGAGCTCGAAGAACGTCTCCAGGTCCGCCGGGTCCTTCAGGTCGAGCACGACGCTGCGCTTGCCCCGGTTCCACCCCGCGAACCCGAGCGCGGCCGTGCGGAACGAGTCGCCATGGCGCGGCTCCACCTTGATCACGTCGGCGCCGTAGTTCGCCAGGATGGTTGGCCCAAACGGCCCCGCGATCACCACGCCCAGATCGAGGACGCGGATGCCAGCGAGCGGCGCTTCGGTGCGTGCGTTCGCCGGCGGAGGCGGTGCCGGGCGCGGCCCCCACCCAACCGCTTCCGGTGTCGTATCGGTCATCAGCGCGCGCACCTCGCCCGGCGTCTCCGTGAGCTTCGACGACACGCCCGGGACCACGACGGTGCCAAGCTCCGGGTGCTGTAGCTCGACCCGCATGCCGTTCGCGGCCACCTGCTCGCTCGCGAAGTACGGTTCACGCTCGCCGACCGGCCCGGAGGGGACGCCCGCCGCGTGCAGGATCTCCAGCCACTCGTGACGCGGGCGTTCCGCGAAGCGCGCCTCCAGCCGCTCCATCGCCAAGTGGTTGCCGGGCGCCTTCTGCAGGTTCGCAATCTCCCCGTCGATGCCCTCTTCCGCCAGGATCTCCACCAGGTCGAGCGCCTCGAGCGCCTGCATGAAGAACGGCATGAAGAGCGTCGCGAGGAAGAGCCACTCGCCGTCGGCGCACTGGTAGAGGCGGTAGTTCGGGCTCCCGCCGCGGGTCCCGCGCCCGCCGACGATGCGCATCACGCCCTCGGCCCGGATCGCCCCGCCCGACTGCACCGCCGCCGTCCCATGCACGCCCGAGCAAACCACCGCCTGCCCCAGCCCGCTGCGCGCGCGTTCGAACAGCGCCGCCCCGGCGGCTGCGGCGATAGCCTGCGCGTGCCCGTAGGCCACCTGCGGCGTGACCAGGTGGACCGGCACGTCGTCCCAGCTCGACTGCGCCCACGCGATCCCCGAGACGGCCTGCATCAGCGACTCGGCCGGCGGCACGTTGCTCCAGCGGCCCGTCGTCCCGAACATCGGTGCCCACACGTGGACCAGCCGTGGGTGGGCGGCGGTCAGCGTCGCGCCATCGAAGCCGAGCCGCTCGAGCTCGCCCGGAGCGAAATCGAAGACCGCCACGTCGGCGCGGGCCAGCAGCTCGCGCGCGGCAGCTCGCCCCTCGGGCGTCTCGAGGTCCAACACGATGCGACGCTTGTTGCAGTTCCAGGCCAGGTAGCCGGGGTGCGCGGCCATGCGGTCGCCGGCGGGTGGTTCGACCTTGACGACATCGGCGCCGAACTGGGCGAGGAGCCCGCAGGCCATCGGCCCGGCCACGCCCTGGGTGAAGTCGAGCACGCGCACGCCTGCATACGGACTGTCGGCCATCGGTCCCCCTTGTCGCCCCGCGATGGCGGCAAGCTTACGCATCGGCGGCGGGCGCGAAAACCGCCTGTCATTTGGCCATCGACCGTCGAAGGAGAGCTGCTGTGCGCCACGGGCGGTGGAGCGCCTCGCAGCTAACCGGACGAGATTCCGCGGATGTGGTTTCTCAGCCCCCTCATTATGCGGGTCACTTCAGCCAGTGCTTCTGGCCCTGCCTCGTTAGCCATCCGGATAACCCATGCGTGGTCTACCGCATCCATCGAAGTCATGCGGGTCTCGAAGAATGCCGCGAGTGCTTCGATGGTGATGTCCTTCCGGGCCACGCTCAGGGCCAACAGCTCCCATTCATCATTGGAGACGACGCCGAGCGAGCTGTTCAGCATCAGGAAGACGTTGGTGGCGACGACCGCAAAGCGCTTGTTGCCGTCCTGGAAGGGATGATCCTGGATGAGAGCCCAGAACATGGACGCCACAGCATGAGCGTCCGAGTCGTAGTAGTCGTGCTCGACCAGGGCAAGAGCCGCATCCAGTCGACCCACGCCTTCGATGCCCAGAAATGAGAACGCGGGCATCTGGTGCCCGCGTTCTCCATAAAGCTCGTCCGCCAGACCCCAGACGAGGTCGAGAGCATCGTCCAGGGAAAGCCGGTTCAGGCGTCTTCGAGCCTTTCAAGTGCGGGCCGGTAGAGCGCCACCACCGCCGCGGTCGCCTCACGCAACAGGCGCTTGCGCTGAGCGCTGTCTTCCGCCGAGAGCTCAATCTGCTTCCCGTTCACTACAACCTTCATCCGGGCTCCAGGGTCTCGAACTGTCACGGCGCTACCTCTCCAGACCCTAATCGTTGCACGCGGGCGACAAGAAGTCACCACATGCCGGATGGAAGTCCCGCATTTACAGTTTCGACACGCCCGTGATGCCGGAGTAGGCTGATATCATGCTGGATTCAGGATTGAGCTGATGACGCGCGGCACCCTCTTTCAGCACCTCCTCCGCGGCCTTTTCGTCGGCCTCTTCGCCATCGCCATCCTCATCGCCGTCACCA
Organism: uncultured Anaerolineaceae bacterium; assembly: GCA_964507025.1. GTDB lineage: Bacteria > Chloroflexota > Dehalococcoidia > Tepidiformales > Tepidiformaceae > Amarobacter. The sequence continues at coordinate 8,037 of CAZDOK010000027.1, forward strand.
GCGCGGGCTGCGGCGATGACGACGCTCCCGCGACCAGCACCCCGGCCCCGGTGCCGGGCCATCCCCTTTCTCAGCGCACGGGAAACGCAGGCGTGGATGCCGTCCTGGGCGCCGTGACTGGTGGCGACACCGCCGCCGTTCGCGGTCTCCTCGACTTCGTCGCACTCCCGTGCGCCTCAACGCAGATGCTCGGGGGCCCGCCGCCGTGCCCGCCCGGGACACCGGCCGGGACGCTTGTCGATGCGTTCCCGATGGGGCAGGGCTGCGAAGGCAGCTACGTGGATACGGGCACGGCGGAGCAGGTCGTCAGCAATCTGCCCCCCGGCGCCCGCCTGTATGCCATATTCAGCCAGCAGCCAGCAGCCGGTGACCCGGAGAAGCTGGAGTTCCCGCGTGGCGCCGTCGTCATCGTGCTCACCTATCCCTCGGGAGCGGCCGAACACCTGGTGGGGTCGCGAGCGCTCCATGTCACCGACGGCCGCATCGTCACCATGAGCGGCTGGTGCCTCGAAACGCCGGCCGACCGCGTCGCCGGGGTGACAAAGGACGCGTTTCTGCTCGCTGCGCCGTAGCGGGCCAGGGTCGAGAGTGTGGTGTTACGCCGATCATCGCGCGAAACCGCCGCCATGGAGACCCCAACCGCGCCGGCTGGTACCTTCCGCCCCATGCGCTACCGCCTCATCGCCATCGACCTCGACGGCACGCTCTTGAACTCTCGCGGGGTGATCTCGCCCGCCACCGCCGAGGCGCTCCAGCGCGCCGCGGCCGCCGGCATCCTCCTCGCGCCCGCTACTGCCCGCTGGTACCAGGCCGCGGTCCGCCCGTTCGAGGCGCTCGGCCTCCGGGTCGCCGCGATCGCGTCCGCCGGGGCCGATGTCCGTGGCGCGACCGGCGAAGTGCTCGCCCAGCAGCCCCTTCCCGCCGGCTTCGCCGCCTTCGTGGCCGACCTCTGCGACCGGGCGGGCTGGCCGGCAACCCTGGCCGTGCCCTCGAAGGCCTACCGCCGCGCCAACGAGCTCCCGCCCTGGGCCGCCAGCGCCCCCGAGTGGCTCCAGCCGGTCACCCACCTGCGCGATGCCGACCTCTCGGGGCTGCTCGCCGTCCTGGCCGAGCCCGGCCCCGAAGACCCTTACCTCCACGAGCTCGAAGCCTGGCGCGGCCGCGTCTCCATGCATTCGGCCCTCGTGTACAACGGCGATGGCATGGTCACGCTCACCGCGCCCGGGGTCGACAAGGGCTCCGGGCTGCTCGCGCTCTGCCGGTCGCTCGGCATCGACCCCGCCGAAGCCGTCGCCATCGGCGATAGCGAGGTCGACATCCCGATGTTCCCCATCGCCGGCCTGGCCGTGGCGGTCGAATCGGGCACCCCCGACGCGCGCGCCGCCGCCCACCGCATCATCCCCTCGCCCGACGACGACGGCATCGCCGTGCTCATCGACGAGCTATTGGCCGGCGCCTGAACCTACGCCGAGCGCAGCACCAGCGTGACGACCTCGCGCTCGACGCCGCCCAGGCGCCGCTTGTACTCCTCCTCGCCCCGGAGGAAGTCGAACCGCCGCTTCCCGCGTTCGCAGGCATCGCGGATCGCCCACGCCTTGCTGACCAGGCCTGCCGCCAGGTTCGCGAACGCGGGGTCGTAGCCGCTGTTATAGAGGTATACGTTCGCCTCGTCCTCGAAGGCCAGGGTCATCGCGATCTCCACGCCGTCGAGCGTGAGGGTCGAGAGCCGCAGCATCCCCAGCGCCGGGAACGTCGCCGCCAGGTCGCGGAAGAACGCTTCCATCGCGGGTGTCAGGAATTCGTCCTTGTCGCCCCGGCTGATGCGCATCAGTTCGAAAAAGCGGTCGAGTTTCGCCGCGATCCCTTCCGGCGTGTCCGCGCTCTCGAACCCGGCCTGCCCGGCCGCCTCCAGGTTGCGCATCTTGCGCCGCAACTCGTGGCGGTCTTTCTTCGAAAGCGCGGCCACGTAGGCCTCGAAATCGCCCGCCAGGTCCACCCCGGGACAGACCGCCTCGCGCCGGCGTTCGAGGTTCCACCCAAGCGCGGCCGCCCGCTCTATCGCGGCGGTCATCGAGGCGTCCGCGGGCAGGCCCCAGAACGTCGCCGCCGGGGTCAGGTCCTCGCGCAGCCACTCGAGGATGCCGGCCGCGACCGCGTCCTCCTCGCCGGGCAGGGCGAGCGGCCCCGCATAGTCGCGCACGTTGTGGTCGCCGAGCTCGCGCGCCATCTCGGGGTGCATGTCGAGGGCGGCCACTCCGACGAGCTCGTCGTCCTCGTGGATCGACAGGAACACCGGCGAGGCATCGCCGCCGAAGTGGCGCAGCCAGACCGCGTGCCAGGCAGGGTGGAGGAAGGGCGTGGCGCCGGGCACCCGCGCATGGAGCGCGGCCCACTCCGGCTCGAGCGCCGGGAACGCCTCGGAGGTGATCAGGGGGAGGTCGGACACGGTGGGATTGTCGATTGCCGGCCGCCGGTTGTCGATTGCGGCGCGGGCTGGTGTGCGTGCGGCACCCGAGCCGCGCCAGTCATGGCGCGGTGGGATGTCAGTCGCCCGAACGG
>CAZDOK010000027.1:10695-18529 GCA_964507025.1 uncultured Anaerolineaceae bacterium
GCGCGGTGGGATGTCAGTCGCCCGAACGGGGCCGAGCGTGGGGGTGTGCCGTCCGTCACGCCGAGGGCCGGCTCCCGTGGGGGTTCCACCATCCCAGCGGGTCATGACTGACCCGCCTCGGATTCCTGGTGTGCGAGCGGCACCCGAGCCGCGCCAGTCATGGCGCGGTGGGATGTCAGTCGCCCGAACGGGGCCGAGCGTGGGGGTGTGCCGTCCGCCGCGCAGGACGGCCCGCGACCGCGTCCTACAGCGACCGCAGGAACTTCAACAGCGCCGCGTTCACTTCCGCCGGGCGCTCCTGCTGTACCCAGTGGCCCGCGCCGGGGACCAGGACCAGGTCGGTCAGGTTCGGCACCGCGGCCCGGATGTTGGCCTCGGAGGCGAAACCGCGCACCGGGTCCTTTTCGCCCGTGATGAAGAGCGCCGGCACCGTCACCTTCGCGTGGCGCCACGGGCCGGTCAGCTCCCATGTGCGGTCCATGTTGCGGTACCAGTTCAGCCCGCCCCGGAAGCCGGTCCGCTTGAACTCACCCACGAAGAAATCCAGGTCGGCCTGCGAAAGCCACGCCGGCAGCCTCTCCGGGTCCACCATGCCATCGAGGAACTTCGCGCCGGCGGCCGGCCGCGGCGACAGCGCCTCCTGCGCGCGGGGCATATCGCCCGAGGCCGAGTAGTACAGCTTGCGAATAGTCGTGTTCACGTCGGCCTCGAGCTCAGCCTCGGCCACGCCCGGCTCCTGGAAGTAGAGGATGTAGAAAAAGTTGTCGCCGAACGCCATCTTCAGCCCGGTGGTGGGCCGCATATCGCCACGCGGGTTGTACGGCACGCTCATGCCCACCACCGCCGGGAAGCGGTCGGGCCGCAGGAGGGCCGAATTCCACGCCACCGGCGCGCCCCAGTCGTGCCCGACGATGACCGCCGTCTCTTCGCCGAGCGCATCGAGCAGCCCGACGATGTCGCCGACCATGTGGAGCTGGGTGTACTGGTCGATGGCCTCCGGCTTGTCGGTCTGGCCGTAGCCGCGCTGGTCGGGCGCGACCGCGTGGTAGCCCGCTTCGGCCAGTGCGATCAGCTGGTGACGCCACGAATACCACGATTCGGGCCAGCCGTGGCAGAGCACCACCAGCGGCCCGCTCCCGGCCTCGGCGATGTGCATATTGATCCCGTTCGTGTCGATCGTTCGGTGGGTTATCTCGGTCATGTGGCAGTGGGCACCCCGTGCGAAATGAGAACGCGAGTGTGCACGCCCGCGCCCCGTTCTGCCACCCCCGGGGTCAAGGGGGGCCAGGTATGCTGCACCCAGAACAATTTACAAAACATAGTATTGACTCTTGTGTGTGTAATCTGGCGGCGCACTCGGGGCCCCGGTAGCACAGACCTTAGCGGAGGTTGGAAATGCTGCGGAAGCGCATCCGAACGAGGGGTGCATTGCTGCTGGCCGCCGTTGCGGCGGTCGTGGCGATAGTCAGCTTCACGTTCGGGAGAATGTATCTCGGGCCGGACGACCCGGTCGTGGCATCGCCCGGAGAACCGCCATCGACGCCCGGCGACGTGACGCCGCTCCCGACACCGGGGCCGGATGATTCGATCGACACCAGCAAGCCCGGCTGGGGACTCTCCTACCTTGAGGCCGATAAGGCGCTGCCTCGCTTCGACCAGGTAGTCAACGGGATTGCCGTGGGCCCTACGGCAATGCACAAATCCGGCACATGGTGCACCCCGGGCCAGGCCCAGTGGGTCGATGCCAGTGAAGCCGAGGGGACGCCGCTGGCGCTCCCGGACCAGTTCCCGGCCGGCGGTGTGGCAACAGATGCCCGGGCGGTGAGGTGTGGCGACACCATCGTCCACTCGGAGGTCACGGTCGAATTCCCCGCTTCGCCAACGAGTGCGGCCGAGATCGCCTCGGGAAAGAGCTGGTTCGACGTCCAGCATGGCGGCCAGATGTCCATCTATAAGAGCCTTTTCGCCTCGCCAGGGTTCTCCTCCCGGATCGCGGCGGAGCGCTGGGAAAGCGCGACCGTGAATGGCCTGCCCGCGGCACTCGGCCGCGCGATCCTGCGCGATGAATTTGGCGAAAGCGCTGTCATCGTCTGGGATGAACAACGCAACCTCCAGGTCGTGGTGCGGGGCTTCGAGGTCCATGTCGATGACCTCCTCGCCGTGGCCACGGAGGCCGTGCGATGAACGCCAGGGTCATCGTTCCCGCACTCGCGACGCTCGCGCTGAAGGCGGCCGCGCTCGGTGCCCTCACCTCCTCCCCGGCGCGAGCAGTCACTTACTACGGGCTGTACCTCAACCCTGGTGCGTCCTCGAGCTCGCTTGAATGCGGTTGGCACTCCACCTGCGTATGGCCGTATTCCTGGGGCAACGCGCTGGATTGGGGAAACGATCCGTACATCAACAAGTACGTGTACTGGCGCTCCTGGGGAACGGTCGATACCGGTTCGGGCACAATGGCGTATGCCTACCCGTACGATGCCAGCACTGATGTCTGCTACGGCGCCGGTACCCACGTCTACGATCTGGGCTGGACCTGGCGCGGTTCCGTCGTCTGGCTTCACACATCCCTGAGTGAGAGTGCGCCGACCGTCTACGTCAATGGCAGCTGGTCCGGGGCATATACCAGCGCTGGCCCGATGGGGACCACCGTGAGCAGCGAGAAGGACGGCTCATGTCCGTGGGACGGCCCCCACCTCCACCAGTACAGCACGGCAAGTGGCTGGTATGCCAATACTGGTGTCTACCCCAGCGCACCGAGCACCGGTACCGGTTACGATCTGACCAGCTTCGGCAACTGGCAGAACAGGACAGGCTGGAGCAACTGAACGGCCGTGAACCACCTTCTGGGCCGGTCTCCACGATGGAGCGCCGGCCCCGCGCCCTTACCCCGCCCGGGCCAGGTGCTCCCGTAGCGCTGCCGTCACTGCATCCGGGTTCTCCAGCGGCGAGTGGTGCCCCGCCCCCGGGATCCGCACCAGCTTTGCGCCCGGGATAGCCTCCGCGATCGCCTCCGCCCGGTCGGGGGCCGTGGCGATGTCCAGCTCGCCCACGATCACCGTCGTCGGCACCGAGATGATCCCCAGCCGGTCGAGCACGCCCACCCGGTTCGTGACCGTCCGCAGCGCCCGCCCGGCAACCGCTTCCATGTTGTTCGCGGCCAGCTTCTCCACCACCGCCGCCTTGCGCGTGGCGTCCGAAAGGTAGGGCGCCCCGAAGAGGATATTCGCCACCGGTTCGGCCACCGCCTGCCAGCCCATCGCAAGCACCGCCTGCCCCAGCTGCCCGTAGGCCGCCACCTTCTCAGCCGACTCCGGCTGGGCGTCTGTATCGAGCAGGGCCAGGCTCTTCACGCTGTGCGGGTGTTCGAGCGCCATCGGCATCGCCGTCATCCCGCCCATCGAAAGCCCGACGATGTGCGCGCTCGGCGCGCCGACCGCGCGGAGGAACGCCGCCATGTAGTCCGCAAGGTCGAAGAACGAGTACTCGTGGTCCACGTCCGGCGTCTGTCCGTGCCCGATGAGGTCGACCGCGATGCAGCGATAGCTGCCCTTGAGCGCTGCCACCTGGTTCTCCCAGAGCGTGTGGTCCCACGTGAGCCCGTGGATAAAGAGGATCGGGTCGCCCTGGCCCTCATCGATGTAGTGGAAGGTGGCATCGCGCACGGTCGCGGTCGGCATGGGTACTCCTTGCGCGATGTGCGCGGCCCGCCTGCGGGAGGGGTAGCATAGCCGAACTCTCTCCCGCGGAGGCCACCGTGAGCGTTATTGGTACAGACGAGATCGCAATCGACCAGCCCGAGAGCTACGACTGGCCCGCCCTCGTGGGCGACCTGAACCGCCTGCTCCGCCTCAAGACCACGCCGATCGGCATGAAGATGTTCGCCACCAAAGCCGAGATGGAGGCGATCCCCCGCATCCGCCGGCCGAAGGACATCCACACCACCGACCAGATCGTTGCCCAGGCGGCCCGCCTCGGCTGGACCGTCGGCATCACCGCCGAGGACCTCGTCGGGGCCCAGTGCAGCGCCGTCATCGGCCTCTCCCCGCGGGACGAACGCTGGCTTTCGGGCAAGAACATGGCCGGCGTCTGGTTCGAGACGATCGAGGATTCGGCCGCCCACCAGGCCGCGATGGACCTGGTCCCCTTCGGCCAGTACGAAGCGATGGCCGTCTCGCCGCTCACCTCTGGCCGTCTCGACCCGCCGGACATCTGCCTGGTGTACGCCACCCCCGGTCAGATGATCATCCTCATCAACGGGCTCCAGTGGAGCGGCTATCGCAAGTTCGAGTGGAGCGTGGTGGGCGAATCCGCCTGCGCCGACTCCTGGGGCCGCGCGCTCAAGACCGGCGAGCCAAGCCTCGCGATCCCCTGCTTCGCCGAGCGCCGGTACGGCGGCGTCCTCGATGACGAGCTCCTGATGGCGCTCCCGCCGAAGTACCTCCCGCGGGCCATCGCGGGGATGGAGCGCCTGGCAGGGAACGGCCTCCGCTACCCCATCCCCCAGTACGGCATCCAGAGCGACGCCCGCGCCGGGTTGGCCGTCAGCTACGGGGGCTAAACGAAACCGCCGGGAGCACTGCTCCCGGCGGTTCCACTTTGGGGCACGGCCGGCAGCCGGCTTATTGCTTTGGTGCGCGTGTCCCGCAGTACTTCGCGCCGATGAAGTGCCCGCCCCACATGGGCGCTACCGGGCACAGGTTGAACACCCCGGTGGCGATCGGCACCAGTCCGAAGGCGGCGATGGCCAGGCCCGCCCCTCCCCCGACCACGGTCAGCCCGGTGCCCATGATCGTTGCCCCCATGGCGACCCGGACGACCCGGCCGCCCTTCGAAGCCATGAAGCGGGAGAAGGCGCTGCCTTCAAGTTCCGCGGTGTCAACATTCGTGTTCATGCATTACCCCTCAAGTTGTGAATCGTGAATCGTGAATGGCTGTCAGTGGGCGAAGCGCACGTCCGGCAGCACCCTGTCGGCCCAGCGTGGCAGCCACCAGGCGCGGCGGCCCACCATGTGCAGGACCGCAGGCACCAGCACCAGGCGCACGAGGAACGCATCGACCAGCACCGCCGTGCCGAGGATCAGCCCCATCTCCTTCATCGGGAGCGTGCCCGCGATGGCGAAGGTGTAGAACACCGCGATCATCACGCCCGCGGCGGCGACGATCGGCCGCCCGGTGTGGGCGAGCGAGCCCTCCACCGCCTCAGAGGCGTCGTTCGAGCGTTCGAAGTGTTCACGCGCCGAGGCCAGCAGGAACACCGTGTAGTCCATCGAAATCGCGAACACCAGGGCGAAGAAGAAGAGTGGCGCCCACGAGGTCAGGTACCCCTGGCTCTCAAAGCCCATCGGGCCGGCCGCCCAGCCGTGCTGGAACGCCAGCGCCCCAACACCGAAGGCAGCGCCCACCGAAAGCAGGTTGAACACCACGCCCGCGAAGGCAATGAAGACGGCCTGCAGCGCGAACAGCAGCAGCAGGAAGCCCAGCACCAGCACCACGCCGATGACGATCGGCGCCCGGTCGCGCAGCGTCTGGTCCAGGTCGTAGTTCTCCGCCACCGGCCCGCCGACCAGGACGTTCGACGGCAGGGTGTCGCGAAGCGTGTTCACCAGGCTGTAGATCTCGTCGCTCGATGGGTCGAAGGCGCTCATCGCCTGGATCAGGCTCGCGCCGTTCGCGCCGGGCTGCGGCGGGTAGGCCATCACGATGCCCTCGGTGGCATTCACGACGCCGGCGACAGCCTGGGCGTCCGTCCCGGCCGGGACCACGACCTGGATGGGGCCGGGCGCGCCGGGGCCGAAGCCCGTCGCCAGCGCGTCATACCCCTCGCGCGCCTGCCGGTCGTCCGGCAGCACCGAGATGGATGGCATGCCCGTCTTCAGGTCGAGCAGGGGAGCCGCGAGCAGCAACAGGACCGCCGTCGAGCCGATGGCGAGCAACCCGGCCCGCGACTGCACGCGGCGGGCGAACGCCGCCCACCACGGGCTCCGGTGCTCGCCCGCCGTGTGCCACGGGAGCGACAGCCGGTTGATCCACGGGCCGATCACTGCCGGGAGCAGCGTCAGCGCCGCCAGCAGCACGAAGGCGACCGCCAGCATCATGCCCGCCGCCATCGATCGGAACGCGGGGATGGGCACGAGCAGGATGGCCGAAAGGCTGATGAGCACGGTCAGGCCGCTGAACAGCACCGCCTTGCCCGCCGTGTCCATGGTCACCGCGATGGCGAACTTTGGGTCCTCTGGCGTCGCGTGGATGGCGCCCCGGTAGCGTGAAACGATGAACAGCGCGTAGTCGATGCCCAGCGCCAGGGCGAACATGATGGCGAAGTTCAGCGTCCAGATGGAGAGGTCGGTGAACTGCGTGACGCCGTAGAGGATGCCCATCGCCGAGATGAGCCCGGCGGCCGTCAGCATCAGCGGCAGTCCCGCCGCCGCCAGCGACCCGAACGCGATCACGAGGATGACCAGCGTGATCGGCCAGGTCAGCATCTCCGCCTTCATCATCCCTTCGCGGTTGACCTCGTTGAAGTCGTTCCAGAAGGCGGGCGAACCGGTGAGCGCCACCAGGATGTCGCCGCCCGAGAGCTCCTCCACGTCATCCGCGATGCGCCCGGCGGCGAACACGGCCTCGGTCGGGTCGACCACCGCGCCGGCCTGGAGCATCACGGTCTTGCCGTCCTGGCTCGGCTGCGGGGGCATGGCCGGGCCGAACGCTTCTTCGCTCGCGAGTACGTTCGTCGCCGCCGCGATGCGCTCGGCGAAGGCCGGGTCCTGGTAGGTCAGCGTGCCGGATTGCAGGACGATGACCGCGGACTGCGAGGAGAGTCCGCCGAATTCGCGCTCGATGACCTGGCGCGCCGCAAGCGAATCAGAACCTTCGACTTCCCACATCGCGCCGGAGAGCGCGTGTTCCAGCTTCGGCGCGAACACGCCGAGCCCAACCGCAACCAGCACCCAGACCGCGATGACGGCGAGCCGGTTGCTGGCCATGAAGCGGCCCGTGTTCCCGAGGGGGCCTGGGGTCATTTCAATTCTCCATGAAAATATAACGATAGAACGGCCACGGTGTTCCCTCCTGTGGAACGCTTGGGGGTTAGACGGCGGCGAAGGCGCGCGCGTCCTCTTCGGCCTGCGTGCGCAGGCGGTCGCAGACGAGGTCGCAGAGGTGGGTCAGGCTCGGGTCCGAAACGCTGTAGAAGGCGGCGGTGCCTTCGGCGCGGCGGTGGACCATCCGGGCATCGGCGAGCGTCCGCAGGTGCTTGCTGATGTTGGCCTGGCTCATATTCAGACGCTCCACCAGCTGCCCGACGTTCAGTTCACCCTCGGCGAGGAGGGTGCGCAGGATCGCGAGGCGGGTGGAATCGCCCAGCACGCGGAAGCGCTCGGCGACGTGTTCGAGGAGGTGCGCGGGTACCATCTCGGCCATGCGTGTAACTCTATCGCTCTATAACGATGAATGCAAGGGGCTACCGCTTGCGCTCTTCCCACAGCCCGCAGGTGGTCTCGGTGTCGTCGAGGAACGGCCCCACGCACTCCCGCCCATCGCGGATGATGTGGCGGCAGATGTTGATGAGCCCCTGGCCCAGCCGGTGGTTCCCCATGGTGACCTGGAGGTAGGCGCAGCGCGCGGCGAAGCGGGTGGGGACGTATTCGGCGCTCGGGAGGGTTTCCATGCCTCTCCAACTCTACCGGCCATTCGCCAATCGACAAACGCCAGATCCGAGGCGCGCCAGTCATGGCGCGCTGGGATGCCCTCCTCCCGAACGCCGCCGGAACGTCGCCCCCCGCCGATGCGGCGATACCTGGCGAGCGGCGCGATACGGCGTTCGGGCCATGTGATC
>CAZDOK010000027.1:18629-27245 GCA_964507025.1 uncultured Anaerolineaceae bacterium
GCCGATGCGGCGATACCTGGCGAGCGGCGCGATACGGCGTTCGGGCCATGTGATCGGATGCGCGCTGGGATGTCCGTCACCCGAACGGCGCCGGAACGTCGCTCCCCCGGTGATGCGGCGATGCCTCGCGGGCGACGCGACACGGGGTTCGGGCCATGTGATCCGATGCGCGCTGGGATGTCCGTCCCTCGAACGGCGCCGGAACGTCGCTCCCCCGGTGATGCGGCGATACCTGGCGGTCGGCGCGATACGGCGTTCGGGCAACCGGCGCCGCAGCGGGTCATGACTGACCCGCCTCGGTTCTTCGTTGGCTATCCTTCCGGCGATGTCCGAGGACTCGGGGTTCCGGGGCGAGCCGCTGGCCTACTTCCTCACCCTGGCCGGATACGGCACACGACTGCACGGCGACACCCGCGGGACGGTTGACCGCCGCCACAACACGCCCGGCGAGCCGCCCCTGCCCCGCGACGACTTCCGGAAGGATTTCGCGCGGCGCAGCCTGAACTGGCAACCGATGACCTTTGGGGAGGAAGCCCGTCGCATCGTCGAAGCGAGCTTCCAGGCGACATGCACATTTCAGGGCTGGAAGCTTCTCGCCGTTCACTGCCGCACCAACCACGTGCACGCCGTGGTCGTGGCACACAAAACCCCTTCGCGAGTGATGCACGACCTGAAGTGGCGGGCCACGCGCGCGCTTCGCGATGGGGATGTGGTGGCGGGGTCGCGCCCGGTCTGGGCACGTCACGGGAGCACGCGATACCTGTGGACCGAGGCGGATGTGTCGGCGGCAATCGCCTACACGCTGGAGGCGCAGGGAACGTTCCTGCCGGGCACCGGGGAGTGGCAACCATACGAGTAGCCAGACCCGAGGCGGGCCAGTAATGGCGCGCTGGGATGTCCGTCCCTCGAACGGCGCCGGAACGTCGCTCCCCCGGTGGTGCGGCGATGCCTCGCGAGCGGCGCGATACGGCGTTCGGGCAACCGGCGCCGCAGTGGGTCATGACTGACCCGCCTCGGATTCCTCTCTCTTCTCCCTTCTCCCTTCTCCGGTGGCGTTCCCCCCGCCCGGCCGGTAGATTTCGCGCCATGCCCGTACCCGCTGGTTCCCCCGGCGCCGCCGCCGCCTACCACACCGGCGTCCTTGTGGTCGGCGGCGGCATTGCCGGGCTCTCCGCCGCCCTCTCCGCCCGGCAGTCCGGCGCCGATGTCATCCTTATCGAAAAGGCCCCACCCGAGGGCCGCGGCGGCAACACCCGCTTCGCCGACGCCCAGATGCGCTTCCCCCACGAGGCCGACGAGTTCGGCCCACGCGACTACACGGTCGACGACATGTTCGACGACCTGATGCGCATCTCCCGCGGACGCGCAAACCCCGAGCTCATCCGCACCCTCTGCGAAAACGCCCGCGACACCGCCGAATGGCTTACCGCCATGGGCCTCGAATGGGAGGCCGGCTACCCCCACACCGCCGGCTACCGCCGCAGCCCGAAATCTGGCGGCCAGGGGCTGGTCGACCTGCTCTACCGGAGGATCGAGGGCCTCGGCGGCATCATTTCGTACCAGACCGGCGCGGCCGACCTCATCGTCAACGGCGATGGCTCCATCGCAGGCGTCCGCGCCCGCAGCCCCGAGGGCATCGTGGATATCTACGCCCCGGGTGGCGTGGTCCTCGCCTGCGGCGGCTTCCAGGCGAACGTCGAGATGCGCGTGCGCTACCTGGGCCGCTTCGCCGATTCCCTCATCCTCCGCGGCAGCCGCTACAACACCGGCGAGGGCCTCCGCATGGCCATCGATGCGGGCGCCCAGCCCGCCGGCCAGTGGGGCGACTACCACTCCGCCGTCCTCGATGCCCGCTCGCCGAAGATCGAGTGCGGCGTGACCGCCCTCTACAACTACCAGATGGGCATCTTCGTCGACCAGTCCGGCCACCGTTTCCTCGACGAGGGCGAGGATTTCCGCGACCACACCTACGTGAAGTTCAGCAAGTTCATCGTCGAACAGGCCGGGGGCGAGGCCTGGTGCATCTTCGACCAGAAGGCCTACCAGCGCGAGGAGTTCGCCCGGGCCTGGCGCCCCGTCGGCCCACCGATCGAAGCCGCGACGCTCAAGGAGCTCGCCGAGAAGATGGACCTGCCGGCCGAGAACCTCATGGATACCATCGCCAACTTCAACGCGGCCGTGCAGCCCGGCGAGTACGACCTCGACCGGCTCGATGGCAAGCGCACGCTCGGGATCACCCCGCCGAAGAGCAACTGGGCGCTCCCCATCGATGCGCCGCCGTACATCGCCATCCCGGTCACGGGCGGCATCACGTTCACCTTCGGCGGGCTGAGGTGCGACACCCTCGCCCGCGTCATCGACACGCGCGGCGAAGTGATGCCCGGCCTCTACGCCGCAGGCGAGCCGATGGGCGAGATCTTCTATTACAACTACCCGGGCGCCAGCTCGGTCATCCGCGGCGCGGTCTTCGGGCGCATCGCGGGCAGGGACGCGGCCGCGCGCGCGGTGTAGCCGTGGAGCTCCGGTTCTACCTGAATCCGCGAACCGGCGAACCGCACATCCTGGACCATGGATTGACCGAAATTGATGTTCAGCGTGTCCTTGACGGACCGGCCGAAATACGTCCGGCCCGTGATGGCGCGATGAGCGCGTTGGGGCGAACTCGAAACGGCCGCCTCGTTCGTGTAATCTATAGATTCGAAACCACTACCGACAGCTACCTGGTCATCACGGCATTCGAGCCTGGGCCGGCAGCAGCAAGGGCCTTTCGTCGCCGCCAACGCCGAAAATGAGCACAGCACCTCGCCTCGACAGAGGGCCAAACGACGAACGCAACCGGAGAGTTGCCGAACACTACGACGAAATCTCGGACAGAGAGGACGCGCTTGAGGATGAGTCGTACTGGGACTCCTCTGACGGGGCCATGGTGTTCATTCCGCGGGAGTTGTTGCCCGCAATTCGCGCGCTCATCGAGAGATACGAGGCTTTGAAGGCGAACATCGAGGGTCTTGCTCCGCCTCCCTGAGGTTCCCCTTTCCTTGTCTCGCCTCACAGCCGATATTTCCAACATGGCAATCTTCTGGCTCTGGGTGGTCCGCAACCCCGCGATCCTGCTCGCCGGCTTCGCCGCCTTCCTCGGTTACCAGGGCGCGGCCGACTGGTCGATCGCCATGGTGGTCGTGCTGGGCTTCGGCATCGTCGCCGAAACCGGCAACCGCTTCGGCCGCCGCGCGCTCGCGAAGAAGCGCCGCAAGCGGGCCGCCATCGAAGCGCTGCGCACCGCCACCGAAGTCCGCGAACGCCTCCGCATGGAGCACCAGCGCAAGGCCGCCTGAGCAGCAGGCTGTCGTCGCGACACCAACGCGACTTTCGCGTCAGCCGGAACCTGTTAGGCTACGGGCGCTATGGAGCGGTGGACGTTCCTGACCAATCACGCACACGTGCTGCTCTGCATCGCCACGGACCCGGGGATGCGGCTGCGGGATGTCGCCGAACAGGTGGGTATCACCGAGCGGGCGGCCCAGCGCATCGTGGCCGACCTGGTGGATGCGGGCTACCTGACGCGCACGCGCATCGGCCGCCGCAACCAGTACGAAATCCATCCCGAGCTCCCGCTCCGCCACCCGGTGGAACAGGCGAAGGAAGTCGGCGACCTGGTGCGGCTGCTGAAGCCCTCCTGAGGGGCGCCGGGGTCGATTCACCGAAACCGGTGGCTCCGCTACCATGGTCGTGTTCGGGCGCCTCGATAGCTCAGTTGGTAGAGCGAGCGATTCGTAATCGCTAGGTCCACGGTTCGAATCCGTGTCGAGGCTCCAATCCCCCACCCATCCCCCTGGCCCCATTGACCATTGTCGATTCGCGCCGCCCCCGGCGGCCGCCACCCGCTCCCGGACGCGTGCGGGTCAGCAAGGGGACAGGCACTCCGCTCCCACCATCGCCATCCAATCGCATTCCCCGGTCCGAGGCGCGCCAGTGATGGTGCGCTGGGATGTCCGTCCCCAGTACGCGGCCCCGCGCCGTCCGGGTGTCTCTCGCGCACGCGGGGCCGCCTCGCGCGGCGCGGTGCGATGTTCGAGGCACCAGCGCCGCAGCGGGTCATGACTGACCCGCCTCGGATGTCTGTCACCCGGAGCGGCCCGAAATCCAACCCACGATCAAGCCCGCGGGCGCACTTCGTCCTTCGTCCTTTCCGCACCCGGGTCAGTCCTGGCCCGCTGGGATGCCCGTCGGACCATCCCCGCTCCGAGCTTCCCACCCCTGGCCCGATCCCCCCATTCCCGTCGCCGCCCCCAGCCGCTGTAGCGGACCGGCGTACTTCCGCTTCGTTTCCTCGAACCCCTGGTCCACCGAGAGCACGTCCTCCAACACCTGCTCGTTCGCCGGCGCGAACAGCCGCTCGCGGTCCTTCAGTGCGGTCACCAGCCAACCCGCCGGGTTGCGCACCAGGCAGCGCCGCATCTCCACCGCCAGCTCGCCCAGCGCGCCGAGCACCCGCACCGGGCCGTGCGTGGCCAGCAGCCCGGCCGGCGAGTCCACGCCCAGCTCGTGCAAGGTGCGCAAGATCTGCTCGCGCGCTTCCCGGGATGGGTGGTGGTGGTGATCGATCACGTTCGAAACAGGTCCCGGGAGAGGATCAGGATCCGCATCACCACCACCATTCGCGTGCGCGCGGGATTCGCCATGGGCGGCGATTTCTGCCCCCCCGCGAACCTGTGGGGTGGCACCTTCCGCACCCCCTGCGCTGGCCGGCACAACGCCCCGGCCGGGGCCACCTGGTCCTGGCACAACGCCCCAGGCCGGCGCACCGAAACCAACGCTGTAGCCCCGAGCGGTGTTCGCACGCGGCGATTCGTGGACGCGCAGCACCCCGAGCGCAACGAGCTCGGCCACCGCCGCATCGAGCGCCCGCTTCGATGCCCCCGTGAGCCGCGTGAGCTGCCCGCTCCAGTAGGCCCGGCGCTCGCCCGTGGCCGGGTCGAAGACCGGCGTGCCATGGCGGAACAGCCGGAGCGCGAGCAACAGCGGCACACCGCCGCGCGTCCGCGCTGGCAGCTCATCGACCACCCAGTCGGGCAGCCACGGCGAGAGCATCACGGACCCGCCGGCCGCATCGCCGCCGCCCCCACCGTGGAGCGGCCGCGGCCCAACCACGAGGTTCCCGGGGAGCCAGCGGCAGGCTGCCTCCACCAGCTCGGGCGGGGCGCCCGTTTCGAACACGACCACGTACTGCACGTCGCCCACCTCCACCCGGGAGCGCCCGGGGTGGCACCGTAGGGCGCCCGCTTTGCCCGTCGCAATACGAGCGTGTCATCGCGACACGGTTTGGCCGCCCGGGCCGTATGCTCGGAGGCGTGCTACGCCTGGCCGCGGTCATCGGTTTCGCGCCCTTCACGCTGGCCGCCTGCACCGGTGGGTCCCCGGCTGTCCCTCCCGGCGGCTCGCACATCCCGCCAGGCGTGGTCTGCGAGTGGGCCGGCGTCGTCCGCGTGGTGGATGGCGATACCATCCGCGTGCGCATCGGCGGGGTCGAAGAGCGGGTCCGCTACATCGGCATCGACACGCCCGAGACGGCCGGATCGCCCGCGGGCGAACAACCCTTCGGCCCCGAGGCGGCGGCCTTCAACGAAAGCCTCGTGGATGGCCGCCGGCTCTGCCTCGAACGGGACGTCTCGGAGCGCGACCGCTACGGGCGCCTGTTGCGGTACGCCTGGCTCGACGATGGGACGCTCGTGAACGAGCGGCTGCTCGATGCGGGATTCGCGCGGGTGGTCACCTTCCCGCCGGATGTGAAGTACCACGAGACGCGGCTGTTGCCCGCGCAGCAGGCGGCGATGGCCGAGGGCCGGGGCCTGTGGGAACCCTGAGGAAGGGGACTCGGGCGAAGGGCGAACGGCGAAGGGCGAAGGGCGCCGGGCGCGATCCTCGGATCTCCGCCTCCCCCGAACGCCGTGGTGCGCGGCACGGTACGACGTTCGAGGCACCCACGCGGCAGCGGGGCATGACTGACCCGCCTCGGGTCTCCGCCTCCCCCGAATGTAGGCCGAAGTCAAACCCACGTTCCAATCGCCGGGCGCACTTCGCACTTCGTCCTTCGTTCTTCCCCACCCGCCCCGGATTTCTCTCGCCTGCCTGGAGCGTTTCCCGCGTCGATTAGTGAAGGTATCTTTACTGGCCGAGCGTCCAGTATTTGCGTTGTCACTAGCACGAGTAGGCGGCATTTATACGCCTGCGAAGCACGCCAATGTCGTCGAGTTGACAGGAAGCCCGATGTAGTAAGGAATGGACGCATAACGATGCGTGGCACGTGAATCGATGCCGAAATCCGGGGCCGATTGTGCGACGTATCAACTACATCAACGCTCTTTTTGCGTAGGGGGATTCATGACAGAAGAGTACTGGACTCAATACTGGCGCGGGCGCCGCAGCCGCCGCCGCTTCCTCGGTGGCGCGGTCGCCGCCGGCGCCGGCGCGGCGGGCCTCGCGCTCGTCGGTTGTGGTGATGACGACGACGACAATGGCGGCGGCGGTGGCAGCGGGATCGCTACGCCCACGCCCGGCGTCGATGCCACGCCCACCCCGTCCGACCCGTTCGCCAACGCCAAGCGCGGCGGCACCTACCGCACCGGCTGGACCGGCGATCCGCCGACGATCGACCCGTACGGCAACCTCTCGTTCCTGACCAAGGGCTTCTCGGCCTACGTCTATAGCCGCCTGTTCCGCTACAACACCGGCCCCGGCGTGAAGAAGGCCGACCTCCAGCCCGTGGGCGACCTCGCCGAATCGGCCGAGGCGAGTCCCGACGGCCTGGTCTGGACGATCAAGCTCAAGCCGACTGCGAAGTTCCACAACGTCGCCCCGGTCAACGGCCGCGGCGTCACCTCCGATGATGTGAAGTTCTCCTGGGGCCGCGCGACGGCCGAGACGAACACGAACCGCACCCAGGTCTCGTTCGTCGACAAGGTCGAGTACCCCGATGCCGCGACGGTGAAGTTCACGTTGAAGGCGCCGAACGCCGCCTTCCTCGACACCCTCGCCGATGCCAACCTCATCTGGATCATGCCGACGGAGGCCGATGGCGGCTTCGACCCAGGCAAGGCGGCCGTTGGCTCGGGCCCCTGGATTCTCGATAGCTACCAGCCGAGCGTCAGCTTCAAGTGGAAGAAGAACCCGGAGTGGCACTTCAATGGCTTCCCGCTCATGGATGCCGTCGAAGGGCTCATCATCCCTGAGTACGCGAACCGCCAGGCGCAGTTCCGCGCCGGCAACCTCGAGGTCGAAGGCGTCACCGCCGAGGACATCGTTGGCCTCAAGAAGGACATGCCGAACACCCAGCTCTACGGCGAAGTGTCGCAGCAGCTGAGCTTCCTCTTCTTCGACTCCGACCCGGCATCGCCGTGGGCCAAGGATCCCCGCGTCAAGCAGGCCCTCTCCATGTGCATCGACCGCGCCGGCCTGCTCGACCTGGGCTACAACGTGAACAAGCTCAAGGCCGAAGGGCTCGCGGTGAGCGAGCGCTGGAACAACCTGATTCCCGCCGGCATGGAGCGCTTCTGGCTCGACCCGACGGGCGCCGACCAGGGCGAATCGAAGAAGTACTTCGAGTACAACGTGGCCGAGGCGAAGAAGCTGCTCGAGGCAGCGGGCTTCCCCAACGGTTTCGAGGCCACCTACCAGTACACGGCAAACCGCTACGGCGCGACCTTCAACGCCATCGCGGAAGCGCACATCGCCTTCCTGAACGACCTCGGCATCAAGACGACGACCGATGTCCAGGACTACTCCTCGAAGTACATCACCCAGACCTTCACGGGGAACTTGAAGGGCATCGCCTTCGCCTACCAGACCCCCTTCCCCGAGGGCGGCGGCTACGCGAACCGCATGTTCACCGACAACCCGCTCAACCACTCCAAGATCAACGATCCGGAGCTTGCCGACCTCGCGGTCAAGCAGCAGCAGGAGCTCGACCCGGCGAAGCGCAAGGAGATCTTCTTCGAGATCCAGCGCAAGAACGCCGAGAAGATGCACTACATCCCGAGCAACGCCGGCGCGGGCACGGGCTGGACGGCCTACCAGGGCTACGTCAAGAACGTCGACATCCAGACCATCCCGGGCGCCTACAGCGGCGCAACGGAGGAGCTGCCGTACATCTGGCTCGATAAGGCCTAACCCGGCCGCATCGCGCACAAGTCACCACTGGGGGTGGGCCAGATCCGGCCCGCCCCCTTTTTCATTGGCCTCTGCTGTAGTCCAGACTCGCGGCCCCCCAATGCGTCGGAGTTTACCTACCGGTAAATTAAGACGTCGAAATGAGCCGGCACAACTCGGCCGTCGAGATGGTCGTCATCGTGTTTACCGCCCGGTAAATCAACCCGCGATAACCGGCGCACACCCCCGGCGGTTCTCCTTGCCGACCAATCGTTCGAACCACGTGAACGGTTGACAGGAAGATGGACGGCCAGTACACATCCCGTGCGTAGCTATAGAAACTATGGCGAAGATAGGGCAATCCTATCGCTCACCGGAGACGTACCCTCCGGTGAACCACGAAAACTCAGGGGGACTTCATGGCAGCAGAATACTGGGATCGCTACTGGCGGGAACGCCGCAGCCGCCGCC
>CAZDOK010000028.1:0-17946 GCA_964507025.1 uncultured Anaerolineaceae bacterium
CCAAGGACGCCGGCAAGATCGCCGGCCTCGAAGTGCTCCGCATCATCAACGAGCCGACCGCCGCCTCCCTCGCCTATGGCCTCGACAAGAAGGGCGACGAGGTCATCGCCGTCTACGACCTCGGCGGCGGCACCTTCGACATCTCCATCCTCGAACTCGGCGAGGGCACCTTCCAGGTCCTATCGACCAACGGCGACACCCACCTCGGCGGCGACGACTTCGACCAGCGCGTCATCGACTGGCTCATCGACGAGTTCAAGAAGGCCGAGGGCATCGACCTCCGCCAGGACCGCCAGGCCCTCCAGCGCCTGAAGGCCGAGGCCGAAAAAGCCAAAATCGAGCTCTCCAGTGCCCAGCAGACCGAGGTCAACCTCCCCTTCATCACCGCGGACGCCAGCGGCCCCAAGCACCTCAACGTCACGCTCACCCGCTCGAAGCTCGAACAGCTCGTCGGCGAGCTGCTCACCGGCACCCTCGAACCCGTCAAGAAAGCACTCGCCGACGCCGGCAAGAAGGGCGCGGACATTGACGAGATCGTCCTCGTCGGCGGCCAGACCCGCATGCCCGCGGTCCAGAAGATCGTCGCCGACTTCTTCGGCAAGGACCCCCACAAGGGCGTCAACCCGGATGAGGTGGTGGCCATCGGCGCGGCGGTGCAGGCTGGCGTGCTCAAGGGCGAAGTGAAGGACGTCCTCCTCCTCGACGTTACCCCGCTCACCCTCGGCATCGAGACCCTCGGTGGCGTGATGACCCCGATCATCCAGCGCAACACCACCATCCCGACCGCCAAGAGCCAGACCTTCAGCACCGCCGCCGATAACCAGCCCAGCGTCGAGATCCACGTCCTCCAGGGCGAACGCCCGATGTCGGGCGACAACAAGTCGCTCGGCCGCTTCATCCTCGATGGCATCCTCCCGGCGCCGCGCGGCATCCCCCAGATCGAGGTGACCTTCGACATCGACGCGAACGGCATCGTGAACGTCTCGGCAAAGGACAAGGGCAGCGGCCGCGAGCAGAAGATCACCATCCAGTCCTCCAGCGGCCTTTCGAAGGACGAGATCGAGAAGATGCAGCGGGAAGCCGAGCTCTTCGCCGACGAGGACCGCAAGAAGCGGGAGTCGATCGAGCTGAAGAACACGGCCGACTCGATGGCCTACCAGGCCGAAAAGACCCTTCGCGACAACGCCGACAAGATCCCGGCCGAACTCAAGGACGACGTCGAGGCGAAGATCAAGGACGTCCGTGCCGCGATCGAAGCCGAGGACGCCGACCGCATGCGGAGCACCACCGAGGCCCTCAGCGCCTCGCTCCAGAAAATCGGCGAGGCCGTCTACGGCGCCGCCGGCGCTGAGGCGCCCGGCCCCGACGGCGCCGAACCGGGAGCAACCGGCGGCGCCGAGGAAGGCACCGTCGAAGGCGAATTCCGCGAGGTCTAAGCCTTCGACACTGGTCAACGTTCACCAACAACGGGCCGCTTCCGTCAGGAGGCGGCCCTTCCGTTTGCAGGCGACGGAAAAATCGAGCGAGTCATCCAGGCCGGCAACCCGGCGGCTAGCGAACGGCCTGACTCCCGCCCGGGCTGGAAGCACTCTGGCGGAGGTTCTCGGCGCGGGCGGCGGCCTCACCCAGGCTCTGGATGGACGCCTACCTGGCCGCGTTCGCCGTCGTCGGGGGCTATACGCTGGTGACGACCGACCTGGCATTCCGCCAGTTCCCGGGTGTTCAGGTGGTGGTCCTCGGCGGTTCCTGATGCGCCAACCCCCTCCCCACCCGAGGCGCGCCAGTCATGGCGCGCTGCGATGCCTGTCCGCGGAACGCCGTGGTGCGCGGCGCGGTGCGACGTTCGAGGCACCCACGCGGCAGCGGGTCATGACTGACCCGCCTGGGATCTCCGCCTCCCCCGCACGCCGCGCCAGTCACTGGCCCGCTGCGATGCCTGTCCCCCGCACGATCCACCCGCCGGGCGCACTTCGCACTTCGTCCTTCGCACTTTCCTTCGCCCCTGCTTCTTCCCGCCTCACTGCGCCCGGAACGTCGTCTCCTTGTCGTTCACCCGCACCGTGTATCGCCGCCCCGGCACGAAATCCTGCCCCAGGTCCACATTCGACTCGTGGAACCCGTAGATGTCGGTGCACATCGTCTCCGGGTTGGCTGGCACCGTGTTCGTCACGCGAATCGTGATCGTCGTCCCCGCCCGACCCGTCACCCGCGCCTCATGGAACTTCGCGCACCCCGAAGGCAACCCCGAGACGATGCGGGCCGTGTACCCGGGCGGAAAACTCTCCCGCACCAGGATATCGATGCTCTCGATCGGCGCATCGACCACCTTGCGCGGGTAGTCCTCGGGCTCACGCGGCGAACACCCCGCCAGCAACAGCATCAGCGGGCCGGCGGCCAACACCACACGGAGCAACCCTCGACCACTCATCGTCCCCGAGCATACCGCACGCTAGCCCCTCCCCCTTACCCCCGCCAAAGCGCGAACGACGACGTGCCCGGCCCGACGCCCCGCGCCACCCCCGCCCAATCCGAGGCACGCCAGTGATGGCGCGCTGCGATGTCCCTCCCCCGAACGCCGCCCGGCGCTGCCACCTGCCCCTCGTCCACACCCCCGCCGCCCGAAGTCAAACCCATGCGGCACCCGCCGGGCGCACTGCGCACTTCGTCCTTCGCAGCCGCTTCTTCCCCGGCTCCCCGCCTCCCCGAACGCCGCTGACTCCCGACCTACCCGGGCGCGTACTCCGAAAGGCACGTCCACCGCACCCTCCCCTTCCGCCTCCGCCGCAACACCATCCCCGCCCCGGCGCACAGCTCGTCGAGCGCCCCCGCCTTGATGTAGTCCGGGTCGCCCCGCACCTCGTTCACCACGAGCCTCCCGCCCGGTCGCAGCACGCGCCGCACTTCCTCCAGGCACGCCTGGCGGTCCGGCACCTCGCCGAGCACCGCCGCAATGAACACCACATCAAACGTCCCCGGCGCGAACGGCAGCGCCATCGCGTTCCCCGCGGCCGCCCGCAGGTTCTCCCCGTCCCCAACCCGGCGCAACGCCATCTCGAGCATCTCCGGTTGCAGGTCGAACAACACCAGCTGCCCGTGCGGCGTGGCGTCGCGTAGCGCGATGCTGAAATAGCCTGGCCCGCACCCGAGCTCGAGCACCGTCTCCGTGCCGCCGAGGCCGATCCAGCGCACGACCGCCGCCGGCGACTGGATGAGCCGCCGCACCGGGTTCAGCAGCGACCCCGCCTTCTCGTGGGGGAACACCTTCCCCTTGCCCAACCCGTATTCGATCTGGCCCGCCATCGCGCGCGCAGTCTACACGGGCGCCGCGGCCCCGGGCTCATTGGAATACCGTCCAAATGGGGCACGGAAGAGCCTCCGGGCGGGCCAGCATGCGCCGGTGCCGGTCTGCTAGGCTGCGATGAACTTCGTTTGGAGGCGGTCCATGCAGATCGATATCGGGATCGACGCGAAGGAGCGGGAAGAGATCGCCGGTGGGCTTTCGAAGGTCCTCGCCGATACCTACACCCTCTACCTCAAGAGCCACAACTTCCACTGGAACGTCACAGGGCCGATGTTCCAGACGCTCCACCTGATGTTCGAACAGCACTACAACGAGCTCGCACTCGCCGTCGATGAGATTGCCGAGCGCATCCGCGCACTGGGTTTCCCCGCGCCGGGCACCTACCGCCAGTTCGCCGCCCTTTCCGCCATCAAGGAGGACGACGGGGTGCCCGCCGCCCTGGAGATGGTCCGGCTCCTGGTCGCTGGCCACGAGACTGTCGCCCGAACCGCCCGCCAGGTGTTCAAGGTCGCCGAGGCCGCCAACGACCAGCCCACCTGCGACCTCTTGACCCAGCGCCTGCAGGTCCACGAAAAGACGGCCTGGATGCTCCGGAGCCTGCTCGAAGCGTAGGCTCCCCCGGGTCGTAGTAGGATGCCGGCGTATCCGGCTCGGAGAAGTGCCGGCGAGGGATGCCATGGAGCCACCCTTTCTCTTGAACGCCGAGGCAGCACTCAGGGCCTCCACACGCGGCGAACTTGCGTCACTTGCGCTGGCCTTTGCCCGCAGCCATGCCCTCGCGTGCGAACTTGTTGGGGAGGAAAAGCCCGACCACGTATCGCTTCGCGAGATCGAGCGCCGCATCGAACATCTCGACTCCGAGGCGCTCATCGCGATGCTGGCCCCGGTCGCTGCGATCGCGGCGATGGTGAATCCGGGCGCCGCGTAAGCCATGCAGCTCCTTGCGGCTGCGAAGGGATACCGCACGCCTCGTTCAGCGCGACGAACGGGCTGGAATACAGGATGACGACGCTTGCATGGATCGTGGCGGGCGGCCTGGCCATGTCGGTGATCGCCCTCAGCGGCGCGATCACGACGCTCCTCCCGGCGCGCTGGCTCGATCGGCTGATCAACCCGCTGGTCGCGATCGCTGCCGGTTCGCTCTTCGGGGGCGCGCTCTTCCACATGCTGCCCGAGGCGGTCGACCACGTGGGCAACGAATTGTCCGTGTACGGGTCCCTGGCGGCCGGGTTCGTCACGTTCTTCCTGCTCGAACAGTTCTTGCACTGGCACCACTCGCACCGCGTGATCGTCGAGCACGAGGAACTCGGTTACCTGATCCTGCTGGCCGACGGCTTGCACAACCTCCTTGGTGGAGTTGCCGTTGCCGGCACGTTCCTCACCGACGCCCGGGTCGGGGTGGTCACGTGGTTCGTCGCCGCAGCGCACGAAGTGCCCCAGGAGCTCGGCGACTTCGGCATCCTCGTGAGTCGCGGCTGGGGCGCGCGGGAAGCGCTGGTCTACAACTTGCTCTCGGGGCTGACCTTCCTCGTCGGGGCCCTGCTTGCCTACGCCGCCTCGGGAGCACTCGATATCGACCTGCTCATCCCTTTCGCGGCCGGGAACTTCATCTACATCGCCAGCAGCGACCTGACGCCCGAACTCCGCCTGCCCCTTGGCCTGCGCGAAAAACTCTCGCTCACAGGGCTCTTCGCCATCTCCCTTGCCGGCCTGTACGCGCTCGCTCTCTCGCAGCGATAGGCCAGTGGCGAGCTCCACCGCCCGCGGCGTCCTCGCGAACGCCGTCGTGCGCTTGTTCGGCCAGGCCCTGCGGGCGTCTGGCTGCTACCCTTCCGGGCCGCGCCGCTCCAACGCTTCCAGGACGGCCATACGCCGCTCCAGTCCGTCGAAAACAGCCTCCAGCCGTTCCATCCGGCGAGCGAGGTCGAGCAGCCTCCCGGCGGCAGTCAACGCTTCTTCGTGTGGTTCCGGGTGCATCCCCCGCCCAACGAGTGCCTCGATGGCCCCCAGCCGCTCCTGGATCTCGTGTGCCGCCGCTTCCGACTGCGCGAGCCGGTCTCCGAGTTGATCGAGCAGTGTCTCCTGGTGGTCCATGGGGCGCCCCTTCGCCTGTGGGATACCAGTATCCTGGGCGCTCGTCGCGGGCGCGGCGACGGCCGGACGGTCCACCTCCAGGAGCCGCCAGGACGCCTTCTCGCGGCCAACCCCCAACGCGGCGCACCAGGCATGCCGCGCTGCCCCCGCCGCTCCACCCCGGGGAGGCGCGGCCCTTAACCGCTTCCTTTACCCTGTCGCGCGGCACGGCCGTCACCCCCGCCAGCGCTCGCGCCATATCGGAGGCAAGAGCAACACGGAGCAGTCCGCCATGACCACCCCACCCATCAGCATCGCCTCCCGCGGGTACATCGTTCAGGCAGCCGCCATCCCCCAGGGGTTTGGCGCCCACCTCCAGCGCGAAGGGCTCGCCGGGCTCACCGCCCGCACGCCAGAGGGCCTCTATCTCGAACCGCGCGCTCCCCTGACTGCAGTCTTCGCCGTCTTCGAACGCTGCGGGATCCGCATCGGCGGGGTGCGCCGCGCGGGCAGCGAGCCTTCGTGGCAGACGACCGCGCGCCCCGCCGCCCATGCCCGGGCCAGGCTCTCCAACCGGCGATCAGCCGAGTGGTTGCCCACCCTGCCCTGCGCGTAGCGAACGAACTTCGTACAACAAATCCACAACATCGCTCCGATGTCCTATTATGCGAACCACTGCGAGCCGGGGGCATCCTTCCGCCGACTCAGCACACCGCAAAGGAACCCCTCTTGGAACTGCAAAACGTCGTGATCGTGGATGGTGTCCGTTCGGCCTTCGGGCGTGGCGGACGCGGCAAGCTGGTTGCCACGCGCCTCGATGAGGCTGGCGCCCAGGTCGTGCGCGCGCTCATGGAGCGCAACGCCAGGGTCTCGCCCTGGCTCGTCGAGGACATCGGCATGGGCAACGTCGGCGGCGCGGGCGAGCTCGCCGGTATCGGCGCCGACACCATCGCCCGCCTCGCCGGGCTCCCGGCCGAAATCTCGGCCTTCGACAGCAACCGCCAGTGCGGCTCCAGCATGGAAACCCTCCATCGCGTCGCCCAGTCGATCCAGGTCGGTGCCACCGAATGCGGCATCGCCATCGGCGTCGAGCGCATGGGCCGCCAGCTCGGTGGCGGCGGCGGCGCCCGCGCCACCACCCGCATCACCGAGTTCAACAAGCGCCGCCTCGAACAGACCCCCGAGCAGCGCAACCTCCCCCCGAACCACTTCGACGACTTCGGCGTCCCCTTCCAGGACGAGATCCTGGACTACTCCCCCGTGCTCTCGATGACCCAGACGGCCCAGAACGTGGCCGAGGTCTACAACCTGAGCCGCGAGGAGATGGACCAGTTCGCCGTCGAAAGCCACCGCAAGGCCGTCGCCGCCTACGAAAAGGGCATCTACAAGGACGAGATCATCCCGCTCGAAGTCGAAGAGCCCGTCTTCGATGCCGAAGGCAACTGGGTCGAGGCTGAGCGCGGCAAGACCGTCGTGTTCGACCGCGATGAGTGCATCCGCCCCGGCACGAATATCGAGACGCTTTCGCAGCTCCCGGCAGTGAAGGGCATCGTCAGCCCCACCGGCTCCGAACTGCGCATCACGGCCGGCAACTCCTGCCCGACGAACGACGGCATCAGCGCCGCGCTGCTCATGAGCGAGAAGAAGGCGCTCGAGCTTGGCCTCGAACCGCTGGCGCGCATCGCCGGCTATGGTATCGCCGGCGTGAAGCCGCAGGTCATGGGCCTCGGCCCCATCCCCTCCACCCGCAAGGCCCTCCGCCATGCCGGCATCACCGCCGACAAGATCGACCGCGTCGAGTTCAACGAGGCCTTCGCGGCCCAGGTCATCCCGTCGTGCAAGGAGCTCGGCATCCCGATGGACCGCGTGAACGTGAACGGTGGCTCGATCGCCATCGGCCACCCGCTCGGCGCAACCGGAGCCCGCCTGGTGCTCGCCGTTGCCCATGAGCTGCGCCGCAGCGGTGGCCGCTATGGCCTCGCCACGCAGTGCATCGGCGCCGGCATGGGCATCAGCACCATCATCGAGCGCATCTAAGTCCCGGGACCACCGGCAGTATCACGGACGGGGGCCGACTGGCCCCCGTTCGCGTTGTCCACCCCATCCGCCGCGCTCCCACCGAATCGGCGAGCCCCGACCGTGAGGGAGGGTCCCGCACTCCCGGCCAACAATCGCAACCCCATCGCCCACCCCCACCCATCCCAGGCGCGCCAGTCATGCCGCCCCGCGCCGCCCACCCCCACCCATCGCCGATTCCCGATTCCCCCTCTCCCGCCACACCAACGGCTGACGGCCGCGCCGCGTTTCCGTACACTCCCCGCCAACACGGTTCGGGGGGAAAACTCATGCCCGCACTGGATGGCGTCAAAGTGCTCGACCTTACCCAATACGAGGCCGGCACCACCTGCACCCAGTACCTCGCCTGGTTCGGCGCCGATGTCGTGAAGGTCGAACGTCCAGGCGTCGGCGACCCCGGCCGTAACGTCGCCGGTGGCGGCCGCGATTCCTACTACTTCCTCTCCTTCAACAACAACAAGCAGAGCGTCGCCATCGCCCTCGACACGCCCGATGGCCGCGACCTCTTCCTCAAGCTCGTGCCCCGCTTCGATGTCGTCGTGGAGAACTTCACCCTCGGCACCATGGAGAAGCTCGGTATCGGCTACGACGTGCTGAGCACCATCAACCCCGCGATCATCTACGCGACGATCAAGGGCTTTGGCACGAGCGGCCCGCGGAGCGAGTACAAGTGCTTCGACATGATCGCGCAGGCCGCCGGCGGCGCCTTCAGCGTCACCGGCCCGCCCGATGGCCCGCCCATGCGTCCCGGGGCCACCTTTGGCGATACCGGCTCCGGCGTCCACGCCGCCCTCGGCATCCTTGGCGCCTACATCCAGCGGTTGCGTACCGGCCGCGGCCAGGTCGTCGAGATCGCCATGCAGGAGATCATCGCCAACTTCATGCGCGAACCCATGTCCCAACGCGAATGCCGCGGCAGCCCGATCGCCCGCCGCGGTAACCGCACTGTCGTGCCGACCGACCTCTACCCCTGCGCCCCCGGCGGCCCGAACGACTACCTCTACATCATGATCGTGACCTCGCGGATGTGGGATTCCCTCGTGGCCGCGCTCGACATGCCAGAACTCGGCCTGGACCCTCGCTTCGCCACCGTGCGCGACCGTCACCAGCACGGCGATGAGCTCTGGGAGATCATCGCCGGCTGGACGCGCCAGCGGACCAAGTGGGAAGCCATGGACCACCTGGCGGCCGCCGGCGTTCCCTGTAGCGCTGTCTTCGATACCGACGACATCTTCAACGACCCGCACCTGAACGCGCGGAACATGGTCCGCACACTCGAGCACCCGGTGGTCGGCGAGTTCCAACTCCTCGCGCCGCCGATCCACCTGGGCGAACCGCAGGCCGAGCTCACGCGTGCGCCCCTGCTGGGCGAACACACGGCCGCCGTGCTCGCTCGCGAGCTCGGGCTGAGCGATGAGGAGATCCGCGCGCTCGCCGGGAGCGGCGTGCTCGGCATCGAGCCGCCAGTGCCCGCAACAGCCTGAGCTACAACCGCCCCGCGGCCTTCTGCCACGCCACCTGGTCGCGCAGCGTCTCTTCCAGCGGCCGGAACGTGATGCCCAGTTCCCGCTCGGCGCGCGAGTTATCGGCCACGGCGTTGCACTTCACCACCCAGGTACTGCTCGGATCGATCGGGAGCCTGAACGGCATGACGCGCTGCAGCGGTGCCGAAGCCCGCCCGCCGAGGTAGGCCGCCGCCCGGGGGATGGGGATGCGGGGTCTGCGCACGCCCGCTTCACGGCACACGCCCTGCACGAGCCGGCTCAGCGCCGCCGCCTCGCCGCCAAGCACGTAGCGCCGCGGGCCCCGCCCCGGCTCGATGATCCGCGCGTGGGCCGCCGCCACGTCGCGCACGTCGACCACGGGAAGACGGCCCGCCGGCACAAACGGCACCAGCCCGCGCTTGAAGTTCCGGGCCACCATGGTGCTCTCGCCGTCGTACGGATCGTGGGGGCCCCACACGCTTCCCGGATAGGTGATGACGACCGGGGCCCCCTCGTCCTGGAGCGCCCGCGCGTAACGCTCCTGCTCCTGCTTCGATGTCGCGTAGGGAGGGGCCCCGGAGCCCACCGGCCCGTCCTCGTGGACGACGCCGCCCGCCGCCGGGAGCAACGCCACGATGCTCGACACGTGGACGATGGGGTCGAGATTCCGCTCGGCGGCCAGGCCGAGCACCGTCCGCGCCCCGGCCAGGTTGGTGGCCGCGATCTCCCGGCCTCGGCGGGGGTCGTTCGAGTACACGCTGGCACAGTGCACCACGGCCTCGCAGCCTTCCATCGCGCGGCCCACCGCCCCGGGATCCGTGACGTCGCCGGTCACGTGCTCCAGGCCGGCCAACCCCAGTGGGCCAAGGGCAGGTTCGATGCGGGCAGGGTCGCGGACAAGCAGGCGGACCGTGTGTCCCGCTTCGACCAGCGCCTTCACCGTGTGGGCGCCGACGAACCCCGTCCCGCCGGTCACGAGAACATGCATGGCTACCTCCATTTCCGAGTGTCGAGTATACGCCCAACGGATTGGAGTCGACCCCCGGGGCCCTGCCGCTGGCGGCTGGCGGCCGTTCTGCCATGATCGCTCCATGACCGACTCGCTCGCCGGCAAGCTCCTCGTCGCCAGCCTTTCGCTCACCGACCCGAACTTCTTCCGCACCGTGGTGCTGGTCTGCAAACACGACGAAGAGGGAGCGCTCGGGCTGGTGCTCAACCGGCCGCTCGAACTCGAACCGGTGGAGTTCCACCTGCCCGAGTGGGGCAGCCTCGCCGCCGGGCCGGGCGTGGTCTTCCATGGCGGCCCGGTCGAAACCACTGCCGCGCTGGTGCTCGGCCGCTACACGCAGCCGCTCGCGCCCGGGCTGCCCAACGCCGTCACCGGCCGGAGCGCCCTCCTCGACCTCTCTCTGCCCCTCGAAGAGCTCGCGCCGCAGCTCGAGGCCGTGCGCCTCTTCGCCGGCTATTCGGGCTGGTCGGGCGGCCAGCTCGAAGGCGAGCTCGAACAGGAAGCCTGGTTCGTGGTCGACCCCCTCGAGGACGACCTCTACTCGAACGAGCCTCAGCTCCTCTGGCGAACGGTGCTCCGGCGCCAGCCCGGCAAGCTGGCGATGTTCGCCTGGGCGCCCGAAGACCCGAACGTGAACTGATTGACCGCCGGCCCCCGAGGCGAGACGCTGCGCGCATGACCGACCGCATTTCCTGGTTCCCCATCGCCGACCGCGACTCGCTTTCGGACGAGACGAAGGCCCTCTTCACCCAGATCGAGGAAAAGCTCGGCTTCGTGCCCAACGTCTTCCGGGCGTTCGCCTGGCGCGAGACGCGCATGAGCAAGTGGTGGGCCCACTTCGACGACCTGATGCAGCCATCTCCCGGCCTGGGCAAGGCAGAACGCGAGATGATCTCCGTCGTCGTCTCCATGCAGAACCAGTGCCTCTACTGCCTCACCAGCCACGGTTTCGCCGTCCGCGCGCTGCTCAAGGACCCGGTGAAAGGCGACCGCATCACCCTCGACTACCGGCGCGCTGGCCTGTCGGAGAAGCAGATGGCCATGCTCGACTTCGCCGTGAAGCTCACGCTCGACCCGGTGACCGTCAGCGAGGAGGACATCGACGAGCTCCGCGCCGTGGGCTTCAGCGACGAAGACACGTGGGACATCATCGAGGTGACCGCGATGTTCAACTACACGAACCGCGTGATGAGCGGCGCGGGCGTGATGCCCAACCCCGAATACCACGGCATGGCGCGCTAGGCCCACCCTCCCCGCCCGCCGTGGCGCGCATTGCGTGCACCGCGCTACCACGGGACCCGGCGAGCCCCGACCGTGAGGGAGGGACACGCACTCCGCGGCCAACATGCGCAACCCAATCGGCTACCCCACCCATCCGAGGGCGCGGCAGTCATGGCGCGCTGCGACGTTCGAGCCACTCACACCGCAGCCGGTCATGACTGACCCGCCTCGGATCTCCGCCTCGCCCGTACGCCAACCCCTTCGCACTTCGTCCTTCTTCCTTCCCCACGCCTGACCCCGGCAAAATTTCACACTGTTGTTACACTCCGTTGCCATTCGGTTGCAACTTTGTGTGCACACTCCCGCCAGAGTGTAGGTGCGGCCGGCGGCCCAGGCTGGCCACTACCGGCGTGCGCCGGAGAAGAGGAGCGTGAATCTCGCCATGAACCACGGCACATCCTTCAACGCCCGGGCGATTCCCCGCATCGGAGTCGTCGCCCTGCTGGCCGCGCTGATCGTCACCGGCGCGGTCCGCGCCACGCCCGCCCTGGCGGCGGCGCCAACGGTCACCGGGCTCTCGCCCAGCAGTGGCTCCACCTCCGGCGGCTACTCGGTCGTCATCACCGGCACGGGCTTCACCGCCGGTTCGACCGTCACCGTCGGCGGAACGGCCGTGAACGTGACCTTCGGCGGCGCGACCCAGCTCACCATCATCTCCATGCCGCCGCATACCGCCGGAACGGTCGACGTCATCGTGACTACCCCGGGTGAAGGCTCCAGCACCAACACCGCCGCCGATGACTTCACCTACATCCAGGCCCCCACCGTCTCGGGCCTGAGCCCGACCTCCGGGCCGGTGGGCGCGAGGATGGTGCCGCCGAAGTTGACGGAGTTCGCGCCGGTGAAGCCGAGGCCGGTGAGGGTGACGGTATTGCCGCCAGCCTCAACACCATCGCCGATGACTACCTCTACCTCGATGTCCCGGTGGTCACGAGCCTTTCGCCTACCAGCGGCCCCTCGATCGGCTCGTGCCGTTCGTGGGGTGGGAGACGGTGACATCGACCTTGCCAGCGGCGTGGGCGGGCGCAGTCACCGTGATGGTCGTGTCGTTCACGACGCGGGAACACCGTCACCATCACTGGCCTCAGCTTCACTGGCACCGTCTCCGTGAACTTCGGCGGCACCTCGGTCGCATTCACACTGGTCAACGACACCACGCTCACCGTGACCGCCCCCGCGCATGCCGCCGGCCAGGTAGACGTGCTCGTGACGACCGGGCTCGGGACGAGCACCAACACCGCCGCCGATAACTACACCTACCAGGAGCTTCCCGCGGTCACGGCCATCAGCCCCACCACGGGCCCCGCTGCCGGCGGCACCGTGGTCACCATCACCGGCACGAACCTCCTTGGTGCGACGGCGGTTACTTTCGGCGGGACCGCGGCGACGACCTTCACCGTCGTCAACGCCACCACCATCACCGCGACCTCCCCCGTGCATGCTGTCGGCACCGTCGACGTGCTGGTGACCACGCCAGTTGGGACCAGCGCCAATACCGCTGCCGACAACTTCATCTACACCGGCGGGCCGACGGTGACCGCCGTGAGCCCGAAGGCCGGCCCCATCGGCGGCGGCACCGCGGTGACCATCACCGGGTCGGGCTTCACCGGCGCCACTTCCGTCACCTTCGGCGGCACCGCCGCAACCACGTACACCGTCACGAACGACACCACCATCAGCGCGACCTCGCCCGCCCACGCGGCCGGCACCGTCGACGTGCTCGTGGTGACCCCGAGCGGCACCAGCGCGAACACGGCCGCCGATGACTTCGTCTATGGTGGCGGCCCGATCATCACCTCGATCAGCCCGACGACCGGCCCCGCTGCCGGCGGCACAACCGTGACGATCACCGGCACCGGCTTCACCGGCGCCACCTCGGTCACGTTCGGCTCCACCACGCTCACGCCGACCGTGACCAACGACACGACCCTGACGGTCGTTGCGCCGGCCGGCACGGGTACGGTCGATATCCGCGTGGTCACCCCGGTGGGTACGAGCCCCAATACGGCCGCCGATGACTACACCTACGGAACCGCGACCACGACCTTCACGCTCTACTTCCGCTGGACGCTGCTTGTGTGGACCGGCGCGAACGGCGCGAACATCGCCTCGACGCTTGCCGGGCAGGAAACGCCACAAAACCCCGCGACCAACGACGTCTCGGGAATCGTCACCGCCATCTTCAAGTACAATAACGCGCAGCAGCGGTTCGAAGGCTACTTCCCCGGGAGCGCCAACGTGCCGGGTGCGAACGACTTCACGACCTTCACCAAGGGCGATGCCTACTGGTTCGCCATCAACAATTCGAGCGGTGCCACCTGGACCGTTCTCGCCAACTAGCACGCAGGGGATACAGCTACTCATGAAGAGCGCAACACAGACCATCGCCCGGCCCGGGATCGCGCTGGCCGCGGCCCTCCTGCTGGCACTGGCCAGCTTCTCGGCCACGCTGGCGCAATCGCCGCCCAACCCACCTTCCCGGTTTGTCGGCAGCGTCACCGTCGATGGCGCGCCCGCCCCGGCCGGCACCGTCGTCGAGGTCCGCATCGGGGCCAGCACCTGCGGCGTGACCACCGTCTTCATGAGCGGCGGCCAGGCGCGCTACGCCGTCGACTCGCCCGCCCTCGACCCCTCGACGGCCCCGAACTGCGGCACCGAAGCCTCCGTGGTCTCGTTCTACGTTGGCGGGCGGCTGGCCGCGCAGACAGCCCCCTGGCGTAACTGGGAGCTGAACCAGGTCGACCTCACGGTAGTCTCGGCGACGCCCACGCCGGTTGCGCCCACCCCGACGCCGCGCGTGCCCAGCCTGGGTAACACGGCGGGGACGGACTACGGCTTCAGCCCGCTCTGGATCGCGAGCCTCGCCTCGCTGGCGATCCTCGGCTTCGCCGGCATGGGCTGGGCGGCGGTCCGCCGCAGCTAGCCCCCGCACGGCCTTTTCGCCCAACTCCAGAGGCCCCGCCCACGGCGGGGCCTGCCTCATGTTGCATGCCACCCATGTCACCTTGACGCCGGTGTTAGAGTCCGGGGTACGCCACAGGTTGAGCTTCGAGTCACGGTGCCCCTGCCCCGAAGCCCGCAGGCCTGCCGCGCGGGGTGACCCCAATGCGACTTCCGCGGGGGCGAGTCCGCTGGATCGGTGCCACGGCGCTTGTCGCCGCTGTGGCCTCGTTCGCGGCCGTCTACCTGGCGCTCAGCGGTGGCGGCGATAGTCCCCCCGCGAACCCGGAAGCCGCTCCCTCGCCCACCCCGGCTCCGGCGGCCCTCACCTCGATCCGGCTTCCCGGCGAGGGCTGGATTGCGACCGAGCACGAGCTCGTCGCCCTGCGCGATTCCACCGATCCCCTCTACGCCTTGACCCCCGCCCTCCCTGCGTGTGTGCCGATCCAGGCATTCGAGCTCGCGCTCTTCGCGAACGAACCGGGCTTCCGAAGCGGCACGACCCTCCAGTTCGAACGTCCCCTGGCTCATGGCGGCCTCGTGCGGGTCACGCGGCTCTCGGCCACGTTCTCGGCCCCGGCCCATGTCGCGGGAATTCTCGCGGCCGCGAAGGACGCGCTTGGCGGCGAGGCCCTGCCTGGCTGCGTGCTGGCGGCGGCCGCCCGCGATGGCATCAAGGCGGAGGTTGCGGACGGGCCGCCCCTCGCGGTGCCGGTCGCTGGCGTCTCGCGCGTGCTGCGCTACACGGCCAGCGCCGCCTCCGGGGGAGGCACGGTCACCCAGGCGCTCGCGTGGTGGGGCCAGGGCGAGCAGCTCGTCGTCCTCACCATCTCCGCCGCGGGCGATGGCCCGGACGACGGTGAGCTCGCGGCCATCGCGCGGGCTGCCGGTGGGGGAGATGCGCAATGAGACGCGGGGCGAAGTTCGTCAGCCTCCTGGTGGTCGCCGCGGTGCTCGCCGCTGCGTTCCCCCCGCACATGGGCCGGCCATCGATCGCGCGCGCCCAGGTCACCCCGACACTGGTGCTGAACCCCGCAAGCGGGCCGGCTCCCTCGGTGAGCGGTTCGCTCTCCGGCAGCGGCTGGTGTGGGGGCGGCATCGTGACCGTGACCTCGGTGCCGCCCGGTCAGGTCTCTGGTTCGGGGTCGACCGCCGGCGGCAACCTCAGCGGGTCCTTCACGGTCACCGGCTCGCCAGGCCAGCTGGTGACGATCAACGTCGACGCCGTGTGCCGGGCGGGCTCATCGAGCGCCCGCGCCAACTTCCGCTTCGATGACCCCACGCCCATCCCGCGCCCGACCGATACCCCAACGCCCATGCCCACGCCGACGCCCTTCCCGACGCCGACCTTCACCCCGACGCCAACATCAACCAGCACCAGCACGGCGACACCAAGGCCGACCGCGACGCCGACCGCGACGGTGACGCCAACGGCGACGAACACCCGTCCCAGCGCGCCAACCGCAACGGCAACTCCACCCGGGCCCGCCGCGACCACCACGCCAACCCCCACACCCACCCCGGCAGCGCAACCCGGCACGGCCACGGTCCGGGTGCTGGGCTGCGCGCCGCCCGCCAGCGCGGTCACCCTGAGGATGACCTACGCCGGGGGCGCGGCGCCGCCCCCCGCGTTCCTCGATGTCAGCCTCCCGGCGGTGCAGGCACCTTCGCCCGGGCTATTCACGTTCGCGCTGCCGCCGGGCGCCCCGGGGGGCACGCTCTTCGACCTCAAGGCGCAGGTGGCGGACCCCGCCTGCCCGCCGTCGGAGGCGGAGCCGGTGCTGTGGGGCCCGGCGATGGCCGATTCCGCCTCGCTGTTCCTGCCTGCCGGCAAGAGCACGCTCATGGCATCGAGCCACGGCGGCATCATGCCCGGCGGCGGCGACACCGTCTCCTGGGTCACCACCCGCCACTTCAAGGCCGATATCGCCACCCTCCAGCAGATCTTCCGGCTGCAATCGACGGCTACGTTCAACGGGCTCGCCTGGCAGGTCTCGCTCCAGCCGTTCTCGGGTGCGTTCGACCCGCTCGATCCGAACCCGGCGGGCATGCTTGCGGGCGGCACGGCGGAATGCGCGAGCGGCACCGCGTGTACCTGGACGGTCGACTTTGCGACGTTCATGCCCGCGTCGCCCGCTTCGAAGCAGAAGGTCGCCTGGGCCACTCAGGCCGGGGGCTCGCTGTTCGAACCGATCGCGCTCTTCCAGGTGGCCCAGGGTGTGGTCCAGCAGAAGGCCGGCGCTCCCCAGGGGCAGGGCACGGTTGCCATCTCGCCCGGCGTGGTCAGCGTCGCGCAGGCGCAGCCGGCCGCCTTCGTGCTCACCCCGCCGCGGGACTTCTACTTCCGGGCCACACCCCTGCTCGATGCGGCGCCGCTCGGGCCCGTCTCCAACACGGTCATCCTCCACTGGCAGGGCCCCTACGACGGCCCCGACCTGGAGAACATCAAGATCATCGACTGTTCGAAGACGCCCGAGGACCCCTACTGCAAGGCACAACAGCCAAAACCGCCGAACTACGAGGTCCAGATCCTCAGCTACAACGGTTGGATCCCGCCGAAGGGCGGCCACGAAGGCTGCTTCGTGGTCACGGAGACGACCAAGGCCTCCCCGGGTTTTGGGTTCCCCGAGATCACCTACAACCAGGGCCAGGTGCTGTGCCCGCCCAAACCGAAGGAACCGAGCTTCCTCGAATCGGTGGTCAACTTCGTCATCGATGCGGTGAACTGGGTCGCGAACACCTACCAGAAGCTGAAGGACGAGGTCGTCAACCTCGTGGCGCAGTTCGTGCCCGCGGAGCTCTGCGATAAGAGCTGCATCGGCACACTGCTCGATGCCGGGCTCGCCGCACTCGGCATCCCGCCGAGCCTGCCAAACTTCGACCAGCTGATGAACCAGGGCATCGACTACCTGGCAGCCGCGGCCGTCGAACAGATCGGCGTGCCCAAGGCGCTGCAGGACATGGCCGAAGGCCCGGCGAAGGACCTCGCCATCGAACAGTTCAAGAAGACCACCGAAGCGCAGATCAAGGACGGGATTAAGGCCGGCATCAAGGAGATGCAGAAGAACCTCGCCTCCCAGGTGCCATGGATCGCCGATGGCGTGCCGATCAAACCCGATCCCCTGGGCGACTACCAGCCCCCCGCGATGACCTTCCGCGTAACGCGCAAGCCTGGCGCGGCTGCCTGCACCAGCGCCAAGATCACCGCCGGCGCCACGGTTTCGAACACGACCCCGGCCGGGCTGAAGGAGCTCGATGGCGAACCCTGGGCCTGGCTGTATGAGGGCAAGGTCATCCCGTTGCCGCCGCTTGGCGAGGGGGAATCGGTCACCATCCCCGTGACCCTGAAGCCGCGCTTCAGCTGGGGGTACCCTGGCGCCAAGTACTACTCATACGACGATGCGGCCCAGGGGTGGGCGGCACTCTACCACGGCGGCACGGCCGAACTGCACGCCATCGGCGGCCCCTGTGTCGGCGGCGATACCATGAAGGTGCCGGCCGAGGCCATCCTCCTGGGCGCCACGATCGGGCAATAGCACCACGGCCCACGCCCGCCCCACCCGCCGCCGCCGCCCCCCCCGCCCATTGCCGATTCACGATTCACGATTGCCGATTTCCCCAGCCCGCGCCCCACCCCCGCCCATCACCCGAACCGGCGAGCCCCGACCGTGAGGGAGGGACACGCTCTCCCGGCCAACAACCGCAACCCAATCGCCCACGCCCGCCTTCACCCGAACCGGCGAGCCCCGACCGTGAGGGAGGGACACGCTCTCCCGGCCAAC
>CAZDOK010000028.1:18046-25590 GCA_964507025.1 uncultured Anaerolineaceae bacterium
AACCGCAACCCAATCGCCCACCCCCACCGATCCGAGGCGCGGCAGTCATGCCGCGCCTCGAATGCCCCTCGCCCGAACGCCGCTCGCAGTCACACCCGTGATCCAACCGCCTCATGCCTCAAGCCTCGCGCCTCATCTCTCTCGCCCACCCACCAAACAACAACACACCGCCCGGGAAGGAATCCCTCCCGGGCGGTGCATTTCAGACAGGACTTCCGCCGTGCGCTGGGCGCTAGGCCAGCTTGAACTGGGCCGAGGCCTTCTGCAGGGCTTCCGCCATCTCCCGCATCTGGTTCGCCGTCGCCGCCAGCTCCTCGGATTGCGCCGAGAGCTCTTCGGTCGATGCCGAGACCTCTTCCGCCGAGGCGCTCGTCTCTTCGCTCGTCGCCGAGACCTGGATGATCGCCTCGGTCACCCGTGTGGTGCCCGCGGCCATCTCGCCGGCGCCCGCCGCCGATTCCTTCGCCAGGTCGGCGATGCCTTCGGCCGAGGCGATGATCCGCTCAGCACCCGAGGCCAGCCCCTGCACGTCGCGGGCAATCTCCTGCATCCGCGTCGCCGAGAGCTCGACGGTCCCGATGATGCTGGTGAGCGACTTGCCCGCTTCCTCGGTGATGCGCTGGCCCTCCTGGACATCCCGCACACCAACGGCCATCGCTTCGACCGCTTCCTGGGTGCCCTGCTGCACCTTGGCAATCAGGTCCGCAATCTCCTTGGTCGATTCGCTCGAGCGCTCGGCCAGCGACCGCACGTTCTCGGCCACCACCGCGAAGCCGCGACCCTGCTCGCCCGCCCGGGCCGCCTCGATGGCCGCGTTCAGGGCCAGGAGGTTCGTCTGGGCAGCGATCTCGTCGATCGCCTTCACGATGTCGCCGATCTGCTGGCCGTATTCCCCCAGCTGGTCCACCGTTCGCGAGGCCCGCTGGACCGCCATCGCGATCGATTCCATCGAGGTCACGGCCTGGCCGACCGCCTGCTGGCCCTGCTGGGCCGCGCTGCGCGATTCCTCGGCCGCCTGGGCCACTTCCTTCGAGGCTGTCGCCACTACCTGGATGCGCTCGCCCATCTCGACCGCTTCCTGCCGCGACTGTGCGGCCGAATCGGCGGATGTGGCCGCGCCGGCGGCAACCTGCTCCGAGCCCGAGGCCACCCGCTCGATCTCCCGCGCCGAATCCTGCGAAAGCCCGCTCAGCGAGACCGCCGAGCGCGTCACTTCGTTGATCGCCGTCGCGATCTGGCCGGTGGCGGCCGCCATCTGGTCGCTCGATTCGCCGAGCTGGACCGCCGCGTTCAGGATGCTGTCGGAGTTCTCCTTCACCTGGCCGATAAGCTGGCGCAGGTTCGTGACCATCCGCGAAAGCGCGTTACCCAGCGCGTCGGACTCACCGCGCGGGCGGACCGTTGCCGTCAGGTCGCCGTTCGAGACGGCCTCGGCGGCGGAGACCATCTCCGTCAGGTAGGCGGTCATCTCCGTGAACGAGTTCGCCAGGTCGCCCATCTCGTCCTTGGATTTCACGTTCACGGTGACGTTCACGTCGCCGCGAGAGATCGAATCGGCGGCGGCGGCGGCCTGGCTGGCGGCGCCGGAGATGGCCCGGGCAAGCCAGAACGCGATGCCGAAACCGACGAGCGCGGCAACGACCGAGATGCTGATCATCATGGTGCGCGAGCTCGAAGCCGCGCTGGCCGCGGCGTCCTTCGAAGACGCTGCAAGGTCGGCGTTGAACTGGCCGGCGTCATCGAGGGACTTGTTCATCGCCGAGATCATCTCGTTCATGGCGGCGGCGGCTGCCGCGGCCTCCGTGTCCTTGCCCTGTTCCAACAGCTTCAGGACATCTTCGCGAGCCGCGACCACGGCGTTCACCTGGTCCTCAACCGGCGCCCACTGCTCGGCGTCGGCCTCGCTCGCGAACGTGTCGTGGTAGAGCAGGGCGTACTCCTGGGCCTTCGCCATCTCGGCGCGGGCCGACTCGATGAGCGGCGCCCGCTTCGAGGCGTCCGCCTGGAGGAAGGCGCGCTTTTCCTCGCGCGCGCTGGCGATCATGTTCGCGTTCGTTCCGAGCGCGTACTGCACGCCAAGGACGTTTTCGCGGTACAGCGCTTCCGTGCGGTTCGATGCGCTTTGCAGCTGCATGATGCCGAGCACCGCGACCACCGCAAGCAACACGATGACCGCGCCGAACCCGGCGAGGAGTTTCTCTCGAAGTCTGATGCGCATGGTGAGAAGTGGAACCTGCCTTCTGGGTGTTGCCTCGTGCCGTGAGCGGGTGCCCCGCCCGCATAAAGGCTCGCGTCTATCCTCGATACAAACTCGAAGCGCGGACATGCGGGACAACTCCTATGCGAGTGGTCCTCCTCCATTACATTGCGAACGCGTTTCGCCTCCCCCTCCTCCGCTACCAATCCGGCTACTTGGTCGCCATCCACCTTAGGTATATAGTCAAAGGGTAATGCCTTCAGAGATCGGCCCCGAAGCCTCCGCGCCCGGCATCCATGTCGTCGTCTCCCCCCTTATCGACCTCAACTTCGCGCTCTACCTCCTCAGCCGCCACTGCAACCAGCCCGACCGCTGGGTGCCCCCGTGGATCGCCGAATTCGAAGCCGCCAACCGGCCGCTCGTCGAGGACGCGATGGACTTCTGGCCGCGGGCTGGCCTCGGCACCCTGGCCGGCGGCGAGCCCTACCGGGAATGGGGCGAGCTCCTCGTGGGCGCATGGCGCGCCGGCGTCTTCTTCGAACCCGACCCCGGCCCCGCCCTCAGCCGCGCCGTCGAATCCCTCGCCGAACCGTTCGAGACCCCGCCCCTGGCCAGCGAACCTCCAGCAGTCCGGGCCCTTGTCGACCGGCGCATCGCCCTCCTTCGCCACGATTCCGCCGCGCGCACACGCTACCTGGACCTCCTCCAGCAGCTCTGGGCGGCGATGGTCCCCTATTGGGAACGGCAGGGCCGCCGCGAATCCGGGGCAACCGCGGCCGACCTTCAGGCGCGCCTCCGGACCGAATCCGACCTCCGCCGCCTGGTGCCCGGCAACAGCTTCGTCCATAAGGATGCGTTCCAGCCGCAGATCACTGGCGCCCGCGATCGCGGCGAGCTCTACCTGGTGGCCCTGGGCCTTGGCGGCGAAGGCCAGCTCTACTGGGCGCTGCCGGGCCTCGTGTTCGTCGGCGTTGGCTCGGGCGTTGGCGAAAAGCTCGCGCGCCGCCGCGAACGCGCCGAACAGGCCGCAGGCCGCTTCAAGGTGCTCTCCGACCCCACCCGCCTGGCCATCCTGGCCGAGCTCATCAACCCCGGATACCACTCCGCCACCACCGTCACCGAACTCGCCAGCCTCTTCGGGCTCTCCCAGCCCACGGTCAGCGTGCACATGAAGATGCTCCGCGAGGCCGGGCTGGTCACCTCCGAGCGCGAAGGCAACCAGGTCTCGTATCGCGCCTCGGAAGAGACGTTGCGCGAATTCGTGCAGGGAGCGCTCGAAGAGACGTTGCGGCGCAGCTATCGCCCGGCCGAATCCCCCACCAGTTCGCGCTAGCGCCGTACCTGGGATGCGTGGAGAAGTTCACAGATCTTAGCTAGATGGCTATTGACTTAGGTACTTGGCTATGTTCCAATATGCCTACCCGAAAGGGAATCCTGGCAACGAGGTGCACCACCATGACGCTCTTCGACCCCCACAGCCACCACCTCATCCATCAACTCCGCCAGGAGCAGCTCGCCCGCAAGGCAGCCCGCCGCAAGCAACTCGGCCTCGATGCCATCGCAACGCCATCGTTCGGCAGCCGCATCCTAGGCGCCTTCCGCGCCGGCGCCACCCGCAAGACCTCCCGGCCCGCGGCGAACACCGCGCCGGTCCGCCCCGCCTCGCCCGAACCGCGCTAACCCGCGGCTTCGCAAGTGGTTCCCGCGACTGAGGCCCGCCACCCGGCGGGCCTCGGTCGTCTCGCTTCGCCCAGCACTCCCGTACCCGCCACCCCATTGCCGATTCACGATTCACCCACCTAAACCACACCCACGTTCCAACGGGCCGGCCGCACCTCGCACTTCTTCCCTCGTCCTTCCCCACTCATCCGCCCCGTGCCGCCCACCCCCGACCATCTGTGACAAATTGCACAGACTCCTCCCAATGGGGGACCGCCCGTCATCCCCGCGCAGGGGGTTGCCGCCCCCGGGAGTTGCTTCAATACAAACAGAGGCCCGCAGGGGCCATCACCAGGGAGGAGAACCCACACCAATGAGCTACATCTGGCACCCCGAAGTCGTATCAATCGTCCACAAGCAGCGCGGCATCGAGCTCGCCCGCGAAGCGGCCGCCGCCCGCCTGGCCGCGAGCCTGGCCCCCCGCAACCGCATCGAACGCTTCTTCATCCAGCGCCGCGAAGGCAAGGTCGTCTGGCTCGATTCCGTCCTCGTGCATCGCTCCGCATGACCGCACTCCAGGCCGCACAACCCGAAGGCCCGCCGAATCCGGCGGGCCTTCCCATTTCTGCCGCTATGCGCGGCTACAGCTCCTGCTGGCGGAGAGGGGGAGATTCGAACTCCCGGTGACTTGCGCCACACCGCTTTTCGAGAGCGGCACCATCAACCACTCGGACACCTCTCCACCCGCGATTGTACCAAGCGCCCCGGCCTACGGGCACCCGGGAGGAGGGAGGAGGGAGGAGGGAGGAGGGAGGAGGGAGGAGTCCCCGCCTCGGCCCACCCACCCGCGCCCGGCGAGCTGCGCGTTGTCTCGCAAACACCACCCCGCGCAGCACCCTGAAAGGACGACAGACAAAGGGCGGCGTAGCGAGATCAAGTCGTGGGTTTTGTTGGTGGCTGAGAGGTCGGCGGCTGCACGAATGGGACCGCCTGCACAGAAACCGTCTGGCGGACTTGGGCGAATGTCCTGCCCAGGTGATTCTCGATGAGCTTGACCGCGGGCCCCTCGAGTGTGAGCAACGATGCGTGGTGGACGCTTAGCACTGCGTCCTGCAAGGCCTGCTCGGCCTCGAGGTCGTCAATGACCACGCCCCGACGTCTAGCCAGTTCGCGGTCGATTCCGAGGCTGTGCGAGTTGTTGGCACCATAGTTGGAGAAGAAACGCGCGATGCTTGAAGCCTTGCGCTTCCGGCTGGGCTCATTGCGCAGCATGTAGTCTCCAAGCCAGGTCCTGACGAGCTGTCGGGCGAGGGCTTCGGAGCCTTCGCAGATCTGGAGCAACGCAGGACCGTACTGCTGAAGAATCGGGAACCATGCGTTGAGTCGAGACGGGTCTTCGGCACACTCGCGACGGGCCTGGTCAAACTGACGGATAATTGCGCGCGCAGGGAACTGGCCCTGCGGGTTGACGATCTGCGGATCAATTGGACCCAGCTGAGAGTGTTTGCCCATCACGATGCGATCTGCTGACAACGCCCACATGGTCGCCGCCGACATTGCAGCCAGCGGAACAAACACTCGAATGTCGGTGAACTTGGTTCGCAGGTACTTGACGATGCTTGCCGCAGCCTCCGGGCTACCCCCTGGGCTGTGCAACAAGATGTCTAGCGCTGGGCCGTTGAGGCCCCGGCAGACTTCCATCATCCCCTGCATATCCAGAAGGCTGATGGTTGTGTCCGAACCTCCTCGGCCGCTCAGCCAGTCTGTGTAGTAGAGGATGACCGGTCGCTGAGTCTTCTGATGCAGGGCAGCGACGTACTTGCGCCGGATCAGGTCGAAGTCAGGGCGATTGTTGTTTTGCTGAGCCGTTGCCTGAAGCTCAGCTAAGATCTCACCCCAGCCAGGCATCCGAGCCGTTCCCGCCCGCGGCAAACTTGGCACGAGGCTCCTCGACGCGGATGCTTCGTGTCTCCTTGATGTTCTCGAACGCCCGGACGATTTCGGCTACACCGGGCCGGCCCATGGCCTCTTCGAGCATGGACTTCTGAGCATTTTGTCGCTCGTTCGTCACGTCTGGAGCCCTCCTATCCCTGTACGTCTATCTTCGTCAATGGCCGCCGCTTAGGCGAGGGGTCGACTGTCATGGGAGGCGTGTTGGCTAGGCTTGGCGAGGATAGAGGGGCGGCCTCCGGGCGGTCAATCCGCCCACCAGCCTA
This sequence comes from uncultured Anaerolineaceae bacterium, assembly GCA_964507025.1. Taxonomy (GTDB): domain Bacteria; phylum Chloroflexota; class Dehalococcoidia; order Tepidiformales; family Tepidiformaceae; genus Amarobacter. The sequence continues at coordinate 24,119 of CAZDOK010000028.1, forward strand.
GTTCAGCCGGAACGTGTCCTCGTCCTCGTCGTCCTCATCCGTGTCGTCGCTGTACACGCCCGCCGGCGAACCCTTCCACACGCTCACGATGAAGTCCTCGCGATACGGGTCCGCCGTCATCACCAGCTGCTCGTCCGCCGCGTCGATCAGCTGCTGGATGCGCTCTTCGTTCGCGTCGGCCGTCGTGCAGAGCGTCGCGTACACGTTCGATGCCTGGTAGTGCAGGTCGATCCGCCCCACGAGCCCGCCGTCTTCGAACACGGTGTACGACTCGGAATGGGGTGTGCGGCATTCCCGTTCAAACGAAATCACAGCGGCCGTACCTGTCCTCTCCCAATGATGGTCCATTTGTAACTGGTGAGTTCGCGCAGCCCCATCGGCCCACGCGCGTGCATCTTCTGCGTCGAAATCCCGACTTCCGCGCCGAGCCCGAACTGCGCGCCATCGGTGAACTGCGTGCTCGCGTTCACGTACACCGCCGCCGAATCGACCTCGTCCAGGAACTCCATCGCGTTGCTGTAGTTCTCCGTCAGGATCGCGTCGCTGTGGTGGCTCCCGTACTGCTCGATGTGCGCCATCGCCTCGGCCATTGAATCGACCACCCGCACCCCCACGCGCAGCGCAAGGTGCTCGGTCCGCCAGGTCTCCTCCGTCGCTGGTTCCACCGGCGCGCCGCTCCCGGCGAGGATCCCGCAGGCCCGCTCGTCGCCAATGAACGTCACCTTCGCACCCCACAGCCCGGCAAGCCTGCCCAGGAACCGCGGCGCGATCGCTTCGTGCACCAGCAGCGTGTCCACCGCGTTGCAGATGCTGTAGCGCCGCGTCTTCGCGTTGTCGACCACGTTCAGCGCCATCTCCATGTCGAGGTCAGAGTCGACATAAATCTGGACGACCGCGTCGCCGTGCGCGACCACCGGCATGGTCGCCTTGCGGCGCACGTAGTCGATCAGTTGCGCCCCGCCGCGCGGCACGATCAGGTCGACCAGGTCGTTCATCTCCAGCAGCTCGTCGACGTGCGCCCGGTCCGGGTCGCTCACCACCTGCACCGCCCCCGCCGGCACGTCCGTGCCTTCGAGCGCCCGCTGGATGAGCTGGCCGAGGGCGGCGTTGCTGTTCCGCGCCTCTTTGCCGCCCCGGAGAATGGCCGCGTTGCCGCTCTTCATCGCCAGCACGGCGATGTCGACCGTCACGTTCGGACGCGACTCGTAGATGCAGGCGATCACGCCGAGGGGCACCCGCCGCCGCCCGATGAGCATGCCGTTCGGCAGCGTGCGCGAATCGAACACCTCGCCCACCGGGTCTTCGAGCCGCATCACCCCGCGCGTGTCGGTGGCGATGCCGCGCAGGCGGTCGGGCGTGAGCGTCAGCCGCTCGATGAAGTAGTCATCGAGTCCGGCCTCGCGCGCGGCCTGGAGGTCGAGCGCGTTGGCGGCGAGGATGTGTTCGAAGGGATCAACCACGTGCATTAGCGT
>CAZDOK010000029.1:0-24062 GCA_964507025.1 uncultured Anaerolineaceae bacterium
GGAAGGGAAGTACCTCGTCGCGCTCAACACGTGGTCGATCGATCGGTTCCCGGCGGTCGGCACGCTCAAGCCCCAGAACTTCCAGCTCGTTGACCTCACCGGCGAGAAGATGGACATCATCACCGACATGCCCATTGGCATGGGTGAGCCGCACTACGTCCAGGCGATTAGGGCCGACAAGATCAAGTCCTGGGAGGTATACCCTCCGGGAACCGACGCCACGACGATGCAACCGTCTCCGAACGCTGTCAAAGATGGCGATGAGGGCGTGACGAGGTCTGGTAGCACCGTCACGGTCAAGATGAGCATCACCCGCAGCCGGTTCAAGCCCGACATCATTAAGGTGAACAAGGGCGACAAGGTCGTGATGCACCTCACAAACATCGAGACGACTCCCGATGCGACCCACGGTTTCGCAATTCCGCGACACAACGTCAACATCAGCCTTGATGCCGGCGAGTACGTGAAGCTCGAGTTCGAAGCTGACGAATCAGGCGCATTCGCCATGTACTGCACGGAGTTCTGCTCCGCGCTGCACCTGGAGATGCAGGGCTGGATCCTGGTCTCCTGACATCGGCAAATGGCGGGCGGCCGGGGTTCGCCCCGGCTGCCCGCTCTCCTGGGAAGGGGGGAGTTCCGTGGTAACCAGGAGACAGTTTCTTTCACTTGCCGGCGGCGCCGCCGTCGTTGCCGCCGCCGGGGTGGCGGGGTTTGCCCTGCTGCCAGGCGACGAAGAACAGACCGGAGTCCCGCAGATCAAGCTCGGCCGACAGGAGTGCGCCCGCTGCAGCATGGTCATCACCGATGGCCGGTTCGCGGCGGCATGGCGCGATGCCGATGGCAAGGCGCGCGTGTTCGATGACCCCGGCTGCATGCTGCTCGACCAGGTCGAGCTCACGCCGGCAGACGGCACGCAGTACTGGGTCGCGGATTACCGCGACGAGACGTTGATTGATGCAACTACGGCTGCCTACGTCGTCTCCGATGCGATACGCAGCCCCATGGCCTACGGGATCGCGGCATTCGCCACCCGGGCCGCCGCCGAGGGCGCTCTCACCGAACTCGGCGGAACCGTCGCGGATTGGCGCGGCGTATTACAGGAGATGGAAGGCCGCGCTGCATGAGCACTCTCACCAAACCACAGGAAGCCACCCGGGAGGAAACCGCGACCAGTCCCACGCGATTCGAGAACCTGCGCTCTGATCGCCTCTGGGTTGGGTGTGTCGCCGCCGCGATTGTCCTGATGATCGTGAGCTACTTCCTCCCGCTCTGGAAAATGCACCTGCTCGCGCCCCAGTATCCCGCCGGGCTCGACCTCGTCGCCTATGGCAACCGCATGGAAGGCGACCTGCAGGAGATCAACTCCCTGAACCACTACGTCGGCGTCAAGCCCATCAAGCCCGACTCCGTGTTCGAGCTGAAGCTGTTCCCGTCGGCCCTCTGGCTCACCGTCACGGTCCTCATCGCTTCGGCGCTCATGTTGCGCCCGGGCTGGAAGCGCTATCTCGTTGCCGCTCTGTTGTGGGCGTTCCCCATCGGCCTGCTGCTCGACCTCCAGTTCTGGCTCTACAACTACGGTCACGACCGCGACCCCACCGCTCCCTACCGCATTCCAGACTTCACGACCAAGGTCCTTGGGACCACCCACGTGGTGAACTTCACCAGCCAAACCATGGTTGCCGCGGGCTTCTGGACAATGGTCTCGGCGGCTCTGCTGGTTACCGTCGGGCCCCAAACCATCAGGGCCTTGCGCGCGGCCTGGCAGAACACGGGCACGCCCGCCACCGTGAGCTCGGCCGGGGTGATCGGCGTGCTCCTGCTCTCTGGCTTCGCCGCCTTTGGCCAGCCGGGCGCCGCCAGCGCCCAATCCACCCAGCAGCCTACCATCGCCTCGCTCATCGCCGCGGCCTCGCCCGGAGACACCGTGGTCGTTCCGCCGGGCACCTACAGGGAACAGGTGGTGATCGACAAATCGATCACTCTGGTGGGCGAAGGAAGACCGGTGATAGATGGGGGCGGCGTCGGAGACGTCATCAAAGTCACCGCGGATGGAGTAACCATCCGCGGTTTCGTTATTGAGGGTTCCGGCACGAACGTGTCCGATGAGCCCACCGCCATCCGCCTGCTGGGCGACAACGCGCTCGTCGAGAACAACATCATCCGCAGGGTCCTCTATGGGGTCACCCTCATCCAGAGCGACGGCCACATCGTTCGCGACAACCAGATCAGCAGTATCGACGAGTTCTCAACGGAGCGGCGCGGCCACGGCGTGTACCTCTACTCGACCGCCAACAACCGCATCGAGGGCAATACCATCGCTCGTACCAAGGATGGCATCTTCCTCGGGTTCGCCTCGTTCAACACGATCGAGCGCAACAAGGTGACCGATGTCCGTTACGGCATCCACTACATGTACGCCGACGACAACGTGTTCATGGACAACAGCTTCACGCACAGCACGGCCGGCGGAGCCCTCATGTACTCCCGCCGCCTCCGCTTCGAGCGCAACGAGTTTGGCTACAACCGCTCCGAGGCCTCCGGCTACGGTCTCCTTTTCAAGGACGTCGACGATGTCTTCATGGTCGACAACGTCATTCACCACAACCGCCTGGGCATCACCATGGAGGGCGCGCCCCACACGCCGGGCTCGGTGGTCGAAATCCAGAACAACCTCATCGGTTTCAACCAGATTGCCATCGAGCTCACCAGCACGACTGGTGCCGTGTTCACCGGCAACACCTTCGAGGGCAACCTGGGCCAGGTGGAAGGCCGCGGCGGAGACATCCAGAAGAACAACAAGTGGTCCCTCGACGGTCGGGGGAACTACTGGGACGACTATGAGGGCTATGACTCCGACGGCAACGGGGTCGGCGACCTCGAATACCGTTACGAGGGCGCTTTCGACGATCTGATCCAGCAGAATGATGCCCTTCGTGCCTACCGATTCAGCCCGGCGCAGACAGCCCTGGATCTCGGCGCCAAGTGGTTCCCCGTCTACAAGCCTGAAACCCGGGTCGTCGACCCCCACCCGCTCATGTCGCCAACGCTCTCCCTGGATAGCTCAGACGGCAGTCGTCCGGTCATGATATATGTGGCACTGCTGGCACTCGTTGCGGTGCCGGTCGCCGTGTTCGCGACAGCCGCGAGGGGACGGCGAGGGGGGTGGCAACCATGTTGAACGTTCGCGAGGCGCGCAAGCGCTACGGTGCGAATGTGGCGCTCGATGGCGTATCGCTCGAGCTCGGAAGCGGTTCTGTGCTTGCCGTCATCGGAGCGAATGGGGCAGGCAAGACCACGCTGCTGAAGTGCATCGTGGGCCTGCTGAAGTTCGAGGGCCAGGTCCTTATCGATGGCATCGATGTCTCGCGGAAGGGTAAGCAGGCGCGCCGCCTGATCGGCTACGTTCCCCAGCAGCCGGCGCTCCACGGCGACCTCTCCGTGCGTGAAACGGCCATCTTCTACGCCGACCTGAAGGGTGTCTCGCACGACCGCGCCCGCGAGGTCGTTGAATGGGTCGGCCTCGGGGACCATACGGAGAAGCGGGCGGATGCCCTCTCGGGCGGCATGCGCCAGCGCCTCGCACTCGCCCTCGCAATGCTCGCCAACCCGCCGCTGCTGGTGCTCGATGAGCCCGCTTCGGGCCTCGATGTCTCGGCGCGCCTCGAACTCCGCCGCCTCGTGCAGGAGCAGCGGAAGCTCGGCAAAGCCATCATCCTCTCGACGCACTGGCTCGAAGATGTGCCCTACGTCGCGGATGACGCCCTCGTCCTCGACCAGGGGAAAGCCGTGTTCCAGGGCCCGGCAAGGGACCTCACGGCCAACGCGACCGTTGGAAGCAAGCTCTACCTCCGGCTCAATGGCCACAGTCCCGAGGCCGTCCCGGTCATCCAATCCACGGCGGTCGCAGGCGCGGTTGATCGTGCGGGCGATTGGCTGGTGGTGACCTGCCGGGCCGAGAACAAGGCGCAGATCGTCGAGGCGCTCTTCAGCGCGGGCATCACCATCCTCGACTTCCGTGTCGAGGAGGCCTCTGTCGATGAAGCCGTCATCGACCTCCAGGGCGTCGCAGGAGGCAAGCCGTGAGAGCCATTCGCGCCATCATGTGGAAAGAGCTCCGCGATGCCGTTCGCAGCCGCTGGCTCGTCGGCTACGCGACGGCCTTCGCAGTTGTCGCGCTCGCCCTGTCCCAGCTCCAGGGTGGCGACATCGGGTCCCAGGGCTTCAACCGGACCACCGCAGGCCTGATCAACCTCTGCATCCTGCTGGTCCCGCTCCTTTCGCTTGTCCTCGGCGCCGCCGCCATCGCGGGAGAGCGGGAACGCGGCACACTGGCCACGCTTCTCTCCCAGCCGATTTCCGCGGCGGAGCTCCTCGTAGGCAAGTACCTCGGCCTCACGATTGCCGTCTGGAGTGCCATCGCGCTCGGTTTCGGCGCCGCTGGATTCCTCGTCGCGCTCTTCGAGCCGATCACGGATGTCCAGCACTACTTGCTCTTCGTGTTGCTCTCCGCGGGCCTGGCCAGCGCCACCCTGAGCATCGGCATGCTGATCTCCGTGATTGCTGATAGCCGCGTAAAGGCGCTCTCGGGCGCCGTGCTGGCCTGGTTTGTGCTCGTGCTGGTCTACGACCTCGGAGCAATTGGCCTGGCACTGTGGCTCTCGTCCTCCGGGAGGACGCTGTTGGCCGTCGCCCTGGGGAACCCGGTTGAGGCGACCCGCTTGCTGGCCGTCCTCAGCGTGGAACCCGACCTCCAGATCCTTGGACCGCTGGGGGCATACATGGTCGACCGCCTGGGAACCAAGACGAGCGCGGTGCTGCTCCTGCTATCGCTGGCGGCCTGGTCGCTGGCTCCGCTTTGCGTGGCGGTACGGCTGTTCCAATCCCAGGACGCCTGAGTCTCTCGACCGGGCCCCTACGCGGTGGGCACCAGCTTCTTCCGGCCGTAGTAGGGCAGGTCGACCTCGCCTTCCTGGACTGCCGGCTTTGCCATGGCGATGGAGGTGGGGTGTGGCTGGTTCGGGTCCGTGATCACGTTGACGCAGGCGGGCTTGCCGCTTGCCAGCGCCCGTTCGAGCGCCGGCCGTATCCCGGATGCCTCCGTCACGAACTCCTGGTGTGCCCCAAAGCCGCCCGCCACCATGTCGTAGCGGGTGGCGCCCAGCTCGGCGCCCACAACCCGATCGTTGCCATACCGAGCGCGCTGGCCGTGACGGATCATCCCCCAGCCCTGGTCGTTGTTCACCACCACCACCACCGGGATGTTGTGACGCACCGCCGTGTCGAACTCGGCGATGTTCAGGCCGGCCGAGCCGTCGCCGATGATGGCCACCACGCGCTTCTCGGGCCTGGCGACCTTGGCGGCGATGGCGAACGGGATGCCGGTCCCCAGGCAACCCAGGTAGCCATGGCTCAAGAAGTCGCCCGCATTGAGGATCACGGCCTGCTCGGCCATCCACAGCGACGTCTCGCCCCCGTCGGCCACGATGATGCCATCGCCCGCGAGGACATCGGCCACCTCGCGGGCGAGGCGTGATTGGTGGATCGGCTGGTTGCGCGCGGCTGCCGCCTCGTGCATCTGGCGCATGGTGGTGCGGGTGGCGGCAAGGCCCTTCACCCACGGCGTGTGGTCCTTGAACTCGCGCCGCCGTGCACGGTCCATCATCAGCAGCAGCGTCTCGCGCACATCACCGACGAGCGCAACGTCCACGTCGCGTGCCCGGCCGATCTCCTCGGGCTCGATATCTACCTGGATGACTTTCGCAGTTGAAGGAATGAACGACCGGGAGCCGGTGCCCGTGAACATGCCCACGCGTGCCCCGAGCAACACGACCACGTCGGCCGGCCCACCCGCCGCATTGGCCGCTATCGGCGATGCCGCGAACGCGTACGAGCCATACCCGAGTTCGCTCCACTCGGGGACGATGCCGCGGGCCTTGGCGTTCGCCATGACAGGCACCTGGAGCATCGCGGCGAACTGCCGTACTTCCTCCTGCGCGCCGGAGAACATCGCGCCGCCGCCGGCGAACACCACCGGCCGTTCCGCCTGCTCCAGGAGGTCGAGCGCTTCGTCGATCGCTTCCACGGGCGGCACCGCGAGCCGTTTGGGCTCATGGAGCCCCAGCGGCGGAAGCTCCTCCTCCCGAACCGGGGTGAACAGCACGTCCACCGGGATATCAAGGAACACCGGGCCAGGCCTGCCGCTGGTCGCGTGGCGCCAGGCCATGTGCACGTATTCCGGCACACGCTCTGGCTGGAGGACGGTCCGGGCGAACTTGGTTACCGGCGTCATGAGGGCAACCTGGTCCATCCCCTGCAACGGGAGCCGATCGTCGTCGCGCAGCGGGCTGCGCCCTCCGATACAGATCATCGGGATGGCATCCATGTAGGCGTTGGCAACCCCGGTGATTGCGTTCGTGACGCCCGGTCCGGCGGTGACCAGGGCCACGCCCGGACGCCCCGTGGTGCGCGCGTAGCCGTCGGCCATATGTGCAGCCGCGGCTTCGTGGCGGGTATCGATGAGGCGAACTCCGTGCGCGGCGCAGGCCTGGAAGATGGGGTCCAGGTGCCCGCCCGAAAGCGCGAACACCTCGCTCACACCGTGCTGCAGGAGCGAGCGAACGAGCAGATCACCCGGTTCGGCCATGGCAGTTCTCCTTCGTAGGCGCAATCCGCCGTCAGTATCGTTCGCGCGTTTCTCGGTGAGGGTTATGACGCCGCTCATATCGTCCTGCGGGGCCGGGGCGCCACCATCTGTGGCAGTGGAAGTACTTGAGCGCAGGGTTGGCTATTACTCCGAAGGGGACAGGATCTCCGCCGTCCTCTACCTGCCGGCCAACGCATCAGCCCAAAACCCCGTCCCGGGGGTGGTGCTGTGCCACGGCTTCACGGGTATCAAGGAGCTCATCCTCCCTGACTACGGCCGCGGGTTCGCTCGCGCTGGCATCGCCGCGCTCGCCTTCGATTACCGGGGTTTCGGTGAAAGCGAAGGCACGCGGGGCCGGCTCGTCGCCCGCAGGCAAATCGAGGACATCCACAACAGCGTCACCTTCATGGAGACGCTCAGCGAGGTCGATCCGCGACGCGTTGGGCTTTGGGGCACGAGCTACGGCGCCGCGAACGCGATAGTCGCCGCCGCAGCGGACCTTCGGGTCCGCTGCGTGTCGGCGCAAGTTGGATTCGCCGATGGCGGACGCCGCATGCGCGAGCGCCCCGCCGAGGAAACCGCCCCGGTGCGCGCGCTCATCGAACATGAGCGCAAGCAGCGTGTCCTCACCGGCTCCTCCTCCATGGTCGACCCACTTCAGATTCTCAACGATGCCGACAGCGTGGCGTTCTTCACCGTCGCAAGGCAGGAGCTCCCCACGCTCGCGGAACCAATTTCCATGGAGTTCATGGAGTCGACTTTCGAACACCGCCCCCTCGCGGTGGTCGATGCCCTGGCCGGGCGGCCCCTGCTCCTGGTGGCCGCCGAGCACGACACGGTGACGCCCGCCGCGGAGTTCGAAGCGCTCTACGCGGCTGCTGCTGAGCCGAAGCGCCTCGTGGTCATCCCGGGCATCCGCCATTACCAGATCTATTCCGGCGAGCCGCTCGAGCGGTCCATCGCCGAGGCTGCGGGCTGGTTCGCCCGCTATCTCAACCCCGTTACTGTGGCAGCCTGACGCCGACAGTTGCGGTCTCCCCCCGGGGCCGGTGGCTTACGCCGCCACCGGCCCTACCCCCCAAAGGAACACGAGCCACGCACGAAAACGCCCACCGGTGAGGTTCACAGGTGGGCGTTCCTGGTGGTCGGGAGGGAACTTCCCCTGGGGCTCTAGGCCCGCACGTATTTTTCACCGTCCCAGGTAATCCACGACCCCGCCGCGTCTGTGGTCTGCCCGCGCACGTCGAGTTCGGTCCGAAGCAGGTGGAGTTCCTCCTCGGTTGGCGCCTCCAGCACCTGGACCTCATCGGCCACCAGGGGCTTCCACTCACACTCAGCGAGGATCTCGTCGACCGTGACCCATGGCATACGCGCCATGAGGCGGAGGCGGCGGTCCTGGTAGTCGTACATCGCCCACGGCGTCACCACGCGCCAGGGGCCCGTGTCCTTCGGCAGGCCCGCGCGTTCGCGCGCCCCGGGCGTGCCGTCGAGGAAGCCCGGCGACGAGATGAAGTCGACCTGCCTCACGAACTTCCGCCGCTCCTGGTCCGTGATCAGAATCGTTCGCCAGCAGCAGGCCGCGATGGTATCGGCGCCGCCCGGGCCGCCAAAGCGACGCCCCTGGGAGCCGTACTCCCCCAGGAAGGTTGAGTTGATGTTCCCGTGCTGGTCGACCTGGAGGGTGTTGAGCACCCCGTAATCCATGTACCCGAGCTGCGCATGGATGCCGGCCGAGTTCATCGTCCCCCACGCGAGTGCCCGGTACACCGCCCGCGATGCGACCATCGTCATCATCGGCTCGAAGGGCAGCATCGGCTCCGGCGCGATGACCCCATCCTCGGTCACATACTGCGCGTCGGGCGCATACAGCTTCTTTCCCAGCAGCACGGAGTACAACGGTGTGCCGCCCCCGGCGGCCCAGTACGTGCGCCCGTTCTCAACGAGCCGGGCGACCTGGCACATCGCCACTTCACGGTCCGAAAACGCTTCTGCTCTGGTCATGCGCTGTAACCCTCTTTGACGACTTCGTTCGCACGCATCTGGTCGAGCTTTGCCTGGCCCACGCGCTTCTCCAGCATCTCCTCGAATGTTTCGAAGGGCCGCACCCACTTATCCAGGTACGCACCAACGCCGTTCCCCATCACGGCCCGGAACACCTCGAACACGCCTTCGGGGTCGGAGCCATAGTAGCCGGGGCAGGTGCCCGGGTAGCTCCCGAACGGCGACGCGACCACAGCATCGACCGCATAGTACGGGATGCTTGTCGCGCCCGGGTTCCTCCGAATCTCCTCGGTGTCGACGATTTCTTCCGCCGAGACGATGACCTTTTTCGAGGCCATGGCGGCCTCGACGTCCGAGATGCCCGTCCCGAAAATCCGCGCGTTTCCGTAGATGTCGGCCTGGTGAGCATGGATGATGGCCACATCCGGGTTGATGGCGGGTACGATCGTGATCGCCTCGCCCGTATAGGGGTCGGAGATCAGCTTCGCCCCGGAATGGTCGAACCCGGTGGTGCCGCCGAATGAGCGAACCGGGAGGAAGGGCACCCCCATGGCGCCGGCCTGGATCCGCAACGTCATGATCACATTGCTGTACTCGTAGATCTCCAGTGTTCGTTCCTTCAGCGCCCGTTCGATGGCCGGCGCGGAAAGGAAGAAACCGCAGTCAATCTTCGAAACGCAACCAGCGTCCACCAGCAGCGCCGTGTCCACATACGTGAACTTCCCCGCAATCCAGAGGTGCTTCTTCTGCTGGCGGATGATCTCGTGGAAGACCGCGTTTGGCCCCCGCATGAGGTAGTTGCACTCATACGTCAGGTAGTCGCCATCGGCGACAAACTGCTGGACGGCCTCGCGCGCCGTCATCAGGCGCGATTGGAGCGCCCGGTTCTTGTGGTCCCGAACGTACTGGCGGAAGCCATCCGGGTCGATGGGATGGTATGCGCCGGTGCCTTCCTTCAGGACCTCGATCCGGCTGGCACTGGTCGGTGAGACGGTCATGTCACTCCCCCTTCGGGATGCGCCAACAGCCCGCGAAGCGGGCTGCCGGGTGTGTGAATGAGTGGGCCGCTCACCGCACCAGGATGGTGACGCACATGGCGGCCGCATCGGAACCGATATTCCCGCCACCATTGTGCGCCAGCGCCACTTTCGCGCCGTTCACCTGGCGCTCTCCGCTGCGGCCCTGCAACTGTTCCGTCAGCTCAACCACCTGGGCGATGCCCGTGGCACCCACCGGGTGCCCCTTGCGCAACAGGCCACCTGATGTGTTCACGGGGATCGACCCGCCGAGCCATGTGGCGCCGGAGTCGACGAACGCTCCGCCTTCACCCTTGGTGCAGAGCCCCAGCGACTCATAGGCCATGAGCTCGGCGGGGGCAGAGGCGTCGTGCACTTCCATGACGCTGATGTCCTTCGGGCCCACGCCGGCTTCCGCGTAGGCTTCGCTTGAGCAGACTTCGACCAGCCCGGCCTCATCGCCGCCATGGTCCCAGCCCGAACGGAGCACCATGGAGGAAATCCGGACCGGTGAGGTGAGGCCCAGCTGAGCCGCCTTACGCTCGCTCACAATGATGGCGGCGGCTGCGCCATCGCCGATGGGCGAGCACATCGGCCGCGTGAGCGGCTCCGCGATCATCGGTGCGTTCAGCACATCCTCGATGGTCAGCTTCTCGCGGAACTGCGCCCGCGGGTTCAGGCTGCCGTGGAACGAGTTCTTGGCCGCTATCCGCGCGAACTGGTGCACGGTCGTGCCGTAGCGCTTCATGTGGTTGCGTGCCGAGGCGGCGTAGATGTCCATGAACATCGAGCGGTTCTGGCCCGCGCCTTCGGCTGCTTTTGCCGCCCCCGATTCGGCCGCGCCCTGCTTCAGGCGAGCCATGATTTCCGCCAGCGCTTCCACGTCCACCGCGCCGCTGAAGGCGGCGAAGCTCTTGCGCTTGTCTTCGTCGTACAGCTTCTCCACGCCGAGCGCGAGCACGACATCGTACAGGCCCGCCGTGACCATCGCTGCAGCCTGGTGGAGCGCCGTCGAGGCGCTTGCGCACGCGTTCTCCACGTTGACCACGGGAATCTTGCCGATCCCCGCCGAGCGCAACACCACCTGCCCGCGGATGCACTCCTGGCCCGTCACGAGGCCGGCAGCGGCGTTGCCGACGAAGGCCGCTTCGATGTCGCCCTTGTCGATGCCTGCATCCTTGATGGCAGCCTCGACGGCCTCGGCGCCGATGGACTTGAGTCCCCGGTCGAGCATCTTGCCAAAGCGGGTCATCCCCACCCCGGCCACGACGGCGTTCATCTTCATGGTGTTTCTCTCCCGCGTTGTTGGATGGGGGCCTGCGCCCGGTGTGAGATTACGTCTTGCCGGTGACTACAGCTTCGCTGCGCCGACCAGGCTGAGGAGGTCGTTGCAGCCGTCCTCGATCATGGAAGCGCGTGCGTCGCGCATCAGCTTCTCGATCGGGAAGTCCTTCGTCAGGCCGTTGCCGCCGAAGATCTGCAGGGCCTGGCTTGCAACCTCGAAGGCGGTCTGCGTCGAGGTCACCTTCGAGGCGATGGAGTACTGGAGGAGAGGCGGATTGGTGGAGTTGTAGTAGGCCACCCGCCGCGAAAGCGATCGTGCCGCCTCCACCTGGGCAAACATTTTGAAGATGCGCGCCTTCACGCTCTGGTGCTGGATGATCGGCACGCCGCCTTGCACGCGCGTTTTCGCGTAGTCGAGCGCGAGTTCCAGGGCCGCCCGGGCGACGCCCACGAAGATCGTTCCCATGCTCGCGTTGGCGCCGGTCAGGATCTGCTCGACGACGGCTGCGTAGTTCTCTTTCCCGATGACCATGTACTCGGCGGGGATGCGGACATCGTCGAAGAAGATCTCACCCTGGTTCAGCGCGCGCTGGCCGAGCTTGTTCGTCGGCTTGCCGCGGGAGACGCCGGGCAGGTCGAGCGGCACCACGGCGACACCACCGCCGGCGAAGCCCTGGTCGCCATCGATGGTGCAGAAGAGCGCAGCCACTGTCGCAATCGAGCCGTTGGAAACCCAGGCCGACTTCTGCCCACGGATCACGTAGTCATCGCCGTCTTTCCGGGCGATGCAGTTGGCGCGGATCTCCGGATTCCGGAAGTGCGGCTCGCTCACCGTCAGGCTGTCGCTGCCGTGGTCGGGCTCGGTCACGGCCCAGCAGCCGATCTCGTCCGCTCCGCCGCGGACATAACGGTCGATGAGGGCCGGGCGGCCGGACATCATGGCGAAGGTCTTGTGGAAGTTCGCCACACCGAGGCTGATGGCCAGGCCCGAATCGCCCCAGCCGAGTTCCTCGCTGATCAGCGCTCGGATGCGGGTTCGCTCCAGTGGCGGAAGCTCCATGGTGGCGGTTTCGAGGTCGTTGAGACCCACCTGGCGATGCTTCTTGAAGACATCCCAAAGGATGGAATTCGCGGCGATCACGTCCTGGGGATCGGCCAGTTGATCCAGCTGCTTGCCGGCCGGACGCATCACCTCTTCGGCGAAACGATGGGCCGTATCCCGGATGTCCCGTGCCTGCTCTGAAAGTCCTACTTCGATGTCGGTCAGCACTCGCACGGCCCCCAATTTCTATTGAGCGCACCCTAGGAGAGGCAGTTGATGAATCTATATGACCACGATCATGACTGGCTCAGGAGGGTGGCCCCTACCTTCGAGTAAGCGTGCTGGCCACCGGCTGGCCGCCGCATACGGAAGGAGTCACACCATGTTCGCGCCATCCATCAATGTTGACCTCGAGAAGCTCCAACAGGCGAGCGACGAGAAGCCCGCGCCGCGTAAGACCGCGACCCGCGGTCGCGCCGTTGCCGGCCGTAAGGCTGCCGCCAAGTCCGAGACCGAAAAGAAGGAAGACTAGGCCCCCAAAGGAGGCCGACCTATGGCCACGGTTGCTGCTCCACCCGCGCCGCTGAAGCGCCTGGCGCCGCTTGATGCTGGCGCGAGACTCGACGACCTGCTCTCCAAACCCTACGAATACCGCTCCTGGGAAGACGTGTACCGGGACCAGTGGACGTGGGACAAGGTCGTCAAGGTCACCCATACGCGTGTCAACTGCATCTCCGCCTGTTCCATCGATGCCTATGTGAAGGACGGCATCGTTTGGCGCGAAGAACAGAACGCCACCTACGAGAAGTCGTTCGCCGACGTTCCGGACTTCAACCCGCGGGGATGTCCGATGGGCTGTGTCTACAGCTCTGTCATGTACGACCCGACCCGTATCAAGTACCCGATGAAGCGGGCGGGCAAGCGCGGCGAAGGCAAGTGGGAGCGCATCTCATGGGACCAGGCGCTCACCGAAATCGCTGACAGCCTGATTGATGTCGTCGAGTCCGACGGGCCCGAGTGCATCATCTACGACAACGGCACCACCAACCTCGACTTCGGCATCGGTTCGCCGATGGAGTCCCACCTGTTCAGCGCCGGGCTTGGTAGCACCACGATCGACTCCTACGCCGGCGTGGGAGACCTCCCGACCGGCCTCATCCAGATGTGGGGCCTCTACATGTCGGAGGGAACGGCCGACGACTGGTTCCTCGCCGACTACATCATCATGTGGATCGGGAACCCGTCATACACGAAGGTGCCCGAGGCGCACTTCATGTGGGAGGCGCGCTACCGCGGCGCGAAGGTCGTCAGCATCGCGCCGGACTACAACGCATCCACTGTCCACGCCGACCGCTGGCTCAATGTCCGCTTCGGCACCGATGCGGCGCTCGCCCTCGGCATGGTCAATGTGGTGCTCGAAGAGAACCTCTACGACGAGGCCTACATCAAGGAGCAGACCGACCTGCCCTTCCTCGTCCGCGACGATACCGGGCAGTACCTGCGCGAGTCGGACGTGTACGAGGATGGGTCGGATGGCGTGTTCTTCGTGTGGAACACCCTGACTGGCCGGAAGGAAAGCCCTCCGGGCAGCTGGGGTTCGCCCTATTCAACGATCGCGCTCGATGAAGATCTCGACCCGGCACTCGAAGGGTCGCACCGGGTCCGCCTTGCCGACGGCCGGCGGGTCACCGTGCGCCCCGTATTCGAGCACCTGAAGAAGCGTGCTGCCGAGTACAGCCCGGAAAAGGTCCAGGAGATCACCGGGGTCGCAGCCAACAACATCCGGGTGGTTGCCCGCGAGTTCGCCGCCGCGAAGTCGGCGATGATCTACTCGTCCTGGGGCGCTTGCAAGCACTACCACTCAGACCTGTTCCAGCGTGGCATGGCGTACCTCTGTGCGCTGACAGGGAACTCGGGCGGCAAGCCCGGCAACGGGATTAAGGTCTCGACCTGGTGGCCACCCCCAAATGGTGCGCTGACCGGTGGCGGGATGGGCGGCCCCTCCGTGCGCCTGAACACCGACCCGATCCCCGAACTGCCGGTCGATCGCGTGGGCGTGCAAGAACTCTCGAAGGTCACCTTCCAGGCTGGCCGCATGGGCAATGCCGCTCCGCTCATCCCCTGGCTCTACGCTCACGACAAGAAGTGGGCCGAGATGGCCAGCAAGCAGGAGTACAATGACCCGTCGCTTCCGCGGCCTGCCCGCGAGTACATCGACGAGGCCCTTGCCTCCGGGTGGCAGCCGGTACCGCCGTACCCGAAGCGGCCGCGCTTCCTGTACTACTCGGGCCCGAACCCGCTGCGCCGCTGGCCCAATCCGAAGCTCATCCGCGATAGCCTGTGGGCGAGCCTCGATACCATCGTCACGCTCGACTTCCGGATGTCGACCTCGGCCCTGTACTCGGACTACGTCCTGCCGGGCTGCGGGTACTACGAGAAGCCGGGCATCAAGTACACCAGCACCTACGTTCCCTACGTCGTGGTTGGCGATCGGGCGGTACCGCCGCTCTATGAGTCGAAGCACGAATGGGACGTCGCCCTGCTGTTGGCAGAGAAGATCCAGGAGCGGGCACTGGCTCGCGGGATTAGTCCCTATGCCGACAAGCGCGGCGCGCAGCACGACCTGGCACGGCTCTATACGGAGATGAGTGCCGACGGCGCTTACACGCCCGACGAAGCGGGCGAGGAAAAGGCCCTCGACTTCATCCTCCAGTACTCGCACATCACCCGGAATAGCGGGCTGGGCGAGGGTGCCTGGGCCAAGGCGGCTGAGAAGGGCATGGTGAAGATCAAGGCCGTCCAGCCATCGGCCCTGGCTGTGGGCTTCAACTCGGTCTACACCGACTACAGCGAAGACCGTCCCATGTACTCGTGTGGCTGGTTCGTTGAGCGGAAGAACCCGTGGCCAACCCTCACGGGCCGCCAGCAGTTCTACATGGACCACCAGTGGTTCCTGGAGGCCGGCGAGGAGTTGCTCGTCCACAAGGAGCCGGTCAACTCGGGCGGCAAGTACCCGCTCAGGATGACGGGCGGCCACACCCGCTGGAGCATGCACAGCATCTGGCGCGCGAGCGAGGAGCTCCTGCGCCTGCAGCGTGGCGAACCGGTCGCCTACATCTCGGTCGACGATGCCCGCAGCCGCGGCATCAGCGATCACGACCAGATCCGGGTGCACAACGATGTGGGCTCGTTTGAGCTCCGCGCCAAGGTCTCGCCCTCGGTGCAGCCTGGCACGATCATCGTCTACCACGCCTGGGAGGGCTACCAGTTCAAGGATTGGGCAACCCAGAACGACGTGGCGGCGAGCCCGATCAAGCCGACCAACCTCGTCGGCAACTATGGCCAGCTCCACTACCGCATGGCCTCGTACACCATGAACCACGTCCCCAAGGAAGTGGCAGTCGACATCGAACGGGTGGAGGCACGCGCATGACCGCCGGAACCATCACAGTGGTCACCGCCCAGCGGTTGAATGCATCCGCCGCCGAGCTACTCGCTCCAGCGAGCCAGACCTGGGCGAAGGCCGCCGGTACACCGGTGGCCCTCTCTCCCACGCCACTCGATGCGCAGCCTTCCGCGTACGTCCGCACCGCCTGGAGCGGGCGTGGGCACGGGAACCTCGCCTCGGCCAACCTGGCCGCCGTCGTGACTGGCGATGCGCTCTATCTCCGCCTCCGCTGGGATGCGCCCCAGCCGGTCCACGCCATCACCGACAACCACACCTTCGCCGACGCGTGCGCCATCCTGTTCCCGAACGATGGCAAGGGTGCCGAGCTGAGCACGATGGGCGATGAGCGGCGCCCGGTGCAGGCCTGGCACTGGCGCGCCGGTACCGCACTCCCGTTCGTCATCACTGCCACCGGGCTCGGCACGGCAACGCGTGTCCCGAATCACCCGGTCAGCGTTGGCGCCGCATGGGAAGGCGGATCGTGGTCCGTGGTGTTCAGGCGCGACCTCGCCGAAAGCGGCGTACCGCTATCCGCCGGATCGAGCGTGCCCGTCGGGGTCGCCATCTGGAGCGGTGCGAACGGCGAGCGTGCGGGCATCAAGGCCCATACACCGGCCTGGCTCACGCTCGAACTTCCGAAGTAAGGACAGGAATCATGGCCTCTGTCACACCCCGGCCGGCGCGTCAGCTGGCCATGGTATTCGACCTGAACAAGTGCCTCGGCTGCCAGTCGTGCAGTATCGCCTGCAAGACCCTCTGGACGGACGCCCCTGGCATGGAATCGATGTGGTGGAACATCGTGAACACCATGCCCGGCGGAGGCACGCCCCGCGATGTGTTCTCGCACGGCGGCGGTTACAAGAACGGCGAGCCGGTCCCCGGCACATTCCCGAGCGGCAAGCAGTTCGGCGAGGCGTGGGACTTCCCTCACGAGGATGCCTTCGCCAGCGGAGGCAAGACGGCCTTCCACCCAATGGAACGCGACGGTTCGAGCCCTGAGTGGGGCCCCAACTGGGACGAAGACATGGGCGGTGGGCAGTACCCCAACTCCTACTTCTTCTACCTCCAGCAGATCTGCGCGAACTGTTCGAAGCCGGCCTGCCTCGAAGCCTGCCCCCGCACGGCCCTGTACCGTCGCGAAGAAGACGGCATCATTCTCATCGATGAAGAGCGGTGCCATGGCTACCGCTTCTGCGCCGAGGCCTGCCCGTACAAGCGCATCTACTTCAACCCGGGACGGGCCATCGCTCAGAAGTGCATCAGCTGCTACCCGAGGCTCGAAGCAGGTGTGGCGCCAGCCTGCGTGCGCCAGTGTCCTGGCCGCGTCCGCCATGTCGATTACATGGACAACAAGGAGGGGCATCCCTACAAGCTCGTTCACGAGTGGAAGGTTGCCCTGCCGCTGCGGCCCGACTTCGGGACCGAACCGAACGTATTCTACGTCCCGCCGCTCGCTCCGCCGGCCTTCAACGAAGCCGGTGAGTTCGACGAGACCACGTCGCGAATCCCGATGGACTACCTCCGGGAGATGTTCGGCCCTGGCGTCGACCGGGCCCTAACCATCATCCAGGAGGAGCGCGAGAAGTCCGCACGTGGTGAGTCGTCCGAGCTCATCGACATCCTCATCTCGCGTGATTGGAACGACCTGCTCGGGCCCTTCACGACCAACCCGGCCGAGATTGATCGGCCACCAAAGGCCCGTTGATGTCCACGATCGAAGGAGCCCGCCCTGCAGCCGACCTCTACGGTCTGCTGGGCGAGCTCCTTTCGTTTCCTGGGCCCGGGCTGGCGTCAGCCGTACGCGACGGCAGTGTTCGAGCCGCCATCGAGCACATGCTCTCCCACGCTGAAGGCGGGGAGATCGTCACGCCACTCGACGCGATGGGGCCGGGAGACATCGAAGAGAAAGACCTGGAAGCGGAGTACATCCGCCTCTTCGACGCACCCGAAAACAAGCCGACGCCGCTGTACACGGGCGTGTATGCGCAGCGCCGGCGTGACGCGATGGAAGAGCTCCTTCGGACGTACCGTCACTTCGGACTTACGGTCGACAGCAAGTCGCACGACTTACCGGACTACGTGCCAACGGTGTTGGAGTTTCTGCGGTTTCTCACGCTCGGGCAGGATGCGGGCGACGAATCGGCGGTCCCCGCATTCCAGGCGGCGAAGGCCGACATCCTGCAGCGGCACCTCCTTCCCTGGGTGACCGAGACATCGACTCGGCTCGGAGAGCGTTCGGCACACACGTTCTACCCGGGAGTCCTGGCTCTCCTTCGTGAATTTGCAACTCAAGAATTGGCTGCGCTCGGCCGCGGAGTGGCTATCGCCCGGTAATCCGGCACCGCAGGGGCAGTCAAGGCAAAGTCAGGGGCCGGCTACCCACGGCGCGGGGTGCCGGCCTCTTCCTACTGGCGTTGAGTGCTGGCTCGATCAGCTACCGAGCAGGTAGATCATGCCGTTCGCGTCGGATGACGCCATCATCCCGGTGCGGAAGCGGTGACCGGCGAATCGGTCTGCTGCTTCACGGCCTTCGTAGCCGGTCATCTGCGACGGTGAGAAGACGGTCACTTCGGCCATCTCCACGAGCTCCCAGAGGGCGGCGATGGGCTGGCCGCTACGCGGGTCCGATGGCACGACGTGCGCGTTGGTCATGGGGAGCCCCACCGACTCATCGAGGTACCAGGACTGGTGGGCGGCGAAGACGGGCCCGGTCTCCGGCATCCCCCAGAATGTCAGCGCTGCGCACTCGAGCGCCTTGCTCACGCGGCGGCGCTGGTCGGGGTCGAATGGGCCATCAACGGCGAGGAGGGCGGCCGTGAGCACGCGGCGCGCATCCTTCGCCGCGCGCTTTGCCTCGCGGCAGGCGTGGGCGAAGGACGGGAGGTCCGACACGACATAACTGAGTCGCTGCTGCGAGATGTTCGCGAGCAGCGTGTCTGGATCGGCGCCCGGCTTCGGCAACACGAGCGGCTTGCCCAGGTAGAGCGGGATGAGAGCCCCCATCAGGCCCTCCCACCGCGAGAGCGGCAGCGTCGACATCCAGGGACCCTGGCGATCCGCATCGACGAAGGTTGCCATCGAGATGGCCATCGCCAGCAGCGAGCGATTGGAATGAGAGACGGGCGCCGCCGGACCGTCGATCGTGACTGCCGGGAGGGTCGGGTCGAGCATGCCGGCGTAGGCTGGCGCGGTCCCGTCGCCGGGCGCCTGTTCGCCGGCCACCACCTGAGCCCCGATCTGCGCCGCCAGGGCGCGCGGATCCGTCGCGGGAGCTGCGATGCGCAGGCGGACCCCGGCTGCGAGGCCGGCCAGCAGCTGCAGGACGTTTTCGCGGGCGAGCTCACCGGGCAGCACGGCCAGGCGCGCCTCGCCGGCGGCGAGGGCGAGAGGGTGGGCCCGGCGGTCGACTTCCTCACGGAGTTGGCGGAAGGTGAGCTGGCCCTGGCTGTCGATGAGCGCGGGCTCGTCGGCGTGGTCACGCTCGTTGCGGACCAGGCAGAGCTCATAGACCGGATAAGGCGGCACGCCGACCACCCGGGCAATGCCCGTGGGCCAGTACCAGGAGGGCGTGATGGCGATGGTTTTCGGCATAGGTAACCTCCGGTCCTACATCCTAGATGAGTCCACCGGCGTGCAGCGAGGCGCCAATGCCCACGCTGATCACCGACAGGACGAGTTCGAACTTCAGGGCTTTGTCCATCCGGGCGATGGCCCGGCCTACGCGCTCCCGTTCGGCCGCGATCTCCTCCTTCGTCATTTCCGGCTTCGAGCGCTTGCGCTGTGCCGGGTGGAGGACGAAGGCCATTCCTGCGACTGTGGCAAGCATGAGTGCCCAGGTTACGGTCAGGAGCAGGATCGTGCGCCCGTATGGGTCGGAAAGGCTGAGGACGGGCGCCCCCTCGCGGGCGAGCAGTTGGGCGTCATCGAGCCGGAGCAACATCCAGCCCCCGGTGATGCCGATGACTACCAGGCACGCAAGGGCGAGCCAGCGGTAGCGCATTCCCGCGTTCTTGCACACCACGCCCACCTGGGAGCCGGGCATTTCCCGTTGGGCGTAGCGCAGCACCCATTCCATGGTCAGTGCTCCGCCGACATAGATGGCCCAGGCCGCGGTGTGCAGCCAGCTGAGCAGCGTGTCCAAGCGAGCTCTCCCATTTCCGTCCGCCGTTCTCCGGTCAGATGAGCCCTCCGCGGGCGAGCGATGCGCCCATGAGTGCGATCAGCAGGGCAATCACGATATCCGCGCGCGTGATCCGCTGCACCCAGGTGGCCGCCTGGATCTTGGCGTTCTGGGCGGCGCTCACCTGTGCCGCCGACATCCCCGAACCCAGCTTGCCCTGGAGCCGGGGCCGGAAGTAGAAGGTGATGAGCGCCCCGTTGATGGCGAGCACGCACCAGAGCAGGATCATCACCAGGAGCGTCTGGCCATAGTCTCCCGAGAGCCCCCCGGGCGTCCGGAAGAATGGCCATTCGCCTACGAGCATGCGCTTCTGTTCCAGGCGCAGGAGGCCGGTAAGAAGGATCATCCCGAGCGAGCCCCAGACGAACCAGAGAAACCGGTCGGCGGTCTTCTGGCCCATCACCTGCGCCTGGGCTGGTGGAATCGATGCCTGCGCCGGACCGAGAACAAACTCCATGGAAACCGCCCCCCCGATGTACACGGCGACGGAGATGGCGTGGAGGAACGAGTAGAGAATGAGGAGCCACGTATCGAGCGTGTAGTCGGGCATCACGAAGCCCCCCGCTCGTAGAGGTCGGGCATCGTGGGATGCCACTCCTTGAAGTGTGAGAGCAGCTGTGACGTCGCCAGGTACGGTTCGGCTCCACCGGTGTGGTAGCGCCGGTAGAAGTCCAGGTCGACATGGTGCACCTGGGCCGAGAACTTCGCCCGCACTGGGTTGATGTGCGATGGGGCGGCGCCGTACTTGTCAGCGATGTACTTCACCGTCTCGATAGCGGCCTCGACGACCCAGTCGGGAATATGTGCGCGGGGGTGCTGGAGGATGCGCTCGCGGGCTTCGTCGGTGAAGGGGCCCTGGTTGCGCTCGCCCCAGTTGTCGATGGGCGAGAGGTGCGCGCCACGCTGGTAGCGCAGGTTCACCACGTGCCGGACCAGGGCTTCCGCGGTGGGGAATTTCCGGGAAGGGGTCATGCACGCATCGACGATGCCTGGCAGCCCCTGGCAGGTTGCTGTCTTCGAAGGGTTCCGCGCCGGGTCGCGTTCGAGGAACGAGAACCCGAGGCCCGCCGCCACTTCGGGGTACGCGCCAAGGAGGAGGTCATCGGAGTAGCCGCCCATTGCCCACGCGCCGAGGCCCATCGCTTCGCAGGCCAGGCGGATGTTCTGGACCACGCAGGCGACCTCGGTCACGTGCTGCATGAGCGCGAGCTCGTCGAAGATGGGGATCGGGAATCCGACTTCGAGGAAGCCGGGCCTGATCCACTGGTCGCAGCCGGCGGGCTTGTCGGTCTCCGGGTCCTGGAGGTAGAAGCCACCGAACTGGTAGGAGGAGAGCAGCAGGTTCACCCACTCCAGCCCGACATCTCCGATGGGCAGGAACCAGGTGCTCCCCGGCCGGTTCGCGTTGTACTGGAGCGCGCCCATGGTGTTCACGTTATGCGTGCCGGGAGGGGCAGTCGCCCACGCCACGTCGGGGCGCTTGTCCGAGATCTTCACGCGGCCCGCGCGGTACCAGTGGAGGACCTTCCAGTAGTCATCGGGGCCCTTGATCTCGACCGGCGCCATCCGCTCGGTACCGGGGCGATAGAGGTGGATGCCCTGGTCGTTGATGATGAAGAGGTCCACACCCTGGTCGTTGCTCGATGCCGGCACGGTGCGGCCGGCCCAGGAGATGAGGCTGGAAAGGTCTCCCTGCACGGGGATATCGGCTGTCACTATGCCGTTCGGGCCGAGCGCGGCCCAGGCGACGAGCGCCTCTTCGACCTCGCTGAGCGGCACCGGCTGGTTCGGCGATTCAAAGGCGAGCGGTCCCTCGCGCTGCTTGACCACCAGGTGGCTCGACCAGGCGAAGTTCTCTTCCTCGCCGGTCTCGCTCCGGTACCCCAGTCCGATGCGGCGGGTGCGCACAGTCGAGAGCGCGCCAAACAGCGTGGTGCCGCCTTCGAAGACCCGCGCGATCTCGGCCTGCTCCTCCGGGGTGAGTGCAATGGGTTCCGGCCGTGCGCTGCTTGCTGATGCAGTCGTCATTCCTTCGTAACCTCCACGAAAACGCCGCGGTCGGCAGGCACCGGCTGCCAGCCGAAGGGCAGGTACCGGAGATGGCCGTAGCGGCTCACCAGGTGGAGCCACTTCACCATCCCGGGCTCAACTTCGTTCGCGCCCTTCCAGTCCGGGAACATGTGCGGTTCCCAGCCGTTGTACACGATGAGCTGACCCGGGCGGACCCGCGGTGAAACGCGCGCCCGAATGGTATAGCTTCCGCGGTCGTTCGAGACACGGATCAGGTCGCCGTCGCAGATACCGCGCCCGTCGGCTTCCCCGCTGCCGATGATCGCCAGCGGTTCGCCGCGGTGGGTCCCGGCGAGGATGGAGTTGCCCATCGACACCGCATGGACCGTCCAGCGCGAGTGTCCGCTGGTAACCAGGAGCGGGTAGTTGCCCCCGATCGCCGGGTTCTCCTTGTGGCAGGGGAGGTCCTCGCCGGCGTCCTGGAACCAGGGGTGGTCGATCAGGAACTGGGCCCGCCTGGTGAGTGTTGGGAACGGCACACCGTCCTCCACATGCCACTCGAAGGCGGTGATGGTCCGGTCCGGCTCGACATTGGCCGCGAGCGACAGCCCTGGCGCGAACATCCCGAGCCCGGCAAAGCGCACGGTGCCCAGTTCACGCAGCGAGTCGAGCGTCCCGTTCTCCGGGAGGGTGCCCGCCTCGATGCTGTCGCGCAGCCACTCGTCCATCACGGTCTCTTCGTTGTCGTAGGTGCCGTTCGCCGTGAACGCGTCACCAACCGTGTCGAGCCGCCGTGGCTGCCGGCGCCCGTCGAGGTATTCGGTGACGCCCTGTTCGACCGACCGCTCCTGCACCTTGCGCGCCAGGAGCTTGAAGATCTCCCACTCCGTCTTCGACTCGCCGGCCGGTGGTTTCGCCTGCTCGGAGAACCCGACGTGGAACGAGTGCGTAATCGCATACTGGAGGTTCGGCCGCTCGTACTGCATCGCCGCCGGGAGGAGGATGTCCGCCTGGAGGGCAGTCGCGCTCATCCGGTTTTCGACGACCACGATCTTCTCGAGCTTGGGCCAGAGGTTCTGGACGAGGGTGTCGGAACCACCGCGCTGACGCCGGATGGGATTGGTCGCAACGATGAAGAGCACCTGCGGGTCGGTCGATGGGCCTGGCTTCACCAGGCCTCCCCACCAGCCGCGCCGGGTGGCGTCCGAGACGAACTCCTCGAAGGGCCGGCCCATGGTCTCGTCCGACCACTCTGCCCGGTTCCAGGTGTCCTGGTAGCCGCAGTGGTAGAAATGGAAGAACGCGGGCGGGCTGGCGGTGCCGGCGGCAACACCGCGCTGCAGCAACTCGTAACCCAGGATTTCGTCCGAAGCCTCGGGGTCCTGCGAACGCAGCGCCTCGAGCGCGCCATCGAGCCCGTCCATCACGCGGATGGTCTCGGCCACGCCGCGCTTCTGCTTCATGCCGAAGAGCATGTAGCCGTCGAGCCCGGCCAGTGCGAGTCCCTGGATGCCGCTGCCGGGGCGCCCCCAGTTGCCCGTGAGGCCGAGCAACAGGCACATCGCCCGCTCCATCAGGTCGCCGTGGTAGTACTTCGGGGTGTTGAAGCCTTCGACGATCTTGGTCTTCTTCCGGGCGACGTCCCGGGCCAGGCCCCGGATGACTTCCGGATTGATGCCGCAGATCTCGCCGGCGGCCTCGGGCGTGTACTCCCGCAGCCGCTCGCGGAGGAGCTCCCATGCCGTAGTCAGTTCGAGCGTGCTGCCGTCGGTGCCCGTGGCCGTGAACGTCCCTTCGAGCGCCGGGTTCGACTCCTCGAGCTCGAGCGTGCCGCGGGGCGCCAGGTCGATCTCGCCCGTCGCCTCGTCGAACCAGAAGAACTGGTCCTCGCGCTCGCCGTCCATGAACTCCGGGCCGCGCAGGAACCGCCGCGTGCCCTTGTGCACCAGCAGCGGGAGGTCGGTCTGCGACTGGACGAACGCCTTGTCGTAGAGCCCTTCCTCGATGATGACCTGGCACATCGCGAGTGCGAACGCGGCGTCCGTCGCGGGCCGGATCGGGACGAACTGCTCGGCCATGAGTGCGGAGGGACTGAAGTCGGGCGCGATGCACACCACCTGCGAGCCGTGATAGCGCGCCTCCGTGATGAAGTGCGCATAAGGGATCGAGGTGTACGACGGGTTCGAGTGCCAGATGAGGATCAGTTCGGAGTGGAACGTGTCGTCCACCGAACTCGCGCACGAGAACTTGCCGAAGGTGATGTGGTGGCCCGCCGGGAAGTCGTTGATGAGACCGTTCGCGTCGAGGGTGGTCGCGCCAAGGAGCCCGGCGAAGCGCAGGTAGGCCGCCTGGGCCAGGAGCCCGCCCTCTACCGTCTCCTCGAAGACGATGGATTCGGGCCCCTCGAAATCGATGGCCTCGATGAGCGCGTCCGCGAC
>CAZDOK010000030.1:0-23645 GCA_964507025.1 uncultured Anaerolineaceae bacterium
CTCGACACCGGCGACGGCGTCGAAGACGACCACGCCGCCGTCGAGAACCCGGAGGCTGCGCTCCACCTCGGCGGTGAAGTCGACATGGCCGGGCGTATCAATCAGGTTGACCTGGTGATCGTTCCACTCGCAGGTGGTGGCGGCGGAAGTGATGGTGATGCCGCGTTCGCGCTCCTGCTCCATCCAGTCCATGACAGCGGCGCCTTCGTGGGTCTCGCCGATCTTATACGTCTTCCCGGTGTAAAAGAGGACGCGTTCGGACACGGTCGTCTTGCCCGCGTCGATGTGGGCAATGATGCCGATATTCCGGATGCGTTCGATCTCAACAGTGCGGGGCATGAATCTCCTGCAGCTTTCGCTTACCAGCGGTAGTGGACGAAGGCCCGGTTGGCCTCGGCCATGCGGTGGGTGTCGTCCCGGCGCTTGATGGCGGCGCCGGTGCCATTGGCGGCATCGAGGAGCTCGTTCGCGAGCTTCTCGCTCATCGAACGACCGTTGCGGTTTCGAGCGGCCGTCAGGATCCACCGCATCGAAAGCGCCAGCCGGCGGTCCGGGCGGATTTCGACCGGGACCTGGTAGGTAGCGCCGCCAACGCGCCGCGGCTTCACTTCGAGCACGGGCGTGGTCTGGCGTACGGCCTGCTGGAACACATCCAGCGGGTCGCGGCCTGTCTGGTCCTGGATGCGGCTGAACGCGCCATAGACGACGCGCTCAGCGGTGCTCTTCTTCCCGCGGGTCATCACCTTGTTGATGAGGACCTGCACCGTCGGGTTGCTGTAGCGCGCATCGGGCGGCGTCGGTCGCCGTTCGGGTCGGTTGCGTCGGGCCATGGATCAGGACTCCGGTCTTCGAATGGTGCGGTGGCCTACTTCTTGCGGCCTGCGGGCTGGGCATTCTTGCGAGTGCCGTACTTGCTGCGTCCCTGCTTGCGGTTGTTCACGCCGGTCGCATCGAGGGCGCCGCGGACGATGTGATAGCGGACACCGGGGAGGTCCTTCACGCGCCCACCACGGACAAGCACCACGGAGTGTTCCTGGAGGCTGTGGCCCTCGCCCGGGATATAGGCCGTGACTTCGATGCCGTTCACCAGCCGGACGCGAGCCACCTTGCGGAGCGCCGAGTTCGGCTTCTTCGGCGTCTGCGTACGCACCTGGGTGCATACGCCGCGCTTCTGGGGGTTGCCCTTCGCCGTGGCCTTGGTGAGCCGGCCGGTGTGCGAATTGAAGCTGAAGAGCAGGGCAGGCGCGCCTGACTTCCTGGTCTTCGGGGTGCGTCCCTTGCGGACAAGCTGGTTGATGGTCGGCATTGCTGCTTCCCCTGCTTTTCAGCGGATTTCGTGCGCCCCGCCGTGGCGGGTCGCGGGTGCCGGGCCATTGGCCTGCGGATTCTGGGCACGAAAACAGGCCGAAAAGCCTGTTCGTGAACAGCGCCCCGAGCTCCTATTGGTCTCGAGGCCGTCTTCAAGCACTCAGCTTCGCGACCTGAGCAAACTCAAACAGTTCGCCAGTCAATAAGCGCCGAAGGAAAAGAGTAGCACAGCGCAAAGTGCTGTCAACTTCGCGAGGGGATGGCATGTGAGCTCATTATGACGCGTCCCCACTTCGTCAACCCCTCTTCCGATGAGCGTATCGCCCGACCACGGCGGGTCCGTTACAGTGCACGGCCGTGGAACACCTTTCGGCCGCGGAAGCCCGCCACATCGCCCTCGAAGCACAGGGCTTTGGCATCCCGCGCCCGCGACGTGCAACCCGCGACGACCTGCGCGCTGTGGTCGCCCGGCTCAACCTGATCCAGATCGATTCGGTCAATGTCCTCGCACGGGCCCACTACCTGCCCTTCTTCTCCCGGCTCGGACCGTATCGGCAGTCGTGGCTCGACGAGCTTGCCTATCGCGACCGCGAGCTGTTCGAACAGTGGGGTCACGAAGCCTCGCTCATTCCCATCGAGCACTATCCGCTGTTTCGTCACCGCATGGCCCGGGGACATCGCTGGTGGAGACGGGTTCCCCCTGATCGGATGGCGCGGTTCGAACGCCTGATTGCCGAGGTGCGTGACCGCGGCCCCGTAACCGTTGGCGACCTGGAGACGGAGGCGCGAAGGCAGGGGTGGTGGGAGTGGAGCGAGGTGAAGATGGGCCTCGAATGGCACTTCGCCCACGGCCGGCTGGCGGTGCGCGGGCGGAGGAACTTCGCCAGGGTTTACGACCTGCCCGAGCGGGTGTTCGACCCCGCCGTCCTCAACGGGCCTGCGCTCGACGAAGCCGACGCTCACCGCGAGCTCGTCCGGCTGGCCGCACGCGCGCTGGGTGTAGCCACGGCAGCCGACCTCGCGGACTACTACCGCATCCCCGTCGCCTCGGCCCGCCAGCACGCGAATGAGCTCGTGGGTGCGGGCGAACTCGAGCAGGTTCGGGTGGAGGGATGGCGTCAGGCGGCCTACCTCGCGCCCCTGGCATCGGCGGGGCGGGATGCCGGCAAGGCGCCCGCGTTCCTGAGTCCATTCGACCCGCTGACGTGGAACCGCGATCGGACCGAGCGGCTGTTCGGGTTCTTCTATCGCATCGAGATCTACACGCCTGCCCCACAGCGGGTGCACGGCTACTACGTCCTGCCGTTGCTGATGGATGGAGAGCTGGTGGGGCGTGCGGACCTGAAAGCCGACCGGAAGGAGCGCGCACTGCTCGCGCAGGGCGCCTATGCCGAGCCGGGGCGCAACCGGCGCCGGGTCGCCGCGGGCATGAACCGGGAGCTGAAGGCGATGGCCCGCTGGCTGGGCCTCGAACGCATCGTGGTCGCGGGCCGGGGCGATGTCGCACCCCTGCTCCGGGCAGGCTCCCTATGACACCCGGATAAGCTCGCCACGCCGGGGTTCCCCAAACCGCCACCCAACCGTCCGGCGGGCACACCTGCGACGGCCGGTGGGCGCGACCGTTACTTGGTGTAGGCGGCCTCCTGACCAAAGGACGCCAGGCGACATTGTCCTCCCCGTCGCACGGGGGCGTCCGCGCGAGTGGGCGCCCCCACCCCCACCCATCGCGGGTGGCTGAGGACGTCCGCTCCCCGGTGACCGCGGGGGCTGGTTCCCTGTTCTGCATGGCCTGCTACCATTACGAGCGGTGGTGGAGGATCTCCTGGGACAGGAGTGCGTGTGACGCAGGAAGAATACTCGGCGGTATGCCCATATCTCGGGCTGGCGGACGACGCCGATTCCCACGCGACTTACGCCACTGAGGCACATCGCTGTTATCGACTCGCCAACCCTACACGGATTGCGGCGCCACACCAGGAGAGCTATTGCCTGGGCGCCAACCACGTAACGTGCCCGGTCTACCTGGGCGAAGGCGTCCCGGGGGCTGAGCAACGCGCCCCCCGCCCCCAGGCGGCGGTACCTCCCCCGCCACCGGAGACCGTGAGGGGGCCCAAGGCCGGTTCGCGCCAGGCATTCGGCGGCAGCCGCGGAGGAGCAGCTCCCGCTGGCGGCCAGCGCCCCGCGCGCCGTCAGCCGAGCGCCGGCACCCTCGGCCCGCGGCCGCGCTCAGGCGGCGTCAGTATGCCCGTGGCCACTATCGGGCTGTTCGCGCTCGCCATCGTGGTCATCGTCCTGGCCTTTGCCATCCAGCAGCTGGTGGGCGATAGCGGTGGCGGCGACCAGCTGCCAGCCGACGCCGTAGCGACCAAGAATGCGCTGAATCAGACCGCAACAGCCCAGGCAGGCGGCACCGGTACGGCCCAGACCCCGACCACGCAGACGCCAGGGAACGGCACACCCGGCACGGCCGCCACCGGCACGCAGCCCGCGACTACGCAGACTCCCTCGCCGGGAGCGACGAACGGCACCGGCACTCGCTACACCGTCCTGGAAGGCGACAGCTGCTTCGCCATTGCCGAGGCCAACGGCATCACGTTGCAAGAACTGTTGGACGCGAACGACCTGACCGAGGACGACTGCACGCGCCTGAATGTCGGCGACGAGCTGATTATTCCGTAGCCAGGTCGAAGTCCGCCGTCCGGGGCGGAAGACCGATCTCTCGGTGGTGTTCCGCGACCCAGTGGCTCCTCGCGCCCCAGTGATCGGGGTGCGTCAGCCAACCGTGCTCGCGTTCATCGACCCATTTCCAGTCGGCCCAGCAGAGCAGCGCCAGGTCCAGGTCGCGCCGGGCGAGCCGCCGGATTTCGCGCATCACCGGCGTTCGCCTGCGCTTCCGCTCCTCGAACTTATCAGCGAGCAGGATGACCTTGGCAATCATGGGCATCTCGCGACTGCCAATCGTGTGATCGCGGACGGCGGCCAGCGCCTCTTCGTCGAGCACGCCAAACCGCTCGCGAAGGACGACAGCCGCGATCGGCCCGTGCAAGAGGACCGGCTCGATGCGCTCGGCTTCGACGATTGGCAAACCCACCTCCGTGGCGAGGCGCAGCTGCTCTTCGGGCGGGAACGAGCGGAAGAGGTCGTGTCCCCAGGTGGCGAGCTCGACGCGCGCGGGGTCCAGGTCCCAGCGGGCGGCAAGGTCCAACGCCTCGACCAGCACCCGTTCGACGTGCCGGATAAGGCCCTCGGGGCGGGCTTCAAGCTCAGCGCGGACGGCGGCGATCTGCGCCTGGATGTCCTGCATCAGCCTTCAGGGCCGAGCATGCGGCCGCCCAGCAGGTGGAGGTGGAGGTGGTGGACGGTCATCCCCGCCGCATCGCCGACGTTGAAGGCGAGCCGGTAGCCACTTTCCCAGACTCCCTCGAGGCGGGCCACATCCTTGGCGAGCAAGAACAGCCCGGCAAGCAGCTCGGCGTGGTTCCATTCGAACTCGCGGGCGTTATCGACGTGCACCTTCGGGATAACGAGGCAGTGGGTCGGCGCGCGGGGGTTGATGTCGCGGATAGCGAACGCGTGCTCATTCTGGGCGATCTTCTCGACGGGGATCTCGCCGCGGTTCATGCGGCAAAAGAGGCAGTCCTGCATCTGCATGGGAGGATTGTGGGCGGGCGGGGAGTGGATGTCGATGGGGCGCGGAATTCAGGCTGGCTCTTCGAGGAATCGGGCCATGGTCGCGCGCAGGAGCGGAATGTCGATCGGCTTGGTCAGGTAGGCGGCCGCGCCTGCCTCCAGCAGCCGCTCCTCCTGCCGGGCGCTCGCGTCAGCGGTGATGACCACAACAGGCACGTGCTGCGTCCGCGCGTCGTCACGAAGGGCGCGGAGGACCTCGGCGCCGGGGATGTCGGGCAGATCGAGGTCGAGGAGGACGAGGTCCGGGGGCGATTCCCGGGCCAGGTCGAGGCCGATGCCGCCCTGCATGGCGGGGACCAGGCGAATGTTGCCGAAACGCCCCGTGATCTGTTCGATCACGCGGAAGTTGCCGAGGTTGTCCTCGATGTAGAGGACCTCGGCGACCGACCGGCGGCGGATTGGCTCGATCACGGGCCTTTGCGCCGGCTGCGCGCGGACCGCGGCGCCCCCGGCGGCTTCGGGCAACACGACGCGGAATGTGCTTCCCCGGCCCACTTCGCTCGAGACACTAATGCGCCCGGACATCGCCTCTACGAGCCGCTTGCAGAGCGCCAACCCGAGGCCGGTGCCTGGAACTGGCGAATTCTCGGCCCCCAGCCGCTCGAACGGCTGGAAGATTCGTTCGAGTTGCGCCGGACCGAGGCCGGGGCCCGTGTCGCGGACAAACAGTTGGAGTGTGCCATCGCCCGAACGCTCGCAGGAAAGCTGCACGAGCCCCTGCGCTACGTTGTACTTAATGGCGTTCGAGAGCAGGTTGATGAGCACCTGCTTCAGGCGCTGCTTGTCGGCCAGGGCCAGGTGTTGGCACGAATCCGGGTCGGTCTCGAGACGAATTCGCCCGGCAGCCGCCAGGGGGCCAACCATGGCCACGCTCTCTTCGACCAGTTCGGAAATGAGGACGGGCTCGAGGGATAGGGAGAGGTCGCCGCTTTCGATCCGCGAGATGTCGAGTACCTCATCGATGAGCGAGAGCAAGTGCCTGCCGGACTTATAGATGTGCCCCACGCTTTCTTGCTGGTCCCGGGTAACCAGGTCGTCGAGCTCCAGCAGCTGGGAATAGCCAAGGATGACGTTCATGGGCGTGCGGAGCTCGTGGCTCATCCGGGAAAGGAACTGGCTCTTGGCAAGGTTCGCGCCCTCGGCCTGGGCACGCGCTTCGGTCAGCGAACGTTCCCAGCGTTCCTGCTGGCTGAGGTCGCGCAGCGTAACGGCGGCGGCGGCATCGCCGGCTCCGGCCAGGTTCGCGACGTGGGCCTCGACGGGCAGGGTGTTCCCGTCGAACGAGCGCGCCTGAATCCGGAGTTCCTTCGCTTCTGCCGCATGTCCCTCCCCGGCCCACGCCCCGCTCAGGGCCTCGACCAGGGCCGGGCGGTCCTCGTCCACCACGAAGTCGACCAGGTCTCTGCCGACCGCCTCGGTCGCGGGGATGCGGAGGTACCTTTCGGCGGCCGGGTTGAAGAGCAGGATGCGCCCGCGGCGGTTGACGGTAATGATCGCCTCCACGGAGTTTTCGACCACGAGGCTCATGATGCGGCGGGTCTGTTCTTCCGCCCGCTGCGCTTCGTGGAGGTCGGTCAGGTCCCGGAGGACGGCGCCCATCATGGGCTCGTCGCCACCGAGGATCGGGAACGCCACGCCGCCCAGGTCAACCGCCCGCCCGCCATCGGCACGGACCACGACCTCAAGGTCGACCGGCGCGCCGGTCGCGCGCGCCTCATCGAGGGCAGCGACGATTCGCGAGCCCGCGTCTCCGCCGATCAGGCTGTCGAGCCGCGCACCGATGGCGCGTTGCTGATCGGTGTGGAACGCCCGTGATGCTGCCGCGTTCAGGTCGACGACCGTGTGGTCGGCGGTGACCGAGAACGC
This sequence comes from uncultured Anaerolineaceae bacterium, assembly GCA_964507025.1. Lineage (GTDB taxonomy): Bacteria > Chloroflexota > Dehalococcoidia > Tepidiformales > Tepidiformaceae > Amarobacter. Next base: position 6,865 of record CAZDOK010000030.1, read on the forward strand.
CGCGCTCGGGGTGGCTCCGGCGAAAGCGCCGAACCTGCGCCGGAACCCCAGTTCGGATTCGCGCGCATGGCGTGCGCTTCTGCGGCTCAACAGCGCTATCCACGCGAGGAGCCCGAACCCGGCAATGCTGCTGGCGATGACCGCGCCGCCGGCGAGGTTCGCCTGCCGGTCGGCGGCCCGCGCATCGGCCGCGGCGCTCGCCGAGCTGTCCTCGGCGATCGCAGTGGCGAGCGCCCGAATGTCGTCCGTCAAGTCCGCTGGCTCTGCCCGGATGAACGCCGCCACGGCCTCGATCCCGACCTCATCGCGAAGCTGGAGCGCCTCATCGAACAGTTCGAACCGGCGGTCAACGAGGCCGATGAGTTCTGGGACGCGGCTGTCGGCGGCGTGGGCGCGCGGCTCGGCGATCGCCGCCAGCGCTTCCTCGGCCCGCCCCCAGGTGGCCATATACGCTTGACGGAACCGTTCGTCGCCACTGATGTGGTACCCGCGCAGGTCGGCCTCCGCCTCCGTCGTGAGGAGCGCGAGGGTTTGTGCGTCGGCCCCGAGCTGGTGATGGTCCTCTTCGTCCCGGCGCGCGGCATCGAGGTCACGAAGGGCGAAGAACAGGAACCCGTGGACGAGGGCAAACGCGACAGCCAGGACCCCGAGCGCTGCCCATTCACGCCGGTCCCCCGAAAACACGAACCGCATACCAACCTCGCCGGATCGCGCGACGTCCACCGCACAACCAGGCAGAACCAGCTTACGCCCGGGCCTGCCACTTTCAAGTAACCGCATGGCTACCAGCCGGTAACAGATCGGCTACAATTTTTCCACCGGGCCGGACGTTGACCCCGGCTTTACGCGAACAGCACGTGCGTCCGCAGGAACGCCTCGACCGCCTTCAAGAACGCGTCGATCGTCTCGCTCTTCCGCCAGCCGTGGCCTTCGCCTTCGTACACGTGGTATTCGTGGGGGACGCCGCGCGCCTTCAGCGATGCAACGATGGTGTCGCTCTGTTCGCGGGGCACCACGCGGTCGATGTCGCCCTGGAAGACGGCGATGGGGTCCTTGATGCGGTCCGCGTGGAAGATGGGCGAGCGTTCGCGGTAGACGGCCGCCGCCTCTGGCAGGGGCCCGAGCATCGAATCGAGGTAGCGCGCCTCGAACTTGTGGGTATCGGCCGCCAGGGTGAACTGGTTGGCGACGCCGAACATGCAAATCGCCGCCTTGTAGAAGCCGGGGATCTCGACCAGCGACTGGAGCACGGTGAATCCCCCGGCACTGCCACCCATGATGACGAGCCGCGAGGCATCGGCGAGGCCGCGCCGGGCGAGGTCCTCGGCCCCGGACTTCGCGTCCTGGACGTCGAAGATGCCCCAGCTTTCGCGCAGCTTCAGCATGTACTCCCGGCCATAGCCCGTGCTGCCGCGGTAGTTGGGTAGGAGAACGGCGTAGCCCCGAGACGCGAAGAACTGGGCATTTGGTGCCCAGCCGGCGACCACCTGGCTGGTCGGCCCACCGTGGACAAGAACGATGAGCGGCGGTGCGCCGGAGCCTTCGAAGCGCTCGCTGGCCGGCGGGTAGTAGAGGCCGTGGGCCTGTTCGCCATCGAACGAGGGCCACGAAACGGGTTCGGGCCGGGACAGCGACGCGGGACGGACGGTTTCCGGGTCGCTCCTCCGGCGGACCGAGCCTCCGGAAGCCGGTTCGGCGAGGTCGAACACCACGACGCGCGGCGGCTGCTTGCCGCCCGTGGCGATGACGGCCACCTTCTCGTTGTTCGGTGCGCCGGCCGGGCCCGTGAACGCGGTGTACCCCGGGTGGCGTTCGGCGAGGCTCGTCAACTGTCCATCAGGCGCGACGGCAATGAGCTCGTGGAAGCCCGCCCGCTGGCGCACCGCCACAATCGTGCCAGAGGCCGTGAATGTGAAGGTGCGCATGCCGTGGCCCCAGGCCGGCGTACCATGTTCGAACTCGCCGCTGGTCAGCTGCGTCACCGCGCCCGAGGCGAGGTCCCGCCGGCAGAGGTGCCCCCAGCCCGATTCATCGGACACGAAGACGAGCGACCGGCCGTCGCGCGAAAACGCGCCCTGGAAGATCGCGACCTCCTTCCCTCCGGCCACCACCTCGGAAGCGGCAACCTCTGGCAGGCCGCCCTCCGGGAATGCGAGTCGCGCGAGCCGGAGCTCGGTCCCGTCCCACGGCATCCTCGGGTGGTCCCATTCGACCCACGCGAGCCGGTCGCCCGCCGGGTGCCAGGCAGGCTGCATGTAGAAGTCGCGCCCTTCGCCGAGACGCCGCGGCCAGTGCCTGCCCTGCGAATCGACCACCGCGATGCAGTCCAGGTCTTCGTAGGTGTGCACGTACGCGACCCAGCGGCCATCGGGCGAGACCACCGGGGTGGAAGCGGCACCGAAGGCGGGCGTGATGGGCCGGGCAGTGCCGCCCGCGAGCTCCTGGCGGTAGATGCGCTGGTCGGGCTGGCCAACGAAATAGGCCACGCCGTGCGAGAGGGTGAAATCGCCGCCTCCATACCCCACGAAGGCGCGTACGGAGATGTCAGACGTCAGGTCGCGCGTGGCGCGTTCATCGGGCCCCTGGGCGACGATCACCCCGCGGTCGGAGCGGCCCTCGACCCAGGCGAGCGTCTGGCCGTCGCTATCCCAGCAGGGTTCGTTCAGGCGAAGCCCGCCGGCGAGCATGCCGGGCGTGACGGGGCTGGACCAGAGGCCGTACATGCGGTGTTCGCGGGTCATGCTGCAGGCTCCGGGGAGAAGGTCTGGAGATTGTGGCAGGGAACGTGGGTGGGGGCCACGCAGGGGCCCATGAGGTGCTCGATACGAAGACGGCCCACACCTCTCGGGAGGTGCGGGCCGTTCTGCGATGGCTGGTGCCGCGAACTACTGCGCGGTCGCGACCTTCAGCGCCTCGCGGACGCGGGTGAGCCGTTCCTTGAGCCGCTCGATCTCAGTCTGCTTCTCCCATTCGCGTCGAAAACGTACCTGGGGGGTATCGAACGCGGCCAGGCGTTCACGAAGGACGATCGTGGCGAAGTCCTGCGAATACATGTGCTTGCTCCTTTCGACAATGCACGGCACCGCTCCGATCCACCCGGGACGGGAAGCGCGTAACGCCGGTGTATTGCCAGGTTAGAGAGCGATTCGAACGGCCCGCTCCGGGGCGCCCGGCTCTCAGGGCTGAGCTACTCCAACGCCTGCGGGGTTAGCTGTTGGCTGCGACTGGAGTTGCCGCTTCGCGCCTGCGCGCGAATTCGCCGTCGTGTGTTCCCCCGCTCCGCCCCGCCCGGGCGGATTCAGCGACAAATCACTGATCTCAGTAAGCCACCATCCAGTTGCACGGTCAACATCCCGCCTTTCGCTGTCTTCACCTGATCGAAGGGTTGCCACCGTTCGTACCAATGAAAGACACCGCACCAGGGAGGCTTACGATGCTCACGGTTGGCACAGCGGCTCCTGACTTCACCGCACTCCTTGACGATGGTTCCAGCTTCACGCTGGGCGCCTGGCGGGGGCGGAAGCACGTTGTGCTCTACTTCTACCCGAAGGACTTCACAGCGGGTTGTACGGCCCAGGCGTGCTCATTCCGCGACAGCTACGGCGCGATCGCCGCGCTCGACGCGATCATCGTAGGCGTCAGCAGCGACCCGGTCGGCTCGCACGCCTCGTTCAAGCAGAGACATGGGCTCCCGTTCCCACTGATCGCCGACGCGGACCGCAGGTTGCAGGAGCTCTACAACGTGAAGGGCTGGATCCCCTGGATGCCACCACGAATGACCTATGTGATCGACAGGGAGGGGATCATCCGCGCGGCGATCCGTCATGATTTCCGCGTGAAGGAGCACGTTCCGGAAGTCATCGCCGCCCTGGAACGGCTCGCCCAACCGGCAGTGCGTGGTTAGCGCTTGCGAGCGATCACATCGCGGGCGGCCTGCGCCAGACGCTGGGGGGTCAGGTCGAAGTAGCCGAGCAGTTCATCCCACTTGCCGCTCGTCCCGTAGCGATCGACACCAACGAAGGCGATGGGCGTGGGGAGTTCCTCCGCGAGCACGCGCGCGACCTGGGTGCCGAGGCCACCATGTGTCTGGTGCTCCTCGGCGGTCACGATGGCCCCGGTCTCGCGGGCGGCCGCGAGTACGGCCTCACGATCGACCGGCTTGATCGTGGCCATGTCGAGCACCCGGGCGGAGATACCCTCGCTCGCAAGCGACTCCGCGGCCTGGAGGGCGACCCCCACCATGATCCCGCAGGCGATGAGCGTGACATCGGTGCCGGCACGCAAGGTGTTGGCCCTGCCGAGTTCGAACCGGTGACTAGCGTCGTAGATGCCCGCCACCTTGGGGCGACCCGTGCGGACGTAGGACGGCCGGGTCGTCTTGCCCACCGCCACGATCGCCTGGCGGGCCGACTCGAAGTCGGCCGGGACGACCACGTCGAAGGGGATCAGCGACGTGACCAGCGCGAGGTCCTCGATTGCCTGCGCGCTCATCCCGTCCTCGCCCACCGTGACTCCGCCGTGGCTGGCCACGCACTTCACATTGAGTCCCCCGCGGGGCTGGGCGACCGACGTGCGGAGCTGGTCGAAGCACCGGCCGGGGAGGAAGGCGGCGAAGCTCGCGATGAACGCGGTCTTCCCGGTGGCGGCGAAGCCAGCGGCGATGCCCACCATGTTCTGCTCGGCCACACCGACCGAGAGCCACCGCTCCGGGTACTTCTCTCCAAACTGGTAGCCCATGGTCGAGACCGACAGGTCCGCGTCAATCGCGACAACGTCGATGCCCTGCTCGACCAGGTCGATCAGCGCGAACGGGTAGGCTTCGCGGGTTGCCGCGGAAGCTGGCGCCTGGGTCATTCGAGCCCTCCTTCGATCTGGGCGAGTGCCTGATCCAGTTGCTCCTTCGTGGGCGCCTTGCCGTGGAAGCCGGGGTTGTTCTCCATGAAACTGACGCCCTTGCCCTTCACCGTGTGCGCCACCACGACGCGGGGACGCTCGTGCGGCTTTTCGGCTTCGGCGAGCACCTGGTCGACGGCGGCCATGTCGTGCCCATCGCACTCAAGCACGCGCCAGCCAAATCCTGTCCACATCTCCACCGGGTGCGTCTTCATGATGTTGTCGGCGAACCCGTCATTCTGGATCCCATTGCGGTCGATGAGCGCGATGATGCGGTCGCCGAGGTCGAAGTGGGGGACGGCCATCGCGGCCTCCCAGACCTGGCCCTCGTTGAGCTCGCCATCGCCCATCAACACCCAGCTCCGGTAGTCCCGCCGGTCGAGCCGGGCTGCGAGCGCCTGCCCGATCGCGAACGACAGGCCCTGGCCGAGCGACCCGCCCGACATCTCGATCCCGGGGGCTGCCGACATCGAGGGGTGCCCCTGCAGCGGGCTGCCGAGGCTGCGGAAGCCGCTCAGCAGCTCAGTGCTGAAATACCCGCGCTCGGCGAGGATGCTGTAGTAGAAGGGCGTGGCGTGGCCCTTGGAGAGGATGAACCGGTCTCGGTCGGGCCAGGCGGGGTTCGCCGGGTCGCAGCGCAGGTGGTTCCAGAACAGCGAAACGCCGAGTTCGACCGACGACAGCGAGCCGCCGGGATGACCACTCTGGGCCTGGTACACCATGGTGACGATGTGCTTGCGGACGCGCTTCGCGATATCGCGCAGCTCGTCGATGGAAACGGGAGCGAGTGACGTGGGCATTGGCGGGAAGGATATCGCGCCGCCGGGTTGCGTGGTAATCAGTGCGTCTGGAAGCAGGATTGGATCGAGGCGGCCGTCTCAATCGAACCGCGGAACTCGCCCACCTCGGGCGCCGGCGCCTCCCCGCGAATGAACCTGAAGAAGCCCTCGGTGTTCGTCCTCAGGTACACGTCGAAGTCGCTGCTCCCGTTCCGCCGCGGGAGGATGTGGCCATCGCTGATGTCGAACGTCCAGGTGTTGCAGCTGTTGCAGTCCGAGATTTCGACGGTCATCCGGGCCGTCAGGTCCTCGGCGCGCGCCGGCTGGAACGAAAACGCGGGGATCACCCGGAGCGCGAAGTCATGGCTGACGCCGTTGCCGACCTTCTCGACGGTGATGGTGTCGACGTACAGCCGTCCCCAATCGAGCAATGAGAGGAGGATCGGCCGAACAGCCCAGCCCTTCTCCGTAAGCGTGTACTCGACACGGGGCGGGAGTTCGCGGTAGTAGTCGCGCCGCACCAGCCCCTCGGCCTCGAGCCGCTTTAGCCTGTCGGAAAGGACGTTCGGCGACATTGCGCAGCTTTCGAGGATGTCGTTGTAGCGGTGCAGTCCAGCCATCAGGTCACGAAGGATAAGCAGCGTCCAGCGGTCGCCGAGGATGTCGAGGGTCTGAGCGATTACACAGGGGTGGTTATACGACTTCCGGGCTGTGTCACTCTCAGAGCGTTGGGCCATGGGTGGGGGCTCCCTGGTCCCGGCGATGTAAAGGATTCGTGCCCGAAGCTAGTGCTGTAGCTATTGACACGATAGCGCCGGATGCTATTATTCGTGTACGACCGCTGCTACTGATTAGCTAGTACCAGCGGTCACCGAAAACAAGCGTAGCCGACTGCCGCAAGGCGAGTCAACACGAAAGGATTGGTCCACCCCATGGCACAGGCCACCATCGAGTCGCCCCAGGCGAGCGCCCCGGACCACTTCCACCGGTGGCGGATTGAAGAGCCCAACGGCCCCGTGAGCCGTGGCGTCTGCAAAGTCTGCGGCGCGGAGAAGCAGTTCAAGAACTGGCTCCAGGATGGCGACTTCATCACCAACGAAGAGCACCGCGTCGCCAGCGCCGCCTGATTCAACCTTCCCCATCCTGGCGCGAACCTCTCCCGCGCCGGGAACGCAAAAGGGCCGTCACACCACCAGGTGACGGCCCTTTTGCTGGCCCCACGATCCGCCTGGCCCGGGCGGTACCGCAATCGGGGCCGTTGGGCCCGCTCCGCCGGCACGCCACAGGGCGATGCTGGTTCCGATGGCTGGCATCCTCCGCCTCTTCGCCCTGGCGTTCCTCGTGACCCTGCCGTTGGCCCTCATGGCGTGCGGCAACGAGCGTGTGGCCGCCCCCGGCATCGAGCGTGCAGGCGAACGTTGCGATTCCTTCGAAATGGGCGCTGATGGGAATGGCCGGATAGCGGCCGCTGGCGCAAGCTTCATGCCCCTGGGCGGCTTCGACGCCCAGAGCTGCCTCGACGACGAAGGCTGGCTCTTCATCGACTTCAGCAGCGAACACGGGAACGACCACACGCTGGTGACGCGCTTCGGCGTGATGGAGCTCGAGCAGGCCACGGCCGATCTGGTGACTCCGCAGAACCGGGTAGACATGCTCTGGGCGCTCGCCGCCGACTGCGCGCTCATCAACCAGGCGGACCCGCGCTGCATGGAGTTCGAGGCCACCCCCAGCGGTCTCTCCATCCCGGGGGTCGATTGTGCGACATGGGAGGAGCGCTGGCTCGACGTTGCCGTGCCCGGCGCGGAAGGGGAAGAGTGGCCGATGCAGGTGCGGTCGGCCCTGTGTTTCGATCCGTCCGAGCCGCCGCTGTACCTGGTCTGGATGTCGTGGAGCGAACGACACGCTCCCGGCGTGGAAGGCCTTTCCGAGCTCGAAGTCGAGCAGCAGTCGTTCGACTTCCTCACGAGCCTGCGGTTTGAGGACGACTGAGCCCTATCAGATGATGCCCCCGGCCGCGAGCGCGGCGAGCTCCGTGGCCTCGACACCCAGGATGCCGCGGTAGACCTCGTCGTTGTGCTCCCCGAGCATCGGCGCCCTGCCGCGCACCTCGCCCGGCGTGCCCGTGAGGATCGGCACCACTCCGGGCTGGAGTAGCGGGCCGTGGTCGAGGCCGTCGACGGTGATGACCTGCTGCCGTGCCGTGAAGTGGGGATCGCCCACGATGTCGCTGGTGCTGTACACCTTCGTCGCCGGAACACCGAACCGGTCCAGCGTCCCCTGGCACTCGTCGAGGGTGTGCCGCGCCACCCACGCACCGACAATGGCGTGGATCGCCGCGTGGTTCTCCAGCAGGTTGCGCCGCGGCGTGAAACGCGGGTCGGTGATCATTTCCGGCTGACCCATCGCATGACACAGCTTTTCGAACGACCGCTGCGTGGTGGCGTTGACCACAAGGAAGTGCCCATCGGCGGTCTCGAACTGCTCAGCGGGCACCACTCCGGGAAAGTAGTTGCCCGAACGCTGGCGGTCCTGGCCGTTGAGCCCGTAGTTGGCGGCGTGGGTACCGCTCATCCGCCAGACTGCTTCGTAGAGGGCCATGTCCACATCCTGGCCCTCGCCCGTGAGCTCGCGGGCGCGCAATGCGGCAAGTGCGCCGAACGCCGCGAAGATCCCCGCACCGTAGTCCGCGACAAAGTACCCGGGCCGGACCGGCGGCAGGCCGGGATAGCCGGTGACGGCCGTGATGCCCGCGAACGCCAGGGCCACGCGGTCGAACCCGGCGCGGTCACGGTAGGGCCCGGTCTGGCCATAACCACTGATGCGGACAACCACCAGCCCCGGGTTCGTCTTTCGCAGGGTGCCGGGCGCCAGTCCCCACTTTTCGAGGGTGCCCGGCCGGTTGTTCTCCACGAGGACATCGGAGACATCGCAGAGCCGCCGGAAGAGCGCGGCACCCTCGGGCCGGGTGACATCGAGGGTGACCGACTTCTGGCCCCGGTTGTCCTGGGCGAACGAAACACTGCCGCGGTTGGCGTCGCCAGTGCCGGGCGGCTCGACCTTAATGACCTCGGCGCCGAACTCCCCGAGGAGCGTGGAGCAGAACGGAGCGGCGAGGATCTGGCCCGCGTCGATGACGCGGACCCCGGAAAGCGGAGCAGGCGCTGAGGGGTCGTTCATGGTGGATGGGGATAATACGGCGCGTGAGACCCGAACGCGCCTTCCCCGGTGAGACGTTTTACGATCGCGTCTACGCGTTCGTGCGGGCTGTCCCGCCCGGGCGGGTGGTGACGTACGGCCAGGTCGCACTCGAGCTGGGGTCGCCAGCCGCGGCGCGGGCAGTGGGCTACGCGCTCCATCACCTCCCGGGGAACAGTGATGTCCCGTGGTGGCGCGTGGTCAACGCGGCCGGCGGCATCAGCCTTCGGGGCCGGGGCGAAGCCGCCGAGCTACAGCGCCGCGAGCTCGAACGTGAAGGCGTGGCGTTCGGCCCCGCGGACAGGCTCGATCTGCGCCGATACCGCTGGATGGAGACCGGCGGCGCGGATTAATGCGCCCCCGCCTCGGCCCGCTCGTCGGCGGCGCGGTCGCGCCCGCAGAGCGTAATGAGCTCCTCGTGGTATTCGAACCAGGCGGTGTGGTAGCTATCCTTGAGCGGAGCTGCCAGCATCGTCCGGTCGCCGGCGCGCATGGCCTCGAGCGCCGCCCCGAAGCGCGGGCGGTAGGTGCGCAGGCGGGGGACCTCGGCGCACACCCCCTGCAGGAGCGGCTCAAATTCCGCGTGGACTGCTCCAACCCGGTCGACCACGGCCTGCCACTCCGCCTCGCCGGGCTCACTCGCCTGGGCGAGCTGCCACTCGCTGACCAGCGCCTTGAAGGTGTGGTTGAGATCCATGAAGCGCGAATAGGACGCGGCCATGACGGCCCCATCGAGGGCGGCCCGTTCCGCCTGGAGCTGTTCGGTCACCCAGCTTCGACCGCCGGGCGTCAGCATCATGCCACGCGGCGTGGCACGGAAGAGCTCCCGGTTACCGTCGACCAGTTGCTCGATGCGATGGAGTGCGGCCGAGAGCGCGGCGGCGGCGCGCTCGGGCGTGCAGAGCCCCTTGAGCTGCACCGTACGGGCCAGTTCGAGCAGGGTGACATCGGCGTCGCGCCCGGGTTCAGCTGGCTCGACCGGCGGGCCAGCCTCAACGCCGAGCTGGCCCGCCCAGAGCCGGAGCGTGCGGACCTCCGGGACATCGGACGTGCCATCGGCCACGCAATCACCGGCATACAGCGCTCCCGCGGTGCCATCGACCGTTACGACCTCACCTTCGGCCAGGAAGGTGCCGGCGATTTCGAGGCCGGTCGCGCGGACGTGGGTACCGGCGAGGCTCGTGACCGCCGGGATCGCCCAGCTGCGCGCCACTACCGCGGCGTGGCTCGCGACGCCCCCAAGGGTCGTGACCAGCGCGGCGGCGCCGACCATGCCGTGGACGTCCGAGGGCGACGTCTCCTCGCGGGCGAGGACAACGGCGATGCCCCTGGCCGCCAGGTCGGCCGCGCGATCCGGGTCGCAGCAGAGCACGCCAGCGGCCACGCCCGGCGATGCGGCCAACCCGCTGGCAAGCGCCCGCGACCCCGGTGCAATCGTGCGCAGGGCGGCCAGTTGCTGGAGGACGTTCGTGTCCACGCGGGCAACGGCTTCCTCGCGCGTGAGCGGGAAGGCGGGGTCTTCAGCCATCGCGACCGCGATGCGGACCGCCGCGAGCGGGCTGCGCCTGCCAATTCGCGTCTGGAGGATGTAAAGGCGCCCCTCACTGACCGTGAACTCCACGTCGCACATGTCGCGGTAATGCCGCTCCAGGCGGTCGAGCACCTCCAGCAGCTCCGCGTACACGCCGGGCAGCTGCCCGCGCAGGGCATCGAGACCGCCCACCGCGTGCGTCCCGGCGACTACGTCCTCGCCCTGCGCACGGGCGAGGTAGTCACCGAATGGGCCGGGCGCGCCAGTCGCAGGGTCGCGCGTGAACACCACGCCCGTCCCGGAACGGTCATCGAGGTTGCCGAACACCATTGCCTGGATGGTGACCGCCGTCCCGAGGTCCTCGGAGATGCTCTCGCGGGCGCGAAAGACGCGGGCACGCTCGGAGTCCCACGAGCGGAAAACCGCCGATGCAGCCGCGCGCACCTGGTCGATGGGAGCATCGGGGATGCCTCCGGCCGGAGCTGCGAGCGCGCGGACGCGCTCGGCGGCGTCGAGCATTCCCTGCGCGGAGCCATCGTTTGCGGCTGCCTCGCCGAGCTCCCCGGCTGCAACGCCGCAGACGATCTCCGCATACATCCTGCAGAAGCGCAGCCAGGTGTCGGCCGCGAACCGCGCGCTGCCCGTGGTCTGAGCGAGGCGATCGCGTACCTCCGGGGTCATCCCCACGTTCAGGAGCGTGTCCATCATGCCCGGCATCGACACGGGCGCCCCCGAGCGGACGGAGACGAGCAACGGCCGTTCGGGGTCACCCAGCCGCCGGCCCATGCGCTCACCCAGCCGGGCGAGGTGCTCCTCGAGGGCGCTGTCGAGGCCAGGGGGCCATCCGCCCTCGCGAAACTGACGGCATACGTCGGTGGTGATGACGAACCCGGGCGGCACCGGCAGCTCGAGCGCGCTCGTCATCTCGGCCAGGCTGGCCCCTTTCCCGCCGAGCAGCCTCTCCGGGCTGATATCCCGCGGCAGGGCATCATCAAACGCGTAGATCGAATTCATTAGCGCGGCACCTGTCACGGGAGGGCGAGGATCGTGACCGTCCCGGCGTCGCCGTTCACCAGCACAGTCGCGCCATCTGGAATGCGGCGGGTCGCGTCGGTGACCGACGGGACGCACGGGATGCCGAGCTCGCGGCTTACGATCATCGCGTGGCTCTGGGCAGCGCCGACATCGACGATCACGCCCCCCGCGGCCACGAACAGCGGCGTCCACGATGGGTCCGTCATCGGCGCGACCAGGATTTCGCCCGGCCCGCAGGCGGTGGGGTCAATCGGGTCGAGCACCACCCGCGCGACCCCGGTCACCTGGCCGGGGCAGCCCTGGAAGCCCTGCAAGACGTCGCCGGCGCTGACTGGTTCGACCGCGGTCGTACCCTTGGCCGGCCAAGTCGACGGGTCGGGCTGCCTAGCCCAGAAGACAAAGGGCTCCTGGATCGAGGCGTACTGGGCGTAGAGCGCCTTGCGCTGGCGAATCGTGTCGCGGAAGGGCGCGGGCTCGGCGAGCCACCGTTCTATCTCGTCGGCCCTGAGGAAGGCGAAGTCGCCGCTGTCCTCGCACATCCCGGCGGCGACCATGCGACGGCCGATCGTGTGGAGCGCCATCCGAGCTTCCTGGGCGAGCTTGATGGCGTTCGTCTTTGTGCGCTCACGCCCGGCCTGGAAGAGCGTGGCGGACCGCGCCGCCGCGAGGAACAGCCCGTGGTTCTCGGGGTCGCCTTCGAGCAGAGCGGCGATTTCGCCGACGATGCGCTCGCGTTCCCCGGCCAGCGACCGGTTGCGCAACGATGGGTCCGCCTCGGGGCTCGCCAGGCGCATGCGGTCGATGGCGGCCAGCGCGAGCTCGGGCTTCGTCTCCCAGGTGTGATTGCGGACTTCCCACTCCTTCGGCCCACGGGCGCCGTACCTGCGAAGGAAGCTCGCGAAGTCGGCCAGGAACGACTGGCCCACGGGGCCGGCAGCGGCGATCCGGTCGAGCAACCCCTCGATGCCGTCGTCGAACGCGGTCGAGAGCGCCCCGTCCCCGGCAACTTTGCGGCCGAGCTGCCACATCGCCAGCGACGGGGCGGCTGATTCGACGTCGCCCACGCCGGAGATGATCCGCATGGCGTCGTCGGGGCGTCCCACTGCCGTGCAGATCTGGGTGAGGGCCCCGACCGGCACGGTGCTCAGGAACGTCACGAAGATGTGCTCGCTGAAGAAGCGCCGGAAGTGGGTGAGGAGCAGGTTGCGCGTGTACTCCCAGAGCTCCTGGTTCGACATCGCATCGAGGTTTGGACGGGCCGCACGGAGGCCATCGGCCACCTTCTCCCCCTCGGTGGGGATGTCCAGGCGGTCGAGGGTCAGCGCCCACTGGAACGTTTGTCCCAGGGCGGCGGTGCGCTCTTCGTTGAGGTCGCCGGGGGCGGGCTCGTAGGGTGGCACGCCCGGCTGCGCCCCGAAGAAGAGATCGTCCATGGCCTGGGCCGAGAGGCCCGGCGCGCGTTCGCCCAGGATGCGCGTAACCGACGCATTCAGGTAGCTGTACGAGCCGAAGATGCCGAGCGTCTCCATCTCGCCGGGCTTGAATTCGTCGTGGGTGAATCCGCCCATGCGCACCAGGGCATCGCGCCACGCACCTTCGGTGTGCTCTTCCATGAGCAGGCTGACGGTGAGAGGCATCACGGGGTCCGGGAAGACCTCGCCCACATTCGCGCGCGTCCAGAGCGGGAACCGCTCGCTTGGGCGGCTCCCCACAATCCAGGGTTCCATTTCCTGTCCCTCCAACAGATGCGGCGTCCCTTCCGCAGGCGCCGAGGGTACAGCGAGAGCTCGACAAATCCAAGACGCCTCGCCGGTCGGCCGCAAACGGCCGCCGATGCTACGCTGGCCGCTGTGACGACACCTGACACCGTCCGCGACGCATTTGGGGCGGCCTTTGGACGTCAGCCCGTTGTCGTGGCCCGCGCTCCGGGGCGAGTCAACCTCATCGGCGAACACACCGACTACTCGGGCCTGCCCGTCCTCCCCATCGCCATCGATCGCGCGACGTGGGTCGCCGCAAGCGCGAACGACACCGGCACCGTCGAAGTTCGTTCGGACCAGTTCGAGCCCCCGGCGTGCCTTGCGCGAAGCGACCCCGGCGGCGGCGGGCGCGCCCCGTGGCACGGGTATGTGGCGGGCGCCCTCCAGGAACTCGCCGCCATCGCACCGGGCAAGGGCGCGGACGTGCTCGTATCGAGTGACCTGCCAGCAGCCGGCGGGCTGAGCTCGTCGAGCGCGCTGACGGTCGGGATGATCGCGGCACTCTCCACTGCCTGGGGCGCCGCGCTGCCGCCCGAAGAAGTCGCGCGCCTTGCCGTGAGCGCGGAGCGCCACGTTGGCGTCGAGACCGGGGGCATGGACCAGCAGGTGATCGCGCTGGCGAAGGCGGGCCACGCGCTCCGGATCGACTTCCTCCCGCCGGGCACCCGCCAGGTGCCGCTCCCCGAAGGCGTCCGATTCATTGTCGCCGCCTCGGGAGAAGACGCCCCCAAGGGCACGGCCGCGCGCGATGCGTACAACGAACGAGTGGTTGCGACGCGGGCCGCCGCCGTGCTCCTAGCCCACCAGCTCGGCTTCGAGATCGAGAGCGACCCGCCGCTGCTCGCCCAGGTCGCCGATGTGGATGTTGTGGATTTGCTCGTGGACGAACTTCCCGAGAAGGCCTCGGCCCGCGCCGCCGCGCGCACCGCGGGCGTGGACGTCGCGCGCCTGGTCACGCTGACCAACGCGGAGTTCGACCCCGGTCTGCCGCTTTCCATCCGCCGGGCCGCGCGGCACGTGCTGAGCGAAGCCGCCCGCGTCGAAGCGGCCGAGCAGGCGCTCCGCGCCGGCAACCTCAAAGCCTTCGGCGCGCTCCTGAACGAATCGCACGGGAGCCTCCGCGACGACCTGCGCTGCAGCACCCCGGCCCTCGACCGCGTTTGCGCCGCGATGCGCAAGGCCGGGGCGCTGGGCGCTCGGCTCACCGGCGCGGGCTTCGGCGGCTATGCGCTCGCCGCCGTGCCGGCGGGGAAGGAAGAGGCGGTCATTGCCGCCGCCGTGGCGGCAACCGGCGGGCCCGCATTCACCGTCACGCCCTCGAACGGCCTCCATCTGCTGTGAGCACGGTCACGCAGGCGGTGCTGCTCGCGGCGGGCCGGGGCACGCGCCTGGGCGACCTGACCCGTGACATTCCGAAGCCGCTCCTCGATGTCGGCGGCAGGCCGATCATCTTCCGCATTCTCGATGGGCTGGCCGGCACCGGTGTCCGCGATGTCACGGTCATCACTGGCTACCTGGCCGAAGCGCTCGAAGCGGCGCTCGGGGACGGGACTCGCCGGCGCCTCAGCCTGCGCTGTATCCGGCAGGAACGGCTCGATGGGACTGCTCGTGCGTTGGCGCTCGCGCGACCGCACCTCGGCGAGGCTTCCTTCTTCGTGGGCTGGGGCGACATCGTGGTCGAGACATCGAACTACGCGCGGATCCTGGAGGCAGGGGCAAGTGCGGGGGCCGCCATCGCCGTCAACGAGGTCGACGACCCGTGGGCGGGGGCGGCGGTCTACGTCGATGGGGCGATGCGCGTGCTCCAAATGGTTGAGAAGCCGCCCCGGGGAAGCTCAACCACGAGCTGGAACAATGCCGGGCTGGCAGTGCTGCCCCCGGCGATCTGGGACGAGATCGGCCGGCTCGAACCCTCGGCGCGCGGTGAGTACGAGCTCCCGCAGGCGGTCGCGGCGTTCGTCGCGGCGGGCCACCAGGTGGTGGCCGTCCCGATCGAGGGCCCTTGGTTCGATGCCGGCACGCCGGAGAGCCTGGCCGAGGCCCGCCGGTACTTCGCAAGTTGACCCGGATGTAAGGTGACGGGACGAACATGCAGAACCTGCCCTGGGACCTCTGGCTCAACCCGTCGGGCCTCCCCGATGGCCTCCAACTCGACATGGCCTACGACGCCGCCAACTCGCGCCTCCAGCTCACGCTGACCAACAGGGGCGAGAGCGACGCTCGGCCGGGCGACGTCCGCCTGACCGCCGAGGTCGATACGCCCGCGGCTGACGGGTGGACATGGCTCCACGGCCGTTACATGCAGACCGATGCGATCGTTCGCAACTTCGGTGCCCCGGTCGCGGAGGGCTACGACGGCCGCTACGTTCGCGAGCATGCCGAGGGCCGCACGTACATCAGCCGCGAAGTGGCCACGCTGACCCTGCTGGCGAAACCATCGCCGGTGCTGCTGGCCGGCTGCCTGGCGATGGACCGCTTCTTTTTCGACATCGAGATCGATGTGGACGCGGACGAGTCACGCATTGAACGTCTGGCGCTGGTGTTCGACCTCGATGGCGCGATTATCGGGCCGGGCGAACGGCTCGAACTTCCGCCGCTCATGTTGACCGAGGGACACGACGCGCTCGACCTGATCGAGGAGTACGCGGACGAGGTGGCCACGGAGATGGGCGCCCGCGTGCCTGACCACGTGCCGACGGGCTGGTGCAGCTGGTACTACTTCTACAACCGCGTCAGCGAGGCCGACGTGGTCGCGAACCTGGAGGCGATGGTCCGGGACGGACACCCCGCCGAGTACCTCCAGATCGACGACGGCTACCAGGCCCACACGGGTGACTGGCTGACACCGAACACGAAGTTCCCCTCGGGCATGCAGGCGCTCGCCGGGTGGATCCGCGAAGCCGGGTACCGCCCCGGGCTCTGGCTCGCTCCGTTCGTACTCGACGAGGAGTCAGCGGCCCTCCGCGAGCACCCGGACATGGTGCTGAAGACGCCGGCCGGCGAGACCGTCTTCGTGCAGACCTGGCTGGGGCGCTGCGCCATCCTCGACTGCACCAACCCGGAAGCCGAGGCGTGGCTCCGGGAGGTGGTGGGCACGGTCGTGCGCGAGTGGGGCTACGAGTACTTGAAACTGGACGCCTGCAGCTATGCCGCCAGCCCGGCATCCCGCG
Source organism: uncultured Anaerolineaceae bacterium (assembly GCA_964507025.1). Taxonomy (GTDB): domain Bacteria; phylum Chloroflexota; class Dehalococcoidia; order Tepidiformales; family Tepidiformaceae; genus Amarobacter. The sequence continues at coordinate 23,228 of CAZDOK010000030.1, forward strand.
TGGACTATCACGCCCCGGGGACGACCGCGGCCATGAACCTGCGGCGCGGGCTCGAGATCATCCGCGACGAAGCGGGCGAGGGCACGTTCATCCTCGGGTGCACCTGCCACTTCGGGCCGGCCGTTGGGCTCGTCGACGCGATGCGCGTCGGGCCGGACGTGAAAGAGACCTGGGCCGCCGGCCCCAACCCCTCGGTCAAGCACGCCATGCGGCTGACGCTCCAGCGCAACTGGATGCACAACCGCTGGTGGGCGAACGACCCGGACTGCCTCATCGTGCGCGAAACGGCTACGGAACTGAACGAGGCTGAGACGCGCTTCCTCGCGACGGGGATCGCGCTCAGCGGCGGCATGGTGGTTGCGAGCGACGACCTGCCGAAGCTGTCCCCGGGACGCCAGGAGATGGCGCTCGCACTGTT
>CAZDOK010000031.1:0-22423 GCA_964507025.1 uncultured Anaerolineaceae bacterium
TATCTCAGCGATGTACTTCCCGGTGGTGGAGTGGCTGAGCGGGCTGGGCATCGGCGTCATCCTGTACTTCGGCGGACGGCAGGTGGCGGGCGATGCGGTGACGGTGGGCACGGTGACGGCGTTCGTGTTCTACCTGGAGTTCATCTTCCAGCCGATCCAGAACCTCTCGCAGGTGTACGACATGGTGCAGAGTGCGGGGGCGGCGCTGAACAAGATCTTCGGCGTGCTGGGGATCAGGCCGGATGTGCCCGAGCCCGCGAAGCCGGCGAAGGTGGAGGGGCACCTGCAGGGGAAGATCGCGCTGGACGGCGTGACGTTCGGGTACGACCCGGCGCGGCCGGTGCTCTCGAACATCACGCTCGGCATCGAGCCCGGGCAGCACGTGGTGCTCGTCGGGCCGACAGGGGCGGGGAAATCGACCCTGGCGAAGCTGATGACGCGCTTCTACGACCCGACGGAGGGCACGGTCGCGATCGATGGGCACGACCTGCGGTCGCTGGCCTCGCGGGACCTGCGGCGGAGCGTGACGATGGTGCCGCAGGAGGGGTTCCTGTTCACGGGGACCATCCGGGAGAACATCCTCTTCGGGCGGCCGGGAGCAACGGACGCGGAAGTGGAAGCGGCCTGCCAGACGCTCGGCATTCACGACTTCGTGATGTCGCTGCCAAACGGGTACGAGACGCTGGTGAGCTTCCGGGGATCGCGGCTTTCGGCCGGGGAGAAGCAGCTGGTGTCGATCGCGCGGGCGTTCCTTGCCGACCCGCCGGTGCTGATCCTGGATGAGGCGACATCGAGCCTGGACCCGGCGACGGAAGAGCAGGTGGAGGAGGCGCTGCGGCGGCTGCTCGCGGGGCGGACGAGCGTGGTGATCGCGCACCGGCTCAGCACGGCGGAGCATGCCGACCGGGTGCTGGTGGTGGATAAGGGGACGATCGTGGAGGACGGCCACCACCGGGAGCTGCTGGCGCGGGGCGGGTATTACAGTGCGCTCTACCGGCAGTGGACGGCGGGGCGGGAAGTGCGGAGCGCGTAAGGGCGGGTCAGCCTCGGCCGAACAATCGATCCAGATCGATGACGACAGCCGGGATGGCTGATAACGCGATACGACCGCCGGTGTAGGCCGTTGAAGCGTACGAGCCATCTGGCTGGCGAACCCAGGCGTTCAGCCGCGGTTCGTAGGGGTCGAGCAGCCAGACCTCGGCGTCGCCTCGGGTCTGGTATGCCGCCAGCTTCGTGGTTACGTCGTAGTCGCCTGTGGATGGCGACCAGACCTCCGCGACGAACGGCAACGGCTCGGCATAGGCCTCGAGCACGTCGCTGCGGCCGCGGAACTGGTCCACGAGCGCAGCGGGGACGACGAACACATCCGGGATGAGGTAGCTCGGGCCGGAGCGCAGCCGGCTCTGGTCGCAGCGGACGTGGTACTCGGCATGGCTGACCTGCGAACGAATGGCGTAGGCCAGCTCGAACGCGAGGTCGTAGTGCTCCATGGTCATGGGCGGCTTCCTGCGCAGGTCGCCATCGACCAGCTCCCACCCGGCGGTAGGCTCTTCGAGGGCAACCTGTTCGTAGGTCTTCGTCGTAACTGCCATGGGCGCCACTCCTCGCTCAAGGGTACACCACCGACCGAGCCCCTACTTCAGCCCGAACAGCGCGTCCAGGCCGACGACCAGCTTGTCGACCTTCATGACCTCGCGGGTGGCGGCGATGACGCCGGGCATGAATGAGTCGCGGCCGGTGGTGTCGTGGCGGATGCTGAGGGTTTGGCCGAGGCCGCCGAAGAGGACTTCCTGGTGGGCGACGAGCCCCTGGAGGCGGACGGAGTGGAGGGCGATGCCGCCGAGCTCGGCGCCGCGCGCGCCGGGGAGTGGTTCGACTTCCGATTCGCGGTGCGAGAAGGGGCGGCCGCGGGCGGCGAGCATGCCCTCGGCGGTGGTCTTGGCGGTGCCGCTGGGCGAATCGACCTTCTGGTCGTGGTGGAGCTCGATGATCTCGGCCTGGTCGAAGAAGCGGGCAGCCTGGCGGGCGAAGTACATCATCAGGATGGCGCCGATGGCGAAGTTGGCGGCGACCACCACACCGGTCTTGCATGCGGCGGCTTCGCGCTCGAGCCATTCCAGGAAGTCCGCGTCCAGGCCGGTGGTGCCGACGACGAGGCGGGCACCGCGCGGGAGCGCCGCCTCTGCCAGGCGGGGCGTCCAGGCGGCGTTCGTGAAATCGATGACCACGTCGGGCTTCATCTCGTCGAGGCAGGCAGCGGGGTCGTTGTAGAGTGGCAGCCCCTCGAATGCGCCCGGGGTTGCCAGCCCGTCGAGGTAGGCGACCGGGGCCATGCCTGGCTCGGCGAGGACGGCGGCGGCGACCTGGTGGCCCATCCTGCCGGCGCCGGAAACGACGATGCGGAGGTCTGTCATGGCGTGATTGTGGGGTGGGGGTAGGGAGTTGTCGACCGGAGCTCGTCGTCATCCGGGGAGGCTGGGGCCGCGATGGAGCTTCGTTATAAACCGGAAAGAATTGTTCTATTCCCTGCGGGGGTTTCCCCTATGGATGTGGGCGTAAGCTCCGCCTACGCTGCGGATGCTCGAACAGCGCTGGCGGGAGTCCTCGTGCCCGCCTCCAGAGGGAGCAACGTTGCAGGACCAGCCCGGCCCGGCGGCGCAGGTTGAGGGTACCCCGGATGACGAGGGGCGCCTCGTCGCGAGCAGTGCGGCGGGAGTGCTGGCCAACCCGGAGCTCATCGCCGCGCTCATCCCGGAAATCGTCGCACGAATGCCCGAGGCGCTGATGATCACCCGGCGCGACGGCACGATCGTGTTCGTGAACCGTGCCTTCGAGGAGATGACGGGGTACACGGCGGGCGACGTCGTGGGCGCCCATCCGCGGCTGCTCCGTTCGGGCTGGCAGGGCCCGGCGTTCTACCAGGAGATGTGGGACACGATCCTGGGCGGGCAGACCTTCCGGGGCGAGCTGGTGAACCGCCGGAAGGACGGGAGCCTCTACATCGAGGCGATGAGCATCACCCCGATTGGCAACGGGCCACAGGGGCCGGAGTACTTTGCCTGCCTGGCGCAGGACGTGACCCAGCGGCGCCGCGCGCACGACCGGCTGCGGCTCATGGAGGCGGCGACGCGCGCCATCGCCGAGGCGAACGACCTGAACTCGGCCTACGAGGCGGTGATCGAACTGGTGTGCCAGCTGACGGGGTGGAGCTTCGGCGAGGCGTGGGAGATGACGCAGGGCGACACGCTGCGCTGCGTGGCCCTCTGGCACAGCCCGGAGGCGGCTCTCGAGGACTTCGCCATGGTGTCGCGGACGTTGAAGCTGAAGCCGGAGGTCGGGTTGCCCGGTCGCGTCTGGACCACGATGCGGCCGGAGTGGCAGGAGGATGTCACCTCGACAGCGGTCAACTTCGTGCGGGCCGAGGCGGCGAAGCGCGCGGGGCTCAAGGCGGGATTCGGCGTGCCCATCGTCGCGGATGGCGAGGTGCTGGCGGTGCTGGCGTTCTTCGCGCGGGCCCGGCGGCAGGACGAGGACGAGCTGGCCTCGCTGGTCTCGACGCTGGGGACGAGCCTGGGGACGTTTGTGCGGCGGCGGCGGGCGGAGCAGGCGCTCGTGCGCGAGCACAACCGGCTGGTGGTGACGCTGCGCTCTATCGCCGACGGGGTGATCTCCACCGATCGCGAGGGGCGGGTGGAGATGCTGAACCCGGTGGCGCAGGAGCTGACCGGCTGGCAGGAGGAGGAGGCGCGCGGGCGGCAGCTGCTCGAGGTGTTCCACATCGTGAACGAGCACACGCGCGAGGCGTGCGAAAACCCGGTGGACCGGGTGATCGCCACTGGCGACGCGGTCGAGCTCGCGAACCACACGGTACTCATCGCCAGGCACGGAACGGAGCACATCATCGGCGATAGCGCGGCGCCGATCCGCGACGATTCGGGGCGGATGGCGGGCGTGGTGCTGGTGTTCCGCGATGAGACGGCGAACAAGCGGCTGGAGCGGGAGCTGCAGCGGGCGAACAAACTCGAATCGCTGGGGGTGCTGGCCGGGGGCATCGCGCACGACTTCAACAACGCGCTCACGGGGATCATCGCGCACATCGGCCTGGCGAAGCTGGACCTGCCGGATGAATCGGAAACACACCAGATGCTTTCGGAGGCGGAGCAGGCATGCCGCCGCGCCACCAGCCTGACGCGGCAACTGCTGACCTTTTCGCGCGGGGGGATGCCGATCCGGCGCCCGCTTGCTCTCGAACCGCTCATTCGAGAAACAGCGACTTTCGCGGCGACGGGGTCGCCGTCACGGTGCTCGTTCGATATCCCGCCGGAGCTGGAGATGGTGGAGAGCGATGAGGGGCAGATCGGCCAGGTGATCCACAACCTGGTGCTCAACGCGAGCCAGGCGATGCCCGACGGGGGCCAGATCACGATCACGGCGCGGAACGTGGAGGTTGGCCATGAGGGCGCGACGGGGGCGAGCCTGGAGCCGGGCCGCTACGTGCGCATCACCGTGGAGGACCAGGGCCCGGGGGTGCCCCCGGAGCTCATCGAGCGGCTGTTCGACCCATACTTCACAACGAAGGAGCGGGGGAGCGGACTGGGGCTGGCGGTGGCCTATGCGGTGGCGCAGAACCACGATGGGGGGCTGACGGTTGAATCGCGGCCGGGGCGTGGGGCGACGTTCCACCTGTACTTGCCTGCCACCAGGTCCGCGGCGACGGGCGATGGCGGCCCGGGCGCGAGCGCGCCGGCCCGGAGCGCGGACATCCTGTTCATGGACGACGAGGAGACGATCCGGCGGGGGATGAGCGAGGTGCTGACGCGCCTTGGGCACCGGGTGACGCTGGCGGCAGACGGCGGCGAGGCGGTGCGCCTGTTCCAGCAGCGGTTCGCGGGCGGGCGGCCGTTCGACCTCGTGATCCTGGACCTGACGGTGCCAGGGGGTGTCGGCGGGTACGAGGCGATCGCGCGGTTGCGGCAGATCGACCCGGGGGTGCGGGCAATCGCATCGAGCGGGTATTCGGACAACCCGGTGATGGCACAGGCGGCGGAGCTGGGGTTCGCGGGGATCCTGCCGAAGCCGTACACACCGTCGGAGCTCTCGGAGGCTATTGCGCGGGTGCTGGGCGGAGGGTAGGGCCGCGCGGGGGCGTGCCTGGGGCGAGCGGTGCGGGGTGACGGTTGAACGGGAGAGGACAGCGCCCTGAGACAGCAGTAAGGCACCAGGGGCGGCCGCCGCATCCGAGGGAGTGGTACGGCGGCTGCCCTTGTGCTTGCGCGCCATGCGTCAGGCGCGCGCCTGGGACGATGCTGGCGTGGAGGGGCGGGCGGGAGCGGCCCGGCGGGTCACCTTCTTGTAGCCGCCTACGCGGAGGACGGTGAGCGCGGCGACCGCGGCGAGGGAGAAGATGTAGCCCCAATAGACCAGCGGGAGTTGGGTATCGGTGCCAGCGGCGAGGCCGTGCCAGAGGCCACCGGCGTAGGCGAGGAAGGTGACGTAGTGGAGCGTGCGCCAGCGCTTCTGGCCGATGCGCGAGCGCATCCAGAAGCTGGCGGTGGTGATGGCGCAGAGCCAGGCCGCGATGATGCCCACGCCGATGGCGACCGGCTGGTAGGGCGAGACGAACGGCACGAGCACGCCGAGCGAGGTGAAGTTCAGGAACCCATCGAAGAGCAGGCTGCCGGCGTGGACGCCGATGAGGACCAGCGACGCGACGGAGAGGAACTGGTGCATGTCGAATACGAACGGGCGGCTGAGCACGCCGTCGCTCGCCTTTGTGCTGATGAGGAGACCCATGATGACCGAGGCGCTCAAGACGGCGAACGCCGCCAGGCCCGAGGCGCGGCTGACGGCCCAGGGGATGTGGCCGAGGTCGGCGCCCTGGAGCGCGAAGGCCCCCAGGAACGACGCCAGGAAGAACGAGAACAGCATCGTGGGCGTGACGTTCATCAGGAGCTCCGGCTGCGCTTCACTCTGGTGGTGGTGGCTGGCTGCTGGCGGGTGGTGGTTTGCACGGTGAACGCCTGGGTGGCGGCGGTGGTGGTGGAGGAGCTTTCGCTGGCGGGCGCGCTCGCCTCAGCGAAGTAGGCGGTGCCACCCACGACCGAGGCGGCGAGCGCAGCCGCGATGGCCAGGCGTGCCTTCTGGTAGCGGACGGCCATCAGTCATCATCCTCGTGGTCGTCGTGGTCGTCGTGGTCGTCGTCGTCATCGTGGTCGCGCTCGCGGCGGTCGTCGTCATCGTCATCGTCGTCATCGTCATCGTGGTCGTCGTCTTCCCACACATCGTCATCGTCGTCGCGCCAGGTTGCGGCGGGCTCGAAGACGAAGTTGCCAGCGGCATCGGTGTTGATGATGGAGGTGGGGCCGCCCGTGGTACCGGAGCCCTCGTCATCGCCACTGCCGCGGGGGGCCGCCAGCGCGCCAGCGACAAGGACGCCCGCGAAGGCGGCGCCGGTGATCACTGCGATTTTCACGTCCATGGGTGTTGCCTCGTTGTTCGAAGATGAGGCCATGGTGGGGCACGGAGCTAAGAACACCCTGAGCGGAAGATAAGAAGTTTCAAAAGCACTTCGGGCCGCGATGTGTTGTGATTGAGGGGCCATGCATGTGCTGCTTGTGGAAGATGACGAGCGCCTGGCGAAAGCGGTGGAGCGTATCTTCACGGCCGAGGGGCACGTGGTGGACCGGGTGGGGGATGGGGCCGAGGCGCTGGCGCAGGCGGTCATGGAGCCGTACGACGTGTACGTGCTGGATGTGATGCTTCCCTCGGTCGATGGGTTCGAGATCACGCGGCGGCTGAGGGCGAGCGGGAATACCTCGCCGATCCTGATGTTGACGGCACGGGATTCGGTGCGGGACCGGGTGACGGGGCTGGACGCTGGGGCCGACGACTACCTGGTGAAGCCATTCGCGCCAGAGGAGCTGCTGGCACGGGTGCGGGCGCTGGGGCGGCGGCAGACGGCGGTGAACCCCGAATCGGACATCCTGCGGGTTGCGGACCTGGAGCTGAACGTGCGGACGCGGGAGGCAACGCGCGGCGGGAAGCGGATCGAGCTGACGGCCAAGGAGTTCGTGCTGCTCGAGGCACTGATGCGCCACGCCGGGCACGTGATGACGCGTTCGCGGCTGCTCGACACGGTGTGGAACTACGAGGTGCTGACCGATTCGAACGTGGTGGAGATGTACATCCACTACCTGCGCAACAAGATCGACAAGGACTTCGACCAGAAGCTGATCCGCACGGTGCGGGGCGTGGGTTACGCCATCCGGGAGGGGTGATGTTCCAGCGTGCGCGGCTCGTGTTGACGGCGTCGTATGCGGCGGCGCTGGTGGTGACGCTGGCGGGCATCGGGCTGGCGAGCTACCTCCTGATCCGGAACGACCTGAAGGCGGAGATCGATGACAGCCTGCGGGCGGCCGTGCGCGAGATCGATCGGCTCGATGCCCTTCCCCTGCCGAGCCCGGCCCCGGCACGCGAGCCGGGCGGCGACGATGATGACGATGAACATGACGACGACGAGCACGACGACGATCACGACCGGGAGCGTCTCGCGATCCTGTCAAGCGATCTGTTCTATGTCACGTTCGATGGTTCGGGGGCGGTGCTTTCGAACCCGCGGGGAGTGAACCTCGACGGGATCGACCTGGCGGCAGCCGCTCGTGGTGCGCGCGACGAACAGATCCAGCAGGTGAGCGGCGAAGAGGCGCGCTACCGGGTGCTCATCGAGGAGTTGGACGACGGGACGTACCTGGGGGTGGGGCGCTCGCTGCGGCTGGCCGAGCACCAGCTGCAGACATTGCGGGCGGTGTTCGTCGGCGGGGGGCTCATCGGGCTCGTGGTGTCGCTGGGGAGCGGGTGGTGGCTGGCGGGCCGAACGCTTGGGCCGATCCGGCGGGCGCTCGAAACCCAGCGGCGGTTCATCTCCGATGCCTCGCACGAGCTGCGGACGCCGCTGGCGGTGGCAAAGGCGAACAACGCGCTACTGCTGGACGACCCGGAGGCGACGATCGAATCGAAGCTCGACCAGGCGGAGGCGGTGGCTGCGGAGCTCGACCACCTGTCGGTGCTGGTGGGCGACCTGACGACGCTCGCGCGGGCCGACGAGGGCCGGGCGAACCTGATGATCGAGCCGGTGGACCTGGGCGAGCTGACCGAGGAGGTGGTGCGGGACATGGGCGCGCTGGCGGACGTGCTGGAGGTGCGGTTGACGTGCGAGGCGGGTCCGGCGCATGTGGACGGTGACCGGGCGCGGCTGCGGCAGCTGCTGATGATCCTGGTGGACAACAGCCTGAAGTACGCGAACGCGGGCGGGAACGTGCACGTGCGCTGCGGGACGGAGGGTGGGCGCGTGGAGTTGAGCGTGACGGACGACGGGGCGGGGATTTCGGCGGCCGACCAGAAGCGGATCTTCGAGCGGTTCTACCGGGCCGACAGCGAGCGGACGCGAAGCAAGGGGGGCACGGGGCTGGGGCTGGCGATCGGGAAGTGGATCGTGGAGGCGCACGGTGGGCGGATCGCGGTGGAATCGCAGGTGGGCAAGGGGACGACGTTCCGGGTGAGGCTCCCGGCGGGGTAGGGGGAGGGAGGAGGGAGAAGGGAGGAGGGCGGCTGGTGTTGTGCGGCGGGCGGTTACACTCTAACGTTGACGTTAATGTTGAGACCTGAGCGAGACCCCGACCGTCCCCGGCGCGCAGAGCGGAGGCGGCTCGAGCGGATGCGGCCGCAGCGGCCGGCGTGGCCCACCTTCCGGCGCATCATCGGGCTGCACCGGTCGCATGCGGGCGTGGTGGCGCTGCTGATCGTGGTGATCGTGGCGGCGGCGGTGGTGGGGCTGGGGCCGGCCTACCTGCTGCAGCGGATCGTCGACGATGCGCTGCCGACGGCGGCCGGCGGGGGGAGCGGCTCGAAGCTGAACGCGCTCATCCTGGTGATGGTGGTGCTGGTCGCGTTTGGCGCGTTCGTGGGGGTTGTCCAGAGCTACCTTTCGAACGTCATCGGCCAGACGATCATGTTCGACCTGCGGCGCGACCTGTACCGGCACCTGACGGGGATGTCGCTGCGCTGGTTCACGGCGAACCGGACGGGCGAGGTGCTTTCGCGGGTATCGAACGACGTGGGGTCGGTGCAGAACGCGGTGAGCGAAGCGCTGACGGGCATCATCGGCAACCTGATCATCGTGGGCACGACGTTCGGGCTGATGCTGTTCCTGGACTGGCGGCTGGCGCTGTTCTCGGTGGCGTTCATCCCGGTGTTCCTGTTCCCGGCGCGGCGGGTGGGGAACATCCAGCGCGAACTGCTGAGCGAATCGCAGGAGCAGCTGGCGAACCTGAACACGCGCATGCACGAGACGCTTTCGGTGAGCGGGGCGCTGCTGATGAAGACATTCGGGCGCCAGCAGATGGAGTACGAGCGGTTCGAGGACACCGCCCGCGAGATCCGGCGGCTGAACATCCGGCGGGCGATGGTGGGGCGCGGGTTCATGGTGGCGATGGGCCTCTTCACCTCGCTGGCGCCGGCGATCGTGTACTGGTATGGCGGCCACCGGGTGATCGGGGGAGAGGCGTCGCTGGGGACGGTGGTGGCAACGGCGAGCCTGCTGGGGCGGATGTTCCAGCCGGTGAACCAGCTGATGAACATCAACCTCACGCTCATCAGCTCGCTCGCGCTGTTCGAGCGGATCTTCGACTACCTGGACCTGGAGCAGGAGATCGCCGACCGGCCGGGAGCCGTCGCGCTAACTGACGTAAAGGGCGAGGTACGGTTCGAGGACGTGACGTTCGGGTACCGCAAGGACACCCCGGCGCTCGCCGGCATCTCGTTCACGATCCCGCCAGGGAAGTTCGGCGCGCTGATGGGGCATTCGGGGGCGGGCAAGACCACGACGGCGTACCTGCTGCCGCGGCTCTATGACGTGGATGGTGGCCGGATCACGATCGATGGGCACGACATCCGCGACGTGACGCTGGAATCGCTGACGGCGAGCATCGCGATGGTGAACCAGGAGCCGTACCTGTTCCACGACACGATCCGGGCGAATCTGCGGTATGGGGCGCCGAACGCGACCGATGCGGAGATCGAGGACGCCTGCCGGGCGGCGAACATCCACGACTTCATCGCGGGGCTGCCCTACGGTTACGACACGATCGTGGGCGAGCGGGGCTACCGGCTCTCCGGCGGGGAAAAGCAGCGGGTGTCGATCGCGCGGGCGTTGTTGAAGGACCCGGCGATCCTGGTGCTCGATGAGGCGACCTCGAGCGTGGACACGCATACCGAGCGGATCATCCAGGAGGCGCTGGCCCACCTGACGCGGGGGCGGACGGTGCTGGCGATCGCGCACCGGCTTTCGACGATCCTCGCGGCGGACGTGATCCTGGTGCTGGACCATGGGCGGTTGGTGGAGCAGGGGACGCACGCGGAGTTGCTGGCGCGCGGCGGGGTGTATGCGGCGCTGTACCGGGAGCAGGTGCGCGATGGGGCGGGTGCGGCGGCGGGGTAGGGGAGGAGGGAGAAGGGACGGAGTGCGGCGCGCGGTGGGTTGTGGTGGTGAGAAGGCGGGGTTTGGGGGACCGGCAGCGCAGCGCGCCGTGACTGGCGCGCCTCGGATCGGGGGCCGGGGAAGTGCGAAAGACGAAGTGCGACGTGCGACGTGCGCCCGGCTCGGGGCTGCAATCGGGGCCGCACGAACGTGCGGCCCCGATTCGGTGATGGCGAAGAGCGGTGGGCTACTTCTGGGCGGCCTTCTTCGCAGCGTAGTGCTGCTCGCGGGTCTCGCGGAACGACCACGGGACGACCGCGCCTTCCATGCTGGTGATCTTGCCCCAGTTCGCTTCGAACCAGTCGGCATCCTTGAACTGCTGCGGGTCGTAGGTGACGCCGTTGTTGCGGAGGATGGCGATGCGGCTGTAGGAACCACCGGAGGCGGCGATGCAGACGCCACTTTCCTCGCACTGGGGCGAGGCGAGGTAGGTGACCGCCGGGGCGACGTGGTCGGGCGACATGATGACATCGCGCGAGGTGTCGCTGGGGTCGCGGCCGGGGAGGTTGGAGGTCATGCGGGTCTGGGCGCCGGGCGAGATGAGGTTGACGTTGATGTTGTACTTCTCGCCCTCGAGCTTGAGGACGTTCATGAGGCCGTACATGGCGGTCTTGGCGGCGCCGTAGTTGCCCTGGCCGAAGTTGCCGATGAGGCCCGAGGTGGAGGTGGCCATCACGAAGCGGCCATAGGCCTGCTGGCGGAACACGGGCCAGGCGTGGTGGGCCAGGTTGTAGCACTGCTTCAGGTGGACGCGGATGACGAGGTCCCAGTCCTGCTCGCTCATGTTATGGATGGCGAGGTCGCGGAGGATGCCGGCGTTGGCGACGATGGCATCGAGGCGACCCCAGGTATCCATGGCCTCCTTGACCATGTTGTAGCAATCTTCGTAGTTGCCGACGTCGCCGGCGTTGGCGATGGCATCGCCGCCGAGGGCCTTGATTTCGTTGACAACCTGCTGGGCGGGGGTTTCATCGGCGCCTTCGCCAGAGACGCTGCCGCCGAAGTCGTTGACGATGACCTTCGCGCCATGCTTCGCGAGGTCGATTGCGTAGGAGCGGCCGAGGCCGCGGCCGGCGCCTGTGACCAGGGCGACCTGGCCATCGAGTCGAACTGCCATGTGTGACGATTCCTCCAGGAACGTAATGTGCCTGCGCATCCTACCAGCAAAGCGCCGCTCATCGTTGCCGGTGGGCGCGGGATCAGGGGAGCTGCTGAGATTGCCCGGTGTTGAGGTTGCCACCGAGGAGGGTGGTGGGGTCGAGGATGACGCCCTGGCCCGAGGGGATGAGGGCGATCTGGATGTTATCGCCGAGACGCTGGAGGGCCTCGAACTGGATGACGGCCGGGGTCAGTGATTCAGCGAGGAGGCGGTTGGCCGCGGACTGGCCCTCGGCGCGGACGCGGATCGACTCGGCCTCGCCCTTGGCGGTCTCGACAAGCTGCTGGGCTTCGTACTGGCGCTGGAGGACGCGTTCCTGTTCGCGGAGCGCATCCTGGGTGGCGATCTGCTTCTGCTCGATGGCGGCCTTGAACTCGGCGCTGAACTCGATGTTGTCGATCAGGAGGTCGTTGATCTCGATGGAGTACTGGGCGAGCTCGCTGCGGAGGCGCTCGCGAACGGCGCTGCGGATAGCTTCGCGGTTCGGGCCGACGTCAACGGTTGAGTACTTGACGGTCTCTTCCTTGAAGAAGTTGTTGACGCGCGGTTCGATGAGGCGGTCGAACCAGTTGCGGCCGACCGTGCGGTAGAGGTCCTGGACATCGGAGGCGGAGACGGAGTAGTTCACGGTGGCGATGACGAAGACGTCCTGGGTCTCCTTGGAGAAAGCGGTGACGTTTTCGAAGCGGTGGCGCTGCACCTGGATGCTCTCGGTGCGGAGTTCCTGCCAGGGGGCGATGAACTGGAGGCCTTCGGGCTTCTGGCCAACGATTTCGCCGAACTGGTAGACGACGCCGACGTGGCCGGCCTCGATCGGCTTGATGGAGGCAAGGGCGGTATGCAGACCCGCCCAGAGGACGAAGATGGCGACCCCGGCGCCCATGACGAGCGCGCCGCGGAAGCGTTCGACCGAGCCGGGTGCGGCGGCGGCGCGGGCGGTGCGCCCGGCAAGGAACACGCCGCCGGCCACGACCAGTGCGACAATCATGCTGACGACCCAAATCATGCTGGACCTCCTCTGGTGGACCCTCACTGTAACGGGTTGGCGGCTGCGCGACTGCCAGCTCACCCACGACAGGGACGCAGGACATTCAGATCCCGTGAAGGTGGCTGGCTGGCGGATCCCGTATGCTCGCGCCACTCTACCGGGAGGCGGGCATGAGTGCGCAACTGAGCAAGGATGCGATCGACCTGGGCATTGTGGTGAGCGACGGGCCGGCGGCGCTGGCGTTCTACCGGGATACGCTCGGGTTCGAGCATGTTGGCGACATGCCGGTCGGCGGGGGAGGGACGATGCACCGCCTGATGTGCGGGACGAGCCTGATCAAGGTGATCTCGGGCACCACCCCGCCGGCGAAGGCTGCGCCGGGCGGCATCCAGGGTGGGCTGGGCTACCGCTATTTCACCCTTTCGGTTTCGAACCTGGAGGAGCTGGTGGCGGCATGCGCGGCAGGTGGTTACGCGGTGGTCTGGCCGATTCGAGAGATTCGCCCCGGCGTTCGGGTGGCGATGGTGGAGGACCCGGACGGAAACTGGGTGGAGTTTCTGCAGGCGAACTAGCCAGCTGGCGTGGCGGTCTTCCTCCTCCTAAGTGACGAGGCGTTACCGTGGGGGCGCGTGATACGTTGCCCGTCGTGTCACACGACGCTGGCCACCTCGGGCGCAATCTCCGTCTGCTTTACGCGTACTGGTTCCTGCGGGAGTTCCAGCTCTGGATCCCCGTGTGGATCGTCTTCCTGACGATTGAGCAGGGGTTCAGCCTGACGGCGGTGACGGTCGCCGAGGGGCTGTTCCTGGTGGGGGTTGTGGCGCTGGAGGTGCCGACGGGGGCGGTGGCGGACAGGTGGGGCCGATCGATATCGATGGCGCTCGGCGCGTTCTTCCTGGGCGTTTCGGTGTTGATCTTCGCGTTCACCACGTCGTTCGCGGTCCTGTTGGCGTCGTTCATGCTGTGGTCGGTCGCTTCGACGCTGATGTCGGGCGCGGATATGGCGTTGTTGTTCGACACGCTCAAGCTCGGCGGGCGGGAGTCCGACTACGAGCGAATCGCGGGGCGGGGAGCCGCGCTCAACTGGTCGGGCGTGGGGGTTGCGACGCTGCTGGGCGGGCCCGTTGCGGCGCTGTTCGATATCCGCTTCACGATCTTCCTGGGGGCGGCGACGTGCCTCGTGACCAGCCTTATCGCCCTCTCGCTGTGGGAGCCACCGCATCCGCGCGGAGACAAGCCGGCCGACCCGTACCTGCGGTCGATCCGGCTGGCCTTCGAGGAGGTTTCGGCGACAGGGGATCTGCGGGCGGTCATCCTGCTGGCGGGCGTGGCGATGGCGGCGCTCCACGGGGTGCAGTACCTGGTCCAGCCATTCCTTGTCGACCGGGACATCGAAGTTGGGGTGGCGTTTTCGCTGCTGCAGGTGCCGCTGTTTGCAGCCGGGATGCTGGGGGCGTTGCTCGCGGCCCGGGTGGCGGGGCAAAACGGCACGCGGCGGGCGCTTTTTGTGGTGCCGTTGATCGGGGCTGGGGGCTGCGTGACGCTGGCGCTGACTCCGGGGATGGGCGCCTATGCGGCCTTCCCGGTGGTGGTGCTGGTGGGGTCGATGTTGCATCCGCTCTCGACCGGCTACGTGAACCGGCGGGTCGGGTCGGAGCGGCGGGCGACGGTGCTCTCGATGCAGGGGATGGTGATGAGCCTGGTAATGGCGGCGATGGTGCCGGCGCTGGGATTCGCGACGGACACGTGGGGGCTGGGGATGGCGTTCACGGCGTGCGCGGGGGTGGCGCTGGTGGCGCTGGCGGTGTTTGGGGGGCCACTGGCGCGGGCGCGGGAGGCGATCGAGGGGCCGGTGGCGGCGCCGGTGGCCGGGGAGGCGTAGCGGGGGGATGCTGGCGGGCGAAATGTGTTCGTAACGCCGCCGCAATTCGGCCGAAATCGCTGGCGGGTAGGGTACGAGGAGCAGGTTGAACGACGGGCTTCCGGAGACGCCGAAACATGATCTTCATGTCGGGGCGGCTGCATGCGGCTGGAATCAACCGTGAAACCCGTCACAATCGGGATACCCGCGAGAACCCCCACGAGGAGCTCCCATGACGCCAGACGAGATCAAGAACTTCAGCGAACGCAATGGGATTCGCTTCGTCGACGTGAAGTTCGTCGACCTGTTCGGGCAGTGGCAACACCTGACCCGGCCGATCCACGAGCTGAACGACTGGACGGACTACGAGCGTTCGCCGTGGCGGATGGGCTACGGGTTCGATGGTTCTTCGATTCGCGGCTTCCAGAAGATCGAAGAGTCGGACATGCTGCTCATCCCCGACCCGGAGACGGCGATCGTGGACCCGTTCATCCAGTCGCCGACGCTTTCGGTGATTGCGAACGTCGAGGACCCGGTTTCGCGGGAGCCGTATTCGCGCGATGCGCGCTATGTGGCGCAGAAGGCGGAGCGGTACCTGAAGGAGACGGGAATCGGCGACACGGTCTACATCGGGCCGGAGCTGGAGTTCTTCATCTTCGATGAGGTGCGGTTCGCAAGCGACCAGCACTCGGCGTTCTATTCGGTGGATTCGGACGAGGGCATCTGGAACAGCGGTGCCGAGACGACGCTGCGGGGGGACCTGAACCAGGGCTACCGGCCGCAGTACAAGGGCGGGTACTTCCCGGTGGCGCCGCACGACACCCAGACGGACATCCGCAACGAGATGGTCGAGATCATGGAGTCGGTGGGCATCAAGATCGAGTTGCACCACCACGAGGTGGCGACTGCCGGCCAGGGCGAAATCGACATGCGGTTCGACACGCTGACGACGATGGGCGACAAGTCGCTCCTCTACAAGTACATCGTGAAGAACGTGGCGCGGCGGCACGGGAAGGTGGCGACCTTCATGCCGAAGCCGCTGTACGCGGACAACGGGTCGGGCATGCACACCCATCTTTCGATCTGGAAGAACGGTGAGAACCAGTTTGCGGGGAACGAGTACGCGGGCATCTCGAAGATGTGCAAGTCGTACATCGCGGGGCTCATCCGGCACGGGAAGGCGTTGATGGCGATTGCCGCGCCGACGACGAACAGCTACAAGCGGCTGGTGCCGGGGTACGAGGCTCCGGTGAACCTGGTGTATTCGGCGCGGAATCGCTCGGCGGCGTGCCGCATCCCGCTGGTGAGCCCGAGCCCGGCATCGAAGCGGGTGGAGTTCCGGCCGCCGGACCCGGCGGGCAACCCGTACCTCACGTTCGCGGCGATCATGATGGCGGGCATGGACGGGATCCTGAACGGGTGGGACCCGGGCGAGGCGCTGGACAAGACCAACCTCTTCGACCTGAGCGTGGAAGAGCTCGAGAACATCCCGACGGTGGCGCAGTCGCTCGATGGTTCGCTGCAGGCGCTGGAAGAGGACCACGACTTCCTGTTGAAGGGCGGGGTGTTCACGCCCGACCTGCTGGAGACGTGGATCGCCTACAAGTACGAGAACGAGGTGGACCCGATCCGGATGCGGCCGCACCCGTACGAGTTCAACATGTACTTCGACGCCTAGGGCGGAAGCGAGGAACACGACGAAGGGGCAGCCTGATGGCTGCCCCTTCTCTTGTCTTGGCGGGCTGGGGACTACTGGCGGTAGCGGCGGCCGAGGACGATCCCGATAGCCACGACCGCTGCGGCGAGGAGGCCGCCGGCGATGAGCGGGAGGGGTATTCCATCAGGCCCTTCCGGCTCGGCGGTCAGCGCGGGGACAGCTTCGGGAGCCTTCAGGCTATCCGAAAGGCCGGATGCCGGCTTTGCGGTCGAGTCGCCGCCGGTGGCGGGGGCGCCGGGGGTGGGACCGTGGGCGACGGGCGTGCCGTCGGTGGGCTGGGGCTCGAGGGTCGGCTGAGCGGCGGGAGCGGGCTGATCGGGGCCGGTTGCCGGGTTCGAATCGGACTGCTGGGGCGCGCCGGATGGCTCAGCCGGGACTGAGACGGGATCATCGGCAGTCTGACCGGCATCGTCAGTCCCGGTTGAGTCGTTGTCGTCGGTCGTCGGTTCAGCCACGGGCTCGCCGGGAACGGGTTGGTCGTCGGGGGCTGGGGCTGGCGTCTCGGGCTCAGGAGCCGGCTCCTCTTGCGCCGGCGGCTGGATCACGGGGCCGGCCGGCTCATCCTGGGCGGGTGGCTCGGGGGCAACGCAAGGGCAGTCGTGGTCGTTGGCGACATCCAGGTACTCCCGCACCCTGAGGTCGTCGAAATTGACGACAAATGGCTTGCCCTTCTTCATGAGTTTGGACGTCGCGTCCTTCTTGACGACCAGGGCGATGCTCATGGAGTAGGCGGTTTTCTCACTGGTTCGGTCGAGTTGGATGCTATCGGCGCGCCAGCCACCCAACGAAGAGGTCCACTCCTGCGACTGGATGACATCCAGGGCCACGCCGCCGCAGTTGTTGGTCGGATAGAAAGCGAAGACATACCGGGCCGAGCCGGTGCGTTCCTGGCCTTCGGGAATCGCGAGCTTGCCCGAGAAGGCGTACCAGGCCTCGTGCTTCACCGGGATGCACTGGTAGGCAGTGACGGTCGAATCCTGGCCAATCTTGTCGTAGGTGTTCGCGAGCTGGGCCCCCTCGACCATCGGCTTGGTGAGCGTGCCATCGCCAATGACGTTCCAACCGGCGGTGCCACTCGAGAAGTCGCCATTCGGAAGGACATCGGCTGGGCCGGCGGCAACCGCGCCAGCGATGGTCGTAATAGCGAGTGCTGCTCCCGCCAGGATGGTGCCGATCTTCAGTCGTGCGTTCATTCTCTCTCTCCTCCGGGGCCGGTGTCCCTTGGGGGAAAGACCGGGCAAAGGCCCGCTTCTTACACGTCGTTCGTAGGACAAATGTGAACTGCGTCACGTTTCTCTGCCTGCAAGACCCCTCGGGCGGGCGGACGAAAACGGGAAGGGGCAGCCGGATGCTTCCCCTTCTTTGCGTCGGTTCAGCATTCGTTGCGGATTGTGGCGCGAAGCCCGTCCGAGACCGATTGCGGCGGCCGTGACCCGTTCGGGAACGCGTTCCGGATTCTCCAGCCACCGAGCTGAACCAGCGTCATGCCGGCGCTGGCATGACGGCCGGGCCTGCGTTATGCTCCGCCGGCCATGACGAAACGACACGTTCTCCCCACCTGGATCCTTGCCCTGCTGCTTGCCGTGCCGCTGCTTGCGGTGGCGTGCGGCGGCGACGACGATGACGACGCGACCCCGGAGGCGACTGCCACGACCGCCTCGGAGGCGACGACGGCCGCTTCACCTTCGCCCGAGCCGACGAAGATCGGCGGCTCGATGATCCTCGCCACGACCACGAGCACGCAGGACAGCGGGCTGCTCGATGTGCTGGTGCCGATGTTCCAGGAGCAGACCGGCGTCGAGGTGAAGGTCATCGCCGTGGGCACCGGCGCGGCCCTGGAGATGTCGGGCAAGGGCGACGCCGACGTGGCGCTGACGCATGCGCTGGCGAGCGAGAAGAAGTACGTCGACTCGGGCGACCTGGTCGAAGGCAAGCTCGTGATGCACAACGACTTCATCCTGGTTGGGCCGAAAGACGACCCGGCGAAGGTGAAAGAGGCGAAGGACCTGAACGCTGCGATGGCGGCGATCGCGCCGGTCGGCCCGTTCATCTCGCGCGGGGACAACTCGGGTACGCACACGAAGGAGCTTTCGCTGTGGAAGGCAGCGGGCATCGAACTCAGCGCGGTGAAGAACCGCGAGGAGACGGGCCAGGGGATGGGCGCCACGCTGAACGTTGCCGACCAGAAACAGGGCTACACGCTGACCGACCGGGCGACGTACCTGGCGCTGAAGAAGAACCTCTCGCTGGAGGTCGTGTTTGAAGGGGCGGCGCCGCTGCTCAACATCTACCACGTGTACGTGGTGAACCCGGAGAAGCACACGAAGGTGAAGGCGGCGCAGGCACGGGCGTTCGTTGCGTTCATGGTCGCGCCGGAGACGCAGAAGGTGATCGAGGAGTTCGGGAAGGCGGAGTTCGGCGAGTCGCTCTTCGTGCCGGATGCCGGGAAGAAGGTTGAGGACCTGGGCAAGTAGTCCGCCAATGGAGGCGCTCTGGGAGGGGCTGAAAGAAGCCGTAAGGCTCATCGCGGAGGGCGATGCCGAGTTGCGCGACATCGCCCTCCGCACGATCGCGGTATCGGGCATTGCGACGCTGCTGGCGATGCTGGCCGGCGTGCCACTGGGCTATGCGCTGGCGCGGGGGCGGTTCCGCGGACGGACGGTGTTGCTGGGTGCGGTGAATACGGGCATGGGCATGCCGCCGGTGGTGATGGGCCTGATCGTCTGGCTGATGCTGGTGCGGAGCGGCCCGTTCGGCGACCTCGAGCTGATCTACACGAAGCGGGCAATGGTGATCGCGCAGCTCCTGATCGCGACGCCGCTGGTGGTGGGGTTCACGGCGGCGGCGGTCCAGGCGCTCCCGCGGGACCTGCCGGACCTGCTGGCGGTGCTGGGGGCGGGGCGGCTGCGGAGCCTGTTGCTGCTGGCGCGCGAGGCGCAGCTCGGACTGCTGGCGGCGATCATGGCCGGGTTCGGGGCGGTCGTCTCGGAGGTGGGCGCCTCGATGACGGTGGGCGGCAACCTGCAGGGGAACACGCGGGTGCTGACGACGGCGATCGTGACCGAGACGAGCCGGGGGAATAACGACCGGGCGATCGCGCTGGGTATCATCCTCCTTGCGATGGCGTTCCTGGTGAACCTGCTGCTCACGATGGTGCAACAGCGGCGCGCGGTTGCGCGCTGATGGAGGTCGCCTTCCAGGGCATGGAATTCCGGCGGAGCGGGCACCTGGTGCTCGCGCTCCCGGAGTTGACGCTCGCCAGCGGGCGCGTGACGGCGGTGCTGGGCCCCAACGGTTCGGGGAAGACGACGATGCTGCGCCTGATCGCGGCGCTGGAGCGGCCCGACCGGGGCGAGGTGCTGCTCGGCGGGCGCCCGGCCCGGCCAGACCGGCAGACGCGGGAGTCTATCGCCTATGCCTTCCAGCAGGCGGCGTTCCTGAGCGGAACGGTCCGGGCGAACCTGGACCTTGCGCTCCGGCTGCGGTCGCTCCCGGCCGAAGAACGGGCCCGGCGCATCGAGCAGGCGGCCGCCGTTTGCGGCATCGCACACCTGCTCGACCGGAATGCGCACCGGGTCTCGGGCGGGGAGGCGCAACGAGCGAACCTGGCGCGGGCGCTCTGCCTGCGGGCCCCTATCACGCTGCTCGATGAGCCGCTCCACGGGCTCGACCGGGGAACACGCGAGGCGCTGCTTTCCGAGCTGCCGGCGATGCTGGGAACCTTCGCTTCGACCACGATCGTGGTGACTCACGAACGCGAGGAGGCGATGCGCCTTGGCGACGACCTGGTGGTGTTGATGCGAGGGCAGCTGCGGGCGCACGGGGAGAAGGGCCAGGTGTTCCGCTCGCCGCCGGACCGCGAGGTGGCGGCGTTCCTGGGATACACGGTGGTGGGCGATGCGGCCATCCGTCCGGGGGCGCTCCGGGTTGGCGCGGGCGACTTCGAGCTGGCGATTGTGGTGGGGGGCGTGGCCGACATGGGGACACACCGGGAAGCCTGGGGGCATGCCGGCGAGGTGCTGGTGCGGGCGCTCGTGGCCGACGGCCAGCAGCCGGGCCAGGGCGAGCTGGTGACGGTTTCGGCGCCCGCCGGGGCGGTGGTCCGGTGGCCGGATGGCGGGGGCAATGGGTGAAGCCGCCGACCTGCGATGCAAACGTGAAAATGTGTTGACAGGCCGATCGGGGCGAGCGTAGGGTGAGGGTATGGATGTGTTAACGGGCATCCTCTGACCGTCACGGCGGCACCGGCTGGTGCCGCCGTTTGTGCTTCTTAAAGGAGGGTCACAAGGTCATGCAGTCGAGTCTGATCGGCAAGGTTGAGAAGGCGAAAGTGTATGCCAGGGAGCGGCACCGGATGAAGGTAGACGACCTTCACGTTGCCTTCCACGGCGAAAACAGCGACCACGATGTATCGCTGCACGATGGCAAGTGGTCGTGTACGTGTGACTTCTTCAGTACATGGAGCGTCTGTAGCCATACGATGGCCCTCGAGCGGGTGCTCGAAGGGATGGTCCCCCAGCAGGAGCTGGCGGGGGTCGTGTAGCCGGAACAGGTGAACGGGGCGGGAGGCGTGGCTTCCCGCCCTGTTGGTATCAGGTTGATTGGGCCTGGCCGTCGCGTGCGGCGAGGAAGCGGGCCCAGGCCTCATCGCGTTTTCGGGCGCCCTTGCGGTAGCCGATTTGGGCGAAGAGCAGTGGCCCGAAGAATTGCGCGAGGAAGTAGCCGCCAAGCAGGAGCTCGGCGAAGGCGAGCGCGGGGTGGCCCAGGAAGCCGGGCGCCGAGGTGACCATCCACAGGAAGATGATCGAGGCGAGGATCATGCCGGTGAAGGCGCCGGTGTGGACCCAGCGCGCCTCGGTGGATTGCTTGAGCTTGTAGGCACGCAGGACATCCTGGGGGATTTCGTTGACGGTTTGCCGTTCGCTGGTGAGCGTCTGGCAGAAGGGGCAGCGGGTGTCTTCCGCGCGGAGACGGGCGTAGCAGAAGCCGCAGTAGCGGCCGGCGGCGGGCACGCGACGGTCGAGCCGCTCCTCCATCTTCTCCTGGAGCCGGTCGAGGTAGGGGTAGGGCGTGACGTAGCCGGCGATGCCCTCGACCTCTGGCGTGCGGGTTGCGGGATCGCTGCTCACGTTGCTAGCGAACCATCGCCCGGGGTGAGTGGCAAGTAAGGCGGCCGGGAACCAGCAACGCAGGCGCGGTGTACTCCCGGCATGAGACGTATTGCTGTTGCAGGAGTTGTCGCCGCCGCCGGGCTGGCGGCCGGCGCCGTCACCTGGGCGATTGCGGGAAGCGGCGGAGAGCGCGCGGGGGCCACGGGGGAAGAGCCCACCAGCCGTCCGGCGGCCACCAGCGAGCCCTCGCCCGACGGCTGGGAGTCGCTGCGGCGTCCGCTGGCCGCCCCGCCCGAGGCAGCAGGTGGTACGTGCCCGGCCAGCGCGGGTTCCCTCCCGGGGGAGGGACTCGAACACTGGACCGGTGGCGAGCACGTGTATGTTGCCGGGGCCGGCGGAGGCAGGATGACGTACCTCAAGCGGCCGGGGGACCTCGCTGTCATCGGCGGCCAGAAATCCGCGTTCCTGGTGGCGCCCGGGGTGGAAGGCGAGGCGCTGGTGCGAGGGCGTTCACTGGATGGCGCGCACCCTGTGCGCTTCGGCAGCGGTACCAATCCCCCGGCCGAGTTCCGCATCGGTCCCCGGGCGACCGAGTGGGCCGAAGGGCTCCCGGAGGGCTCAAGGCTCTACGTGACGTTCATCCGGTTCGAGGCTCCCGGGTGCTACGTGTTGCAGGTAGACGGGGTGGGGTTCCAGGACGTGATCGTGCTCGAGGTGGAGGAGGAGCAGTAGGGGCGGTGTTCGGGCGAAGGGCGAAGTGCGAGGGGCGGCCGGGAGTATGTGGATGCAGGCGGGTGGCGGCGCGGGGCGGCGTTCGGGGGAGGGGCACTGCAGCGGGCCATGACTGGCCCGCCTCGGATGGGGGTGTGAGGTTGGTGGTGGGCTGGCGCGGGGCGATCGGTGTGTGCCGGAGCGCCGCTTCCTGCCGGTCGCGGTTCGGGGGAGGGGCGCTGCAGCGGGTCATGACTGACCCGCCTCGGATGGGGTGTGAGGTTGGCGGCTGGCTGCCGTGGGGCGATCGGTGTGTGCCGGAGTGCCGCTTCCTGCCGGTCG
>CAZDOK010000032.1:0-20695 GCA_964507025.1 uncultured Anaerolineaceae bacterium
GACGAAGTTCCCGAGCGTGTACCTGATGGAGCCTGGCGCGCATGCGGAGATCCTCTCGCTGGCGTTCGCAGGTGCGGGGCAGCACCAGGACGCGGGCGGGAAGGTGATCCATGCAGCGTCGAACACGACGTCCACCATCATTTCGAAGTCGTTGAGCAAGGACGGCGGGCGGACGAGCTATCGCGGCCTGCTGAAGGTGTACGACGGGTGCGAGAACGTGAAGGCGA
This sequence comes from uncultured Anaerolineaceae bacterium, assembly GCA_964507025.1. Taxonomy (GTDB): domain Bacteria; phylum Chloroflexota; class Dehalococcoidia; order Tepidiformales; family Tepidiformaceae; genus Amarobacter. The sequence continues at coordinate 228 of CAZDOK010000032.1, forward strand.
ACGTGCGGTGCGATGCGCTGCTCCTGGACGAGAGCTCGCGTTCGGACACGTACCCGACGATGGAGATCGACGCGCCGGATGTGAGCATCCAGCACGAGGCCTACGTTTCGAAGCTCGGCGAGGACCAGCTCTTCTACTTGATGAGCCGGGGCATGAGCGAAGAGGCAGCGGCCAAGATGATCGTCAACGGGTTCGTCGAGCCAATCGTGAAAGAGCTGCCGATGGAGTACGCGGTGGAGCTGAACCGGCTCATCGAACTCCAGATGGAAGGGGCCGTCGGCTAGGCCGAGGGAACGATCGAGGGAGACGATGGGCCGCTCGGGGATTGAACAGCTGCTTTACGCGTTCGACCGTTCGCTGGACGGCGATCCAGCGACGCCGACGCGGAACTGGCATGCCCTGGCGGTGAACGTCGCCTCGATCGACCCTGGCGACTGGACGTGGGTGCCCGAAGGGGGCAACCGGACGGTGCGGCAGCTCCTGGAGGAGCTCGGTGGCGCCATCCGGGTGTATGCGAGCCAGGGCTGGGGCGACAGGTCGCAGCACTGGAACACCCCGGGCTCGGTGACTGGACCGGCGAAGGGAGCAACTGCAGAGGAGTGGCTGGAGTGGGTGCGAGAAGGCAACCGCCTGTTTCGCTCCTGCATCGAAAGCCTGACGGATGACGAGCAGCTCTTCGAGCGGCGGCTGAGCCCGCAAGGAGGGATGCAGGAAACGCGGTGGCTCATCGCCACGATGATCGAACACAACCTCTACCACTCGGGTGAGATTAATCACATCCGAGCGCTGCGCCAGGGCGATGATTACTAGTGGCAGCGCGGCGAGTGGCAGAGCAAGGGGAAGAGGTAGCGCATGACTGCGGTGGTTGACCAGCGACTCGACTTCACGGCCGCAAGCCAGGCGGCCGGGCGCGAATGGAACGATGCGCCGTGGCAGGCCGCGCTTCGCGCGGAGGCGGCGAAACTGGCCAGTGAGCTGAACTGGCCGGATTCGCGTGCGGAGCGGCCATGGAAGTACTACGACGCGGCGCGCATCGGGCTGGCGCCGGAGACGCCGCTGGCCGATGTCGGGGTGATCATCTCCCGGGACAGGGGCGGGTTCGCGGTACGGTTCAGCGAGGCGGAGGGGCCGGCAGCGGAGACGATCGCCCGGCACCTGGGTACCGCGGTGGCTCCCGAAACGGACCGGCTGACGGCGCTGCACTATGCGATGCTGCGCGACGGCGTGCTGGTGAACGTGCCGGCCAACGCCGAAGTGGCGGAGCCGATCCGGCTCGACCGCCGGGTGACGAGGGCTGGCCTGAGCACACCGCACACGCTGATCGTGACGGGAGCCAACAGCCGGGTGACGGTGGTCCAGGAGTACACGTCGACGGACAGGGCGGTGATCGCGCTGCCGGTGGCGGAGATCATCCCGGGGCCGGGTTCCCAGGTTTCGTACTACGTGATCCACAACTGGGGGAGCCGGACGAAGGTGCTCCTGAACCAGCGCTTCCTTGGCAGGGCCGACGGGGCGGAGTTCAGCAACCTGCACATGGTGCTCGGCGGCGAGGTGGTGAAGGGCCACCTCGAATCGACGCTTGAGGCCCGTGGCACGGCGAGCGAACTGCTCGGCGTGGCGTACGGAACCGGGAGCGAGCACTCGGACTTCTACACGCTGCAGGACCACATCGGGCCGGATACGCGGAGCGACCTGCTGTACAAGTCGGCGCTGCGCGATTCGTCGCAGGCCGTCTACTACGGTCAGACGCGCGTGGGACTGCAGGCGAAGAATGCGGACGCGAACCAGGAGAACCGGAACCTGCTGTTGAGCAAGACGGCGAAGGCCGACAGCGACCCGGTGCTGGAGATCCTGACGAGCAACATCGTGCGGGCATCGCACGGGGCGACGGCGGGACCGGTGGACCAGGATCAGCTGTACTACCTGCAGGCGCGGGGAATCCGGTACCGGGACGCCGAGGCGATGCTGGTGCGGGCGTTCCTGGAGGCGGTGCTGGGTCGGATACCCAACCAAGAGTTGCGCGACGACCTGACGGCGAAGCTCGAAGCGAAGCTGGAGCAGGCGTGATGGTATGGGTGCAGGTGGGGAACGACGGTGATGTGGCTCCCGGAGAGGCGACGGTTGTCGAGGCCGGCGGGAAGCGCCTGGCACTCTGCAACACCGGCGCGGGCCTGTACGCGATTGACGACATGTGCACGCATGACGGGGGCCCACTCGACCAGGGGCGGCTCGATGGGAAAGAGATCGAATGTCCGCGGCACGGGGCGCGGTTCGACGTGACGACAGGCCGGGCGCTGTGCCTGCCCGCGGTTCGGCCGCTGAAGACGTACCCGGTTCGGGTGCATAACGGAACAGTGGAAGTCGAGGTCCAGGGGAACTAGCGATGAGACAGGATAGGAAGGCGCCGGTGATCGATGTAAGCGAGGTTCGCAAGGACTTTCCGATCCTGGCGCAAGAGGTGAACGGGCGGCCGCTGGTGTACCTGGATAGCGCGGCGACGACCCAGAAGCCGCGGCAGGTGATCGATGCGCTGGTGCGGTACTACGAGACCTCGAATGCGAACATCCACCGGGGAATCCACACGCTGGCGACGCGCGCGACCGAGCAGTACGAAGCGGTCCGCATCAGGACTGCCGGGTTCCTGGGGACGTCGCACCCCGAGGACATCGTGTTCACGAGGAACACGACCGAGGCGATCAACCTGGTAGCGCGGGCATGGGGCGATGCGAATATCGTCGAGGGCGACGAGATCGTGCTCACCCTGATGGAGCATCATTCGAACATCGTGCCGTGGCAGTTGCTGGCCCGCAGGAAGGGAGCGGTGCTGCGCTACGTGGGCATCACGCCGGAGGGGTACCTGGACCTGGACGAGGCGCGAAGGCTCATTGGGCCGCGGACGAAGCTGGTGAGCGTGGTCCACATGTCGAACGCACTGGGGACGATCAACCCGGTGGGCGAGATCGCGGCGATGGCGAAGGCTGTGGGGGCGGTGACGCTGGTGGACGGCGCGCAGAGCGCCCCGCACCTGCCGGTGGATGTCGAGGCGCTGGGTTGCGACTTCTTCGCGTTTTCGGCGCACAAGATGCTGGGGCCGACGGGAGTGGGGGTGTTGTGGGCACGGGCCGGGATGCTGGAGAGCATGGAGCCCTTCCTCGGTGGCGGCGACATGATTGCGCTGGTGCGGCAGGACGAATCGACCTGGGCGGATGTGCCGCACAAGTTCGAGGCGGGCACTCCGAACATCGCGGATGTGGTGGCGTTTGGAGCGGCGCTGGAGTACCTGGAGCGGATTGGGATGAGCGCGGTGCGGGCTCATGAGGTTGAATTGACCGCCTACGCAATGGAGCAGCTTTCGAGCATTGAAGGGCTGACCATCCACGGGCCGGCGAGGGCGGATGAGCGGGGCGGGGTGGTGAGCTTCGCGATGCACCTCGCGCATCCGCACGACATCGCGACCATCGCGGATGGGCATGGCGTGGCCATCCGGGCCGGTCACCACTGCGCACAGCTGGTGATGCGGCACCTCGGGGTGCCCGCCACAAGCCGCGCAAGCTTTAGCATCTACAACGACAGGGACGACATCGACGTGTTGGTGGAAGCCCTGGAACACGTGAACCGGGTGTTTGGGGATGGCAGTACCAGAGCCGCAATTTGACGACCTGTACCGGGAGATCATCCTCGACCACTACCGGCGGCCCCGGAACCGGGGCGAGCTGGCAGCGCCGACGCAGCGTGTCGAAGGGGTCAACCCGGTGTGCGGCGACGAGATTCACCTCGACCTCGCGATCGACGACCACACGGTCCGGGATGTGAGTTTCTGGGGGCAGGGGTGCTCGATCAGCCAGTCGAGCGCCTCGATGCTGACGGACCGGATCAAGGGCCACTCGATTGAAGAGGCCGAGCGGGTGATGGGGAAGGTGCGCGCGATGCTGATCGACGGCGCGGCGCCTGATGCGGAAATCGGTGACCTCGAGGCCCTGGAGGGGGTCGCCAAACTGCCGGTGCGCGTGAAGTGCGCGCTCCTGTGCTGGAACGTACTCCAGGAAGGGCTCCGGCAGGCCACCACAGCAGCCGAGGAGGCACAGAGATGACCGAAGCAACAACCGCACCGACGCACGAACAGCTCATGGAGAAGCTCCGTGAGGTGAATGACCCGGAGATCAACCTGAGCATCGTGGACCTCGGACTGGTGTACGACGTGCAGTACGAGGACGGCGATGTCCTGGTAACGATGACGCTCACCAGCCCGGGCTGCCCGCTGGGACCTGTGATCCGGGGTGAGGCGTATGCCAAGCTTCGGGAAGTGCCCGGGGTGAAGGATGTGGATGTGCAGATCGTCTGGAGCCCGCCATGGGATCCGCGCACGATGGCGAGCGACGACGTGAAGATGCAGCTGGGGATCTGGTAGGCGGCCTCTCCCGGTTCCCGCCGAACGGTCAGAACGGGAGGAAGGGGAGGAGCATGCGGCTCACCATGCCCAGCGCGATCTCCCAGGCGGGGGGTTCGTCGTCGGTGGCATGCTCATCGACGGTGGAGGCGGCGAGGCCCTGGTGGGGCGTGAGCTGGTAGACGGCGACGATTTCGCCGATGTCGAACCATGTGCCGCGGCAGGGTGCGCACTGATCGAGCCAGACACCGCGCTTTTCGAACCGCTCCATCGGTTGGCCGCATTCCGGGCAATCGAGCGTGGGGAGTGCCTGGCCGCACGAACGGCACGTGTTGTCGGATTTGAGGCGGCCGTTGCAGGCACGGCAACGACGAGGCGCCTGGGCCTGCTCCAGAGCAGGGTGGCCCGAAGCTGGGTCGGCGACGCCACGCGAGAGCGAGTCGCCTACCGCCCAGAATCCAAAGCACCGGCCGCAGAAACGGAGCGGGTCGATGGTCTGGAGCTCGTAGCGCCGGAAGGTCACCAGTTCTGGATGGTCGGTGCAGTAGGGGCAGGGGGGCCCGGGCGGCGCTGGCGGCCGCTCCGCCGCCTGACGGCGCAGCTCAGCGAAGATCTCATCGGAGTGGCGCTCCCAGGACCCGGCCGCGGCGCGGGCACGGGCAGCGGCAAGCCAGCGTTCGTCGGCAGAGGTGGTCACGCATAGACAATCGGCGCAAACGAGGGGCGGGCGCAGCGTGAGCGGGGGCACGTGTAGACTGGGAAGTGAATGACCTGCGAAGAAGAAACCGCGGAACTGTTGCGCCGGGCGGGCCACAAGATGACGCCCCAGCGGCTGATGATTGTCCGGGTACTGCGGCATGCAGAGGGGCACATGAGCGCGGCGCAGATCGCCGAACAGGTACGCGAGGTGTACCCGTTCGTCGACGTGAGCACCGTGTACCGGACGCTCGACGTGCTGAAGCGGATGCGGCTGGCGACGTCCACGGACATGGGGTCGGGGGATGTGCTGTTCGAGTGGGCGCCGGAGGAACCGCACCATCACCTGGTGTGTTCGAGCTGCGGACACGTGCAGGAGGTGGGACATGAGTACCTGCAGCCGCTGGAGACCTCGCTGGTGAAGGATTTCGGGTTCGCGCCGGATATGCACCACTTCGCGATTTTCGGCCTGTGCCGGGCGTGCCAGGTGGCCGGGGCCGCAGATGCCGACGCGTCGTGAGCTGATTACTTCGCTCGAGCGTGCGGTGGGACGCGACTACGTGCTCTGGCGCGCGGAGGACCTCGCGGTTTACGAGTTCGACGGGACGATCGAGCGCTCAACCCCCCACGCCGTTGTGTTGCCGGGCACGACGGATGAGGTCGCGGCAGCCGTGCGCGTGTGCAACCGGCTGGGCGTGCCAATCACGCCCCGGGGTGCGGGGACCGGACTGAGCGGTGGTTCGGTGCCCGCGAAGCGGGGAGTGGTGATCGGCACCGGACGGATGCGGCGGATCCTGGAGATTGACCCGGTCGACCGGGTGGCCGTGGTGGAGCCCGGGGTACCGAACCTGGACATTTCGAAGGCGGCGGCCCCGTTGGGGCTGTTCTACGCACCGGACCCGAGCTCCCAGCAGGCGTGCAGCATTGGCGGGAATGTGGCGGAGAACGCCGGCGGGCCCCACTGCCTGGCGCTCGGGGTGACGCAGAACCACGTGCTGGGGATGGAGATCGTCACAGCGGGAGGGGAGGTGACGTGGCTTGGGGGCCGGGTAGCCGATTCGTTCGGTTACGACCTGCGGGGGGCGTTCATCGGGAGCGAAGGGACGCTGGGGATCGTCACGAAGGTGGTAGTAAAGCTGCTTCCGAAGCCCGCGAGCGTGGTGACCCTGCTGGCGGCGTTCGACACGGTGGAGCAGGCGAGCGAGACGGTATCGAGCATCATCGAGGCGGGGATCATCCCGGCGGCGATGGAGATGATGGACCAACTCTGCGTGCAGGCGGCGGAGGCAGGCTTCCAGTGCGGCTACCCGCCGGATGCGGGCGCGGTGCTGCTGGTGGAGCTTGATGGGCTGCAGGACGTCATCGATCCGGAGGCGGCGCGGGTGCGGGCGGAGTGCCTGGAGCGGGGAGCGGTTGATGTGAGGATCGCGAACAACGACGCGGAGCGGGCGCTGCTGTGGAAGGGGCGGAAGAACGCCATCCCGGCACTCGGGCGGCTTGCCCCGAACTACTACATCGTAGATGGAGTGGTGCCGCGTTCGAAGCTCGTGGACGTGATGCGCGTGGTGGGCGAGGTGGCGGAGCGGACAGGCATCCCCATCGCGAACGTGTTCCACGCGGGGGATGGGAACCTGCATCCGCTCGTCCTGTTCGATGAGCGCGAGCCGGGAATGACCGAACGGGTGCTGGATGCGGCCGCGCAGGTGATGCGGGCCTGTGTGGACGCAGGCGGAGCGCTGAGCGGAGAGCACGGCATTGGCGCGGAAAAGCGGCAGTTCATGCCGTGGCTGTACGGCGAGACTGACCTGGAGAACATGGAGCGCCTGCGGGGGGCATTTGGAAACATGGGGCGGTTCAACCCATGCAAGCTGCTGCCCGCTGGCACCGGCTGCGGCGAGATGGCTCAGCAGGCGGCCGCAATCCGGGCCGCGGGGCCGGATGCGTATGTCTGAGGACCGAAAGGGCAGGCAGGAGAAAGGAGTGGGCGCGGATGGCCCCCTCATGGGCGGAAGAAAGGCGGAACGAAGCCTAGCGCCTTCGACGCTCGAGGAGTTGCGGGCGGTGGTGCGAGAGCGGGACGGAGGAACGCTGGTGCCCGTGGGTGGCGGGACGCGGCTGGGGCTGGGGTATGCGCCTGAGGGGCCGTTCACGATGGTGGACGTGCGAGGCGCGCTGGGAGGAAGGCTTGAGCATGCGCCGGAGGACCTGACAGTGGTTGCGCCGGCAGGGGTGACGATTGAAGCGGTGAACCGTGAGCTACGGGAGCACCGACAGTTCCTGCCGGTCGATCCGCCCTTGCCCGGGCAGGCGACGATCGGTGGGACGCTGGCGGCCGGCTCGGGTGGCCCTCTGCAGACGCGATACGGCCTGCCGCGGGACCTCGTGCTCGGGATGACGGTGCTGCGGGCGGATGGAGAGCTGGTAAGAGCTGGCGGGCGAGTGGTGAAGAACGTGACCGGGTATGACCTGATGCGGCTGTGGTGCGGGTCGCTGGGGACGCTGGGGATCATCACCGAGGTTGCGCTGCGGGTCCTGCCGTTGCCGGAGACGGTGGAGATCGAAGTGGAAGTGCCAGATGCGGCTGCGGGGATCGCGCTCGCACGAGCGCTTTCGGCGGCGGATACGCGTCCGGAAGTGGCGGAGGTGGTGGGAGCGCGGGATGGATGGCGGTTGCTGGTGCGCTCCCAGGTGACGGTGGCGGCAGGGGTGCGGCGTGCTTGCCAGGGGAGACCTGCGCGGGAGGCCGGGCCCGAACGATACGAACTCGCGCGGGAGGCCGGGTTCGGGGATGACGACATCCTGACGCTGCGCGTGGCAGCCACCGCCGGACAGGTGGGGGAAGTGGTTTCTCGGTTGGCGGGGCTGCGGCCCGGGGTGATGACGGTCCGGCCGTTGACGGGGGCGGTGCGGGCAACTTGGGGGAAAGGAAAGGCACCGTCGGCACGAGAAGTTGCAGCGGTGGTGGAGCCCCTGCGGCGGTGGCTGGCGCCGGCCGGTGGATCCGTGATCGTTGAACGGATGCCGGACAACTACGGAGAGCTGCTAGACCCGTGGGGAGAGGCGCCGGCATCGGTCGTGCTCATGCGAAAGGTGAAGGCGGCGTACGACCCGGAGGGGCGGTTCAACCGGGGGAGGTTCGTCGGTGGGATCTGAGGCGCGGTGGCCAGTGCCGGAGGAGGCGCCTTCGACCGGGGACCTGAGCCGCTGCGTGCATTGCGGGTTGTGCCTGAGCAGCTGCCCGACGTACCTGGTTACCGGACTTGAGGTGGAGTCCCCGCGGGGGCGGATCCACTTCGCCAGGCTCATCGATGAGGGACGCAGCGAACTGACGCCGGCGATCGCGCGGCACTGGGACCTCTGCCTGCAGTGCCGCGCCTGCGAGGCGGTGTGTCCCAGCGGTGTGGCGTACGGGCGCATCCAGGAGCGGGCGCGGGCGCAACTGGGAGCCGCGGCGCCCACCGGCCGGGTTCAACGGCGGCTGCGGCTGTTCGTGCTTCGAAACGTGATTGCGCGCCGGCGGGTACTGGCCGCAGCCATGGCGCCGCTTCGCTGGTATGCGGGGGGGCCGCTGCGGGGGGTGGTGCGGCGGAGCGGGGCGCTGCGATTGATGGGCAGGCTGGGAGCCGGCGAGCGGCAGTTGTCCGAGCAGGTGGGGCGGCCGTTCCGGCCGGGGGAGGCTCTCGCGGAGCCAGGTGAGGTGCGGGGACACGCCTTGCTCTTCAGCGGATGCGTGATGGGCGAGCTCTTCGGCGACGTGCATCGCGCGACGGGGCGGGTGCTGGCACGGGCTGGCATCGCGGTCGAGGCGCCAGTGGGCCAGGGCTGCTGCGGGGCGCTGCATGCGCACGACGGCGACCTGGAGTTCGCGCGGAAGCTGGCACGGCGCAACATCACGGCATTCGAGGGGAGTGACGTGCCCGTGGTCGTGAATTCGGCCGGGTGCGCGGCGGCAATGAAAGAGTACGACGATCTGCTCGCCGGGGACGCGGCCTGGGCGGCGCGAGCGCGGACGTTCGCGGCCCGGGTGAAGGACCCGAGCGAGTACCTGGTGGCGCTGGGGGTGTCCGGTGGCGGGCAATTGAAGGCGCGCGTGGCGTACCAGGATGCATGCCACCTCGCGCACGCGCAGGGTATCCGCGAGGAGCCGCGAACGCTGCTGCGCGCGATGGCCGGGTGCGAGCTGGTCGAGACGCCGGGGGCGGACGTGTGCTGCGGTGCGGCGGGGATCTACAGCCTGGTGCAGCCCGAGATGTCGGCGCAGCTCCGGGCACGGAAGGCCGAACAGTTCCGGGAGGCCCGACCCGAGATCGTTGTGACGGCGAACCCGGGCTGCCAGCTGCAGTACAACGCGGCGGTGGCGGAGGCGGGGATACGCGCCAGGGTTCTGCACCTGATGGAGGCGCTGGACGAGGCCCAGGCCGCGGGCGAGCGCGAGTAATTCAGCGTTGGACGTAACGGGCGGCGTCCAGTTGGCGGTCCCAGAAAGGTGACGGCCACGGACCCGAGACACGATTGCGCCGAAAGAGTTCCGAGCGCTGCTGGACCCAGGGGATGACGCCGCCGAAGCCCGACTGGATGACTACCTGTTGCAGGTCCTGGACCTCGGTGCGTTCGCGCGGGGCGGAGTCGAGTGTGGCCGCGCCATCGAAGGAAAGCCCGGCCGGCAGCCCGGGGAGGCCGCAGTAGCTTTCGATGAAGGCGCGGCGGGGGTCAGGCGACGGGATGGGCGGCCCCCAGCCGAACCAAAATGCGGCGCGGCCGTTGCCGTAGTAGCCATCCTGGACGCGGCGGCTGATGGTGGTGTAGGTCTCGACAGCGGGGCGGAACTGGTCGCCGAGTACTTCGTTCAGGATGCGGGTGACGATGGAACTGGCGCTGTAGAGGGGGTCGAAGACGCTCGGGAAGTCGATGGTGACGGGCCCCAGGGACGGACCTGCGGCGGCTTCCCAGCGCTGGCGGGCGTCGCGTGCATCCTCGTCGGGGTCCCGGCGGTAGCCGGGGTAGAGCGCGAGCACGCCCTCGGTGAGGGCGAAGGCGGAGTGCAGTGGCGGGACCGGACCGGACGGGACAGCGCGGCCGCCAAAGAGGTCGTTCGCGAGGCGGAAGCGGTTGAGGGCCCCGCTGAGGGCGGAAGTGATGGTGGGGATGTTCCACGGTGGAGCGCCAGCGTCGAGCGAGGACATCACGATCTCGCGTTCAAAGCGCGGGAACTCGCTCGCGAGGCCGGTGGCGCGGAGGGCTGCCGCGTCACGCCGGTCGCGGGTAAGGACCTCGTCGAGATCGCCGTCGTTGAAGCGGGCGACCAGATCGAATGGCTCGGAGACGTGGAGCTCGTCGAAGATCGGGGGCGGCGTGTGGCCAGCGGGTGCTGGCTTGAAGACCAGGGAGTCATCGCGAGTGCCTTCGAAGAGGAAAGGACCCGAACCCGCGATGAGTCTTTCGTCAACGGGAGAGGCGGAAGCTTCCAGGAAGGCGACCGCCTCGGGCGACTGAACGATGGCGAACTCACTGGCAAGGGTTTCGAGGGCAAAGGGGTCGGGCGCCGAATACGCGATGCGGACGACGCCCGCGGCAGGCGAGTCGACCTTTTCGAAGGATGCGTAGCGGGTGTAGCGCTGGGCGAGCGGTGCGGTGCCCGAGCGGGCGAGCTCCAGGGCACGGAGGAGGTGCTCAACAACGTCGGCGGCGGTGACGGGACGAGCGGCAAACCCGGGGCGTTCGTGCCAGCGGGCGGCGGGAGCGATGTGGAGGAGGAGGGTGCGGGCATCTGGCTGCTCCCAGCGGGCGGCCAGGCCCGCCCCGAGGGTGGGGGCCTGGAAGTCGGTCCATTCGACAAGGCGGGAGTGGGTTCGGCCGAGGATTTCGACGACGGAGGGCTCGCCAGTGCGCCGGGCATCGAAGGTATCGAAATTGAAGCGCTGCGCAGCCGCGAGGCGGATGGTGCCGCCGCGGGGGAGTGGGGTTGGTGTGGGCGATGGGGTGGACGAAGGCGACGCAGCAGAAGTGATCGAGGGCGTGACAGCCGGTGCAACGGGCGAGGAGGAGCCGGAGCGGCCCGCAAGCACGGCAGCCCCTGCGCCAAGCGCACCGGCAGCGGCCACTCCACCAGCGATGAACGTGCGGCGGCTGAGGCGACGGGGCTGACTCACCGGGTCCCAGCGCGGTGGGAGTGAGCGGCGAGCTCGATGCGTCCCGCATCGGGGCTCATGCAGCACTCCATGGCTTCGTGGAGGGCGGGCGTTTCGGGCTGGAGGGTGACATGGCCGATGCCGAATCGTTCGCGGAAGAGGGTCGCGAGGTCGGTGAGGACGTGCTCGGTACACCCGGCATCGTTGAGTTCAACGTGGGCACTGAGGGCCGGGAATGAGGGAGCGATGGACCAGACGTGAACGTCGTGCAGGGCCAGGACGCCGCGAACTTCGGTGGCGGCGGCAGAGATGGTTTCGGGTTCGAGGCCGCGGGGAGCGCTCTCCATGAGGATCGAGCCGGCCTGGCGCAGGAGGGTGAACGCGCGCGGGACGATCAGGCCTGCGATGGCAAGCGCGACGAGCGTGTCGATGCCACGCCAGGCGCCGAGGGCGATGGCGGCGCTGGAGACGATGACCGCGACGGAGCCGAGCGCATCGGCCATGGCTTCGAGGGTAGCGCCACGGATGTTGAGGTTATCGTGCGAATGGCCATGGAGGAGACGGAGGACGAGGAGGTTGACCGCGAGACCGGCGACGCCGACCACGATGACCGGGCCGGTGTCCAGTTCCGGAGCATCGCCGGAGAGGCGGCGGGCCGACTCGAAGAGGATGTAACCAGCGATCGCGGCAAGGAGAGCGACATGGAGCGGGACTGAGAGCACTTCGGCGCGGGCATAGCCGAAGGTGCGGCGGGAATCCGCCGGGCGGCGGGCGAGGGTTGTCGCGGCGAGGGCGAGGAGGAGACCGGCGGAATCCGCGAGCATGTGGCCGGCATCGGACACGAGTGCGAGGGAGCCGGCAAGGTAGCCAGTGATTGCCTCGACCGCAACGAAGAGGAGTGTGAGGACGAGCGCGGCGAAGAGCGCCTTGCGAGCACTGTCGTGCGGGGTGTGCACGGGACCATGGTAACAGGTGAGCGGATGGCAGCCGGGCGCGGTGCTACAGTGGAGATGGCGGCAGCTGCCGCCGAGAGGGCCGCGCCCTGGCTGGTGAGCTCGTCGGCCTGACGGCCGCGATAGCCGACGTGATCCAGCCCCTGATCCGCCCAGGGGCCGTTTCGGCGCGCCTTGGCGTGCCCGAGACCGCGAAGGCTCCGGTAGCGGCAGCGATCGCGGCGCGGCACCAACGGCCCGTCTTGCTGCTGGTGCCGACTCCAGCACGGGCCCAGGCGCTGTTCGAAGAGTTGTCGTTCTTCCTTGAGGATGTGCCGCTGGCACGGCTGCCGGAGCGGGAGGCACTGCCTTATGAGTTTGCGCGCGACGACCCATCGGTGCTGGTGGAACGGGCACATGCGCTGGGGCTGCTGCGAGACGAGGGGCGCGCGCTGGTGGTGGCCTCGTGGGCTGCGGTTTCGGAGCATTGCGCACCGCCGGGGATCGAGGCAGAGGGCATCACCATCAGCGTGGGGATTGGTGTCCGGCCTGGCGACCTGATGGCGCGGCTGGAGGCCGCAGGCTATGCAGTCGAGCACCTGGCGGACCATCCCGGTGCGGCATCGCGGCGGGGCGGGATCATCGACGTGTTCCCGGCGGGGGCAGAGCACCCCTACCGGGTCGAGTTTTTCGGCGACCAGGTGGAGAGCATCCGCAGGCTCGACCTTGCCACGCAGCGAAGCACGGGGCGGGTGGACGAGGCTGCGATTGCGCCGGCAGCCACGAGCAGCCATGCCGCGCGAGATGCGGCGCGCGAGCTGGCCGCGGGGATAGACAGCGAGTCGGACGAGGGGGACCTCGTGCTGGAGCAGCTGCAGGTCATCGTTACGGGCGGGCGAAGCGACTACCAGGGGTTCTTCGAGCCGTTGCTGTACGAGTCGACAGCGATCGAGCACGTGTCCGAAGGGAGCCTGGTGGTATTCGATGACGCGGAGGATGGCGAGGCGGCACTGGCGACCGTCATCGAGCACGAAGGGCGCACGCAAGCGGAGCTTGAGGCGCGAAAAGTGATACCGGCGGGACTGCCGCGCCTGCGGGAAGACGCGGAGGTGGTGCGCGCTGGCGCCGGCCGGTTGGCCGCGGTCCACCTGCAGCGGTTCGGGAGCGAGGAACTGGGTGCGAAACGGTTGCCCCTGGCGGCGACGCCGAGCTTCGCAGGGAAGCTGAAGCCCCTGGCGCAACAGTGCTCGGCGTGGGCGAAGCAGGGGCGGGCCGTGGCGATCGTTTCGCAGCAGGCGCTTCGGCTGGCGGAGCTGCTCGATGAGGAAGGGGTGAACGCCGACCTCCTGCGGCGGATCCCGGAGCGGCCCGAGGGTGGACGCATCACGCTCACGCCAATCGCACTGAGCGGCGGCTTCGCGGTGGCCGACCTGCTGACGGTGGTCACGGATGCCGAGGTGTTCGGACTGCGGAAGAGGCGGCGTCCCACGCGGACGCGACACGGCATCCGGAGCGACCTCGTTTCGACGCTGGAGGTGGGCGACTACCTGGTGCATGCCGACCACGGGATCGCCCGGTATGGCGGACTGATCCGGCGGACGGTGGACGGGGTGGAGCGGGAGTACCTGGAACTGCAGTACGCCGACAACGACCGGCTCTACGTGCCGGCGGACCAGCTGGAGTCGGTCAGCCGGTACGTCGGGCCGACGGATCACCCGCCGGGGCTGACGCGGCTGGGGTCGCAAGAGTGGACGCGAGCGAAGCGGCGAGTGAAACAGGCGGTGGTGGAGCTCGCGCAGGACCTGATCGAGCTGTACGCGAAACGGGAGGTGGCGCGGGGCCACGCGTTCCCGGCGGACGGTGCGTGGCAGATGGAGATGGAAGCGGCGTTTCCATTCGTCGAGACGGCCGACCAGCTGCTGGCCATTTCGGAGGTGAAGCAGGACATGGAGCGGACACGGCCGATGGACCGGCTGATTTGTGGCGATGTTGGATACGGGAAGACAGAGGTTGCGGTCCGGGCAGCGTTCAAGGCAGTGACGGACGGGAAGCAGGTGGCGGTGCTCGTGCCGACGACGGTGCTGGCAGAACAGCACGGCAGCACATTCCGGGAACGCGTGGCCGGGTTCCCGGTGCGGGTGGAGGTGCTCTCGCGCTTCCGCAGCGACCAGGAGCAGCGAGAGATCGTGTCCGGGATTGCCTCGGGTGAGGTGGACATCGCGATCGGTACGCACCGGCTGCTGCAGAAGGACGTGCAGTTCAAGGACCTCGGGCTGGTGGTGATCGACGAGGAGCAACGGTTCGGGGTGAGCCACAAGGAGCGGCTGAAGCAGATGCGGGCCGAGGTGGACACACTGACGCTTTCAGCGACGCCGATTCCGCGGACGCTACAGATGTCGCTGGTCGGCATCCGGGACATGAGCACGGTAATGACGCCGCCGGAGGAGCGGCAGCCCATCCGCACGTACGTGTTGCAGTGGGACGACGAACTGATCCGGGAGGCTATCGACCGGGAGCTGCAGCGCGGGGGGCAGGTGTACTTCGTGCACAACCGGGTGCACAACATCGAGCGGATCGTGACGCGCTTGCGGAACATCATCCCCGAGGCGCGGATCGCGGTTGGGCACGGGCAGATGCCAGAAGAGCAGCTCGAGCGCGTGATGGCGGAGTTCGGTGCCGGTGAGCACGACGTACTGGTGTGCACAACAATCATCGAGAGCGGGCTGGACATTCCAAACGCGAACACGATCATCATCAACGACGCGAACCACCTGGGGCTGGCGCAGCTGTACCAGTTGCGGGGCCGGGTGGGGCGCTCGGCGAACCGGGCGTACGCCTACCTGCTCTACGACAAAGACCGGGCTATGAGCGAGACGGCGCAGAAGCGGCTGGAGGCGATCTTCGAGGCGACAGAGCTTGGCGCCGGCTTCCAGATCGCGCTCCGCGACCTGGAGATTCGCGGGGCGGGGAACGTGCTGGGGACGGAGCAGAGCGGGCACATCGCCGCCGTGGGTTTCGACATGTATTCGAAGCTGGTGGCCGAGGCGGTCTCGGCCTTGAAGAAGACGGTGGACCTGGACATCCCGGCAGGGCCGGAGCCGCTGCCGCCCGCGCCGGTGATCGACCTGCCTTTGAGCGCGCACATCCCGGAGACGTACATCGAGGATATCCACGCCCGGCTGGCGGTGTACCAGCGGGTCGCGGAGATCGAGACGGTGGAGGGAGTGGCATCGATGCAGGAGGAGCTGCGCGACCGTTTCGGGGGCATCCCGAGGTCGGTGGAGAACCTGCTCTACGTGTCCCTCGTGCGTTCGCTTGGGCGGCGAGCGAACGTGGAGAGCATCAAGACGGACGAGCACATGTTCCACATGCGCATCCGTGGCGGAACGACACCAGCGCTGCGGGCGGGCGTCGAAGGGCTCCGGCTGCGGGAAGTGCTCGTCGGGCCGAACCAGGTGCGCATCGACCGTGTTGGCGCGGGGACGAACTGGATGCCGCTGCTGGTGCGGGTATTACGGGCGATGCGGGGGATTGTGGAGCGGGATCAGTCGGCGGAGGCGGGGCCGGTAGCAAAATCCTCGCGGGCGGGGTAATCGTCTTCCGCGGTTTCGGGGCGGGCGGGGGCCATGCGGCGCTCGACGAGCGCTAGGACGATCGAGGCCGCGACCATCGCGAGGCCCGTGGCGAGGACGATAGCGTAGTTGCGCAGGGGGACCTGGAACACGGACCGCATGATCTCCCGGAGGTCACTTTCGAAGGGGTCGCCGCCTCCGAGCCGGCCGACGAGCCACCAGAGCGCACCGAAGAGGAGCAATCCGGGCACTGAGCCGACAGCCGTCGCGAGGCCAAGCCCGCGCAGACGGCCCCAGCCTTCCGCAGTCGCGGCGAAGAGGGCGCCGAGACCGGCTGTGGACAGGGCAAGGATGACGGCGGCGAGAGTCGCGCGGTCGTGGGTGGACCCGGAGACCTGGGAGACCGCGAGCTCGACCAGCCCCTGGGATGAGAAACGATTGAAGGACTGTTCGCCGGTGCGGTCAAAGGCGGAGAGGCCGTCGGCGTAGACCAGTGCCGCGGAGCGCTGGACCAGGAGCGACGCGAGCTGAGCATCGGTCAGGTCGAGGAGTTCAGAGCGCGACAGGGCGATGTCGAGCGGGTATCCCGGGAGGGTGAAGACCTCGTCGTTCGAATTGCGTGCCAGGTCGCGGGCCCGTGGGGCGTCGTCGGCAATTAGCTGGTTCACGTCGGTGACGACGGCGATGCCACTCTGGAGGACGGGGAGAGCGTTGGCGGGGGTCGTCACCTGGCGAACGCTCATCGCGATGAGGAGGAGGAAGAGCGAGATGGCGAAGAGGGCGGCCACGAGCGAGCGGCGTCCCTCGGAGGTCGTGGTCGCCTCGCCATAGACGCGGTCGCGCAGGCTGGTCCGGTCGAAGTCGTCGGATGGATGCACGGGCGAAGGTTACAGCAGCCGGACGACGATGGTGCCGGCGATGCGGTCGTGGAGGGTGCGGCGGTGGCGGTCGAAGGCGGCCCAGATGAAACCGAAGGCGACCAGGACGAAGGTAGCGGCGAGGATGGCGCCGGCGATTGCGGTGGACTCGCGGAGGGCGTAGGCAGCGAGGATGCCGGCACCGGCGATGAGGATGTAAACGAGGAGGCCGATGACACGCGCCATGGCCCCAAGAACGCCGAGCGGGCGGCCGTCGGAGCGGATGACCATCAGCTGCATCACGGAGGCGCCGACAGTCTGGCCTTTCCAGGCGAACCCGATGAAGAAGTAGAGGAGGAGCGCCGGGGGGATGGAGCCGACGCAGACCCAGAAGGCATTGAGGGCGGTGCTGGAGGGTTCGACTCTTTCGAAGTCGGAGGAGATAAGGACGATGAGGGCCCCGGCGGTCACGAGGAGGGCGGCGATGATGAACATCACGAGAATGTCGAGGACACCGGCCGCGACACGCGATTCGAACGAGGCGTAGTGGAGCCGGTGTGCGGGGCGGGTCCCGCGGTCGGCATCGGACATGTTGGCAGCCGCACTCACGGTCATAGAGTCACCTGCAGTCTAGCGCGGGAAGGGTAAGAAGATAGCGGCGACGGTACAGGGTGGTTCACCTGGCCGTACGGGTCGACGCGGTAGAGTTGCAGGGATGGCAGCGTTGCGTCCCGTGAAGGCGGCGACCGAGGTGGAGTACCGATCCTGGCGACCTCCATGGTGGGGGATCGTGGTGGTGGGGGCCGGTCTGACCGGCATAGCCCTTGGGCTGCTCGTCAGCGCGTTCTATCCGCGGGGTTCGCTTTCGGGATACGAGTACCACCTCTGGAAGTGGCAGGCCGACACCTTCCTTGGGACCGTCTTCTCGGTGGCCGGCATCGGGCCAGACCCCGACGAGACCGCGGGCGATGAGGCGCTGATCGCGTACTTCCGGCTGACATCGCAGATCCGGGCGGCGACCGATACCGAAGGGCCGGACCTGGCGCTCGTCGAGACGCTGGAGAATGAGCGCGCCACCTATGAGAACGACGTGGAGCGGACGATCGAGCAGCGGATCGATGAAGCCATCAGGGGGGCTGGGCTGCAGCGGACGCTCCCGCTGTTTGAGCGCGTTCGGCTGACGTGGCCGCCGGTGAACTTCGAACTGACGAGCCCGCCGAGGCTGCTGGTGCGGTCGCCGCGTGACCGCATCGAGCGAGCAGGCGATACCTTGCTGAAGAACGACCTGTCGCTCCGCGATATCCAGCGCATCGAGGAGCGGACGGACAACGAGAAGACCGTGTCGCTGGTGATCTCGATCGGCGGGCTGGCGGCATATCCGGCGATCGTGCGGGACGACCGGACGTATGGATCGATCCTGGAGACGGCGGCGCACGAGTGGGTGCACCACTACCTGGCGTTCTATCCGCTTGGGCGGCAGTGGGGGAAGGGCGGTGACGCGGAGACCCTGAATGAGACGACGGCCGACCTGGCCGGACGGGAGATTGCGAAGCTCGTGAACGAGCGTTACCCGGCGCAGTTCGCGGACGGGGAGGATGGGCGCGCGCCGGCCCGGCCGGGCAACAGCATCGACTTCAACAAGGAGATGCGAGAACTTCGGCAGCTGGTGGATCGGCTGTTGGCTGAGGGGAAGGTGACTGAGGCGGAGGCCGCCATGGAGGCGAAACGGGTGTACCTGAACGAAAACGGGATCACCATACGGAAGATCAACCAGGCCTACTTCGCGTTCTACGGGACGTACGCGGACAGCCCTCAATCATCGAGCCCGATCGGGCCGAAGGTGAACCGGGTCTGGGAGCTGACCGGGGACGTGGGCGGGTTCCTGGCGGTCATGCGAGATGTGACGAGCGTGGCGGACTTGGACCGGGCGCTGGCGGTGCTTGAGCGAGGCGCGGGGAACGACTGAGGCAGCAACCGGGTTGCGACGGCGGGGGCGAGGTTCCCGTATGATTCGCGCGCACTACTCAAGCACGGATCGAGGGCAGAACCATGGGTCAGATCACGGGTGCGCAGATCGTCGCGCGGGCGCTGAAGCAGCAGGGCGTGGAGTACATGTTCGGGATCGTGGGTATCCCGGTGATCCCGATCGCGGCATTCGCGCAGCGGGAGGGGATCAAGTTCTACGGGTTCCGGAACGAGCAATCGGCGAGCTACGCGGCGGCGGCGGTGGGGTATCTGACCGGGCGTCCGGGAGTGTGCCTGGGCGTTTCGGGCCCGGGGATGATCCACGGAGTGGCGGGGATGGCGAACGCCTGGTCCAACTGCTGGCCGATGATCCTGATCGGCGGAGCGAATGATTCGTACCAGAACGGCCAGGGCGCATTCCAGGAAGCGCCGCAGATCGAAGCCGCACGGCCGTTCGCGAAGTACTGCGCGCGGCCGGACAGCCTGGCGCGCCTGCCGTTTTATGTGGAACAGGCAGTACGGACGTCGATATATGGGCGGCCGGGGGCGGTGTACCTGGACCTGCCGGGCGACATCATCACGGGGACGATGGAAGAGGAAGAGGTGCAGTTCCCGCCGAAGTGCCCTGACGCGCCGCGGATGATGGCGCCACAGGAGAGCATCGATTCGGCGATGGCAGCTCTCAAGAGCGCGGAGCGGCCGCTGGTCATTGTGGGGAAGGGCGCGGCGTACTCACGGGCGGAGCACGAAGTCCGGGAGTTCCTGGAAGGGACGCAGCTGCCGTACCTCGCGTCGCCGATGGGCAAGGGCGTGATGCCGGATGACCACCCACTCTCGATTGCGCCGGCGCGTTCGGCGGCGCTGCTGGGTGCCGACGTGATCCTGCTGATGGGTGCCCGCCTGAACTGGATGATGCACTTCGGGCAGCAGCCCCGGTTCGATCCGAAGGTGCGGGTCATCCAGATGGACATTTCGGCGGAGGAGATCGGGACGAACGTGCCGACCGAGGTGGCGCTCGTGGGCGACGCGAAGGCGATCACCGCGCAGCTCAATGCCTCGCTGAAGCAGCAGCCGTGGCAGTACCCGAGTGAGACGACGTGGTGGACGGGGCTGCGCAAAAAAATCGATGAGAACGGTGCGACGGTGGCGGAGATGATGGCCGATGAGTCGGTGCCGATGAGCTACTACCGGGTGTACCGGGAGATCCGCGATCTGATTCCGAACGACGCGATCATCCAGAACGAGGGCGCGAGCACGATGGACATCGGGCGGACGCTGATGCCGAACTTCCTGCCGCGGCACCGGTTGGACGCAGGCAGTTTTGGAACGATGGGTGTGGGGCTGGGGCAGGCGATCGCAGCGGCGGCGGTGCACCCGGACAAGCACGTCTTCTGCATCGAGGGCGACTCGGCGTTCGGGTTCAGCGGGATGGAGGTGGAGACGGCCGCGCGTTATGGGATGAAGAACATCACGTTCATCATCATCAACAACAACGGGATCGGAGGCGGGCCGGACACGCTGGACCCGACGCGGGTGCCGCCCAGTGCATACACCCCGAACGCGCACTACGAGAAGATGGCCGAGATCTATGGCGGGAAGGGCTACTTCGTGACCGAGCCGAGCCAGCTGCGGCCGGCGCTGGAGGAGGCGATCAAGGCGGACAAGCCGGCGATCGTCAACATCATGATCAGCGCGAAGAGCCAGCGGAAGCCGCAGCAGTTCGCGTGGCTGACGCGGTAGGGGCGGAGCGGGTCAACATCAACAACGGGCGGAGGGGCGCTGGGAGGCGCCCCTCTTCTGTGCCGCGAGGCCGTTCAACGTGTTGGACGGTCAGCGTCCCCGCAGAAGCCGATCGTACTCGGCGTGGGTGCCAATCCAGTACCAGACGATCAGGTCGTCACGTCTGACGCCCAGTACGCGATAAGACATTC
>CAZDOK010000033.1:0-19574 GCA_964507025.1 uncultured Anaerolineaceae bacterium
AGCTCAAGGCCGAGGGGCTCGACGTGAGCGAGCGCTGGAACAACCTGATTCCCGCAGGCATGCAGCGGCTCTGGCTCGACCCGACGAGCGCCGACCAGGGCGAATCGAAGAAGTACTTCGAATACAACGTGGCCGAGGCGAAGAAGCTGCTGGAGGCCGCGGGCTTCGCCAACGGCTTCGAGACCACCTACCAGTACACCGCGAACCGCTACGGCGCCACGTTCAACGCCATCGCCGAAGCGCACATCTCCTTCCTGAACGACATCGGCATCAAGACGACGACGGACGTCCAGGACTACTCCTCGAAGTACATCACCCAGACGTTCGTCGGCAACTTCAAAGGCATCGCCTTCGGCTATGAGACGCCGTTCCCGGAGGGTGGCTCGTACCCGAACCGCATGTTCACCGAGAACCCGTCCAACCACTCGAAGATCAACGATCCCGAGCTGGCCGACCTCGCCCGCAAGCAGCAGGCCGAGCTCGACCCGGCGAAGCGCAAGGAGATCTTCTTCGAGATCCAGCGCAAGAACGCCGAGAAGATGCACTACATCCCGAGCAACGCTGGCGCGGGCACCGGCTGGTCCGCTTTCCAGAGCCACGTAAAGGGTGTGGAAATCCAGACCGTCCCCGGCTCGTACGGGGGAGCCACCGAGGTGTCCCCGTTCCGCTGGCTCGACAAAGCATAAACCGGCTGGATCCTGCATAATCCATCCACCCTTGGGGGTGGGTTCACCACGGTGGGCCCACCCCCTCATCCCGTCTTTGGAGTCGGTCACATGCAGCGTTATCTCATCCGCCGCCTCCTTCTGATGATTCCCACACTGATCGGGGTCTCGTTTGTGGTCTTCGTCATCGTCCGGGCTGTCCCCGGCGATATCGTCGATCTCATCTCGGGAGACTTCGGCGCAGCCGACCCGGCAGTGAAGGAAGCCATCCGGAAGGACTTCGGCCTCGAAGGAAACATCGTCAGCCAGTACCTACGCTGGCTCGGCGACATCGTGCAGCTCGACATGGGCAAGTCGCTTATCAGCGGCCGCACGGTCACCAGCGAGCTCAGCAACCGGATGCCTGTGACCTTCCAGCTCGGCATCATGGCGATCTTCTTCTCGTGCCTGATCGCGATCCCGATCGGCATCATCTCGGCCATTCGCCAGGATACCTGGGCCGACTACGCCGGCCGCAGCTTCGCCATCGGGCTCCTCGCCGCGCCCGGCTTCTGGATCGCCATCCTGCTCATCAGCATGGCCGGCCGCTACTTCAAGTGGGGCGTGCCACCGGCCACCTACATCGAATTCACGGATAACCCGATCGGCAACATCAAGCTGATGCTGGTGCCGTCCCTCATCCTCGGCGGCGGCCTCTCCGGCAGCGTCATGCGCTTCACCCGTTCCACCATGCTCGAGACGCTCCGCCAGGATTACATCCGCACCGCCTGGTCCAAGGGCCTCAAGGAACGCGTCATCATCGTGCGGCATGCGATGCGCAATGCCCTCATCCCGGTGGTCACCGTGGTGGGCCTCCAGCTTCCCATCCTTGTCGGCGGCACCGTCATCATCGAGTCGGTGTACTCGATCCCGGGCATGGGCCGCTACTACATCTCTGCCATCGACTCGAAGGATTATCCTGTCATCCAGGGCATCAACATCATCGTGGCCCTGGTCGTCGTCTTCGCCAACCTCGGGGTGGACTTGCTCTACTCCGTCATCGATCCCCGGATCAGGTACTCGTAAATGGCCACAGATGCAGCAGTCCTCGAAGCGTATGCGCTCCGGCCGGAGGTCTCCTTCGCCTCACGGTTCCGCCGCGGCCTCGTCAATTTCATCAAGCACAAGCCGCTCGGCACCTTCGGCGCGGTCATCGTCATCGTGCTCATCGCCATGGCGCTCGTCCCGCAGATCTTCACCACGATCGACCCCAACAAGAGCGCCATCCTCGACCGCTACCAGGGCCCTTCGGCGAGCCACTGGTTCGGCACCGACCAGCAGGGCCGCGACCTCTACGCCCGCATCATCTTTGGCGCCCGCAACTCCATCATGATCGGCTTCGGCGTCGTCGCAATCAGCTCGAGCTTTGCCCTGGTGCTCGGCGTGGTCTCGGGCTACTACGGCGGCTGGTTCGATACCCTCATCCAGCGCCTGGTCGATGTCGGCATCGCCCTCCCGGGCCTCATCTTCATCATCCTGGTGGTCACCAGCCTCCAGCAGATCCCGGTCAACATGCGCATCGTGCTGGCGGTCGGCACGCTGACGGCGCTCAGTTCGTCGCGCGTCATCCGCGGGGCGGCGATTTCGGCCAAACAGAACCAGTACGTCGAGGCGGCCCGCGTCATCGGGGCGAGCGACATCCGGATCATCTTCCGGCACGTCACGCCCAACGTGTTCCCGATCCTCATCATCGGGGCCTCGATCCAGGTAGGCAGCGCCGTGCTGGTGGAATCGTCACTCGCCTTCCTCGGCTATGGTGTACAGCCGCCGACGGCGTCGTGGGGCCGCATGCTCAACGAGGCGCGTGAGCGCCTGGTGCAGTTCCCGCACCTGGCCATCTTCCCCGGCCTCGTCATCTTCTTCACCGTGTACTCGTTCAACATGCTTGGCGATGCACTGCGCGACGTGCTCGACCCGCGCCTGCGCGGATCGCGCTAACGGCCCGGCTCAACCCGCGCTTTCCGAGGCGCCCTCCGCAAGGAGGGCGCCTCTTGCCTTTGAGGGCCCCGCCGCTCAGGCCGCCTCTTCGGCGAGCGCGCCGGGCGGCCTGCGCCCAATGCGCACGACTGGCGAGAGCACCAGCAGCCCCGCCGAGGCGAACATCAGCCCGCTGGCGGCGAAGAGCCCGGCACGCGGCCCGGCCGTGGCGCCAAGCCCTGCCGCCACGGCCGTCCCCACGAGCGCCGCCCCAAACTCCACCAGCCGGAAGTTGGCGAACATCCGCCCCTGCGCGCGCTCGGGCGTGATCGCCTGGCGAAGGCTCACATCGTGGATGTTGAACATGGTCCAGAACGGGTCGGTCACCAGCTGGTTCGCCACCAGGAAGCCCACCCCCAGCCAGCCGGTATCGGCACAGAGCGGCATGAAGAGCGCGCCCCCCGCCCGCAGGAGCGCCGACACCACGAGCGTTGGCCCCACGCCCCCGAAGAGGAGGATGCCGCGGTTCGCCACCCAGGCCCCCGCCACCGAGGTCACCCCGCCGATGGCGAAGATCATGCCCAGCACGCCCGGCTCGAACCCGACCTCATCGCTCAGGTAGAGCAGGAAGAGCACGCCGATGACCTGTGAGGCGAGCGCCTGTGCCGCCGTGGCCAGCGCGATCGGCCGGAGCAGGCGGTCGGCGAAGACCACGCGGAACCCCTCGATGGCCTCGGTCACGAACCCGGTCCGTTCGCCCGGTGGCGTGGGCGGCGGTTCGGGCGCGCGGATGCGCCAGACGAAGAAGGCCGAGCCCAGGAACGATGCCGCATCGACCGCGACCGCCCCGGGCGCGCGCAGCGCCTGCACGAGCCAGCCGCTGATCGAGAAGCTCACCACCTCGATGGCCGAGCTGGCGCCCTGGATCTTCGCGTTCCCCTCGATGAGCTCTTCCCGCCGCACCAGCGTGGGCAGGTACGACTGGTAGGCCGCATCGAAGAACACCGAGAGCGCGCTGATGGCCAGCCCCACGGCGTAGAGCTGTGGCAGGGTGAGCGCGCCGAAGGCCGCGACGATCGGGATGCTGAAGAGCGCCGCCGCACGCCCCAGGTCGGCCACGATCATGATGGGCCGCCGGCGGAGGCGGTCGACCCAGACGCCGGCGGCGATGCTCACCAGGAACCCGGGCACGAGCTGGCAGGCGGCGAGGATCGCGATCTCGGCCGCCGACGCCTCGAGCCAGAGGATCGCGGTGAACTGCAACGCCAGCCCGCCGATGAGCGAGCCGAAGGTGGAGATGGAGCTGCCCGCCCAGAGGCGCACAAAGTCAGGGTGGGCCCACAGGCCCTTCAAGAATCGCGAACGCACGCGAAAGGTCTCCTCGGGAGGTTGTGCCCGGCGCCGGGCTGGCAAGGCCGTGGCGCGGGCAGGCGCGGAACCGGTGTCCTTACTGGCGCGCAAGAAAGCCACCCGCGGCTGGATGCGACGGGCGCCTGCTCGGGATGAGCTATCTTGCGGCCGTTATGCCGCGGCGGGAATGAGGCTGGTGCGTTCGCGGACCTTCATGGGTGACCTGCTGGGTTATTGTAGAGGATTCAGAGCTTACATCGAAGGCGGCATGAGGTGTAAACTCCCGTAGATTCAGGAGACAAGACCGCCACGGTTCGGGCGGGCGCCCGCCATTTCCTTTTAGTCTCCATACGCGACAGAATGCGCTTGCTGTGGCGGCGGAAATGGGGAGCCACCGCACAATCTTTGAGCCGACCGGGCCAGGGAGCGCAGCTTTTGCACGTCAGGCATCTCATCACAGCGGGCCTGCTGTGGGTCGTGTTGACCGCGGTAGGCGAACTCCTTGTCATCGCCGACCTCTACCCGACGGTGGGTTCCCACGAGGCAGAGGACTTCGACGACATCTTCCGGTTCCTCCTGTTGCTGGGGGTGCCGGTCATGATGTTCGTGTTCGCGGTGCTCATCTACGCCGCCCTCCAGTTCCGGGTGCGAACACCCGAGCCGACGGAGGATGGCCCGGTCATCCGGGGCCACTGGTTCCCGCGGGGATGGTTGGCGGTCACGGCCGGGCTGGCCATCTTCGTCATGATCTACCCGGGCCTCACCGGGCTCGCCGAGCTCCAGAATGGCGACAAGGGCGATAGCGGCTGGGGCGAGCAAGAGGCCGAGATCCTCATCAAGACGACCGCCTTCAAGTGGCAGTGGGCCTTCGAATACCCCGATGGCACCCAGGTGAGCGTTGCCCAGGGCAAGGAGCTGGTCATCCCGGTCGATACGTCGGTCCGCTTCGATGTCAACTCCATCGATGTGGTGCATTCCCTCTGGATTCCCGCGTTCCGGATGAAGATCGACGCCATTCCCGGGCGGACGACCTTCTTCACGGTGAAGCCAACCAAACTCGGCGAGTATGCATCCGACCACGCCTACCGGGTGCAGTGCGCCGAACTCTGCGGCCTGGATCACGCGACCATGATGTTCCCGATTCGGGTGGTTGAGCCGGCGGAGTACGAGAGCTGGCTTGCCAGCCTGAAGCAGGGGGGAAACTAGCGCGATGTATGCACTGAAATCTCTCGGCGGGGCGGCTGGTCTCGGCCTGATCTTCTTCTACCTCGGCCTCGGCCTGGTGGCGCTTCTGCGTGCGATGTTCGGCTATCCCGATGCCTGGGGCGGCGAGATCAACATCGTCGGCGGCTGGGTCCTGGGCGTCATTGGCTGGCTCATGGGCATCGGCATGTGGGGCCTCTGGGGCCGCGAATGGTTCGGCCTCAAGACCTACGCGCGCCATGCCCCGGGCTGGCAGCGTTACTTCATCTTCAACACCGACCACAAGGTCATTGGCATCCAGTACCTGGTCACCTTCATCATCGTGTTCCTGCTGGCGGGGTTGCTCGCCCTCATCATGCGCCTCGAGCTCGCCTCCAGCGGGATGCAGTTCCTGAGCCACAACCAGTACAACGGCACGATGGGCCTGCACGGCATCCTCATGATCGCGGTGGCCGTTGCCGCCGTGATTGGTGGCGCCGGCAACTACGCCGTCCCGCTCATGATCGGCGCCGATGACATGGCCTTCCCGCGCCTCAACGCGCTCACCTTCTGGCTCATCCCGCCGGTTGCCGTCGGCCTGCTGGCCACCCCGTTCCTTGGCGGTATCGAAACCGGCTGGACGGCCTACCCGCCGCTCTCGGTGACCACGAACTCATCCCAGATCCTCTTCGATCTCTCGGTCATCACCTTCGGCCTGACCTCGATCCTCGGTGGCCTGAACTTCCTGGTCACGATCATGTTCATGCGCGCACCGGGGATGACCTGGGGCCGGCTGCCCATCTTCGTCTGGGCGATGTTCGTCACGTCGTGGATGGCGCTGCTCTTCACTCAGGGCTTCGCCGTCGCCCTCCTGATGATCATGCTCGACCGCGTGGCCGGCATGGCCTTCTTCAACGCCGAAGCCGGTGGCGACCCACTGCTCTACCAGCACGTGTTCTGGTTCTATTCGCACCCGGCCGTGTACATCATGGTGGTGCCCGGGTTTGGCATCGCCCTCGAGGTCATCAGCCACTTCTCGCGCAAGCCGCTCTTCGCCTACCGCTACGCGGTGGGCGGGCTCCTGGGCATCCTCGGCCTGAGCGGCATCGTGTGGGCGCATCACATGTTCACCTCGGGCATGCCCAACTACCTCCACGGCCCGTTCCTCGTCGCCACCGAGCTCATCTCCATCCCCACCGGCCTCATCTTCCTCGCGGCCCTTGGCACCATCTGGATGGGCAAGCTCTGGCTCCGGACGCCGATGCTCTTCGCCATGGCCGTGATCTTCAACTTCGCCTGCGGCGGCGTCACCGGCATCTTCCTGGCCGACGTACCGACCGATATCCACCTCCACGACACCTACTTCGTGGTCGCGCACTTCCACTACACCATCGTCGGCGGCGAAATCTTCGCCCTCTTCGCCGGGATCTACTACTGGTTCCCGAAGATGACGGGCCGGATGTACAACGAGACGCTGGCCAAGCTCCACTTCTGGTGGATGTTCATCGGCTTCAACCTCACCTTCTTTACCATGCACCTCCCGGGCGTGAAGGGCATGAACCGCCGCATCGCCGACTTCCCCTCGTCGCTCGACGACATGAACCTGATCGTCAGCCTCTCCGGGCTCTTCCTGGGCGCCTCGTTCATCGTGTTCGTCTACAACATGATCAACGCCTGGGTCCGCGGTCCGGTAGCCGAGGCGAACCCGTGGCGCGCCCGCACCCTGGAATGGCAGACCACCTCGCCACCTCCGCACGAGAACTTCCCCGAGCGGCCGGTCATCAAGGGCCACCCCTATGACTACGGCGTGCCCGGCTCCGTCCACGGTGTGTTCCCCAGCGCGGGCCTGAGCGGCGCCCCCGCCGGCGGCGGCGGGAAGTAAGGAGAGCTAGCGATGCAAAAGCCAATGCAAACCGGCCTGATCGTGGCCGTCATCCTCGCCGTCCTCACCATCGTCGAATACATCTTCGCGGTGGAAGTCTCCGACGACACCATCCGGTTCATCGGGCTCTCCTTCGCCGCCGTCGGCAAGGCCGCGCTCATCGTCTACTACTTCATGCACATCTATCGCATCTGGCGCACTGAGGAGGCCCACTAATGGCGGTCATGTCTCCCGCGGCCGAGGCTCACCACCCGGTCCATGACCACGTCAAGTTCAACCGGGTCGGCCTCTGGCTCTTCTTCTTCTCGGAGACCGTGATCTTCGGCCTCCTCCTCAGTGCCCGCTTCTTCCTGGAGGGCATCCACCGCGAAGAGCTCGACCAGCTCCTCGGCCTGGGCATCACCATCGTCCTGCTCCTGAGCTCCGTCACCGCCTTCACGGCGGAGACGGCTATCGAGCACGACAACCGCAGGGTCGCCAACTGGGGCCTGCTCGCCACTATCCTGCTCGGCATCTTCTTCACCGGCGGCGTGGGCTACGAATGGAGCATTGCCCACTTCCACCGCGATGAGGCGTTCGGAACGCTGTTCTTCACGATGACCGGCATCCACGCGAGCCACGTCGTCAGCGGCATCGCAATCCTCATCCTTGTGTGGGTCCAGCTGCTGCGCGGCCGCTATGGCAGCAAGGACCACTGGCCTATCGCCGGCGCCGTCATGTACTGGCACTTCGTCGATGTGGTGTGGGTGTTCTTTTACCCGGCGCTCTACCTCGTCAAATAACCAGCTAGACTGGATCCATGACTCTTTCCCCGGCCGCAAGGCATTGGATCCTGTGGGCGGTTGGCGGCATCGTCGTCGGCTGGCTCGTGAGCGTCTTCTGGTGGTGGCTGCTCGAACCCGTTGGCAAGGCTGACGCGCGCGAGCTCGTCATCCCCGAAGGGACGGCCGCCCTCATCGCCGAGGGCAAGCCCGCTCCTGGCATCCCCTCCAACCTCGACCTGGGGCGCACCCGCGAACTCACCATCACCAACAACGACGTCGCCGAGCACTACATCGGCGGCGCGCTCATCCGGCCCGGCACCACCGTCACCATCGAGCCGGCCGACAAGGAAGGGACCGTCGCCTGCACCTTCCACTCAGCGGGGGCGATCTCGTTCACCCTGACAGAGCGACCCTCAATCTTCGTCACGCTCATCCCGGCGATCCTGCTCGGGCTGCCGTTCGGCCTGGCGTTCGGGCTCGCCGTCTTCGTCGCCAACCGCATTACGACCCACGACGACGAGGAGCCGCACCTCCAGGGCAGCGCCCCGGACCGGTGACGCTTCGCCCGGGATGGCCGCGGCCAGCCCCGCTACCACCAGAGGATGTCGTCGAGCGGGTCTTCGTGCGCCTCGATGTCCGCGTCTTCGACGTCGTCGCCTCGCCAGAGATCCGTCCCGAGGTACTTCCAGCCGCCATCGGCGAAGATCGCGACGATGTTCCCGCGCTCGATCCGGCCGGCCGCGCGCATGGCCGCGTGCAACACGGCGCCGCTGCTGATGCCGCCGAAAATCCCCTCCGCCAGCATGGCCCGGCGGGCGTGCGAAAACGCATGGCGGTTGCCCACGATGATCTTGCCATCGAGCACCGACTCATCGAGCACTGGCGGGATGAAGCCATCGTCGAGCGACTTGAGCCCCTGCACGTGCACGCCCAGCCGCGGCTCGACACCGAAGACGTGGCAGCCCGGGTTCGCTTCCTTCAGCCGCCGGCCCACGCCGCTGATCGTGCCGCCCGTGCCCATTCCCGCGACGAACACATCGACCGGCCCCACCGCTGCCAGGTCGGCCAGGATCTCGGCGCCCGTCGTTTCGTAGTGGGTCTGCGCGTTCACCGGGCTATCGAACTGTCCCAGGTAGTAGGCGTTTTCTTCGCGGGCGACCACCTGGGCCACTTCGCGCGCCGTCTTGATCCCGGCCTGGCGCGGCACCCGGTGCACCCGCGCACCGTAGACGTGGAGCAACTGTTCGATCTCGGGGTACACGCTTTCGGGCACGCACACGTCCACCGGGTGGCCGAGGAGCCGCCCGAAGAGCGCGAGCGCCACGCCCGTGTTGCCGGTCGAGGCTTCGACAATGCGCTGCCCCGGCTGGAGCGCACCCGCTTTCCGCGCTTCCTGCAGGATGCGCAGGACGATCCGGTCCTTGATGCTCCCGGTGGGGTTCTGGCCTTCCAGCTTGGCGAAGATGCGCACGCCCGGGTTCGGCGAAAGCGACCGCAGCTCCACCAGCGGGGTGTTGCCAACCAGGCCCATCACCGAGCTGTAGACGTTCATCCGGCGCCCGCCACCTTCGGCGGCCAGGAATCGCCCAGCA
This sequence comes from uncultured Anaerolineaceae bacterium, assembly GCA_964507025.1. Lineage (GTDB taxonomy): Bacteria > Chloroflexota > Dehalococcoidia > Tepidiformales > Tepidiformaceae > Amarobacter. Next base: position 9,392 of record CAZDOK010000033.1, read on the forward strand.
GCTCCTCGAGCGCGGGCCGCACGCCCCACTCGGCGGCGAGCGCCCGGTAGCGCTCCAGCCCCCGGGCGGCCAGGCGCTCATCGGGCGGGTCGCGGCGCTCGGCCCGCAGCATCAGGTTTCGCGCTGTCGCCTCGGGCGAAACGAACTCCACCACGTCGACCTGGTACCCCAGGGCTTCGAGGGCCGCCGCCCGCAGGCTGTCGGTGATGATGTCGGCCAGGCGATGGCGGAGCAGCCCGCTTGCCAGCGTTGCCGCCCAGCGCTCGCTGGCCGGGAGCGTGCCGGCCTTCTGGTTCGCCGCGACCTGGCCGTCGACCTCCTGGTGGCAGCAGGGCGCGAGCACGATGGCCCCCGCCCCCAGCCGCACGCCCGCGGCCAGCGCCTCGTCGGTCGCGGTGTCGCAGGCGTGCAGGCTCACGAGCAGGTCGACCGGCTCGCGCCACTCGGCCGCAAACTCGCGGATGGTTTGCGCGCGGAAGGTCGCGCGTTCGTACCCCAGCCGCCGGGCCGAGGCCGCCACGGCCGCGACGATCTCCTCGTTGGCATCGACCCCGACCAGGTCCACCGGCGTCCGGCGGAGTTCGCCCCAGAGGTAGAGGGCGAGGCTGAGGTAGGCCTTGCCGCACCCGGCATCGACCACGCGGACGGCCTGGCCGCGCTGCCAGGCCCGCATCGGCCGGAGCAGTTCGAGGTAGTGCTGGACCTGGCGGTGCTTGCCGGCGGCCTCGCCCAGCAGCACGCCGCTCTTGCCGTACAGGCCGGTTTCGATGAAGAGCGCCTGCACCAGGGGGTTGCTCTCGGCGAGCGCGCGTCCACGCAGCCGGTCGTGCCCGGCGAGCCCGGGCGGCTGCTCACGCTGGAGCGAGGGGCGCCCCTTGCTCACCAGCCACTTGCCGCCGCGGGTGCGGCGCGCGTGCCATTCGAACCCGGGCGCGGCGACGGTCAGGTTCACCGCGCCGGCGCCGATGAGTTGCGGCAGCCGCTCGGGCCAATCCTCGATGGGGACCGTGGCCGTGGTTTCCTTCTTCGCGGAGCGCGTGACGAGCTTGATGGCGGGCCCCCGCCCGAGCCGCACGGGCTGGGCCACCAGCCGGTCCCAGGGTGCGCTGCCGCGCGCGGGGGTGATGGTGCAGCGCAGCCAGCCGCCGGTGGAGGCGCTGCCGGTCAGCAGGTCGAGCACGGGGGCGATGGGGTCGCCGGTATCGGGGCGTTGTGGCATCAGCCTCCATTGTTACCGGGTGGGGGCAGCCCGGCTAGGAGCCCGCCTCTCCCATCGCCGGTTCGGCAGCTGCCAGGGCCGTGGCGGCCGGGGCGGCGGCCACCGCCCGCCGCGGCCGGATCAGCGCCGCCGAGACGGTCGCGAGCGCGCAGATCGCGAGCCCCGTGCCCGAAATGACCAGGAAGCCATCGACGATCGCCTGGCGGCTCGGGTCGCGCTCGGGTCCGGTGGGCGAGGGCAGGAAGTGCTCGGCCCGGGCCTGCGCCGCTGCGGCTTCGGGACCGGTGACTCCCGCCGCACCAAGCTCTCCCGGCAGGTTCGACCCCACCGATTGGAGGAACACCGCCCCAAACACCGCAACCCCGACCGATGTCCCGATGTTCCGCGCCATCGTCAGCGTCCCCGAGGCGAGCCCCGACTTCTGCACCGGCATCGAGCTCACCACCGCGAATGAGGTGGCCGACATCACCAGCCCGATCCCCAGCCCCCGCAGCACGAACGCCGGGAGGAGCCCATCCATGTACCCGCTGTCCACGTCGATCCGGAGCAGGTAGAGGAACGACACGCCAACCGAGACCGACCCCGCGATGATGATGAGGCGGATGCGGTGGCCGAGCCGCTGCCCGAGGATGCCCGAGACCGGCATCAGCAGCGCCACCAGCACCGTCGCGGGGATGAATCCCAGCCCGCCTTCGAGCGCGGAGAAGCCCAGGTAGTTCTGCATGAAGAGGCTGGTGTAGGGCTGCGAACCGAACACCGCCGCCGAAAAGAGGCCCGCGCTGAGGCAGGCGGTCACGAACGGCCAGCTTCGGAAGAGCGTGAGTTCGACCAGGGGGAAGCGCACGCGGCGTTCGACCAGCACGAACACGGGCAGCGCCGCGAAGCCGGCCGCGAAGCACGCGAGGATGAGTGGCGACGTCCAGCCCTCGTCGTTCGCGCGGTTCAGGCCGAAGAGGATGAGGAAGAGCGCCAGCGCGAGGGTGACCAGCCCGCGCCAGTCGAGGTAGCGCGGCGCCGACGTGTCGCGCGATTCGGGTACCCACCACGCCGCGAGCAGGAGGGCGATGGCGCCCACCGGCACGTTGATGAGGAAGATCCAGCGCCACTCGTCGCCGTTCACCAGGAGGCCGCCGAGGATCGGCCCGGCGATGAGCCCGAGCCCCGAGACGCCCCCCCAGATGCCGATCGCCAGTCCCCGCTGCTCGGGCGGGAAGGCGTTGGTGATGATTGAGAGGGTCAACGGCATCATCGTCGCGGCGCCCAGCCCCTGGAGGACGCGCAGCACCACCAGCTGCTCGATGTTCTGGGCCAGCCCGCACAGTCCCGAGGCCACGACGAACGCCACCAGCCCCAGCAGGTACACCCGCCGCCGCCCAAAGATGTCGCCCACCCGCCCCATGGCGATGGGGAACACCCCGGTCACGAGCACGTAGCCCGAGACCGTCCACTCGGTCAGGCTGAGCGAGGCATCCAGGTCGCGCCCGATCGCCGGGAAGGCCACGTTCACGATGAACGTGTCGATCATCATCATCCCCAGCCCGAGGCAGGTGGCGATGAGCGTGAGCCATTTCGACGGGAGCGTCGCGGGAGCGCGGGACATGGCGGGTGCACCGAGCGGGCCGGCGTCGTGGCCAGTCCATCCTTTCGTGCAACGTACTATAAAAAGTTGGTGAGCCGGGGGCAACTGGCCCTCGCCTTCCCCGGCGGATGGCCCGGCGATTCGGCCGTCAATTGGATCTGCGAATCGAGCCGGTGGGCGCCATATCGTGGGATCCACTGGAGGCCCATCACCATGACCCACGCCACCGTCTCACCCGTCCAGTCCGTCACGCTCGAAGGCCCGGTCGTGCGCCTGGAGCCGCTCTCGCTGGATCACGTGCCGGCGCTCGTGGCGGCCGCCGCCGAGGACCGCGCGACGTATGCCTGGACCCACGTGCCCGATGGCGAGGCGGAGATGCGGGCGTACGTGGAGGCCGCCCTGGAGCTGGCCGGCCGCGGCGAAGCGCTCCCCTTCGCCACGCTCGACCTCGCCACCGGGCGGGTGGTGGGCTCGACCCGGTTCGCGAACTTCGAGCGCCTGCCGTGGGGCGGGTCGCCGCCCGGCCCGGCCACCCCGCCCGATGGCGTCGAGATCGGCTGGACCTGGCTGGCGGCCTCGGCCCAGCGCTCGGCGATCAACACCGGGGCGAAGTACCTGATGCTGCGCCACGCCTTCGAGGCCTGGGGCACGCGCGTGGTGCGCTTGAAGACCGATCGCCGCAACGCCCGCTCACGCGCGGCGATCGAACGGATTGGCGCGAAGCTCGATGGCGTCATCCGGGCCCACTCGGTCGGGGCCGACGGCCAGCTCCGCGATTCGGCCTACTACTCCATCGTTGAAAGCGAATGGCCCGCGGTCCGGGCAGCGCTCGAGGCGCGGCTGGGGCGCGGCTGACGCCGCAGACCCACCCGGGCGAGGAATGGCGTGGTCGTCCGCGTGATTGTGGCGTCCAGGGCCTCGCGCGCGATCCGCTCGCGTGCGAGTTCCCGGCACCGGTCGTGGTACATGGCGGCGGCGAGGAGCTCTTCCAGCATGTTCCGTACCTCCCGTTTGAACTGCTTCCACCTTCGCGCCCGATTGTGAACGCCGTGCGTCGAACGGATGAACCACCGATAAACTTTCGGTTGTCGAAGTGTTTCCGTTACGAATCCGTATAGGCCGCGTGGATGCGGGCGGCCGCCCTGCCGTTCAGGCCAAGGTCAGCACGTCGGCCACGGGCCGTCGCCGATGGGCGGGCGGCTCTCCCAGGGGGTGGCCAAGGCGCAACACCAGCTGCGGCTCGCCTTCGCCCCCCGCCAGCTCGCGCAGTCGCGGACGCAATGCCGCCACCTGGCACGGCTGGTTCAGGTAGCCCACCTGCACACCTTCCGCCGCTGCCGTCAGCAGCAGCCGCTGCAGCGCCTGGCCGGCAGCCATCCAGTCCCCGCGCTCATCGCCAGGAGTCGAAAGCACGCCGAGCGCCGGCGCGTGCAGCGCGAACACCTCGTCCTTGCCCGCGGTCGAACCGCCGACGTTGAAGCGGCTCACCACGAAGCGCACGGCACCGCCGAACCGCTCGACCGGCAGGCCGTCATCGGCGCGGGCCGGGTGCATCCAGGCTGCGAGCTCCCTCCGCCAGCGCCTGTCGGCGAACTGGATGCGGTCGCCCTCGGCCACAAGGTCGGCGATCTGTTCGCGCGTCTGCCGGCCATCGACCCAGCGGAGCGCGGCGCCCTCGGCCCCGGCGGCGTTGGTCAGCCGTCCCAGCAGCGCGACATCGAGGGGGCGGGCAGCGAAGGGTTCGCGGGCGGTGTGCCGCAGGTCGATGGCGCCGGCGAGCCGGGCGAGTTCGCCATCGCTTTCGCCAGGCGCGCAGCGGACCATGGCCAGCAGGTCGCTCGCGGGGTCCGGCTCGATCTCCACCCCGGCGACCAGGCCCGCGGCCGCCGCCCCCGCCCGCAGGTTCATGAGCGCCGCCGCGCAGCTGATGGTGAGTTCGCGGTCCTCCGGGTCGTTCACCGGGAGCGCGCGGGTGCGGTCGGCGTGCAGTTCGAGCGCGCCTCCGCGGACCACGAACTGCCACGGCTGCGTGTTGTGCGACGACGGGGCGAGCACCGCCCGGGCCACCAGCTCGCGCCACTGCGCCTGCTCCATGGATTCCTCCCTGCCTCGTGTGCCCCGGCGCTAGCGCGCTTGCCAGCGCGGTTCGCGCTTTTCGCGGGCGGCGGCCATGCCCTCGCGCGCGTCCTCGGTCGCCCCGGCCACGCGGCGCATGGTTTCGCCGAAGCGGATGGCTTCGACCCAGGGCATCTGCTGGCCGCGCCAGGCCACTTCCTTGGTTGCCCGGACGGCGAGCGGGGCCGACTTGCAGAGCCGTTCGGCGAGGGCGCGCGCTTCGGTCATCAGGTCGTCGTGGGGTACCACCTTCGAGCAGAGGCCCATCTCTTTCGCGCGCGCCGCGGTAACGCGTTCGCCGATAAGGAGGAGCTCCATGGCGTTCTGCCAGCCCACCTTCTGCGGCATCCGTACTGCGCCCTGGATGGTGGGCACGCCGATGCGGACCTCGGGGAAGCCGAACTCGGCCCGCTCGCTGGCGATGACGAAGTCGCAGGCGGCCACGAGCGTGCAGGCGAAGCCGAGGCAGTAGCCGTTGACCGCCGCGATGGTGGGCTTCCAGACCTCGATGCCGTTTTCGAGCGAGGTGAGGCTCGGGGTCTCCCAGTGGGTGGCGCCGCGGGGTGGGGCGTTGCCGCGCAGGTCGGCCCCGGCGCTGAAGGCGCGCCCCGCGCCGGTGACGATCGCCACCCAGGCCTCCTCGTCGTCGCGGAACCGCACCCAGGCGGCGTCGAGGTCGGCGCGGAGCTCGGCGTTGATCGCGTTGAGCGCCTCGGGGCGGTTATAGGTGATGGTCGCGATGTGCCCATCGCGCTCGTAGAGGACGGTACCGGCCATCGTGGCTGCCTCCCACGTGGTGATGGCGGGCAGTCTACGCGAACATGCCGTTGCCCGGTGGCCTGTGCCCGCTCGGGCGACCGGAGGATTGGCACCTGGTCTGCCAGGCTGCGGACGTTTCTCGCGTGCTCACCCGATGCGTTTGACGTGATTTCACGCGCGGGCTAGGCTAGCCGCGAAACCCGAACCAGATTCGGATAAGGAGGTTGGCATTGGCCGACAGACTCGAAATCGCGAAGCAGTACATGGCCCTCCAGGCGGCGGGCGACGTCGATGGAGCGGTCGCGCTCCTGGCTGATGACGTGACCATCAGCAATCCCATGACCGGCAGCACCACGGGCAAAGACGCGGCTGCCGCAGGCATGCGCAATCGCCCAGGCGGCGGTGCGGCCCCCGGTATCACCTGGCGCGACCCTGTCGCCGATGGCGACAACGTGAAGATCGTCGGCGATGGCAGCCCCTTCGGCCCGGTCCGCATCCTCATCTCCTTCACCGGCGACGACAAGATCCAGAAGGTCGATATCGGCCTCGGCAGCTAGGCGAATCCTGGCAGTTCGATTCCCCGGGGGCGGTGTGGCTACGTGGTAGCTACACCGCCCTTCCGCGTAAGCGGTCCTGCTTGCCCGGCTTCGCGGTCAGGATGTCCAGGATCTGCTGCCAGTAGCGGCTCAACACGTACTGGCCAACCAGCGCCCCGGCCACGGCTGTCAGCACAATCACCCAGTCGCCCGTGTGCACCTCGGTGAAGTCGAAGAACTCCCGCAACCGCGGCGAGTAGACGGTGAACAGGAACCCGGCGACGAGCAGGCCCCCGAGCAACGTGGTCATGACGGGGCGGGTGAGGCTTCGCCACGAAGCCCCGTGGAACCCCAGCACCTCGACCATGAAGAACAGCCCCGTAATCCCCATCGTCAGCGAGACGAGCGTGCGCGCCTCGGCGATGGGCCGGTTCAGCAGACCCTCCGTGATCAGGTGCACGAGGATCGCCGAGACGGCGAGCGCGCCCGAGGCGGGCAACGCCCAGGAGAGCACGTTCCGCGTGAAATCCCGCCCCGCGTTCGGCGGGGGCACGCTGATCGAGATGAAGATCGCGGGGATGCCCAGCGTCAGGAGCGCCGTGAGCGACCCGTGCCGCGGCAGGAAGGGGAAATCGAGCCCCAGCATGTTCGTCGCCACGATGATGAGGTAGGCGTACAGGCTCTTCGCGATGAACAGCTTCGAAAGCCGGGCAGCATTCCCCAGCACGGCCGTCGCCTCCTTCGCCCCCCGGATCAGCGCCTCGAACGAGTCGTTCAGCAGGATGATCCCGGCGACCGCGCGCGTCATGCCCGTCCCCGAGGCCATCGAAACGGCCACATCGGCCGCCCGCAGCGCCTGGACGTCGTTCGCGCCATCGCCGCACATGGCGACGAAGTGGCCGTTGTCGCGCAGGGCCGCGACGATTCGCGCCTTGAGGGCGGGCGAGATGCGCCCGAACACGCTCGTCCGCTCCACCATCGCCTCGAATGCCTCGTCGTCCAGGTGGTCGATATCGGCGCCGGAGACGATGCCGCCCTTCAGCGTGATGCCGAGTTGCGCCAGGATGGCCCGCACCGTCTCGGGGTTGTCGCCGCTGATGAGCTTCGGCTCGATGCCGAGCTGCTCCATCATCGTGAAGGCCGAGCGCACCTCGGGCCGCAACTCGTCGCCGAGCGTGAGCAGCGCCAGCGGCCTGAGCCCGGCCATCGCAACCCCGGGCGCGGGCAGGCTCGCCGCCTCGGCGAAGACCACGCCGCGCAGCCCCTGCTCGGCCGCCTCGTGGTAGGCCGCCTGCAGCTCGGCGCCCCCTTCGCAGAGGGGCAACACCGTCTCGGGCGCGCCGAGCACGAAGGTACGTTGTTCGCCGCCGAGCTCGAGGGTGGCCGCGCTCCAGCGCCGCTCCGAATTGAACGGCACGTTCGCGACCGGCCGGGCGCCGTTGCTGCGCGGCGCCAGCCCGGCCGCCAGCGCCTCGGCGGTCTTGCTCTCGCCCGCGCTCGCCACCGCGAACGCCCCCAGCCACGGCCCATACCCCTCGGCGCCGGGCATCCAGCGCACATCGCGCAGCGACATCCGGTTGGCCGTGATGGTGCCCGTCTTGTCGAGGCAGATCACGTCGGTGTAGTTCAGCGCCTCGACGGCGTTGATGTCCTGGACGATGGCGCCGGACCGCGAGACGCGCACCGCCCCCACCGCGAACGCCACCGTCATGCCAAGGAGGAGGCCCGTGGGGACGACGGTCGTCACGGTCGCGGTCGTGGCTTTCAGCGCCTCGGCGAACCCGCGCTCTTCCAGGTTGTAGGAGATCATCAGGAGGGCGGCGAGCACGCCCGTGGCGGTCAGCAGCACGCGGAGGATGCGCTTGAAGCGGATCTGCAGGGGCGTGGCCCGGCGCACCAGCTCGCGCGCATCGGCCGTGAGCTTCACCGCGTAGGCCTCGGTGCCCACGCGCTCGGCCAGGTAGTAGCACTCGCCCGCGGTGCAGAAGCTCCCGCTCCGGAGCTCATCGCCCGGCCCGCGCCGCACCGAGTGCGATTCGCCGGTCAGCAACGATTCATCGATCTCCGCGGTGTCTCGCACCACCTTGCCATCGGCCACCACCTGGTCGCCCTTGCGCAGGTGGATCAGGTCGCCCTGGACGACGTCCTCCGCCGGGATATCGCGCGGCACGCCATCGCGGACCACCGTCGCCTTCGGAGCGGTCAGCGCTTTCAGCTCGCGCAGGGTGCGGGTCGCCTTGAGTTCCTGGAGCGTGGCCACCAGCACGTTCGCGATGACCACGATGCCGACGAAAAAGCCATCCTTGAATTCGCCCACGGCCAGGAGCGCGAGGATGAGCGTCCCGAGGATCACATTGAAGAAGGTGAGCGCGTTCCCGCGGATGACATCGCCATCGGTGCGAATACGCGACCGGTCGACGTTCGAAAGGCCGGCCGCCGCGCGCGCTATCGCATCGGACGACGAAAGCCCTCCCTGGATGGGCGGCTCAAGCATTCCGGGCAGGGTTGTCTGTGCCGCCTGGGTCACCCGTTAAGCCTGACGCACGCCGCGGTTCGATGAAAGTGGCCCGCTTAACCCCCGGCTAACACACGGCGGGTAGCGTGGGGCCAGCGCTTCAGTCGTCCCTCTCCTGCGGCGCATCCATGCGGCCAGCCACTTCCCTCCGGCTGGCCGCTTTCCATTGCCGCTAGATCTTGAGCCCGATGATCGAAAGCGAAATGAGCATGCCGATGAAGACCGCGCACCCCAGGGTTAGCCAGCCGATCGTCTGCCACATGTCTGCGTTTCCCCCATTAGTAATAGTACAAACGGCCTGTGGCGCCGCGTCCCCAATCGTAGCCGCCCGCGGGCCCACGGGCGAAACGGCGCCGGGCCGCCAGTGCCGGTAGGATAGAGGGATGGAGTTCACCCCCCGGGGTCCGATCCGGGCCGTTGTCCTCGCGGCTGGCGATGGCGGCCGGCTGGGGCGGCACACCGCCAGCACGCCGAAGCCGCTCGTCCCCATCGGCGGCCGGCCGCTCATCTCCTACACGCTCCACGCCCTGAGCCAGGCCGGCGTGCGCGAGGCCGTCGTTGTCCTGGGGTACCGCGGCGTCCAGGTCCGCGATGCGCTCCTGCGCGACCCTCACGGCCTGCGCCTGGACTACGCCTGGAACGCAGACTTCCACGCGGGGGCCTCGCTGTCCCTGCGGGCCGCCCGCCCGTGTCTCGGCCCCGAACCGTTCCTCCTGGTGATGGCCGACCACATGCTCAGCGCGGGCATCATCCGGCGGCTGCTCGAAGCCTGGCGGCCCGGCGGGCCCAGCCTCGTCGCCACTGATTCCGCCCCCTGGCACGAGGCCTACACCCAGGAGGCGACCCGTGTCGCCTTCGACCCCGCGACCGGATTGCTCACCGCCATCGGCAAGAACCTCGCCCGCTGGAACGCGCTCGACACCGGCGCCTTCCTCTTCGCGCCCGGTGTTTGGGACGCGGTCGAGGCCGCGCCAGCGGATTGCGAGCTCGGCGAGATTTACGCCCGCCTCGTCGAGGCCCACCAGCTCGCCGCGGTCGACGTCACCGGCGAGTCGTGGTACGACATCGATACCGAGGAAGACCTCGCGGGCGCCGGCCAGATGCTGGCCGCCGGGGGAGCAGCATGACCTACGACGGGCTCGTCTCGCGCTACCTGAACCGCCCGCTGAGCCGGCCCGTCGCCCGCGGCCTCCGCCCCACTCCCCTCACCCCCAACCAGGTCACCGCGTTCACGTTGCTCCTGGCGATCGCCACGGGCGCCATGGTCGCGGCCGGCTGGAACATCGCTGGCGGCATCGCCATCCAGGCCGTCAGCGTGATCGACGGCGTCGATGGCGAGCTCGCCCGCCTCAAGGACCGCGCCACCCGCTTTGGCGGCGTCTTCGATGCCGTCACCGACCGCTATGCTGATGCCGTCATGCTCGCCGGGATGACCGTCTACGCGCTCCGCTTCGAGGACT
>CAZDOK010000034.1:0-14587 GCA_964507025.1 uncultured Anaerolineaceae bacterium
CTTCGGGAGCTCACTCGACCAGGTAGGGCCGATCGGTCGGGACGTGGAGGACGTGGCGACGATGCTGCAGTGCATCGGCGGGCACGACCCGCGCGATTCGACCACCAACCCCGAACCGATGCCCGACGTCCGCCACTACCTCGGCCGCGACATCAAGGGGATGAAGATCGGCGTGCCGAAGGAGTACTTCATCTCCGGGATGGAGCCCGGCGTGACCGCTCGCATCGAGGAGGCCCTGGCGACGCTCGAATCGCTGGGGGCGACGGTTGACCGGTCGCTTTCGCTGCCGAGCACGGACCAGGCGTTGGCGGTGTACTACATCATCGCGCCGAGCGAGGCCTCGGCGAACCTGGCGCGCTACGACGGCGTGAAGTACGGCTTCAGCGACCGGAGTGGGCATACGATGTGGGAGAACATGGAGCAGACGCGCGCGCAAGGGTTCGGGAACGAGGTGAAGCGGCGCATCATGCTCGGGACGTACGCACTCAGCGCGGGCTACTACGACGCCTACTACCTGAAGGCGCAGAAGGTGCGCACGGTCATCAACCGGGAGTTCGCGGAGGCGTTCGCGAAGTACGACGTGATCGTGACGCCGACCTCGCCGACGGTGGCCTTCCCGATTGGCGCGAAGGTGGACGACCCCTACGCGATGTACCTGAACGACATCTACACGCTGCCGGCCTCGGTGGCGGGACTGCCGGCAGTAAGCGTGCCCTGCGGCTTCAGCGAAGGCCTGCCGGTCGGCCTGCAAATCATCGGCAACTTCTTCGACGAGGGCCGGATCCTGCAGGTGGCGAGTGCCTACGAGCGGGCGGCGGGGTTCAGGAATTTGGTGGCGGGCTAGAGCGTCCCTCGACTTCCGTGGAGCACCCCGAGAATCTCGACGTGGTCTTTGCCAACGACGTAGAGAATGCGGTAGCCACTCTCAACCAACATTCGGAGTTCGATGTTCTCCGCCTGGGGCACGACCGAACCAGAGTGTGGGTACTGAGAAAGCTGGACGGTCCGGGCTGTCAATCGCTCGACAAGCGTATCCGCATAGCGAACCGATGTTTGGCTGTGAAACCGGTGAATCGAGGCGAGGTGTGCTTCGGCCGGTTCAGTCCAATTGACTTCCACCGGCTATCCCTGAAGGCCGTAGCTCTTGCGAACCTCTGAGACTGGCCGCTTTCGCCCTTCCGCACTCGCCTTCAAGCCCGCAGCAACGACTTGCTTCAGGTAGACCTGCTCCATCACGTCGTCCCAGGTGGCGTCGTCGGCGAGGGCGTCGGCCAACTGCCGAACCTCTTCCTTCACTGCGCTCATCTCTCACACCTCAGCGCCAATTCTATCACGCCACAGGCGTCCCCTGCGCCTTCCAGATCATCGGCGACTTCTTCGATGAGGGGCGCATGTTGCAGGTGGCGAGCGCTTACGAGCGGGCGGCGGGGTTCAGGAACCTGCTGGCGGGGTAGTTGAGGCGGTCAGGCGGTCACCAGTGGACCCGCCGCGAGCGCACGCCGGCCAGCTCCTCGAAGCCCCTATTGGCCTCGCCCTCACTCAGGCGCGACGGCGGCATGGATGCGGGCGAGAAGCGTGGATTCGTCGATCGGGCCCCGGGTGTGCGAGAAGGCAAGCCCATCGCTCAGTGTGTAACTCAGGACAGGCAACCAATCGACCTGAAGCCGCTCTGGCCCGTCCCCGTCCGGGGCCACGAACAGCAGGACGGCCTCACCGACCCTGAGCTCGGGACCGAATTCGGAAACAATCATTTGCGTGCCACCGACGCTGCCCCCGAATAGGGTGACCGGGAGGACGTTCGGAGTCCGAGGGCCCGCAACGACATCGATAACATCAACCATGGCCGTCCGGATAATGAAGTGGCCATTGGTTCCCAGACCACCGGGGCCCCTTCCCACAGGCGGCTTGCCATCTTCAGTGTTCCAGCGGTCGTCACCTACCGAGCGGACTACCCCACGCACCACCGATACTCGAACACCGAACGGGGCCCCGAGTTTTAGCGCTAACTCCGGTTCCGGCTCCGAACCATAGCCTCGCACAACGATGTTGCTCGCTGGTGGCTCAACTTGCGCGGGAAATTCCGCGCCACCTGCGTCGACAAACCACCATATGCCCAGAGTGGCGGTAAATGAGGTACAGATTATACCTGTGTATAGCGCTATCCTAGATTTCTTGCTCTTCATGTCCGTACTCCACATACACGACTCAATACAGTGCAGCTATGCCGTTCCAATCATCCCAGTGAGGGCTGGGCTTCGCTTGCCACGTGACACACATAACGGCCGCTGTGTAAGTACAGTCATGCGCCAAACCAAGCATGTGCCCCATTTCATGGACTGTTACCGTTCGCACATCAGCCCGAGCCCACTGCTGATCCATTGTGCCATCAGTGTACCAGGTATACTGTGTGTTCAGATAGACCTGGTTGTAAATGATTTCGTATGGGTCACCTCCATTAAAATAGGCAGCAGTGTAACCGGGAATATAAGGATTCTGGAAGTTAGCTAAACCGACCTCTGCATTGCACGGGCATGTCACTGACTGAGAAACGCTAACATACCAGCTGTCCCATGCGGAGCCTGATGAACTTACTGCGGCCGCTTTAGCACCTGACCATCCCGTGTTGTCGTAGAATGATACTCCGCTATAGTAGTGCGATCCACAATACCCTTGTGGATGCCAGCAAGTGTTGTAAGCGCCAGCCTGCTTCAGGCCATAGTTCGCTGCCACGGCTAGAACGAACCCAACGCGAGGACTCTTCTCGCAGAAACGATTTTCGCGTGTTGCATCAGTAGCTCCTTCGTCTTGGGCTCGTCCTCATGGTAACCGGCGCGCGGCGGGCGCCATGTCACCCTACCTTTCGTGCGGTAATCAGCTACCTTAGGTACTGTGTCTGCTCACACCCCCCTGCTCCAGGAGCCACTCAGCCCACGACTCGCGGTTCTGGCGCCACCAGCGCCGGAGGTCGTGGACGCTCTCGCACCCGGTGTACCCCTTGAGCACCTGCACTGCGCTGCGGACCGAGGTGTAGGCCACTCCGAGCCGCTCCGCGGCCTCGCGCTCGGTCCGGTCGTCCGCCAGTTCGCGCAGCATACGCACTCGAGAGGCAGTCAGCCAGTCGTAGTCAATGTGACCCTGGGTCGCCACAAGCCGCCTCCTGTGGAGTAAAACGTCCGCGCGGGGGAGAAAGTTCCGCTCGCGGCTACGCTCCACACGTGCCGAGGCTACGTCCAGGCCGCGCATGGGGTCAATACTGTTTGCGTAAACTCGGGACCGGGCACGCCGGAAAGGAGGCGACACCACCTAACGCGCTCCGCCTTTACACTAGTCTCCGTTATGACACGTTGGATCGTGGGCCGAGCGGTCGTATCCGGGCCGGTGGGCCCGGCCCCGCTGCCGGTCGCTGGTCTCGGCCGTGCTCGGTCCACCGCCAGATCGGGGATCACCCGCCTCACCAGAAACGCCGAACTACCAGGGAACCAAGTCCCACGAGTACTCCGATCCCCAGGGTCTGGAGCGCCACCTGGACCGCAGCGTTGACGGGCTCGACCTCGCCGCCGCCGACGATGCGAGCGGCGAAGTACAACGTGTAGGCTATCGCGACCGCCATTGCGGCGAGGGCCGCGTCTCGCCGCGGCCCTGCCAAGCGCTGCTTCCGGAACTTGATCATGGCTTAGAACCAGTCGAAGTCGGCAGCCCCAGTGCAATTTCCCCATGCATCGACGAGAGCATTCAGGTGAAGGCTGCCGATGTCCACAGAGAACGGCCACCCGTAGGTGAGGTCTGCACGTGCGTTCCCCCAAGCGTACTGCCATCCTGGCTGCCAGTCATTATAGGCCTGATGATCCCCCCATCCAAACAATGGAACTGAGTGATCATCGTAGTACGTAGGATTCATCGCGGTGACGGTGGAGTAGTCAAAGGAGAACGGAGTCCACATCTCAAACCAGTAGGATGGATACCCTGGCCTCCAGTCCGAGTAGCATGTGTCCCACGCAAACCTGAGAGACTTGTTGCCTCCAGCAGAAAAAGCTGGAATCAGTTGCGTTCGGAGAGTCATTGGGCCAAACGGGCCCGGCTTGGTGACTTCACAGACTGGCGAGGTCCGGTTCACCGGGCACCCGGCGATATGTACGGTCCCTCTTGCGGGCCAGCCGGGAAGTACCGTCGGCCTCCCCCGTTGTGGCGTTGAGGGATCGTCAGCACCTGCAGAGCTGTAGATACCCGCCGTGGCGATGGCAATCAGGGCGACGGCGAGACTACCAATCAACATTCGCTTCATCGCAAGACCTCCGTTGTCATAGCTGCAGCTTGCAGCGCTGAGTGAAGGCCCGTCACCCTACCTCGCGTACCCTAATCACCCTACCTGACGTACCCTTCTGCGCTCAGCCCTCCCTGTTCAGCCCACCACACAAGCCACGACCCGCGATTTGCGCGCCACCAGCGTCGCAAGGCTCGAACGTCTGGCTCGCCGGTCCTGGCCTTCAGGTCCTCCACGATGCTTCGCAGCCCGTGATAGCTCACGCCCAGCCGCTCGGCCGCCTCGCGCTCGGTCCGGTCGTCCGCCAGTTCGCGCAGCACGCGCACTCGAGAGGCAGTCAGCCAGTCGTAGTCAGTGTGACACTGGGTTGCCACAGGCCGCCTCCTGTGGAGTAAACGTCCGCGCGGGGGAGGAAGTTCCGCTCGCCGCTGCGCTCCACACGTGCCGAGGGTACGCCGGGGGCGCGTATGGGGTCAATAGCGATTACGTAAAACTCGCGACCGGCCATGCCGGCCAGGTCGCGACACCACCTAACGCTTCCGGCCTTTACACTGCCTCCGTTATGACACGTCTCGCCGTGGGACTGGCGGCCGTTTCCGGGCCGGTCGTGTACTTCGACCCCAACGGGTACCGCTGGGCCGGCGTCGCCGGGCTGTTCGCGGCTGCCCTGGCGCTGGCCGTCGCCGGGGGGCAGCGGTCGCGGCGGCGAGCCGCCCGGCGCTCGGTCGAGGGGTTGCGCAAGCTCCACCCGGCCGACTTCGAAGCCGAGGTTGGGCGTTGGCTCCAGCGCGAGGGCTGGCACGTCGAGCGCCGCGGGGGCACCGGCGACGGCGGCATCGACCTCCTCGCCCGCAGGCGGGGCGAGACGCTCGCGGTCCAGTGCAAGCGCTACGCTGAGCACGCTACCGTCACGGCGTCACAGGTGCGGGAACTCTACGGCGCTGCGGTCGCGGAGGGCGCGACGGGGGCAATGCTGGTGACCACCGGCCACATCTCCGCGCCGGCGCAGAGCTGGGCGGAATCGCTCCCAAATGGCCCGGCGCTGCGGCTCGTCGATGCGGGTGTCATCGGGCAGGTTGCCATGCGCCAGGCGAGGCTGGCGGACGTGGGGCGGAGTTAGAGCTCCGGTCGCAGGCGGTGCCAGTCCGTCGCCGTCTCGTAGGCGTGGGCGGCGCGGAGGACAGCCGGTTCGTCGAACGGGCGGCCGGCGATCTGCATGCCGATGGGCAGCCCTTCGCCTGAAAACCCGCAGAGCAGCGAGAGTGCAGGCACGCCGGCGATGTTGAACGGCATGGTCAGCGAGGCGAAGGCGGCGCCGGTCGTGAGCTGGACGCCGTCGACCTCGACCTGCTCCTCGCCGATGACCGAGGCAGGGCGCATGGTGGTAGGCGCTAGCAGCAGGTCGACCTGTTCGAGGAGCCCCCGGACAGCCTCCTTGATGTCGTAGCTCGCGCGGTACGCATTCGCCAGGCCCACGGCGTCGGGCAAAGGGGTCGAGAGGTTCGCAAGTAGCTCGGGGCTGTAGTCGGCGCGCTGCCTGGCCAGCCACTCCGCGTGGTGGGCCTGGCCCTCGGCGTTGCAGACGGTCCAGGCCTGCAGGACGGTCATACGGTCGTAACCGGCGTCGACGTCCACGACCTCGGCGCCGAGCTCGCGGAAGACGTCCATGGCTATTTCGACCGCGACGCGGACCTCGGGGTCGAGCAACCCGAAGAACTGGTCGCGCGGCACCCCGATGCGAAGGCCGCGAAGGCCGCCGTGGAGCGCCTTGCGGTAGTCGGGCACGGGCACGGGCACGGTGGTGAAGTCGGCCGGGTCGTATCCGGCGATGGCCTGGAGCACGATGGCGGCGTCTTCGACGGTGCGGCAGATCGGGCCGGGGTGGTCGAACTGCCAGGACATGGGGAGAACGCCGGCCTTGCTGACGCGCCCGAAGGTGGGCTTGAAACCGACGCAGCCGTTGAGCGCCGCCGGGATGCGGATGCTCCCGCCGGTATCGGTGCCGAGCGTGCCGGCGGCGAGCCGGGCGACGATGGCCGCGCCCGAACCGCCGCTCGAGCCGCCGGGGATGCGGTCGAGCGACCAGGGGTTGTGGGTGGCGCCGGTGTGGGGGTTGTTGGTGGTGGTGCCCCAGGCGAACTCGTGGGTGTTCGTCTTACCTATTAATACAGTACCGGCCTGGCGCAGGCGGCGGGCACACGTGGAGTCCTCGGCCGGGACACGGCCGCGGAGGACCTTCGAGCCGCCGGCCGTTTCGATGCCCGCGGTGTCATAGAGGTCCTTCAGGCCGATGGGGATGCCGTGGAGGGGACCGCGGAGGTTGCCCTGGACTATCTCTTCGGCGGCTCGGGCGGCGTCTTCGCGGGCGCGCGCTTCGGTCACGGTCACGTAGGCGTTGATTGCGGGATTGAGCCGTTCGACGCGGGCCAGGTAGGCCTCGCACAAGTCGACGGGCGACAGCTCACGGCGTTCGATGGCTCGGGCGGCCTCGGCGATGGTGAGGTTGGTTGGGTCGGACATGGGGGTGCTCCTGGCTCGGCGTGCGGCGTCATCCTACGCCAGCGGCGCGGGGGCATCGAGCGTTGGGGCGGCGCGAAATGCCGGGGAAAGAGCGGGGCTTCCTCTATTGACGCTATGGAAGCGAGCCGACAGAGTTACGTACAGATGGTTGCGACTGTCACCCTGACCGCACTGCTCGCCACGGCCGCTGCTGCCGCTGCGCGCGCGCGCCGGTAACTGGTGGCGGTCAGAAGCACCATACTTTCATAGACAACGAAGGGCCGCCTCCATGGCGGCCTTTCTGTGAGAGCAGATGCGGGCTGCCTGGGGGAGACAGGAGAAGCCAGTGCTGACGGAGACTTCAGCAGACCCGAGCCGTTTCATCTCCCGGCGGATGCAGGCCGTTCCCCCGAGCGGGATTCGCAAGTTCTTCGACCTGTTGAGCACCATCGACGACGTGATTTCGCTAGGCGTGGGCGAACCGGACTACGTCACGCCCGAACCGATCCGTCGAGCCGCCATCGAGAGCATCGAGCACGGGCACACGCACTACACCTCGAACTACGGGCTGCCCGAGCTGCGCGAGAAGCTGAGCGACCACCTCTTCCGCCTGTACGGCGTCCGCTACGACCCGAAGAACGAAATCGTGATCACGAGCGGTTCGAGCGAGGCGTTCGACGTGGCACTGCGGTCGCTGCTCGACCCCGGAGACGAAGTGTTGTGCGCCGACCCGTGCTACGTGGCCTACATGCCGGCGACGGTGATGGCGGGCGGCTCGTTCGCCCCGGTGCCGACGTACGGTTCGAACGACTTCCGGCTTCTGGCGGCCGATGTCGAGGCGGCGGTGAACCCGCGGTCGAAGGCACTGCTGCTCGGCTACCCTTCGAATCCGACCGGAGCGACCATGGGCCGCGAGGACCTGCTGGCCATCGCGGAGGTGGCGCAACGGAACGACCTGGCGGTGATCAGCGACGAGCTGTACGACCGGATGACGTACGTTGGGGAGCATACCTGTTTCGCCTCTCTGCCCGGAATGAGGGACCGAACGGTCCTGCTTGGCGGGTTCAGCAAGGCCTACGCTATGACGGGATGGAGGCTCGGCTGGGTTGCCGCCCCGGGGCCGCTGGCAGAAGCAGTGATGAAGGTGCACCAGTACGTGATGATGTCGGCCCCGACCGCGTCGCAGTACGCGGCGATTGCGGCGCTCGATGAGGGCGAGAGCTTCGTCGCGGAGATGGTGGCGGAGTACGACCGGCGGCGGCGGCTGATCGTGGATGGCCTCCGTGCGGTTGGCCTGGCGACATTCGAGCCGCGGGGGGCTTTTTACGCGTTCCCGGACATCACCATCACGGGCATGGACAGCGTGACTTTCAGCGAGACGCTGCTCGCAGAGGAACGCGTGGCGGTGGTACCGGGAAGCGCGTTCGGCGCTTGCGGCGAGGGGTATGTGCGGGCGTGTTATGCGAGCGGTTACGAGCAGATCGAGCGGGCACTGGAGCGGATTGGGCGGTTTGTCCAGAGGCATCGCCGTGACTGATCGCACCACCCCTCAACCTGTCTGTTCCCCCGGTGGCTATATACGGGACATCGCCGGGGTACGAAGTCTATTCTGGTGAGGTAAGGCAATGAGCAGTGTCATTCATCCGATCGAACTCGAATCGACGGCGGACCTGCCGCCCGGGGCGGCGCCATCGTTCGGAGATGTGGAAGGGGGCACTGCTCCCGAGCCAGCACCGCTCGTGATGTCGGAATCGGCGCACCGGTTCGCCAGGGCGGCCGGGCCGCTCCCTGGGCTGAATGGCCGTTTCCAGCTGGACGACCTAGCCATGGATGGGCAGCTCCAGGTGGAGGCGAGCGCCACTCCAGGGATGGTGCACGTGCATGCGGACCTGGCCTATGCGCGGGGTGGCGGCGTGCACTTTGATGCCGAGGTGCGCGAGTCGTGGATCGTTCGCGCGGGGTCGGAGGACCTGGGCGACGGGCGAGCACGAATTGCGCGGGCACTGGCAGACCTCGCCCGGCTCCCACACCAGTCGACGGTGACCGTTTCGTTCGACAGCTGAGCTCCCGGTGGTTGACGTTCGCCGCCCCTGTCGTGCATCACACGACAGGGGCTTCGTATGTCATGCGTCTCCGGGATAGATTGCTTGTCATGAACCATCCCCTTGCTATCGGCCCCGTGGATGCTAGCATTCGGCGCCATCAATAGGTTCGTCAGGGGGTAGTCATGGTCATCGTGCGGAGGATTGGGTGGTCAGCGCTAGTGGGTGCCTGCATTGCAGGTGGACTGCTGACCGGGGCTTGTGGCGGTGGAGGTGATGACAACAGCGGAGGCGGCGGGGGGAACCAGGATGTGAAGCTCGAAAACGTCAATACGCAGAACGCGACTCCCACGCCGGATACGAACCGGCCCGTCGTCGAGATCGAAGTGAAGGACAACTCGTTTTCGCCCGAGACCATTACGGTGAAGCAGGGAACGAAGATCGTCTGGAAGTGGGTGGGCACGTCGAACCAGCACTCGGTATTGATGTCAGGTGTGAAGTCTCCGGAGCAGTCGTCGGGGACGTACGAACGGAACTTCGACCAGAAGGGCGTGAGCTATAGCTACCAGTGCGGAGTCCACGGTGCCGCGATGGCGGGGCGGATTGTGGTCGAGTAGGCCGACTATTAGCGGATCTCAGCGTGGGCGCCGGTTCCCTGCAGTTCGCGGAGCAGGCGCCCGGCGTTCTCTGGGGCGAGCCCGGCGGCAAGCACCGCGGGACCGGTATCGGCGGCATCTGCGAGGTCCTTCGCCTCGCGGAGGCCGGTGTTGAGTTCCTCGCGCAACACCTTGATGACGGCGATCTTGTTCGGCCCGGACGAAAGGAGCACCACGCTCGTACCGGGGACTCCGGTCCGCCCGGCAACGAGCGAGTCGATGCTCGCTGCGAGGCTTGCGGCCGCACGGCGCTCCGCCGGCGTGTGGCCGGCGCCGGCGGCACGGGCACTCCGCTGGCCGGTACGGACCTGGCCGACGATCGTGGCGACCAGAGCGGAATCGGCCACTGTCCACGCGGCGATGGTCAGCCACGTCAGCGGGCTCGAGATCCCATTCACCAGGAAAGAGGCGACGAACAGGAGCGTTGCGAGGGTGGAGATGGCGACCATGGCAAAGAGGCGGTTCATCGCGGTGGATGATAGCGCCGCCGCGGCCGCGACGATGGTGGTGCCACCCCGAGGCGGTCCGGGCGGTACCCCGAATCCTGTCCTGTTGACCCCTGTACAAGCGAGACGAATAGGCGCACTCTGGCGGGGAACACCGCCATGGAGGCAACCGATGTCCGTTGCACGTGTGACCGAGATTTCCTCGACCTCGAGTGTAAGCTTCGAGGACGCCATGAAGGCCGGCATCGACCGGGCGAACAAGACGCTGCGCAATGTAAAAGGCGCCTGGGTGAAGGAGCAGCAGGTGGACGTGAAGGATGGGAAGATCAACTCCTACCGTGTCAACCTGCTGGTGACGTTCGTCCTCGACGATTAGCGGGCGGGCGCGGATGCGGCCACGACTGGCGCCACGGCAGAATTCACGTCAACATGCGCGCCAAGCTGGAGGAAGCGCATGGGCAGCATCACTGCGATCGACGACAAGTCGGGCCGGAAGTTCTACCTGGATGAGCCGGATGACCTGCAACCCGGCGAGGAGGTCGTGTTCCTCCTGAGCCTGCACGGGGGAGGGTCGGTCGGCGCTTGGCAGCGCCTGTACTTTCCCGCTGTCGACTACAAGGAAACGTACCGGCTGGTGATTGCCACGCCCTCCGCGGCGACGAAGGAGCCGGCCCGCCGGTGGGTGGCGGAAGCCGATGACGAGCACCTGCGGAGCATCGTGGAGTACGTGTTTGCGAGGTACGGGCTCAACAGCATTCGGTCGTTCTGGCTCGTGGGCCACTCGCAGGGGGGCATGACTGCGAACCGGCTGCTCCGGGAGGACCAGTACTTCAAGGACCGGGTCGATGGCTGGCTGAGCCTGTCCGGTGGGCGAATCGGGCCGATTGAGCTGCCGGCCGCGTTTTTCGTACCGGTGCGCGGCCCGATGCCGGCCACACCGCAGGGAGGCCAGGCACCCAGACCCGGCCGTGCAACGCCGCCGGACTGCGACATCTCGTTCATCTTCGCGACGGGGAGGCACGAGGTGGTTGCCCTCCCGGAGACGTCGCCGTGGGCGGAGAAGTACGGTGCGGGGCCGCGGCTGCGCCTGGCCGATGTGGTAGACGACGAGCCGGGACAGATCCATGACACGCTGCGCGAGGGCAGATCGAACGCCGCCTGGGGCCTGCTTCCCCGACCCGGGACGGCCCAGCTGCACGTGTACCCCAATGCGCGCGACGGCCGGGTAATCGCGGACGTTGTCAGGCTGGACAAGGGACACACCGAAGGCCTGGAGCCGCGGATCACGGAGGAGCTGGTCCGGATGATGGTGAAAGCACCGGGAGGGAAGGCGCGGTCCCTCAAGGGATGACTGGCTCGAGCTGGTTCCGCCAGGGCCGTCGCTAATCGCGGCGCGATTCAAGTGTTGTCCGAGGAGTCGCCCCCAATGATGTCGGCACCGAAGAGGCCGCCCAGAATCTGCGCGTTTGCCTGGAGCCGGCCGTCTTGCCATCAACGACGAACTCGTAGCGCTTGTTGCCCAGCGCCTTGCCCACGACGTAGTCGCTGTTGCTGAAGCCCCCCGTCAGCCCGGTCGTGAGGTCATAGAAAGTGCCCCCGACGCTGGCGATGGTGTGGCCACCGCTGTACATCACCCAGGGGCGTCCGGTGACGTTGGGCACCTGGTTGTTGCACCCGCCGGCAGAAAGGCTGCCCTTGAAGAGGATCGGGTTCGCCTCCCGTCACCTTCGTTGCCGAGATGTCCTCGGGACTCCTCACCATCAGGACCATGACGATGAAGAGGTCGCTCAGGGTCTCGCAGTTGAAGGTGCCCTTGCTGAGGGCGCTGGCGAGCGCCTCGCCGCCGCTGTCGTATTTGAAGTTCGAACGCCCGTAGCTGCCGAGCTTCTTACAGATAGCCGCGACATCATCGCCGGGGGTGATTCCGGCCACCTGGGCGATCTGCGCAAGTCGTGCCTCGGTCGCAGGCTTGACGCCGGCGAGCGGCTTGATGGCGGGATACGTCATGCGCTGGACCCGGGCGCCCTGGCTGACGAGGCGGGTGGCCGCCGCGTTTCCTGCAGCGGTCTGCCACGATGCGATGGCATGGGGCATGCGGTGGAGCGAAGCGCGAGACGGCTGAGGCCCTTGACGCTCCCGTGAGATGGAGCGCGCACCGGAAGCGCCGGCACGTGTGGACTGGGAGCCTGACTGGCCCCGCTGGGCCGGCACGATTCGCGCACGAGTCTTCATCGTGGATGGTTATCTACCGCGGAAGTACGCACTTCCAGCATCCCGGCCCATCGGTGGGCGCCCGGCAATCAGCGATAGTCCTGGACTATGGATCCGCGCGGAACCTTCGAGATCCGGTGCTACCTGCAACAATTCACCCTCCGTAGATTGCTGACTCACAGGCAATCCCCCTGTAACCAAACCGGAGAGGCTGTCCCAGTTGCCAAGAGGGGTCTGGGGCAGCCTCTCGCGGTTTCACCACGATGGAGGGCGACGTGTTCGAGGGAGACGGACGGTTAGCCGCGCTGCGGCAGGGCATGCGCATTCGCGACGAAAACGGGAAGTGCGTGGGGTTTGTGCGCGAGGTGAGCGGGCGCTCGGTGCTGGTTGGCGATGGCCCGGGGAAGCCGGTCTTCTGGATCGACGGGGAACGGGTGGCAGGGGTCGTGGATGGGGAGGTGCGGCTGCGGTCGCGGGTGGCGGTGGGGGCAGAGGCGCGGGGGTAGCGTCGAGCGACGGACTGGGATTGTTGAGAAAACTGGTCGGGGTGCCGCGATTCGAACGCGGGACCTCTTGAACCCCATTCAAGTGCGCTACCAGGCTGCGCTACACCCCGACCCGGGGAAGCCGCCCGCAACACGCGGGCAACGAAACCAATCTACGGAGTGACGGGCGCGGGGTCAAAGTGTTAGCGGCCGCTGCCTGCCGGGTTGGGCTCCAGCGGCGGTCCGGCGGGCGGCGGTTCGGGCTCGATTGCGTGCCGCCCGTGCCCCATGACCACTCCGCCCGAGCGGATTTCCGCGATCCGGCGCCCCCAGAGCACTGCCACAATCGCGGTCAGCGCCATGATGGTGGACCCAAGCACGAACAGGCCGGGCCGGACGCCCATCGCCTGTACGAGCGTGCCGGCGAGGATGGCGCCGACCGGGATGAGGCCGCGGTCGAGGCTGAGCAGTGACATGACACGCCCGTGCATCTCGGGCTTGCTGTACTCGAGCAAGATGCCGTTGGTGAACGCCATGTAGGTCACCGTCATGCTCCCGGCGACTGCGAGCAGGATGGCGGTGCCGATCAGTGTCGCCTGGAGCGAGATGGCCACGAGCGCACCGCCAAAGATGAGCATGTTGATCATCAACTGGAGGCCCGGACGGGCGATGTTCGAACGCGAGGCGACGAACAACGACCCGGCAAAGGCCCCCACGCCGGTCGCGCCAGCGAGGAAGCCCACGCCCGATTCGCCCAGGTCGAGCGTGCGGGTGGCGAGCAGCGGCACGAACACCTGCTGATAGGGGAAGCCGAACACGAAGAGGATGAGCGCCAAAGCGGTCACGATGCCGAGGGTGGGCGTGGCCGCGATGTAGGCGAAGCCCTCCTTCAGGTCGGCAAAGATACCCGCTTCGGACTGCTTCTTGCGGCCGGCGCCTTCGCTGAACTGCATCATCCAGGTGGTCAGGATGACGAAGATGTAGATGCCGGCCGTGATGGCGTAGACGCCGCCGACGCTGAACGGGATGAGAAGGACACCGGCCATGGCCCCTCCGCCGATGCGCATAAAGCTGAGCGCGGTGGAGTTCAGGGCAACGGCATTCAGCAGGTCTTCCTTGGGGACCGTCATCGGGATGAGCGATTGGCGGACCGGCTGGTTGAAGGCCATCGCGGTGCCGGCTACCAGGGCCGTGGCGAAGACGTGCCACGTTTCCACATAGCCGGTGAGGCAGACGATGGCCAGGAACGCATGGCAGCCGGTCGACACCATCTGCGTCGACATGAGGATGCGCTTCTTGTCGTAGCGGTCGGCCACGGCGCCGGCGATGAGTCCGAAGAAGAGGATGGGTGCGAGGCGGGTCGCGATCACGAGGGAGAGCATGACCGCGGAGTCGGTGAGCTGGAGGATGAGTACCGCACGCGCGACCTGGTCCATCCAGAGGGTGGCGGAGTGGCCGGTTTGGCCGAACCAGAGGAGGCGATAGTTACGGTGACGGAGCGCTCGAAAGGTCTGTCCGGTACTGCCGCGGAGGCGTGAGGGCATGACTGATACTGTACCCTTACGCGAACGTTAGGGCCACCGCGGGGCGGTTACGAATCGACATCGAGCTCGATACCGACGGGGCAATGATCCGAGCCCATGATCTCCTGCTGGATGAAGGCGCTGCGCACCTGAGGCAGGAGCTCGCGCGAGACGAAGACGTAGTCGATGCGCCAACCGATGTTGCGGGCGCGGCGCTCGCGCCAGGCATCCCAGTAGGAGTACTGGTCGCGGGCGCCGGGGTGGAGCGTCCGGAAAGTGTCGACGTAGCCCTCGTCGATGATGCGCGTGATCCACTCGCGTTCGACCGGGAGGAACCCGGTACCCTTGAGTGCTTCCTCGGGGCGGGCGAGATCCATCTCCGTGTGGGCGATGTTGAAGTCGCCCATGAAGACCAGGCGGCGGCCGGTGTCGCGTAGGTGGTTCACGCGTTCGAGGAAGGCGGC
>CAZDOK010000035.1:0-7810 GCA_964507025.1 uncultured Anaerolineaceae bacterium
GGGGCTGCGGCGGGGGGTGGGCGCGCCGATCTGGCGCGAGATGGTGGAGCTGGCGGGGGAGGTGGCGGGCTTGCCGCGGCACATCGGCCAGCACGTCGGTGGCGTGATCGTGTCGGCCGAGCCGCTGTCGTCGGTGGTGCCGGTGGAGCCGGCGCGGATGGACGGGCGGTTCGTGTGCCAGTGGGATAAGGACTCGGCCGACGACGCCCGCTTCGTGAAGATCGACTTCCTGGCGCTGGGCATGCTCTCGGCGGTGGACGAGTGCCTGGAGATCATCGAGGAGGAGCACGGAGTGCGGGTGGACCTGGGGCGGGTGCCGCACGACAGCCCGGAGATCTACGCCTCTATCCGCGAGGGGGACACGATGGGGGTGTTCCAGATCGAGAGCCGGGCGCAAGTGCAGACGCTCCCGCGGACCCAGCCGAACAACCTGGACGACCTGGCGGTACAGGTGGCGATCATCCGGCCGGGGCCGATCATGGCGGGGGCGTTCCGGCCGTACATGGAGTACCGCGAGCGGCTGGCCCGGGGCGAGGCGATCGAGGTGGACTACGGCCACCCCGAACTGGCGCCGCTGCTGGAGCACTGCCTGGGCGAGACGCTCGGGCACGTGCTCTACCAGGACCAGGTGCTTCAGATCTCCTGCGCGGTGGCGGGCTTCACGCCGGGGCAGGCCGACCGCCTGCGCCGCGCGATGAGCCGGAAGCGCTCGTCCGATGCCATGCAGGCGCTCGCGGCCGAGTTCTACGCCGGGGCGGAGCGCATGGGGGTGAGCCGCGAGGCGGCGAAGGTGGCGTTCGACAAGATGGCGGCCTTCGCCGCGTTCGGGTTCCCGAAGAGCCACGCGGTGGCGTTCGCGCTGCTTGCGTATGAGTCGGCGTGGCTGCGCTACCACTACCCGGCGGCCTACTACTGCTCGCTCTTCAACGCCCAGCCGATGGGGTTCTACTCGGTAGAGGTGCTGACGCAGGACGCGGCGCGGCACGGGATCGCGACGCTGCCGCCGTCGATAAACGCGAGCCGGGGAGGCGCATGGCCGGAGCAGGGGGATATCCGCCTGGGGCTGCAGCAGGTGAAGGGACTGGGCGGCGGGTGGCAGGACATCCGCCAGCACCCGCGGGGCCAGGGGTACACCACGCTGCCGGAGCGCATCGTGGCCGAGCGCCACGCGAACGGGCCGTACCGCTCGCTGCGGGAGTTGCTGGTGCGGGCGCGGCTGAGCAAGGAGCAGGCGGAGACGCTCATCCGGGCTGGCGCGCTCGAGGAGTTCGGATTGCCCCGCCGGGAACTGCTCTGGCAGCTCGGGCTGCTCACGGAAGCGGCCGTGGCCAAGAGCGATGCGGCACGCGAGAACCAGCTCGCGCTGCCGCTGCCGACGGAGCAGGACATGGCCGAGTTGCCCGCGCTCTCGGCGTGGCAGGAACTGGCCTGGGACCACGACCGGCTGGGGCTGAGCCCGGGGCGCCACCCGATGTCGCTGGTGCGGCCGCTGCTGCACGAGGGGCTTATTACGAGCCGGCACCTTGGCGGGGTGGGGAACCCGAACCGGTTGCCGCCGGGGATGATCGTGGAGATGGCCGGGATGGTGGTGACCCGGCAGCGCCCGCAGACGGCCAGCGGCGTGATGTTCATGCTGCTGGAGGACGAGTTCGGGCTGGCGAACCTGGTGGTCTATACGGCGCTGCAGGAGCGGCAGCGCGAACTGGTGCGGGGTACGCCGTTCGTGATCGTGCGCGGACGGGTGGATAACGAGCAGAGCGGCTTCCCGAACATCATCGCCGAGCACTTCCGGCCGTGCCCGCTGCCGGGCTTCATCGAGACGCCGGTCTCGCACGACTTCGGGTAGGAGCTACCGGCTGGCGGCGAGTTCCTCGGCGATAGCGTCGGCGACGACCGAGATGGCGCGCTCGATGGTGGCCGGGTCGGCGGCGGTGAAGTTCATGCGGAAGGTGTTCTGTTTGCCTTCGGGGTTCACGTAGAAGTATTTGCCGGGCACGAAAGCCACGCCGCGTTCGAGGATGCGGTGCTGGAGCGCTTCGGCGTCGAACCCGGGCGGACCTTCGACCCAGATGAACATGCCGCCTTCGGGGCGGGTGTAGACGAAGTCCTCGGGCAGGTGGGCGTCGAGGGCGTCGATCATGGCCTGCTGGCGCGGGCGGTAAAGGTCGATGATGCGCGGGAGCTGGCGTTCCAGATAGCCGGCGGCGATGTATTCGGCGGCCAGTGCCTGGGCGAAGGTGCTGGTATGGAGGTCGACCCCCTGGCGAGCGGTGACCATCCAGCGCTGGATAGGCGGAGGTGCGACGCAGAGCCCGACGCGCAGGCCGGGCGCAAACGTCTTCGAGAGCGTGCTGGCGTAGACGACGTTCTCGGGGGCGAGCGACTTGATCGGCGGCACGGGCGTGCCCGTGTAGCGCAGGTCGCTGTAGGGGTCGTCCTCGTAGAGCAGGGCGTCGTGCTTGCGAAGGATCTCGGCCACGGCGCGGCGGCGGGCAAGGGGAAGGGTGCGGCCGGTCGGGTTCTGGAAGGTGGGGACGAGGTAGACAAGCTTCACGCGCTGGGCAGCCAGCACGCGGTCGAGGGACTCGGGGATGAGGCCGTTGGCGTCGGTTTCGATCTCAACGTAGCGGGGCTCGTAGGGGTTGAAGGCCTGGAGCGCGCCCAGGTAGGTCGGCGCTTCGACGGCGACCACGTCGCCGGGGGAGATGAGGATCTTGCCGATGCCGTCGAGGATGCCCTGGGAGCCGCTGAAGATGGTGATGCCTTCGGCGGTGGCCTGGACGCCGCGGGCGGCGAGGTGGGGGACGAGCGCATCGCGCAGGGGCATGAAGCCCTCGCTGGCGTCGTACTGGAGGGCCTGGGCGCCGTACTTGGCAAGGACGGCGCCGGTGAGTTCTTCCATGATCTCGAGGGGGAAGCTCTCGGCGGCGGGGAGGCCCCCGGCGAGGGAGACCATGCCGGGCGAGGAGGCGACCTTGAGGATTTCGCGGATGGCGCTGGCCTGCATGGTGTGGGTGCGGTGGGCGAGCAGGCTTTCGTAGTCCATGGGTGGACAAGGATAGCACCGGGAGGGCTGAGGCTCTGTGGAGTAGTGCTCAGTGAGGGCGGCGTCTGATACGCTCGGTGCATGCAACGGACGATCCATGCAGTCATCCGCCCCGGCGAACAGTCGGGATATGTCGCGGAGTGTCCACAGCTGAGCGTGGTGACCCAGGGTGCAACGCTGGACGAGGCGGCGGCGAACTTGAAAGAGGCCGTGGCTCTCGCGCTGGAGGACGAAGACCTGGCGGCTCGGCCGGTGATCGTGGTGACCGGGGCCTGATCGTTCCCTGCCCTGGACTGTTGAGGTCGGCCGACGCCGCAGCGCGCCATGACTGGCGCGCCTCGGATGGATTGCTGTGGTATTCGAGGGGCCGTGTCAGGCTCACCCTGCGCGGCCGCGGAGGATGCTGCCGCCTTCGCGCGGGCCTTCGTAGGACTGGGCGTACCAGGTGCCGGTGACGAGGTCACAGAAGAGTGTGAGGCGGCGGCCGGATTCAAGCTCGACGACGAAGTAGCGGCGGGCGATCTCGTCGCGCCACCATTCGTCGTCGATGCGCCAGCTACCGGTGATGGCGCGGACGCGCTGGTAGCGGCCCTGCCAGACAACGGCGGCGGGCTCGCCGGGGGGTGTGGCCTCGACGGCGGTGGGTTTGGGCTGGTTCAGGAGCCGAAGGCCACCAGGGCCAGCTGGCGTTCGGGGATTCTCGACCATGGTTGGACCTCCACGATGCGGTAGACCTGGGGGCCGCCGGTGCGGGCGGAGAGCTGTTCGATGGCCTGGCCGAGCTCGCGCTGGCGGCGGGGGCCAATCTGCCAGAGGTTGGCCTGGTGGGCGTATTCGCTGCAGATGCCCGAGAGGGTGATGCCCACGCTGGCGGCAGCCGCATCGAGTGCGAGCCGTTCGAGCTTGCTCCGCAGGACGAAGAGCATGTGCCGGGCATCGCTCGTTGGTTCGCGAAAGACGACGCGGCGGGCGACCTGTTCGCCGCTTTCGAGGCCGAGCCACCAGTCGAGCCGGCGGACGGTCTGGCCGCGGATGGCAGGGTGGGCGAGGGCGCGGTTGAGGAGCGCTTCGGTGCCGACGAGCAGCGGCTCGATGGAGGCGGCGGGCGCGGGGAGGTCCATCTCCTCGGTGATGCGCACCTCTTCGCGGCGGGCGACGATGCGGGAGTGGTCGCGGCCGTTGGCGAGGTCCCAGGCGCGGCGGCCATCGGGGCCGAACTGGGCCTGGAGGGCGGAGAGGGGGATATCAGCGACCTGGCCGACGCGTTCGAGCCCGAAGAGGCGCAGGCGGACGTGCATCACGGGGTCGACCGGGAGCACCTCGACAGGGACGTGGGCGAGGAAGTCGCGCTCCTGGCCCGCGGGGACGAGCACCCAGCCGGTCCTGGGCGATTTCGGGGTGGTCGAGCCGGGGGTGGGCGGCGCCGTGCCCATCACGGGGAGGGCGCTGGCGGCGGCGTGGGCGGGGAAGAGGCTGCTCGCGGCGCCCAGCCATGCCCCCAGGCCGGTTTCGGCCTGGACGGATTCGAGGAGTTCGGCGAGGTACTGCTCGTCGCTCATCTTCGCGAGGCGGGCCAGGCCGCGGACTTCGAAGTGGATGTGGCCGGGGGCGATGACCTCGACGAGGGGGCTGCGGGCTTCGATGAGGTCGGCCAGGCGGGCGGCTTCAGCGTGGCCGAAGGCTTCCTGGAGGGGAAGAAAGACGGCGTTCGGGCAGAGTGCGAGCGCGCGCCGGAGGGTGGTGCCAATGGTGACGCCGGTGGCTGCGGCCTCGGCGGAGCAGGCGGTGACCTGGGCGTGCTCTTCGGGGGCGCCACCAACCACGACCGGGCGGCTGGCCAGGGCGGGGTGGTCGCGCCGGGCAAGGGCGATGAGGAAGTTGGGGACCAGGAGGCAGGCAGCATCCATCGGATCTGCGATGTTAGAACATCTGTTCTAGTCTGTGGAGATCCGAAGTGTGAAGATTTCGACGAGGGCGTTAGTCGAGAGGCGGCGCTCCCGCGATCGCGTCGATATCGGCCGATGACGGTGCGGAAGTGACGCCCGCGGCCTCGAGGGTGGCTTCGAACGAGGCGATGGCGACTTCGATCTGGCTATCGTCGGGCACCTTTGTGGTGAGGGCCTGGAGGGCGATGTTGGGCACGAACATGGCGTGGACGAACCCGTTGCCGCCGTAGCGGGCGCCGATTCGGAGGATCTCATAGCTGATGCCGGCGACGAGCGGCATGAAGACGATGCGGGAAGCCGTGCGGATGACGAGGCCTTCATCGACCAGGAGGTCGAAGACGAAGAAGGTGATGAGCGCGACGAAGACGACGACGAGGAGGAAGCTGGTGCCGCAGCGGGTGTGCTCTTTCGGGAAGGGGCGGACCTCGCCAGGCGTGAGGGGCCGGCGGGCCTCGTAGGCGTGGATGGTCATGTGTTCGGCTCCGTGGTACTGGAAGACGCGGCGGATATCGGGGATGAGGCCGATGAGTGCGATGTAGCCGACGAACAGGACCAGGCGGAGGATGCCTTCGACGGCGACGATCCAGAAGCGGTGGACATCGAAGGCTTCGAGGAGGTTGGCGAGGAGGATGGGCCCCGCGAAGAAGACGCCGACGACAAAGAGGATGGCGAGGGCCATGGTTCCCCAGAGGGCTTTCTCGGGGAATTCGACCTGCTCGCCGTTGTCGTCTTCCTCTTCGAAGGCGATGCGGGAGGAGTAGTTGAGGGCGCGCATGCCGAGCGCCATGGTTTCCCAGAGGACGACGACGCCGCGAAGGAAGGGGATGCGGCGGGAGCGGCCGGTGTAGATGCCGGTGAGGCGCTCGGAGTGGGTGACGATGTGGCCTTTGGGGTGGCGGACGGCCACGGCCATGTGCTCGGGTCCGCGGATCATGACGCCTTCGATGACGGCCTGGCCGCCGAAGTAGACGTTAGCGGGCTGGGGAGACGTCGCGTCCGTCATGGGTTCTCCAGGATAGAAAAAAGGGGCGCACGAGGCGCCCCGGTATTGTGCGGTGTTTGCGAGTTAGCCGCGCCGCTGGAAGCGCCGGTTGAAGCGTTCGACGCGGCCGGCGGTGTCGACGATGCGCTGTTCGCCCGTGAAGAACGGGTGGCAGGCGTTGCAGACGTCGAGGTGCATGGCTGACTTAGTGGAACGAGTCTTGATCTCATTGCCGCAGGAGCAATGGATAGTGGCTTCCTGGTAGTTGGGGTGGATCCCGGCCTTCATGGTCTCTTCCTTAGCTTTCGGCCTGTTCGTAGACGCTGATCTTCTTGCGGCGGCCCTTGGCGAACGGTTCGAACTTCACCTTCCCATCGATGAGAGAGAAGATGGTGTAGTCTCGCCCGAGGCCGACATTGTTGCCGGGGTGGAAGCGGGTGCCGCGCTGGCGCAGGATGATGGAGCCGGGCTTCACGACTTCCCCATCGAAATGCTTGACGCCGAGCCGCTGCGCGTTGCTATCGCGCCCGTTCTTGGAGCTGGAAACGCCTTTCTTGTGCGCCATTGTGCCTAACCCTTCGAAATGGACTCGACCACAAGCCGCGTGACTGGCTGGCGGTGGCCGAACTTGCGGCGGTACCGGATCTTGTTCTTGTACTTCATGAAGGTGAGCTTCGGTGCGCGGCCATGCTGGGTGATGCGCGCGCGGACCGAGGCGCCTTCGACGAGCGGCGTGCCGATGGTCACGCTTGGGCCATCGAGGACCATCATGACATCGAGGTTCACCGTATCGCCGGGCTCGCCCTCGATGCGGTTCATTTCAAACTCTTGCCCCTCGACGAGGCGCAACTGACGCCCATCGGCGCGTACGATCGCTTCCATCTCTAACTCCAGGAAATCCGTGGACAGCTTTCCAGTGTGGTGCTGTCCACGGATTCAGTCAACGACGCGGTATCGCCGGTGGGCGCCTACCCGTCGGTGCGGGACTGGTTCCCGCCTTCCCAGGCGAGGCCGGGAGCGGGCTTGGGATCGAATTGCGGGCGGCGAGGCGCCTCATCGCTGGCCGTGGGCGGCGTGGCCGGCTCCGGCTTTGCCTCCAGGTCGGAGGGTGGCCAGGGGTCGTTCGGGTCGCTGTTCAGGAGGCGGGTGAGCGTATCCCCCTCGAGTGTCTCGACCTCCATGAGAACGTTGGCGAGCTTATCGAGGAGCTCGCGGTGGTCCTTGAGGATGCCCGTTGCAACCTCGTGGGCGTCGTCGATCAGCGTGCGAACCTCATCGTCGATGCTCTCGGCGACCTTTTCGCTGTAGTCGCGCGTCTCGGAGATTTCGCGCCCGAGGAAGACCAGCTCTTCCGCTTTGCCGAAGGTGCGCGGGCCAAGCTTCTTGCTCATGCCCCAGCGGGTGACCATGGAGCGGGCAATGCGGGTGACCTGCTGGATATCGCTCGATGGGCCGGTGGAGGCTTCACCGAAGACGAGCTCTTCGGCCGCGAGTCCGCCGAGGGCGCTGGCCATGCGGTCCTTGAACATCGCGGGCGTGTGGTAGCTGGTGTCCTCGCCGATGAAGCGGGTGTGGCCGCCACTCATGCCGCGGGAGACGATGGTGACCTTATGCACCGGGTCGTGGTGCTTGAGGAAGTGCGCGACGATCGTGTGGCCGCCCTCGTGGTAGGCAGTCACCTTCTTTTCGAGTTCGGACATCACCTTGCTCTTGCGCTCGGGGCCGAGGATGACGCGGTCGACCGCCTCCTCGAACTCCTTCATGGTGATGATCTTCTTGTTGCGGCGGGCGGCGAGGATGGCTGCCTCGTTGACGAGGTTGGCCAGGTCGGCGCCG
>CAZDOK010000036.1:0-6806 GCA_964507025.1 uncultured Anaerolineaceae bacterium
GCCGCGCACCGGCCTCGAGCTTCTTCTCCGCCCGGATGTTCCGGATGGTCCGGTTCACCTCGATGACGTGCTCCATGGCCTGCTCGGCAGCTGCGTCCTTCCAGTTCGCCCCGCTCTTCGGGAACCAGGCGACGATCAGCTGCGACGGCATGTCGTCGTCGATCTGCGGCCGCAACGCCTGCCAGAGCTCTTCCGTCACGAACGGCATGAACGGGTGCAACAGCCGCAACCCGTGGTCGAGCACGTGCACCAGCACCTGCAGCGGCCGCTCGTCCCCCGCAAGCAGGCGCGGTTTCACCATTTCGATGTACCAGTCGCAGAACTCCCCGCGCAGGAAGTCCTCGATCTGCCGGGCACACTCGCCCAGCTGGTACGCCTTCAGCAGCGAGTCCGCATCGTTCGTCAACTGCTCCAGCCGCGACATGATCCAGCGGTCCTCAACCGCGAGCAAGTCCCTATCCAGGTAGTGCGGCCGCTTGATCTCGCGCGGGCCCACCTTCATTAGCACGAACCGCGCCGAGTTCCACAGCTTGTTCGCGAAGTTCCGGGCTGCCGCCATCCGTTCGTCGCTGTACTTCTGGTCCGCGCCGAGCGTCGCCCCGGTCAGCACCGCAAACCGGAACGCGTCCGCACCATACGTCGACGCGACGATCAGCGGGTCGACCACGTTCCCGCGCGATTTCGTCATCTTCTCGCCGTTCGCATCGCGGATGAGCCCGTGGAACAGCACGTTCCGGAACGGCACGGCCCCCTCTGGCCCACGCTCGCGCATGTTGTAGAGCCCGAACATGATCATCCGGGCGCACCAGAAGAACATGATGTCGTAGCCCATCTGCATGTCGGAAGTCGGATAGAAGTAGCGCAGATCCTCGGTATCGTCCGGCCACCCGAGGTCCGCATGCGGTGCCAGCCCCGATGAGAACCATGTGTCGAGCACGTCCTCGTCCTGCGTCAGCGCCCCGCCGCACTCCGGGCACACGTCCGGGTCCTCCACCTGGCAGACCATGTGCCGGTTCTCGCAGTACCACACCGGGATCTGGTGCCCCCACCACAGCTGCCGGCTGATGCACCAGTCGCGGATGTTCTCCATCCAGTTGAGGTACACCTTTTCGAAGCGCTGGGGGACGATCGAGATCCGTCCCTCGGTTACCGCCGCGATTGCGTCGCCGGCCAGCGAGTGGCCCGGCTCGTACTCCTTGTTCACCGCCATCCACCACTGCTCGCTCGGCAGCGGCTGGAGCACCGTCTTACAGCGGCTGCAGTGGCCGACGCTGTGGGTGTAATCCTCCGCGTGGTCCAGGAAGCCCTCGTCCTCCAGATCGCGCAGGATCGCAACACGCGCGTCCTCCGCGCTCATCCCCGAGTACGGCCCGGCCTCATCGTTCATGTTCCCCTTCGGGTCGATCGCGATGATCACCGGCAGGTCGTGCCGCTGCCCGATCTCCCAGTCGTTCGGGTCATGGCCGGGAGTCACCTTCACGGCGCCGGTGCCAAACTCCGGCTTCACGTGCTCGTCCGTCACGATCGGGATGTCCCGTCCGATGATGGGCAACAGCAGTTGGCGGCCGATCCGCTCTTCGTAACGCTCGTCCCCCGGGTTCACCGCCACGCCGGTGTCGGCCACGATGGTCTCCGGCCGCGTCGTGGCAACCGTCACGTACGCCGGCAGGGGCATCCCGCCTTCGCCCATCACCGGGTAGCGCACGTAGTAGAGCTTCGACTGAACGTCGAGGTAGTCGACTTCCAGGTCGCTCAATGCCGTCTCGCAGCGCGGGCACCAGTTGATCATCCGTAGGCCCTTGTAGATGAGCCCATGGTTGTAAAGGTTCACGAACGTCGTCCGCACCGCCTTCACGATGCCGGGGTCGAGCGTAAACACGTCACGCGTCCAGTCGGCGCTCGCACCAAGCTTGCGGTGCTGGTCAGCGATCCGGCTGCGATACTTCCGCACCCACATCCAGGTGCGCTCGACAAATGCCTCGCGCCCCAGGTCGTGGCGCGTCAGCCCCTCCTTCGCGAGCTCCTTCTCGATCACGTTCTGCGTCGCGATCCCCGCGTGGTCTTCGCCCGGGAGCCAGAGCGTCGGGTCGCCCTGCATCCGGTGCCACCGGACGAGTACGTCGGTGATGGCGTCCTCCAGGCCGTGCCCCAGGTGCAGCTCGCCCGTCACGTTTGGTGGCGGCATGACGATCGTGTACGGCTCGCGGTCGAAGTCGATGCGCGGCTGAAAGTGCCCCGCCGATTCCCACATCTCGTAGACGCGGCTCTCTACGCTTGCCGGCTCATAGGCGGGAGGTAGGACCGAGCCGGGTGTCTGCGTAGTCATGCTTGTTCCTCAATGGTGGGTGTGCGCACGGCCATTCGCCGTGGCTTCCCAGTGTAGCAACGGAGCACCCACAGGCACCTCGTTTGAACGTGCCTTCAGACCGCCAGGTCGAAGTAGCTCTCCGTGAGCCACTCTCGCACCGTGTCGTCCACGTCCGCCGCGCTCGTGAGACGGATACCGTGGTACGTGCGCGTCGTCTTCGTCTTCACGGTCCGGGAGATCCGCCGGTGGTCGACCCGGCGGTTCAGCCCAAAGCTCAGGTCCCACCACTTCGCACGCGGTCGCAGCTCCACGAACGTGCGTTCCCCTTTGAACAGGATGCCCACGCTCACCGGCTCGACAATCACGGGCCCAAGCGATTCAAGGTGACTCCGCACCGCTTCGAAGATCTCTCGCCCGGCCGCTGGCCGCCCCGCGAAGAAGTCATCGGGCGTCATCGCCGGGGCGCAGAAATGGGCCTGCCGCTTGCCGAACTCGCGCCCACAGGCCGGACACTCCCACACCATCATGGCCAGATGGTACTCCTCCCCCTTGCGGCGACGGGACCAGTGGCCCGCCTATCCGGGTCGCTCCGCCGTATCCCGCTCCCGGGGAAAGCTTCCAACATGGGTCATGGAGGTGACCTATGGCTCCCAGGTTCTCATGGCTGATTCCCGCCGCCCTGGTTGGCGGGCTCGCACTCGCGATCTCGGCTGCCGCCTGCGGCGACGATGACGATGATGGCGGTGGCAACGGCGGAGCCCCGTCCGAGGTCCAGCTCACCGGGGACGACAACGGCAAGACGGTAAGCGTCGCAAAAGATGGCACGGTCATCATCGCCCTCGTCTCCAACCCCAGCACCGGATTCTCGTGGGCCGTCATCTCCGATGAACCGGATAACCTCGAACTCGAGGGTGAGCCGAAATTCGTTCCGCCAGGGTCGACCACGCCGGTCGTCGGCGCACCCGGCACCGAGGTGTTCACCTTCAAGGCGGTCGAGACGGGCACGTCGAAGCTCTCGATGGGCTATGCCCGCTCGTGGGAGCAGGGCGTCCAGCCCGAGCAGACCTTCGAAATCACCGTGGTCGTCGAGTGATCTAGCTCGCCAATTGCAGCGGCCGCCACCGAACCGTCGCCTGGCCCGATCGAGTTGTCGCAGGCCGCCACGGGTCGACCCGGACTCGAGGCCCCACCCGCCGTAGCGACACCCGGAGCGCGCTGGCTCCCGCCAGCGCGCCGGAGCCAGCGCGATCGCGGATGAGCGCGAGCGCTTCCGCGCCGGCGTGGAGCGGCGCATCGCTCCGAATCCGCATCGACGCGCCCCCGGATGGGCGCTCCACCTCGATCACCACCTCACGGAAACTCAAACCGTACACCTGCAGGCCCATCGTCAGCCGATCCAGTAGCGCACCGGCCCGGGCCCATTCCTGCCCCGGCTGCAATCGCACAGACCCACTCACCTCGCTCGGCATCACCGGTAGCGCCTCGCCCGGTCCATCCTCCGGGCAGATCACGGGGTACCGCCGGGCGGTGCGAGCGGCCGCCAGGCCAGCCTCCACCGTCGAGCCAACACCGGCTCGCACATCCAGCCCCGTCCACGAGCGCGCCAGCTGTGCCAGGGCGTTGGCCGCCGCACTCTCATCCGCGAACTGGCACCCGAGCCCACCCAGCCCAATAGCCACTGCATCTCGCGACACAATCGCGACATCGGTTGTCGCCTTCACGTGCAGGATCGATGCCATGCGTTCTAGCTCACCGAGGCACGCACCGGCGTTATCTCGCTCGAACACGATGGCGGGACAGCGCTCCGTCGCCTG
Organism: uncultured Anaerolineaceae bacterium; assembly: GCA_964507025.1. Lineage (GTDB taxonomy): Bacteria > Chloroflexota > Dehalococcoidia > Tepidiformales > Tepidiformaceae > Amarobacter. Next base: position 4,123 of record CAZDOK010000036.1, read on the forward strand.
TTCCGGAGTCATCCCCGTCTCCACGCCAGCCGCCGTCGCCTCCACCGACACGACGCTGATCAAGCCGGTGTCGCCATCGCCGGTGATGAGTCCGGCAGGCCGGCCCCGGATGCCGGGGTTCTCCCGGCGCGCTATCTGGATTCCGAGCCGGGGAAACAGGAGGCAGAGAGTGCGCATGGCCGAAGCTCCCTTGTCAGTTGCGCGTAAAGTAGAACATCTGTTCTGATTTGTCAAACGCCCGTTCGTGCTTACCCTTGCCAGCACCACCACAATGGGCGGCTCCCGAAATGACACACCTTCCCTGGCTCAAGGGGCTCGATCCCACCAACCGCGCGCGCTACGGAGGAAAGGCCGCAAGCCTCGGCGCCCTCACCCGCGCGTCCTTCGACGTGCCCGCCGGGTTCGTCGTCCCCGTCGATGTCGCGAGCCAGCTGGTGGGCCCTCCCTCGGACTGGCCTGCGTCGCTCCGCCGGGACCTTCTCGACCGCTTCGACGCTCTCGTCCCCGGGCGCGAACCCGTCGCGGTCCGCTCCTCGGCGGTCGACGAGGACAGCGAATCCGCATCGTTCGCCGGCCAGTATGAAACCGTCCTTGGCGTCACCGGCCACGATGGCCTGCTCCGCGCAATCGAAACATGCCTCGCCTCCCTCGATACCGATGAAGCCCGCGCCTATCGCCTCCGTGCCGGGAAGACCGAGCAGCCGGCCATGGCCATCGTGGTCCAAAAAATGGTCGATGCCGAAGCAGCCGGTGTTGCCTTCAGCCTCGACCCCGTCACCGGCGACCGCTCCCGTGTCGTCGTCGAGGTGGTGGCTGGCCTCGCCGACGCCCTCGTCAGCGGCCAGGCCGAGGGCCAGCGGTTCGTCGTCGACCACGACTCGCTCGAAATCGTCGAGCGGACTATCGAACCCGCCGCCCTCACCGATGTCGAACTGCTCGCGGTCACACGCGCCGTCATCCGGGCAGCAGATCTCTTCGAGTCTCCCCAGGATATTGAGTTCGCGCTTGACCACGACCGGAAGCTCTGGCTCCTCCAGTCCCGACCCATCACCGTCGCCGGCGGAGCGAATGCGGATGCTCTCGGCTGGCACAGCGAATTCGACACCCAGACCAGCGAAGCCGACCTCTGGACGAGCGCCAACGTCCAGGAGATCCTCCCGGGCCTCCTCACGCCCCTCACGATCTCCACCTTCCAGGAGACCGTCCCTGTTGCCTACACGCAGGACTACCACGAGCTCGGGCTGCTCGCCAGGGATGAGCAGCCGCTCTTCATGGGTACCTTCTACAACCGTGCATTCCTGAATATGGAGGCGGCACGCCTCGTCGCATCCCGCGTCATCGGGATGCGCGACGACGCCATCGAGAAGCGCTACCTGGGCGGTGTCATCGACGACAGCTGGAAGAACGACCTCTCTCGCTGGAAGACCTGGAAGCACCGCGCAATCAGCACGCCACGCATGCTCGGCATGTTCCTGAAGACCGACCGCCAGGCGGAACGCGCCGAACAGGCGACCCTTGCGATGGAGCGCCGTGTCCGCGCTTTAAAGAGCTCGGACCTCACCAACGCCGAGCTAGAGCAGTGGCGCCAGCGCCTCGCCCGTTTCGGCGCGAAGGTCGCCCGCGTCCACCTCCGCGTCACCGGCATCGCGGGCACCGGCTTCGATGGCATCGCCGAACTCGCCCGCCCCGTGCTGGGCGACCAGACCGAGGGCCTCGCCCCCGGCCTCTTCTCCGGGCTCCACGGCGTCGAAAGCGCACAGATCGGCCTCGACCTGTGGGAGCTCTCCCGGATCTGCCGCGCCGAGGGCATGGAGTCGCACATCGCCGCACCGGGCTTCGACCCCCGCGACCCGTCGCTTTCGCCCGCATGGCGCACCCGCTTCGAAGCCTTCATCGAGCGGCACGGCCACCGTGGCGTCAACGAAATGGAAGCCTCGGCCCGCACCTGGAGATGGGACCACCAGCCAGTCCTGCGCATGGTCGCGTCCTACCTCGATATCCCCGAGGACCACTCGCCGCCCGCCGTCCTCGCCCGCCAGGAAGCCGAACGCCTCCGCCTGACCGCGGAAATCGACGCTAAGCTCAGCCTCGTCAATCGCCGCGTGTTCCGCTGGCTCCTTCCTCGCGCCCAGAAGTGGGTCGCCCTGCGTGAGCGCACCAAGTCGATCCTCGTCCGTGCCTCCCGCCTCGCCGACTACCACATCCCCGAGATCCAGCGCCGCTTCGTCGATGCCGGCATCATCCGCCAGCCCGATGACCTCTTCTTCCTCTCCACCCAGGAAATCGCCGCCGTCCTCACCGGTGCCATCACCTCCAGCCTCGACGATGCCGTCGTCCGTCGAAAGCGCGAATACGAGCGCAACCGTTACGTCGTGCTCCCCGAGCGTTTCCGCGGCCGCCCCATCCCCATTCCCCCCGAGGAGACCGCCCACGCCGGCGATACCCTCACCGGCACTCCCGTCAGCCCCGGCACTGTCACTGGACGCGCCCGCGTCATCCTCGACCCGGCCACCGATGGCCCGCTCGAACCCGGCGAGATCCTTGTCGCCCCGGTCACCGACGCGGGCTGGACACCGTTGTTCGCGCTCGCGGCCGGCCTCGTCGTCGATATGGGCAGCGCACTGAGCCACGGCAGCACCGTCCCCCGCGAATACGGCCTCCCCGCCGTCCTCAACCGCCGCTCC
>CAZDOK010000037.1:0-5876 GCA_964507025.1 uncultured Anaerolineaceae bacterium
TCGCCGTGCTGGTAGGGCGACATGGTGCCGGGGTCGACGTTGAGGTAGGGGTCGAGCTTCTGGATGGAGACGGAGATGCCGCGAGATTTGAGGATTCTGCCGAGGCTGGCGGTGGTGATTCCCTTGCCAACCGAACTTACCACGCCACCGGTAACAAAGATGAACTTTGGCATGGCCTCCGCGTACCCGTCGTTGCTCCAACGATGCTACGGGGAGAGGGGCGCGCCGGTCAACGAACATTTGTGTTACGTCGCGTGCCCTGGCTGCGAGCAACTGATACACGAAGAGGGCCGGGCGCTGCGGTTCCCGGCCCTCTTCGGTGCTAGTGCGCTGGCGAGGGTGCGCCCGCGCGGGGGAGCCTCATTCGATGAGCCTGACCGAGGTGGAGCCGCTGCCTGTGCCGTTGTAGACCCCGCCGGGGATGTCGGACACGAAGGTCACGAACTCCGTTTCGACGGATGTGTGGCCGCCGCCGCCGGCTTCGCCGTGGAGGAACATGAAGGCGAAGCCGAGGATGGTGGAGAGGCGGGGGTTATCGATCTTGTCGACGACGGGGATGATGATGATGCGCGGGTGGTTTTCGCACCCGGGCATGATGCTCGTCTTGCCGTTGGTGGTCTTCAGGATCTCGTCGCGGTCGTTGGTGTTGCAGGTGGACGGGGGCGCGATGGCCAGGCGGTCGGAAATGCCCTGGCCAGTTGGGCCGACCATGTTACCGGTCTGTGCTTCGACCTTCTGGCCCTTCACGAAGGTGGCACTGGACCCCTTCGCAATGTCGTCGCGGTAGTTATTCGCGCCGGTGCCATCGAGGGCGAGGGCGCCGAAGTCGCCGCCGGAGTTGCTGCCCGCCCCGTACTTCAGGACGCACTTCTGGTTCTGCTTGAACGTCGGCACGCCACCGACGAACCCGTTGAAGCAGTTGTTGCCGAGGAAGTCCTTGTTGTCGCTGGCGACGAGACCCCAGGGGACGATGCCGTTGCCCCCGTTGTAGACGCCGTAGCGCACCTTCGCCTTCGCCGAGACGGTGGTGCCACTGAGACCGACCATCCTGAGGAACGCGTAGTTCACGTTGCGCGTGGCAGTCACCTCGATGGTGTCGTTGGCGTTCGTGGTCGAGCTAATCACGACGGCGGCGGAGGTATTGGCGGCGTTGAGGCCGACGTAGGTGTTGGCGCTGGCGGTGGCGGCGGAAGAACTGGGGAGGTCCTGGGCGCCCGCGAACGCGGCGGCATCGGCGACCTTTTGCAGGTCGGTGCGCGTGAAAACGATTTGTCCAACATCCACCGCGAGGCCGACGATGGCGACGAATGCCGCCAGGCCAGCGACCATCAGAACGAGCATCTGGCCCGCCTCGTGGTTCACGTGGTGAAGCGCTCGCAGCGCGCTCTTCACCCAATTCATAGTCCAAACCTCCCGTTCACAGACTCGACGTCTACAGACCCCTACCCGGGGCCGTGCCCGCCTGTTACGGGGTGACGGGGACAGGCGAGTGACCGCCACGTGACAGTCGGGTGGAGGTGCGTGCGTGAGTGATCCCCGGGCGCCTCAGATTCAACGGAACGAAGTGGGAGACGTTGCGAAGGCCAAGGGGAGGCGCGGGCGGCACGGTTCGAGGGCAACCGGGTGAATAACAACCAGCCGTTCACCGGCGGGGTTCAGGGGGCGCGGAAGAGCCAGCCGGCGTCGTCGAAGCCGGGTTCGGTGGTGGGGCAGAGGAGGTTGGCGAACCCGGCGCGGCGGATGGTGTAGTGGAGGTGCGGCGCCTCGCTATAGCCGCTATCGCCGCTGTAGCCGACGAGGTCGCCGGCGCGAACCTCCCACGTGGCGGCGAGGTCGGCCACGCGGAAGTCGCGGAGCTCGCGGTAGCGGGTGGCGAAGTCGGTATCCGGGCCGAGGCCCCCGATCCATGCAGACCGCGGGACGAGACCGCTGGTGGCGATGAGCTCGAGGTGGCCCATGTCGGTCTGGAAGGCGCTGTTGCGGATGCGTACGAAAACGCCCTGGCCGCCGCCCGGGCCGGGGAAGGGCACGATGGGGGCGTGGTCGCGGTCGGGGTTACCGAGGTAGGGCTCGCGGCTGACGCCATAGACCTCGAATGGGTTGGAGACCGTGTTGATCAGCAACGATGCCGTGCCATCCATGGTTGCGTAGACCGGCGTCCCGACGGGGATGTACCAGTCGACGGCCGGCTGGCCCTCGTACTCCACGTGGAGGCGGGCGTTCCAGCCACAGCGGTTGGCGCGCTCCGGGTCATTGGAGGGCTGGTCGTCGCGGGAGTAGTCGAGGGCGGTGGGGCCTTCACCCCACCTGATGGCGCGGGCGCCCGCCTCGCCGGACACGGTGCCCAGGCGGGTTGCGGGGTCGATGGGGAAGCCGAGGGGTTCGAGGCGGGGCGCGGGGGTCGGGGTAGCTGTTGGCGAGGCCGCGGGCGAGGTGGCGGTGGGTGTGGGCGAGGATGCCGGCGTTGGTGGGGGAGCGTTCGTCGCCGAGGGCGCAGGCGAGGGCGCAGGCTTGCCGCCGGAGCCTTCGCAGGCGGCCAGGGCCCAGGCGCCGAGGGACAGGAGGAAGGCGCGCCGCTTCATCGGGCGAAGACTAGCAGGAATCGGGAAGGCCCCGGTTCAGCCTGCCTGGCGGGCCTTGAGCCGCTGGCGGGCGAACGTGGTGATGAGGTCGGTGATGCCCATCAGCCCCATGCCCTTGCCCATCGAGACGTCCTTCCCGAAGACCGTGAACACCGAGTCGCATGGGACTTCGGCGACCTGTTCGAGCGGCTGGCCCGAGAGCGTTTCGTCCATGATGACGGCCCAGGCCTTTGCCGAGAGGCCCTGGGGGTTCTCGACGGCGAAGTGGAACTTGAGCGTGCCATCGGGCTGGTCTTCGGCCCAGACGTAGGCCTCGGATTCGCACTTCTGGACGTGGTTCTCTTCCGGGAAGGGGCGCGTGGCGATGCGCTCGGGCACTTCCTGGAAGCGGTCGGCGTATTCGATGAGCATGTCGATTCGTTCGGTGCGGTCGGCGTGCTCGAAGTCCTGGAGGAGGGCTTTCAGGCCCTGGGGCATCCCGGTCATGGTTCGATCCTGGCAGAGGTAGGGCGGGGCCGGCGCGTGCCGGCCCCGTTGGGGCGCGACAGTCGCGGGGCTCAGCGTTCGATGGGGACGTTCACGCTGTTGCCCCATTCGGTCCACGAACCATCGTAGTTGCGGACGTTGGGGTAGCCCAGCAGATAGGAGAGCACGAACCAGGTGTGGGAGCTGCGCTCGCCGATGCGGCAGTAGGCGATGACGTCGTCGGCCGGCCTGAGGCCCTGTTCCTGCTCATAGATCGCGCGGAGCTCGTCGGCGGACTTGAAAGTCCCGTCCTCGGGGTTGGCCGCACGGGCCCATGGCACGCTCTTCGCGCCGGGAATATGGCCGCCGCGGAGCACGCCTTCCTGGGGATACTCGGGCATGTGGGTGCGCTCGCCGGAGTACTCCTGCGGGCTGCGGACATCGACGAGTTTCGTACCGGTGCCGAGCTTCTTGAGCACCTCATCGCGGAAGATGCGGATCTTCGCGTCGTCGCGCTCCGGTGCGGAGTAGGTAGTCGGGGGATAGGACGGCACCTCGCGGGTGAGCCCGCGGCCCTCCTTCTCCCACTTGAGGCGGCCGCCATCCATCACCCTGGCATTGGCGTGGCCGAAGAGCTGGAACACCCAGAAGGCGTAGGTGGCCCACCAGTTGTTCTTGTCGCCATAGAAGACGATGGTCGTATCGCGGGTCGCGCCGATGCGGCTCATGAGCTTCTCGAAGCCGTCGCGTTGCAGGTAATCGCGGCGGAGAGGGTCGTTGAGGTCGGCCGCCCAGTCGACCTGGACGGCGCCGGGGATGTGGCCCGAAGGGTAGAGGAGCTGGTCTTCGTTGGATTCGACGATGCGGATGGTGGGGTCGTTGAGGTGGGCGGCGACCCAATCGGTGCTGACGAGCACATCGGGCCTGGTGTAGCCGCGCTGAGCGATGTCGGTCATGTGATCCTCCGGGACGTTGCGTTGGGTTTCGGGGCTGAGGGATCACCGTACGGCTGTTGGCGGAGAAAGTCGAGTGACGAAGTTAACAATCCCGGGAAGTGCGAGGTGCGAAGTGCGACGTGCGTTCGGCCACAAGCGGCGCCACCCGGCGACCTTGGAACTTCGCACTTCGTACTTGCGTCGGCCGCAGTCCAGGCTCGAATCGCGAATCGGGAAATGGGTGGGGGCTGGGCCCGGGTGGGGGATGTGGCGGGAGTGCATGGGAGTCGAACCCACCCGCGACCGCTCGTGCGGCCGCGCAACCGTTTTGAAGACGGCGGAAGCCACCGGGCCCCCTCCACTCCCGCCGAAAGCGTAGCGCTTCAGAAGGGGAAACAGGAAAGAGGCGTGGGGCCGGGCTAGGCGAGGAGGCGGGCGAGCTGGTAGTAGAGCGGGATACCCGCAACCAGGTTGAACGGGAACGTGACCCCCAGCGCGGCGGCCAGCGAGACGCCGGGCCTGGCGCCAGGCAGGGCATGGCGGACGGCGGCGGGCGCGGCGATGTACGAGGCGCTCCCGGTGATGGTGCCGAGCACCGCCGCACCGCCCACCGAGAGCCCAACCAGCGTGCCGGCCGCGACGCCGAGCGTTCCATTGAACAGCGGCATCAGGATGCCAAAGGCGAGGAGGAAGCGGCCCGCCTGGCGGATCGCCGGGAGGTGCATGGTGGCGACGCGCCCCATCTCGAGGAGAAACACCACGAGGACGAGGTAGAACGGCGTGACGAAGATCGGGGCGAGCGGCGCCGTCCCGCCGTTCCCCGCCACCGCGCCGAGCGCGAGCCCGGCGAGGAGAAGCGCGATGCTCCGGCCGGTCACGACCTCGCCGAGGGCGCGATGCCACGGTGCGTTGCCCGAGGCCCGGCTCGCGATGAAGAGCGCCACCAGGATGCCGGGCGCCTCGAGCAGCGCGAGGATGGCGATCATGTAGCCTTCGACCTCGACGTTGAGTGAGCCAAGGAATGCCATCGCGGCGGTGAAGGTGACCACCGATACCGAGCCGTAGTGGGCCGCAAGCCCGGCTGCGTCGTCGATACCGAAGCGGCCGACGCGGCGGGCGATGGCGTAGGCCCACACCGGGATCAGGCAGCCGAGGGCGAGGGCGACGAGCAACGGGCCGGCGGCCGATGCGGGGGAACTGGCGGCGAGCGCGGCCCCGCCCTTCAGTCCGATCGCGAAGAGGAGGTAGCTGCTGAGTGCGACATACAGCCCGTGGGGCAGGCGCAGATCGGCGCGCACGAAGGTGATGGCCGCCCCGGCTGCGAAGGCGATGACCGGGGGCGAAGTGAGGTTGGCCTGGGCCAGTTCGAGCGGGGACAGGTGGCGTCTCCAGGGCGTTATACGACAGAGATTACATGTAATGCGTAGCGTATGTCGACCCGGGCTGCGCCTGGTGTGCCCCCTTTTCAGGTGGGCATTCGAGCGGGTAGGCTGCGCCGCATGGGAATTCCAGTGCTCATGGGCGCGCAAATCATGTGCACCAACGGGCTCGGCCCGAGCCAGCTGATGGTCATCCCCAAGGGCCCGCCCGTGATGGTGGAAGGCAAGCTGCTGGCGACCGTGATGGACTTCATGCCGTTCGCCAACATCATGCCCTTCCCGCTGTGTAACGCGCCGGCGAACCCGACGGTGATTGCGGCGACATCCGCGGCACTGGGCACACCCACGCCGGCCGCGTGTGTCCCCAACACCGTCGCGCCATGGACCCCCGGTTCGCCAACGGTGAAGTGCGGGGCGTTCAACGTGCTCAACAATTCCAGCAAGCTGCAGTGCGCGTGGGGTGGCTCGATCTCGGTGGCGAACCCCGGGGCCATGAAGGAAACGGTGCCCTAGCC
>CAZDOK010000038.1:0-4182 GCA_964507025.1 uncultured Anaerolineaceae bacterium
CGCCCATGCCGGCGACGTCGCCGACGTTGTCGCCGACGTTATCGGCGATGGTCGCCGGGTTCCGCGGGTCGTCTTCGGGGATGCCTGCCTCGACCTTGCCAACAAGGTCGGCGCCGACATCGGCGGCCTTGGTGTAGATGCCGCCGCCGACGCGGGCAAAGAGGGCGATGGACGAGGCGCCAAAGGCGTAGCCGGTGAGGGGCTGCACGTTTTCGGTGAGGAGGTAGACAACGGCGAGGCCGATGACGCTGATACCGGTAACGGTGATGCCCATGACGGCGCCTGAGGAGAAGGCGACGCGAAGACCGGGGTTGAGACCCTCGCGGGCCTTTGCGGCGGTGCGGACGTTGGCGCGGACGGCGATATACATGCCGATGTAACCGGCGAGTGCCGACGAGACGGCCCCGAAGATATACGCGATCGCGGTACGCGGGAGGTCGGTGAGCTCGCCGCCCTGCTCGCCAAAGCGGTCGAGCACGTCGTAGTCGATAAAGACGACGAGGACCGCGGCGACGATGATGACGAAGCCAGCGAGGAAGGTGTATTCGCGGCGGAGGAAGGCGGCGGCGCCTTCCTGGATCGCCTTTGCGATCTCCTTCATGACATCGGTGCCCTCGTCTTCGGCGAGCACCTTTCGCGCCGTGTAGGCGGCGAAGAGGAGCGCTATCACGCCTGCCCCAAGCGCGATGAAGAGATTCTCCATCTGGTCCCCCGTGTAGTGATTTTGGTACGTGCGCCGATGGCGACGGCCAATCCCGGTAAAGCGCCGTGAATGCTACCAACCGGGAGGGATAGGGGAAATGGCCGGACCACTTTCGCGCGTGGCGCCGGCCGGCTGCATAGTGTGGGCACCAAGGGGAGAGACCCTGGAGGGTGAGATGCGAGAGGTTGCGGAGCTCAACGGGGACGGGATCGCTTCGGAACTGCGGGACGCGATCCATGCGATCAACGAGGCGCTGGGTTCGCCGGTGGCATTCCGGCCAATCGACTGGACGCTGGATCGCAGGGAGGCTTCGAGTGCCGCACTGGATGAGGGCGTTGAAGCGACTCGCGAGCTTGGCGCCGCGATGAAGTACCCGACCGTGACCGAGACGGTGAGCCCGAACCAGGTGCTGCGGGACCGGCTGGGACTCTCGGTGATCCATCGGCCGTGCCGAAGCTACCCGGGCGTCAGCAGGAACTACACGGGCGACATCGACCTGCACGTGGTGAGGGTGGCAACTGGTGGGACGTATGAGGACGCGGGCATGCGCATCGGCTACCACTCGGCCGTGAGCATCCGGGTGATGGAACGGACGCCGGTCGAGCACGCGGCCCACTTTGCATTCCGGCTGGCCGAGCAGCACCGGCACGATGTGGTTTCGACGAGCAAATACACGATTCAGCGGGCGGCGGACGGGCTCTTCGAGGAGGTTGTGGCCGAGGTGGCCAGGGAATACCGAAACACGACGCACACTCGCGAGCTGTTCGACTCGCTCCTGGCGAAGCTCATCATCAAGCCCGAGCGCTTCGACGTGATCGTGTGCCCGAACGAGTACGGGGATTTCCTGAGCGACATGGTGTACGGGCTCGTCGGATCGATTGGGCTGGGGGCAAGTGCGTCGTATGCGTTCACGCCGAGCCATCAGCCGAGCGTGGGGATCTTCGATCCGGCGGGCGGGACGGCACCGGACATCGCGGGGAAAGGCATCGCGAACCCTTCGGGGGCGATCGAGGCCTACGGCTACCTGCTCCAGTTCTGCGGGCAGTTCCAGGCCGGACGGCGGCTCGTGGACGCGGTGCATGATTGCATCGCAAGTGGGGAGAAGACGGGCGACCTCGGGGGTACGCTGAACACGATGGAGTTCACGAAGGCGGTCATCCGAAGGGCGATACCCGTGGTGTAGACGGGCGGTTGGGTGGCATCCCCACGCGTACTGGAGCCCCGTGCCAGGAAAGGGGGACGGGCGCGAGTCAGCTCTCGTTGACGGAGCGGATGGCCTGGCGCTGGACGATAGCCATGGTGAGGTCGCCGCGGGTCTTTTCGAGGATGCCGCGGGTCTGGTCGGTGGTCCGGCGGAGGCCGCCGGTCATGGCGTCGGGGAAGTCTATGGTGACCAGGACGGAGTAGATGTCGTCCATGGCATCGAGGATTTCCTCGCAGCCGTCATAGTGCCCTGCGCGCAGGCGGTCGAGGATCATGCGGCGCATTTCGCCGACAGCTTCGGCGATGCCGTTGAGGTAGGCGGGATATTCGACGCCGAGCTCTTCGGGGGACGGAATGGAACCACCGCGGAGGAGCGCGAGGGTGGTCCGGGCCTCCGCGTATTCCTTCTGGGCATCGTGGAGGAAACCGGCGTAGTAGACATCGGCGTGGCCATCGAGGGCGGCAACCGCTTCATCGCGCACCCGGCGGGCCTCGTCGAGCATCTGCTCGGCCTGGCCGAACTCGCCGCGATGCACCGCGCGGATGGCGTTGGCGCTCATGCGGATGATGGCGCGACTGGCGGAGAGGGCCTGTTCGCAGGCGGCGTTCTTGGCCGCGAAGTGGTCGAGGATGCGCGGAATGATGGTTTCGAGCGGTGAAGTGTCGCTCATGTGCGAGGGGTTCCCCCTGTTTGCTGGAGCGCGGTGCGGGCTAGAGGTCCTTCACGGGCTCGGGGAGTTCGCCCTCGCGGGCGGCGTCGATCATCTCACGGGCGCCATCGGGGAGGTCCATGCCGTAATCCTCGAAGCGCTTTTCGACCCAGGAGCCGATCTGGCGCGGGTCGCGGTAGGCATCGGGACCGCCGCCATCGGAGGGGTCGCCGTACTTATCGATGATGTCGGCCCGCGTGTAGGAGCGGGCGAACTTCGAGACGAGGCGGGAGGTCCTTGCGCTGCCGCAGTGTTCGCAGGGCGGCTGCACCTCGGTGTCGATCTTCCGGGTGAAGTAGTTGGTTACCTTGCCGCAATCACCGCAACGAAACTCGTAGATAGGCATGAGACCATTTTCGGAGGGGGATCGCGGATTGTCGATCCCCCGGGGCGTCACTTCGCGGGGTCGAGGATGTCCTTGAACCCGTAGCCGGCGTGGGGTCCCATGAGGATGATCTCGTAGATACCGATGCCCTTGCGGCGGCCGGCGGTGACCTGCGAGACCTGCTGCACGTGAAGGTTGGCCATCGGTGGCTCGGATGCGAGGTCGTACTGGCCACCATCGACCTCATCAGGGCCGACCCACATGCCGTGGCCCCACTTCGGTTCGCCGTAGCCGATGCCCTTCATGAGGAAGGAATACATGGGCTTGATCTCGATGGCGAGGTCTTTGCCTTTCGGTGGGCGCAGAGTGATGGTGGCGGACTCGAGCCAGCGGGTGCCTTTCTGGAAGCGGAGGTCGTGGTCGACCGCCGTCTCCACCATGGATGCCTCGGGATACGGCGTGAGGATGACGCCGGATTCGTGCCAGCGGGTCCCGTCGGAGTTTTCGGACACGGTGAAGAGGGTGCAAAGGTCTTCGAAGTTGAGCGGGGCCCAGTTCCAGAAGAACTGGGGCGTCTCGGAGGGGGGAGCCCCGCGGGGGTCGCGGCCGCCGACGTTGCGGATGCCCCAGGAGTGGTCGCGTGAGCCCCACCAGGTGTCCTGGCCGAGGTCCCAGGACTGGCCGCCAGCGGAGAGCTTGCCGGACCACGCGCCATGCTGGGTGACACGGGTGTAATCCATGACCGGGACGTTGCGGGACATCCGGAGGAAGTGCGGTTCTTCGGCCGGGAGGGAGCGCGCCTGGCAAAGGAGGTCGGCGCTGATGCCCCACTTGTTCTTCGCGATCCTGATGCGGTACTTCCTGAGGGGCTCGACGACCTGGACGGAGATGGGGCCGACACGCGTATCCATGCGGTCGGCGCCCAGGAGGCGGGACGCCCGGACGAAGTACTGGCTGCCTTTCGAGACGACGCTGAAGGCGGCATCCATGATCCCGAGGTTGGGGTAGACGCCCATGGCGAGGGCGAAGTAGACCTCACCATCGCGGCGATAGCCGTTGAAGAAGTAGCGGTCGTAGAAGTTGCGGTCGCTGGTAGCGACGCGGTCGAAGGTGTAGGGCGTCTGGTGGATGAGGTAGTCGTCGGCGGGAGTGATGGCCACGGCGTGCTCCGGGAGGGGATGGCTTGCGCGGGGAGCCTACCGGAGTGAGCGAAAGGGGGCAAAGCGGGGCAGACGAACCGG
>CAZDOK010000039.1:0-3834 GCA_964507025.1 uncultured Anaerolineaceae bacterium
TGACGAGCCTTTCGAGCTGGTCAGCGACGGAACGAGCCAACAGGTAGGCATCGAGTTCGGGAACGCGGATCTCCTGGATGTTCACCCGGACGCGTCCGCCACTGAATCGCTCGAGCGCGTTGCGGAGGTCTTCGACCTTGGCGCCACCACGGCCAATGACGATGCCCGGCTTGGCCGTGTGGATCGTGACCGTGACGAGGTTGGCGTTCCGGTCGATCTCAATCCGGCTGATGGCGGCATCGGGCAGTTCGTTCAGAACGAAGCGGCGGAGCTCCAGGTCCTGGTGGAGGCGGTCCGTGTAATCGCGTTCTGCGAACCACTTCGACTCCCAGTCGTAGATGACACCCAGGCGGAAGCCGTGCGGATGGATTTTCTGTCCCACGGTTAGCCCTCCCGCTCGTCGAGAATGATGGTGATGTGGCTGGAGCGCTTCAGGATTGGGCTGACGCGGCCACGCGAACGCGGCCGGAAGCGCCGCATTGTGGGGCCGTCATCGGCATAGGCGCGTTTGATGACCATGCTGTCCACATCCAGGTCGAAATTGTTTTCGGCGTTCGAGGCGGCGGAAAGCACGACCTTCGAGACCGTCCGGGCGTGGGGCGATTGGACGTAGCGCAACAGCGCCAGCGCCTGGTCAACCGTGAGCCCGGGGAGCCGATCGAGGATGAGCCGCACCTTGCGGGGCGAGGCGCCCATCCCCTTCGTGGTTGCTCGTACTTCCATCGCTACCGCCTCACCTTGCTCTGGCGGTCGCTCTTCGAGACGTGACCCCGGAAGGTCCGCGTGAGCGCGAATTCGCCCAGCTTGTGGCCCACCATGTTCTCGGTGACGAACACCGGCACATGGCGGCGCCCATCGTGCACGGCGATCGTCAGGCCGATCATTTCGGGCAAAATCGTGGAAGCGCGCGACCAGGTCTTGATGACGGAACGTTGCTGAGCGTTCCGCATCGCCAGGACCTTTTTCTCGAGCGAAGGGTGGATGTAGGGGCCCTTCTTGATGGAACGTGACATGTCCTACTTCTACCTTCGGCGCCGAACGATGTACTTGTCGGTGCGCTTGTTGTTGCGGGTGCGGTAGCCGAGGGTCGGCTTGCCCCAGGGGGTTTTCGGTCCCGGCATACCCACCGGGGCGCGGCCTTCGCCGCCACCGTGGGGATGGTCGCGCGGGTTCATGACGGCGCCGCGCACTTCGGGCCGGCGGCCGCGATGGCGGGTCCGCCCGGCCTTGCCGAGCTTCACCAGCGAATGCTCGACATTGCCGACCTGCCCGATGGTGGCCATGCACTCGATGCGGACGCGCCGCATCTCGCCGCTGGGCAGGCGGAGCAGCGCGTAATCGCCCTCCTTCGCCATCAGCTGGGCAGAGACCCCGGCGCTGCGAACGATCTGGCCGCCCTTACCGGGCGTCAGCTCGATGTTGTGCACCTGCGTGCCGGTCGGCATGTTGGCCAGTGGCAGCGCGTTTCCGACCCGGACTTCCGCCTCGCGGCCGCTTACCAGCACTGCTCCGACGGCGAGCCCGTTCGGGGCCAGGATGTAGCGCTTTTCGCCATCGACGTACTGGAGAAGGGCGATGCGGGCCGTCCGGTTCGGGTCGTATTCGATCGCGGCGACCTTCGCCGGGATCCCGGCCTTGTCGCGCTTCCAATCGATGATGCGATAGAGGCGCCGATTCCCGCCGCCGCGGCTGCGCACCGTGATGCGGCCCTGGTTGTTGCGCCCACCCGACTTGCTCTTGAGCGAGACGGTCAGCGACTTCTCGGGAGTCTTCTTCGTGACTTCCGAGTACACCTGCCCGCTGGCGTTGCGGCGCCCCGGGGATGTTGGCTTGTACTGCTTGATTGGCATGGCCTAGATCCCCTCGAAGAGCTCGATCTTGTCGCCGGGCACGAGCGTGACCACGGCCTTCTTCCAGTCCGGACGGTTGACGACGCGGCGGCCGAAGCGCTTGGGCTTGCCCTTCATCGTCATCGTGTTCACTTCCGACACGCGGACGTTGAAGGCGACCTGGACCGCTTCCTTGATCTGGTTCTTGTTGGCGCGGATATCGACCTCGAAGACGTACTTGTCCTGCCCGGTGAGGACCGTGCTCTTCTCGGTGATGATGGGCCGCAGCAGCACGGCGTAGGGGTGCAGTTCCTTCGGCATTACACGGCCTCCTTCAGGCGGCCGCGCTGCGGCTTCACGTTGGCGCCGCCCCAGAGCGACTCGCACTTGCGAATCGCGTCTTCCGACATCACCAGCCGGTGCGCATTGAGCAGGTCCACCACATTCAGGTTCTGGGCGGGCAGTGCCCTGGCGGCGTCGATGTTCCGGGTGGCACGAGTGAGTTCCGGCACATATTCGCCAGTCACGACGAGCGCGGTCCGGTCGACGCCGAGAGCGCTGAGGGCAGCCTGCACGGTGCGGGTCTTGCCATCCGGGGCCGCGAGACCATCGACCACGACGAGTGTGCCGCTGGCGGCGTGACTGCTGAGGGCCGAGCGAAGCGCGAGGCGCCGCATCGCGCGCGGGAGGTCCTTGGCGAAGCTGTGGGGCCTGGGTCCGAAGGCGACGCCGCCACCGACGTGGTGGGAAGCGCGAATGGAGCCCTGGCGCGAACGGCCGAGACCCTTTTGTTTCCGGATCTTCACCGTCGACCCCTGGACCTCGCCGCGGCCCTTGGTGTTGGCCAGGCCAGCGCGACGGTTCGCCATCTGAGCGACATACGCCTGGTGGAGGACCGCGCGATTCGGCTCGATGCCGAAGACATCATCGGCGGCATCGATTTCACGGACCTGGGTACCGGCGGTATCGAAGACTTTGAGCTTCATTTCGATACCTTCCTTGCCTTGCGAACCCGCACGACGCCGCCAATCGGGCCGGGGACGGAGCCCGCCACGAAGATGACGCCGCGCTCGTCGTTCCGGGCAACGACCTCGAGGTTCATGATGGTAGTGCGCTCGGCGCCCATGTGGCCGGCCATGCGCGTGCCCTTGTAGACGCGACCCGGAGTGGTGCCCGATCCGATCGAACCCGGTGCGCGGTGGCGGTCGCTCTGTCCGTGCGTCTTGGGGCCTCCGCGGAAGTTGTGGCGGCGGACGCCACCCTGGTATCCGCGGCCCTTCGACGTCGCGGTGACATCGACGCGGTTGCCCGTCTCGAAAAGCTCCGCGCCGAGCTGGTCGCCAAGCGAGTAGCTCGAGCCATCGCCGACGCGGAATTCCGCGAGGTGGCGAAGCTTCAGGTTCCCGGCGGCCTTCAGGTGGCCGGCCTCGGGCTTGTTCAGCCGGCGGTCGTCCTGGAACCCGACCTGGATGGCGGTGTAGCCATCGGCCTCGGGCGTGCGAATGTGCGTCACGAAGCAGGGCCCCACCTCGACGGCGGTTACGCCGCGCAGGCGCCCCTTTGCGTCGAACACCTGGGTGGTGCCCAGTTTGCGGCCAAGCAGTCCTTCAATGCTCATGGTTCTACAGCTTGATCTCGATATCCACGCCGCTGGGCAGCTGGAGCCGCATGAGCGTGTCTACCGTCTTGGAAGTCGGCTCCATGATGTCGATGAGCCGCTTGTGGGTCCGGATCTCGAATTGCTCGCGCGCATCCTTGTGGATGTGCGGGCCCTTCAGGACCGTGAACTTATCGATCGACGTGGGGAGCGGCACAGGCCCGGCGACAGCTGCGCCAGTCCGTTCGGCAGCTTCAACAATCTGCCGTGCGGACTGGTCCAGGAGCCGGTGGTCATATGCCTTGAGCTTGATGCGTATCTGTTGACGTGCCATGGTGCCGAACCCCTCGGTCTGCTCCCGCTCGCCTAGGCGAGGATCTTGGTGACGACGCCAGCGCCGACGGTGCG
>CAZDOK010000040.1:0-3773 GCA_964507025.1 uncultured Anaerolineaceae bacterium
CGCGCGCGCCCTGACCTACCGGTCCGCCGTCGGGAAGAGGCCGACGAGGTTCTCCTCCTCGGTCGGCAGGCTGCGCTTGATCACCTCGAGGTGGTCGAGGGCGATGCCGGCGCCGATGGCGACGCACTCGAGCGGGTTGTCGGCGACGTAACAGGGGACGCCGGTCTCCTGGGTGAGCAACTCGTCCATATGGCGCAGGAGCGCGCCGCCGCCGGTGAGCACGATGCCGCGGTCGATGACGTCGGCAGCGAGTTCGGGCGGCGTCTTTTCGAGCACGGCGCGGACGGTCTGGACGATGGTGCCGAGGCAGTCCTGGATGGACTGGGCGACTTCGTTGCTGGTGAGCGAGATGGTCTTGGGGAGGCCGCTGAGCTGGTCGCGGCCGCGCACCTGGGTGGCCAGGCCTTCGTCGACCGGGAGGGCGCTGCCGATGGCGATCTTGATCTCCTCGGCGGTGCGGTCGCCGATGATGAGGTTATGGCGGCGACGGACGTAGGCGACGATCGCCTCGTCGATGCGGTCGCCGGCCATGCGGACGGACTCGCTGACGACGATGCCGTAGAGCGAGATGACCGCCGCTTCGGTACGCCCGCCTCCGATGTTCACGACCATGTTGCCGCGGGCTGTGCCGATGGGGATGCGCGCGCCGATGGCAGCGGCGAGGGGCTCGGGGACGAGGTGGGCGGGCTTGCGGGCGCCGGCCTGTTCGGACGCGTCGCGGACGGCCCGCTGCTCGACGCTGGTCACACCAGCCGGGACGGTCACCATGACCTCGGGGCGGATGAGGTTGAAGCGCCCGGTGATGAGACCGATGAAGTAGCGGAGCATCGCTTCGGTGGTCAGGTAGTCGGCGATGACGCCGTCGCGCATGGGCCGGATGACGCTGATGGAGCCGGGCGTGCGGCCCTGCATGGCCCGGGCTTCGTTGCCGACGGCGACGATGGCGTTGTCACGGTTATGTCGCGCAACGACAGAGGGCTCGTTGACGACGATGCCCTGGCCTTTGACATACACGAGGATGTTGGCGGTGCCGAGGTCGATACCCGCCTTCTTGGGAGCGAGGAATTCCATTGCCATCTAGTGCCGCTCCAGTTCTACGCCCAGTGCACGAAGTTTCTCGTCCAGGTGCTCATACCCGCGATCCAGATGATACACATCGTCGATGATCGTGGTGCCCTGGGCGACCATGGCCGCGAGAAGCACTGCCGCGCCCGCCCGCACATCGAGGGCGCGAACGCGCGTCCCATGCAGGAGCGTTGGTCCCGAAACGATCGCCGATGACCCCGTGCTCACGATCTCAGCGCCCATCTTCCGCAATTCGCTGACGTAGAGCATGCGGTTGTCGAAAACGCGTTCGTGGATGATCGAGACACCGTTGGCCTGCGTGAGGAGGGCCGCGAACGGTGCATGGAGGTCTGTCGCCAGGCCCGGATAGGGGAGTGCCTGGAAACTGACGGCCCGGATCGGCCCATGGGCGGTGACCCGCAGGCCGCCTTCGCTCTCTTCCAGGTGTGCACCCGTGGCGCGGAGCTTGTGCACGAGTGCATCGAGCACGCCGATGGGGGCATCGCGGAGCACAAGGTCGCCGCCGGTCATGACCGCCGCTATGGCCCACGTGCCAGTCTCGATGCGGTCGGGCATCACCCTGCCAGTCGTCCCGTGGAGGCGCTCGACGCCTTCGACCTCGAGCATCTGGCTGCCGATGCCCGTGATCCGGGCGCCCATCGCGTTCAGCAGCACGGCCAGCTCCTGGACTTCGGGCTCGGTGGCGGCGTTGACGATGGTGGTGCGGCCGCGAGCCAGGGTCGCCGCCATCATCACGTTCTGGGTGCCTGAAACCGAGGGGTAGTCCATGAACACGCGAGTCCCGGCCAAACCGTCGCGAGTGGCCCGGGCGACGAAGCGCTCGCCTTCACGGGTGATCACGGCGCCCATTGCCTCGAATCCGGAGAGGTGGACGTCGATGGGCCGCTGGCCGATGACGTCGCCACCCGGCGGGGCCGAGGAGGCGAAACCGTGGCGGGCGAGGAGCGGGCCCATCACCTGGAACGATGCGCGGTTCTCGGAGATGAGCTCGGTTGGCGCCTCGAACACGTTCACACGGCCGGCATTCAACCGCAGCGAGCCACCGGGAAGACGTTCGACGACCGCGCCAAGGCTAACCAGCAGTTCGCCCAGGCTGTCGACATCGCTGATGTAGGGGACGTGGGTGAGGATGACGTCTTCATCGGTGAGGAGCGCGGCACACATGGCGGCGAGGGCGTGGTTCTTCGCACCGGAGATGTTGACCGTCCCCCGGAGGGTGACGCCTCCCTGGACCACGTACTTGCCACCGCGCCCACGCGTTGTCATCGCTCAGGCCAGTCTATGGCGTGGACTGCAATCGGGCGAACGTGGTGCCCGGCGATGGCGCAGCGGCACCAGCTACGCGACGGCCCGCCGGGCGGCGGGCCGTACATACGCTACCTTGCCAGGGTCTCTTGCTAGACCTGTGGCCGGCCGGTGGTCCGCCGGCGGCGCTGGTCGGCCACACGCAGGCGCAGGAGCGCGCGCTGGAGTGACGCCTGCGCACGCGCGAGGTCAACATCGCGGTCCGCCTGGTCACGATAGCGGCGGATGCGTTCCTCGGCGCGGCGGCGGGCCTCCTCGGCGCGGGCGATGTCGATCTCCTCGTAAGGCTCCGCGGCATCCGCCAGGATGGTCACGCGGTCATTGCGGATTTCGAGGAATCCGCCCGTAACCGAGAACGAGTCTTCCTGGCCGGCACGCCGCATGATGAGCTCGCCCGGGTCGAGCGTTGTCATGAGGGCGGCGTGGTGGGGAAGGATGGCCATCTGGCCCTCGCTGCCAGGGGCGATGAGCACATCCACGCCCTGTTCGACGCGGACGACACGCTCCGCGGTCACGAGTTCGACCGTGAGCGGCATGGCCTAGCCCTCCGCCAGCTGACGGCCCTTTTCGACCGCGCTTTCGATGTTGCCAACCATGTAGAAGGCCTGCTCAGGCAGCCCATCGTGCTGGCCCTCGAGGATCTCCTTGAAGCCGCGGATCGTCTCCCGGACCGGGACGTAGGCGCCGGCCACACCGGTGAACTGCTCCGCAACGAACATCGGCTGGGTGAGGAAGCGCTGGATCTTGCGGGCGCGGGCCACTGTCAGCTTGTCCTCGTCGGAGAGCTCCTCGATGCCGAGGATGGCGATGATGTCCTGCAGGTCCTTGTAGCGCTGGAGCACCGTCTGGACTCCGCGGGCGACCTCGTAGTGCTCCTGGCCGACGACGCGCGGTTCGAGTGCCCGGGAGAACGAGGTGAGCGGGTCCATGGCGGGGAAGAGCGCCTGCTCCGCGAGTGAGCGCTCGAGCGCCACAACCGCGTCGAGGTGGCCGAACGTGGTAGCCACGCCGGGGTCTGTGTAGTCGTCGGCGGGCACGTAGATGGCCTGGAAGGATGTGATCGAGCCCTTCTTCGTCGAGGTGATGCGCTCCTCGAGGTCGCCCATCTCGGTCGCGAGGGTCGGCTGGTAACCCACCGCCGACGGCATGCGGCCGAGGAGCGCCGACACTTCCATGCCGGCGAGGGTGTAGCGGTAGATGTTGTCGACGAAGAAGAGGACGTCGCGGCCCTCCTCGTCGCGGAAGTACTCCGCCATGGTCAGGCCGGTGAGCGCGACGCGGAGGCGCACTCCGGGAGGCTCGTTCATCTGGCCGAAGACCATGGCCATCTTCGGAAGCACGCCCGATTCCTTCATCTCGTGCCAGAGGTCGTTGCCTTCGCG
>CAZDOK010000041.1:0-3150 GCA_964507025.1 uncultured Anaerolineaceae bacterium
TTCACTCGGGGCAGTAGTTTTTGCACCATCTGCTCGTCGAGGGCCTGTTCCCAGGAGATGCGCTCCCACTCACCCGAACCGCGCTCACCCTTGCGGCGCATCGGGTAGAGCAGGCGGTCGGGCGAATCGAGCTGGATGCTCCATGCGCTGCCCTTCTGGCAGCTCATGGGGTTCAGGTCCGGGACACCGTCCTCGATCTGCTTGTAGACTGCGGCGGGCTCTTCGAACAGGATCTCACCGTCTCGCGAATAGACCCGGTAGGGACACGTCGCCAGGCAGTTGAGACAGTGGGTTCCGAACGTGGCGCGTTCCCAGCTCCATCGCTGGCGGTATTGGGAAGCGGTAGTGGGGTTCATTGCTTCACCTTGTGTGCGGGTTCCGGGCGCCTCAGCTGGCGAGGACGCCCGCGACGTAGTTGGCGTCGGCGGCAACAAACCCCCCGACGGTGGCGGTCACCCACTCCCAGTACGGCCAGGTGCCCGCGGCACGGGTCTTCTCAACGAGGCTCGGGACCCATGTGCTGAGCTGGCGCTCCAGGAAGTCGTGCTGCGCACGCCGGTACGAGGTCTGCAGGCGCGGCGATGACGACACCGCTTCCTTGAAGGTCAGGTACTTCATGAACTCCAGCTCGGTCGCCAGGTGGTCGGCCGGCCGCGGGTCTTCAGCCGAAGTCGAAAGCCCGAAGTACTCGTAGAAGCGAACAACCTCTTCGAGGCGCTGCATCCGGTCGCCTGCGTAGGCGCCACCGTAGAGCGAGGCCGCTGGCCCCGCTCCGTTGCCGATCTCGAACACGCGCAGGAACTCCGCCTGGAAGTCCTCCTGGCTCACCGAACCTTCGATACCGGCGCTGCCGAAGTCGAAGGGGAAGGCGAGGAGCTTGCCCGCGTCGGTGAGCTCCTTCCCCCACGTCCCGGTTGCGGCGCCCTCGTAGATGTCCCGGTCGGGGATCGAGGTCAGGCGCGCGAGCAGCTGGTAGACGCCGGTTCGCGCGGTGGTCTCGTTGTCCGGAAGCTCCGTTTCCTGCATCGGGCCGCCATCGACCTGCAGGCCGGCGAGCGAATAGACGAACATGGCTTATCCCCCCTAGTGGCCGTTGCCGTTTGGTGTCAGCGTGGCCGGGTCGACCGTGAACGGGCCGAGCAGCTCCTGCCACTTATAGGCGATGAGCGTGCTGAGCATCTCGGAGGAACCGCCGTTGCGGACCTTGTCCATCTCGCTCTTGAGCAAATCCAGGGCGCTGTGCACACCGGGCCCAAAGAGCGATTCGAGATATTCCGGCGGAATGCGCGGCGTGTCGTAGTCGATGCTCATGTCTTCCTTCAAGCGGTGCGGCGCAAGCGGCGGAACATAGAATACGTTCGGGCCCGTGCCCGCTTCCGCATGCAGCGGGAGCGCGACTTTCCATTCCTTGACAAGCCGGTGGACCGGGCTGCCTTCGTCATCGAGGTAGCCAATGAAGACAGCCCGGCCCGGGCACTGCCGTACACAGGCAGGCGCCACTCCCGCCTCAATCCGGGGGAAGCAGCCGATGCACTGCTGTCCCACATGCCGGTCGTAGTTGAAATAGACCTTCTTGTACGGGCAGGCTTCCATGCAGAAGCGGTCGCCCATGCAAACCTCTTCGTCGCGCAGCACGAGCCCGTTGTCACCCTTGGAGAGCGCACCGGTCGGGCAGGCAGTCATGCACACCGGGTTCGTGCAGTGGTTGCACATGCGCGGCATGTAGAAGTAGTACGAGTTCGGCCACTCGCCGGCGCCCTGGTCTTCGTCCCAGTTCATCGCCCAGCGGTTCTCGCGGGGTGCCTGTGGCTCCAGGTGGGCCTTGCCGCCGGTGCCTCCGTAGAAGACCTCGTGGTAGTTGAAGTCGAAGCCGCCACCGAACTCGTCACGGGTCGGCTGGTGGCCCGGGATCGGCTTGCCGCTGGACGTGTCGAAGCCACCGCCCATCTCTTCCCAGCCCTTCGGCGTGCCGAGGCCGGGCATGGTGTTCACCGACATCCACCACTGGTGCTTCTCGCCCTCGTCGCGCGTCCAGAGCACTTTGCAGGCAACCGAGCAGGTCTGGCAGCCGATGCACTTGTTCAGGTCGTACACCCAGGCAAGCTGGCGAACCTTGGTATCCGTTGTCGCGGCCATCTGTGTCTCCTTACTCCGATTCCAGTGGGAGCCACTCGCGGCTCACCGCGGCCAGTCCGGCCCGTTCGTCGTTCGAGCCGTTCCAGACGGCCAGCCCGACCTTCCCCTTTGCGGCGATGCTGGCGGGACCGCTCAACACCACACTCCACCGGCCGTTCGCGAGCGCGCCCCTGGCGGCCAGGGCCGAGCTATCTTCCTTCCGGAACACGCCAGGCCCGTGCGAACGCAGGTTCAGGGGTCCCGGCCGGCCGTTCTCCCAGAACCACAACGCCAGCGGCTTGTCGTCATCGCCGAGCGTGGCCAGCACACCGCTGCCGTTGGTCGGGAAGACGGCGCTCACCGCGTCCTGGAACTCCCGGTTCGGAGCCGGGTCATCGGCCCACTCCACGCGAATGTAAAGCCGGTCGCCGTCGCTGGCGGCCTTCACCGCCGCTTCGGCCGTCTGGCCATAGTCCCGGTCCTTCCACGCCTCACGGATGTACTCCGTCGGCTGGACCTCCAGTGCTACCGGAGCCAGGCGGACGCTCACAGCATCCACCGAGCCCCATTCGGCCGATGCCGGGTCGGCCAGCGTTCCGGCGAGTTTCGCGACTTTCACTGCTCTACCTCTGCTTTTTCGAAGTCACAACGGGTCCAGCGTTCGGCAGGAACCGGCTGCCACTCAGCCCCCAGGTGGCTCAGGTGGCCATAGCCACCCGCAAACCCAATCCACTTGACCATTCCGGGTTCGATTTCGTTGGCGCCGCTCCACTCGGGGTACTGGAAGCCGGCCCAGCCGTTGTACGAGACCAGCTGGCCGCGCTTCACGTTGGGTGCCACACGGGCGCGGCTCTTGAACGAGCTCACGTCGTTGAACACGCGAATCAGGTCGCCATCCTTGACGCCGCGTTCGGCTGCGTCGTCCGGGTTCACCACCACGTCTGGCTCCCCGCGGTGCGTCCCCAGGATGACCCAGTTGCCCTGGTTCATCGTGTGGATGCTCCAGCGGTTGTGGCCGGAGGTCATGCCGATGGG
>CAZDOK010000042.1:0-1880 GCA_964507025.1 uncultured Anaerolineaceae bacterium
ATCGTCCCGACGTTTACGTGGGGCTTCGTCCTCTCAAATTTCGCCTTCGCCATTGCCTGGTTCCTTTCTCCGTGGAGCCTGTAGGTGGTATTGGGTTAGACCGCTGCCTGCTTCGTCAGCGTGGCGGCGATGTTCTTGGGAACTTCTTCGTAGTGGTCGAACTCCATGCTGTAGCTGGCGCGACCCTGCGTGAGGGAGCGGAGCTCGGTGGAGTAGCCGAACGTTTCGGCCAGCGGAATCATGGCGTGGACGACCTGGGTCTTGCCCATCGAGTCGCTGCCCATGATCATTCCGCGGCGTGAGTTGATGTCGCCGACGACCGCTCCGAAGTAATCCTCCGGGCAGCGGACTTCGACCTTCATGATCGGTTCGAGGATGACGGGGCCGGCCTTCCTCGCCGCCTCCTTCACACCAATCGAACCGGCATTCTTGAACGCCATTTCCGATGAGTCCACCGGATGGTAGGAACCGTCGACGAGGCTCACCTTCACATCGAGGACGGGGTACCCGGCAAGGATGCCGCCCTGGAGCGCTTCCTTGGCGCCCTGGCCAACCGCCGGGATGTACTCCTTGGGTACCGAGCCACCAACGATCTTGTTTTCAAACACAAAGCCCTGGCCCCGCTCCAGCGGCTCGATCTCGAGCTCGACCACGCCGTACTGGCCGCGGCCACCCGACTGGCGGACGAAACGGCCCTCGGCCTTCGCCGGCTTTGTGATGGCTTCGCGGTAGGACACCTGAGGCCGGCCCACATTGGCTTCGACTTTGTGTTCGCGCTTCATCCGGTCGACGATGACTTCGAGGTGCAACTCGCCCATGCCGGAGATGATGGTCTGGCCGGCTTCCTCATCGAAGGTCCAGTGGAAGGTCGGGTCTTCCTCGGCCATCTTGCCGAGCGAGGTGGCCAGCTTGTCCTGGTCTTCCTTGCTCTTGGGTTCGAGCGCGACACGGATGACGGGCTCGGGGAACTGGATGCTTTCGAGGATGACGGGGGAGTCCTGGGTGCAGAGCGTGTCGCCCGTGAAGGTCTGCTTCAGGCCAACTGCTGCGGCGATCCCGCCGGCGCCCATTTCCTGGATCTCCTCGCGCTGGTTGGCGTGCATCAGCAGAAGCCGGCCGATTCGCTCACGCTCATCCTTCGTGGAGTTGAAGATCGATTCTCCCGCCTTGAGCACGCCACTGTACACGCGGATGTAGGCCAGGCGGCCGACATACGGGTCGGTGACGATCTTGAAGGCGATGGCAGCGAGGGGTTCGTTGTCCGCGGGGTGCCGTTCGACGTCGCCGCCGTGTTTTGGGTCGATGCCCTTGACGGCGGGGACGTCGACTGGACTGGGCAGGTAATCGACGACGGCATCGAGCATCAGCTGGACGCCCTTGTTTTTCAGGGCCGAGCCGCAGAGGACCGGGTGAGCCAGGTTGGTGAGCGTGGCCCGGCGGACGGCGGTCTTCAGTTCGTGCGCGCCGATGTCGTGGCCTTCGAGGTAGCTGATGGCGATCTGATCGTCGACGTTGCCGATGCCCTCGATGAGCTTCTCGCGGGCTTCGGCGGCGGCCTGGACGAGGTGGTCCGGGATGTCCCGGCGCTCGGGCTTGTCGCCCTTTTCACCGCCGAACCACCACCAGCACTGCTCGATGAGGTCGATACAGCCATCGAACTCGGACTCGGAGCCCACCGGGATCTGGAGCGGAACCGGGTTCGCGCCCAGGCGGTCGACCATCATGTCGACCGTCCGCCAGAAGTCGGCGCCGGTGCGGTCCATCTTGTTGACGAAGGCGATGCGGGGCACGGCGTAACGGTCGGCCTGGCGCCACACCGTCTCGGACTGGGGCTCGACACCGGCGACGATAATGGCCGCCACCTCCTTCCCTGCCACCTC
>CAZDOK010000043.1:0-1772 GCA_964507025.1 uncultured Anaerolineaceae bacterium
TCGGTCAGGCCATGGAATGCCAGAGCCGAGACGAGACACACGATGCCCTTGGGCACCCGCTTCGCGGCCTCCGCCAGGCTGTGATTGGGGTCCAGGTCGGCATCTGGCAGCTGATAGACGCCCCGCGACAGGCGGATGACTTCGCCGGCCCGCTCCATACGACTCATTGTCGCCGCGGTCACGCCGGCTTCGCGCAGCTCGAGCAGGCGCATGATTCCCTGCTTCTTCAGCAGGGTTTGGGCGAGCTCACGCTGCGTTCGGGGCTTTGCCATTGATACAAATACTCGATGTGTAGACCCTAGATACCGAGGATTTGTATCATCTATCCGCGCGGCGCGCCACCTTAATGAGCGCTGGCGGGCGGATCTGGGGTCAGTCGAGCATCGTGACAGAGGAACAAGACACAACGCAGGTACCGGCGTCGCTGACTGACAGCAGCGAGGGCCCGGTCAGCCGAGAAGCGCTATACGAGATGGTCTGGTCCGAGCCCATGCTCCGGGTGGCGGCCCGGTTCGGCGTCTCGTCCAGCTACATGGCCCGCGTCTGCACGCTGCTCAACGTACCGCGGCCTGAGCGCGGCTATTGGGCGAAGCTGGCGGTCGGCAAAGCGCCGAAGCAACCGCCGCTCCCCGAACCGCGTCCGGGCGACCCGCTCGAGTGGACGCGGGACGGAGCCTTGCCGAAGCGGGCCCGATCCCTCCCGAAGCCACCCGACCAGCGGCCACGAGGGAAGCGCACGGTAAAGCGGCAGCTTCCGGATCGGCATCCACTGGTCAGCGGAGCCAAGCCGCTGTTCGAGGCAGGTCGTCTCTCCTGGCACGGCAAATACCTCAAGCCGGCCAAGAAACTGCTCGTCGACCTGGCCGTCACCCAGACCGGGTTGGACAAGGCTATCGCCTTTGCGAACGAACTTTTCCTGGCCTTCGAGGCCAGGGATCATCGTGTGGTCATCGCGCCAAATTCGGAGCGATTCCATCGCGCGGATGTCGACGAGCGGGAGAACCCTGGGAAAGGTCACCACCATAACAATCTGTGGTCACCGATGCGCTGCACGGTAGTCTACATCGGCACCGTGGCAATCGGCCTCACCGTCATCGAGATGTCAGAGGCCGCCGAGGCCCGGTACGTGAACGGCGAATACGTTCGACTGACCGACTACGTGCCCAAGCGCCGTGGCCGGTACGTTCACGACCATGGCTGGACGAGCACCCACGACTTCCCGACCGGGCGCCTCTGTCTCCAGGCTTACTCGCCGTACCCGCGGGCAGATTGGACCCAGCAATGGCGAGAGACACCGTCCCGGGACCTGTCCGGCAGGATCCCATCCATTGTTCGGGAGCTGGAGAAGGCCACGGTCGAAATCGCGCGACTCGTCGAGGAAGGAGAGCGCCAGGCGGAGATCGAACGAAAACGCCGGGAAGCTGAGTATGAGCGCTGGCGTCGCGAAGAGGAGGCGCGGCAGGCCGCGAAGGCGTTGAAGGACAGCAAAGAGGAACTGCTCCAGGTCATCGATGCCTGGGCGGAAGCCAAGCGACTCGAGGAGTTCTTCGCGGACGCCGAACGCCGGGCGCAGGATTTACCTGACGAGCAACGGGAGCGCACAATAGAGCGACTTCGACGGGCGCGCGCCCTGATCGGCAGCACCGATGCGCTGGAGCGATTCAGCGCATGGCGAGCGCCTGAAGAGCGTTAAAATCTGCCGGAATCTGGCCAAAAAGCCAGGCGAAGTCATCTGGGGGTATCTATGGGGGCATTTCTGGCGTTTAGCAGCG
>CAZDOK010000044.1:0-1688 GCA_964507025.1 uncultured Anaerolineaceae bacterium
GTGTGGTCTTCCAGCGCCCGGGATACAAGCGCGTGTATGTGGCGGGCGACACGGTATGGAATGCGCATGTCGAGTCCGCGCTGCAGCGCCATCAGCCCGACGTGGTCGTACTCAACGCCGGCTACGCCCAGGTGCTGGGTTTCGAAGGCTCGATCATCATGGGCCAGGAGGACGTCGAGCGCGCCTACAGTTTCGCCCCACAGGCCACCGTGATCGCCAGCCACCTGGAGGCGGTCAACCACGGCATGCTGACCCGTAAGGAACTGCGCGCCTTCATCGCAGAAAAAGGCCTCGACCCGGAACGTGTCCGCGTGCCGGAGGACGGCGAGCGTTACCATTTCTGATCGATCCTGCGCCCTGGACCACCGGGGCCCCGGCACAGGCGCCTCAAGCCCGGCGATCGGATCCACACAGGAGAATCGAGCCCATGCCCACGCCCTCGGTTGCCGTGGTGGCGTACCCGAACTTCAGTCCGTTTCACCTCTCGGTGCCGTGCATTCTGTTCGGCGACATTCTGCCCGGTGAGCAACTCTTCTCGCTCACCGTCTGTGCCGCCGAGGACGGGCCGATTCCAGCCGCGCATGGGATGAGCGTCGCCCCGGGCGCGGGGCTCGAAGCGCTGGCGAGCGCCGACATCGTCATCGTGCCCGGCTGGGACGACCCGGCTCTGCCGCCCTCGCCCGCGCTGATCGCCGCCCTCCGGGCCGCTCATGTCCGGGGTGCGCAGATTGTGGGGCTGTGCCTGGGCAGCTACGTGCTCGCCTATGCGGGCCTGCTCGATGGGCATCGCGCCTCGACGCACTGGGAGTACGAGCAGGACTTCATGTCCCGCTTCCCGCGCGTGCGGCTCGACACCAACGCGCTCTATGTCGACGAGGATCGCCTCGTCACCTCGGCCGGCACTGCCGCCGGCCTCGACTGCTGCCTTTACCTCATCCGCCAGCACCACGGCAGCGCCATCGCCAACCGGGTCGCGCGCCGCATGGTCGTACCCACCTATCGCGAGGGCGGCCAGGCGCAGTTCATCGAGCGGCCCGTCCCCGTCAACACCCAGGACGCCCGCATCAACGCGTTGCTGGACTTCCTTCGCCAGAACCTTGGCAGCGCCCAGACGCTCGATCAGCTCGCGTCACGGACGCGCATGAACCGACGCACCTTCACGCGCAACTTTCAGAAGGCGACCGGGATGTCGGTGGGCGACTGGCTGCTCGCCGAACGCATGCGGCGTACGCAGGAGCTGCTGGAGGTCAGTGCTCACCCCGTCGAGCGCATCGCCGAACTGGTCGGCTTCGGAACCGCAACCTCGCTGCGCCAGCAGTTCAAGCAGGCGTTCGGAGTGACGCCGGCCGAGTGGCGCCGGAGCTTTCGGATGGATGACACCTGACGCCAATGATGTCGCTCGACTCTGCTCTGAACTATGCGTGAGGAATGTCCAGCTTCCGAAATCCCCAGTCAATACTGCCGAACCTGACTTGCCTGATGATGTCTGCAAGTTTGAAGTCGGCTCCCTGACTTTCAAGCTGCCAGCCCTTTGTTCAGCCTGACCGTCTCGTGCTCGGCCACTCCGGCCATCCAAGCCTCAACGACTTTATCCGAGATGGATGACCGCTCGGCCGAGTCGCCAATTTCCGTGTTCGACCCAAACCGGACTATCGTTGTCCTGATAATCAAATGGCAGGTTTCCGAGC
>CAZDOK010000045.1:0-1528 GCA_964507025.1 uncultured Anaerolineaceae bacterium
AGTAGGGGGCGCGAGCACGTTCGTTTCGAAGTGCAGGACGGCGGTGTCGACCAGTGCCCACGAGAGTCGAGCACCCCGACACGGATCGGAGCCAAGCATGACGAACCCCCATTCGCCGAACGGTTCGCTTACGACGCGAGACCGGAGCAGAAGCTTGGCGGCCCCCGGGGGTCATACTCGACTCCGGGGAGAGCCATGAGGATTCTCGGCGGAGTCTGTGGTTAGTGCGCTCGAAGCCGGCGCTGAGGGGAAGCGCAGGCGCACCGTCGTCATCACCGGTGCCAGCGACGGCATCGGTGCGGCTGCAGCGCGTCTCCTTGCCTCGGATGAGGTGCGGCTGGTGCTGGTCGGGCGCTCGCCAACCAAGACCAAGGCGGTGGCCGAGCAGGTAGGGGCCGAGTATCACGTCTGCGACTTCGAGCGTCTCGATGAAGTCCGCCAACTCGTTGCCATCCTCCTCGACACGCTCGAGCGCATCGACGTCCTCGCCAACAACGCGGGCGGCGTTTTCGCGGGTCCAGTGATCACGGCCGACGGGTTCGAGAGGACCCTCCAGGTCAACCACCTGGCGCCGTACCTGCTGACCAACCTGCTGATCGAGCGGCTGCTCGCGAGCCGAGCGTCGGTCGTCAACACGTCCAGCATCGCGGCTCGGGTCTACGCGCGGCTCGACCTGGAGGACCTCAACGGCGTCACCGGGTTCCGCTCTATGAGAGCGTACGGGAACACCAAGCTCGGCAACGTGCTGTTCGCCAAGGAGTTGCACAGGCGGTTCAACGCCCGCGGACTCTCGGCGGTGGCGGTCCACCCGGGGGGCGTCGCGACCAACTTCGGAGCCGATGTCACGGGCGCCACCCGGTGGATGTACCACACGTTCCTCAACAGGTTCCTCGATGCGAGTGACAAGGGAGGCGCCAGGTTGGCGCACTTCATCGCCGGTCGGCCGGGGGACGCGTGGCTATCGGGGGAGTTCTACGGACCCGCCCTGACCGTCAGCAGGACCCACAAACTGGCTTACGACCCGGAGGTCGCGAGACGGTACTGGGAGTTGAGTGCGGAGATGCTGGGCGTGACTTGGGTGGGTGAGTGAGGGAGCTAGTCGACGTTGCCGGTCGTGCCCGCGAGCCGGCCTCCCTGGCCCCCCGCGGGTATGGGGAGATGGGCGAGTCTCCGGCGGAAGAAGCGCCAGGGACCCGGCCGATACGCTGTTGCGGGAGGAGATCAGCAAGCACATGTTCCAGCGAGTAGCGATCGTCACGGGAGCCAACAGGGGGCTCGGCCGCGCCATCGCGCTCGAGCTGGGGAGCCGCGGAGTACACGTTGTCGTGGCCTCCAGGTCCTTGGACGCCGGACGGGCCGTGGCGGCAGAAATCGCCGAAGCCGGCGGAAGCGCCACTGCTTTCGCGTGCGACGTGGCGAAGGTCGACGACGTCAACGCCCTGGTCGAGGCGACCATGTCCAGCCGCGGCCGAATCGACATCCTCGTGAACAACGCCGGCGTGATCGAGCCGATCGCGATGATCGGCGA
>CAZDOK010000046.1:0-1507 GCA_964507025.1 uncultured Anaerolineaceae bacterium
ATAGAGGAGGACGGCCGGAGAGGGCGACGGGGGGCGGAAGGCCGCGCTGGGGCGCGGCCTTCCGCTTTTTGGGTTGGGCGTTACGTGGTGCATTTGACCATGCGGCGCGGCTCCAGGACGGCGGCGGCGCCGCGCTCGCTGACTTTGAACCGGGCGACGATGTCGCGGGTGAAGTCGGCTTCGCTGTTGTCGGGCGCCTGGGTCACGGTCAGCGGCCAGTTCTCCATGTAGGCGAAGGCGCGCCGCGGCTCGCCGACGAACCACGTGCTGTCGCTCTCGGTGGCCTGCTTCACGTAGGGGCTGGAGAGGATGCGGTAATCGTCGAGCGGGTTGGCCGAGGTCGTGCGCACCGTGTCAGCGTCCACCGTGTTATCGACGTGGGTGATCGACACCGCCCGCACGATCCGCCGGGCCGTGTGCTTGAGGGCCGACGGGACGATGAGCGTGCCCGGCATGACCGCCACGGGTTCGCCAGTATGGGGGTCGCTCATCCCGTCGAACAGCAACTCGGCCGCTTCGATGCTCGTCCAGTCGGCCAGGGCGTTGCCGGTCTTCACATTCACCCACGCTCCGGAGGCGAGGTAGGTGTTGCTGGCCTCGCCGTTGCGCCGGTACGGGTTCTCCAGCCCCAGCACCACGTCCAGCACCCGCTTCTCCTTGTTCACGCCCAGCCAGTGGGCGACCTCGGCCGCCCGGCGGAGCACCAGCCCGGTGCGGTCGAAGAAGATCGCCTCCTTCGTCACCGGGACGATGAACCCGCGCTTCTCGGTCTCGGGCGTTTCGACATACTCTTCGCTCAAGCCCGCCAGCGGATACGGCTGCCCCTCGGCGACCGTCTCGGCCTGGTCGCCCATCCGGCCCAGGCCCGGGATCTTCTCGCCCGAAAGCTGCGTGGGAACCGTCTCGACCAGTTGCGGCCAGAGGAAAGCGGGGTCGCGAAACGCCTCCAGGGCTTTCGAGTACACGATCTGCCCGGTGATGTTCGAGAAGGCCGAAGTATCGACCGCCCCGGCCGCTTCGACCAGGCTCGCGCCCCCCGACTGCCGCGGATCGAGCAGCCGCAGCAGCTCGCGGCCATCCTCGACCAGCGCCTCAAACAGCCCGCGCAGCGAAAGCTCCTCCCCACGCAGATGCCCCGCCCGAAGACCCTCCAAGAGATCTTCGCACGTGCGCCGCGCGTCGAGTTGGTAGAAACGATGAAGTTGTTGGTAGTTGATTGGCATGAGGTTAGAGAGTAGAGGTTAGAGGTTAGGGAAAAGAAGGTTTGTAAAATCCGCAATCCGCAATCCGCAATCCATTCATCTCATCTGGTAGCACGCCGCATAATCCACATTCACCGTCTCCACTTCTGACGCGCCGCCGTCCTTCACTCCGAGGATGACTTGCATCTCGGTGGCGGAGGTGAAGGTGAGGGTGTGTCTGGCCACGAGGTCGTCGTCGAGATAGAAGCGGACTTCGCCGCGGGTGGCGGTGTTGGGCTGGAACTCGATGGTCAGCCGCTGCGGGG